>NZ_JAAQWI010000001.1:0-1220179 GCF_012985385.1 Pseudomonas sp. WS 5503
GCTCAGCAATCGTTGGTTACATCTTTGATTTCTCGCGGAGTAACTTGTGATGCTGATAATCTTGTTGACTATCAGTCTGACTCCACAAGCACCCACACGAATTGCTTGATTCAGTTGTTAAAGAGCGATTGGTTAAGATCTTTCGTCTCAACCGAGGCGCGCATTCTACAGCAGCCTCATTTGCTGTCAAGTGGTTATTTTCAGAAGTTTTCGAATATTTCTTCAACAACTTCAACCACTTGCGCTTGCGATCTCTCGTAAGCGGGAGGCGAATTCTACAGCGTTACACGCTGCTGTCAACACCTCTTTTTCAACTTCCTTTTGGCTTCGATAAACTGAAGCAACTTGCTGTCGAGAACTGCGTAACTCATTGTTTACCAAGGAGTTTTCCGTTTCGACTGCGCCGGAAGTGGGGCGAATTATAGGCTTCCAGAATCTGTCGTCAACACAATTATTCGGTTTTTCTATCAAATACCTCAAAAACCCGATATTCCCACTATATAGATAGCTACAAGTCAGTACTTGAGCAATATATTGCTCATTCACTGACAGGCAAGCATCATAGCGCCACGTATTTATCGATCATGACTTCGGAAGAACTACCGCAATGACCACTCCACCTCGCAGCCTGGCAACCGCATTGTTTCCGATCGGCCTGCTATTGATCGCCATGGCGTCCATCCAATCCGGCGCGTCATTGGCCAAAAGCATGTTTCCTATTGTTGGCGCACAAGGCACCACTGCTCTGCGTTTGATTTTCGCCAGTGTGATCATGCTGGTGCTATTACGCCCATGGCGCGCCACGCTGACAGCCAAGTCCTTGCGCACGGTGATCATTTACGGGATGGCGCTGGGCGGCATGAACTTCCTCTTCTATATGTCCCTTCGCACCGTACCGCTGGGGATTGCCGTAGCACTCGAATTCACAGGCCCGCTTGCCGTCGCTATCTATGCCTCGCGCCGAGCTGTCGACTTCCTGTGGATTGCCCTGGCTATCATCGGCCTGCTGCTGTTGATTCCGACGGGCGAGGCCAGTAGCGGTATCGACTGGGTCGGCGCGGCGTACGCACTGGGCGCAGGCGGATGCTGGGCCTTGTATATTTTGTTCGGCCAAAAGGCTGGGAACGATAATGGTGTTCAGACCGCCGCACTCGGCGTAATGATTGCCGCCCTGTTCGTCGCACCGATCGGCATCGTGCATGCGGGCGCCGCGCTGCTGACGCCGGCCCTGATCCCTATCGCCATTGGCGTCGCGATTCTGTCCACCGCCTTGCCCTACACCTTGGAGATGGTCGCACTGACTCGCCTCCCTGCTCGCACCTTCGGCACGCTCATGAGCATCGAACCGGCGTTCGGCGCCCTCTCCGGCCTGCTCTTTCTGCATGAGCACTTATCCCTGGCCCAATGGCTGGCCATCACCTGCATTATCCTGGCTTCCGTAGGCGCCACGTTGACGATGCGCAACGAATCCAAACCACTGGTGCCTGCCGACTGATCACATTTAAAGCCAGCTCTGGTATTTGCCGCTCATTTAGGCCATGTTTAGTCCGTAACCGAATGTCATTCATGGAGAATTTCGACACGGACAGCATGAACGCTTCGCTCGAGAGCGAGTAAAGCGGCTCTGTTATTTTGCAGGGCGGCTATTAAGGATGGGAATGAAACGAATTTTGATACTGTTGCTGGTTGTGGGCATCGCTGGCTGTGCTGCAACCACAAAAACAGAAGTGAAACGGGGTAAAAAAGGGCTGCATATCAACTGTTCGGGCCTGTCCTCCTCCTGGGACCAGTGCTACACCAGTGCAGCCAATTCATGCGGTGCCAAGGGCTACCGGGTGATAGCCAAATCCGGCGACAACTCCGAGGAGCCTGGGGACTATCCCTTCGGCCTCAACCCTGCCGGCTATACCAGCCGCAGTATGATCGTCATCTGCAAATAGCTGCCCGAGCAGTCTTTCCTGACTGCTCATCTTAAATTCCGGCCAATTGCGGCACGAAGGCTAAACTCCTGCTCGATCATCGAGCCAATGGAGTTCCCATGCCGCACAACAAGAAAATCGTATTAGTAGTGGGTGCCGGTGACGCGACCGGCGGCGCCATAGCCAAACGCTTTGCCCGCGAAGGCTACATCGCCTGCGTTACCCGTCGCAGCGCCGACAAACTGCAGCCCCTGGTAGAAAGCATTCAATTGGCAGGCGGTGAAGCCCATGGTTTTGCCTGTGATGCCCGCAAAGAAGAAGACGTGATCGCACTGGTCGAGCAAATCGAAACCGAGCTGGGGCCTATTGAAGCGTTCGTCTTCAACATCGGCGCCAATGTGCCTTGCAGCATTCTGGAAGAAACCGCACGCAAGTACTTCAAAATCTGGGAGATGGCGTGCTTCTCCGGCTTCCTGAACGCACGAGAAGTCGCCAAGCGCATGGTCACGCGTAACCGCGGCACTATCCTGTTCACCGGCGCCACCGCCGGCTTGCGCGGAAGCGCGGGGTTTGCCGCCTTCGCTGGCGCCAAGCATGGGATACGCGCGCTGGCACAAAGCATGGCGCGGGAGTTAGGCCCGATGAACATCCATGTCGCCCATGTGGTGGTCGACGGTGCCATCGATACCGACTTCATTCGCGAGAACTTCCCGCAAAAATACCTCCTAAAGGATCAGGACGCCCTCCTCAACCCGGACCATATTGCCGACAACTACTGGTTCCTGCATCGCCAGCCACGGGACGCCTGGACGTTCGAACTAGACCTGCGTCCCTGGAACGAAACCTGGTGACTACCTCTATAACAATAAGTCGTGAGTACAGACCATGAGTAAAACCCTGGAGTTCTTCTTTGATCTCGGCAGCCCCGCCACTTACCTGGCCTATACCCAGTTGCCAGCGCTGTGCGCCAAAACGGGCGCACAGGTGGTGTATCAACCGATGCTGTTGGGCGGTGTATTCAAGGCCACGGGCAATGCCTCGCCGATCATGGTACCCGCCAAGGGTCGCTACATGCTCGATGACCTGACGCGTTACGCCAAACGCTACAACGTGCCGCTCAGGTTCAACCCACACTTTCCCATCAATACCTTGGTGCTGATGCGCGCCGTCACCGGCATTCAAATCCACCAGCCTGAGCGCTTCCTCGACTTCATCGACTGCCTGTTCCGCGCACTCTGGGTGGAGGGCCGTCACCTGGGCGACCCAGAGGTCGTGGCCAATGTGCTCACCGAACAGGGGTTCGATCCCGAGCAGGTACTGGCCCTGTCCAATGATGCAGCCGTCAAGGACGCTCTCAAGGACAAAACCGAACAAGCCATTAAGCGCGGCGTGTTCGGCGCTCCCAGTTTCTTTGTAGGAAACCAGCTGTTCTTCGGCCAGGACCGTCTGGACTTTGTACGTGAAGCCCTCAGCTAGATGTTGACTGCAGCCGAAATGCCTTGGCCGCAACCGATCAAATCGCCGCAGTGCGCACCTGCAACCATTCAAGCGCTGCACCCTTGAGCAGCGGGCTCAAACGCTCAAGCACCTGGGCGTGATACGCGTTGAACCATTCGCGCTCATCCGCCGTCAGCAACGACGGCTCCAGGCAGCGGGTATCAATCGGGCACAGGGTCAGGGTTTCGAACTTGAGAAATTCGCCAAACTCGGTCTTGCCCGCTTCACGGTTCAACACCAGGTTCTCAATGCGCACGCCCCAACGGCCAGGGCGATAAGTACCCGGCTCAATTGAAGTGATCATCCCTGGCTGCATCGCCGTTTGTGGCGCCGCAGCAGCCTGATAAGCAATGACCTGCGGGCCTTCATGCACGTTGAGGAAATAACCTACGCCATGGCCTGTGCCGTGACCGTAGTCGACGCCTTCTGCCCAGATCGGCGCACGGGCAATGGCATCCAGCAACGGTGAAAGAATGCCCTTGGGGAACTGCGCACGGGACAGAGCAATCACGCCCTTGAGCACGCGCGTGCAATCGCGTTTCTGCTCCTCACTCGGTGTACCGACAGGCACCATCCGCGTGATGTCCGTGGTTCCGCCCAGGTACTGGCCGCCGGAGTCGATCAACAGCAAGCCATCACCTTCGATCAGCGCATGCTCTTCTTCGGTGGCGTGGTAATGCGGCATCGCGCCGTTGGCGTTGAAGGCGGCAATGGTGTTGAAACTCAGCGATACATAGCCTGGGCGGCGGGTACGTGCAGCGGTCAGGTGTTCGTCAATCGTCAGTTCGGTAATGCGCTCGCGACCCAGGGCGCTGTCGAGCCAGGCAAAGAATTCGCACAGCGCCGCACCATCCTGCTCCATGGCTTGGCGGATATGTTCCGCATCCGCCAGGCTCTTGCGGGATTTGGCCAGTGTGGTGGGGTTGAGGCTTTCAACCAGCTTGACGCCCGCGTCGAGGTTTTCCAGCAAGCCGGCGGTGACGCGGGCGGGGTCTACTTGCAAGCTTGCGCACGCCGGTACCGCTCGCAGCGCTTGCGCCACCTCGCTGTAATCACGCAGGGTCACGCCATCCTGCTCAAGCACCGCCCGCAGTTGCGCATCGACCTTGCCCAACGCCACAAACAAAGTGGCCTGTTGCTGATTGATCAACGCAAAGGACACAAACACCGGATTGAACGACACATCAGCGCCGCGCAGGTTGAATAGCCAGGCGATGTCATCCAGCGTCGCGATGAAATGCCAATCGGCGCCCTTGTCTTTCAAACTGGCACGCAAGGCTGCCAGTTTCTCGCCACGACTGACGGTGGCTTGGGGCGGCAGGTGCTGATAGATCGGCTGGTTCGGCAACGCCGGGCGGTCTTGCCAGACTTCATCGAGCACATCGATATCGGTACGCAGACGCGCGCCACGCTCGGCCAACTTGCCACCCAGGGTACGTGCCGAGGCCACGGCCATGACCGCACCGTCCACTGCCACCACGCCACCCTCAGGGGTTTGCTCGGCCAGCCACTCCAGCGGACCGGGCTGACCCGGTTGCAGCTTCACCAACTCGATACCGCTGCCCTTGAGCTCCTTGGTCGCCTGTTCCCAATAACGGCTATCCGCCCAGACCCCGGCGAACTCCGCCGTGACGATCAGGGTGCCCACCGAACCATGAAACCCGGACAACCACTGGCGCCCTTGCCAGTAACCCGGCAAATACTCGGACAAGTGCGGGTCCGCCGACGGCACCAGCAGGGCGTGAATGCCTTCGCGGCGCATCAGTTCACGGGTATGCGCCAAGCGCTGGGGAACCGTTCCATGGGTCAAAGGCTGCGTACTCATTGTGTCTCCTGCTAACCACTAATAATTGTTATGTATTGCAAATGAAGTATCAGACAGCCCAGAACGCTGGTGCGCTGGCCTGTACCGTCTTGATCAATTGCACAGCGTCGTCGATATCCCGCTCGGTGGTGAACCGGCCCAGGCTCAAGCGAATAGTGCGACCAGCGCTGCGGGCATCATGCCCCAGGGCCACCAGGACGTGGGACGGTGCATTGCTAGCCGAATTGCACGCTGAAGTCGCCGAAAAGGCAATGCCCGCACTCAAGGCGGCAGCGTTGAATTCGCCTTCGCTGAAGGTCAGGCTGAGGGTGTGGGGAATACGCTGGGTTGGGCTGCCATTGAGGCGTACTCCGGGAATCGACGCCAACTGCTCCAACAAACGTTCACGCAAGGCCACGATCTGCGCCTTTTCCTCAGCAAAGTACGCCGCCGCCAGAGCGAACGCCGTGCCCATGCCCGCAATCTGATGCGTCGCCAGGGTGCCCGAACGCAAGCCACCTTCGTGGCCGCCGCCATGAATCTGCGCCAACACTTTCTGTTGCGCACGAGGCCCAACGTACAGCGCGCCAATGCCTTTTGGGCCGTAGAGCTTGTGGGCGGAAAAAGACATCAAATCCACCGACCACTGCGCCAGGTCAATGGCAGCCTTGCCCGCCCCCTGTGCCGCGTCCACGTGAAACAGCGCGCCCTGCTCACGCACCCGCGCGCCGATAGCCGGAATGTCGTTAAGGGTGCCCAGTTCATTATTGACCAGCATCAAAGACACCAGGAAGGTGTCCTCACGCAATGCCTCACTGACAGCCTGAACGCTGATCAAGCCATCGGCATCGGGCACCAGATAGGTCACAGCCACGCCGGCTTCCTGCAACTGCCGCGCGGTGTCGAGTGTGGCTTTGTGCTCGATCTGGCTGGTGATGATATGCCCACCCGCCAGCCCTCGCGCCTGGGCCACCCCTTTGATCGCAAGGTTGTTGGACTCGGTGGCACCGGAAGTCCAGACAATTTGCTCAGGCTGGGCGCCGACCAATTCGGCTACCTGCCGTCGCGCCTGCTCAACCGTTTGCCGGGCCGCCTGGCCGAATGCATGGGAACTGGACGCAGGGTTGCCAAAATTGGCATTGAAACCCAGGCACTCGACCATCACCTGGATAACTCGCTCATCCACTGGCGTGGTGGCGGCATAGTCGAAATACAACGGACGTTTATTCATGGCGTAAAACTCGCAGAGCGTGTTCCCGAGAGCGGCGTCCCGGGGGCATCGAACAGAACAGAGGTCGTCAGGTTTAACTGATCGAGTGCCATTGAAGAAGAACCACGTGATGTAAATGTGCGTAGGAACGCTCCTGATTTTCAGCTTAACAGGCTCAAAGGCGATTAGGTGCAAATGCAAAAAGCCGAAAAATCCGCCTTACGGACTTTTCGGCTTTTAGTGCAGCGCCAGGCGACTCAAACGTTAGTAAACAACCCGCTCACCGGATCGATGTTTCCATTGTAGGGCACAACGGTTCCGGCTGCCCGGGCGATGGTGGCCCAGATTCGCTGCATATCGACCATTTTATTGCCAATGACCGGGTTGCCTTCTTGTTGACGATCACCCTGGGCCGTGATGTTGAAATAGCGTCCTGCGCCATCGCCGCTCTTCAACAACCCGCTGGCCCCGCCCATCAGTACCAGCGGCATATCCTTCGTATGCTCCGGGGCACCATCGGCCATCTCGCTGGTGAATACCACAAGCGTGTGTTCAAGCAGGCTGTCACCCGGCACATCGGGATCGGCATGCTTCGCCAACTCGTCCATGAACAACTTGGCTCGCTGGGTATACCACTGCCGGGATCGTTTCCATACGTCCAGCCCAGCATAACGATGGGCGCAGTCATGGGGGTTGGTCACATTACTGACGTCCAGGATATTGAGCGACTCCGCCGAGCGCCCGACTTGAATCGTCGCTACACGCGTGATGCCACACCCCAGCGCTGTGGCAACCACCTGATGGTGGTGATGCTGTACCTGGTTACGAAATTCCGCAGATTTGAACGGCAACGTGTCCATCTGCAAAGGCGAACATTCGCCAATGGGTGGCAGAGTTTCTTCCATGTCTTTCATGACCTGCTCAACCGAATCAAGCTGCATATCGAGCTTCTGCTTTTGCGCCCCCGCAAGCCTGCCTCGCAGCTCGTTGATATCCGCCAGCACCGGATCAAATACATGCATGTTTCGCACCTGCTGCTCGCGCACCTCACGACTGACCGCGCCAAAGATTTTCTCGTACATCAACACCGGGTCCTGCTCAGGCCTGCGCATTGCGCCGCCATTTTCCGGCCCTTCCCAGGATACCTGCCAGGCGGTCCCGTCAATGCCTGAATGCGGTCCGGCAAAAAGACTCCGCTGGGACGGATCGGTCCCCGGCATATGGCGGCCAAGCAACACATCAATCGACGCCATCTTCTTCTCACGGTCGCGCAACGCCCACGTCCAGCCGTTATGGCCTTCATTGCCAGGGCCCAGAATCGTGCCACGCAGGTACAAGGACTGTTCTTTATAGGCCGCAAGCTCCTGGCTGACCTCGTTGAGCTGGAAGTCGGAAGTGTCCAAAGCTTCGGCAGCGGGATGCCAGAGGCCTCGACCATCACTGGAATAGGCGGTTGCAGAGTCGACTGCCAGGCCATCAGGTACCACAAAGAAAACCACTTTTAACTTGGCCTGCTGGTTTTGCCCGGCCAAGGCCATGCGCGCCAGGCCACACTGGGTGAGCGGGCCGAACACACCCACCGCAGCCAGGCCGGCCAGAAAGCGACGACGACTTTTCAAGATATCCATGATCAATCCCTCTGCGTCTTGAATTGGAACGCGTTGGAGGTACCCAGCGTGCGCAGCATCCCTGGTAATGAGCCATTGCCCTTCAGCCCGTCGACCAATGCCTTGACCGTTGCGGAAGTGGACTCGTCGGATTTGTTGCCCGAAGCGAAACGGAAATAGCTATCCGCCATGCAGAACAGAGACGCCGAGTTGTGCGCGATCAGCTTGGAAATACCGCGCACATCGTCGATAGGCACCGCGCCATCAACCCCAATGAACGGACCGGACGCTTTGATCGGCAACTGCACAGGGAACTGCGCGTAGTTGTAGGCAGGCTCTTGCTGGCGATAGCGCCCGGCAGCGTCGTAATGCTCCATCGATGCGCCGGTGTCGTTCATGTACTGATGGCACTGCCAGCAACGCCCTCCCGAAGCCTGCTCACCATTAATCAGGTCCCAGCGTTCACGGGTACTGATCGCACGCGCAGGGTAGGCCGGCTCTGTGGGCTCGGCTTCGACCGGTGCCCCAAACTCCCGGCAGAAAAGCTGCTCGCGAATGGCAATGCCGCGCTTGACCAGTGAGGTGACCTGATAGTCAGAGGTAGAGGCCTGGAAAAGCCCCAAGTGCAACAAGCCACCCCGTTTCTCATCCACGGCGACTTTGTGCAGCGTGTCACCGGTTACGCCGCCGATACCGTAGTGTTCGGCCAGAGCCTTGTTGAGGAACGTCACACCGGGGTTGAACAGCTCGTCCAACGTCCCCTTGCCGTCGAGCATCACGTGACGAGTCAACAGGGCCTGCTCCTGGGTCATCAACTGGATCATCTGCGCGCTCAGGCCGGGCTTCTCCTGCACCCCGCGCTGAGTCTTGATGTAGTAACTGATGAACCGATTGAACTGCTCAAGCCCGCGCTCACTGCGCATCATCCGGTCTATTTCTGCGCTGATTTGCTGCACTGTCTGCAACTCGTTGCGCTCTGCCTTGGCCAGCAGTTGCGCGTCCGGAGTGGTGCCTTGATAGGTGTAGGACAATGCAGTTGCGGTCTCATAAGGGGTCAGTTTGTAGACCTCGGCCTGCCGTGCGACAGCCTGGCCCAACTCCGAGCGATACAGGAAGTTGGGCGACAACAGCAGCGCAGCGATCAGCGCCCGCTCTCCGTGCTCATCCAACACCGCCTGATAACGCGACAACTCAGACGGGCTCAAAGGGCGGCGGAACACTTGATAACCCAGGGCACTGACCTCAAGGGTACCGGCAGTGGATTTGAAGCGTTTTACACGTTGAGGTGCCACCTGCTCGGCGATCGACACCGCCATGCCATACAGCTGCTTGATGTCTTCAGCCTGCAGCAGCCCTTTGCTGGCTTCACCTGGGAACTTGAAGTCTTTCTCGGATTTATCTGCCGGCAGCTTCTGGGTATTGACCTCCACGCCGAGTATGTCTTTGACACTGGCCGCGTATTCATCGCGCGTCAGCAAGCGCAACTGCCGCTTGCCGTGAGCCTCGTTCGGGCTCAGGTAGGGCGCCCACACCACCTCAAACAAATGCTTGCTGATTTCGGTCGCACAGGTGGCGTCGCAATGCCCGGCCACTGGCATGCTCTGGATTTGCCGCACCAACGCATCCTGGCCGGCAGCGCTCCACACCACCGCCATGCCCAGGTTATTGAAAAACTCCACCGCATGGCATTTGGTGCAGGATTCGGCAAGCACTGTTTCGCCCAACTTCGGTTCATGACGGTAACTGATAGGTGCCAGTTGCTCGTCCTGGCTTTCCTCGTTGATACGCAGCACTACCTGTTCCGGCTGTGGCAGTTCCTGTGGGTAAAAGGGATAGATGACCTCGTAATCCCCATAGTCCAGAAGCTCGGTGACACTTTCGCCCCAAGGCACCTGCACCACTTTGGGCTCGGTGCTCGTAGAGCCCTTGAGCTTGAGGGTGAAATGCCAAGTGGGATCCGTTACCGACGCAGGCTTGGAAGGCGCCAACACCGTGATGTTGACATCCAGCTTGATCGGCCGCTCACGGTACTGCATGTTCAACACGTGCTTGTTGTCGTCGGCAGACAAGGTAAGTGAAGTATTGCGCGTCTGTGGAATCCAGTTTTTCACATCATTGAGCCGAACCTGGTAAGTCCCGTAGGGCAAACCCTTGAGCACCAATGCGGCATAACTGTCAGCAGGGTTGAAGGATGCATGGAACTGGCGGGTATTACCGCCCGGCGCAATCAGCGTGCCACTGATCATCTCATTCTCCAGCTCAGGTGCCGGTGCGAGCGCCGGCCGCAGGGTCAACTCTGTGTTCGGCAACCCTGCTGGGTCATAACTGACGCGATAAATCACCCCGGCGACGTCATCGGAGATCAGCAGGCTGTTGTCCGGTAGCGCCAGGAAGTCAGCCGGCCGACCAATGCAGGAGTCGTCCAGGCAATACACATCGAAACGCAGGGGGTCTTGGATAAACCCATTGATCAACGGGATCTGATTGACCACTCGCGTTCCGTCCTGGATCGAGACGAGTCGCACATCCATACCCGGCCGCTCGGCCGTGCCCGCCCCATGCACGGCAACCAACATGTTCTGCGAACGTGTGCGAGCCGGGTAACCACTCCAGAACTTCAGCCCCAGAGGTGCGGTGTTGGTACCCAGCTCGAAGGCGGCAGGCACGTAGTCTTTCGGGTCGATCTGCTGCCGGGACTTATCGGAAACAATCGCTCCCTGAACCAAGGGCGGCTGGATCACCGCCGGGTTGCCAAACTCCTCATCGGTGAAACCCGGCGTGCCTTTGCCAAACAGATAGGGCACACCGAAGTGCTGGTTTGGGCCGCTGATGCGGTTGATTTCGTCGGGGTTGGGGTAGCCCTGGCGGTTGTTGTCGGTGAACCAGATTTCACCGGTCTGCGGGTTCCAGTCGAACCCCACAGAGTTGCGCACCCCTTTTGCAAGAATCTGCGCTTTACCGGTCACGGTGTCATAACGCAGTAACGTGCCGTAACGCGGGTCAGGCGGGATCATGCACAAGTTGCAAGGAATGCCGACGGCGGTGTACAGGCCAGTGTCGGCGGGGTCCAACGGGTTGAAATGCAAAGGGTGCTTCATATGCCAGAAGCGAGTGCTGGAGCCAGACGCCACGGAAGGCAGAGGAAATGGCGCATCGTCGGCGGGGAATTTGAACACCCGCTCAGGCGAAGGATCCTTGTAATGCGCATCGGCATCGCGCAAACGATAGAGGCCGCCAGTGGTCGAGTAGTACAAATCACCGTCGCGATACACCACACCGTGCGGCTCCTCCAACCCGCTGGCAATCACGTAGATGCCGGTGGGTTTGCCGGCATTGTCCAGGGGCAAGGCATAGATCATATCGGCGATTTTCCCGTCATAGACGTAGGATGGAATCGCACTGGAGCCCACATAGAGCACGTCCTTGCCCATCGCCATCTGCCGAGGCTGTATCAGCCCCTGGGCAAACAATTCAATCTTGACCCCTGGCAGGCCGCTGAGCCTGCCCACCTGCACCGGTGGCCGATACTTCAGGGTGACCGCCTGTTCCTCACCCTCCTCTCGCTGGAAGGAAACGATACGCGGTGTGTTCAAGGGCACAAACCCACCAGCGGGGTTCATCACCAGTTGGTAGTCGCAGGCCTTCAGGTTATCGAGGTGAATGGTTTCGCCGGACTTGGCACTGATCGGGATCTCCTCGGCTTTGCAGCGCAATACGCCAGTGACTACCTGATCGGCCCGCGCCACGCCCGGGGTTGGCTGGCTGATCGGCCCCCGGCCGCTTAACGTGCTGAAGTTCAGGGTCAGACGGTTACCCTGGAAGCCACCGCATTCCCCCAGATCCTTCCAGGCATCACCCCAAATCTCGACACCATGAGAGGATGGCTGCCCGGGGTTGTAATCGGACTGGTTGCACCATTGCCAACTGCCCGGCCCGTGCGGCGACTTGTCAGTGTCTTTCCAACATTCAAACTCGTGGGTTTTGTCCTGCTGGTTTTTGTTCTGCACCTGGTCGCCTTGTCCGTAGACGGTCCCAGCTTGGTAGGCAGGTGCCGTACAGGCCGCCGCCGAAACCTGCACACTCAGCAACGCGAAGAACACGCCAGGCAAACCCCAACCACAGCGCGAAACAAGCAAGCCCCACCCGATCGACATCCTCATGATCACCAGCCTCAATGGCAGGCCAGGCGTATTTCTATCGAAGAAAGACTGCGCAGTTTTACGATCCCGTCAGAAAGCACCCGGCACGGAGTCACGCGCCGCGAACGGCTGACGCAACCCGAAGTACATTCAATTTGGAATGTCTTGCAATGCTATTCCACAGCGAAACTACGACATGGCACGAAGCCAAAGAGACAGGAAAAATCAGACACTCGACTCAACCATCCGCCTGCATCATGCAGCCGTGATGCGTTGCTAAGGCTAAGTTCTAGCCGACAGATATCAGCTCGTCAAACCGGAAGACGTACCTGTCGTCACCCGGTTCTCAACTCGCACGGCCGCTGCGCTGTGCAGCGCGCTGTGCGTTCATTTCAGCCTGCTGATCAAAGCCAAAGGTTTTCTGTGGCTGGCCAGTCAGGGCAGCACGCTGCTGTTGGTATTCATCAAATGACAACCCGCGACGACTCAACGCTTCCAACGCCAACTGTTTGGTTTCTTCTGCCGTGTAAGGGCGCATCTCAGGCGATGGGTGAGACGCGCACCCGGCGAGAACAGAGATGACAGACAGTAACGAAATAGCGAGTAGACGGTTCATGGCGGCGGTCCTGCTGGGGAGGTTTCGAGTCAATGAACACAGGCTACTCCCGCCCCCCTGCCATGAAAAATCAACGCCCGTGATAGTCGCTATCAACCGTTACAGCACGTACGATAGCGCGACTCACATATTCATTTTTGTTCTATAAGTATTTGAATACATTCATTTACGGAATAAAACCAACCCTTTATAAGTGGCGTCACGTAGCCCGACTGTTCGCCACGCAACGGTCGCCCTGGCGACAGCCCTTCAACGAGGTGCCCATGCAGTTGTTGACTCTACCGCCCTCCCCCACACTCGCGACCTCGATCCGCGCCACCGCTCAGGTCTTTGAAGACCCTAAATCCCAGGCCTTGCTCAACCACATCCAGCAAGTGGCGCCCAGCGACGCAAGCGTGTTGATCATCGGCGAAACCGGTACCGGCAAAGAGCTGGTGGCGCGCCATATCCACAACCTCAGCGCACGGCGCAACCGGCCGTTCGTGGCGGTGAACTGTGGGGCATTCTCCGAATCCCTGGTGGAAGCCGAGCTGTTCGGCCATGACAAAGGTGCCTTTACCGGCGCCCTGAGTGCCAAGGCTGGCTGGTTCGAAGAGGCCGACGGCGGGACCTTGTTCCTCGATGAGATCGGCGATCTGCCAATAGCAATCCAGGTCAAACTGTTGCGGGTATTGCAGGAGCGTGAAGTCGTACGCCTGGGCTCGCGCAAAAGCATTGCGATTGATGTGCGCGTGCTCGCCGCGACCAACGTACAACTGGAAAAGGCCATCAACGCCGGGCATTTCCGCGAAGACCTCTACTACCGTCTCGGCGTGGTCGGCCTGGAACTCAGCCCACTGCGCGAGCGCCCTGGCGATATCCTGCCGCTGACCTGGCACTTTATCGAAGTCTACAGTCGGCGCCTGGGCTACGGCCCCATCACCATCAGCCGTGAGGCCGAGCACAAGCTCAAGAGCTACAGCTGGCCAGGCAACATCCGCGAATTGGAAAACGTCATCCATCACACCCTACTGATCTGTCACAAGGGCGTGATAGGGCGCGACGATTTGCGCCTGTCGAACATACGTATCGAGCGCCAGGACGACAACCCGCATCACATTGGTAACAGCGCCGAAGCCTTGCTGGCGCGGGCGTTTCAAACGCTGTTCGAGGAACAGACCGGCGCCCTGCATGAAAAGGTCGAAGACGCACTCTTACGTGCGGCCTACCGCTTCAGCCATTACAACCAGGTGCATACCGCCAACCTGCTGGGCCTGAGCCGCAACGTCACGCGCTCGCGCTTGATCAAGCTCGGCGAGCTGGCGGTGAACAAACGTCGACCTGGCGAAAACGTGCAGGGCGGGCGGATGCTGCATTTATCCATTTAGGCGACAGTGCAGCGCGTTGTCATGGCTGCGCTCAAAGCTTTGCAGCACCTGGAACGAACCGAAGGTCACCGCCGTTGCCTGGTGGGCGCGAATCAGCGTCCAGAAATCTTCGCCGCGCTGCTCGAAGAACTTGAACGCCGCCTCGCCATCTGCGCGCGACTGCCATTGCAAGTAATTGAGCACCCGCCGGCCGTCCTCGCTGACCTGCACGCTGGCACTCAGAAAACCATCGTGGCCCTCGGCCAGTCGTTCGCTTTGAGTGGACAAGGCCGCCACCAGGGCATCTTGCTGCTGGGGGTTGATCTGAAACTCGATCAATTGAGTGAAGCCGCGACACTTCTCCGATACCTGCATGAACACTCCCCTCTCTTTGTAGGCAGAATCTTGCGATTCGATGCCACGCAGGGTAAAACCTCTAGTTAAGTCGAGGTCAAGCACTGTTTGGGAGATGTTCATGCTCAATAAGGAACTCAGCGTCGGGCAACTCGCTGCTCGCAGCGGCGTAGCGGTTACTGCCCTGCACTTCTACGAGGCAAAAGGGCTGATCAAGAGCAATCGCAATGCAGGTAACCAGCGGCGTTATCCACGGGATGTATTGCGGCGCGTAGTGGTGATCAAGATCGCCCAGCGCCTGGGCATTCCGCTGGCTACCATTGGTGAGGCATTACGCACCTTGCCCGATGAGCGCGCACCCAATGTTCACGACTGGGAGCGCCTATCGGCGTTGTGGCGTGAAGATCTGGATGAGCGCATCAACAAACTGGTGCTGCTGCGCGACAAGCTCAATGGCTGCATCGGTTGCGGGTGCTTATCGATGGAGGCGTGCCCGTTGCGCAATCAGGACGATAAGCTCGCTGAGTATGGGCCGGGCGCCCAACTGCTGGAGCCCACCACACCGCCTTGATAAAAGCACCTCGTCGGTTGCCCGCAGGCCACGCATTACGTGGCCTATAGTGAAATGTTCATACCTCGACTCAGGGAGAATGTCATGAACGTTAAAGCTATTCCCGACGGTTATCACAGCCTCACACCTTATATGGGCATCGACAAAGCGGGCGAGGCCATCGAGTTCTACAAAAAAGCCTTGGGCGCCACGCAAGTCATGCGCCTGGACATGCCCGACGGCAGGGTGGGTCATGCCGAACTGCGGATTGGTGATTCGTCGCTGATGCTCGGTACGCCCTGCGATCAAATGGCCCTGCGCAATCCGGATGAGCACACCAGCATTGGTCTGCATCTGTATGTGGAAGATGTGGATGCACAATTTCAACGAGCGGTTGATGCCGGCGCCACCGTGGTGTCCGAGCCGAAGGATCAGTTTTATGGCGACCGCTCTGCGAGCGTGAAAGATCCGTTCGGTCATCTCTGGTTCCTGGCCACACACAAGGAAGACCTCACCGAGGAGCAGATACGCCAGCGCGCCATGGAGTTGTTCAAGCAAGGCTGATAGTTGCAACGCAATACACACCCCATCTGGGATTTGGCTTGCCTGCGGTGCAGACGACTCGGTGCATCCGTTGGATCGAGTCGATGTCATCGCAGGCAAGCCAGTTCCCACGGGGTTACGCCATACACCCTGAATGCAATCCTGAAACATTTTCTTTCATATCCGCCTTAGGGATTTCTCATTCTCATCCGTCTTAACTTAGATACAGCCTGTCGCGTCAGCAAAAGCTACGACTGGCCTTTTCCGGGCCTCCATCGCCCCCTCCGATCAAGACCCTCATTCATATGTCGAAGAAGTCACGCTCCAAACTCTGGTTTCTCGTTCATAGCTGGCTGGCGTTGCCCATCTGGTTCTTTGTGCTGATCGTCTGCGTCACCGGCACGCTGGCCGTGGTGAGCCAGGAAATCGTGTGGTTGGCCAACCCGGATATCCGCGCCAGCAAGCCGTCGGATGAAGCCCAGCCGTTGAGCTTTGACCAGGTGATAGCGGCCATCAAGCGCGATGAACCCAAGGCTATCGTCCAGTCCATTATCCGCCCGGATGAGTCGCACTTCGCGCTAAGCGTCGGCCTCAGCTACCCGGATGGGCGCTCCGTGGAGGTGTATGCCAACCCCTACACCGGCGCGATCCAGGGCATCAGCCCCTCGTTCAACTTCCAGCAATTCACCCGCGCCCTGCATGGCTGGTGGCTGGTACCGTTCACCAATGGGTACAGTTGGGGCTGGTACCTGGTGTCCGCGCTCGGCTTGCCGCTGCTCGCCTCGTTGGTCACCGGCCTGGTGGTGTACAAGCGCTTCTGGAAAGGCTTCCTTCGTCCTACCCTGCGCATCCGCCATGGCGCGCGAATCTTCTGGGGCGACTTTCACCGCCTGAGCGGCATCTGGTCGATCTGGTTTATCGCGGTCATTTCAATCACTGGCACCTGGTTCCTGATCGAGGCTGTCCTGGGCGACAACCAGATATCCATTTCCAGTGAACCCATCGTGCCAGTGATCGCACGGGATAAGGTGCCGCTGTCGGCGCCGGGCGTGCCAGCACCGATGATCCCTATCGACAAGGCGATCGACATCGCCGCCGAGCGAATCCCCGGCCTGGACGCCAGCTTTGTGTTCATGCCAAGCAACGCCTACAGCCACCTGCAGATCGGCGGGCGTGGCTGGTACCCGTTGATGTTCCAGACCGCACAGCTGAACCCCTATGATGGTGAAATCGCGGTCTCCAACCTGTTGTCCGACCGTACCCCGCTGGAATTCGTCACCGAGTCGATGCGCCCACTGCACACCGGGGACTTTGGCGGTTTGTGGATCAAGCTGATCTGGGCATTCTTCGGCCTGGTGCTGAGCATGATGGTATTGAGCGGCTTGCTGATCTGGACCAAGCGCACCGCCCTGGCCACCCTCAACGCCCTCAAGCGCGAGGCCAAGACGCAACGTCAGCACGTGCCCATCCCGGCCATGCACGCCGACACCTCGGAGGCTCAGCGATGAGCAAGGTCGCAACCGTACCCCCGTCCCCGCTGCGCGCCTTTTGGCTGAAATGGCGTTTCCATATCAACATCCTGCTGTTGCTGGTGCCGCTGGGGTTCATGCCCAAATACTTTGCCGACGCCGCGTTGTTTCGCGGGGATACCGGCATCGGCGAGCGCGTGGCCGGGCAAGTGCAAGTCGGCCCCTGGAGCCTGACGCTGGCCGAGTTTCGCAACGAAGGCCCGAGCCCGAACCCGGCTGGCCCGATGAAGTTCTTCAACGCTGCCCTGTGCGATACCTGTGCCGAGCAGGTCAAGGCCACTTACCTGCGTATCGGCAAACCCCGCAGCCTGCGCGCCGCCGGAGTGATCTTCTTCGGCACGCCGTACCGTATGGGCGCCGCCCTGCCGATCCCCGAACGCACCCCGGCGGACGCCGAAATATGGGTGACCATGGAAGGGTGGGACGGCAGCATGCACCAGGGTTCCATCCCGCTGAGCCAGGCCTCGCCTGCCACCATTGCCTGGCTGAACAAGCAAGGAGTCAAACCATGACGTTCAAGCGCTTCACCCGCGCCGCGCTGTTGCTGTGCGCCGGCCTGAGCACCGCCGCCTTTGCCCACAACCCGATGTGCGAATGCAAGGAAATCCCCGGCGAGCAGATCCAGTGCAAAGGCGGGTTCTCCGACGGCAGTGGCGCCCCCGGCGTTACCCTGGATGTGATCGGCTACGACGAAACCATCCTGGTGCCGGGCAAGCTCGGCGAGGATTCGACCCTGACCTTCAAGAAGCCCGCCGCCGAATTCTACGTGCTCTTCGATGCCGGCCCCGGCCACGTGGTGGAAATCGACCAAGCGGATATCCCGTCGCAATGAGTACCACACAGGTTGTACGCCCCGCCGGCGCGGGCCACGAAACCCTTTATGTGTTGCTGTTGTGTCTGATCATCCTCGCGGTGGCGGGCACGGTCGTGGCGCTGCATGGGGAAACCCAGGAAGTCGCGGCGGTGCCAAGCCATCAGCTGGACGCCCGCCGCGACCTGAGCGCCGCCGAGCAAGGCATCTACGCCGACCTGCGGGTGACCCTGGATGAAATCCACCTGTTGCAGCAGGAACACAGCGCCCTGCCGACGCCTGAGCAACTGGCCGAAGAAGGCTTCGCCCCCTTTGCCCAGGACGCTAGCTCAGTAAGCCGAGGCGGCCACCGCTGGCAGTTGCTGGCACCGGCTGCCTACCTGGGCTTGAGCCAGGCGCCGGCCACCAGCGGTTCGCTGCTGATGCGCGTGCAAGGCAGTGAGCCGGATATCTGGCTCAACCGCAGCGCCAACCTTGCCGCTCCATCCGACCTCACTGACCAGGCGCTGATCGCGGCCGGCTGGCAGCAGGTGGTCGCGCAATTCGATGCCGGCGTTACCCGCCAGCACCGTCACTGAACGAGAAGACCGATTGCCCATGTCTATGTCATCGTCCCTGTTGCGCCTGTTGCTGGTTGGCCTGTTCAGCCTGATGCTCGCCCCCCTTGCCAATGCCGAGGCGGCCAAGCGCCTGCGTATCGGCATTACCTTGCACCCCTATTACAGCTACGTGGCCAATATCGTGGGCGACAAGGCCGAAGTGGTGCCGCTGATTCCCGCCGGTTTCAACCCCCATGCCTACGAGCCGCGCGCCGAAGACATCAAGCGCATCGGCACCCTGGATGTGATCGTGCTCAACGGCGTCGGCCATGACGACTTCGCCGACCGTATGATCGCCACCAGCGAGCGCCCGGACATCCCGGTGATCGAAGCCAACGCCAACGTGCCGCTGCTCGCCGCTACCGGTAACGCGGCACGCGGTGCGGGCAAGGTGGTCAACCCGCACACCTTCCTGTCGATCAGCGCGTCGATTGCCCAGGTCAATAACATTGCCCGTGAGTTGGGCAAGCTCGACCCGGACAACGCCAAAACCTACACCCAGAACGCCCGCGCCTACGGCAAGCGCCTGCGCCAGATGCGCGCCGACGCCCTGGCCAAGCTGACCAGCGCGCCCAACCCCGACCTGCGCGTCGCCACCGTACACGCGGCCTACGACTACCTGTTGCGCGAGTTTGGCCTGGAGGTCACCGCCGTGGTCGAGCCGGCCCACGGTATCGAGCCAAGCCCCAGCCAACTGAAAAAGACCATCGATGAACTGCGTGCTCTGGATGTGAAAGTGATCTTCTCGGAGATGGATTTCCCGTCCACCTACGTCGATACCATCCAGCGTGAATCCGGGGTCAAGCTGTACCCGCTGTCGCATATTTCCTACGGCGAATACAGCGCCGAGAAGTACGAAGTGGAGATGACCGGCAACCTCAACACCGTGGTACGGGCGATTCAGGAGTCGGGAGCATGACCGCCGCACAGCAACTGAACCCCGTCAGCGTCGGCCCCACCCTGAACTTCGACCAGGTCTCGCTGACCCTGGGGCGCACCGTGATCCTTGATGGCGTGAGTTTCCAGGTACAACCGGGCAGCATCCATGCGCTGGTCGGCCCCAACGGCGGCGGCAAAAGCTCGCTGATCAAGACGCTGTTGGGGCAGACGCCGCACCAGGGGCGTTTGAGCCTGGAATGGCCAACCACACCCGGCACCATCGGTTACGTGCCCCAGGCGCTGGAATTTGACCGGGGCTTGCCGATGACTGTGGACGATTTCATGGCTGCCATGTGCCAGCGTCGCCCGGCGTTTCTGGGCCTGTCCAGGCATTACGCAGCAGCGATTGGCGATGCCCTTGAGCGCGTCGGCATGCAAGACAAGCGCAAGCGCCGCATGGGCGCGTTGTCCGGCGGTGAGCGCCAGCGCGTACTGCTGGCCCAGGGGCTGATTCCGGCGCCGCAGTTGCTGGTGCTGGATGAGCCGATGTCGGCCCTCGACGAGGCGGGTATCCAGGTGTTCGAACGGCTATTGAACGACTGGCGCCTGGCAGGGATTACGGTGCTGTGGATCGAGCACGACCTGGAGGCCGTTGGCCGCCTGGCCGACCGCGTCACCGGTCTGAACCGCCGCGTGCTGTTCGACGCCACACCGAAAGAGGCGCTGACCCCGGACCGCCTGCTCACTCTGTTCTCCACCCACCCTCGGAGCCCGGCACCATGAGTTATGAAGCCTTTCGCTTGATGGTCCAGGGCTGGGCCTCTGCCGGTTACCTGCCCGAAGCCCTGGCCTACGGGTTTGTGGTCAACGCCCTGCTCGCCGGCTTGCTGATCGGCCCGGTGCTGGGCGGCCTGGGCACGCTGGTGGTGGTCAAGCGCTTTGCGTTTTTCTCCGAAGCGGTCGGCCATGCCGCGCTGACCGGCGTGGCCGTGGGCATCCTGCTGGGCGAACCCTATACCGGGCCTTATGGCAGCCTGTTTGGCTACTGCCTGCTGTTCGGCATCCTGCTCAATTACCTGCGTAACCGCACCGGCCTGGCGCCCGATACCTTGATCGGCGTATTCCTGTCGGTGTCCCTGGCACTGGGGGCAAGCCTGCTGCTGATCCTGGCCGGCAAGATCAACGTGCACATTCTCGAGAACGTGCTGTTTGGCTCGGTGCTGACGGTCAACGGCAACGATCTGCTGGTACTGGCCATTGTCGGCTCGCTGGTGATGGCCCTGGCATTGCCGTTGTACAACCGCATCATGCTGGCCAGTTTCAACCCGCAATTGGCGGCAGTGCGCGGGGTGGCGGTGAAAAGCCTGGACTACCTGTTCGTGATCCTGGTGACCCTGATCACCGTTGCCGCGGTCAAGGTCATCGGCGCAATCCTGGTCGGCGCCTTGCTGGTGATTCCTGCCGCTGCGGCGCGCCTGTTGAGCCAGTCACTCAAAGGGTTTTTCTGGATCTCGGTGTTGATCGCTACCGTCAGCACCCTGTGCGGCATCCTGCTGCCGATCATCTTCGACCTGCCCATCCCATCCGGCGCCGCCATCATTCTGGTTGCCGGTATCGCCTTCGCCTTCGCCGCCATCGCCCGTGGCGTTGTGCCCAGCCTCAAAGGGAATCTTGGATAATGCACCCTGTCTTTCGCCCACTGGCCCTGGCCATCGCTTGCTTGCTGAGTACGTCGGCGCTGGCCGTCGACGGTTTCGACGCCAAGGACTTCAAAGTCAACCAGGGCCTCGGTCACGCAGCCCTGACCAAGACCAAGCAGCCGGTCAAGGTGCTGGCCTCGCTGCCGATTACCTACGGCTTGGCCGAGGCGCTGCTCAAAGGCACCAACGTAACGCTTGAACGCGCCGCGCCGGCCAATCTGCCGGGTTCGCGGCAGGTGTCCTACTTCACCGGCCGCGGTGCTGCGGCACTGAACAAGTTGGCGCTGGACGCCGACGCGGCCATCGGCCTGCGCTCGCTGTGGGCCGATGACCCGCTCTACCCCGTGGCGCGGCGCAGCAATATCCGCATCGTCGAAGTCGATGCCGCACGCCCGGTGGACGGGGGCTTGCCGGGTATCGCAGTACAACCGGGTGTCACCGATGGCTTGAACAGCCAACCCTGGCAATCGAGCAACAATATGGGGCGCATGGCCGACGTGATGGCCGCCGACCTGAGCCGCCTGGCGCCGGCTGCCAAACCCAGGATCGACGCTAACCTGGCCGCGCTCAAACAGCGTTTACTCAAGCTCACCGCCGACAGCGAGGCGCGCTTGGCCAAGGCCGACAACCTGAGTGTGCTCAGCTTGAGCGATCACTTCGCGTACCTGGTCAGCAGCCTGAACCTGGAAGTGCTCGGCACCGATGCACGGCCCGATGCCGAGTGGACGCCCGAGGCGCTGCAAAAACTCAGCAGCACGTTGAAGGACAACGATGTGGCCGTGGTGCTGCATCACCGTCAACCCAGCGATGCAGTCAAAACCGCCATCACTGCCGGCGGCTCCAGACTGTTGGTATTGAATGTGGACGGTGCCGACCCGGTGACGGAGTTGGAAACCAATGTGGACCAAGTGATCAAGGCACTCACACCCTAGGCAAGCCACCGATCCGTCAGAGATAAACTCGGTTCATTGTGGGAGCTGGCTTGCCTGCGATGGTATCGACTCGGTGCGCCTGATAAACCGAGGCGTCCGCATCGCAGGCAAGCCAGCTCCCACATGGGTTCGCGGTGCACCAGCCGCTACACCACATCCACACCCACATGAATCGCATCATGCCGCCAGAACTCCAGGTCACAGTCGATCAGGCGTTGATGCTGGTCGTAATTGACCCGGGCGATGCGCAAGCCCGGGCTGCCTACCGAGACCCGCAGCGCAGCGGCCGCTTCCACCGGCAGTGAGGTCGGCACAATCTCGAAGCGCACCCGCCCGTAGTGCAAGTCATATTTGCTGGCATACAGCTCAGTCATCGACTGATTCAAATCACACGCCAGGATTCCCGGAAAATACTGCGGGTTCAGATAGTGCTCCACATACAACACCAGGCGCCCGTCAATCCTGCGCCCCCGGCAAATCTGGATCACGCTCGACAACGCCGGCAACTGCAACCACGCGCACACTGCCGCCGACGCCGGTTGCAAGCGTGCTGAGATGACCTGCGTGGAAGCCTCACGCCCCTGGTCGCTGACCATCGCGTGAAAATGGCTGCGCTGCATCAGGTTATAGGCCAGCCGTGGCGGCGAGACGAACCAGCCCCGACGCTCTTCGCGGTAAATCTGCCCTTGGGCCTCAAGCTGTAACAAGGCTTCCCGCACGGTAATCCGAGTGGTACCAAACAACTCGCTGAGCTTGCGTTCGGCGGGCAGTTTGCTGGCAGGCGGCAACAGGCCATGGTCGATCTGCTCTTGCAGCGCCAGGCCGATGGAGGTTACCGCCTTGATTGCCTCATCACGCATCAACGTTACCTATCTGGACTAGACCAGCACCGTTCAGGTGCACAAAACGCGCTCTATCTGGGCTTCTGCGGCTGTGTGCCAGCCTAGGCACTCCACATGACCGACAGATGACAAAGGCTGTCGACTGCCTCTACCACCCCCTGCAATACATCGGCCAAGTCCCGGGCCTACGGGCACTTGGGCATGGTCTACGCTAAGTCGGAGCTGAGCGACATCAGCGCTTCAAAAACGACATCGACATGAAACTGTCATCCAGGGGGCCTAGATTGGCTCAGGTATTGCTGACCTAGACCAAACCACCGCTAACGTTCAGATAAAACGCCGCGTTGAAAACGCCCAAAGGAGCTTCGGATGAAACAGCTTTTCCTGGCATCACTGTTAGGCTCGACCATTGCCATGTGCACCGCCGCCATGGCTGCTGATACCGATCTAAAAACCTTGGAAGCCGCCGCCAAAGCGGAAGGCGCCGTCAACAGCGTCGGCATGCCCGATGACTGGGCCAACTGGAAAGGCACCTGGGAAGACCTGGCCAAGACCTACGGCCTCAAGCACATCGACACCGACATGAGCTCGGCCCAGGAAATCGCCAAGTTCAAAGCCGAAAAAGACAACGCCAGCGCCGATATCGGTGACGTGGGCGCAGCCTTCGGCCCGATCGCGGTGAAACAGGAAGTCACCCAGCCGTACAAACCGTCCACCTGGGCGCAGGTGCCGGATTGGGCAAAAGACAAGGACGGTCACTGGGCCCTGGCCTACACCGGCACCATCGCCTTTATCGTCAACAAGAAGCTGCTGCACGGCTCCGAAGTGCCCACCACCTGGGCTGACCTGCAAACCGGTAAATACAAGGTCTCGGTGGGTGACGTGAGCACCGCCGCCCAGGCTTCGAACGCAGTACTCGCCGCAGCCATCGCCAACAAGGGTGACGAGAAAAACATCGCGCCGGGCCTGCAATTTTTCACCAAGATCGCCCAGCAAGGTCGGCTCTCGCTGTCCAACCCGACCATCGCCACCATGGAAAAAGGCGAAGTCGAAGTGGGCCTCGTCTGGGACTTCAACGGCCTGAGCTACAAGGCCAAGATGGCCAACCCGGATGACTACGTGGTGCTGATCCCCTCGGATGGCTCGGTGAAATCCGGCTACACCACCATCATCAACAAATACGCCAAGCACCCGAACGCCGCCAAGCTCACCCGCGAATACATCTTCAGCGATGCCGGCCAGCTCAACCTGGCACGCGGCAATGCGCGTCCGATCCGGGCTGAAACCGACTTGAAACTGCCGGCGGATGTTGCCAAAAACCTGATCCCGGGCGAGCAGTACACCAAGGCCAACCCGCAGCCGATCAAGGATGCCGATGCGTGGGAAGCGACGTCCAAGAAGCTGCCACAGATGTGGAACGAGCAAGTCATCGTAGAAATGAAGTAATCGGTCTCTCTGATCCAAAGGCGGTCAGTGTGGGAGCTGGCTTGCTGTGGCGAGGGAGCTTGCTCCCGCTCGACAGCGTAGCTGGAGCCGGCTTTTTGGGGGTGCTCCGCACCCCAGCGCAAGCAAAGTTGCTCGCCACAACAAGCCAGCTCCCACATTTGATCCCATCCCAAGTTGATACTGAGCCATACCCTCTGTTGCGGAGCCCCAGCCCCCATGAAGCACACTGTCATCCTTGTGGTGCTCGACGGCCTCAACTTCGAGGTTGCCCGGCACGCCATGGGGCACTTGCAGGCCTACGTCGGCGCAGGACGCGCAGCCCTCTACACACTGGAATGTGAACTGCCTGCCCTGTCCCGCCCGTTGTATGAATGCATCCTCACCGGCGTGCCGCCGATCCAAAGCGGTGTCGTGCACAACAACGTCTCGCGCCTGTCCACCCAGCGCAGCATTTTCCATTACGCCACCGACGCCGGCTTGAGCACCGCTGCGGCGGCTTACCACTGGGTCAGCGAGTTGTATAACCGCACGCCCTTTCTCGCCGCCCGCGATCGTCACACCGACGACAAGGCGCTGGCGATCCAGCACGGGCATTTCTACTGGAATGACCACTACCCCGATTCCCACCTGTTCGCCGACGCCGAAAGCCTGCGGCTCAAGCACGCGCCAAACTTTTTGCTGGTGCACCCGATGAACATCGACGACGCCGGCCACAAGCATGGCCTCGACACCGCGCAATACCGCAACAGCGCACGCTCGGCCGACATTATCCTGGCCGACTACCTGCAAGGCTGGCTCGACGCCGGTTACCAGATACTGGTCACCGCCGACCATGGCATGAACAACGACCGCTCCCACAACGGCCTGTTGCGCGAAGAACGGGAAGTGCCACTGTTTGTCATCGGTGACGCCTTCAGCCTGGACACCGACGCTGCGCCGAAACAGACCGACCTGTGCGGTACCGTCTGCGAGCTGCTCGGCGTGCCCCACGACAAACCTGTGTGCCGGGAGCTGCTCAAGTGAATGCATTGACCCGCGGCAAATGGCTGGCCCTGCTGTGCCTGCTGCCCTTCGCACTGTTCTTTATCGTGTTCGAGATCGCGCCACTGGTGTGGGTGCTGATCAGCAGCCTGCAAACCGAAGAGGCCGGCTGGAGCCTGGAAAACTTCACCCGCATCTTCACCTCGAAGTTCTACCGGCAGGCCATCCAGTTCAGCCTGGAGATCAGTTTCTACTCCAGCATCTTCGGCATCATCATCGCCACCCTGGGCAGCTACTCACTGCGCCGAGTGGATTCGCCGCTGCGCAACTTCGTCACCGCGTTCGCCAACATGACCAGCAACTTCGCCGGCGTACCCCTGGCCTTCGCGTTCATCATCCTGCTGGGGTTCAACGGCAGTATCACCCTCATGCTCAAGCAGGCCGGGATCATTGAGGACTTCAACCTGTACTCGAAAACCGGCTTGATCATCCTTTATACCTATTTCCAGATCCCCCTCGGCGTACTGTTGCTCTACCCGGCCTTTGACGCATTGCGCGAAGACTGGCGCGAATCTGCCGCGCTACTCGGTGCGAATGGCTGGCAGTTCTGGCGCCATATCGGCCTGCCGGTGCTCACCCCGGCCCTGCTCGGCACCTTTGTGATCCTGCTGGCCAATGCCCTGGGCGCCTACGCCACGGTCTATGCGCTTACTACCGGCAACTTCAACGTGCTGCCAATTCGCATTGCCGGCCTGGTCTCCGGCGATGTGTCGCTGGACCCGAACATGGCCAGCGCCCTGGCCGTGGTGCTGGTGGCGCTGATGACCGTGGTCACGGTGGTGCATCAACTGCTGCTCAAGAGGAGCTACCATGTCTCGCGCTGAAGCCAGTACGGCCTCCCTCTACCATCGAGTGGTGGTGTACCTGTTGTTCCTGATCCTGGTGCTGCCTTTGGTGGGCACTTTTGTCTACTCGATTTCCAGCAGTTGGTCGGCAACCATCCTGCCCGCCGGCTTCAGCGTGAAATGGTATGTACAGCTGTGGAGCGACCCGCGCTTTCTGATGGCCTTCGGGCAATCGTTGCTGGTGTGCGTGGGCGCACTTATCCTCTCGGTGGTGTTGATCTTGCCGCTGCTGTTCGTGGTGCATTACCACTTTCCCAAGCTCGACGCGCTGATGAACATCCTGATCCTGCTGCCCTTTGCGGTGCCGCCGGTGGTGTCCTCGGTGGGTCTGCTGCAACTGTACGGTTCCGGGCCGCTGGCGATGGTGGGCACGCCGTGGATTTTGATCGGCTGCTACTTCACCGTCGCGCTGCCGTTCATGTACCGCGCGATCACCAACAACCTGCAAGCCATCAACCTGCGCGACCTGATGGACGCTTCGCAACTGCTCGGCGCCAGCACCTGGCAGGCCGCGATCCTGGTGGTGCTGCCCAACCTGCGCAAGGGCCTGATGGTGGCGCTGCTGCTGTCGTTCTCGTTCCTGTTCGGCGAGTTCGTGTTCGCCAACATCCTCGTCGGCACCCGCTACGAAACCCTGCAGGTGTACCTCAACAACATGCGCAACAGCAGTGGCCATTTCACCAGCGCCGTGGTGATCTCTTATTTCTTCTTCGTGCTGGTACTGACCTGGGCCGCCACTCTCTTGAACAAGGACAAAAGCCAATGAGCTTCGTCAGCGTCCAACACCTGCAAAAAGGCTACGCCGGCACCCCGGTGTTCAGCGATATCAATTGCGAGGTCGCCAAAGGCGAGTTCGTCACCCTGCTCGGCCCGTCCGGTTGCGGCAAATCCACTTTGCTGCGCTGCATCGCCGGGCTTACGCCGGTGGACAGTGGCCAAATCCTCCTGGATGGCCAGGACATCGTGCCCCTGAGCCCACAGAAGCGCCAGATCGGCATGGTGTTCCAGAGCTACGCGTTGTTCCCCAACATGACTGTGGAACAGAACGTTGCCTTCGGCCTGCGCATGCAAAAGGTCAACGCCGACGACAGCCACAAGCGCGTGCAAGAAGTACTGCAACTGGTGGAGCTCAAGGACCTGGCCGGCCGCTATCCGCACCAGATGTCCGGTGGTCAGTGCCAGCGCGTCGCCCTCGCCCGCTCCCTGGTGACCCGCCCGCGCCTGCTGTTGCTCGATGAACCGCTGTCGGCATTGGATGCACGGATTCGCAAGCATTTGCGCGAACAGATCCGCCAGATCCAGCGCGAACTGGGGTTGACCACGATCTTCGTGACCCATGACCAGGAAGAAGCCCTGACCATGTCCGACCGCATCTTCTTGATGAACCAGGGCAAGATCGTGCAGAGCGGCGATGCCGAAACCCTCTATACCGCGCCGGTGGATGTGTTCGCTGCTGGGTTTATCGGCAACTACAACCTGCTCGATGCCGACAAGGCCAGCCAACTGCTGCAGCGACCGATCAGCGGGCGCATCGCGATTCGCCCCGAGGCCATCGAGTTGAGCCGCAGCGGCGAGCTCGATGCGTTGGTGCGTAGCCACAGCCTGCTGGGTAACGTGATTCGCTACCGCATCGAAGCCCGTGGTGTCGAGCTGGTGGTGGACGTGCTCAATCGTTCGGCCGACGACCTGCATCCGGACGGCCAACGCCTGGCACTTTCCATCGACCCCAGCGCACTGTGTGAAGTAGCCTGACAGGCAGCGACCTATTGAGAGAGAGCATCACCGATGGCATTGGTAATTTTTGATCTGGACGACACCTTGATCCACGGCGACTGCGCCACGCTGTGGAGCGAACAGATGGGCCGCCTCGGCTGGGTAGACCCTGAGTCATTCATGCGCAGGAACAACGAGCTGATGGATGCCTACAGCCAGGGCAAGCTGTTGATGGAAGATTTCATGGATTTCAGCCTGGAGCCGATGATCGGCCGAACCCCGGAAGAAATCGAGCACCTGGTGGAGCCGTGGGTCGAGGACGTGATCGAGCCGCTGATCTACAGCGACGCCACCAAGACCATCGCCCGCCACCGCGCGAACGGTGACCGGATCCTGGTGATTTCCGCTTCGGGCACTCACCTGGTCACGCCGATTGCTGCGCGTATCGGTATCGAGGAAGTGCTGGGGATTAACCTGAGCGTCAGCCATGGGGTATACGACGGCAAGACAGAGGGTGTACTGACTTACCGTGAAGGCAAGATCACGCGGTTGCTGGAATGGCTGGAGCAGGAAGGCGAAACCCTTGAAGGTGCCTATTTCTATTCGGACTCGCGCAATGATTTACCGCTGTTGCTCAAGGTGGATCACCCGCAGGTAGTGAACCCGGACCCGGTGTTGCGCGCCCATGCCGAACAGGCCGGCTGGCCGATCCACCACTGGACCTGAATTAATAGACATCAACCTGTGGGAGCTGGCTTGCCTGCGACAGCGGTGCGCCAGATGAAGAATTCTTCACTGTTGCACCGCTATCGCAGGCAAGCCAGCTCCCACACTGACTGCATTTCAATCTAGGATTCGGTCAGGCTATTGGCAATATGGACTACACCGGACGTAGGACGAGGTTGTTCTAGCCCCCCACATCACCGTCAACGCCTTGCAATGCTTTCACAGTGCCTCCATAGTGAGTCTGGACTGAGCCCGGTGCTGTAGCGCCGGGCTTTTTGCATTATGCGACCGGACCATATGGAACCGGCTCCCTCAAAGACGGCCTAATATGCGTTATCAATTGCCCCCGCGTCGAATCAGCATGAAGCATCTGTTCCCCAGCACCGCCCTCGCTTTTTTCATTGGTCTCGGCTTCGCGTCGATGTCGACCAATACGTTCGCAGCCAATAGCTGGGACAACCTTCAGCCTGATCGCGATGAGGTGATTGCCAGCCTTAACGTCGTCGAGTTGCTCAAGCGCCATCACTACAGCAAGCCGCCGCTGGACGACGCTCGCTCGGTGATCATCTACGACAGCTACCTCAAGCTGCTGGACCCCTCGCGCAGCTACTTCCTGGCCAGCGATATCGCTGAGTTCGACAAGTGGAAGACCCAATTCGACGACTTCCTCAAGAGCGGCGACCTGCAACCCGGCTTCACCATCTACAAGCGTTACCTGGACCGCGTCAAAGCGCGTCTGGACTTCGCGTTGGGTGAGCTGAACAAGGGCGTCGACAAACTCGATTTCACCCAGAAAGAAACCCTTCTGGTAGACCGCAAGGACGCCCCTTGGCTGACCAGCACCGCAGCCCTGGACGACCTGTGGCGCAAACGCGTCAAGGACGAAGTGCTGCGCTTGAAGATCGCTGGCAAAGAACCCAAGGCCATTCAAGAACTGCTGACCAAGCGCTACAAGAACCAGCTGGCACGCCTGGACCAGACCCGTGCCGAGGATATCTTCCAGGCCTACATCAACACCTTTGCGATGTCCTACGACCCGCACACCAATTATCTGTCGCCAGATAACGCGGAAAATTTCGATATCAATATGAGTCTGTCCCTGGAAGGCATCGGTGCCGTCCTGCAAAGCGACAATGACCAGGTGAAGATCGTACGTCTGGTGCCGGCAGGCCCTGCTGACAAAACCAAGCAAGTGGCACCGGCCGACAAGATCATCGGCGTGGCCCAGGCCGACAAAGAGATGGTCGATGTGGTCGGCTGGCGCCTGGACGAAGTGGTCAAGCTGATCCGTGGGCCTAAAGGCAGCGTGGTGCGCCTGGAAGTGATTCCGCACACCAATGCACCGAACGACCAGACCAGCAAGATCGTGTCCATCACCCGTGAAGCGGTGAAGCTCGAAGACCAGGCCGTGCAGAAGAAAGTCCTCAACCTCAAGCAGGATGGCAAGGACTACAAGCTGGGCGTGATCGAGATCCCGGCCTTCTATCTGGACTTCAAGGCGTTCCGTGCCGGTGATCCGGACTACAAGTCCACCACCCGCGACGTGAAGAAAATCCTGACAGAACTGCAGAAAGAGAAAGTCGACGGCGTGGTCATCGACCTGCGCAACAACGGCGGCGGCTCCCTGCAGGAAGCTACCGAGCTGACCAGCCTGTTTATCGACAAGGGCCCGACCGTATTGGTACGCAACGCTGACGGCCGTGTCGACGTGCTCGAAGACGAGAACCCGGGTGCCTTCTACAAAGGGCCGATGGCGCTGCTGGTCAACCGTCTCTCGGCCTCGGCCTCGGAGATTTTCGCCGGCGCCATGCAGGACTACCACCGCGCACTGATCATCGGCGGCCAGACCTTCGGCAAAGGCACCGTGCAGACCATCCAACCGCTGAACCATGGCGAGCTCAAGCTGACACTGGCCAAGTTCTACCGGGTATCCGGGCAGAGCACCCAGCATCAAGGCGTACTGCCGGATATCGATTTCCCTTCGATCATCGACACCAAGGAAATCGGCGAAAGCGCCCTGCCTGAAGCCATGCCGTGGGACACCATCCGCCCTGCGATCAAGCCGGCGTCGGATCCGTTCAAGCCCTTCCTGGCTCAGTTGAAGGCTGACCATGACACCCGCTCTGCCAAGGACGCCGAGTTCGTGTTTATTCGCGACAAGCTGGCCCTGGCCAAGAAGCTGATGGAAGAGAAGACCGTCAGCCTCAACGAAGCGGATCGCCGTGCACAGCACTCCAGCATCGAGAATCAGCAACTGGTGCTGGAAAACACCCGCCGCAAGGCCAAGGGTGAAGACCCGCTCAAAGAGCTGAAGAAAGAAGATGAAGACGCGCTGCCGACCGAGGCGGATAAAACCAAGCCGGAAGACGACGCTTACTTGGCCGAGACTGGCCGGATCCTGCTGGATTACCTGAAAATCACCAAGCAGGTGGCCAAGCAGTAAATGATGGCGATTTAATGTGATCGCTCCTCGGAGTGTCATCATATAGACATCATTCTGTCGTGAAATAAAAGGACCGCAGGTTTACGCCTGCGGTCCTTTTTTTTGATCGAGACCGCCATGACCATGACCGAACAGCTGAATGCATTGGGCTCAATCCTGGCTCAAGGCAGTTTGCACAGCCTGTTCCAACCGATCATTTGCCTGTCGGAGCGGCGTATCCTCGGTTATGAAGCCCTCAGTCGTGGCCCGTCCAACAGCCCGCTGCACTCCCCCGTCGCACTGTTCTCGGTGGCCAGCCACGCAGGGCGCCTGAGCGAATTGGACATGGCGTGTCGAGAGAGTGCATGCCGGCGCTTCAGCGAGCAGAAACTGCCCGGCAAGCTGTTCCTCAATATCTCGCCCGAATCCTTGATGGAGAACGCACATCAGCCAGGGCGCACCCTGCAACTGTTACGCGACTTCGGCATTTCTCCCAGCCAGGTGGTAATCGAGCTAACCGAGCAGGCACCCACCGACGATTTCGCGCTGTTGCAAACTGCCTTGCACCACTACCGCGACATGGGCTTTGCCATCGCACTGGATGACTTGGGCGCCGGTTATTCCAGCTTGCGGTTGTGGTCCGAACTGCGCCCGGACTACGTGAAGATCGACCGGCACTTTATCGACGGCATTCACCAGGACGCCCTCAAGCGCGAGTTTGTCGGCTCGATCCTGCAGATCGCCAGGGCGTCCCGCGCCCAAGTGATTGCCGAGGGCATCGAGTTGCCGGAAGAACTGGCGGTGTTGACGGAGATGGGCGTCGACCTGGTCCAGGGCTACCTGCTCTGCCGCCCTCAGGAAAAGCCGCCGCAGGAAGCGCGCCTGATGCTGCCCAAGCCGGATAACGCCACGCTGGCCCTCAATGACGAAGGCAGTGACTTGAGCGCCCTGCTCAATGAGCAGCCCGCCGTGGATCAAGACACCGCCACCGCCCAAGTGCTGGAATCGTTCCGCCGCCAGGCCAACCTCAACTCGCTGGCGGTATTGGACGGCCGCGGTTGCCCGGTCGGCATTGTGCACCGGCACTCGTTGTCGGACGCGTTGCTCAAGCCGTTCGCGACCGATCTGTTTGCACGTAAACCCATCAGCCGCTTGATGAGCGATGACTTTTTGGCGGTGGAACTGAGCCAGTCCTTGCAGCAGGTCAGCCGCTTATTGACCAGCCGCGCACGGCAACGCATCGAAGAGGATTTCATCATCACCCTGAACGGTGATTACCTGGGGCTGGGTCGGGTCATCGACGTGCTCAAGTTGATCACGGAGCTGAAAATCCAGCAGGCCCGCTACGCCAACCCGTTGACCTTGTTGCCTGGCAATGTGCCGATCCAGCAATGCCTCACCCGGCTGCTGCAGCAACAGCGCGAGTCGGTGATCTGCTATGTGGATATCGACAGTTTCAAACCGTTCAACGACATCTACGGCTACGGGCGCGGGGATGAAGTGCTGCTGTGCCTGGCGCAGTGCCTCAACGACCGGGTAGACCCCAGCCGCGACTTTGTCGGGCACATTGGCGGCGATGATTTTCTGCTGGTGCTGGGCCCGCAGGACTGGCGCAAGCGGCTCAACCAACTGCTGGACGATTTCCACACCCAATGCCGACGCTTCTACCGCGCTGAACATCTGGAGGCTGGGTGCTTCGTGGCCCTCAATCGCCAGGGCGTGCGCCAGGAGTTTGCGTTGCTGTCGCTGTCCATCGGTGTAGTGCACTTGTATCCTCAGGCCTGCGCACAACTCGATGCCAGCCAGTTGGCAGAACTGGCGTCACAAGCCAAGCACCAAGCCAAGGATGTGGCGGGCTACAGCATCCACGTGATCGACAGCATGGACATGTATACCCCAGCGCTTTAGACCTCGGCAGATTTCGATCAACCTCGCAAATACTGGGCGTAATCAACGAGACCTCAGAAAGATCAATACTGGAATGACCATTGGATTGAGTACTAATGCGGACGGAGTTGGACTCCACTGCCCGACCCTTGCCTTCGCAGACTGAGCAAAAATCGGTCAACATTCAACAGTTATGGCAATTCCCTTTACAAAAACTCAGGGTGGCGCAGTGGCGCGCTGAGACTGTTGCCGAATGCCCTCGAAAGAGGTAATGTCGAACGGAGTGATAGCCTTGCGCCATCACCCCATATACTTACGTCAGTAAAATTTAAGGATAAATATGACTGTCCCATCAATGATTTGTAATCACGTATCTGTTCTAAGGTCTTACCTATCAACTATTGAGCACCATCTGGAATCCAAACCTAATGGGCAGCTTAAATATACGTTCCCCGATCAATTGATTTTAAATGTCTATGAAACGACAGGATCGGTAGTATTCCAAGGGCCCGGGGCTGGTGGAGATCTTGCGTATAAAATTGCCGCCATGGTAAAGCAAATAAACACTCCTGTATTGAGCTAACGCGCCCACCCAATAATACTACATCTGCGCAGACTGCACCTTACTCAAGGAAGTGATTGCGCGCTCAAATCACGCATAAAAATCAATTCAACTTTAAGGAAACATCATGGAAAAGTTTATTTACCATGTCTATCTAGATCGAGGAAAGAGCAATAAGAACTTTACTAAATTCCATGAAAATGTCGACAATCTTAATGGAAAAACCCCCGATTATGCTGGAATAAACAACTCTTGCATAATTGCTCACCATGCAGATATCGACACGATATTTGACAAATGCACGGAAGGCTTTCGTGACGATAGAGATGATGTTGTAGTTACGGAGGTAACTCGAAAAAGCATGGAGGACATCTATGGATCCCACCGTGCATATACCACCCTAATAGAAAAATACTTTTTGCCGCACGGCACCTTCCCTAAATTCTGACCTTTAATACTCATTACAGTTGGCTTCATTATAGAAGCCAACTTTAAACCACTCCTCGGCAGCAAATACAACAATACAAGATATGAACGGGCGGGCCGCCCGACAAACATCATCTGCCTAGAACGACTTCCTAACATCAAAATGTCGGCCCGTTACGAATTCGGATCACAGGCCAGACACTGAACCAAGCGGTAGGACGATAACAACATCCTTGCCGTCGCATTCTAAGCCTCGGCGGACTCCGGGTACTCGTACTCGAACACCCGCACCACTTCGGAAGCATGCCAGGACGCGGCGGCCACGCCGTCAGAAGGCCCGCTGAACCGCCCCAGGCGCTCCACACATTCGAAAAAACCGGTGCGCGGCAGGCGGCTGGCGCCCTGGCTGATCACCAGGGAACTGCGCAGCGGCTGCTCGGCCTTGGCATCCAGTGCCGCCAGGTGCTCCAGGGCCGCCGCCAGGGTCTGCATGGCCGGCGTGGGGAATTGCAGGCGCTCAAGCAGTGCACGGTACGTGAGCAAATGGCGCTGGCGCCGCGCCTGATCCAGTTCGTTGAGCAACCCATCCCAGTGTTGACGGCTAATACGTAGGCTCAAGACTCATCCCTCCAACCTGCTACGCCCAATTCCCAAGCCAGGCTGCGGCGAATGGCGGCATCCGGCTGGCGTTCACCACTTTCAATCAATCCAAGGTATGAGGGGCTGATCCCCACTGTGCGTGCCAGGGTCTCGATAGCCAGCCCCTTGGCTTCACGCAGGCCGCGCAGGGCTGCGAGCGGGCGCAGGTCCTGATCAATGGCGGTAGAGGCGGCAGGGGAAGAAGCGGGTGTAGGTTGCTGCTGACCGGCAGCTTTTAGCAGCGCCTGGTACTGGTCCCATGGCAACACCGCGTATTCGGGTGCGCCATCGCGTGAAATGATCTGAATATCCATGACTGCCCCGTAGGATAAAAACACTTACTAAGTAAGCTCTTTCCTTAGAAGTGTAATCCTAACAGCCACAAAGGTCGCAGGGGATACCGGGCAACATTAGTTTTTTTGTGGGTTTTCCCGGGCTAGCAGCTCAGGCGTCGCTGGCAGGCGCTCAACCACCGCGAGTTTTTCCGGGCGTTGCGTATCGCGCCACGCACGAAAGGCGCTCAGTTCGCCGCTCAGGGTCTTCATGACCCATGCCAGCACGGCGATGTCGTCAAGCATGCCGAACATCGGGATAAAGTCCGGGATTGCATCAATGGGGCTGAGAAAGTACATCAGCCCCGCTACTACCGAGATCAGCGCCTTGGGGCTGATCGCTCGGTATTCGCCGCGCCAGTAAGCCAGGCACAGGGCCTGCAGTAACTTGAGATCATCCTTGAGCTGGCCGAGCCGATTGCCTTGGCTTGAACCTTTGGCAGCGACGGCAAACAGCAAGGTTGGCAAACGCCCCCGACCGAGCAAGCGTGCGGCCATAGGCAGGAAACGGGTGAAATTGAACGGTGGTTTCATAGGGCACTCCAGTTCCAGGCGACATAAAAGGTTATCCACACAAATTGTGGATAACCTTGTGAACAGAGCCTGTTTTATCGGCTGAAAGCCACGGACTACAAGGCCTACAGTCAGATCGGGCGTTTTTTGCGCACATAAAAAAAACCCAAGAATTCATTGACTTGGCATGTATGTGCGGCTACCCGTGCTCGAGTCTTATATCAGACTGTGTCCGGTTGCGGACGTTCGTTTGGATTTGCAGAGGCTTCAACGTAGGGGCTGGCTGGCGTGCGATAGCCATAGACATCTACACGACCCGGTACGACGTGGCAGCCTGCCAGCCGATGCCTATCTCCCAGACACCCCCGGCTCCAAATGTGGGAGTTGGCTTGCCTGCGATTGCCTTACGCATCAACACAACTTTACAGGCTGTAGCAGCCAACGCTAACCACGATGCGAAGCGAGCCGCTCTTGATCTTGATCTGCTTTTGATCTTAGGCGCCCCGTTAAACCACGCTGGCCGGAATTCGACAGGGATTTGGGGGGTAAACCGGCAGGGATGCCGGTTTAGCCGCCCCGCGCCATGGATGGCGCGTGGCGGCGGCCCCCCAAATCACTGGCGGATTACGGGCACACCGAGCCTGAGCGAGGTGCCGAGTGGTGGGGCAAGAGCGTTTTGCTTACTTTGCCGCTCTTGCAAAGTGAGCCGCCGTCAGGGCGGAACCCTATGTGGCCGTTACCGCAGCAATGGATATGTACACAATCCAACTGTGTTGATTGCCAGGCCGCCTTCGCGAGCAAGCCCGCCCACAGGTTGATCGTGGTGTGTCAGTTAGTAGGTGTAGGCTGGCAGGCCGTCATCGCAGGCAAGCCAGCTCCCACATTTGGAGTGCTGAGCGTCTGGCGGTCATCACAGCGATGCGGCGACCCGACAAGCCAGCTCCCACAGAAATTTTTTGCATCCGTTGATACAACCCCGAAAACAACAACGCCCCGTCGAGACGGGGCGTTGTGTGTTCAGGCGCCGATTACTTCTTGGCGGCTGGTGCAGCAGGTGCGTCTGCTGCTTCTGCCTTGGCTGGGTCCTTGATGGCCAGCAGCTCCAGGTCGAATACCAACACGGAGTTGGCCGGGATCGCCGGGCTCGGGCTCTGGGCGCCGTAGGCCAGGTCGGACGGGATGTACAACTCGACCTTCTCGCCAACATGCATCAGTTGCAAGCCTTCGACCCAACCCGGGATCACGCCGCTGACCGGCAGGTCGATCGGGCTACCACGATCTACAGAGCTGTCAAAGGTAGTGCCGTTGGTGAGCTTGCCGGTGTAGTGAACAGTCACTACGTCGGTCGGCTTTGGCTGTGCGCCATCGGCCTTCTTCACGATCTTGTACTGCAGACCGGAAGCGGTGGTGACGACGCCGTCTTTCTTGGCGTTGTCTTCGAGGAATTTCTTGCCGGCAGCTGCCGACTCTTCGCTCATTTTGGTCATGCGCTCTTCGGCACGCTTTTGCAGCGCGGCGAAGGCTTCAACCAGTTCGTCATCTTTGAGCTTCTGCTCTTTCTTGCCGACAGCATCTTCAATGCCTTGGGCTACCGCTTTGGAGTCCAGGTCATCCATGCCTTCTTGGGCAAGGCTCTTGCCCATGTTCAGGCCGATGCCGTAGGAAGCTTTTTGCGCCGGGGTTTTCAGCTCTACGCTGGTTTGCGAATCACAACCCGCAAGTACCAGGCTAACCAGGGCCACCGCCGCCGCCAACCGATGCTGTTTCATGCTATTTCCTTGTTCATGCGCCAAAAGGACATTCGAATAAAGTCGCGAGCTTATCAGGCGGCCCCGACCAATTGCTACCGGCATGTGAGCAGGAAACTTCTGATAAGTTCACGTGTTTAAAAGCATTTCCATTTATCATGGGCCACCGCGACGGATCGCGGGACCGCCTGCCAGCAGGCTAATCGCTACTTGCCGCACCTGTGGCGCAGTGGCATAACAACGCGACAATTCGACAAGGATAGTTATCTTGCGCATTTTTTCCCGAGTTTTACTCCTGATACTGATCGCACTGGGCCTGATCCTGGCCGTGGTGCTCTATTACACCCTCAACCCCAAGCTGCCGGATTACGTGCCCGTGAAACAGGTGCACTATCAGGAGCAATGGAGTGCTGCCGACCGCCAGACCTACTACTTCACGCCCCAGGGCACTCAAGTAAAAGGCCTGCACTACGACTGGTTCACCGCCCTGGAGCTGCCGTTCTCCGAGCAACGCTTTGCCGCGCCGCAGTACCTGGCGCGCTTTGGCTTCCTGGTCGATCCCAAACAGGTGCCCACCGCGCAAAATCCTGGCAACCTGCCGGTAGGGTTCGCCCGGCACCAGAATGCCGACAGCAAGGCTCAGTACCTGGATATCACCTGTGCGGCCTGCCACACCGGCGAATTGCACTTCAAGGGTCAGGCCCTGCGTATCGACGGCGGCTCGGCGCAACACGTACTGCCCTCCAGCGTTCCCACGTTGCGTGGCGGCAGTTTCGGCCAGGCCCTGGTCGCCAGCCTGGCCGCTACCTATTACAACCCATGGAAGTTCGAGCGCTTTGCCCACAAGGTCCTGGGGGATCAGTACGACGCCCAGCGCGATCAACTGCGCAAGGACTTCAAGCAATCGCTGAACCAGTTCCTCAAGGTTGCCTGGAATGACACCCACCGCGGCCTTTACCCCACCGAAGAAGGCCCGGGCCGCACTGACGCCTTTGGGCGCATCGCCAACGCCAGTTTTGGCGACGCTATTTCCCCAGACAATTATCGCGTCGCCAATGCGCCGGTGGACTACCCGCAGTTGTGGGATATCTGGACCTTCGACTGGGTGCAGTGGAATGGCTCGGCCCAACAGCCCATGGCGCGCAACATCGGCGAAGCCCTTGGCGTAGGCGCGACCCTGACGTTCTTCGACACTGCCGGGCAACCGCTCAAAGGCGATGCCCGCTACCCGTCCAGCGTACGGGTGCGCGACCTGCACCTGATCGAAGAAACCCTGCAACGGCTCAAACCGCCGACCTGGCCGCAAGACTTGTTCGGTGCCATCGACAAGCCCCTCGCCGCCCAGGGTCGCGCACTCTTTGCCGAGAACTGCGCCGGCTGCCACCTACCCACCGTCACCCAAGAAAACGGCCGTCCGGTGCAGCAGTTGAAAATGCTGCCGGTGAACTACATCGGCACCGACCCCGGCACGGCCAACAACATTGCCGACCAACGCTATGACCTCAGCGCGTTGCAATGGGACCCGGCCGAACTGGCCCGGCTCAATGTCGAACTGCACCCCACCCCCACCGCGCCGCTGGACCTGAAAAAAATGTCGGTGGCCCAGGGTTTGGCCTATGTCACCGCCTTCGTCGAAGAGCATGCCTACCGTGCGGCCGGCGTTACCGCGGCCGAGCGCCCAGGCCTGGACGGGTTCGGCCTGCCCATCGGCGTGCGCGAATTGCGTGCCTACAAGGCGCGGCCACTGGCCGGCGTATGGGCCACCCCACCGTTCCTGCACAACGGTTCGGTGCCGACGATCTACCAACTGCTCTCGCCCCAGGACGAACGCAGCACTACCTTCTATAAAGGCACCTTCAACTACGACCCGCGTCACCTGGGGTTTGAGACCATCGCCTTCAAGAATGCCTTCCTGTTCGATACCAGAATCACCGGCAACCACAACAGCGGCCACGAATTCCGTGCCGGCGAACGTGGTAATGGCGTGATCGGCCGTGGCCTGCTGCCGCAGGAGCGCTGGGCGCTGCTCGAATACCTCAAGGTGCTGGGCGGCCCGCTGGAGCAACAACTGCCATGATTATCCGCTCGCAAAACAAGGACCGCTCCATGCTTGCTCGTCTCTGGCTACGCCTTGGCGCCTTTGTTGGCAAAACCCTGCTGTGGCTGCTGGGCCTGGGCCTGCTGGGGTGGGTGTTGGCCACGGCCTGGTTCGCCTGGCAGCACAGGGGCCCGGTGTCGGTGAAGGAACAGATCCCGCCGGGTGAAGCGGCGATGACCCAAGGCATCATCCAGACCGCCGTGCGCATCGTTGATCAGCATCGCGAAGGCACTCGCTACCTGCGTGATGCCCATGCCAAGGCCCATGGGTGCGTGAAAGCCGAGGTCAGCGTTCTGGCAGATCTCGACCCGGCCTTGCGCCAGGGTGTGTTTGCCGAGCCGGGCAAGACCTGGCAGGCGACGATGCGCCTGTCCAACGGCAACGCTTATCCGCAATTCGACAGCATCCGCGATGCCCGCGGCATGGCCATCAAGCTGTTGGATGTGCCGGGCAAGCAACTGATGGCCGACCAGCAAGCGCGCACCGAACAGGATTTCGTGATGTTCAGCCACCCGAACTTCTTTGTCAGCGATGTCGCGGAATACGCGCAGAACATCGGTGCGCAAGCGGATGGCAAGAAGGTCCTGGCGTTCTTTCCCAAGCTCGACCCGCGCAGTTGGCAAGTGCGTCACTTGTTTATCGCCCTGGCAACCCTGGCGCCCGCACCGGCCAGCCCGACGCAGACGACTTACTTTTCAGTGTCGCCCTACAAGTTTGGCGCGGCCAACGCCAAGTTTCGCGTCGCGCCAGACCCGCAAAGCTGCCCGGATTATGTATTGCCCAAACAGAACCAGGACCTGCCCAACTTCCTGCGCAGCGCGCTCAACCAGCAACTGTCCACCGATCGTGTAGATGCGTGTTTTGTGCTGCAGATCCAGCGGCAAAACCCGCAGGCGTTTATGCCGATCGAAGACACCAGCATCGAATGGAAGGAAAGCGACGCGCCGTATGAAACCGTGGCCAAGGTCAGGATTCCCGCCCAGGACTTCGACACGCCGGCGCAGAACCTGGCGTGCGATAACCAGTCGTTCAACCCCTGGTTCGGGCTGGAAGCGCACCGCCCCATCGGTGGCATCAACCGGCTGCGCAAAGCGGTGTACGAGGCCGTCAGCGATTACCGCCACAGCCGCAACGCACCGTAAGGCGCGTTAAATCGCAGGCGAAAAAAAACCCGCTCAATGAGCGGGTTTCTTTTGGCTACCTGGCGTTCAGTATTCCAGGTGACCGAATATGGCGCAGCGGACGGGACTCGAACCCGCGACCCCCGGCGTGACAGGCCGGTATTCTAACCGACTGAACTACCGCTGCGCGTAACACTTGAAGCGAATGGTGGGTGATGACGGGATCGAACCGCCGACCCTCTGCTTGTAAGGCAGATGCTCTCCCAGCTGAGCTAATCACCCTTCGTTTCGGTGTGGGCGCATCATACACCAAAAAATCGTAATGTCTTGATTTAAATGCAATTTATTTAAAAAAAGTTTAGCGCACGATTTTTTGCCATATTTCGGACAGAAAAAAACCCGCTCAATGAGCGGGCTTTCTTTGGTTACCTGGCGTTCAGCATTCCAGGTGACCGAATATGGCGCAGCGGACGGGACTCGAACCCGCGACCCCCGGCGTGACAGGCCGGTATTCTAACCGACTGAACTACCGCTGCGCGTAACACATGAAGCGAATGGTGGGTGATGACGGGATCGAACCGCCGACCCTCTGCTTGTAAGGCAGATGCTCTCCCAGCTGAGCTAATCACCCTTCGTTTCGGTGTGGCGCGCATTCTACGGAGCGACCCCATGTCTGGCAAGCACTTTCTTAAATCTTTTTTTTCAGCCCTTCCAATGGCTTAGGCAGGGTTGGCCTGCGGCGTGATCAAGAGAATAATGCCTCCCTTTGTATAGAGGAGAGACTCACCCCATGTGGTTCAAGAACCTGCTTATCTATCGCCTGACCCAAGATCTGCCTGTTGATGCCGAGGCGTTGGAAGCGGCCATGGCCACCAAGCTGGCGCGCCCTTGTGCAAGCCAGGAGTTGACCACTTACGGTTTTGTCGCGCCTTTTGGTAAAGGTGAAGACGCCCCCCTCGTTCACGTCAGCGGCGATTTCCTGCTGATCGCCGCCCGCAAGGAAGAACGCATCCTGCCGGGTAGCGTGGTGCGTGATGCACTTAAAGAGAAAGTCGAAGAGATCGAAGCCGAGCAAATGCGCAAGGTCTACAAGAAGGAGCGCGACCAGATCAAGGATGAAATCATCCAGGCCTTCCTGCCGCGTGCCTTTATCCGTCGCTCGTCGACCTTCGCTGCAATCGCGCCGAAACAGGGCCTGATCCTGGTCAACTCGGCCAGCCCCAAGCGTGCCGAAGACCTGCTGTCGACCCTGCGTGAAGTGATCGGCACCCTGCCCGTCCGCCCTCTGACGGTAAAAACCGCACCAACTGCAATCATGACTGACTGGGTCACCACCCAGAAACCGGCTGATGACTTCTTCGTCCTCGACGAATGCGAACTGCGCGACACCCACGAAGACGGCGGCATCGTGCGCTGCAAACGCCAGGACCTGACCAGCGAAGAGATCCAACTGCACCTGACCACCGGCAAGGTCGTGACCCAACTGTCCCTGGCGTGGCAGGACAAGTTGTCCTTCATGCTCGACGACAAAATGACAGTCAAGCGCCTGAAGTTCGAAGACCTGCTGCAAGACCAGGCGGAACAGGACGGCGGCGATGAAGCTCTGGGCCAACTGGATGCCAGCTTTACCTTGATGATGCTGACCTTCGGCGATTTCCTGCCGGCGTTGGTCGAGGCACTGGGCGGCGAAGAGACACCACAGGGCATCTAAGCAACACCGATCCAATGCGGGCACAGTCAGTGTGGGAGCTGGCTTGCCTGCGATAGCGGAGTGTCAGCCAGAGGAGTGCCGACTGATACACCGCTATCGCAGGCAAGCCAGCTCCCACATTTGATTGCATCGACAACTCGGAAATCGAATAAAAAAGGACATCCCCATGCGCGCACTCGCCGCCTTGAGCCGCTTTGTCGGCAACACCTTTGCCTACTGGGTGCTGATCTTTGCCGTTGTCGCCTTTCTCCAACCCAGCTGGTTCATCGGCCTGAAAAGCGCCATCGTCCCACTGCTGGGCCTGGTGATGTTCGGCATGGGGTTGACCTTGAAACTGGAAGACTTCGCCGAAGTCGCTCGCCACCCGTGGCGCGTGGCCTTGGGCGTGGTCGCGCATTTCGTGATCATGCCGGGCGTGGCATGGTTGCTGTGCCAGGCGTTCCATTTGCCGGCGGAAATTGCCGTTGGCGTGATCCTGGTCGGCTGTTGCCCAAGTGGCACGTCGTCCAACGTCATGACCTGGCTGGCCCGGGGTGACCTGGCGTTATCGGTGGCGATTGCCGCGGTCACCACCCTCCTCGCCCCGCTGCTCACACCGGCGTTGATCTGGCTGCTGGCCTCGGCCTGGCTGCCAGTGTCGTTCATGGAACTGTTCTGGTCGATCCTGCAAGTGGTGCTGCTACCCATCGTACTGGGCGTGGTCGCGCAGCGCTTGCTCGGTGATCGGGTAAGGCATGCGGTGGATGTGCTGCCACTGGTGTCGGTGGTCAGTATTGTGATCATCGTCGCGGCCGTGGTTGCCGCAAGCCAAGGCAAGATTGCCGAGTCGGGCCTGCTGATCATGGCCGTGGTGATGCTGCACAACAGCTTCGGTTACCTGCTGGGCTACTTCACCGGGCGCCTGTTCAAGTTGCCCTTGGCGCAACGCAAGTCGCTGGCCCTGGAAGTGGGCATGCAGAACTCCGGGCTGGGTGCAGCGCTGGCCAGTGCGCACTTTTCGCCACTGGCGGCGGTGCCCAGTGCGTTGTTCAGCGTCTGGCACAATATTTCCGGCGCATTGCTGTCGACCTATTTCCGCCGCATGAGCGAAAAGGAAGACCGCCGCGCCCTGGAAACCACGCCGTAACTTGATCGCCCGGTCCAATTTCGGCACTCTACCGAACTTCGCGGGGACGACCTCGCGACGCTATCAAGCGCTCACCCGGGGACGACCCCACTTTGATAGAAGCGAGGTCATCATGTCCTGGATCATTCTGTTTTTTGCCGGGTTGTTTGAAGTGGGCTGGGCCGTCGGCCTGAAGTACACCGACGGGTTCAGCAAGCCGCTGCCCACCGCCCTGACGATTGCCGCCATGGCTGTCAGCCTTGGGTTGTTGGGGCTGGCCATGAAGGAATTGCCGCTGGGCACCGCCTATGCCATCTGGACCGGCGTGGGGGCCGTGGGCACCGTGATTGCCGGGATTATCCTGTTTGGAGAATCCATGGCGTTGTTTCGGTTGGCGAGTGTGGCGTTGATTATTTGTGGGCTGATTGGCCTCAAGATCTCGACATAAGCCACTACCGCTATCGCAGGCAAGCCAGCTCCCACATTTGACTGTATTCACAATTCAAAATGTGGGAGCTGGCTTGCCTGCGATGAGGCCCTGACAAACAACGACAAACTACCTGGCACTCCCCCGCAAACCGCCCACCACAGCCTGCAACTGCTCAGGCGTTGCCGCTTCCACAGCCACCGGCTCGCCCGCCACCAACACCACCCGCGACCAGATCCGATGAAACAAACCCTTGTTCGGATCACGGCTGAAGAAACTCCCCCACAACCCCTGCAATGCCATCGGGATCACCGGCACCGGCGTCTCCTCCAGGATGCGCGTCACCCCACCGCGAAACTCATTCATCTCGCCATCAGCTGTCAGCTTGCCTTCCGGGAAGATGCACACCAGCTCGCCATCCTTGAGGTACTGGGCAATGCGCGCGAACGCCTGCTCGTAGATCTGAATGTCTTCATGGCGCCCGGCAATCGGAATCGTCCCGGCGGTGCGGAAGATAAAATTGAGCACCGGCAAGCGGTAGATCTTGTAGTACATGACAAAGCGAATCGGCCGACGTACTGCGCCACCAATCAACAGCGCATCGACAAACGACACATGGTTGCACACCAGCAACGCCGCGCCTTCATCCGGGATGGCTTGCAGGTTGCGATGCTCCACGCGGTACATGGAATGGCTGAGCAGCCAGATCATGAAGCGCATGGTGAACTCGGGGACGATTTTAAAGATGTAAGTGTTAACCGCGATGTTGAGCAGCGACACCACCAGGAACAACTCGGGGATCGACAGCTTGGCCACGCTCAACAGCAGAATGGACACGATGGCCGAGACCACCATGAACAGTGCATTGAGAATGTTGTTCGCCGCGATCACCCGTGCCCGTTCGTTCTCGGCGGTACGCGACTGGATCAGCGCATACAGCGGCACGATGTAAAAGCCACCGAACACCCCCAGGCCGAGGATATCGAACAGCACCCACCACGCCTGGCCGTAGCTGAGCACCGCGAGCCAATCGTTGGCTTGCACGTTCTGCGGGAAGCCGCCGGAGTGCCACCACAGCAGCAGGCCGAACACGGTCAGGCCAAATGAGCCAAACGGCACCAGGCCGATTTCCACCTTACGCCCGGAGAGTTTTTCGCACAGCATCGAGCCCAAGGCGATGCCCACCGAGAACACCGTGAGGATCAAGGTCACCACGGTTTCGTCGCCGTACAACCATTCCTTGGCATAGGCAGGTATTTGCGTGAGGTAAATCGCGCCGACAAACCAGAACCATGAGTTGCCGACAATCGAGCGCGATACCGCCGGCGTCTGCCCCAGGCCCATGCGTAAAGTCGCCCAGGACTGAGTGAAGATATTCCAGTCCAGGCGCAGCTGCGGTGTCGAAGCCGCTGCGCGCGGGATGCTGCGGCTGGCCAGGTAGCCCAGCACCGCCACGGCCACAATCGCCACCGCCACCACCGGCGCGTAATGGGTGGAAGACATCATGATCCCGGCACCGATGGTGCCGGCCAAAATTGCCAGGAACGTGCCCATCTCCACCAGGCCGTTGCCGCCCACCAACTCATCGTCGTGCAAGGCCTGGGGCATGATCGAGTACTTCACCGGGCCGAACAGCGCCGAGTGAGTGCCCATGGCAAACAGCGCCAGCAGCATCAGTTCAAGATGATTGGTCAGAAAACCCGTCGCGCCCACCGCCATGATCACGATCTCGCCGATCTTGATCGCGCGGATCAACGCGTCCTTGTTGAATTTCTCGCCAAACTGCCCGGCCAACGCCGAGAACAGGAAGAACGGCAGGATAAACAACAAAGCACACAGGTTGACCCAGATGGAGCGGTCACCCTCGATGGTGAGCTTGTAAAGGATGGCCAGGATCAGCGACTGCTTGAAGATGTTGTCGTTGAACGCGCCCAGCAACTGGGTAATGAAAAACGGCAAGAAGCGCCGCGTGCGCAGCAAGGTGAATTGGGAAGGATGGCTCATCGTCGTCCGTGTTCCTGCGTGGCCTTTATTTATCAGGCCACGACTTTACCTAATCCTGCTTACTTATTCGCTAGCCCGGCAATACAAGGCGAAACAAAAAGCTCGCCTTTATAAGCGCCCTGCACGGTGCGCTTGGCCACGATCAGCCACATCAGCGCCAGCGCAACCACCAGCACACTGCCAAACACACTGAAAAACGCCAGCTGTAACAGGCTCGCCAATTTAAGCGTGGCCAAGGCGTAAACCCCCAATGGGAAGGTGAAGCCCCACCAACCCAGGTTGAACGGGATACCGGCGCGAAGGTAACGCAGGGTGATCAACACCGCAATCAACATCCACCACAAGCCGAAGCCCCACAGGGTGATGCCCGCAATCAGGCCCAGGCCGTGGGCCATTTCACCGACACTGGCCAGGCCATTGGTGGCAAAGATCGCGGGGGCATCCGTACCGAGCAGCAACATGCCCAGGGCACCGGTACCGATCGGGCCCAGGGCCAACCAGCTCGACGCGGCCATATTGGCGTGAGGCAACTTATGCAAGGCCATGCGCAGCATCAGGATGGTCAGGATGCTGAACGCTACCGGCAGGGAAAACGCCCACAGCACGTAGCTGGTCACCAACATCACCAGTTGCGAATGGGCATCGGCCAAGTGCGGCGCGAGCAAGCCGCCGCTGGCCGCCGCCACTTCGGCCGCCACCACGGGCAACAGCCAGACGGCGGTCATCTGGTCGATGCTGTGCTCCTGGCGCGTGAACATCATGAACGGGATCAGTACGCCGCAGGCCAGGGACATGGCGACGTCCAGCCACCACAAGGCCTCGGCCAACGGGATCACATCACCGCCCCAGCGCGGCAGGCCGAACAGCAGCAAGCCGTTGAGAATGGTCGCCAGCCCCATGGGGATGGTGCCGAAGAACATCGAGACCGTTGAGTGCCCGAAGATGCGTCGCGCCTCGTGGAAAAACATCACCCAGCGGGCGGCATACAGCACGCTGAACAGCACAAACAAGCCGATAGTGAACAGCCACAGGCCCTCGGCGACGGCATGCAAGCCGGGCAGGTTGACTGGCAGCTGGGCCAAGGCCAGGGCCAGCACACCGGTGCCCATGGTCGCGGCAAACCAGTTCGGGGTGAACTGGCGAATCACTTCCCGGGGACGGGCCAGGTGACTGAAGGGTTTGTAGCGGTGAGTGGTCGAGCAGGTCATGGGTTAATCCTCTTCCTCATATGAGGTTGAGGCCATGATAGAACCTGATCGAATATCTATATAACGGGCAATATCTCTAACTGTTATCTGTTTTATCTATATTAACCACGATCATGCCCTCGCCCTTGCTGGCGCCGAGTCCCGCCACCACAGCCCACCAAGGGCCCCGAGAGACAGCAAGATAAGCACCGCACCGTAGCCGTCCGTGGTCGCGACCAGGCCAAACACGCGGCTCAGGTTACCCGCCAACAACGCCGGCACGCAGAACGCCAGGTAGCTCAATACATAGAACGCCGACATCAGGCCCGCTCGCTCATGGGGCAACGCCAGGCCCACGATGCTGCGCACACTGCCCATGAAGCCGCCGCCGAACCCCAGGCCTGCGATCACACTGGCGACAAAGAACAGCCACAGGCTGGCGGTGTTTACGGCAACCAGCAGCAACCCCACGCCCACGGCCAGCAGTGCAGCCGACACGCGCATGACCCTGTCAGCCGCGTGGTTGCGCAGGCTGTAGATCATCACCGCGCCGCTCAAGGTCACCACCGCCACCAGCCCGCCGCCGATCAAGTGCGAGGTCGACCCGGTGGCGACACGCACCAACGACGGTGCCAACGAGGAAAAAAACCCACCCAGCGCCCACACGGCCACATTCAATGGCATCGCCAGCCACAACGCGCGGCGCGCCTGCGGCGGCACATGCAGGGTTGGCGCCAGTGACTTCAAAGCGCCGGGTATGCGGCTGACCGTTTCAGGCAGGCGCCAGATATACAGAGCCTGTAACACCATCAAGGCCAGCAGGGTGTAGTAGATCAATTGGGTTGGCCACGGCGCGAACTCCACCAGCACCCCGCTGCCCAGGCCACCACTGGCCATGCCGAGCATCGGTGCAAGGCTGTTGAGCATCGGGCCGCGGACGCGGTCGGTATCGAGCAGCGTCGCACTCAATACCGCTGTGGCAGTGCCAGTCGCGAAGCCCTGCAGCGCGCGGGCGGCCAGCAGGCAGGCGGTGCTGTCCGCGCTGATAAACAGCAGCATCGCCACACTATTGAGCAGCAGCGCGGCGAAGATCACCGGCTTGCGCCCCAGGTAATCCGAGAGCGACCCCACCGTCAGCAGGGCCGCCAGCAAGCTCACGGCATAGACACCGAAGATGGCCGTGAGCATGGCCGCCGAAAAATGCAGGTGGTCTTGATACACCTGGTACAACGGCGTCGGCGCGCTGGAGGCGGCGAGAAAGGTCAGCACCATGATCACTAGAAACGCCAGGCTGGACCGCTGAGAGATGACACTGGACATAGGCACGCTCCGCTAAAGCTAATATTTTGCTTTTATGCAGTGTGCTATTCGCTGGCGCTTAAAGCAAATTCTTTGTGTTAAGGTCTTGCCCATGGCGATCAAAGAAGGCCTCCGCCCGGGGGGCCGCAGTGCCCGGGTACAAGAATCCGTCCACAGGGCGGTGCGCGAATTGCTGGAGGCCCATGAGCGTTCCAGCGTCACCGTGCCGATGATTGCGGCATGTGCAGGCGTCACGCCGTCGACCATTTACCGGCGCTGGGGCGATCTGTCAGTACTGCTCGCCGACGTCGCCCTGGCCCGTATGCGCCCCGATACCGAACCGGCCAACACCGGCAGCCTGCGTGGCGACCTGCAAGCCTGGGCCGAGCAATACCTGGATGAGATGAGTTCGGACGTAGGCCGCAACATGATGCGCGACGTGCAAAGCAGCCCAACGCCAGGGTATTGCGTGAGCATCCTGAGTGGGCAGTTGCAGGTGATTGTTGACCGCTACCCGCAGGAACAGCCGCCGAGCGTTGACCATCTGATCAACCTGCTCGCCGCACCGACGGTGTTTCGTATTCTGTTTTCGGCAGAGCCTTTGGCGGTAGAAGAACTGCATGCCCTGATCGAGCTGGCACTAAAAAACTGAAGCGCGTGCGCCGACACAAAATGTGGGAGCTGGCTTGCCTGCGATGCAGACACCTCGGTACACCCGTCAAGCGAAGTCGATACCATCGCAGGCAAGCCAGCTCCCACATTTGTTCGGTGTGCATCCAATAAAAAACGGCCTCTGATGAGGCCGTTTTGTTATTTCCAATCCCACATCATGTACGCATCCCACGCCCACTCACCAGCAACCGCGCACAACCGATATACAGCACCACGGTCGCAACGATCATAAAGGTGATCGCCACACTGATCTTGATATCCGACACGCCCAGAATGCCGTAGCGGAAGGCGTTGACCATGTGCAGTACCGGGTTGGCCAGGGACACCGTCTGCCAGAACGGCGGCAGCAAGGTGATGGAGTAAAACACCCCGCCCAGGTAGGTCAGCGGCGTGAGCACGAAGGTCGGGATGATGGAAATATCATCGAAGTTGCGTGCGAACACGGCGTTGATAAAGCCCAGCAGCGAGAAGATCGTCGCCGTCAGCACGACCACCAGAATGGTGACCCCCAGGTGATGCACCTGCAGGTGGGTAAAGAACAGGGACAGCAGCGTCACGATCACTCCCACCATCAGGCCACGCAACACGCCGCCCAGGGTGTAGCCGATGAGGATGGTGTGCGGTGACACCGGCGAGACCATCAGCTCTTCAATGGAGCGCTGGAACTTGCTGCCAAAGAAACTCGACACCACGTTGCCATAGGAGTTGGTGATCACCGACATCATGATCAGGCCCGGCACGATGTATTCCATGTAGGTGAAGCCACCCATGTCGCCGATCTGCCGGCCGATCAGGTTACCGAAGATCACAAAGTACAGGACCATGGTGATCGCCGGTGGCAGCAGGGTCTGCGGCCAGATCCGGGTAAAGCGCTTCACTTCGCGATAGACAATGGTTTGCAGCGCGACAAGGTTGGGTTGCAGTTCGGAACTCATACCGCCACCTTCGCCAGATTTTTCTCCACCAGGGACACGAACAACTCCTCAAGGCGATTGGTTTTATTACGCAGGCTCAGCACTTCGATGTTCTGAGTCGCCAACTGGGTGAACAGCGCGGTGATGCCCATGGCCTTATCCACCTGCACCTCCAGGGTGTGGCTGTCCACCAGCCGGCTTGGATAGCCGAGCAACTGCGGCGCCACCGACAGGTTGTTCTTCAGGTCGAGCAGGAAGGTTTCCACATGCAACTGGCCCAGCAGGTTGCGCATGCTGGTGTTCTCGACAATGGTGCCGTGGTCGATGATGCCGATGTTGCGGCACAGCTGCTCAGCCTCTTCGAGGTAGTGGGTGGTAAGGATGATGGTGATGCCCTTCTCGTTCAGTTCGGTGAGGAAGGTCCACATCGAGCGGCGCAGCTCGATATCCACGCCGGCGGTAGGTTCGTCGAGGATCAACAGGCGCGGCTCATGCACCAGGGCGCGGGCGATCATCAGGCGTCGCTTCATGCCACCGGACAACGAGCGCGAAGGTACGTCACGCTTGTCCCACAGGCCCAGTTGAGTCAGGTACTGCTCGGCGCGTTCCTTGGCGACTTTCGCCGGAATGCCGTAGTAGCCGGCCTGGGTCACGACAATGTCGAAGGTCTTTTCGAACTGGTTGAAATTGAATTCCTGGGGCACCACGCCAATGGAGCGCTTGAGCGCCGCCGGGGATTTGTCCAGGTCGTGGCCGAAGATGTTCACCGTGCCGCTGGTCTTGTTGACCAGGGTGGAGAGAATGCCGATGGTGGTGGATTTGCCGGCACCGTTGGGGCCGAGCAAGGCGAAGAAGTCACCTTCGGCAACGTCCAGATCGATACCACTCAGGGCCTGGAAACCGTTGCCGTAGGTTTTGGTTAGCTGCCGGATGGACAGAGCGGAACTCATATGGAAGTACGCACCAAAGAAGGGAATAGAAAGAATAGATGAAGGCACACCGCAGGTAGTTCAACCTGCGATGCAGTGCGAGCATGGTGCTTGCCCATGCCGCACAAGTACAGTCACCCGTATTAATAGTGTGTATTAAGTCAACGCGGTCATCACCGCCTTGCGGTAGGCCGGGCGCTGCTGCAGGCGCTGGTACCAGGCCTCCAGATGGGGCATGGCAGGGCGTTCGATGGGCATCTCGAACCAGGCGTAGATGAAGCAGCCCAAGGGAATATCGCCCATGCCGAACGCCTGGCCGGACAGGTAGGGTTGCTCGGCGAGGGCTTCTTCGACGGTTTTGAGCGCGTCGATACAGGCTTGGCGCCCGGCATTGATGCTGTCCCAGTTTTGCTGGTCAGCCGGGGTGCGCACGATGCCCCAGAACACCGCTTTGAACGGATCGGCGAGCGTGGAAGTGGTCCAGTCCATCCACTTTTCGGCGCTGGCCCGGGCTTGCAGGTCGCTGGGGTAAAAGTCCGATGCCTGCTTGGCGCACAGGTAACGCACGATGGTGTTGGATTCCCATAGCACAAAGTCGCCATCTTCGATCACCGGCACCCGGCCATTGGGGTTCATGGCCCGGTATTGCGGGGTATCGACCACACCAAAAGCCCCGCCCGCATCAATTGCTTCATAGTCCAGGCCGAGTTCCTCGGCGCACCACAGTGCTTTCCTGACGTTTGATGAATTTTTACGACCCCAGATCTTCAGCATGACCGCGCCTTATCGTTGATGAACATGGCTTGATGAACGCAGCAGCATACGCCGGTTCAGCCGCGGCTTAAATCGCCCTGCATATCGCCGAGCAAGGTGGGCGCATCGTCGCCAAACAGGTGCGGGTAGCACTGGCGGATATGCCCGAAGAAAAATGCTTCGGGCACGTCAGCAAATTGCCCGTGGTCCACCACGTACTCCATAGAACGCTGGCCCTGGCGATTGAACGCGTGGAACACGCTGTCGTGCAGCCCATCGAATTCCAACGGCGGCACGTCGAACACTTCGCACAGTTGCTGGTTGAACGCCGGAGTGGCCTTGACCCAGCGGCCGTTCAGGTAAAGCACGGTATAACCGTGCATGGCGAACACGTCACTTTTGAGCAGAGCGAGCAGTCGCGGTGTGGACAGGTGATTGCGCACGTCCGCCAGGCCAATGCGTGCGGGAATGCCGCAGTGGCGCGCGCAAGCGGCGAGCAACGTAGCTTTGGGCACACAGTAGCTTTCGCCGGCCGCCAGGGCGAAGCTGGCGCTCAAGGTGTTGGGGTCACGGCTGAAGGTATAGGGGTTGTAGCGAATGGCCTCGCGCACGGCGTAGTAAAGACTGACTGCCTGGTCACTTAAATCCGGGCGGGTTCCGCGATGTTTCTCGGCGAACTCCACCACCACAGGGTGGTCACTATCGATGAAGCGGCTGGGACTCAAGTACGTATTCATGAGCTTGATCTCCGAGGGGAGCCTGGAGTTTAACCACCAGGCCTGCCAGAGAGATAACGACGATTCGGCCAAATGCCGGCGCCGGCTGATGGGTTGCCCAGTACACCTTGTTACACCCTGATCACCCGGCTTGTTCGGATGCCGACTAAGCTCCCTGGTGGTTTCGCCCCTGGTTCACGGAGGATTGAATATGCTGTTGTTGTGGATACTGGTGCTGGTGGTCGGCATTGCCTACCTGGCACACCGCCGTACTGCCCCCCTGCCCGCCCTGGGTGTGGTCGCCGTCTACCTGCTGGCGATGGGCGCCTGGAGCCACGCACCGGGTTGGCTGCTGCTGATCTTCTGGGTACTCCTGGCCGTGGTGGCCGCGCCTTTGCTGCTGCCTGACCTGCGCCGCCAATACTTCACCAAGCCGCTGTTCAGCTGGTTCCAGAAAGTGCTGCCGCCGATGTCCGAGACCGAGCGCGATGCGATCGATGCCGGTACCGTGTGGTGGGACGGCGAGCTGTTCAGTGGCCGCCCGGACTGGGACAAATTGCTGGCCTACCCCAAGGCGCAATTGACCGAGGAAGAGCAGGCGTTCATCGACGGCCCCACCGAAGAACTCTGCGCCATGGTCAGCGACTGGGAAATCGGCCAGGCCATGGACCTGCCGCCGCAAGCCTGGGAACACATCAAGACCCATGGCTTCTTCGCCCTGATCATTCCCAAGGAGTACGGTGGCAAGGGCTTCTCCGCCTATGCCCACTCCCAGGTCGCCATGAAGCTCGCGACCCGCAGTGGTGACCTGGCCTCCACCGTGATGGTCCCCAACTCACTCGGCCCCGCCGAACTGCTGCTGCACTACGGCACCGAGGAACAGCGCAATCATTACCTGCCGCGCCTGGCCCGTGGCGACGACATCCCGTGCTTCGCCCTCACCGGCCCGCTGGCCGGCTCCGATGCGGGCGCCATGCCCGACACCGGCGTGATCTGCAAAGGCGAATGGGAAGGCAAGGAAACCCTCGGCCTGCGCCTGAACTGGGAAAAGCGCTACATCACCCTCGGCCCGGTCGCGACCCTGCTCGGTCTGGCCTTCAAGGCTCATGACCCAGACCACCTGCTGGGTGAAGAAGAAGACCTGGGCATCAGCCTCGCGTTGATTCCTACCGACACCCCTGGCGTGGAAATCGGCCGTCGTCACCTGCCGCTTGGCGCCGCCTTCATGAACGGCCCCAACTCCGGCAAGGATGTGTTCATCCCCCTGGAATACCTGATCGGTGGCCAGGAAATGCTCGGCAAGGGCTGGATGATGCTGATGAACTGCCTGTCGGTCGGCCGTTCGATCTCGCTGCCCGCCGTCGGCACCGGCGCCGCCAAGTTCACCAGCCTGGTGACCGGCCAATACGCCCAGGTGCGCGAACAGTTCAACGTACCGCTGTCGGCCTTCGAAGGCATCCAGGAAGCCCTGGCACGCATCGGTGGCAACGCCTGGCTGATGGACAGCGCGCGCATGCTCACCGCCAACGCCGTGGACCTGGGCGAGAAGCCGTCGGTACTGTCGGCGATCCTCAAGTATCACCTGACCGAACGCGGCCGTGAGTGCATCAGCCACGCCATGGACGTGCACGGCGGCAAGGGCATCATCATGGGCCCCAACAACTACCTGGGCCGCAACTGGCAGGGCGCACCGATCTTCATCACCGTGGAAGGCGCCAATATCCTTTCGCGCAACCTGATGATCTTCGGCCAGGGTGCGATTCGCTGCCATCCGTTCGTACTCAAGGAAATGGCCCTGGCCGGCCGCGAAGACCATGACCAGGCGTTGAAGGAATTCGACGGCCTGCTGATGCAACACATCGGCTTTGCCGTCAGCAACGCCGCCAGCACCCTGGTGCTGAACCTGGGCTTCGGGCACTTCGAAAAAGCCCCGGGCAACCGTTTGAGCCAGGGCTACTTCCGTGCCCTGAACCGCCAGGCGGCTGCGTTTGCCCTGCTGGCCGACCTGAGCATGATGTTGCTGGGTGGCGAGCTCAAGCGCCGCGAACGCCTGTCCGCTCGCCTGGGTGATGTGCTCAGCCACATGTACCTGGCGTCGGCGGCGCTCAAGCGTTATCACGACCTGGACTCGCCGGACCATCTGGAGCCGCTGTTTGCCTGGGCCATGGAAGAAAGCCTGGGCGAATCGGAACGCGCGTTGGATGAGCTGCTGAGCAACTTCCCGAACAAGGTGCTGGGCTGCCTGTTGCGGGTGATCGTGTTCCCATTCGGGCGTCGTCATACCGGGCCGTCCGACGCGCTGGATGCCAAAGTGGCAGCCGTGATCGGCCGCGCCAAAGGCGACCCGACCCTGGAAGAATTGCTGGCCGGCTGTTATCGCCCGCAATCAGCAGAAGATCCCGTGGGCGCCCTGCAACATGCCTACGACCTGCTCGGTGCCAGCCACCCCTTGCAGAAAAAACTCCACAGCGCGCTCAAAAGCGGCCAGGTCAAGCCGGCTGCCGGCGAGCATGCCATCGACGCGGCCCTGCAGGCCGGCGTGCTGCAACCGGCCGAGGCACAAACCTTGCGCGATGCCGAGGCTGCGCGACGCAAGGTGATCGACGTGGATGATTTCAGCAAGGAAGAGCTGATGCAGGCAGAAGGTAAAGTCCGCTGAGTCGAGCGGTCATATAAAAACGGGCGCGAGAGGCTTATACTCTCGCGCCCGTTTTTGCTTTAGAGGCCTTATCTCGTGTCCAACGTCGTTGCCGATCATCTTGTCTTGCTCGACCACTTGCGCAGCATCCTGGTTGCCGTCGGCGAAGCCGAACAGGTACCCGAGGAAAGCCACTCGCTGTTCCTGGAGCGTTTCGACGAACTGCGCGCCCTGTTGCCAATCGACCCGATCGAAAGCCAGTACCTGGGCCAGGACCTGATGAGCCAGGTCATCCTGCGCTACCCGCAAATCGCCCACCTGGTGCCCCGTGACCTGCTGTGGTTCTTTGGCGGCGACTGCCTGCACTTCATGCCCGACGAAGAACTGGACCTGTACCAGGCCCTGGAAGAACGTCGCTATGAAGCCGAACAGAACGACGAACCGTTCGACTGGAACCAGGAAAAACAGCTGCTGGCCATGCCTCAGGACCAGAGCAAGCACTGACAACTATGCTCGTTCCTACGCTCTGCGTGGGAACCTATCCTGTGACGCTCTGCGTCACCCGTGCACAGGCATAAAGGCAGGACGCGGAGCGTCCAAGGTGGCATTCCCACGCAGAGCGTGGGAACGAGCAACCGCGCTCCTACCGTCGGCGCAGCGTGGGCTCCCTGGCCATGCACTCCACCAGATAATCGATAAACACCCGCAACTTCGGCGGCAGGTAACGTGTGGGCGAATGCAGCAACCACGCCTCGCCATGGTACGACGCAATAAAATCCCACCCCGGCAACACCTGCACCAAATCTCCTGCTTCCAATGCGTGCCGCGCGGTGAAATACGGCAAGCTGGCAATCCCGACATGCTGCAACGCAGCCTCCAATCGCACCCCGGTGTGGTTCGCCGCATACCGGCCGCGTACGCCGACCGTTACCGCCTTGCCAGCCTGGCGGAACTTCCAGCGTGAATCTCCCGGTGTCTCACCCAGATAAATGCAACTGTGCCCGAGCAGATCATGGGGATGGCTCGGTGTACCGTGCTCGGCCAAGTACTGTGGCGTCGCGCACAGCAAATGTTCGATGGGCAACAGTTGGCGCCCGACCAAACCTGGCGGTGGGCTGTCGGTGATGCGGATGCTCAAGTCGACGTTGTCGTCGATCAAATCCACATGCCTGTCTTCCAGGATCAATTGCACATCCACCTTGGGATAGCGCCGCAAAAATTCCGGCATATGCGGGTGCACCACAAATCGCCCCACCGCCTTGGGCACACTGACCCGCACCAGCCCCTCGGCTTCATGGGTAAATTGCCCACTGATTTCCATCACCGAGCGCGCCGCATTGACCATCTCCTGGCAACGCTTGAACACCTCCTCGCCGCCCTCGCTCAGGCGCAGCTTGCGCGTGGTGCGTTGCAGCAGGCGCGTGGCCAGGGCTTGTTCCAGGCGCGAGATGCTGCGGCTCACCGCCGAAGGTGAAACGCTGAGTTGCCGCGCCGCTTCGGAGAAGCTGCCGGTTTCCACGACCTTGACGAAAATCGCCATTTCACCCAATAACGGCAAAGGAAGATTGATGCTCATGACGCACAGGTCCATTGATAATTGAGCGGATTATCACCCATCTGCGCACTATTTATACTGCCCACAGAACCCTGATGCGGATGTAGATGATGACCGAGCGCCTGTTTTTTACCCACGACCACCTGACGGCCGAGCTGGAAGTGCTCAGTTGCACCCCGTACGAAGAGCAATTCGCCGTGATTGTGCAGTCGACCATTTTCCATCCCCAAGGCGGAGGCCAGCCGTCCGACACCGGCTGGCTCGGCGACAGCCAGGTGCTGCGAGTCATGCAGGAAGCCGAACAGGTGGTGCACTACGTCGACCGACCTCTGGAGCCCGGCCTCGTCGTTGCACGAGTCGACGCACAGCGGCGCGCCTTGCACACTCGTCTGCATTCGGCGGGGCACTTGATTGGCAATGCCGGCGAACGCCTGGGCTGGATGCCCATCAAGGCCCACCATTGGCCGGGCGAAGGCAAGATCACTTTTATCCGTGGCGAGACCGCGCAAGACATGGATGCGCAGGCGCTCCAGCAGTGGGTCAACACATGGATCGCCGCCGACTATTCCCGCCATATGACGCTGGAAGACGGCACCCGCGAAGTCGGCTTCGGCGAATTACCGGCGTACGCCTGTGGCGGTACGCATGTTCAAGCGTTGAGCGAACTGGGCCAGGTAACGATCCTGGCGTTGTCGGAGAAAAAAGGCGCGCTCTCGGTGCGCTACAGCCTCGCTGATACCCTGACACTGTAGGAGCGAGCTTGCTCGCGAAGACCGTTAACGATAACGCGGGATACCTGATTCCCCTCGGCGCCCTTTCGTTTTTCGCGAGCAAGCTCGCTCCTACAGGGCCACGCTCGGCTGGTCCGATTCATTGATGAACGACTTCAACGTCGACACCGTCGCCGCCGGGTCACGCGGGTCGCTGATCGCACGAAAATTCGTCAACATGGTGTTGGCCGCCAACTCCACCGACACATACCCACGCTGGCGACTGTCGAAAAACTTCACATGGGGGTTGAGCGGCATGATCTTCATGAACGCGTCGTAGGGAGGGCCATCTGAGGTGACCGACGAGCCGACGAACTCGGTGGCGACCACCGCCGAGTCTGGCCTGTCGGCGTCGAGATGCAGGTCGGTGGCCCAGAACGAATGTATATCCCCTCCCCAGAACACCGGGTTCTTCACGCGATTGCGCACGATCGACGCCAGCATCCGTGAGCGGTTCGCCATGTAGCCATCCCAACCATCGGTCCAGCGGCCAAGCTTATGGTTGGTCAAGTCACGCTGCATCAGCGGCGCCACCAGCAAATCCTGGGCGATGACATTCCACTGCGCACTGGACTGGGCAAACCCCTGGTCCAGCCAAGACTCTTGCTGCCAGCCGAGCAACGTGCGGCCAGGGTCACGCAGGTCGCTGCAAGGGGTGGTGACAATATGCCCTTGGTGGCTGCCATTGGCCGCGATGCAGGGTTGCTCGGAACGGTACTGGCGACCGTCGAGCACATGAAAACGCGCGAGCCGCCCATAGTCCAGGCGCCGGTAGATGCGCATGTCCGGCCCCTTCGGCACGCTGCTGGCACGCAGGGGCATGTGTTCATAAAACGCCTGGTACGCCGCGGCCCGTTGCTTGAGAAACTGCGCCACCGCCACCTTCGGGTCCTGGGACCAGCGGTTGGCGTAGTCATTCTGTACTTCGTGGTCGTCCCAGGTCACGACGCTGGGGGCAGCGGCGTGAAGGGCCTGCAGGTCTGGATCGGTTTTGTACAGTGCGTAGCGGTTGCGGTAATCACTCAGGCTTTGCGCATTGCCGCTGCCGTGAGAACGAAACACCTTGCCCGACTCCGCAGCATAGGAACTGTCGTAAATATAATCACCGAGGAAAAACACCAGGTCCGGCTGCTCGGCGGCAAGATGTCGGTAGGCGCTGAAATAGCCACGTTCCCAGTGCGAGCAGGACACAAACCCCAGCCGGGCCGAGGCCATGGCCTGCAGCGGCGGCATCGTGCGCGACTGGCCCACCGGGCTCTGCGCACCGAGCCCTTCAAACTGGTACCAATACGGCCGATCCGCCGCCAGCCCCGCCACTTCGACATGCACTGCGTGAGCAAAACGGGGCGTCGCCAGTACTTCGCCCTGCTTCACAATGCGCGTCATCGCCGCATCGCTGGCCACCCGCCAACGCAGCGGCACCGAGCGACTCAGGCCGCCACGGCCATCCGCAGCGTTGAACAACGGCGCCAGGCGCGTCCAGATCACAAAGCCATCTGGCAACGGGTCACCGGAAGCCACGCCGAGGGTGAACGGATAATCCACCCCGGCACTGCGCGCAAACGGGCTGAGAATCGAAAACGCGGTAGCGACCGCCAGCCCGCCAAGGACCCGGCGCCGGCCGTGGTCCACTTCGCCGCTCACAGGCAGCGCTCCCAGTCGTCGCGCACGGTGGCAAACCCGAGCAAGTCCTCATACACGCCGTTCTTTAAAAACGCCTGGCGCATGCAGCCTTCATAACGCAGGCCGATCTTTTCCATGACCCGCGCCGATTCCTTGTTGCGCGCGAAACACTGGCTGCCCACGCGCTGCAACCCTAGCGCCTCGAACCCGAAGTCCATCACCGCGCTCGCCGCTTCAGCCGCATATCCCTGGTTACGGCAGTGCGCCGCCACCCAGCCACCCAAGTGCCCATAGTGATGGCGAGCGTTGATGCGCAGGCTGACCATGCCGACCAATTCGTCAGTGCTGCGCACATGCATCCCCAGGTTCAGCAGTTCACCGGTGCGGTACTTGTCGGCGGCCCCGGCAATAAAATCCTGGGCGGTTTCCAGGGTGTAGGGCGATGGAATGTTCGCCGTGTTGTCGGCAATTTTCGGCCCGTTGGCAAGCGTGAAAAGCACCTGCGCCTGATGCATTTGCAGGGCGCGCAACAGCAGTCGCGGGGTCGTCAATTGAGGCAGTGCAGTGGGCATGGGAGCCGGCTCTCAAGATAAATTTCTCAAGCATGGATGCCCCGAGTGTCAGTTTCATTACGCCCGAAAACTGACCGGTAAGTTTTCTGAAAGACGCGTCCTAGAGCCTCTAAACGGTCAATTAAAGTTAACCAATCGGTCATTTTTGGCTGTTAGCGTTTTGCCCCTAATTCAATGACGGGGTAACGGAATGAGAACCTGGGACGAACCCAAGAAACGCAAGGCGCACATCGAGCTGATCCCGATGATCGACGTGATGATGTTCCTGCTGGTGTTTTTCGTACTGGTGAGCCTGAACGTGATTCCCGCGCTCGGCATGAAGACCCAATTGCCCAGCGCCAGCAGTTCGCAGCAGCTCAAGCCGCAGAACAAATTCATCCTCACCCTGGGCCTGGAAGGCCAGTTGCAACTGGACGGCAAGGACCTGACGGTGGAGGCCCTGGTGCCGGCGCTGAAGGCGGCCGAAAAGCCCGATACCAAGTCGACGATCATCGTCAACAGCGACAAAGGCGTGGAGGTTTCGCGCCTGGTGGAAGTGATGGACACCCTGCGCCTGGGTGGCTTCACCTCCGTGTCCATCGCCACGCGTAAGTCCTGATCATGTACGTTCTGTTTCGTGCGCGTCAGCTGCTGGGCAGTGTCCCGGCCCTGATCGCCCTGGTGCTGATTGCACTGGGTATCCAGTCCCAGACGTTGAAAGTCGAGCCGGTGTATGACGAGTCGGCGGTCGAATTGGCCTTGGTCGAGCCGGAACCGCAAGTCATACCGGAACCGGTGGTGGAGCAAGAACCGCCACCGCCAGTGATCGAAGAGGAAGAGGCCGAGCCGGCGCCCCCGCCGCCACCGCCCAAGCCGCTGCCCAAACCCAAACCTGAACCCAAGCCAAAACCTGTGCCCAAGCCTGCCCCCGTGGTCGCCAAGCCCGTGCCGACGCCGCCACCGGTGGCCGCCAAGCCAGCCCCGGCCGTCGTCACCCAAGCGGCACCGACGCCTGCCCCACCGGCGCCACCGAAGGTCGATGGCCAGGCCCTGGAAAGCGGTTACCTCAAAGGCTTGCGCAACGAACTGGACACCTACAAGCAGTACCCCACCGGGCGCCAGGCGTCCCTCGAACGCCCGAGCGGCGAGGTGGTGGTTTGGCTGTTGGTAGACCGTCAGGGCCGCGTCCTCGACTCAGGTTTACAAACCCAGGCCTCGAGCATGTTGCTCAACCGGGCAGCCACCAACAGCTTGCGTCGCATCAAGCAAGTCAAACCGTTCCCCGAGCAAGCCTTCGGGGGGCGCAATGAGCAGCGCTTCACCGCCACCTTCAACTACAGCGTGCAATAAGCACCCGACACCAGGACGACAGTGATGAAGTTCACCCGTATTCATCTGGCACTTGTGGCCGCGACCAGCATGAGCCAGGGACTGGTCATGGCAGAGACCAGCGACAGTGATGTCGGCACCATTGGGGTACAAGGCAAGGCGACCGCCGGGGGCGGTTACATGGTGCCGGAGGAAAGCATCAAGGGCCGCTCCACGGTGACCAAGGAAGCACTGGATAAACAGGCGGCCACCGGCAATGCCATCGACAAGCTCAAGTACACCCCGGGCTTGAACATCTCCAGTGAAGACAACACCGGCCTGTCGGGCTTTCGCTTCACCATGCGCGGCATGAACTCCGACCAGGTGGGCATGTCGGTGGACGGCATGCCGATCAACGACTCCGGCAACTACGCGCTGTATTCCAACCTGCTGGGCGACCCGGAAAACATCGACCAGATCTTCGTCACCCAGGGCGCTTCGGAATCCGACGGCCCGCACATTGGTTCCAGCGGCGGCAACATTGGCATCGTGACCATTCGCCCGACCAAGGAAACCGGCGCCTTCGTCAAACAGGTCGTCGGCAGCAATGCCACGCGCAAGACTTTTGCCCGCCTCAATACCGGCGAAATCAACGGCCTGAGCAACTGGCTGTCGGTGTCCCATACCGAAGGTGAGATGTGGCGCGGTTCGGGCGCGGTACGCGCGGACAAGGTGGAGTGGAACAGCTTTTTCGACGCTGGCAATGGCAACACCGCCAACCTGATCCTCAAGTACCACGAGCAGGACAACAACAGTTACAGCCAGTTGACCAAGGCGCAGTTCCAGCAATATGGCCGCAAGTACGACCCTTATCCGGCAACACCCAGCGTGGGCAGCAACGGCAAGTACAACAGCTATTACGCCCTGGCGCAGAACCCGTTCCAGACGTTCACCGCCGTGCTCAACACCCAGTTCAAACTGGCCGATAACCTCGCACTGTCGGTGATCCCGTATTACTACTGGGGCAATGGCAGCGGCGTCGGTTCATCCAGCTATGCCCTCAACCGTGGCTCCAACCAGGGCGGTGTGTTCGACCTCGGCAACCTGCCCACGGCCGCCCAATACAACGCCGACGGCACACCCAACAGCGGCGTGTACTACCGCCCTTCACGCACGCAAACCTGGCGTCCGGGTATCACCACCAAGCTGACCTGGGACCTTGGCGACCACAGCCTGCAATTCGGTTACTGGTACGAGCGCGCACGCCAGAGCCAGACCCAGCCGTTCATTCCGCTCAAGAGCAACGGCAAGCCAGTGGATACCTGGCCAGATTCCAACAGCGCCATCGTCGATGCCAACGGCAACACCGTGCAGGGTCGCGACCGTTTCACCGTGACGCCAGCGCAAAAGGTCTGGGCCCAGGACACCTGGTACATCAACCCGGACTGGACCCTCATCGCAGGCCTGGCCTACATGAACGTCGAGCGTGAAGGCACCAACCACGGCAGCCTCAACGAACGCCCGGAAAAACGTAACCAGACCTATAACAAACTGCTGCCCAACGCCGGCCTGAAATACCAGCTGGACGAGCGTGACCAGTTGTTCTACAGCCTGTCGCGCAACATGCGGGTACCGCAGAACTACGTGCTCTACGACAAAGGCGCCGGCTCGATCGACGCCGAACCGGAAACCAGCTGGAACCATGAACTGGGCTGGCGCTACAGCGGCGACGATATGAACCTGGCCGCCACCCTGTTCTACATGGACTTCAAGAACCGCCAGGTTTCGTCCCGGGACATCAACGGTGACTTTGCCGACATCAACGCCGGCTCCGTGGTCAACAAAGGCCTGGAGCTGGAGTGGAGCGGCCAGTTGCCCCACCACTTCAATTACTACACCTCCTACACCTACACCAAGGCCGAGCAGCAGGATGACCTGACCGTCTACAACGCCGGCAAACCCATCGTGCTGCCCACCAGTGGCAAGCAGTTCGCCAACGTGCCCAAGAACATGCTGGCGGCCAACATCGGGTATGACGACGGGCGCTTCTACGGCACCTTCGGTGGCAAGTACACCAGCAAGCTCTACGGCGACCTGACCAACGACGAGGCGATTTCCGGTCGCACCGTGTTCAACCTCGGCGCCGGTATTTACCTGCCGGTGGACAAGAAAGTGGTCAAGGACGCGACCCTGCGCCTGAACGTCGACAACCTGTTCGACAAGAAATACCTGGACGGCGTGTACACCACCAAGACCAACGCGGCCAGCTACAGCGGTTTCCGCGATGGCGACCCCGCGTACATCGTCGGCCTGGACCGTACCGTCACGGTTTCGCTGGAAGCGAATTTCTAAGACTCACCCCAAGAGGAACACCATCATGGATATGAACCTGCTCCACGACGTCACTTTCTATGTGATGTACGCGGCGATGGCCATTGCGATCTTCATCGCCATCGAACGCGGTATCTACTTCGCCTACGTACGCCGCCAGGCACGCGCATTGATCGACGCCCTGGGCGCCAATGTGCACAGCGAGCGTGACCTGCCGGACAACCTGAGCCGTCGCGACAGCCTGCCGCTGAACATGATCTTGCCGGTGCTGGCCCAGAAGGCGACCCACGGTTCGCGCAAGGACCTGGACGACGAAATCGATACCCAATACCTGAAGACCCGCGCCCCACTGGCCCGCAGCCTGTGGATCATCGAGACCATCACCACCGCCGCCCCACTGCTGGGCCTGCTGGGCACCATTCTCGGCATCATCGACACCTTCAAGGCGCTGGCCACCGCGGGCGTATCGGACCCAGGGCAGATTTCCGGTGGTATCGGGACGGCCTTGTTTGCCACGGGATTAGGTATCGCCATCGCGCTTTTTTGCGTGGTGTTCCACAACTTCTTCCAGGACAGCCTGGAGCGCATCAACGACCAGTTGAAGATCCTGTTGATCCGCGCCGCCACCGGCGCCCGTGCACAGGATGAAGTGACTCATCGCGTGCCCACCCCGCTGCACAGCCGCACAGCCTGACCTGCAGGGCGGGCGCCTTGGGCGCTCGCCTTTACCTTTGGTGCGATGAGACGCTTATGTCCCTTTCGATAAAGTTGCGTATTGCCGGCCTGACCGGCTTGCTCCTCAGTCCGCTGGCCCAGGCGGACTTTTCCATTCCAGGTTTTGAATTGGTGCATACCGTGCCTGTGGACACCGCCCTGGGCACCGACGATTTGCGCCAGCCCGGCCCGGTATGGATCGAGCTGTTCGACGGCGCCAAAAGCCACATTGATATCGGCCAGTTCTACGCCGCGGACCACCCTGGCTCGGTGATGAACAGCGTGCTTGAACACCTGGAAGCCGCCGGCAAACGCGGCGTGAAGATTCGTTTCCTGCTCGAAGAAAAAGGCATCAAGCTGTCGGATGCCGCCACCCTGGAACGCTTGCGCGCCATTCCCAACCTGACCTTGCGCGTGCTGCCCTACGGGCAACTGAGCGGCGGCATCATCCACGCCAAGTACCTGCTGGTGGATGGCAAGCAGGCGTTTGTCGGCAGTCAGAATTTCGACTGGCGCGCCTTGGAACATATCCACGAAACCGGGCTGCGGATCACTGACGAAACGGTGGTGGGCCAGGTGCAGGCGATCTTCGAGCAAGACTGGCAAGCCCAGGCAGCGCTGGAGGGTAAACAACCGGTGCCGCTACCCGCCAGCGGCCCGGCACCCGCACGTACCGGCAACTACCTGGTGGCCAGCCCGCAACGCTACAACCCGCCCGGCGTGGGCGACTCACAGCTGGAACTGCCGCGCCTGCTGGGCGAAGCCCAAAAAGAGGTGCGCGTGCAATTGCTCGACTACGCGCCGCTGTCCTACGGACCGGATCGAACCCGACCGTACTACGCGGTGATCGACAACGCCGTGCGCGCCGCCGCAGCCCGTGGCGTGTCGATCAAACTGATGGTGTCCAACTGGAATACCGACCCGCTGGAACTGCCCTATCTCAAGAGCCTGGCGGTGCTGCCCAATGTTGAGATCAAGATCGTCACCCTGCCCGAAGCCAAGCAAGGCTTTATCCCTTATGCGCGGGTGATACATAGCAAAACCATGGAGATCGACGGGCAAGTGGCGTGGGTAGGCACCAGCAATTGGTTGGGCGGCTACCTGGATAATTCACGCAATCTGGAGGTGGTGATGCGCAGTGAGGCGATGGCCAGGCGTGTAGGCCAGTTGCATGAACAACTGTGGGATGGGCCTTACGCTAGAGCCTTGAGCGTGACCCAAGAGTATCCCGCGCCCCACCCTGGCCAGCATTGACCTTGGGCACCTGAGTAATGGTAGTGTGTGGAAATGTTTCTGTCTCTTCCGTCAGAAACCTCCTACTCACTACCTGCAAAGGAATGCCTTCAACCATGCACTTTCCACTTAAGCAATTGGCGGTTGCCACCCTGTTCGCCGCCGGCCTTTCGGCCGTCGCCACGCCCGCATTCGCCAACATCAGCGCGGACCAGAGCACGGCAATCCTGAAGCAGTTCAACGAGACCTCGGTTACCGATTTTCGCAGTTTCCTCGGCACTCTGGCCCAGGGCGAGCTGGGCAAAGCGGCTGACACCGGCCCGGCTATCAGCGCGTTTGTGGGCAACAAACCCCTGAGCGCCGAGCAGCAGAACGAGATCAATCGCCTGCTGGGCATTTACACCCGCGTTAAATATGGCAAAGCCGCGCTCGAAACCTTGCGTGAACTGGTGGAAGTCCCGACGTTCAACGTAGACGGTCTGCCACAGTACAAAAACCCGGAATTCCTCAAGATTGCCGCAAAGATCGAGGCCCTGGCCAAGTCCTTCAACCTGAACTTCCGTAACGTCGACAACCGCGTATACGAAATTTCTCTGGAAGGCAGCGGTGATGAAGTCGTGGGTGTGCACGCCCATGCCGATGTGGTGCCCGTGACCCCGGAAAACTGGGTGCTGCAAGACGGTACCAAACTCGACCCGTTCAAGGTCACGCTGATTGGCGACCGCATGTATGGCCGCGGGACCGAGGATGACAAGAACGGCATCGTGGTGGCGATGTACGCCATGAAAGTGATCAAGGAAGAAAAACTGCCACTGGCGCGCACGTTCAAACTGCTGGTAGACACCACTGAAGAAACCGCCGGTGATGCCATTCCTTACTACTTCGAACGCAACCCCGTGCCGCAATACAACTTGGCGCTGGATGGCGGTTACCCGGTGGTGATCGCCGAAAAAGGCTCGGGTACCGTGATGGCCACCTTCCCGGTGCGCAAGGGCGAAGGCAAAGGCGCAGAAATCATCGCGATGACCGGCGGCAAGGCGAACAACCAGATTCCATCGGCCTCGGTGGCCACGCTGGTCAGCGACACCCCCGCCGAACTGGCCGCCAGCCTGCAACAGGCCGGTGCCGACTATGCCAAGCGCAACGGTGGCGACTTCCAGGTGACGGCCAAGGTCGATGGCAAGGATGTCAAACTCACGGTTACCGGCGTATCCGCTCACTCTTCCGAGCCTGAAACCGGGGTCAACCCGGTGGCGCGCATGCTGGACCTGATCCACAGCCTCGACGGCAAGGTCGCCCTCCAGCACAACCACATCACCGATGCCGCGCGCTATGCCGCCGACAACTGGGGCCTGGATTACCTGGGCGGCAAATTGGGTGTGGGCTACGCGGATGATTTCATGGGGCCGTTGACCACCTCGCTGACGTTTGTGGGGCAGGATGACAAAGCCTTCAAACTGGCCGTGAACCTGCGCGCACCGAAAGGTAAAACCCCGGAGGCGCTCAAGGCGCAAATCGAGCAGAAGCTGAACGCCTGGGACAAGAACGCCAAGGTCAACGTGAGCTTCACTTACTCGCTGGACACGCCGATGTACCGCAACCCTGAAGGCGAATGGGTAAAAGCCTTGCTGGCAGTGGCCACTGAAAACCTGGGCATGGCGCACAAATTCGGCACCTCCGCCGGCGCAACCTCGGTGCACGACCTGCCCAACGGCGTGCAATTCGGCCTGGCCCGCCCGGAAGAGAAGTACACCGGGCACACTGACAGCGAATTCAAAACCGTCGACCAGTTCCTGCTGGACCTGCAGATCGTCACCGAAATGATGGGCCGCGTCGGGCAATTGCCGAAGCTCTGACCCATCTGGTACCCAAGCGAGGCTGCGATGGCGGCGGTACAGGCAACATTTTCATCGCCTGAACCACCGCTTTCGCAGCCTCGCTGAAGCTCGACAGCTCCCACAGGGGATCGGCGGTGTGGGTGAGATCTCGCTTTGCAGGGCCATCGCGTCAAACACGACTCGGCAACAATGACAGCTCTTCAGCCTTGCAACATCAGCATGTCTTCAAAGAACCCCCCCACCGGCTCAGTGGGATGGCACAGCTGGATCTCCAATACCCAGGCCATTTCACTCGGTGGGATCTCCAGGTCAGCCAACTCCTTGCTTTCGAACAATGCATGGGGAAAATCCGCAAGGCGGTGCCCCGCCAGGTTGCGCGCCAGCCTCCAGCCCTTTGACGCAGCGCTCTGCTCGGCGAAGTCGTAGAGCTCACGCCCGGTCAGACCACGCAGCCACGCCTGGCGTGTTTCATCGAAGACTTCATGCAAGGCCGTCGTACAGGCCTGGTGCAACGGCCCATCGCCAAACACAAACGTATCGCCATAGTCGCCTTCGTAGCCATCCCACACCGGGCCAAGATCGACCACGGCAATGTCATTCGCGCGCAGCCTGCGCTGACGATCAATACCCTCGCGCGGTGGGCGCACAGTGTCGGCGCCAAAACGAATGTAGGTCGGATGCCAAGTGTGCGAAGCGCCCATGGCCTGCAGTTGCCTCGCGGCCATCTCAAGGGCCTCGCCGGTGGTCATGCCGACTTTCAACTGGCTGGCAATCGCCGCCAGGGCACGTATGGATTTTTCCCGCGCCGCCAGCATGCCGTCCAAGGAATAACGCGGGCCGACTTTCTCCCACACCGGGTCAAACGATAGGGAGACTGCTCCAGCACTTGACCGACCACTGGCGACAAACGCCTCCGCGATAAACCGGTGGCTGGGCAACCCCGCTTCAAGGCAGTGGATGCGTACCTGGCCGAGCATTGCACCGTTGCCGCACGCATAGACCTGGGCCTGTTCCCACTGATGCCCATGACTCATTGCAACCTCCTGAACCCTGCCCTCGGAGGACCGCACGGGATGCCAGCGAAAACGGGGATGCTCAAGCATCAGGTGGTCGAGGAAAGCGCTGTCATAAAAGTCTGCCGATTGCGCGCCGCCCCAATACAACGTCACGTCGGCATCGCGCTTGAGCGCGGTCAGCAAGATAGGCTTGATGCCCGCGTAACCAGTACCCGTAGCGAATAGCACCACGGGCGCCGCCTCATCGTCCTGCCAGGTACAGGCACCAAACGGCCCTTCCACGTGCAGACGCTCACCCACGGCGAGACCCCCCAGGATACCCTCGGAAAAATACCCGCCACTCACCCGGCGAATCTGGAAGACCAAGCGCCCATCGTCCTCATCGGGCAGGTTGGCAATCGAGAAGCAGCGCGTGTCACCGTCCGCCAGGTGGAACTTGAGGTATTGGCCAGCCCGCACCGCCACTGGGGTTTCGGGCATCAATACCAACTCGATCACATCGGGGCCCAGCGCACGCTTGCTGTGAACCTGCGCCGCCACTACCAGCGCGGGGGTATCCAGCGACCAGCCGGGAATATGCAGGCGCATGTCGCCACAGGCGTGGCTCTGGCATAACAACATCTCATTGGCTGCCAAAGGATAAGAAGGCTGCGGCGCACCCGGCGCCAGGCGTTTGGCCCGGTACGCACCTTCGGCGACCACCACCTTGCACGAACCGCAGGCGCCACGGCGGCAGGAGAACGGCACGGCCAGGCCACTGGCGAGCATGGCCTCGAGCAAGAGTTCATCGCCCGCTTCAAAGCTTTTCCCCGAGGGCGACAGTTCGATGACATGACGTTTATTCATAAAGACCTCGGGATAAGTAAGGCTTGATTGTTGCGCTAGACTAGGCCCATTAAAACCTCCAGATTTGGATACTTAAGATGGTCCAGATGCGTAAATGGCGTCCACTGCTCCGGCTTGAAGAAGGTGCAAGCCAGGCGACTTACCGCAAGATCGCCGAAGGCTTGGTCAATGCCATCCTCGAAGGCCGCCTGCCGCCCGGGACGTTACTGCCGGGCACGCGGGAAATGGCACACTTGCTCGACGTCAACCGCAAGACGGTGATCCTGGCCTACGAAGAAGCCATGACCAAGGGCTGGCTGACCAGCGAGCCGCGCCGTGGCACCTTCGTCAATGTAAAGCTGACACTCAAACACCTGCCCAGCGTTACGCAACCGTCATTCGCGCCGCCGTTACTGGAGCAACCGCTGGTACCCTATTTCACCCATAACGCCCAAGTGGTCGCTCTACAGCATCGGCGCGATGCGCTGTTTTTCGACAACGGCACCAGCGACCACCGCCTGCTGCCCCAGGCAGTTCTGCACCGTTACTATCGCCATGCACTGCGCAACAGCTTTGCCTCCAATACCGTGCGCTACGGCAGCGAAGGCACCGGCTATCACTTGCGCTGCGCCCTGGCCGAAATGCTGCGCAACAACCGTGGGCTGACGGTCACTGCCGAAAATATCTGCCTGACCCAGGGCACCCAGATGTCCCTGTTCCTGAGCGCCAGCCTGCTGCTCAAGCCCGGCGACGTGGTCCTGGTGGAACGTCTGAGCTACCCACCGGCATGGGAAATTTTCCGCAAGCTCGGGGCGAAGTTGGTCACGGTCGACATTGATGATGAAGGTTGCCGCACAGACCAGATCGAGCGCTTATGCCGTGAGCACAAGGTGCGCATGATTTACCTCACGCCTCATCACCAATTCCCCACCACCGTGAGCTTGCACGCTGCACGCCGGCAGCACTTGCTGACGTTGGCCGCGCTGCATGACTTCTGCATTATCGAAGAGGACTACGACCACGAATACCATTTCAGTGGCCGCCCTTACCTGCCGCTGGCCAGTGACCGCGCCCAACGCCATGTGCTCTACATCGGCTCGTTGTCCAAGGTGCTGGGCTCGACGTTCCGCTGCAGCTATATCGTGGCGCCCACCTCTGTGATTGAAGCCCTGCAACGCAATGCCGCGCTGATGCTGGGCGATACCGACGCGGTCGCTCAAGCCATGCTGGCAGACCTGATCAATGAGGGGGAGTTGAAGAAGCATTTGCGCCGCGTGTCGAAAGAATATCGGGCGCGCCGCACGGTATTGCAAGATTGCCTGGATCAGGCGTTTGGTGCTCGCATACAAGTGCGCGAGCCCGAGGGTGGTTTGGCGCTATGGGTACGTTTCGAGGAAGAAATAGACGTCGATAAGTTGGCAAGCACTGCACTGGACCACGGCGTTGTGGTGCGCAGTGGTCGTCAGTTTTCCCCCAACGACCAACCGGTAAACGCGCTGCGCCTGGGCTTTGCCTCCCTCGACCGGGACGAAATCCAGCAAGCCACTCAGCGCCTGGCCCGGGCGATGAACGCCATGGGCAGGCGCTGAAAAACTTACCCTGCGGCCCCTAGAAATGGCAGCGCCAGGTACAACTTGATCACCACCGCGTTAGCGATATCGATGAAGAACGCGCCCACCATCGGCACCACCAGAAACGCGATCTGCGAAGGCCCGAAGCGCTGCGTCACCGCCTGCATATTGGCAATCGCCGTAGGCGTGGCGCCTAGCCCGAAGCCGCAATGGCCTGCCGCCAGCACCGCCGCATCGTAGTTGCGGCCCATCACCCGGAACGTCACGAAAATCGCGAACAGCGCCATCAGCAATGCCTGTGCGGCCAGCAGAACGACAATCGGCAAAGCCAGTGCCGCCAAGTCCCAGAGCTTGAGTGACATCAGCGCCATCGCCAGGAACAACGACAAACTGACATTGCCCAGCACCGAGACTTCGCGTTCGAACACCTGATGCCAGCCGAGCATCGACAGCCCATTGCGCAGCACCACACCGACGAACAATACGCACACGAACGTCGGCAATTCGAAAGCGGTGCCTTGGATGGCGGCATTCAACAAGTTGCCGCCCTGCAGGCTGATCGCCACCAGCGCCAGGGTCTCGATAAACGAAAACGCGGTGATCAGGCGCTCTTCGTTCGGTTGCTCGAACCCCTTGGCCAGGCTCGATTGCGGTTGCCCAATACCTGGAACCTCGACCCGCTTGATCAGAAAACGCGCCACGGGCCCGCCGATCAGTCCACCGAGCACCAGGCCAAAGGTCGCCGAGGCAATCGCTAATTCAGACGCAGACGCCACGCCATACTGCTCACTGAACACCGCGCCCCAGGCCGCACCGGTGCCATGCCCACCGGACAAGGTCACCGAGCCCGCGAGCAGGCCCATCAATGGGTCAAGGCCGAGCGCCGAGGCCAGCGCGATACCCATGGCGTTTTGCACCACCAGCAAGCCCGTTACCACCAGCAGAAACACCGCCAGGATCCGCCCGCCTTTCTTCAGGCTGGCAAAATCGGCGTTCAAACCGATAGTGGCAAAGAACGCCAGCATCAACGGGGTTTGCAATGAAGGATCGAAGCGTACTTCGATATCGGCAAACGCGCGCAACGCCAGGAGCAGCATGGCGACCAACAGGCCACCGGCTACTGGTTCCGGAATGTTGTAGGTACGTAAGAAGCCGATGCGAGCCACAAGCCCGCGCCCCAGCAATAGCACCAGTGAAGCGGCAACGAGGGTTGAATAGAAATCGAGTTGAAGCATCCGGTCAGTTCTCTGAAGTGGACAAGGAGAATGGGTGGCCAGAGTAGAGAGCACAGGGCGAAAAGGTATCGCCCCCACAAAAAACACAGACTTTCCCTACAAGCCTCACAATAATAACCTACAACCGCCTGCACCTCGCCCCTCCAGAGATACGCAGAGTAGACTTACCGAGGACGCCTTCGCAGCAGAGGCCAGTTGGAGGCGATCTCCCCCGGCTCAGCGTCACGCCCTGCGATTCGCACCAGGTCTGGAAACTCAAGCAACAGGGCACGATTGCCCCGGCCAATGTGCTCCATCACGGCCAGGGTAATGTTTTCACGCACCATGCCCGTCGAAACGTAATACATGGCCCAGGCTTGCTCTGGCGTACAGAGGCCGATCTGTTCTTCAATCTCTTTGTAGGCCTTGTAGTCGTCCGACTCTAAATAACGCTGATCACGACCCTGGCGCATGCTGTCTCCCTCCCCGACCCCGTCACGTACCGCTTTTGACCTTGGTCCAGACCCGTGTGCGAATGCGCTCCGCCTTCAGCGGCAAGGGCTCAAGCGGAACCAGTGTGGCCATGGTCTTTTTATCGGGATAAATCCAAGGGTTATCCCGCAACTTTTGCTCGACGAACTCAGTGGCATCTTTGTTGGCGTTGGGATAGAGCATGTAGTTGGACGTCTTGGCTATCACCTGCGGCTGCAGCATGTAGTTGATGAACGCCAGAGCGGCCTTTGGGTGGCGAGCATCCTTGAGCAACACCCAGTTTTCAGACCAGACCAAGGCGCCTTCGTGCGGCAGGCTGTAGGCAATCTTGCGGCCGCTGTTGGACTTTTCATTAATCGCCTGAGCGGCCAGCGCACCATTGGCCCAGCCGACGACTGCACAGATATTGCCGTCCGCCAGGTCGGCGTCGATTCTGGACGAGTCGAAATAGAGCACATAGGGACGGATTTTCAACAACAGCGCCTGGGCCTTCTGGTAATCCTCTGGATCGGTACTGTTACTGGGCAACCCCAGGTAGTGCAAGGCGATCGAAATGATTTCGCTGGGGGAGTCGAGCATGGCTACGCCACAAGACTTGAGCTTGCTGATGTTTTCTTCTTTGAAGATCAGGTCCCAACTGTCCACCGGGGCGTCATCGCCCAGCGCCGCCTTGACTTTATCCACGTCGTAGCCAATGCCAGTGGTACCCCAGACATAGGGCACGGCGTAGCGATTGCCTGGGTCATTGACCGCCAGCAGGGAGAGGATGTCAGGGTCGATGTGCGAAAGGTTACTCAACTGCGCGCGATCCAGCGGCTGCAGCACCCCAGCCTTGATCAAGCCGGGTAATACATTGGAGGTGGCCACGACCAGGTCATAGCCGGTGCGCCCAGCCATGACCTTGCTCTGCATGATTTCGGCGCTGTCGAAAGCATCCATATGCAGCTTGATGCCGGTCTCCTGCTGGAATTGCCTGGGCGTCTGCGGTTCAAGAAACCCGAACCAGTTATACAGATACACCGAAGATTCAGCGGCGGCTGCGGGCGTGCTGGTTGCAGCGCCCAGGAGCGAAGCTAAAAAAATAGCTCGCAAGTGTGCTCGACTCATATGACTATCCCTGTCCACACGACACGCCTTCATGGCTATCGTAAGCTCGGGGTGAATATACCGAGCATCAACGAATAGTAAATACCTACAAGTACTTAGCTCTGGCCTGCAAAGCCCTAACCCTAAAGGGGTAGAACATGTCGCTTGACCTTCATAGCCTGGCTTGGCACCGATCGGTTGGAAAACTGATCATGCAGCTCAATCGCCCGGAGTTCTGGAGTTCTTTGATTCGCGTATTGAATGAATATGTGCAGATAGACAATTGGGTGGTGCTGGTTTTTGGCGACCACGCGGTGCGCGTGATCAGCCTGCCCGAAGTAGCAGACAGCGAAGAAATCGACGCCTTTATTCACCGCTATGTGAAAGGCCTGTATCTGCTGGACCCGTTCTATATCGCTGATCGAGAAAACCCACAGAGCGGGTTCTTCCATCTGCTCGATATTGCGCCGGAACACTTCCGGGAAACCGAGTACTACCAACAATATTTCGCGCAATACATCTCGGTCGATGAGGCGCAATACAATGTACGGCTCGATGCCGGTACAACGCTGTGCATGTCGTTTGGCAGCAACCTGCGATTCACCCAGGCGCAGATAACAGTATTGGACATGATCAAGCCGTGGGTGACGGCATTGATGCATCAACGCATGTTTTTTGAAACTGACCCGACGAAAAACCTCGCCGAGCCGGCCCCATGGGCCGAGGCACTTACTCAGTTGGAAACACAAGTAACGGCACGTGAAAAGGACGTGCTCAAGTTACTCCTCAGTGGGTTCTCCAACAAAGAGATCGCCGGCAAGCTGTCGCTGTCGACAGAAACCATCAAAGTCCACCGCCGCAACATCTACAGCAAGCTGAATATCAAATCTCAGTCCGAACTGTTTGCGCGTTTTTTCATGCCACGGCAAGAGATCCCTTCGACGCTTTGAACGGGGTGGTGCGCTGGCGAAGTAAATTGCGCACAAACAAAAACGCCGATCATCACTGATCGGCGTTTTCGTTAAATATGGAGCGGGAAACGAGACTCGAACTCGCGACCCCGACCTTGGCAAGGTCGTGCTCTACCAACTGAGCTATTCCCGCAAATGGCGTCCCCTAGGGGACTCGAACCCCTGTTACCGCCGTGAAAGGGCGGTGTCCTAGGCCACTAGACGAAGGGGACACGCTACTGAAACACATGGTGTGTGTTCCAGTGCCCAGAGGCCTTGTCCGAAGACTTGGTCCTGGTTTCACTCAATGCCGCCCGAAGGCCACACTGCTTGTAAATTGGAGCGGGAAACGAGACTCGAACTCGCGACCCCGACCTTGGCAAGGTCGTGCTCTACCAACTGAGCTATTCCCGCATATGGCGTCCCCTAGGGGACTCGAACCCCTGTTACCGCCGTGAAAGGGCGGTGTCCTAGGCCACTAGACGAAGGGGACACACCTACAACATTCACTCCCTACCGCGTTTCGCTGTGTGCTTTACGCTGTAAGTGGCGCGCATTCTATGGATGGATTGAAAGGTCGTCAACCCCCAAGGATAAATTTATTTAAATCAATGACTTCGCCATGGTTTCACGGCCTTCGCGGGCATTGGCACCGTCCGAGCCTTGGCGCCTATATTCTGGCGTTCGACAAGACGCTATAGTTCACCCTGACAAATGATGGCAATGTGCATCCATTCAGGAAGCGCCTACCTATATAGAAGAAATCACCTGGGCAACTGGTCGATCGGTCCTATCCGCCGGATGACCCAGTCACTACACTCCACAGCACACCCTATTAAAGAGGTCACACCGGTGACACCACTCATGATCACCCTGCTGGTAATAGCCGGGATCGTAATACTGATCGCCATTGGCTACATGAACCACGTGGTGGAAAACAACAAGCTGGAAAAGAAGCGTACCGAGATCGAGCTTAACGATCGGCTGCGTCGCTGCGGTGAAATCACCGAGACCTTCCCCGGCCAACTGATGACCCCAGCGCTCAAGCTGTTGCTGGCTCGCCTGGAACTGAACGTCAACCAGCGCCTGTTGAACCTCAACAAGTCCAGCACACCGCTCAAGGCCCGCATCAACGAACTGAATGCGCTGATCGCCCAAGGCGAATCGATTCCGGTGCCCAACCCACCGGCCCCGATCCAGACCGAAGCCAAGGCCAAGGACGTGCGCTTCCTGCTCGAAGCCCTGCACGGCCAAGTCACCCGCGCCGCCCAGGATGGCTTCCTGCCGACCAACGAGGCCAAGCACTGGATCAAGGAAATCCGTCATATCCTGGTGCTGCTGCATATCGAGTTTTTCAACAACCTCGGCCAGCACGCCCTGCTGCAAGGCCAACCCGGCCAGGCACGCCTGGCGTTCGAGCGCGGCGTGCAGTACCTGCGCAAACAACCGGAGCCGGTGCTCTACAGCGCCCAGTTGCAACTGCTGGAGTCCCAACTGGCGCGCGCCAACTCCACAGTGCTGACCAACAGCAAGCCGGCCGAGGACGAAGTCAACGAGCTGACCGAGGGCTTGAAAGTCGTCGATGCCGACGCCGAGTGGAAGAAGAAAGCGATCTACGATTGATGGCAACGCGAACGCAATGCTCATAGCAACGAAGATCAAAGGTGGTGGCTTGCCTGCGAAGACGTCGGCCCAGCAAACATTGATGTTGACTGACACACCGCTTTCGCGAGCAAGCCCGCTCCCACAGTGGGATTGTGGGGTGTCAGGTAGGTGAGCATCGGCTGGCAGGCCTTCATCGCAGGCAAGCCAGCTCCCACAGTGAAATCATCACATGCCATCAATGTGCACCTATCCCCCCGCTCCCGACTAGCGTAAAAAAGTGCCCCTCACTCCGTGAAATTCGAGGCCTGTTATGCCTGTCGCCGTGATTGATGGACAACCGCTGCACTATATCGACCAGGGCGCCGGCCCTGTCGTGCTACTGGGTTCGAGTTACCTGTGGGCCAGCGACATGTGGGCGCCGCAGATTGAAGCGCTGTCGCAGCAATACCGCGTGATCATCCCCGAGTTGTGGGGCCACGGTGAGTCCGGGCCGTTGCCAGCACCCACTCATTCCCTGGATGACCTCGCCCGCCAGGCCCTGGCGTTGCTGGATCACCTGAGTATCGAGCAAGCCAACCTGGTGGGCCTCTCGGTCGGCGGCATGTGGGGCGCACGCCTGGCATTGCAAGCTCCCGAGCGCATCAACAGCGTAGTGCTGATGGACACCTACCTCGGGGCCGAACCCGAAGCAACGCGCCAGTATTATTTCTCGCTGTTCAAGATGATTGAAGACGCCGGGGCGATCCCCGAACCGTTGCTGGATGTGATCGCACCGATCTTCTTCCGCCCGGGCATCGACCGCGAATCCGCGCTGTACCGGGATTTTCGCCAGTCACTGCAAGACTTCCCCAGAGAACGTTTGTTGGACAGTATCGTGCCGCTGGGCCGCCTGATTTTCAGCCGCGAAGACATCCTGGAGCAATTACCTGGCTTGGACGCCGACACCACCTTGGTGATGTGCGGCGAACAGGACAAACCCCGGCCACCTGCAGAATCCAAGGAAATGGCCGACCAGATTGGTTGCGACCTGATCCTGATCCCCGAGGCTGGGCATATCTCAAGCCGCGAGAACCCCGACTTCGTCAACGAGGCGCTGCTGTCCTTCCTCGCCAACCACGCCTGATCGCCCCGCCCTCAGATCGCAGCGCCTACGCTGCGATCAAAGGCGGAAATGCCCCACCATCCCCTTGAGTTGCGCGCCCAACTGCGCCAACTGGATGCTCGAGGCGGCATTGCCTTGCATGCTCAACGCCGAATGATCGGCACTCGCCCGAATACTCGTGACGCTGCGGTTGATCTCTTCGGCCACCGAGCTTTGCTCCTCGGCGGCGGCGGCGATCTGTTGGTTCATCTGCTGGATCAATGAAACAGCCGCCGCAATGCTGCCCAAGGCCCCTTCGGTTTCCAGCGCATCACTGACCGCCAGCTTCACCAGCTCGCCACTCTGCTGGATCTGCTGCACCGAGGACTGCGCCGCACTGCGCAAGGTGCTGACCAGCCGTTCAATTTCCTCGGTCGATTGCTGGGTGCGCTTGGCCAATGCCCGCACTTCATCTGCCACCACTGCAAAGCCACGCCCCTGCTCACCAGCACGCGCCGCCTCAATCGCAGCGTTCAAAGCCAACAAGTTGGTCTGTTCGGCCACGCTCTGGATCACGCTCAAGACGGTACCTATATTCTGGATTTGCGCGCTGAGGCTTTCGATACTGGCGCTGGCACTGTTGCTGGATGTGGCCAGCAACTCGATACGCTGCAGACTCATGCGCACCACCTGCTGGCCGCTATCGACCTTGGCATCCGCGGTCTGCGCGGCCTGGGCAGCCTGCTCGGCATTGCGTGCCACATCGTGCACCGTGGCGGTCATCTGGTTCATCGCCGTAGCGACTTGCTCGGTTTCGTCCTTCTGGTTGCTGACTTCGGCAGTGGTTTGCTCGGTGACGCTGGACAATGAATGCGCGGAGCTGGCGAGCTGTTCGATCCCCGCCTGCAACCCGCTGACCATCTGGCTCAAGCTGTTGCCCATCTGCTGCATCGCCTGCATCAGTTGGCCGATTTCATCACGCCGGCTGATCTCCATGCGCCCACTCAGGTCACCCGAGGCGATCTGCTGAGCCACGGCGATTACCGCCCGCAACGGCGCAACAATCAAGCGGGTGATCACCCATGCAGCGATCAAGCCCACCAGCAGCGCCAGGGCAGATGAACCGATGATCAGCAGCGTGCTGTGCTGCAACTGCGTTTGCATGGACTGGTCTTCGGCGGCGTACGCCTGGTTGACCCGATTCACCACTTGCTCGGCGCGGTCATGCAACTGGGTGTAGACCACTTTTTCCTGGGCCAACAGCCCGGTGTATTCGCCGAGCTTGTCACTGAACGACGCGATATGCCCGGAGACTTCATTGAGCACGGTCTGGTAGCCGGGGTCCTTGACCGTGGTTTTGAGTTTCTCGACTTCAGCCAGGGCCTGGTCGGCTTGCTCGATCTTGCCCTGCCCGGCGTCGTCTGCGTCCGCCCTGCGGCTCTGATCCAGGCGCACCCGCGCCTCGTTCATGGCCTGCAACATCAGACGCGACACCTGGCTGACCTGCCCCGCCTGCTCGATAAACTCCGCGCCCTCCTTGCCTTGGCTTTCCTTGAGGCCATAGGCACCGTCGTCCGCCAGCCCGGCTTGCAGCACATCCAGGTTATTGGCCACGCTGGACACCGACCAACTGGCCATTTCCAGGGCGAGGTCCTTGGTCTGGGTCAACTCGACGAACTCATCGAATGCCTGGCGATAGGCGACCAAGGCTTGCTCAACGTCACCCATCACTCGCTCGTTGCTGGCAGACCGAGCCTTGAGACGCGTGGCCTGGGCCAGCAGCGCATCGACACTGGCATGCAGGGCATCAACGGCCTTGGGGTCGGCGTGCAACGCATAGTCCTGCTCGATCAAGCGCACCTTGAGCAGGTCGCTGTTGAGCGTGGACATCGACGTAAGGCCTTCGAAGCGCTGCCCGATGGTCTGCAGGGACCACACACCGATGGCCGCTACCAAGGCCGTCAGCAGCAGTACCAGGGTAAACCCCAAGCCGAGTTTTTTTGCCATACCGAGGTTGGCGAAACGTCGTTGCACGCCCGAAATCATTGCACTTGATCCTCTTGCAATGGCAAATGCCATAAGCCAGGTTTACAAGCAGCGAGATTCGCAACCCCGAGGCACTGAGCACAAGCCGCTGGCGCCGGAATAATGGCAAAAAGCTACATGCGCGTCGTTTTCAGAATGGTCGAGGTCGATCTTGCCGCGCCCATGGCTCGGAACAGCGTCAATGCGCGTTGATCAGCCGCGTAGGCCACATTGATGCGTAACCATTCGCTGCGCTCGCCCGTGGGGCTGAACAATGCGCCGGGCGACAGCAACACACCCAGCCGCTGGGCGCAGGCTTGCAATCGCGAGGGGTCGGCCAAGCCTGGTCGTGCCCACAGGAACATCCCGCCCGCGGGTGCGGCAAATACCTGCCACTCTTCATCCTCCAGTACCTGCAACGTCGCGGCCATCTGTGCATTCAAGCGCTTGCGCAGGCGCTGCACCCACTTACGGTAAGTGCCGTTACTCAGCAACGTCGCCACCATGGCTTCGGCAAACCGTGAAGTGCCGATGCCTGTCAGGGTCTTGAGCTGGGCCAATTGCGTAATGATCGCAGCACTGGCACACAGGTAACCCACGCGCAGGGCGCTGCTCAAGGTCTTGGAAAAGCTCGACACATAGATCACCCGGTCATCATGGGCCAGCGCTGACAAGCGCGTACAACTGGCATGCTGCAGGTCGCCGTACACATCCTCTTCGATAATCAGGAAGTCGAGTTCGCGGGCCAGCTCCAACAACCGCTCCGCCACCGGACGGCACAGGCTGGTGCCGGTGGGGTTGTGATACAGGCTGTTGATGAACAGGCACTTGGGCCGATGGGTTTGCAGCAGCGCTTCCAATGCCGGGATATCCGGGCCGCCATGGGCACGTGGCACTTGCAGCAGCGTGACCCCCCGAAAGGCCAGTTGGCGGTAGAGATTGCCATACCCGGGTGTTTCGACCACCACCTCATCACCGGGTTTGAGCAACGTGCGTATCAGCAGGTCCTGGGCATGGCTGGCGCCATGGGTGGTCAGGATACAGTCCAGGCTGGCGGGCACGTGAATCTGCGTCAGGCGCTTGAGCAGTTGTTCGCGCAACGCCGGCAGCCCCAAGGGTGTGCTGTAGTTGAACAGGCCACCAGTGTCGGTGCGGCTCAGTTCACGGATCGCGTAGCTGATGTCATCGCTTTCGCGCCAAGTGTCGGGTAACCAACCGCAGCCCAACTTCAGCTCGCCCAGCGGGCTATCGGTAAATGCACCCCAGCCTTGTTCCGCACCTTCATACCAATGGTTTTCGTGGGCCGTGGCGGGATGCGCCACCACGAACCCCGAACCCTGCCTGGGAGCCAGCAGCCCCTGGGCCACCAAGCGCTCGAATGCCTCGATCACGCTGGACTGGCTCAGCAGGTTATCGAGGGCCAATTGGCGAATGGACGGCAAGCGTGTGCCAGGGCTCACCCCCTCCTTGCGAATCCATTCTGCCACCGCGCCGACGATCTGCTGAACAACCGGTACCAGGGCTTGTCGATCGATCCCTAAATCCATGAGCCACTCACTTAAACTGTCTGTTAACCCAAAACAGTTAAGCACAGAAGCCTGGTAAAACCGGTCGCCAAGTTTTATTAAAGTATTGATTTTATTAGATTATTTACCTTAGGAAACATATTCAGCCACGGCACTCTGCCAGCTATGGAAACGCCCCACATCACCCCGCGCTCTTTTCAAACAGCGTGCCAAGCGCGGTCCTAGATCGCCGTCGCGCCACCGTCCACCGCCAGGGCCTGACCGGTGGTAAACGCTGCGCCATCACTGCACAGGTACAACACGGCGCTGGCGATTTCCTCAACCTTGCCAATGCGTCCCACCGGGTGCATGGCGGCGGCAAACTCAGCCTTGCGTGGGTCGGCCTCATAGGCGCGACGAAACATGTCGGTATCAATCACGGCCGGGCAGACGGCATTCACGCGAATTTTCTTCTTCGCGTACTCGATGGCCGCCGATTTGGTCAGGCCAATCACCGCATGCTTGGACGCCGCATAGATGCTCATCTTCGGTGCCGCCCCCAGCCCCGCCACCGATGCGGTGTTGACGATGGCCCCACCGCCCTGGGCCAACAGCAACGGCAACTGATACTTCATGCACAGCCACACGCCTTTGACGTTAACCCCCATGATGGCATCAAATTCATCAAGACTGCCGTCGGCCAGCTTGCCCTTTTCGATCTCGATGCCGGCGTTGTTGAAGGCGTAGTCCAGGCGCCCATAGGTGGCGACGGTTTGTGCCATCAATTGCTGCACGTCCGTGTCGAGCGTGACGTTGCAGCGCACAAATATCCCTTCGCCACCGGCCTGTTGGATCAGTGCCACAGTGCCCTCGCCTCCTGCCACATCAAGGTCCGCGACCACCACCTTCAAGCCTTCGGCGGCGAATGCCAGCGCGGTGGCGCGGCCAATACCAGCAGCGGCGCCGGTCACCAAGGCGACCTGGCCGGAAAACGTCATGCTCATGGGAACTGTCCTGTGGGGGTTAGTAACGGTGGAGCGAGTCTAGCCAACGCCGGCAGCCGCGCGTCAGCACTATCAGAAGGCCGGTTGGCGCTGCATGAATCGCAGTGATAAAGCCGCACGGCTGATTATCAGCGAAGCCTATTACCGGGCATTCGCCTGCTTTGCACACCCTTGCCCTTCTGCCACTGAGGGTCTATCACTCATGTTCCATTTCTAAAGAGTCCTTGCCATGACCGCCCAGACCAACCGCCAATTTCTGCTCGCCAAACGCCCGGTCGGTGCCGCCACGCGAGAGACCTTCACTTACCAGGAAGTGCCAGTGGGCGAACCCCAGGACGGCCAAGTGCTGGTGCGCAATGAATACCTGTCCCTCGACCCGGCCATGCGTGGCTGGATGAATGAAGGCAAGTCCTACATCCCACCAGTAGGCATCGGCGAAGTGATGCGCGCCTTGGGCGTAGGCAAGGTGATTGCCTCGAAGCATCCGAACTTCGCGGTGGGGGACTACGTGAACGGTGCACTGGGCGTGCAGGATTACTTCCTCGGCGAGCCCCGTGGTTTCTATAAGGTGGACCCCAAGCTGGCACCTCTGCCCCGCTACCTGTCCGCCCTGGGCATGACCGGCATGACGGCGTACTTTGCCCTACTGGAGACCGGCGCCCCGAAAACCGGTGACACCGTGGTGATCTCCGGTGCTGCCGGTGCCGTGGGTAGCATCGCCGGGCAGATCGCCAAGCTCAAAGGCTGTCGCGTGGTGGGGATCGCCGGTGGCGCCGAAAAGTGCAAGTTCCTGGTGGATGAGCTGGGCTTCGACGCCGCCATCGACTACAAAAACGAAGACGTGCCCGCCGCCCTCAAGCGCGAGTGCCCCAAAGGCGTGGACGTGTATTTCGATAACGTCGGCGGCGATATTCTCGACGCCGTGCTCAGCCGCCTGGCGCTCAAAGCCCGCGTAGTGATTTGCGGCGCAATCAGCCAGTACAACAACAAGGAAGCGGTCAAAGGCCCGGCCAACTACCTGTCATTGCTGGTCAATCGTGCGCGCATGGAAGGCTTTGTGGTGATGGACCACGCGGCGAACTTCGCGGCGGCGGGTCAGGAAATGGCCGGCTGGATGGCCCAGGGCAAGCTCAAGAGCAAGGAAGATATTGTCGAAGGGCTGGAGACATTCCCGGAAACGCTGATGAAGCTGTTCAATGGCGAGAACTTCGGGAAGTTGGTGCTCAAAGTCAGCTGACACACCACGAAAACAGATGTGGGAGCTGGCTTGCCTGCGATGCAAGCAACTCGGTCTCTAAGTGATACCGAGTTGATACTATCGCAGGCAAGCCAGCTCCCACATTTTTGCCGCTCTAAAAATCAGGCGATCTCGGCGACGACCGCTGCCAACGCCTTGGCAGGATCCGCCGCCTGGCTGATCGGACGGCCAATCACCAGGTAATCCGAGCCCGCATCCAGGGCCTGGCGTGGGGTCAGGATGCGGCGCTGGTCATCCTGGGCGCTGCCGGTAGGACGGATACCCGGTGTCACCAGTTGCAGCGAGGGGTGAGCGTTCTTCAGGGCCTGGGCTTCCAGGGCTGAGCACACCAGGCCGTCGAGGCCGGCTTTCTGCGCCAGGGCTGCCAGGCGCAACACCTGAACCTGCGGCTCGATATCCAGGCCAATGCCCGCCAGGTCCTCGCGCTCCATGCTGGTGAGCACGGTTACACCGATCAACAACGGTTTTGGGCCGCTGCGCTGTTCCAGCACTTCGCGGCAGGCGCTCATCATGCGCAGGCCACCGGAGCAGTGCACATTGACCATCCACACGCCCATCTCGGCCGCGGCTTTAACGGCCATCGCCGTGGTGTTGGGGATGTCATGGAATTTCAGATCCAGGAACACTTCGAAGCCTTTGTCACGCAGGGTGCCGACGATTTCCGCCGCGCAACTGGTGAACAGTTCCTTGCCGACCTTGACCCGGCAAAGCTTGGGGTCCAACTGGTCAGCCAGCTTCAGTGCGGCGTCACGGGTGGGGTAATCCAGGGCGACGATGATAGGAGTCTGGCAGACGGACATTGGAATGGGCTCTCAGGCAAGTCGAAATCGGCGCGGATTGTAGCGCAAGCAGCGCCGTTGCGGGATCCGATGATCGGTAAATACCGATCAAGCGCCCAATATAGGCGATTCAGGATGATTGTTTCAGCGCCGATACATTCACGACATGCCCTCAATACGCCGTCCGGCTAGCCTCGCGCACATGACCGTCCGCCCAGCACTTCCAGCCCTGGAACTGGGCGCCTATGCTGACAGCCACACTCAGGCAGATGACCTCGCTATGCATACCCCTTGCGACCCTGTAAACGAAGCGCCAAAAGACGCGGTGATCGCCGAAGACAAGCGCTGGAATACTCGCGCGCTGATTGTCGACGACGACGTGCCGATCCGCGAACTGCTGATCGACTACCTGGCACGCTTCAATATTCTCGCCTCAGGCGTCACCGACGGCACCGCCATGCGCCAAGCCATGCAAGCGGAGACCTTCGATGTGGTGGTGCTCGACCTGATGCTGCCGGGCGAAGACGGGCTGACATTGTGCCGCTGGCTGCGCGCCGAGTCGGACATTCCGATCCTGATGCTCACCGCCCGCTGCGAACCCACAGACCGCATCATCGGCCTGGAACTGGGGGCAGACGACTATATGTCCAAGCCGTTCGAACCCCGGGAACTGGTCGCGCGTATCCAGACAATTCTGCGCCGGGTGCGTGATGACCGCACCGAACAGCGGGCCAATATCCGTTTCGACAATTGGCGCCTGAACAGCGTGCTGCGCCAGTTGGTGGCCGATGATGGCCTGGTGGTGCCGCTGTCCAACGCCGAGTTTCGTTTGTTGTGGGTGTTCATCGAACGCCCGCGCCGTGTGCTGAGCCGCGAACAGCTGTTGGACGCGGCCCGTGGGCGCTCTATCGAGGCCTTTGATCGCAGCATCGACTTGCTGGTGTCGCGCCTGCGTCAGAAGCTGGGGGATGACCCCAAGGCTCCGCAACTGATCAAGACCGTACGCGGCGAAGGCTACCTGTTCGACGCCCGGGATATCGGTTGATGCGCGCCCCCTTCAATACGCTGTTCGGGCGACTGTTCGGCCTGTTGCTGGTGGCGATTGTGCTGGCCCACGTGCTGGCGTTCTTCTGGTTCCACCACTACGGCCCGCCGCCACCGCCCCGCGCGGCGTTCGTCGAACAACCAGACGGCAGTCTCACGCCCTTGCACAAAGCGCCTCGCCCCTGGTTTGGCGGCCCGGTGGTACCCCTGACATTTCAATTTATTTCGCTGATCATTGCCGCCTGGTACGGCGCCAAACTGCTGAGCCGGCCGATCCAGCGCCTGAGCGCGGCGGCCGAGCGCTTGAGCGTCGACCTCGACAGCCCGCCCCTGGTGGAATCCGGCCCTCGCGAAGCGCGCCAGGCGGCCTCGACCTTCAACCTGATGCAAAAGCGCATCCGCGAACAAGTCAGCCAGCGCGCCCGCATGCTCGGCGCGGTCTCCCATGACCTGCGCACCCCCCTCTCGCGCCTCAAGCTGCGCCTGGAACAGATCGAAGACCCCAAGTTGCAAGGCCAGATGCGCCAAGACCTGGACGACATGATCGGCATGCTGGATGCCACCTTGAGCTACCTGCACGAACAGCGCACCAGCGAGACACGACATTGGCTCGACGTACAGGCATTGGTGGAATCCCTGAGTGAAAACGCTCAGGACCAAGGCCGCGACGTGAAATTTTCCGGCACCTGTACACCGTTGCAGGTACAGCCGATGGCGCTGCGCTCATGCCTGAACAATTTGATCGACAACGCCCTGCGCTATGCCGGCACCGCCCGGGTAGAACTGGCTGACAGCCGTGGCGCCCTGGTGATACGGGTGATCGACCACGGCCCGGGAATCGCCGCCGATAAGCGCGAAGCGGTGTTCGAGCCGTTCTTTCGCCTGGAGGGTTCGCGCAACCGCAATTCCGGAGGGGTCGGTTTGGGGATGACCATTGCCAGGGAGGCCGTCGAGCGACTCGGCGGCCACCTGAGCCTGGAAGATACACCGGGCGGTGGGTTGACGGCGGTGATGTGGTTGCCGAGGGTTTAAGAAGGCAGTCGCACGACCTGCACCTGTGGGAGGCCAAAAATGTAGGAGCGAGCTTGCTCGCGAAAAACGCACAGGCGCCGCGTTTATTCAGGACGCACGCGTTATCGTTGACGTTTTTCGCGAGCAAGCTCGCTCCTACAGAAGGCCCGTTATGTATTCACCGATCAGTTACACGGTTTGTCTTCACGACGTACTTGCGCCTGGCTCGCGCTCCAGTCTGTCAACAGGCTGTAGGCCACCGCCAGCAACGTCGGGCCAATAAACAGGCCGATAAAGCCGAACGCTATCAACCCACCAAACACACCCAACAGCACAATCACCAACGGCAGGTTGCCGCCACGGCTGATCAGGTACGGCTTGAGCACGTTATCCACGTCGCTGATCACGAACGTGCCCCACACGCCCAGGAATACCGCGTAGGTGTAATCGCCCTTCCACGCCAGCCACGCCGTGGCCGGGATCCACACCAGCGGCGGCCCCATGGGAATAAGGCTGAGCAGGAAAGTCACGATACCCAGCACCAGCGCGCCCGGTACGCCAGCGATGAGAAAGCCGATCAGGGCCAGCAGCGCCTGGGCCGCAGCAGTGCCGATCACACCATTGACCACCCGCTGTACCGTGCCGGCCACCAGTTCGATGTAATAGCCAGCGCGCTCGCCAATCAGGCGCTCCAACAGGCGGTGCACAAACATCGCCAGGCGCGGCCCGTCACGGTAGAAAAAGAACACGAAGACCAGGCTCAGGGTCAGCTCAAGAATGCCGCCGCCAATTTGCGCACTGCGCGCCAACAACCAATTGCCGACCTGGCCCAGGTACGGCTTGATGCTCACCATCAGCGCCGCGCCTTGTTGATCAATGCTGTCCCAGGTCGCCACCAGGCGCTCGCCTACGAAGGGGATCGACCCCAACCAGGTCGGCGCCTCGGGCAAGCCGTCGACCTGGATGTCCTTGATGAGCGCCACCGCATCACGCACATGGTCAGCCAGGTTGAACCCCAGCCATACCAATGGCACCGCCACCAGCAACATCCACCCCAACGTCAGGATGCCAGCGGCCAGGGATTCTCGGCCGCCGAGCCAACGGGTGAGCAAACGCATCAGCGGCCAGCTGGCAAATGCCAGCACCGCGCCCCAGAACAGCGCCGACCAGAACGGCGCCATGACCCAGAAGCTGGCACCAAACAGCACCAGCAGCAGGATTTGCACCAGCAGGCGATCGTTATTGAGCATCGGGTATCTCGAAAAGAAGGCTGTAGGAAGAGAGCTTAGGCGAACGGCACGGGTCCGTTCGCCCTGTGGTGCTTAGCGTATCAGATGCAGATGCAGCCCTTGGGTTTCACCGGTGCCGGTTTCCAGACGGGCGGTGCGCACGCCCTTCTCCACCAGCGCCTGGCGCCAGGCCTCGGCCTGCGGCCCGCTCAGGCTCACGCGCAGGGTGGTGTCGAGGTTCAAGGCTCGGGATATCAAGGTCAGCCAAGTGTCGTCAGGCTCGGCAACCAACGTGGGAAAATCCAGCTCGCCAGTGCTTTTGAGTTCACGCAGCAGGGTGGCCGAGGTGGGCAGCAGCTCGCCCAAGGGCGCGCTGGCGTCGAGTTGCTCCACATGCAGGTAGGCGCGGCGGTTACCACGGGTGATGCCGTACAGCGCGACCAGGGAATTGTCCTGCGGGGCGGCCAGGCGTAGCAGCAGGTATTCCTGTTGGCCGTCGGCGCCCACCAGCTTGGCGTTGCCAAACACTTCGTTGGCCCACAGGCTGCTTTCGCCACAATCGCGGGCCTTGCACCAGAACAACAACTGCGCACCCTTGGCCTGCAAAGCTTCGCGCGTTGCGGTAAAGGCGGCGCTGGAGCTGTGTTCGGCGGGCAATTCATAGGTGATTGCAGTGGCTGGGCCGCGTGCGATGGCCTGGCCTTCATAACGTAACTGGCCGCTGATCTTGCGGATCGCGCCCATGGGGTAAATGCGTTCCTTGTCTTCAGCGGGGCGGTAATCGACGATTTGCGCATCAACCTGACGGGCTACCGCCGGTAGATCCTGGCTGCCGGGCAGATCGGCGGCAAATACCAGGGGGCTGAAACAACAAAGGCCCAGGGCACGGATACATCCTTTACCCAGGCTCATCGGATCAGTGAGCCCTGGCCAATGTTGGTCACAGCGATATCGAGTGTGTTCATGGTTGACTCCCTTTCAATCCGCCCAGCCTCGGCAGTTGACCCCGCCAAGTCAAGGCGTGGAGAAGAACCGATTGAAACAGTCTGCAACAAGAGCCGCACCGAGCTCGTCATTCAGGTGTAAATGATGGCCGCCTGGCAGCATGGTAACCGTGAAGGGTAGCTGAGAAAGCAATTCGGAATGTTTCGCCAGCATGCCGTCAGCCGCGACCACCAACTGGGTAGGGCACCCTACCCTTCGCACGAAGGCCATGGCTTGTTCGTCGGTCAGGCGCATCGGCGACGCCAGGGTCAGGCGGCTATCGCTGCGCCAGGTATAACCGCCCGGTACGGGCATCAAACCGCGCTGGGCCAGGAGCTGCGCCGCTTCACGGCTGACCGCGACCACGCCTTTCATCCGCGCCTCGACCGCTCGATCAAGGCTGTTGTAGACCGGCTTGCGCTTGTCCTGCAGGCTCAATTGCGCCTGCAACGCCATGCCCAGGCGCTCGGCCGCGTTCTCGCCGCTGGCGGTCGGTGGGATCACGCCGTCAATCAGGCCCAGGTATGTCACCCGCTCCGGCAAGGCCCCGGCCACTACCAGAGAGACGATGGCGCCCAGGGAGTGGCCAAGTAATGCAAAACGTTTCCAGCCCAGTTGCTCAGCCACCTGCAGCACGTCGTAGACGTAATCCCACAAGGCATAACCGGCGCCAGCCGGGCGATGCGCCGAATGCCCATGCCCCGCCATGTCCAGGGCGACGATGCGCAACCCTCGCAGCTTGGGCGCCAGGCGCGCAAAGCTGTTGGCGTTGTCCAGCCAACCATGGAGGGCAATTACCGGCAGGCCGTCCTCGGGCCCGAACAGATGCGCGGCCAGTTCGATGTGCGGCAGGCTCAGGCGTACCTCTTCGACGGGCGTACTCATGCGCAACTGCGCTCACGGGCCTGCCAGCGGGCGAACAGGGTCTTGATCAAGGCAGCAGTGTCCTGAGGGCGTTCGAGGGGAAACATATGGCCGCCGGGCATGGTGAGCATTTCGCCCATGGGCAAGCGGTCGACACCGCTGGCATGGTGACGCATAACCACCCGGCTCTGGCGGCCACGCACCACGGCCAGCGGCACCTTCAACTGGCGCACCTGGCCCGGGCTGGTGTGGGGCACGCCGCGATAGATGCTGATTTCGGTGGCTGGGTCGAACCGCAGGCGCAGGCGATCGCCCACTTGCTGCAGGCCATGTTGCAGGTACGCGTCAAAGCAATCGGGGTCAAAGCCACGGAACAAGGTCTTGCCGGCGAAATAGCTGCGCGCGGTGTCCAGGTCGGTGAATTCTTCGCGCCGGCCAAGCGTGCGCCCAGCCGGGGTGAGACGGTCGATAAAGCCAAAACGCTTGGCAGCGCGGATCACCCAGCGGTCTGCGCGGGTGAGCACCGGCGAATCCAGCATCACCACGCCCCGGTACAGGTGCGGGCAGCGCATGGCCGCGTGTAAATGCAGCACGCCACCCAGGGAATGGCCCACGCCCCATACCGGCTCTAGCTGCTGCTCCAGATGATGGATCAGCTCGTCCACCAGGTTTTGCCAGTTATCATCCACCGGGAACCTGGGGTCGTGACCGTGCTGCGGCAGATGGGCCACCGCATATTCCGGGGCCAGGGCGGCAAACAGCTTGCCGTAGGTGGCCGAAGGGAAGCCATTGGCGTGGGTAAAAAACACGTGCTGCGACATACAGGTTCCATCAACAAAAACAGAGGGGGATTGTCACCATGCCCGGCCCCTACAGCAATGACTGTAACTGCCAGGAATGATGACACTCACGCCACGCGCTATCGCGCCGGCGGTTGTTCACCCAGCGGCACCACGGCCATGGTCAGGCGCGAGACACAACTGGCCTTGCCCTCGTCGCTGCTCAGGCGGATGTCCCACACCTGGGTGGTACGCCCGATATGAATAGCCTTGGCCACCGCAGTTACCCGGCCGCTGCGCACGCCGCGCAGGTGGTTGGCGTTGACCTCCAGGCCCACGCAATAGAACTTGCTTGCATCAATGCACAAGTAGGCGGCCATGGAGCCGACACTTTCGGCCAGCACCACCGAGGCGCCGCCGTGCAGCAGGCCGTAGGGCTGATGGGTGCGGTGGTCGACCACCATACTGGCGGTAAGGGATTCGTCGTCGAAGCTTTCGAAACGAATATCCAGCATTTCACCGATGGTGTTTTTCTGGATCGCGTTGAGGTGTTCGATATTCGGTTGGGTACGCCACAGGCTCATACGGTTGTCCTTGTTGGTTTTATTACGGCCCTAATCCTGCCACAAAACGGTTTCGGCGCGCGTGCTCCATGCTTGCAATTGTGGCCCGTACGTCGACTCGATCACGTTGCGTTTGATCTTCAAGGTCGGCGTGAGAAAACCGTTTTCCACCGCCCATTGGTCTTTCACCACCACCAATTGCCCCATGCGTTCATGCTTGTCCAGGCCCGCGTTCACCTGTGCCAGCCAGCGCTCAAGGCCGCTGCCGAGGGCTTGGCGGTCCTCGCCGGGCGCCGACAACACGCACAGCCCTATCGGCGCACTGAGCCCCTCGCCGACCACACACACCTGTTCAATACGTGCATGTTCGGCCAGGCGGTTTTCAATCGGCGCCGGGGCTACATATTTGCCTTTGCTGGTCTTGAAAATTTCCTTGAGACGCCCGGTCAGGCGCAGGCGACCGTCCGCGTCCTGCTCGCCCTTGTCACCCGTCCGCAGGAAGCCATCTGCGGTGAGCGTATCCGCGGTTTTCTGCGGGTCCTTGAAGTAGCCCAACATGGTCGCGCCACTGTGTACCTGCACTTCGCCTGACGGGTCGATACGCACTTGCACGCCTGGGCAGGGCTGGCCGATCCAACCGAGCGTTTGCCCACCTGGGCGACACACATGGGAATAGCCGCAGTTTTCGGTCATGCCGTACACCTCCAGCACATCCAGGCCCAGGCGCTGATACCAACGCAGCAACGCCTCGGGCACCGGCGCGGCGCCGGACAGGGCGATGCGCAGCGCATCCAGCCCCAGGCCGGCGAGAATTTTATGGCCGACGCGTTTGCCGATAAAAGGCAGGCGTAACAGGGTATCGAGGCGTTTTTCCGGGATTTTGGCGTAGACGCCCAGTTGGAATTTGGTCCAGATGCGCGGCACGCCAAACAAGGCCGTCGGCCGCGCCCTGCGCAGATCGGTGAGGAAGGTTTCCAGGCTCTCGGCGAAAAAAACGGTTTGCCCGGTATAGATCGACGCCATTTCTACAAACATCCGCTCCGCCACATGGCACAGCGGCAGGTACGACAGCAACCGGTCGCCCTCCCCCAGGCCAAACAGCTCAGTACCGCCCGAAGCAGCAAACCCCAAGGCGCCGAAACTGTGCATCACCCCTTTAGGCAGGCCGGTCGTACCGGAGGTGTAGATGATAGTGGCCAGGCTGGCGGCATCCGGTAGCGGGTTGTCCTGGATCGGTGAACAGGCTTGCAGGTCCGCCCAACTGAAATCGAAAGTCTCTTCAGGAGGGCACAGCGGCAGACTGATAGTCGGCACACCCACAGGAACGCCAGGCGCCATCGCCGACCAATCATCCAGCTTGCCGATCAGCGCCAACCGCGCCTGCGAGTGAGTCAGCACATGGGCGACTGAGTCCGCGGTGAGGTTGGGATAAAGCGGCACCGACACATGCCCTGCCATCCAGATCGCCAGGTCGGCGATGATCCAGTGGGCGCAGTTTTTTGAAATCAGCGCAATGTGCGAGCCCTGGGGCAACTCCCGCGCACGCAGCCAGTGCGCGGCGCAACGGGCCTGGTGGCCGACATCGCCCCAGGTGAGGGCCTGCACCTCACCGCCGCCGATGGGTTGAACGAGGAAGACTTTGCGCGGGTGCCGCGCTTCACGCTCGAAGAAGACCTGCAACGGCAAACGAAAAGCGACAGGCATGGGACGCGCTCCTTTGTGATCCGAGATACAGCCAACCAAGCACTTGCTTGGTTGACTGTATAGCACAGACGAAGGAAACGGCCTGCCGCTCACCACGATGCGAAGCGAGACGCTCTTGATCTGCTCTTGATCTCAGGCGCCCCGTCGAACCACGCTGGCCGGAATTCCGGGGCCTTTTCCAAAAGTGACCCGCCGTTGAACTCTAAGTGGCCGTTACTGCAGGAGTGGATATGTACTCGGTATAACAGTGTCGCCTGTCAGGTCGTCATCGCAGGCAAGCCAGCTCCCACAATTGGATCGCGGGGTGTCAGCGAGATAGGCGTCGGCTGGCAGGCCGTCGCGGGAGCAAGCTCCCTCGCCACAGCGTCGCACGATGCCTAAGGATTCTTCACATCCACCAGACTCATCAAGCCAGCCAACGGAAAGTCACCCTCAAGCTCCGCCAGGCTGGCCGTGTACATCGGCTGTGGCTGGCGCTGGTGTCCATGCTGCAGAAAACTGATCAGGCTACCCACCAGCGGTTGGTGGCTAACCAACAGCACGTCGTCGTCGGTGTCGAGTTTCTCCAGCACTCGCTGGACATCCCCATCGGGCGTCAACCACGGCACCGTGCAGATCTCAGGCTCAAACCCCAGCACATCGCGCACCAACTGCGCCGTCTGCTGCGCCCTAACATAAGGGCTGGCAATGATGGCGCCCAAGGGCTGGCCAATCAGGTGCGCAGCACTGCGCAATACTTCAGCACGCCCATGCTCGGTAAGGTTGCGCTCGGCGTCCGTGCGCGCATGCGCTTGGGCCTCGCCGTGACGCAGAATCCATACTTTCATAGCTTCGGCTCTTCATCGCGCACCGGGTGCGGTGCCGGCGGTACGCTGTGGGCCGCTTCGCCTTCGGGGGCGCGTGGGGTTGGCCAATCGGCGAACGGCCAGGGCTTTTGCTCGGTGTGGAAGCTGCCGAAGCGGCCAATCTGCGCCAGGAACTGGCTGAGGCTGTCGCCAAAGTTCATCAGGCCCAGGTTCGGTGCGCCGTAGATCAGCCGGTAAATCAATTGCACCACCACCAGCGCACCGAGCAGGAATTGCGCCACCTGCCACACCAGCGCAAACACCAGCATCCACAGGATGCGCAAGACAATCGACTCGTATGGGGGGGCAGCTTTGGGATCGTTCATGACGCGTTCCTCAGTTGAAACCACTGGTGGAAATAAAGTCGACATCGGTCTTGGGCTCGGCCCGCATCAGCAACTCGATGACCTGGTTCAGGGTGCGCCCTTCGAACAGGATCGCATGCAGGCCGGCGACCAGCGGCATGTACACGCCCACTTCCTGGGCCTTGGCCTTCAAGACCTTGAGGGTGTTGACCCCCTCGGCCACTTCGCCCAGACGCGTCACCGCTTCCTCCAGGCTCAGCCCTTGGCCCAAGGCGAACCCGACCTGGTAGTTGCGGCTTTTGGGCGAAGAACAGGTGACGATCAAGTCCCCTACGCCCGCCAGGCCGAGGAAGGTCATCGGGTTGGCGCCCTGGTTCACCGCAAAACGTGTCATCTCGGCCAGTGCGCGGGTAATCAGCATGCTCTTGGTGTTTTCGCCCATGCCCAGGGCCACGGCCATGCCAGCAATGATCGCGTAGACGTTTTTCAAGGCCCCGCCCAATTCGACGCCGAAGCGATCGCCGCTGGCGTAGACCCGGAAGGTACGGCCGTGCAACACGGCCTGGACGCGCTCGCACAAAGCCTCGTCCTCACTGGCGACCACGGTGGCGGTCAACGCGTGCTCGGCGACTTCCCGAGCAAGGTTTGGCCCGGACAGCACGCCAATGCGCGCCTGAGGGGCGATTTCGGTGAGGATTTCACTCATCAACTTGAAGGTGTGGGCTTCGATGCCCTTGGTCAGGCTGACCAGTAACTTGCCGGCCAAGCGTTCGGCGTGTGGCGCCAGTACCGAGCGCAAGGCGCTGGAAGGCAGCGCGACAAAGCACAGGTCGCAGGCCGTGAGGGTTTCCAACAGGTCGGTCACCGGCTCGACGGCGGGATGAATCTTGATACCTTTAAGGTAACGAGGGTTTTCGCGATGCACGCGAATGGCTTCGGCCTGCTCGGGGTCGCGCATCCACTGGCGCACCGCGTGACCGTTCTCGGCCAGCAGGTTAGCCACGGCGGTACCAAAACTTCCGCCTCCCAGAACCGCAATAGGGCGCTGTTCAGTCATATGCAATCCGTTAATCCATACCAGTGGCGATGGCGGCATTATACGGGGCGCCCCGCTTGCGGCCAGCCCCCGTATCAATTCGCGCGAGTCAGAAAATGCCAAAGGCGTGCGAAGTAAATGCAAGTCCGACGACTGGCAAACAGCCGCACCTCGGTTAACATGGGCGGCTATCCGCAATTAACAAGGCCGTGCCGTGTATCTGGGCCCTCCTCCTCGCTCATCATTGTTGTTGGTGCTGTTGTGCGCTACCTGCGCGCAGGCCGACGATCTGTTCCTCGACAGCCAGCCGCTGCCGCAGGTCTTGACCGCCACGCGTCTCAAGCAATCGGCCGCCGCCGTGCCCGGCAGCATGACGGTGATCGACAGTGAGCTGATCAAGGCCAGCGGTGCCCGGGACATCTCGGAACTGCTGCGGCTGGTCCCGGGGATGATGGTCGGCTACACCAGCGGCAACCAGGCGTCGGTGAATTACCATGGCACCAGCGCCAGTGACGCACGGCGCATGCAGGTGCTGATCGACGGTCGCTCGGTCTACCGCGCCGGCCTGGCCACGGTGGATTGGAGCGATATCCCAGTGGCCATGGAGGACATCGAGCGCATCGAGGTCTTTCGCGGCCCCAACACCGTCAGCTACGGTGCCAATGCGCTGATGGCGGTGGTGAATATCCTCACCCGCTCGCCAGCCAACAGCCACGGCTCGCGGGTAAAGGTCATCCGTGGCGAGCGTGGCATCAATGACTTCTATGCCAGCCAGGGTGTGGGCTGGGAGACCGGCGATTTGCGCTTGTCTCTGTCCGGGCAACAGGACGATGGTTTTGACAGCGACGCGGTCGGCGCCGACCGCCGTGACGGGCGTCGTCTCAACCGTTTCAGCCTGGCGGTGAGCCAGGCCTTGAACGCGCAACAAAGTCTCGATTGGCAACTGGACGTCAAGGAAGGCACCAACCAGCGCCCTTATACCTACACCCCGGTGTTTGCCGGAATTACCGAAGGCGGCACCAATTCCGATGTCACCGCCAAGGACTACGCAGGCTCCCTGCGCTGGAACTTCGACTTCAACCCCGACCACAGCCTGTATATCCAGGGCTCGGCACAGCAATGGGACCGCAAGCAAATCTGGAAAGCCTGTGACGCCAAGGCCTCGTTCAGCCCTGAACTGACCCAGTTATGGCAGCTCAACCCCAACTATGCCGAATTGCTGGCACGGCACATGGACACCTACAGCCAAGGCTCCGCCCCACCGGGTAACGCCGCCGAACAGGCCTTGGCCAACCAGGTGCTGGACCAGTGGCGCAACGGTGCCAACCAAAGCGTGTGCGGCGATATCGACCAAAGCACCCGCGAAAGCCGCTACGACGTGGAGATCCAGGACACGCTCAGCCTCTCCGACAGCCTGCGCCTGGTCAGCGGTATGAATTACCGCTATGACCGCGCCGACTCCGAAACCTACTTCAATGGCACCCTGGACGACACCACCTGGCGCCTGTTCGGCCACCTGGAATGGCGCGCCAGCGAGCACTGGCTGCTGCAAGGTGGCGCCATGTACGAAGACACCCACCTGAGCGGCAACTCGCTCACGCCGCGTGTGGCGGTCAATTACCTGATCAATCCTCGCCACGGCTTGCGCGCGGTGTACTCCGAGGCAATCCGCTCGCCGGACATGTTCGAGAACAACGTCAATTGGAGCTACCGCGTCACCAATCTCAGCTCCCCGACCTACGGGCAAAACGCCGGTCAATATTTTGTCGTGACGCGCGGCCCTGGCAACCTCGACAAAGAGTTGATGCGTTCGCGCGAACTGGGCTACAACGGCTTCTTTGCCGAGCTGGGGCTGAATGTCGACGTGAAGCTGTTCTATGACGAAATCACCGACATGATCAGCTCGCCGCTGCGCAACAACCAATACATCGCCAGCAACGCCAACAGCTCGCGTTTTAGCGGTGCCGAGTCGCAGTTCGACTGGCGCGTGAGTGACGCCGACCGCCTGCGCCTGACCTATGCTTATGTAGACGCCACCTCCAGCAACCCGCTGGACAAAGCGCAAACCGCGCGTAACAGTGGCTCGGCCGGTTGGCTGCGTGAGTGGGGCCAGGGTTGGTCCAGCGCCTTGTTCTACTATGGCGACGACGCACTCAACCAATATCGCTTCCAGCGGGTCGACCTGCGGGTGGCCAAGCGCATTGCCGTAGGCAAAGCCAATGTGGAGCTGGCGGGCATGTTGCAGCAACGCCTGGATGACCAGCCCACCACCTGGGCCGACAACAACTACGACCATCGCCACGTTCTCTACTTCAGCGCCGAGCTGGACTTCTGACATGGCCGACCAGTCACGGATGACCCTCTTGTTGGTTTCACGGTTTTGGCGCCGCGGCCTGCTGCTCGTCTGCCTGTTGCTGACAGCGCCGGCGTGGAGTGCCGACATTCTGCTGACGGCCGCCGAAGACAGCGCCGGCGTGCGCGCCTTTACCCAGGCCCTTGCCCAACAACGCCCCGAAGACCAGGTCAGCTTCACGCCACTCAAGCAGTTGCCAGCGCCCAGTCACCTGCCTGCCAGCACACGCCTGATTCTCCTTGACCTGCCGGGTCTGGACTGGCGCCTGCAGGATGCTCAGGGGCCACCAACCCTGGTGCTGCGCATCAGCCGCCTGCAGGCCCGACAACGCCTGGGCAACTCCCACCCGGCAAAAATCAGTCTGCTATGGAGCGACCCGCCGCTGGAACGTCAGCTGCGCCTGATCGCCAATATCCTGCCCCAGGCCCGGCGCGTCGGCGTGCTGTACGGGGTCGATAGCGAATTCCTGCTGCGCGAACTGATCCAGTTCGCCAAACCCATGGGCCTGGAAATCATGCCCCAGCCCTGGGACAACACCAGCGACAGTCGCCCGCTGCAAACCCTGTTCAAAAACAGCGACGTGCTACTGGGCCTCGACGATCCGCAGCTGTACAACCCCAAGACCGTAAAAAACCTGTTGCTGAGCAGCTACGCCCAACAACTGCCATTGGTGGGGCCCAATGCTGGGTTCGTGCGGGCCGGCAGCCTGGCCAGCACCTACAGCGATCAATCCGACTGGCTCGCGGTACTGGACCGACTGCTGGACCAGCCGCCGGCCAGTTGGCCCAGCACGCTCTACCCGCAGTACTTCAAAGTCGTGGGCAACCCACAAGTCGCGCGCTCACTGGGCATCGAACAGGTCGATGAAATCGCCGTTGCCGCCCGCCTGGCCGAAGGAGAACAACGCCCATGACCTTGCGCCGTCGTTGGGATATCAACACCCGCACCCAGCTCATTACCTTGGGCCCCGCGCTGCTGTTGACCCTGCTGCTCATCACCTTCTTCACCTTCGTGCGCATTCAGGACTTGCGCCAGGAGCTGGACCACACCGGTCAATTGATCGCCAACCAGCTGGCGCCTGCCACTGAGTACGGCGTGATTTCCGGCAACAACGATGTGCTTGAAACCCTGCTGCGTGCGACCTTGGCCACACCCCATGTGCGCTTCCTGGAGATCCAGGACAGCGCCGAGAACATTTTGGTGTATGTGGAGCAGCCGTCCGAGCGGCATGACCGTTCGCTGTCGGTTAAGGTGTTCCAGGCACCGATCCGCCTGCAACACATCCAGCTCAACAATGACTTTTTCCAGGACAACCTCAGCGAACCCAAGGCACCCCGCGCGGACTACCTGGGGCGGGTGATTGTGGGCATGTCCAACGACGCTTTCAGCCAGCGCCAGCAGGAAATCCTGTTCAAGGCAGGGGTCCTGGCGCTGTTTGCCCTGCTGTTTACCTTCCTGCTGGCGCGACGCTTGTCGGCCAGCCTGTCACAGCCGATCAGCGCCATGGGGCACGCGGTCAAGGCCATCCAGCAAGGCGATTACAAGACGCCACTGCCCATCGTCGATGACTCGGAATTGGGCGACCTCTCGCGGCATATCAACAACCTGGCCGAGGGCCTTCAACAGGCCAGTCGCGAACAGCAACAAGCCATGGCGCAGTTGATCCAGACCCGTGAAGAAGCCGAGCGGGCGAACAACGCCAAGTCAGATTTCCTGGCGATGATGAGCCACGAACTGCGCACGCCCATGAATGGCGTGCTGGGCATGCTGCAACTGCTGGAAACCACGGAGATGACCGAGGAGCAGACTGAGTACGCGGCGCTGGCTTGCGAGTCCACCGAGCATTTGCTCAAGGTGATCAATGACATCCTCGATTTCTCACGCATTGAACGCGCCGCCCTGGAACTGGAACATATTCCGTTCAGCCTGGCCGATCTGATCAACAGCTGCGCCCAGGCTTTCCAGCACAGCGCCCAGCAGCGCGGGCTGAGCCTGGAACTGCCCATTCCCATGGGCATGGAGGCTCTGCGTGTGCGCGGCGACCCGACGCGGATCCGCCAGATTCTGGTGAACCTGATCGGCAATGCATTGAAATTTACCGAACATGGCAGCGTGACCGTGGAGCCCCACTGGCAAACCCTGGACCATGAGTTGGTGTGGTTCACCTGCACCGTACGCGACAGCGGTATCGGTATTTCCGCCGAACGCCTGGATTTGATGTTCGATGCATTCCAGCAGGCAGACAGCTCCATTTCCAGACGTTACGGTGGCACGGGCCTGGGCCTGCCGATTGCGCGCACCCTGGCCGAACGTATGGGTGGCACCTTGCGCGCCCAGAGCGAAGAAGGTCGAGGTTCAGTGTTCACCTTGGAGATTCCGCTGGCCATCGCCCAGCAACAAATGGCGGCCGCTGCTCCCGACGCGCCTGGCAAAGCCAGCGCCGGCGATGGCCGCCATGTGCTGCTGGTGGAAGACAACCCGGTCAACCGCACCGTGGTCGAAGCGATGCTGCGCAGCCTGGGCTTCGAAGTCAGCCTGGCCACGGACGGCGCCGAGGCGATCCGCAGCGCCGAGAGCCTGATTTTCACCGCCATCCTGATGGATTGTCGCCTGCCCTTGATCGACGGCTACGAAGCCACACGGCAGATTCGCCAACTGCCCGGCTGCGCCGATCTGCCGATCATCGCCCTGACGGCCAACGCCTTGCAGGGCGATCGCGAAGCCTGCCTGGCAGCCGGAATGAACGATTACCTGGCCAAGCCGTTCAAACGCACGGATTTGCAGCAAATCCTGCAGCGCTGGGTGCAATAGCGCCGCGCCATCAGCCAACTGCGACTGGCGTGAAAGACGAAAGTGCGGCAGTCTTAGGCACCCGAACGGGCTGATAAACAGGCCCGGTTTAAAATTTCAGTGAACAAGTGTACATTCAGTGCCTTGCCGCTGTGACTTTCACTACAACGCAATAGTCTATGTGTAGGCTGCCGCTATGAGGCATGAACGCTTCATTCGGTTCGGGAAGATTTGCCCTACCCTGCCGCATGGGATTATTGAGGAGCTCGCATGACCAAACAAAACGCCTTTACTCGGGAAGACCTGCTGCGCTGCAGTCGCGGTGAGCTGTTCGGCCCAGGTAACGCGCAACTGCCCGCCCCGAACATGCTGATGGTGGATCGCATCACCCATATCAGCGAAGAGGGTGGCAAGTACGGCAAAGGTGAATTGGTCGCCGAGCTGGATATCACCCCTGACCTGTGGTTCTTCGCTTGCCACTTCGAAGGCGACCCTGTGATGCCAGGTTGCCTGGGCCTTGACGCCATGTGGCAACTGGTTGGCTTCTACCTGGGCTGGCAAGGCCTGCCGGGCCGCGGTCGCGCCCTGGGTTCGGGCGAAGTGAAGTTCTTTGGCCAGGTACTGCCGAGCGCCAAGAAAGTCACCTACAACATTCAAATCAAGCGCGTCCTCAAGGGCAAGCTGAACCTGGCCATCGCCGACGGTTCGGTGACTGTCGACGGTCGCGAGATCTATACTGCCGAAGGCCTTCGGGTCGGCGTATTCACTTCCACTGACAACTTTTAAGGGTTATCCGCATGCGCCGCGTCGTTATCACTGGTCTGGGCATCGTTTCTTGCCTGGGCAATGACAAAGAGACCGTCACCGCTAACCTGCGTGCAAGTCGCCCTGGCATCCGCTTCAACCCGGAATATGCCGAAATGGGTCTGCGTAGCCAGGTTTCCGGCTCCATTGACCTGCCCCTCGAAGAACTGATCGATCGCAAGATCTATCGCTTCGTCGGCCACGCTGCCGCCTACGCCTACCTGGCCATGAAAGACGCGATCGCCGACTCCGGCCTGAGCGAAGACCAGGTTTCGAACGTACGCACCGGCCTGATCGCCGGCTCCGGCGGCGCATCGACCCTCAACCAGATGGAAGCGCTGGACATCCTGCGCGAAAAAGGCGTGAAGCGCGTTGGCCCGTACCGTGTAACGCGGACCATGGGCAGCACCGTTTCCGCCTGCCTGGCTACGCCATTCCAGATCAAGGGCGTGAACTACTCGATCTCCTCCGCATGCGCCACCAGCGCCCACTGCATTGGGACTGCCGTTGAGCAGATCCAACTGGGCAAGCAGGACATCGTGTTTGCCGGCGGCGGTGAAGAAGAGCATTGGAGCCAGTCGTTCCTGTTCGACGCCATGGGTGCCTTGTCCACCCAGTACAACGAAACCCCGGAAAAAGCCTCCCGCGCTTACGACGCCAAGCGTGACGGTTTCGTCATCGCCGGTGGTGGTGGCATGGTGGTGGTCGAGGAGCTGGAACACGCCCTGGCCCGTGGCGCCAAGATCTACGCGGAAATCGTCGGCTACGGCGCGACGTCCGACGGCTACGACATGGTTGCGCCAAGCGGTGAAGGCGCCATCCGCTGCATGCAGATGGCAATGTCCACCGTCGATACCCCAATCGACTACCTGAACACCCACGGCACTTCGACCCCGGTCGGCGATGCCAAGGAAATGGAAGGCGTGCGCGCGGTATTTGGCGACAAGGCTCCGAAGATCAGCTCCACCAAGAGCCTGTCGGGTCACTCCCTGGGCGCCGCTGGCGTTCACGAAGCGATCTATTGCCTGCTGATGATGGAAGGCAACTTCATGGCCGGCTCGGCCAACATCGACGAGATTGATCCGGTTGTGGCCGATATGCCAATCCTGACCAAGACCGTTGAAAACGCCAAGATCGACACCGTGATGAGCAACAGCTTTGGCTTCGGTGGCACCAATGCCACCTTGGTACTCAAGCGCTGGCAGGGCAAGTAAGCCCGCAGGTTGATCACACGAAAAAGCCCCGACTGGTTCGGGGCTTTTTTTTGCGTTTGATTTGAAACCGCGTCGCCTTCATCGCAGGCAAGCCAGCTCCCACGTTCGACCGCGTTCATCCTGAAGGAATACGGTCCAGTGTGGGAGCTGGCTTGCCTGTGGCTGGGCCGCCCCGGTTCCCGGCCCTACACCGAAAACCGCGCCACCATCGAATTCAGATCCACCGCCAACCGCGACAGCTCCTGGCTCGCCGCACTGGTCTGGTTAGCCCCGGTCGATGTCTGGTGCGCGAGGTCGCGGATATTCATCAGGTTACGATCCACCTCCCGAGCCACCGCCGCCTGCTGCTCCGACGCGCTGGCAATCACCAGGTTGCGTTCGTTGATCAAGGTGAATGCCGAGGCAATCTCTTCCAGGGCCATGCCCGCCGATTTGGCGAGATCCAATGTAGAGCGCGCCCGTGTATTGCTCTGCTGCATCGAGCTGACAGCCTGGTCGGTGCCCTGCTGAATCCCGCTGATCATCTGCTCGATTTCCTGGGTCGACTGTTGCGTGCGATGGGCCAAGGCCCGCACTTCATCGGCTACCACCGCAAACCCGCGCCCGGCATCCCCCGCTCGCGCCGCTTCAATCGCCGCGTTCAGTGCCAGCAAGTTGGTTTGCTCGGCAATCGAGCGAATCACATCCAGCACTGTGCTGATGCCATAGACCTTTTGCGCCAGCGCTTCGACCTGGGTCACATTGGCGGTCACATCGGTCGCGAGGGCTTCAATCGACACCACCGTCTGCTGCACCTGCTCACGCCCTTGCTGGGCAATCCGGTCGGATTCGCGAGACGCCTGGGAAGTGGCCACGGCATTGCTCGCCACCTCCTCCACCGCCACCGTCATCTGATTGACTGCCGTGGCCGCCTGTTCGATTTCCTGGTTCTGCTGGTGCAAACCACGGGTCGCATCCTCGGTGACGCAACTGAGCTCTTCGGAAGCCGACGCCAATTGGTTCGACGATTCTGATATGCGCCGGATAGTGTCGCGCAAGCTCTCCTGCATGCGCTTGAGCGCCTGTTGCAAGCGCGCCGGCTCGTCGCTGCCACTGAGCCTGATGTCGCCCGTCAAGTCGCCACTGGCAACGCCCTGGGCCACTTTCAACGACTGTGCCAGCGGCAGCACGATGCTGCGTGTCAGCCACACCGCCAGGCCAATCGTGACCAACGCCGTGACGCCAATCATGGTCATCACCCAGACCCGCGACTGGCTGAACACCTGCTGTGCCAGCCGGGCGGCCTCGTTGGCGCTGGACTTGTTCAGATTGACCAACTCACGCAGCGTCACGGCCATCTGGTCAGCCATCTGATTCATTTCGCCATTGACCACCGCAATGGCCTCCTCCAGCCGATTGGCCTTGGATAAGCCCACCACCTGCTCCTGGCGTTGCAGGTACTGCTGCTCCTCGACCTTGAAGCGATCAAACAGCACGCGCTCCTCAGGCAAGACGATCAATGCCTCGTACACGCCTTCAGCGTGGTGCAAACCGGTTTTGATCTCGGCAATTTTCTGCTCGTTCTGCGCCACCGCCTGGGGGTCGCGGTTGACCAGCAAGCGCAACGTCAGCGCCCGAATGCGCAACACATCCTGGTTCATCTCCCCCACCGCCATCACGCTGGGCAGCCAGTTGGTCTCCACCTGGTCCGACTGCTGGCGCATATTGGCCATCTGCAACAGGGCAAAGCCGCCCAAGACGAACACCATCAACGCCAGCACACCAAAGCCCAGGCCGGCGCGAGGGGCGATATTCAAACTGCGGATATTCATGCCAGGGTTCCTTCCAAAAGTACTGCATCCACCTGCAGCGGGTCTCTTGGACGTTATCGGCACCTCAGGTCATTGGCGTAAGATCAAAACGCGATATCAAGGCGCGTCGCCATCGCGATGCGGCTTGGGCAGGATGGCGAGGAAGTTGTCGCGCGCAACCTTGTGGGCAACGTCTTCGGGCAACGCATCGAGGAAAGGATCGAAACGGCGCATCTCTTTGCCCAACTTATTGAAGCGCCCCACAACATCGGAGCCGAGCATGAAGCGATCCGGGAAGCGCTCCACCAGCGCAACCCATTGCGGCCGTGGCTTGCCGGCGTCATCCAGCAGATAGGGCGTGAGCATGCTCCAGGACAGGTCGATATACAGGTTGGGGTACGCCTCAAGCAGGCGCGTCAGGGTAGGCAACAAAAAGTCCATCTGCACCTGATGACGGTGAATTTCCTTGCTGGTACCGGCATGGGCCCAGATAAAACGCGTGTGCGGGTGATTGCGTAACGGCTGCTCGACTTCCGCCAGGTACAGCGGGTTGCGCTCACGTTTGGAGGTGATGTTGGAGTGCAGCATCACCGGCAGGTCGTTTTCGGCCGCCAGGTGGTAAATGCGCGTCATGGCTTCGTTATTGGCGCGCGGGGTGTCACCGGAGGTCAGGGCGGTAAGGTCATCGTGCCGGGTGAACACTTCACCGATGCCCTGCCACAGCCCTGGGTTGAGGTCGAGCATACGCTGGATGTGGGCGGCGGAGTTTTTGTCGTTGGGATTGAAACCGGCGAGGAAGGGATGAAAGTGCTGGCGTTGCTCGGGGGAAAGTTTATTGACCGCCGCCGCGACGACCACATCCGTGGCGCTGTACCAATAGGCATCGGCGTCGTCACCGGCGTAATAGCGCGGGCGCTTGGGCTCGTCTTCGTGCCATTTCTTGGCCACGGGAATCCCGGAAATCATGACGTGCTCAATGCGGTTGTCCGCCATGGCCTTGAGCAGCTTGTCCATGCCGGCGGTTTCCTGGAAAAAATCCACGTAGTGCAGGTGCGCGTCGCTGTAGGCATAGTCACGGGCCTGCGCGACAAGGCTGCTGGCGGCGAGCAACAAGGCAAGACTCAGGCGGGCTCCAGACACGGTAAAACCTCAATAAGGGTTGAAACGGGTAGACCTTGCGCCAGCCTTCAGGGTTCAGCATGGAAAAAACCGGAACACTGGGGTGCCAGCATGCTCTATAACTGCATGACCTTCATCCTGCGCCCTTATGAGGTTTGCCATGCCTGTTACCGTTAATACGCTGAACGCTGAAAACTTCCGTCACAGCGTGAATATCAATAATCACGAGCTGTTTACCGACCTGCCCAAGAGCCTGGGCGGTGACGATTCGGCGCCCTCCCCCCACGATTATTTCGATGCTGCGCTGGCGTCGTGCAAAGCCTTGACCGTAAGGCTCTACGCGCAGAAAAAAGATATCCCGCTGACCGGCGTGACCGTGGAGGTCACTCACGACAGCGACGAAGAGCAAAAGGGTAAATACAAACTCAACGTCAAGCTGACCCTCAAGGGCGTACTCACCGACGCCCAGCGCGATGAACTGCATCGCGTGGCCGATAAGTGCCCGGTACATAAGCTGATGACCACCGCCGAAGTCACTATCGAGACGAAATTGTCGGAAGGCGCCTTCAGCCAATAGCCCCAACTTCCCATCGAGCGGGTTATGCTCAAAGCATCCAACCCGCTCAGACTGGGATGCCCATGACCACCCTCACCGTGATTCGCCCTCGCCCCGAAGATGTAGAAGGCCAGCCTATCCTGCGGCCCCTGCCCTCGCGTGAATGCCGCAGCGTCGGTCCCTTTGTATTTTTCGACCATATGCTGCCGACCCGCTACGCACCGGGTAACGGCATGAATATCCGCCAGCATCCCCACATCGGCCTGTCCACCCTCACCTACCTGTTTGAAGGCACCTTGCAGCACAAGGACAGCCTTGGCTCGGACCAGGTGGTGCAAGCCGGCGATGTCAGCTGGATGACCGCCGGCAGCGCGATTGCCCACGTCGAGCGCACACCAGAAGCGGTCAAGGCCAGGGGTTTCAACCTGCATGGCCTGCAGGTGTGGCTGGCCTCGCCCAAGGACCACGAGACCGGGCCCGGACACTACAGCCATCACCCAGCCGCAAGTTTGCCGATAAGCGATAACCTCGGCGTGCAGGTGCGTTTGATCGCCGGTGATGGTTTTTGCCTCAGATCACCGGTGCCGGTGCTGTCGCCGACGCTGTATGCCGAAGTACAGATGCAAACCGCCACCACCCTGTTGATTCCTGATGAACATGAGGAACGCGCGGTGTATGTGCTGGAGGGTGAGGTGCAATTGGACGGTGAAGCCCTGGAGGTCAACAGCTTGGTGGTATTGCCGACTGTGCAGGAGATGACTCTGTATGCCGAGAGTGATTGCCACCTGATGGTATTTGGCGGGGCACCGCTGGATGGGCCACGGCGGATCAACTGGAATTTTGTGGCGAGCGACCCGGCTGTGATCGAGCAGGCGAGACAGCGTTGGGCGGCTGGGGATTGGCCGACTGTGCCGGGGGAGTCAGAAAGAATCGAGTTGCCTGTGAAATAGCTATCGCAGGCAAGCCAGCTCCCACATTTGATGGGTATACACATTTTAGAATGTAGGAGCTGGCTTGCCTGCGATGGCGTCCGATCAGGCGCTGAGAAATCAGCCCTTGAACACTTCATCCAACAAGTTATGCATCGACTGGAAAGCCCGTGCGGCGGTCTTGGCGTCGTACATCATCTTGCCCGGCACATTGGCATGGGGGTCGGTGAAGGAATGCACCGCGCCGCCGTAGCTGAGCAACTGCCAATCCACACCCGCCGCGTTCATTTCATCTTCGAACGCTGGCAGTTGCTCTTTTGGCACCAACGGGTCCGAGGCGCCATGCAGCACCAGCACTGAACCCTTGATGTTCTTCGCGTCTGCGGGGTTCGGTGTATCCAGAGTGCCATGGAACGACACGGCAGCCTTCAGCGGCGCGCCGGTACGGGCCAGTTCCAGGGAGCAGCAACCGCCAAAGCAGAAGCCGAAGGTGGCCAGTTTCGACGTATCCACCGCGGCTTCAGCTTGGCCTTGCAGTTGCTCGAAGGCGGCTTGCATGCGCTTGTTCAGCAACGGGCGATCATTCTTCAACGGCATCATCGCCGCGCCCGCTTCATCGCCATTTGAAGGACGTACGTTTTGCCCGTAGAGGTCGGCAATCAGCACCACGTAGCCTTTGCCGGCAACGGCCTTCGCGATCTCTTCGGCCCCCGCACTCACGCCCATCCAGTTCGGCGCCATCAGCAGTCCCGGCAACGGGCCCTTGTGGCTGGCATCGAATGCCAGACGGCTTTCATAAGACTGGCCATCAATCTGATAGACCACGGAACGTACAGTGACTTGGCTCATCATTTTCTCCAATTCAGATGGATTGACGATGCTCCCTGTAGGAGCGAGGGGGACGCCTAGTTCTTGCTCGCGAAAAACGTGAGATCACCGCGCTCATTCAGCATTTGCGCGTTATCGTTGACGTTCTTCGCGAGCAAGCTCGCTCCTACAGTAGAGCCAGAACGAAAAAACCCGCCGAAGCGGGTTTTTCTACAACGGTGTTAAACCGACAATTCAACCAACAGCTTGTTCAGTCGGCGCACATACGCGGCCGGGTCCTTCAAGCTGTCGCCGGCTGCCAGGGCGGCCTGGTCGAAGAGGATGTGCGACAGGTCGCCAAACCGCTCTTCGCTCTGCTCGCCATCGAGTTTCTCGATCAGCGGGTGAGACGGGTTGAATTCGAAGATGGGCTTGGAATCCGGCACTTTCTGGCCGCTGGCTTCGAGGATCTGGCGCATCTGCATACCCAGGTCCTGCTCGCCGATAGCCAGGATCGCCGGGGAATCGGTCAGGCGGTGGGAAACCCGCACTTCACTCACCGCTTCGCCCAGGGAAGCCTTGATGCGCTCAACCAGGCCCTCTTTGGACTTGGCGACTTCTTCGGCTTCTTTCTTCTCTTCTTCGGAGTCCAGGTTACCCAGGTCCAGGTCACCACGGGCCACGTCGACGAAGGTTTTGCCGTCGAACTCGGTGAGGTAGCTCATCAGCCACTCATCGATACGGTCGGTCAGCAGCAGCACTTCGATGCCTTTCTTGCGGAAGACTTCCAGGTGCGGGCTGTTCTTGACCTGGGCGTAGGTTTCGCCGGTCAGGTAGTAGATCTTGTCCTGACCTTCCTTGGCACGTGCCAGGTAGTCAGCCAGGGACACAACCTGCTCGCCGTCTTCGCCTTGAGTCGAGGCAAAACGCAGCAAACCGGCGATTTTTTCCTTGTTGGCAAAATCTTCCGCCGGGCCTTCTTTCATGACCTGGCCGAAGTTTTTCCAGAAGCTCTTGTATTGCTCAGGCTCGTTCTTCGCCAGCTTTTCCAGCATGTCGAGTACGCGCTTGGTCAGCGCCGACTTCATGGAGTCGATGATCGGGTCTTTCTGCAGGATTTCCCGCGACACGTTCAGCGACAGGTCGTTGGAGTCGACCACACCTTTGATAAAGCGCAGGTACAGCGGCAGGAAGGATTCCGCCTGGTCCATTACGAACACGCGCTGCACGTACAGCTTCAGGCCTTTTGGCGCCTCGCGCTGGTACAGGTCGAACGGAGCACGGGCCGGTACGTAGAGCAGCGAGCTGTATTCGAGCTTGCCTTCAACCTTGTTGTGGCTCCAGCTCAGCGGGTTCTCGTAGTCGTGCCCGATGTGCTTGTAGAACTCCTGGTATTCCTCGTCCTTGATCTCGGTACGCGGACGGGTCCACAGGGCGCTGGCGCGGTTGACGGTTTCCCACTCCACCGCAGGGGCTTCTTCGCCTTCGGCAACGGTCTGTTCCTTGGGCAACTCGATCGGCAACGCGATGTGGTCGGAGTACTTCTTGATGATGTTGCGCAGACGCCAGCCATCGGCGAATTCGTCTTCACCGGCTTTCAGGTGCAGCACGATGCGCGTACCACGGTCAGCCTTGTCGATAGTGGCGATTTCAAATTCGCCCTCGCCCTTGGAAGCCCAGTGCACGCCTTCGCTGGCGTCAAGGCCGGCGCGGCGGCTGAATACTTCAACCTTGTCGGCGACGATGAAGGCCGAATAGAAGCCCACGCCGAATTGGCCGATCAGGTGAGAGTCTTTTTTCTGGTCGCCCGACAGGTTCTTCATGAAATCTGCGGTGCCGGACTTGGCGATGGTCCCCAGGTGGGTGATCGCATCGTCACGGCTCATGCCGATACCGTTGTCTTCGAGGGTGACGGTCTTGGCGTCTTTGTCGTAGCTCACACGGATCTTGAGTTCCGCGCCGCCTTCCAGCAACTCGGGCTTGGACAGGGCTTCGAAACGTAATTTATCGACAGCGTCAGAGGCGTTCGAGATCAATTCGCGAAGGAAAATTTCCTTGTTGGAATACAGCGAATGGATCATGAGGTGCAGCAGTTGCTTCACCTCGGTCTGGAAGCCCAGGGTTTCCTTTTGAGTTTCCACACTCATGGTCATCAAACTCCAATTGGATGGCAGTGGCCGCGCCCTTGAGGGTTGGCGGCGGGTTGTCATCAAAGTTGGGGACTAAGACCAGGATTTCAAGGGCGGACCAATTCCTCAATTTTGAAATGTGCCCGGGCAGTGGCAATCGGTTCGGCCGGCGTGCTCTGCCAAGCGGTAATCGCCACGTTGGCCACGCGCCGGCCCTGGCGCCATACCTGACACTTGGCATAGGTGTCCCGAAACTGGCCGGCGCGCAGGTAATCCAGGGAGAAGTCGATGATTTTCGGCAGGCCCGGAGCGCCAGTGAACACCAGCAGGTGCATGCCGGCTGCCAGCTCCATGAAGCCGGCGATCACCCCGCCATGCAGCGCTGGCAATATGGGGTTACCAATATTGTCCTTGCTGGCCGGCAGGCGAAACAGCAACTCATCCCCCAGGCGGGTGCATTCGATGCCGATCAGCCTGGCATAGGGCACCAGCTCGAGCAGCGCATCGTAGTTGCCACGGTCGAGGGCTTGCTCCAGGCGCGTCTTGAACCGATGCGTCATGCCTGTTCTCCCTTGATGACAGTGCCCAAGCCTTGAGTGCCTTTGAGGCGCTTGCCCATGCGCATGAACGTGCCTACCACATGGGCGATAGGTTGTTGCGGGTCATCCTGATAGGCAACGCCACGGGTGAAGATCACGTCGGTGGTGACCCGGTAGCATTGCGCGAAGCCATACACCGGCTTATGGGGTTCGGCGGGATGCATGTAGTCGATACGCAGGTCCAGGGTGGGGCACACCTCGAACTCGGGCAATACGCACAGGGTCGCCATGCCGCAAGCGGTGTCCATCAAGGAGGTCAGCGCGCCGCCGTGGATCACCCCGGTCAGGGGATCACCGACAATATGCGGCCCATAAGGCAGTACGAGGGTCATGCCCTCCTCGCTGGCTTCATGCACCGCCACACCCAGCACCTGGCAATGGCGCAGGGCCGAAACGAAGCGCACGGCACGCTCCAACAAAGGGTTTACGGTCATTGTTTTTAGACTCTTATTAGTGTGAATTCGGCGGATTGGAATGACTGGGTAAAGTTCCTGTACGAAACATGCTATATATCTGTGGGACATAAGGAACTAATGCTGGCCCCTTGGGTTCGAAAGGCCAGTAGATATCTTCAATAAGGAGAAACACCCCATGCGTAAGACATTAGCTATTTCCATGATGCTGGCCGCTGCTCTCGGTCTGGCTGCCTGCGACAAGAAATCCGAAGACAAAGCCCAAGACGCTGCTGCACATGCTGAGCAAGCTCAGCAAGATATGGCTAAAGCACAGGATAAAGTGAACGACGCTGCGAAAGAAAACGCCGAAGCTGCCAAAGCTCAGGCCGAATCGAACGAAGCTGCTGCAAAAGAAGCTGCACCTGCTGCACCTGCAGAACCTGCCAAGCAGTAATCGCAGGGTTTGAAGCTGTATTGCAGCAAAAAGAAAGCCCGCTGACTAAGCGGGCTTTTCTTTGTCTGCGATTTACTGCCAGCGCTACGATGCGCCCTCTTTTACAGCGTCGACTGCTGGCATATCGGTCGGGGTATACACCATCACCTGCAATACATCGGAATGGAACTCGCGGCGGTACAGCACCAGCACCACCCCGCTGCTCATCAACATGAACAACCAGGGGCTGACAAACCAGGCCAGCATGGTCATGCCGAAGTAATACGCACGCAGGCCAAAGTTGAACTGGTTGGCCGCCATCGAAATCACCCGCGCCGCCCGCAAGGCAAATGCATTGCGCTCCTGCTCCGACACATGTCGTTCACCAATCATCGGCGCCGAGCCCACCAGCACCGCCGCGAAGTTGTACTGACGCATGCACCAGCTGAAAGTAAAAAACGCATAGACAAATACCAGGGCCAGGCACAGCAACTTGACCTCCGACATGCCCTGGGACGCCTGCTGCACCATCGGAATGTCTGCCAGCAACGACACCGCCCGCTCCGAAGCACCGAGCACGGTCAGGATACCCGCAAGGATGATCAAGGTACTGGAGGCAAAGAACGAGGCATTACGCTCCAGGTTGCCGATCACGCTGGCATCGGCGATGCGGTTATCGCGCAACAGCATGCGGCGCATCCAGTCTTCACGGTACAGGTGCAACACGCTGGCCAGGCAGGCCGTATCTCGAGCTTTCCAGGTGGCATAACGGGTATAGCCGCCCCAGCAGAGAATGAACCACAGTGCGGCAAGCAGGTGGACTTGATTGGTTTCGACGAACGACATGCGGGTCCTTCTAAATGTGAGCCCGGTGAGTTGTGCAACAAATATCAAAACCCCGGCCGTACTACCTGTCTTTTATGAGAATTCCTGTTTCCAGATGTACATGAGTTCGGCCTTGGAACCAATAGGACGCCTCCACTCACTTAGTTGGCCCCAGGGCACGAAGCCTTGATCATTTCTCAGGCGGAAGGAACTGCATATCTATCCTTAGGATGTTAAATGCGCTCAACGTCTCTCTCTGTCAGCCAAACACATGCGCCGCAAGCGATCCAGCTGTCCGTGGGCACAGCCTCTGAATCGACAACGCAACACCCGCCTTTATCGCATCACCCTCAGCCCAAGCCGTTGGGACTAGACCCGGATGATCGGATCAAAATCCAAGTAGCCGGCATAAAGCCAGTCGTTGCCAATGATACAGGGCCGAACGCAGTCGCCGCGCAATCCCAATTGATTGAGCAGCATCAGGCGTACAACCAGAAAATTATTGATTTACTCAGTCAGCAGATGACATTCCAACGCTTCACCCAGGCTCAGTTGAAAAAAGCCTTTCCCCAGCTCACATCAATCGACCCGAACATTATCCACGTCAACACCTATCGAAAACAGCCGCCGGCAGAGCCCGTGCTGATTTCTACGCAAAGCTTATCGGAGGCATTGCTCGAAAAAGTCGCGCAAGTCCACATAAACGCCGTCACTGGCACGCCCAACACTGAAGAGCACAGTGCCGACATACAAACGGGCTTTTACATTGACGGACCTGCGGGTGCTCCCCAAACCAGGCTGGAGCATCAGGGTTCCCTGCTGACGCTTGCATACGATATCGCAACCCGCTTTTCAGGCGCGCTCAGTAGCTACTGGAAAAGATCACCCGTAGGCTCTTCCAAGCAGCCATCACGTTCAGCCCAACTGCTCGCCCTGCATCGGCAAATGCTTTCCACCGAGGCAGCCCTGCGGGTTGAAGACGGAACCCTCAGCGAGGCTGGCAAAAAGTTGATCGACACCGCCTTTCAATACCCCACCCTTGAAGCACGCGAACGCGAACTTCCCGCAGGGGATCGGCCTGGGGTGTATCCGATCCGGATAGATGACAACTCCGCCAACGGCGCATTTTTAGCCGGTTGTTTTCTTATCACTCGCAGCGACGGCTCGTCGGCCGAGGCACCTTACACCGCAAGTGACACCCGTAATATTGGGCTGGATGACACCACCGGGCCTGTAGTGCTTTATACCCCCGGGGACGGTTTCGAGGAGTTCACGAGCCCTGGCAAAGCCCGCGAAGCATTGATGCAGAGAATCGATAATGATGACGAGAAGGCCAACCTGCTACTCAAAAGTCTACCGGTGTCGGTAGAGCACAGTCGAAACCCTCCGTGGGGTGATGATTTAATGCTGGGGTTCGCCCCCGTCTGCGGCGACGTCGTGGCACAAACCTTTCCCAGTTGTTGCAGCGACAGGCTGACGAGGTCAATGAAACCATGCGGGCCGGGTTCGCCCAAGCGCAAGCCGAAGCTGGCTCCTCTCGCACACCGTCGTTGCTCTCTGCCCAAACTGTCGAAACCATCAATGATGCAGCGGATCTTTCACTGCATTTCGATGGCAGTAATGCCCTGCTCGCACGCAATGAGCAACTGCACAACAAACTGCAGCCACAATGGCTTAAAGAACTGACTCCCCAACAAGAAACGAGCTATAGGGAGCTGGAGGAAGCACAGGATACAAGCCTTACGCACTTGCAAGCGCTATTGGCAAACATCCCGGCCCCCAACATTTTCGCCAAACAGTTGCTGGCCCAGGCGTTGAAAGCCAAGCTGCCGGACCGCTACCGGCACGAGGAAATAGACCCTGACCACGTGATGGTTCAGATGACCACACAGCAGTCGAGCAATCGCGGCCTTTTAGGTTCCGCAAACGCACCAAAGCCGCAGATCCACACCCGATCGCTTACCGACCTGACGCTCATGAACACAACGCCATGGCATGAACGCTCGCCGACGAGCACCTGGGCCGCTCGCGTCGTAAGTGCCAATGGAAAATACCTGCTGACCCTGGATAAGCCGTTTCTCGAGGACCTGATCAGCCAAACCGATGTGGGCGGCAAATACCTCAAACTACTGGATGACAAACTCAGCCCCACTGCCACCTCCGACGAAGCCAGGGTGCTGCCCGACGCGTGGAAAAACCATCTGAAGGCAAGGATGGCCAAGGACGCGTTCATCACCAGCCTGGATCCCGACGCCTATCTGAACAGGCAAAAAATCGCCGAACAATGGATCGAAGCGACACTTGAGCATAGCGACTCCACCACCTGGCCAATCGTGAATGGTGCGTCCATCGTCTCGCATAGAGTGGTCCTGAACGGCAAACCCGTCCAGGGCATGATGGTCATCAAACCGACCAACCACCCCTCGCTGGTGCTGTACAGCCCGGATGCTCCCGACGGACGTCCTTTCAGAGAAATTGTGGACGAGGATCAACTTAACGCGCTGCTGAACACGTCCGAGTGGATGTCCTACATGGATCAGCGGGTATCACCTGTTGATCGATACGATATTCACGACACCCTGTTTTTGCCTCAGCTCGGCACGTGGCTCAAGAAATTCGCGGCCGACCATGAAGCGGGCATCCGGCTGAAGCCGTTCAAAGGTAGCATCACTGAAAACCTGTACATGCAGGAGGTGGGGTTACTCAGAGGGAGAGCGTCGGTTGGGATGACAACCAGCGCAGAGATATCGGCCCGATCCACAGCCAACAAATTAATGTTCGCCGCAGACATAGCCCAATTCGTTCTAAGCCTCATCCCGGTCAACGCTGGTATGTCAGCCACCAACAGGCTCTCCAAGGCTGCGCTAAGAACGTTGCGTACACCCGGACAAAGCCTGCCCAAGCTCCTCACCCAACCGGGACGCTGGGGGGCGGTGTACAACGACTTCGCCATGGCTGCGTCGGGTATCCCTTTACTCAAAAGGACCCCGTTGCGCCCAGTGTTCAGAACCCCTGGGCGCACGCTCCAACAGCGACTGACAATCACGGCAGGTACAAACGGTACGCCAAGCGGTCACGTCGTACCGGTTCCGGGTACGTCGATATCGGCCGGCCGCCCCTCAAGCATCCCGACTCAATTGCCGAACCCGGCCCACCCTGTACAGAACCGTGGGGACCTCGCCGCGCACGCACTGGATAATCAGCTACTGGCAGGAAAACCGCTCAGCGCCACCGGGCCACAACAAGTCGGTGAAAAATGGTTGATCCGTTACACCGATAACTCAGACGTGAGCAGGGTCTATCAAATAAGCCCAGCGTTCAAATTCGAATCAGGATTTGTAAACGTTATAAACCCCGAGACAAAGCGTCGGGTGGCTACGCTTTTGAACAAAGGGAACGGCGAATGGGTGCTAACCGGTTTGCCGGGAGGCGCCAAACTACCTCAAACGCTAGCCCCCCTACCGCAGCCTCATTCTGCCTCCTCGGCGGAAAACCTAGTGCCTGCAAGCAGCTCCTCCACCTCCGGCAGTTCGCGAATAGAGCCGCCCATTCGAAAACCACTTGCAGTGCTGGTCAATACCAGGGCTCGTGACCTGAACGCCGAGCTGCATCTGGCCGGAGCGGCATTGAACCCCCGAGCGGCCCGAGCGGAACTGGTTCGCATCACAAAGCCGGATGACCTGAAGGTTGTATTGAAACCCGACACAGTCAGCAAGTTCGTCTTCACTCAAGACAACCAACTGATCATCGGTACTATCGACAAAAGTGCACCGCCAAAATGGTTATCACATCCTGCCATCGCGGAAATCGGTGCTGGCAGTGGCCAATCAGAAAAGGTAGTCAGCGCAGGCTATATAAGGAAAGACGCCTTCGGGAAATTCCACCTTTCCGATGTCTCTGGACACTATCTACCCAAAAAAAGCGATTTAAGGCCCGCCCAGGAATATTTGAGGAACATGGGAGTGGATTCGACAAAGAGCAAGTTCCCGATACCCTGAAACAGGCAGCCTGGCTTGGCACTGCGTACAAAAAAAGCCCCGGATCATTTGATCCGGGGCTTTTTAATTGCAGCGTATAAGTCAGCGGTTTTAAGCGATCGCTTCGCTGCGCTTGCCCAGCATACGGTCAATCACCACGGCCACGACCAGCGTCATCACCGACGGCACCAGCCACGCCAAGCCTTGTTCGCTCAACGGCAGGTTTACCAGTTGCGTAGGCATCCAACCCGCCAGGCCCGCACCCTTGAGTGCGTCGATGCAGCCAAAGATGAACGACACCAGCATCACCGGGCCGACAATACGGCCCTGTTCCTGCCAGAACCCTTTGCAGAAGCTCAAGGCCACCAACACGATGCACGGCGGGTAGATCGCGGTCAGCACCGGGATCGAGAAGGCAATGAGTTTGGTCAAGCCCAGGTTGGACACAAACAGCGAGAACAGTGCCAGGATCACCACCAGGGTCTTGTAGGACAGCGGCAGGATCTTACTGAAGTACTCGGCGCAGGCACAGGTCAGGCCCACGGCGGTCACCAGGCATGCCAGGGAAATCAGCACGGCGAGGAAACCACTACCCAGGGAGCCGAACGTGTATTGCACATAGGCGTGCAGTACCGCCGCGCCATTGCTGGCACCCGCGGCCACGGCATGGCTGCCCGAACCCAGACGGAACAGGCTGACGTACACCAGTGCCAGGCCCACGCCGGCAATCAGCCCGGCAATGATCGCGTAACGGGTGATCAGCTTGGGCGACTCGACGCCACGGGAGCGGATAGCGTTGACGATCACAATGCCGAACACCAGGGCGCCCAGGGTATCCATGGTCAGGTAACCATTGATAAAGCCTTGGGAGAACGGAGCGGCAACGTATTCCGGCGTGGCAACCCCCACCTCACCGGCGGGCAAGGCAAACGCAGCGATGCCGAGGATAGCCAGGGCGATGATCTTCAGCGGCGCCAGGAAACGGCCCACGGTGTCCAGCAGTCGCCCTGGATACAGGGAGACAAAGAACACCACCAGGAAATACACCGAGCTGTAGAGGAACAGCGCCAAAGGGCTTTCACCGGTCAAGGGCGCCAGGCCCACTTCAAACGATACTGTTGCGGTGCGTGGGGTCGCAAACAGCGGGCCCACTGCCAGGTAGGCCGCTGCCGCCAGCAGGCCACCGGCAATCTTGCCAATCGGGCTGCTCAGCGCGTCCATGCCACCACCGACCTTGGCCAGGGCGATCACGGTGACCACCGGCAAACCGACTGCGGTGATCAGGAAGCCCAGCGCCGCCATCCACACATGCGGCCCGGACTGCAAACCCACGATAGGCGGGAAGATGATGTTGCCGGCGCCCACGAACAGGGCAAAGGTCATAAAGCCCAGCGCCAGGATATCCTGGCTTTTCAACACTTTCATTTGAGGAAATACCACACTACTGAATCGGAATTTAGAGAGGGCTTCCCTATGGATGAGGGAAATGCTGCCGGCCCTTGTGGGGACCGACCGGTCTAGCGCGCAGCTTCCTTTTGGGACGCGGACGCATAAAGAGGCGGCTAGAGTACAGAATCAGGCTGACAAACGCACTGTTGCGGGGCGAACTGTCCGATAAGCGACATTTGAATGTCGCGTTTTCATACTTAATTTGCCCATACAGTTTATTTGTAGGAGCGAGCTTGCTCGCGAAAAACTCACAGGCGCCGCGTTCATTCAGAGAGCACGCGTTATCGTTGACGTTTTTCGCGAGCAAGCTCGCTCCTACAGAAGGGCCATATCGCAGACACAGAACGCACAAAGGCCACCCGAAGGTGGCCTTTGTGTGGTGAAGCGTCAGCTAAGCGCGAGGCTTACTTGACAGCCCAACCGGTCAGCTCGGCCAGGGCCTTGCCGATGTCTGCCAGCGAACGCACGGTTTTAACGCCTGCGTCTTGCAGTGCAGCGAACTTCTCGTCTGCAGTGCCTTTGCCGCCAGAGATGATTGCGCCAGCATGGCCCATGCGCTTGCCCGCAGGGGCAGTCACACCAGCGATGTAGGAAACAACCGGCTTGGTCACGTGTGCCTTGATGTAGGCAGCCGCTTCTTCTTCAGCCGAACCGCCGATCTCACCGATCATCACGATCGCTTCGGTCTTCGGGTCTTCCTGGAACAGCTTCAGGATGTCGATGAAGTTGGAGCCTGGGATCGGGTCACCGCCGATGCCGACGCAAGTCGACTGACCGAAACCGGCGTCAGTGGTCTGCTTTACAGCTTCGTAGGTCAGGGTGCCGGAACGGGAAACGATACCGACTTTACCTGGCAAGTGAATGTGACCTGGCATGATGCCGATCTTGCATTCGCCTGGGGTGATCACGCCTGGGCAGTTAGGGCCGATCAGGACTACGCCCAGCTCGTCGCACTTAACTTTAGCGTCCAGCATGTCCAGGGTAGGAATGCCTTCGGTGATGCAGACGATCAGCTTGATGCCGCCGAACGCCGCTTCCAGGATCGAGTCCTTGCAGAAAGGAGCTGGAACGTAGATCACGCTGGCAGTGGCGCCAGTGGCTTCTACCGCTTCTTTCACGGTGTTGAACACGGGCAGGCCCAGGTGCTCGGTGCCGCCTTTGCCTGGTGTTACGCCGCCAACCATCTGGGTGCCGTATTCGATGGCTTGCTGGGTGTGGAAACTACCTTGCGAACCGGTAATACCCTGGCAGATAACTTTGGTGTCTTTATTGATCAGGACGCTCATTACTTGCCCTCCGCAGCTTTGACAACTTGTTGAGCAGCGTCGGTCAGGCTGGTAGCCGCGATGATGTTCAAACCGCTTTCTGCCAGTACTTTAGCGCCCAGTTCAGCGTTGTTACCTTCAAGGCGAACAACAACCGGGATTTTAACGCCGACTTCTTTCACTGCACCGATGATGCCTTCGGCAATCATGTCGCAACGAACGATGCCGCCGAAGATGTTGACCAGTACTGCGGCGACGTTGGAGTCGGACAGGATGATCTTGAACGCTTCGGTAACGCGTTCCTTGGTAGCGCCACCACCTACGTCGAGGAAGTTGGCTGGCTTGCCGCCATGCAGGTTGACGATGTCCATGGTACCCATGGCCAGGCCGGCACCGTTGACCATGCAGCCGATGTTACCTTCCAGGGCTACGTAGTTCAGTTCGAACTTGGCAGCGTGCGCTTCGCGCGGATCGTCTTGCGACGGATCGTGGAAAGTCTTCAGCTTAGGCTGACGGTACATGGCGTTGGCGTCGATGTTGATCTTGGCATCGAGGCAGTGCAGATCGCCGTCAGCCTTGATCACCAGCGGGTTCACTTCCAGCAGGGCCAGATCGTGATCCTGGAACAGTTTGGCCAGACCTACGAAGATCTTGGCGAACTGGGCAACTTGCTTGCCTTCCAGGCCCAGCTGGAAAGCCAGCTCGCGACCCTGGAATGGCTGTGCGCCAACCAGTGGATCGATAGTGGCCTTCAGAATTTTTTCTGGGGTTTCGTGAGCGATTTTCTCGATGTCCACGCCACCTTCGGTGGAAGCCATGAACACGATGCGACGGCTCGAACGGTCAACGACAGCGCCCAGGTACAGCTCTTTAGCGATATCAGTGCACGATTCAACCAGGATCTTGGTGACTGGTTGGCCATTGGCATCAGTCTGGTAAGTCACCAGACGCTTGCCCAGCCACTGCTGTGCGAAGGCCTTGGCGTCTTCTTTGCTGCGAACCAGCTTGACGCCGCCCGCTTTACCGCGACCACCGGCGTGGACCTGGGCTTTGACAACCCACTCGCTGCCGCCGATTTTGTCGCAAGCTTCTGCTGCTGCTTCCGGGGTGTCTACTGCGTAGCCCTTGGAAACTGGCAGGCCGTATTCAGCGAACAGCTGCTTACCCTGATACTCGTGAAGATTCATGCTTTTTACCGTCTTCGTTAGGTACTGCGCATTCGGCGCTGCGCTCATTATGAGTGCCGCGCCACCTGTGACTGCTGCTTGCGCAACTTGCGGGGCTTATGGCCCGTAAAGCTGCGCAAGGCTGCGTCCAGCGGATATTCCGCGGTGAGTCTTGCGCGCAAGGCTCACGACGGGCAACTCCGCCGTGGTTTCTTATTATCTCGCTTAGCGCTTCTTGCGGTTGGCGATGTGGATGGCGCCGCCATTCACTGCCAACGCTGCTTCGTGCAACGCTTCGGACAGGGTCGGATGGGAGAAGACCATCATGCCCAAGTCCTCGGCACTGGTGCCGAATTCCATGCCGATCGCGCCTTGCTGAACCAGTTCTGCAGCGCTTGGGCCAATCACGTGGACGCCCAAAACGCGGTCAGTCTTGGCATCAGCGATGACTTTGACAAAACCACCGGTGTCGTTGGCTGCCATGGCACGGCCAGAAGCGGCAAACGGGAAGGTGCCGACGTTAACTTCAACGCCTTCAGCTTTCAACTGCTGTTCGTTCTTGCCGACCCATGCAATTTCCGGGTGGGTGTAGATAACCGATGGGATCAGGTCGTAGTTCATCTGGGTCTTGTGACCCTTGATGCGCTCGACAACCATGATGCCTTCTTCGGAAGCCTTGTGGGCCAGCATCATGCCACGAACCACGTCGCCAATGGCATAGACGCCAGGCACAGTGGTAGCGCAGTGATCGTCAACGTGGATGAAACCACGCTCGTCGATGTTCACGCCGCTGTCGGAAGCCAACAGGTCATTGGTCACTGGGCGGCGACCAACGGCAACGATCAGCTTGTCGAAGGTGATGGTCTGCTCGCCGTCTTTATCGGTGTAGGTCACCACGACTTCTTCGCCGTTGACCTTGGAACCGGTAACACGGGCGCCAAGCTTGATGTCCAGACCTTGTTTAGTCAGGGTTTTCAGCGCTTCCTTGGAGACTGCAGTGTCAGCCGCCAGCAGGAACGTGTCCAGGGCTTCCAGCACGGTGACTTCAGCGCCCAGACGCGACCATACCGAGCCCAGCTCCAGACCGATGACGCCAGCGCCGATCACGCCCAGGCGCTTAGGCACAGCCTGGAATTCCAGGGCGCCGGTCGAATCAACGATCACGTTGTTATCAACAGGAGCAGGCGGAATGTCGATTGGACGCGAACCTGGCGCCAGGATCACGTTTTCGGCTTCGATGACTTCAACCGAACCGTCTGGCTTGGTGACTTCAACTTTCTTGCCGGCCAGCAGCTTGCCGTGGCCTTGAATCGAAGTAACGCCGTTGGCCTTGAACAAGGTCGCAACGCCGGAAGTCAGGCCTTTGACGATGTTGGCTTTACGGCCGACCATTGCTGGTACGTCCATGGTCACGCCAGCATGATTGATGCCGTGGATCGCGAAGCCGTCTTGGGCTTCGTGGAATTTCCAGGAGCTGTCCAGCAGCGCCTTGGACGGAATGCAACCCACGTTCAGGCAAGTACCGCCCAGCGCCAGTTTGCCTTCCTTGTCGGTGTATTTTTCGATGCAAGCAGTGGAGAGGCCCAGTTGCGCAGCCTTGATGGCGGCAACATAGCCGCCAGGGCCTGCACCAATCACTACAACGTCAAATTTCTGTGTCATGAAATAGATCCTCTATTAGCTTCAAGCGTCAAGCCACAAGCTGCAAGCCAAACTGCGTTTACTTGCAGCTTGCAGCTCGCAACTTGAAGCTGCTCCAATCAAATATCCAGGAGCAGGCGAGCCGGGTCTTCCAGCAGGTTCTTGATGGTCACCAGGAACGTCACGGCTTCTTTACCGTCGATCAGGCGGTGATCGTAAGACAGTGCCAGGTACATCATTGGGCGGATCACGACCTGGCCGTTGATGGCCATCGGACGCTGGATGATGTTGTGCATGCCCAGGATCGCGGCTTGCGGTGGGTTGACGATCGGCGTCGACATCATCGAACCGAAGGTACCACCGTTGGTGATGGTGAAGGTACCGCCGGTCATCTCGTCGATGGTCAGCTTGCCGTCACGGGCTTTCTTGCCGAAGCCAGCGATGCCGCCTTCGATTTCGGCCAGGCTCATCAGCTCGGCGTTACGCAGGACTGGAACCACCAGGCCACGGTCGCTGGAGACGGCAACGCCGATATCTGCGTAGCCGTGGTAAACGATGTCGCCGCCGTCGATGGAAGCGTTGACTGCCGGGAAGCGCTTCAGCGCTTCGGTGGCCGCTTTCACGAAGAACGACATGAAGCCCAGGCGCACGCCGTTGTGGGACTTCTCGAACAGGTCCTTGTACTTCGAACGCAGGGCCATGACTTCGGTCATGTCGACTTCGTTGAAGGTGGTCAGCATCGCCATGTTCGACTGAGCTTCAACCAGGCGCTTGGCCACGGTGGCACGTACGCGAGTCATCGGTACGCGCTTCTCGGTGCGGTCGCCAGCGGCAAACACAGGCGCAGCGGCAGCAGGCGCTGCAGCCTTGGCAGGTGCGGCAGCCGGAGCGTTCTTCTTGGCTTCAACTGCGGCAACCACGTCTTCCTTGGTCACACGGCCATCTTTGCCGGTGCCCTTGATGGAAGCCAGGTTGATGCCGTTTTCTTCAGCCAGTTGACGCGCAGCCGGAGCAGCGATTGGATCTTCGCCACCGGCTGCCGGTGCAGCGGCAGGCGCCGAAGCAGCCGGTGCAGCAGCGGCAGGAGCAGGCGCTGCAGCAGCGCTGCCCTCTTCGATCGAGCCCAGTACCTGGTTCGACAGAACGGTAGCGCCCTCTTCAGCAACGATCGCGCCCAGCACGCCGTCAGCTTCGGCCAATACTTCCAGAACGACTTTGTCGGTCTCGATGTCGACGATCAGGTCGTCACGCTTGACGGCCTCGCCTGGTTTCTTGTGCCAGGTGGCAACGGTGCCATCGGCAACCGATTCCGGGAATGACGGGGCTTTGATTTCGATAGCCATTATCTGTAGGTCCTTAAAATTCGGTTTCAGTCAGCGCGAAGGCGTTAAACAGTGAAAGCATCTTGCAGCAGTTTTTCCTGCTGCTCGGCGTGCATCGACGCATAACCACAGGCAGGTGCAGCAGAAGCATCACGACCGGCGTACTCAAGGACCAAGGCCTTGTTGTGGTTGCCGATGCTGCGACGCAGATGATGCTGGCTGCTGTACCAGGCGCCCTGGTTCATCGGTTCTTCCTGACACCACACTACGTTCGTGAGGTTGGTGTAAGGCGCGATGATCTCCATGAGGTCATCTTCCGGGAACGGATAAAGCTGCTCGATACGCACGATGGCGATGTCTTCGCGGCCTTCGGCACGGCGTTTTTCCAGCAGATCGTAGTAGACCTTGCCGCTGCACAGGATCAGGCGAGTGACCTTGGCGGCGTCCAGCGTATCGATCTCTGGAATCACGGTCTGGAACGAACCTTGGGCCAGATCTTCCAGGGTCGAAACGGCCAGTTTGTGACGCAACAGCGACTTCGGCGTCAGCACCACCAGCGGCTTGCGCAGCGGACGGATCACCTGGCGGCGCAGCAAGTGGTAGATCTGGGCCGGGGTCGTCGGCACGCACACCTGAATGTTGTGCTCGGCGCACAGTTGCAGGTAACGCTCCAGGCGGGCCGAGGAGTGCTCCGGGCCCTGACCTTCATAACCGTGTGGCAGCAGCATGGTCAGACCGCACAGACGGCCCCACTTGTGCTCGCCGCTGGTGATGAACTGGTCGATAACCACCTGGGCACCGTTGGCGAAGTCGCCGAACTGGGCTTCCCAGATCACCAGCGCGTTCGGCGTGGTGGTCGAGTAACCGTATTCGAACGCCAGTACGGCTTCTTCGGACAGGAACGAATCGTACAGGTCGAAACGTGGCTGGCCTTCGTAAAGGTTCTGCAACGGGATGTAGGTGCCCGCGTCTTTCTGGTTGTGCAATACAGCATGACGGTGCGAGAACGTACCGCGGCCGATGTCCTGGCCGGTCATGCGGATGGGGTGACCTTCGAACGCCAGGGTCGCGTACGCCATGGTTTCGGCGTAACCCCAGTTGATCGGCAGGCCGCCAGCTTGCATCTTCTGACGGTCTTCGTAGATCTTCGCAACCTGGCGCTGTACGACAAAGCCTTCGGGAATTTCCAGCAGCTTGGCGGACAGTTCCTGCAACGTCTTCAAATCGAACGAGGTATCGTGACGGGCAGTCCAGGTGTGACCCAGGTACGGGCGCCAGTCAACGAACAGCTCTTTGTTCGGCTCCTTGACCAGGCTTTTCACTACATGCAGGCCGTTGTCCAGCGCGTTGCGGTATTCGTCGACTTTCGCCTGAACACGCGCATCGTCAACCACGCCGGCCTTGGTCAGGCTTTCGGCGTACAGCTCACGGGTGGTGCGCTGCTTGGTGATCTGCTGGTACATCAACGGCTGGGTGCCGCTTGGCTCGTCCGCTTCGTTGTGACCGCGACGGCGGTAGCAAACCAGGTCGATGACCACGTCACGCTTGAACTGCATGCGGTAGTCGACAGCCAGTTGGGTCACGAACAGCACGGCTTCCGGATCATCGCCATTCACATGGAGGATCGGCGCCTGGATCATCTTGGCAACGTCGGTGGCGTACTCGGTGGAGCGCGCATCCAACGGGTTGCTGATGGTGAAGCCCACCTGGTTGTTGATGACGATGTGAACGGTACCGCCGGTCTTGAAGCCGCGAGTCTGCGACATCTGGAACGTTTCCAGGACCACGCCTTGACCGGCAAATGCCGCGTCACCGTGGATGGAAATCGGCAGCACTTTCTCACCGGTGGCGTCGTTACGACGATCCTGGCGAGCACGCACCGAACCCTCGACCACTGGCGAAACGATTTCCAGGTGGGAGGGGTTGAATGCCATGGCCAGGTGAACTTCACCGCCGGTGGTCATCACGTTGGACGAGAAGCCCTGGTGGTATTTAACGTCACCGGAACCCAACTCGACCTTCTTCTTGCCTTCGAACTCGTCGAACAGCTCACGCGGGTTCTTGCCGAAGGTGTTGACCAACACGTTCAGGCGACCACGGTGAGCCATGCCGATCACGATTTCCTTGGTGCCATAGGAACCGGAACGCTGGATCAACTCGTCGAGCATCGGAATCAGGCTTTCGCCGCCTTCCAGGCCGAAACGCTTGGTGCCTGGGTATTTGGTGCCCAGGTATTTTTCGAGGCCTTCGGCCGCGGTCACACGCTCCAGCAGGTGGCCGCGCACATCGGCGGACAATACCGGACGGCCACGCACGCCTTCCAGGCGGTGCTGGAACCACTGGCGCTGCTCGGAATCAGTGATGTGCGTGAATTCAGCGCCGATGGTGCGGCAATATGTCTGCTGCAACGCTTCGTGAATTTCGCGTAGGCTCGCTTCCTCTTTGCCGATGAACAGGTCGCCGGCACGGAAGGTCGTATCAAGATCGGCATTGGTCAAGCCGTAATGATTGATCGACAGGTCTGCAGGTGCAGGACGCTGCCACAGCCCCAGCGGGTCAAGCTGGGCTGCCTGGTGGCCACGCATACGGTAGGCCTGGATCAGTCGCAGTACTTCAACTTGCTTCTTCTCGTGCTCACTGCTCACGCTGCCGGCGGAAACCGGTTGGGCGCGGCGCTGGTTCTTTGCCAGCAGCACGAACTGATCGCGAATTGTTGCGTGCGATACATCGGTGGCAGCGTTGCCGTCTGAAGACAACGTCTGAAATTTGGTGCGCCATTCTTCTGGCACAGCGTTAGGGTCGTGCAGGTAGAGCTCATAAAGCTCTTCCACATAGGCAGCGTTACCACCTGAAAGATAGCCGCTGTTCCACATGCGCTGCATCACGCTTTCTTGCATGCTTGGTCACCCTCGATTTGGGGACACCACCGGCGAAAACACCGAGTCTGCTTGCAAAAGGCCAAGTGCAGCGACCAAAACAAGCCACTTAGGATCACGCTGATAGTTCGGGTACCAACCCGAATGCCCCTGCTTGTCTCATTTCTTCAAAATAAGAGCCGCGGCTTTGTAAGTCGCTGCTCAAGTTAAAACTACGGCGCCGGTTGAAGCCTGCGCCGCAGCATTTACGGGCACAACGGTCCTGCTTTTACTACAACGTCAGTTACACGCCGCTCTGCAGCAGCATGTTACGGATGTGACCAATGGCCTTAGTCGGGTTCAGGCCTTTAGGACATACGTTGACGCAGTTCATGATCCCGCGGCAGCGGAATACGCTGAACGGGTCATCCAGCGAAGCCAGACGCTCGGACGTCTTGGTGTCGCGACTGTCTGCCAGGAAGCGGTAGGCTTGCAGCAGCGCAGCTGGACCCAGGAACTTGTCCGGGTTCCACCAGAAGGACGGGCAGGATGTCGAGCAGCAAGCGCACAGGATGCACTCGTACAGGCCATCGAGCTTTTCACGTTCTTCCGGGGACTGCAGACGCTCGATGGCCGGAGCCGGCGTGTCGTTCTGCAGGAACGGCTTAACTTTCTCGTATTGCTTGTAGAAGATGCTCATATCGACGACCAGGTCACGGATAACCGGCAAACCTGGCAGCGGACGAACGATCAGCTTGTTGCCTTTGACCACGGCGGACAGCGGCGTGATGCACGCCAGGCCGTTTTTGCCGTTGATGTTCATGCCGTCGGAACCGCACACACCTTCACGGCAAGAGCGACGATAGGAGAAACCCTCGTCCTGCTCTTTGATCAGTGCCAGTACATCCAGCACCATCAGGTCTTTACCACCGGTATCGACCTGGAATTCCTGCATGAACGGCGCAGCGTCCTGATCAGGGTTGTAGCGATAAACACTGACTTTCAACATGGCAGCCACCCTTAGTAAGTCCGAATCTTCGGTTCAAACGTCGGTACCGTCTTCGGCGAGAAGTTCACGGCACGCTTGGTTACGCGCTTGTCACCCGGGAAGTACAGGGTGTGGCACAACCAGTTTTCGTCGTCGCGATCTTCGAAGTCTTCACGAGCGTGAGCACCACGGGATTCTTTACGAACCTCGGCGGCGATCGCCGTCGCTTCAGCCACTTCCAGCAGGTTTTGCAGTTCAAGGGCTTCGATACGAGCGGTGTTGAACGCCTGGCTCTTATCGTTGATCTTGACGTTGGCGATGCGCTTGCGCAGGTCAGCCAACTGGGCGATGCCCTTCTGCATGTATTCGCCGGTACGGAACACACCAAAGTAGTTCTGCATGCAGCTTTGCAGCTCGCGACGCAGGGTTGCTACATCTTCGCCATCAGTGCGCTCGTTCAGAGCGTTCAGACGCGCCAGGGCAGCTTCGATGTTGGCGTCGGTGGCGTCATCGTATTCGATGCCGTCAGTCAGCGCTTTTTCCAGGTGCAGGCCGGCCGCGCGACCGAATACCACCAAGTCGAGCAGCGAGTTGCCGCCCAGGCGGTTGGCGCCGTGAACCGATACGCAAGCCACTTCGCCTACCGCGAACAGACCATGGATGATCTCGTCCTCGCCTTCGGCGTTCTGGGTGATTGCCTGGCCGTGAATGTTGGTCGGCACGCCGCCCATCATATAGTGGCAAGTTGGAACCACCGGAACCGGAGCAACTACCGGGTCAACGTGGGCAAAGGTCTTGGACAGCTCGCAGATACCAGGCAGGCGGCTGTGCAGCACTTCTTCGCCCAGGTGATCGAGCTTGAGCAGTACGTGGTCGCCATTCGGGCCACAGCCGTTACCGGCGATGATCTCTTTAACCATCGAACGAGCCACAACGTCACGACCCGCCAAGTCTTTGGCGTTCGGAGCATAACGCTCCATGAAACGCTCGCCGTGCTTGTTGATCAGGTAACCACCTTCACCACGGCAACCTTCGGTCACCAGCACACCGGCGCCGGCGATGCCGGTCGGGTGGAACTGCCACATTTCGATGTCTTGTACCGGTACGCCAGCACGCAGAGCCATGCCGACGCCGTCACCGGTGTTGATCAGGGCATTGGTGGTCGACGCGTAGATACGACCTGCACCACCGGTCGCCAGCACAGTAGCCTTGGCGCGGATGTAGGTGGTTTCACCGGTTTCGATGCAGATGGCGATCACACCGACGAACTCGCCTTGTGCGTTCTTGACCAGGTCTACCGCGTAGTACTCGTTCAGGAACGTGGTACCGGCTTTCAGGTTGCCCTGATAAAGGGTGTGCAGCAGCGCGTGACCGGTACGGTCGGACGCAGCGCAGGTACGGGCAGCCTGCCCGCCTTTACCGTAGTCCTTCGACTGGCCGCCGAATGGACGCTGGTAGATACGGCCTTGCTCGGTACGGGAGAACGGCAGACCCATGTGGTCCAGCTCGAACACCGCGGCCGGGCCTTCCTGACACATGTATTCGATAGCGTCCTGGTCACCGATGTAGTCGGAACCCTTGACGGTATCGTACATGTGCCAGCGCCAGTCATCGTTCGGGTCGGCGGAGGCAATGGCGCAGGTGATGCCACCCTGGGCCGATACGGTGTGCGAGCGCGTCGGGAACACCTTGGTGATCACGGCAGTCTTGTGACCGCCCTGGGCCAGCTGCAGCGCAGCGCGCATGCCCGCACCGCCGCCACCAATAATGATGGCGTCGAATGAAATAGTTGGAATGTTAGCCATGAATCAGATACCCCAAAGAATCTGCACACCCCAGACGAAGTAAGCGAACATCGCAACGCCGCATACTGCCTGGAAGAGGAAACGTACTGCAGTCGCGGACTTGCCCAGCGCCATCGGCGTCAGGTAGTCAGTCGCGATGGTCCACATGCCAACCCAGGCGTGAGCGCCCAGGGCTACAAGGGCCAGCAGACTGAAGATTCGCATCGCATTGTGGGAAAACAGGCCGTGCCATTGCTCATAGCCTATGCCCGGGTTTGCGACGAGGTATCCGATCAGGAAAATGAAATAAGCCGCGAGAACGACCGCAGACACACGCTGTGCCATCCAGTCATAGAGGCCCGAACGCGACAGATTCGTTACGCTGGTTACCATATCCAAACTCCTGCCAGAACGATCAGCACCACGGAAATGGCGACGATGATTTTCGAGCCCAGGCGGCCGCCTTCCAGCGTCTCACCGATGCCCATGTCCATGATCAAGTGGCGCACACCGGCTACCAGGTGATACAGAAGAGAGGACAGGAGGCCCCATGCTACGAACTTGGCCAGCGGGCTGGTCAAGCATGCCTTCACCTCGGCGTATCCTTCCTCGGAACCCAGGGATTTGCTCAATGCATAAAGCATGATGCCCAAGCCCAGGAACAGGATGATGCCGGAAACACGGTGCAGGAACGACGTAACGCCGGTGATGGGGAGTTTGATGGTCCTTAGGTCTAGGTTTACAGGTCGTTGGCTATTCACGGCTTTTTTTCACACTGAAGAGCCCCTAACAATCAGGGCAAAGTTGTTGGGGAGTGCGACTGGTCAGGTAAGCACCACCCAGGGAGTGCGACCCCCAATGAAAGCAAGCCCAAAAGCCCTTGGCGGTCGGTGGCCGAGTATAGACAGTTAGGTTACTAATGACAACGCGCACACCTCACCCTAATAGCTGATTGCGCTGGCGGGATAAAAGGCGTAAATGGCAGTCAATTTCGACGAAAAAGTACGGTTAAAGCCTTCTGGCGCAAGACTTTAGGCAAATTGACATCTGGATTTATATCAATATAGTGGTGCGGGCCCTGCGTGGGGGGTCTGTCTGATGATTTGAAGCATAAATAGGAGGCCACATGGCTGACAAAAAAGCGCAGTTGATCATCGAGGGCGCAGCCCCCGTCGAGCTGCCCATTTTAACCGGCACCGTTGGTCCCGATGTTATCGACGTACGGGGCCTGACGGCCACGGGCCGTTTTACTTTCGACCCAGGCTTCATGTCGACCGCTTCCTGCGAGTCGAAGATCACCTATATCGATGGTGACAATGGCATTCTGCTTCATCGCGGCTACCCGATCGAGCAACTGGCTGAAAAGTCGGACTACCTGGAAACCTGCTACCTGCTGCTAAATGGCGAATTGCCAACAGCCGAGCAGAAAGCCCAGTTCGTCAGCACCGTGAAGAACCACACCATGGTTCACGAGCAGTTGAAGACCTTCTTCAACGGCTTCCGTCGCGACGCCCACCCGATGGCCGTCATGTGCGGTGTAGTAGGCGCCCTGTCGGCCTTCTATCACGACTCCCTGGACATCAATAACCCGCAGCATCGCGAAATTTCCGCGATCCGCCTGGTTGCCAAGATGCCTACCCTGGCCGCAATGGTTTACAAGTACTCCATGGGCCAACCCATGATGTACCCGCGCAACGACCTGACGTACGCGGAAAACTTCCTGCACATGATGTTCAACACCCCGTGCGAGATCAAACCGATCAGCCCGGTGCTCGCCAAGGCCATGGACCGGATCTTCATCCTCCACGCCGACCACGAGCAGAACGCTTCCACCTCTACCGTGCGCCTGGCGGGCTCTTCGGGTGCCAACCCGTTCGCCTGTATTGCCGCCGGTATCGCCGCACTGTGGGGCCCTGCCCACGGCGGTGCGAACGAAGCCGTATTGACCATGCTCGATGAAATCGGCGATGTGTCCAACATCGACACCTTCATCGCCAAGGCCAAGGACAAGAACGATCCGTTCAAGTTGATGGGCTTCGGTCACCGGGTCTACAAGAACCGCGACCCGCGCGCTACCGTCATGAAGCAGACCTGCGACGAAGTGTTGAAGGAACTGGGCATCAAGAACGATCCGCAACTCGAACTGGCCATGCGCCTGGAAGAGATCGCCCTGACCGACCCGTACTTCATCGAACGCTCGCTGTACCCGAACGTCGACTTCTACTCGGGGATCATCCTCAAGGCGATCGGCATTCCAACCAGCATGTTCACCGTGATCTTCGCCCTGGCGCGGACCGTGGGCTGGATCTCCCACTGGAAAGAAATGCTCTCCAGCCCGTACAAGATTGGCCGCCCGCGCCAGCTGTACACCGGCTACGAGTCGCGTGACATCACCAAGCTGGAAGACCGCAAGTAAGCATTCAACTGCTTAGCTGCATTGAGAACGGCCTCCCTTAGTGGAGGCCGTTTTTGTTGGTGTGGCCTGATCTACCGTCATCGCAGGCAAGCCAGCTCCCACATTGGACCGCATTCCAACAAAAGGACACGGCCCAGCCTGGGAGCCGGGCTCGCCCGCGATGAGGCCAGCCCAGGCGACACAAAAAAGCCAAGCAAAAAAATACCCCGGCCTTGCGACCGGGGTATCTCTTATGCAGCTGACGACTTAGTGATTAACCGCCCCACTCGCCCCCAGGCCAGTCTGCGAACGCACGAACTGTGGGAAGTACAGCGCACGCTCTTTCTCTGCCGCCGCCGACTTGTCGGTGATGGAGAAGAACCAGATGCCGACGAACGCAATGATCATCGAGAACAGCGCCGGGTACTCGTACGGGAAGATCGCCTTTTCATGGTGCAGGATCGACACCCAGATGGTCGGGCCGAGGATCATCAAGCCCACGGCGCTGATCAAGCCCAGCCAGCCGCCAATCATGGCGCCGCGGGTGGTGAGGTTTTTCCAGTACATGGAAAGCAGCAGCACCGGGAAGTTACAGCTGGCAGCGATGGAGAACGCCAGGCCGACCATGAACGCAATGTTCTGGCTTTCGAACAGGATACCCAGGCCGATGGCCAATACACCCAAGGCTACGGTGGTGATCTTCGATACGCGAATCTCGTCCTTCTCGTTGGCCTTGCCTTTCTTGATCACGCTGGCATACAGGTCATGGGACACCGCCGAAGCACCCGCCAGGGTCAAGCCGGCAACCACCGCCAGGATGGTGGCAAACGCCACGGCCGAGATGAAGCCCAGGAAGATACTGCCACCCACCGCGTTGGCCAGATGCACCGCCGCCATGTTGTTACCACCAAGCAAGGCGCCCGCTGCATCCTTGAACGCCGGGTTGGTGCTGACCAGCAGGATCGCACCGAAACCGATGATGAAGGTCAGGATATAGAAGTAGCCGATGAAGCCGGTTGCGTACAGTACGCTCTTACGCGCTTCCTTGGCGTCGCTCACCGTGAAGAAGCGCATCAGGATGTGCGGCAGGCCAGCGGTACCGAACATCAGTGCCAGGCCCAGGGAGAATGCCGAGATCGGGTCTTTCACCAGGCCGCCGGGGCTCATGATCGCTTCACCTTTGGGGTGAACCTTGATCGCCTCGGAGAACAGCATGTTGAAGTCGAAGTTGACGTGCTTCATCACCATCAGCGCCATGAACGAGGCACCGGACAGCAACAGTACCGCCTTGATGATCTGCACCCAGGTGGTCGCCAACATGCCGCCGAACAGCACGTACAGGCACATCAGGATACCCACCAGGATCACCGCCACATGGTAATCAAGGCCAAACAGCAGCTGGATCAGCTTGCCCGCGCCAACCATCTGCGCGATCAGGTAGAACGCCACCACCACCAGCGAGCCACACGCCGACAGGCTGCGGATCTGGGTTTGCCCCAGGCGATAGGACGCCACGTCGGCAAAGGTGTATTTGCCCAGGTTACGCAAGCGCTCGGCGATCAGGAACAGAATGATCGGCCAGCCCACAAGGAAGCCGATCGAGTAGATCAAGCCGTCGTAGCCGGAGGTGAACACCAACGCGGAAATCCCCAGGAAGGACGCCGCCGACATGTAGTCACCGGCAATCGCCAGACCGTTCTGGAAACCGGTGATCTTGCCGCCCGCCGCATAGTAGTCCGCCGCCGACTTGTTGCGTTTGGACGCCCAATAAGTGATGCACAGGGTGGCGCCGACAAACGCGACGAACATCACAATGGCTGAGACGTTCAGCGGTTGCTTGTGCACTTCACCGGTCAATGCGTCCGCCGCCCAAACGGCCGGAGCCAACAGCGAAGCACCGAGTAGAGCCAATAGACGCCGGATCATTGCGCAGCCTCCTTGAGAATCGCATTGTTCAGGTCGTCAAATTCGCCGTTGGCCCGACGCACGTAGATGCCGGTGAGAATGAAGGCCGACACAATCAGCCCGACGCCCAGGGGAATGCCCCAGGTAATCGAGGAACCAGGGCTGATCTTGGCCCCCAGCACTTGTGGCCCGTAGGCAATCAACAGGATGAAAGCGGAGTAAAGCCCTAGCATGATCGCCGAGAGAATCCAGGCGAACCTTTCCCTTTTCCTGACCAGCTCCTTGAAACGCGGGCTGTTTTGAATCGAGAGGTAAATGCTGTCGTTCATTGTTTTTATCCTCGCAGCACAGCTTTTTATTATTTTGGAACGTATCCACTGTATGCGGCTGCGCAATGGGTTCCAGACGACCTTAGTAGTAGATCGAGCTTAGCGAGGATTTGTAAAAAGTGTAGGAGCGAGCTTGCTCGCGAAAAACGTTAACGATAACGCGTTCATTCTGGATGATCGCGGTGCCTGTGCGTTCTTCGCGAGCAAGCTCGCTCCTACAATTGGGGCGGGGTTATTTAGCAGTCCATTCGGCGACGCGCTCGGGGTGCTTGGCTACCCAGTCCTTGGCCGCGGCGTCCGGCTTGGCGCCTTCTTGAATCGCCAGCATGACTTCACCGATTTCATCCTTGGAGGCCCACTGGAATTTCTTCAGGAAGGCTGCGACTTCCGGCGCTTTCTTCTCCAGGCCCTTGCTGCCGATGCTGTTGACGGTTTCAGCAGCACCATAAATCCCTTTTGGGTCGTCCAGGAAACGCAGTTTCCACTTGGCGAACATCCAGTGCGGCACCCAACCGGTGACCGCAATCGACTCCTGCTTGTCTTCGGCGCGGGTCAGTTCGGCAATCATCGCCGCACCCGAGCTGGCTTGCAGTTTGTAGTCCAGGCCATATTGCTTGATGGCTTCGTCGGTCTTGAGCATTACGCCCGAACCGGCGTCGATGCCGACGATCTTGTTTTTGAAGGTGGTATCGGTCTTGAGGTCTTCAATGGACTTGGCCTTGACGTATTCAGGCACGATCAGGCCGATCTTGGCGTCTTTGAAGTTGGGGCCGTAGTCGACCACCTTGTCCTTGTTCTTGGTCCAGTATTCACCGTGGGTTACAGGTAGCCAGGCGGAAAGCATGGCATCGAGTTTGCCGGTGGCGACGCCCTGCCACATGATCCCGGTGGCAACCGCTTGCAGTTTTACGTCGTAGCCGAGCTTTTGCTTGATCACCTCTGCCGCCACATGAGTAGTGGCCACGCTGTCGGACCAGCCGTCCACGTAGCCGATGCTCAGGGTCTTGCTGTCGGCACTGGCCAGTGTGGAGCCCATCGCAACTACCAGAGTGGCAGCTGCGCCCAAGAGTCGTCGCATCTTCATAGTACTTCCCCGAAAGTGCTGCGCCCGACGGATGCCGAGCGACGTCAAACTGTTGTTATAGGGTGCACCGCGCCCCCTTCACGCGCATCGATCCGGTTGCTGAGGCATCAGTGGAGTACTGACAGTTTTATCTTCAACCTGCGTAGGCATTTGCCCTGCTCTGTCAGCGACCTTGGTTGAGCAGGAAACGACATCACATCGCCAGCAGGATGCTTTGTAGGCGTTATCGCCAGAATCCCGCCCGAAGTTTGCATGTCAAAATTATGCAGCCCCACAGGGCTGCGGCAAATCCGGGTAAGATGCGCGCCTTTGCTCCCCCAGATAAGCCGACCATGCCCGCGACTGCCCGCTTCCCTGCCCTGCCCTATTTCTTCGCCTTGATCCTCGGCGTGCTTGCCCTTGTCGGCTACTGGTACGGCCTCGGCCGGCCCGTGGTGTTGCCAGACGTCGCGAGCGCCAGCCATAAGCTGCAATGTGCGTCCTACACACCGTTCGACAAAGACCAATCCCCATTCGATCAACCGTTCGCGCTGCGCCCCGAGCGCATGGACGCCGACCTGGCGCTACTGGCTACGCGCTTTGAATGCATTCGCACCTACTCCATGACCGGCCTGGAGGCCCTGCCAGACATGGCGCGCAAGCATGGGTTGAAAGTGATGGCCGGGGCCTGGGTCAGCAGCGACCCCGTGGCGACCGAAAAAGAGATCAACGAGTTGATCGCGGCGGCCAACGCCAGCCCGGACGTGGTGACCTCGGTGATCGTCGGCAACGAAGCCCTGCTGCGCAAGGAAGTCACCGCCAAGCAACTGGTGGCGCTGATCCATCAGGTTAAAAGCCAGATCAAGCAGCCCGTCACCTATGCCGATGTCTGGGAGTTCTGGTTGCAACACCCGGAAATCGAGCCTGCGGTGGACTTCCTGACCATTCACCTGTTGCCGTATTGGGAAGATGAGCCGTCCGGCATCGACCAGGCGCTCAAGCACGTGGGCGATGTGCGCCAGACCTTCGGCCATAAATTCGCGCCCAAGGACATCGTGATCGGCGAAACCGGCTGGCCCAGCGAAGGCCGGCAGCGCGAAACCGCCGTGCCCAGCCGGGTCAATGAGGCCAGGTTCATGCGCGGCTTCGTGGCCATGGCCGAAGCCAATGGCTGGCGCTATAACCTGATCGAAGCCTTTGACCAGCCATGGAAACGTGCGAGTGAAGGGGCTGTGGGTGGTTACTGGGGGCTGTTCGATGCAGACCGTCAGGACAAAGGTATCCTCGCCGGCCCGGTGACCAATGTGCCGTACTGGCGGCTGTGGCTGGGCGTCGGCGGGCTCATCCTGCTGGGCACCCTGGTGCTCGGCGGCCGCGTTCGCAGCACTCGCTCTGCGTTAATACTGCCGTTGCTAGGGGCCGTCGCAGCGTGCTCCATCGGCAGTTGGGCCGAACTGACCCGCGTTACCGCGCGTTTCAACGATGAATGGCTATGGGCAGGCTTGCTGGTGGTCTTGAACCTGCTGGTGCTGGCTCATGCCGCCCTGGCCCTCAGCGCCCGGCAAGGCTGGCGTGAGCGCGGGTTCAACTGGCTGGAGCAGCGCGCCGGCTGGTTGATGGCAATTGCCGGGTTTGCCGGTGCGGTGATGATGCTGGCGCTGGTGTTTGACCCGCGTTATCGCAGCTTCCCAAGCGCAGCGCTGGTGTTGCCGGCCCTGGTGTACCTGATACGCCCGGTGACCGGGCCACGTCGGGAGATTGCGTTGCTGGCCTTTATCATCGGTGCCGGCGTTGCGCCGCAGTTGTACCGTGAAGGGCTGTTGAATCAGCAGGCCTGGGGTTGGGCAGTGGTCAGCGTGCTGATGGTTGCGGCTTTGTGGCGTTGCTTGCGAGTGCGCAAGGCGTAACACCGCTATCGCAGGCAAGCCAGCTCCCACATTTGACCGTGCTCACAGATAGAAATGTGTGAACACAATCAACTGTGGGAGCTGGCTTGCCTGCGATGAGGCCACATCAGGCGCCGCGAGGCTTCCTGACCAACCGCAACCCCGCAATCACCACCGCAAACACCGCAAACGTCGTGTTGTACAGCGCCAGCGCCGGCAACCCGAACACCAACCCCACCACCGCCAACGCCCACCCCGCACGCCCCGGTACAAAAAAGCCCAGCACCGAAGTGATCAACGCCGCCCACCCCAGCAGCTTGAAATGAATCATCAAACCCAGGTTCGAACGCACCTGGCATTCCCAGCGGCTGGCCTCATCAGCGCAGATGCCAACCCATTGCCCATCCTCCATGAAGCCATAGCGTGCGGCATAACTGGCGGCCAGCCATAACGGCAGGGCAATAAGCAGCAGGATCAACGGCAAACGACGGGACATGGGGCACTCCGATAGGCAAAAACGGCGCCCAGCTTAATCCCACGGCGGCCGTTAGCAAGGTGTTCGCACAGATATCTGTTCAACAAAGCATGGCAAAGTGTATCGTCTCGCTACTATTACCCCGATTCCGACGTTTTTTCCGACTTTTCGTGCCGAGTGCTGGCACTTCGGTGACAAGGCGGTGGTCATAGCCTGCGAACTTCATTCAGCCCGTTCCTCTTAGGGATTAAGTCATGCTCCGTTCCTTGCGCTGTGCTGCCTTGCTGGGCAGCCTATTTTTGAGTGCGTCAGCACTGGCCGTCGATATCGACCAAGCCAGCTATGGCTACCCTTTGACCAACCCGTTCGAAGCGACCATCGCCACCACCCCCCCCGATCTGCGGCCAACCCTGCCGACCGATGACGAGATCACCCAGTCCGACTACACCCTGACGATGCGCCCCGAGCGCGAGTTCAGCCTGCCGGACAATTTCTGGGCGGTGAAGAAACTCACCTACCGCATTGCCAAGCAGGACCGCGCCGCGCCTTTGATCTTCCTGATCGCCGGCACCGGTGCACGCTTTGACAGCAGCATTAACGAATACCTGAAAAAGCTGTATTACCAGGCCGGCTACCATGTGGTGCAGCTCTCCTCGCCAACCAGCTTCGACTTCATCAGCGCCGCTTCGCGCTTCGCCACCCCGGGCATCACCCAGGAAGACGCCGAAGACATGTACCGCGTGATGCAAGCCGTACGCGCGCAGAACGCCTCGTTGCCCGTGACCGATTTCTACCTCACCGGCTACAGCCTGGGCGCCCTGGATGCGGCGTTTGTCAGCAAGCTGGATGAGACCCGCCGCAGCTTCAACTTCAAGAAAGTGCTGCTGCTCAACCCGCCGGTCAACCTCTACACCTCGATCACCAACCTCGACAAGCTGGTACAGACCGAGGTCAAGGGCATCAACAACAGCACCACCTTCTATGAGTTGGTGCTGAGCAAACTGACGCGTTACTTCCAGCAAAAAGGCTACATCGACCTCAACGATGCCCTGCTTTATGACTTCCAGCAGTCCAAGCAGCACCTGACCAACGAACAGATGGCCATGCTGATCGGCACCTCGTTCCGCTTCTCGGCCGCCGACATTGCCTTCACTTCGGACTTGATCAACCGACGTGGCCTGATTATTCCGCCCAAGTACCCGATTACCGAAGGCACCAGCCTCACGCCGTTCCTCAAGCGTGCCCTGCAGTGTGACTTCGACTGCTACCTCACCGAACAAGTGATCCCGATGTGGCGCGCGCGTTCCGATGGCGGCAGCCTGCTGCAACTGATCGACCAGGTCAGCCTCTACGCCCTCAAGGACTACCTGCGCGACAGCCCGAAAATCGCCGTGATGCATAACGCCGACGACGTGATCCTCGGCCCTGGCGACCTGGGCTTCCTGCGTAAAACTTTCGGCGATCGCTTGACCGTCTACCCGCTGGGCGGCCACTGCGGCAACCTCAATTACCGCGTCAACGCCGACGCCATGCTGGAGTTCTTCCGTGGCTAAATATCTTCTGCTGCTCGCCGCACTGATGTGCGCAGGCGTGGCCAATGCCGACAACAGCAAGGCCCAAGAACCCGTCAAGGTCGATGCCGACGGCTTCAAGGAACCGCTGACCAAGCTCAAGTTCAACCCAGGCTTGGACCAGCGCGAATTCGAGCGTTCCACGCTCACCGCGCTCAACGTCTACGACCCACTGGAGTCGTGGAACCGCCGCGTGTACCACTTCAACTATCGCTTCGACCAGTGGGTGTTCCTGCCGGTGGTGAACGGTTACCGCTATGTCACGCCGAGCTTTCTGCGCACCGGCGTGAGCAACTTCTTCAACAACCTGGGCGATGTGCCCAACCTGATGAACAGCTTGTTGCAGCTCAAGGGCCACCGCTCGCTGGAAACCACCGGGCGCCTGCTGGTCAACACCACCATTGGCATCGCGGGCCTGTGGGACCCGGCCACCGCCATGGGCCTGCCGCGCCAGAGCGAAGACTTCGGCCAGACCCTGGGCTTCTACGGTGTACCGGGTGGCGCCTACCTGATGCTGCCGATTTTCGGGCCGTCGAACCTGCGTGATACCGGCGGCCTGCTGGTGGACTACAGCGCCGAATCGCAGATCAACTTCCTCAACGTGTCTGAAGTCAGCTCCAACCATCCGGAAGTCTGGGCCCTGCGCGCCGTCGACAAGCGCTACCAGACCAGCTTCCGCTACGGCCAGATGAACTCGCCGTTCGAGTATGAGAAGGTGCGGTATATCTACACCGAATCGCGCAAGTTGCAGATCGCCGAGTAAACAGCAGCGATAAAAAAAGGCCATTCGATTGAATGGCCTTTTTTATGCCTGCGGTTTCACCCTCGCAGTGCTTTCCAACCTTTACCTGCCACGCTGACCACTGCCAGGACGACAGCGCCGGCAATGATCCCCGCCACCGCATTGAGCAGCGTTGGCATCAGCCACGCCAACGCGCCGGTGCTCTGGCTCACGGTTTCGATCCAGTGATGCACCACGGGCACGCCATGGGTGAGGATGCCGCCACCGACCATGAACATCGCCGCCGTGCCAATCACTGACAGGCTCTTCATCATGTAGGGGGCCGCGCTCAGGATCGCGCCGCCAATACTGCGCGCCACCTGGCCCGGCTTCTGCGTCAGCCACAGCCCCAGGTCGTCGAGCTTGACGATACCGGCCACCAATCCATATACGCCGATGGTCATGACAATGGCGATACCCGACAGCACGATCACCTGCTGCGTGAGCTGCGCGTCGGCGACGATGCCGAGGGTGATGGCAATGATTTCGGCGGAAAGAATAAAGTCGGTACGGATCGCACCCTTGATCTTGTCTTTCTCGAACGCCACCAGATCGGTTGCCGGGTCGGCCACCGCTTCAGCCAACTGTGCGTGTTCGGCTTGATCTTCAGCCTTGCTGTGCAGGAATTTGTGCGCGAGTTTTTCGAAGCCCTCGAAACACAGGTAGGCGCCGCCGAGCATCAATAGCGGTATCACCGCCCAGGGTGCAAAGGCGCTGATCAACAGGGCCGTCGGCACCAGGATCAGCTTGTTGATAAACGAGCCCTTGGCCACCGCCCACACCACCGGGATTTCTCGCTCGGCGCGCACGCCGGAGACCTGCTGGGCATTCAGCGCGAGGTCATCACCCAGCACGCCCGATGTCTTCTTGGCGGCCATTTTTGTCATCAGCGCGACGTCATCGAGTACCGCCGCGATATCGTCGATCAACACCAACAAGCTGCTTCCTGCCATGAACCGGACTTCCGTTAGAGAGAGATGGCGCGAGCATAGCGCGGCGCGGGGCCTTGCGGGCAGATTGTTGAGGCTTGCGGATGGCCGGTGCTACCATGCGCAACCGCCTGTCATGGCAAGGAAACGTCTGGTTTATGAGCAGCATTCGCGAGCGCAACAAAGAAAAAATCCTGCGGGCGGCGAGCGAGGAGTTTGCCGACAAGGGCTTCGCCGCGACCAAAACCAGCGACATCGCCGCCAAGGCCGGGCTGCCCAAGCCCAACGTCTATTACTACTTCAAGTCCAAGGACAACCTTTACCGCGAGGTGCTCGAAAGCATTATCGAGCCGATCCTGGCCGCCTCCACGCCGTTCAACCCCGAAGGCGAGCCCAAGGAAGTATTGAGCAACTACATCCGCTCCAAAATCCGCATCTCCCGCGACCTGCCGTTCGCCTCCAAGGTGTTCGCCAGCGAAATCATGCACGGCGCCCCACACCTGAGCGCCGACCAGGTTGAGCAGCTCAACGCTCAGGCCAAGCACAATATCGACTGCATTCAGAGCTGGGTTGACCGTGGCCTGATCGCCGCGATCGACCCCAACCACCTGATGTTCAGCATCTGGGCAGCCACCCAGACCTATGCCGATTTCGACTGGCAGATCTCGGCGGTAACCGGCAAGGCCAAACTGGATGAGGCCGATTATGAGGCGGCGGCGCAGACGATTATTCGGTTGGTGCTCAAGGGGTGTGAGCCGGATTGATAGACCGCGGCGAGGCTATCGCAGGCAAGCCAGCTCCCACACGGATTTGCGCCGGACACAAAATGTAAAATGGTCACAATCCCCTGTGGGAGCGGGCTTGCCCGCGATAGCGCCCATCCAGACACATCCTGCTAAAAGCCCGCCGATCAGCTTTCGCCCCTCAGTCTAGCCTCTCAGAACACCATCTGAAGAGAGGCCACGGAATGCCTGATTTACCTGCTTCAAAACGCCTGTGCATCGGCCGCTATAACGAGTCCAACCGCATTTACCTGCTCACCACCAACACCCTTGAACGCGAGCCCATCTTCAGCGACTTCAGACTCGGCCGCCTGGTCGTACAACAATTCAGGATCGCCCAATATAAAGGGCTCGCAACATCATTGGCCTGGGTGGTGATGCCTGACCATTTCCATTGGCTTGTTTCTCTGGAGAAAGGTTCACTTGCCGACTTGATGCGACAAGTTAAATCCAAGAGCACCCGAGTGGTGAATGCGGTGGCTGGCCGCCAAGGTCGCCTCTGGCAACCGGGCTTTCATGACCATGCCGTGCGTCGAGAGGAAAGCCTTGAGGGGATTGCACGTTACATCGTAGCCAGTCCACTCAGGGCCGGGCTGGTAAAGAAGTTTGGTGACTATCCGCTGTGGGATGCCATTTGGGTTTGACTCTAGACCGAGTCGACTGCATCGCAGGCAAGCCAGCTCCCACACTGATTGCACTCCCACAGTTGAATTTGTGAACACCGCCAATGTGGGAGCTGGCTTGCCTGCGATAGCTTACTCACAGTCAGAACGATTCAAGCCGACACCCCCGCATCCGCCATCAACCCCACTCCTTCTATCGCCGTGATCGCACACTGCTCGTCAATATCGGACGTGTCCCCGCTGATCCCGATCGCGCCCAGCACCATGCCGCTCTGATCCCGAATCAACACCCCACCCGGCGCCGGCACGACGCTGCCCTGCCCCAGGCTGTTCAACGCCGCGATAAACGCCGGGCGCTGTTGGGCGTCCAGCGCCAGCAAACGTGAACCCTTGCCCAGGGCAATGGCGCCCCAGGCCTTGCCGATGGCGATTTGCGGCCGTAGCAGGCTGGCGCCGTCTTCGCGTTGCAGGGTGACCAGGTGGCCGCCGCTGTCGAGCACGGCGATGGTCAGTGGCGCAGCCGAAATGGTGCGGCCTGCAGTAAGGGCCTGGGTGGCCAGTTGGGTGGCGAGTTTCAAGGTTAAAGCGCTCATAGGTGCCGTCCTTATCTTGTTATGGGTAATGCGGTGAGGTCTGTTTGATCAGATGCTCGATCACACAAATAGAACACAATGATGTTTATTTTTGTATACAATATTTTCCAACAAAGGCTCCACACGTCGAAAAAAGCGCTTCCGACGAACGCAAAGGTCAGTTTACGAAAGGCATTGACCAACGCCGCTCGCCGTGAATACACTTTGGACAGACACCACTTGTATACAATTACAAAACGCAAGAGGCACCAAAACCATGAGCAAAATGAGAGCAATCGAAGCCGCCGTCCTGGTGATGCGCCGTGAAGGTGTGGATACCGCCTTCGGTATCCCAGGCGCCGCGATCAACCCGCTGTATTCGGCCTTGCAGAAGGTGGGTGGCATCGATCACGTCCTTGCTCGCCACGTTGAAGGCGCCTCGCACATGGCCGAGGGCTACACCCGTACCAAGGCCGGCAACATCGGCGTGTGCATCGGCACGTCGGGCCCGGCGGGTACCGACATGGTCACCGGCCTGTACAGCGCCTCGGCCGACTCGATCCCGATCCTGTGCATTACCGGCCAAGCCCCCCGCGCCCGGATGCACAAGGAAGACTTCCAGGCCGTGGACATCACCAGCATCGTCAAGCCGGTGACCAAGTGGGCAACCACGGTGCTGGAACCCGGCCAAGTGCCTTACGCGTTCCAGAAGGCCTTCTATGAAATGCGCTCCGGCCGCCCCGGCCCGGTGCTGATCGACCTGCCGTTCGACGTACAGATGGCCGAGATCGAGTTCGACATCGACGCCTACCAGCCGCTGCCTCTGGCCAAGCCGCTGGCGACCCGTGTGCAAGTGGAAAAAGCCCTGGCTCTGCTCGACGCAGCCGAACGCCCATTGCTGGTGAGCGGTGGCGGCGTGATCAACGCCGACGCCAGCGAGTTGCTGGTGGAGTTCGCTGAACTGACCGGCATCCCGGTGATCCCGACCCTGATGGGCTGGGGCACTATCCCGGACGACCATCCGCTGATGGTGGGCATGGTCGGCCTGCAAACCTCGCACCGCTACGGCAACGCGACGATGCTCAAGTCAGACGTGGTGCTGGGCATCGGCAACCGCTGGGCCAACCGTCACACCGGTTCGGTAGAGGTGTACACCGAAGGCCGTAAATTCATTCATGTCGACATCGAACCGACCCAGATTGGCCGCGTGTTCACGCCGGACCTGGGCATCGTTTCCGACGCCGGCTCCGCGCTGACGATGTTCATTGAAGTGGCCCGCGAGTGGAAAGCCGCCGGCAAGCTCAAGGACCGCAGCGCCTGGTTGCATGACTGCCAACAACGCAAGGCCACCCTGCATCGCAAGACTCACTTCGACAACGTGCCGGTCAAGCCGCAACGCGTTTACGAAGAGATGAACCAGGTGTTCGGCAAAGACACCTGCTACGTCAGCACCATCGGCCTGTCGCAGATTGCCGGCGCGCAATTCTTGCATGTGTACAAGCCACGCCACTGGATCAACTGCGGCCAGGCTGGTCCACTGGGCTGGACCATTCCCGCGGCGCTGGGCGTGGTCAAGGCCGACCCGAGCCGCAAAGTGGTGGCCTTGTCGGGCGACTATGACTTCCAGTTCATGATCGAAGAACTGGCGGTGGGCGCACAGTTCAAGCTGCCGTACATCCATGTGGTAGTGAACAACTCATACCTGGGCCTGATCCGCCAGGCCCAGCGTGGGTTCGAGATGGACTACTGCGTGCAGCTGTCCTTCGACAACCTCAACGCCCCAGAACTCAACGGCTACGGCGTCGACCATGTGGCGGTTGCCGAGGGCTTGGGCTGCAAGGCCCTGCGTGTGTTCGAGCCAGGCCAGATCCAACCAGCCTTGCGCCGCGCCCAAGAGATGATCGAAGAATTCAAGGTGCCGGTGATCGTTGAGATTATTCTGGAACGGGTGACCAATATTTCCATGGGCACCGAGATCAACGCCGTCAATGAATTCGAAGACCTGGCCCTGGTCGGCAACGACGCGCCGACTGCCATTTCCCTGCTCGATTAAGGAGAACCCTATGCCGCGCTTTGCTGCCAACCTGTCCATGCTGTTTACCGAACAGGATTTCCTTGCCCGCTTCAAAGCGGCTGCCGATGCCGGCTTCCAGGGCGTGGAGTACCTCTTCCCGTATGAGTTCAGCTCTGCCGACATCAAGGCGCAGTTGGACGCCAACGGCCTGACCCAGGTGTTGTTCAACCTGCCTGCCGGTGACTGGGCCAAGGGCGAGCGCGGCCTGGCTTGCCACCCGGACCGGGTCGAGGAGTTCCGTGCTGGGGTCAAACTGGCAATCGCCTATGCCCAGGTCTTGGGCAACACCCAGGTCAATTGCCTGGCGGGAATCCGGCCACAAGGCGTCGATGACGAGACCGTGGAAAAGACCTTTGTCGCCAACCTCAAGTACGCCGCCGAGAAGCTGCAAGCGGCGGGTATCAAGCTGGTGATGGAGATGATCAACACCCGCGACATTCCCGGCTTCTACCTCAACAACACGGCGCAGGCCCTGTCGATTCGCGAGCAAGTGGGCAGCGCCAATCTGTTCCTGCAATACGACATCTACCACATGCAAATCATGGAAGGCGACCTGGCGCGGACCATGGCGGCGCACCTGGGCGAGATCAATCACATTCAGCTGGCGGACAACCCTGGGCGCAACGAACCAGGTACCGGCGAGATCAACTACCGCTTCCTGTTCGAGCATCTGGACCGCATTGGTTACGCGGGTTGGGTCGGCTGTGAGTACAAGCCGTTGACCACTACCGAGGCGGGTTTGGGTTGGCTCAAAACCCACAACGCCATCTGACACAACACAAAACAAAACAATGTGGGAGCTGGCTTGCCTGCGATGCAGACACCTCGCTGTATCAGGCATACGGGGGTGATGCCATCGCAGGCAAGCCAGCGCCCACACTAAAAGAGGTTTTTGATCATGGCTAAAATCGGATTTATCGGCACCGGCATCATGGGCCAACCCATGGCCGCCAACCTGCAGAAAGCAGGCCATCAACTGTTTCTCTCCGAACATCACGGCAAGGCTCCGGCTGAACTGATCAGCGCCGGCGCCGTGGCGCTGGCCAACCCGCAACAAGTGGCCCAGGAAGCCGAGTTCATCATCGTCATGGTGCCCGACACCCCTCAAGTCGATGACGTGCTGTTTCGCGCCGACGGCGTGGCTGCGGGCCTGTCGCCGAACAAGGTGGTGATCGACATGAGCTCGATCTCCCCTACTGCCACCAAAGCATTCGCCGCCAAGGTCAACCAGGCCGGCGCGCAGTACCTGGACGCCCCGGTGTCCGGTGGTGAAGTCGGTGCCAAGGCCGGCACCTTGAGCATTATGGTCGGTGGCGAACCGCAGACCTTCGAACGCGCGCTGCCGCTGTTCCAGAGCATGGGCAAAAACATCACCCTGGTAGGCGGCAATGGCGATGGCCAGACCGCCAAGGTGGCCAACCAGATCATCGTTGCCCTGAACATCCAGGCGGTGGCCGAAGCGTTGTTGTTCGCCTCCAAAAACGGCGCCGACCCAGCCAAAGTGCGTGAAGCGCTGATGGGTGGCTTTGCATCGTCCAAGATCCTGGAAGTGCACGGCGAGCGCATGATCAAGGGCACCTTCGATCCGGGTTTCCGCATCAACCTGCACCAGAAGGACCTGAACCTGGCCCTTGCGGGCGCCAAGGAACTGGGGATCAACCTGCCGAACACCGCCGGCACCCAGCAAGTGTTCAGCACCTGCACCGCACTTGGCGGCGGCAACTGGGACCACTCGGCACTGATCAAGGGCCTGGAGCACATGGCGAATTTCTCGATTCGCGATAAATAACCCACACCGCTGATCGTTCCCACGCTCCGCGTGGGAATGCCTCTTGTGACGCTCCGCGTCACGCTTTGGGCGCAGAGCGTCCCGGACTGCATTCTCACGCAGAGCGTGGGAACGATCGCTGCACCTCTAATAACAAGAATCCCCCGGGAGCCCGCTTATGTCGGTCGATCCGCAACACCTGCTTCGCGAGCTGTTTGCCACAGCCATCGATGCCGCCCACCCCCGGCAAGTCCTTGAACCCTACCTGCCTGCCGACCGCAGTGGCCGTGTGATCGTGATCGGCGCCGGTAAAGCCGCGGCCGCCATGGCATTGGTCGTCGAAGATTGTTGGCATGGCGAAGTCTCGGGCCTGGTGGTCACGCGCTATGGCCATGGCGCGCCATGCAAAAAAATCGAAGTGGTCGAAGCCGCCCACCCGGTTCCGGATGCGGCCGGCCTGGCCGTGGCCCAGCGCGTGCTGGAACTGATCAGCCATCTGAGTGAAGACGACCGTGTGATCTTCCTGCTCTCCGGCGGTGGCTCGGCATTACTGGCCCTGCCCGCCGAGGGCATCACCCTGGCGGACAAACAAGCCATCAACAAAGCCCTGCTTAAATCCGGCGCCACCATTGGCGAGATGAATTGCGTGCGCAAGCACCTCTCGGCCATCAAGGGCGGGCGTTTGGCCAAGGCTGCGTGGCCGGCCACGGTGTACACCTACGCGATCTCCGATGTACCGGGCGACCAGGCCACGGTGATTGCCTCGGGCCCAACCGTCGGTGACCCTAGCACCTCGCAACAGGCCCTGGCGATCCTCAAGCGTTACCACATCGACACCCCCGCTTCGGTGCGCAGTTGGTTGCAGAACCCGGCCTCGGAAACCGTCAAGACTGGCGATCCGGTGCTTGCCCGCAGCCACTTCCAATTGATCGCCCGCCCGCAGCAATCCCTGGAAGCGGTGGCGGTCAAAGTGCGCCAGGCCGGTTTCAGCCCGCTGATCCTCGGTGACCTGGAAGGCGAAGCCCGCGATGTGGCCAAGGTACACGCCGGCATCGCCCGGCAGATCGTGCAGCACGGCCAGCCACTGGCGGCGCCGTGCGTGATTCTGTCGGGGGGCGAAACCACCGTCACTGTACGCGGCGACGGTCGTGGCGGGCGCAATGCGGAATTCCTCTTGAGCCTCACCGATAGTCTCAAGGGCCTGCCCGGCGTGTACGCCCTGGCCGGCGATACCGATGGCATCGACGGTTCAGAAGACAACGCCGGCGCGATCATGACCCCCTGCAGCTACCGCCGTGCCGAAGCCCTGGGCTTGTCGGCCAGTGATGAGCTGGACAACAACAACGGCTACGGCTATTTCGCCGCCCTGGGCGACTTGATCGTCACCGAGCCGACGCGCACCAACGTCAACGACTTCCGCGCCATCCTGATCCTCGAGACTGCCAACCATGACGCCTGACAAGAAGGTCAAAATCCTCGCCACCCTGGGCCCGGCCACCGACGGTATCGACGACATCCGCGAGCTGGTGGAGGCCGGGGTAAATATCTTCCGTCTCAACTTCAGCCACGGCGACCACGCCGACCATGCCCAGCGCTACCAGTGGATTCGCCAGGTCGAGCGCCAGCTCAACTACCCGCTCGGTATCCTCATGGACCTGCAAGGGCCGAAGCTGCGGGTGGGACGCTTTGCCGAGGGCAAGGTGCAGCTCGTACGCGGCCAGGCCCTGCGCCTGGACCTGGATGAAACCCTGGGCGACCAACGCCGGGTCAACCTGCCCCACCCGGAAATCATCGCGGCCCTGGAGCCGGGTATGGACCTGCTGCTCGACGACGGCAAGCTGCGCCTGCGCGTAATCACCAAGCATGCCGATGCCATCGACACCACCGTGCTCAATGGCGGCGAACTGTCTGACCGCAAAGGTGTGAACGTCCCACAAGCGCTGTTGGAACTGAGCCCACTCACCACCAAGGACCGCCGCGACCTGAGCTTCGGCCTGGAGCTGGGTGTGGACTGGGTGGCGCTGTCGTTTGTGCAGCGCCCGGAAGACATCCGCGAAGCCCGCGAGCTGATCGGCGATAAAGCATTTTTGATGGCCAAGATCGAAAAGCCTTCGGCGGTGCAACGGTTGCGTGAAATCGCCGAACTGAGTGACGCGATCATGGTGGCCCGGGGTGATCTGGGCGTGGAAGTGCCGGCCGAGAGCGTGCCGCAGATCCAGAAAGACATCATCAGCACCTGCCGCCAACTGGGTAAGCCGGTGGTGGTGGCCACGCAGATGCTCGAATCCATGCGCTTCTCGCCGGCACCCACCCGCGCCGAAGTCACCGATGTCGCCAACGCGGTGGCCGAAGGTGCAGATGCGGTGATGCTGTCGGCCGAAACCGCCTCGGGCGAGTACCCGCTGGAAGCGGTGCAGATGATGAGCAAGATCATCCGCCAGGTGGAAAACGGCCCGGACTACCAGGCACAGCTGGATGTCAGCCGGCCCAAGGCAGATGCCACGGTGTCGGACGCCATCAGCTGCGCGATCCGCCGCATCAGCAGCATCCTGCCGGTGGCGGTGCTGGTGAACTACAGCGAGTCCGGCAGTTCCAGCTTGCGCGCGGCGCGGGAGCGGCCCGTGGCGCCGATCCTCAACCTCACACCCAACCTGTCCACGGCGCGGCGCCTGAGCGTGGCGTGGGGCGTGCACTCGGTGGTCAATGATCGGCTGCGCCAGGTGGATGAGGTGTGTTCCACCGCACTGGAAATTGCCCAGGCCCAGGGCATGGCGCAGCGTGGCGATACCTTGGTGATTACCGCAGGGGTGCCGTTCGGGCAGCCGGGGTCCACCAATTCGCTGCGTATAGAGACGCTGATTTAGCGCCTGTCAGGGCCTCATCGCGGGCAAGCCCGGCTCCCACATTTGATCGAGTTTGCATGTCGAACATCAATCAAATGTGGGAGCTGGCTTGCCTGCGATGAGGGCAACTCGGTCTTATTGACTCAACCCAAATGCACAACCCAACCTGCCCCGACTGGGCCGAAGCCCTGCTCAACGGCTTCAGCCAAATCTTCCTGCAGCGCCACCCGCTGTGCGGCCTGCTGTGCCTGCTGGCGATCCTGATCGGTGCCCCGGCCTTGCTTGGCGGTGCCTTGCTGGGGGGCGTCGCAGGGTTGCTCACGGCCCAGCGCCGGGGGTATCCCAAGGCCGAGCGCCAGGCCGGGCTGTATAGCTACAACGGCGTATTGCTGGGCCTGTTGATCAGCCAGCACTTTGCCTGGTCGGCGCTGGTGCCGCCGCTGATCCTGGCGTGCGGCGGCTTGAGTGCCATCCTCACCCGGCACTGGTTGAAACACGCGACCCAACCCCTGAATTTGCCAGCGTACACCGCGCCCTTTGTTGGCCTGGGCTGGTTGCTGCTCGGCCAGGCCCCGGAGAACACCCTTGCGCTGAGCGAGCCCGACACTGTCGCTGTACTGGCCGCACCCTTCACCGGCCTTGGGCAAATCATGCTGCTGGACCAGCCCCTGGCGGGTGTGCTGATCGCCCTGGGCTTGCTGCTGGCCGACCGTCGCGCCGTCGCGTGGGCCTTGGGCGGCGCCACTCTCGGCATGCTGGCCGGCCTGTGGTTGAACGACCCCACTGGCGCCCTGCTCGGCCTGCACAGCTATAACCCCGCGCTGGCCGCGCTGGCCCTGTGCTCGTCGCGTCGCCAGCCTTGGTTGCCACTGCTGGGCATCGGCCTGGCCATCCTGCTCACCCCTGGCTTTTGCGGCCTGCACCTGCCCGCGCTGACCGCGCCATTTATTCTCGCGTGCTGGCTGGTGCGCGCCGGTCAGCGAATGCTGCACAAGCCTCACATGGACAGCCCGTTCGAATCGCCCTAGGCTTGCTCGATATTCGTTTCAGGCAGGGTTTATGGACAGCAACAACGACTGGCGCCAGCGCCTCTACATCATGGTGTTCCAAAGCGACACCGTCGCCGGGCGGCGCTTTGACGGCATCCTGCTGCTGATCATCCTCGCCAGCCTGGTGATCGTGATGCTCGACAGCATCGACACAATCCATCAGAACTACGCCGACGTGCTGGCCTATATCGAGTGGGGCTTCACGCTGATCTTCGCCATCGAGTACGGCCTGCGCCTGTATTGCTCGCCCAAGCCGCTGCGCTATGCCTTCAGCTTTTATGGCTTGGTGGACCTGCTCGCCATCGTCCCCGGCATCCTCGCGCTGTACTACAGCGACGCCCAGTATCTGCTGATCATCCGCATCATCCGGATGCTGCGCATCTTCCGCGTGCTCAAGCTCAGCCCGTATCTCAAGCAGGCCAACTACCTGATGGCGGCGCTGCGCGGCAGCAAGCAGAAGATCGTGGTGTTCCTGGTCAGCGTGTGCACCCTGGTGACGGTGTTCGGCACCTTGATGTACGTGATCGAAGGCCCGGAACATGGCTTTACCAGTATTCCCAAGGGCATCTACTGGGCGATCGTCACCCTGACCACCGTGGGCTTCGGCGATATCGTGCCCAAGACGCCCCTGGGCCAGGTGATTTCTTCGCTGGTGATGATCACCGGTTACTCGATCATCGCCGTGCCGACGGGTATTTTTACCGCTGAACTGGCCAGTGCCATGCGCGGCGAACAGCTGCATACCGACTGCCCAGTGTGCAAGAAGGACAGCCATGAACCCAACGCCGCGTTTTGCGCGCGCTGTGGCAGCAATCTGTTTCGCAAACTGGAATAAGCAAAGTTCGTTTTAATCTTTAAAGCTCTATGCAGGCCCGGCTATAGTCGCTGGCAAATTGCCTCCCTCTTCTCGAACAACAAGGAATGAGCAGTGAAAAAAATCCTCAGCGCCTCCCTACTGGCCGCCGGCCTGGCCTTGGCGGGCTCCGCCCAGGCAGCGACCACCCTGCTCAACGTCTCCTACGACGTGATGCGCGACTTCTACAAGGACTACAACGCCGCTTTCCAGAAGCACTGGGCAGCCGAGCATCCGGACGACAAGCTGACGCTGCAGATGTCCTTCGGTGGCTCCAGCAAACAAGCGCGCTCAGTGATCGACGGCCTGCCCGCCGACGTGATCACCATGAACATGGCTACCGATATCAATGCCCTGGTCGACAACGGCAAGCTGGTGCCGGACAACTGGGTGACACGCCTGCCGAACAACAGTGCGCCATTCACCTCAGCCACGGTGTTTATTGTGCGCAAAGGTAACCCCAAGGCGTTGAAAGACTGGCCCGACCTGCTCAAGGACGGCGTGCAGGTAATCGTGCCCAACCCTAAGACCTCGGGTAACGGCCGCTACACCTATCTGTCGGCCTGGGGTTACGTGCTGAAGAACGGCGGCGATGAAGAAAAGGCCAAGACCTTCGTTGGCAAGTTGTTCAAGCAAGCGCCAGTGCTGGACACCGGTGGCCGCGCCGCCACCACCACCTTCATGACCAACCAGATTGGCGACGTGCTGGTGACCTTTGAAAACGAAGCAGAAATGATCGCCCGCGAGTTTGGCCGTGATCAGTTCGAAGTGGTCTATCCAAGCGTTTCCGCCGAAGCCGAACCGCCGGTGTCGGTGGTGGATAAAGTGGTCGAGAAAAAAGGCAGCCGTGCCGTGGCCGAGGACTACCTCAAGTATCTGTGGTCGCCCGAAGGCCAGGAAATTGCGGCCAACAACTACCTGCGCCCACGGGACCCGAAGGTGCTGGCAAAGTACACCGACCGGTTCCCCAAGGTGGACTTCCTGTCGGTGGAGAAGACCTTCGGCGACTGGCGCACAGTGCAAAAGACCCATTTCAATGATGGCGGGGTGTTTGACCAGATCTACTCTGGCCAATAACCCATCTGACTGAATCAACTCGGTCAAACCTGTGGGAGCTGGCTTGCCTGCGAAAGCGATCTATCAGTCATATTTCTGGTGACTGGTGCACCGCCATCGCAGGCAAGCCAGCTCCCACTTTTTTGCGTAGGGCAGATGTGTCTGAATGTATCATCAGCCGGCATAAGTGATATCACCACAAGCAGCCTACTCACTTGAGAGCCTTGTCTTTACTCTCTCACGCCATCGTCCTTCGCCTTTATGAGTACACCATGAACGCAACCTCTCACGCTGCAGGCACCATGACCCGGGGCATGGTCATGCTGTTCGCGTTTTGCTGCGGCGCCATCGTCGCCAACATCTACTACGCGCAACCGATCATCGAGCTGATTGCACCAGACATTGGCCTGACGCCGGCAATGGCCAGCCTGATCGTGTCCCTCACGCAAATCGGCTATGCCCTGGGCCTGTTTTTCCTGGTGCCTCTGGGCGACCTGCTGGAAAACCGCAAGCTGATGATCGCCACCACCGTCGTGGCGATCGCCAGCCTGTTGGGTGCGGCGTTTATCGAACAGCCGAACCTGTTCTTGCTGGTGTCGCTGCTGATCGGTTTCAGTTCCGTCTCGGTGCAGATCCTGATTCCGCTGGCCGCACACCTGGCGCCGGCCGAATCCCGGGGCCGGGTGGTCGGCAGCATCATGGGCGGCCTGCTGCTGGGCATTCTGCTGGCACGGCCGGTGTCGAGCGTGGTGGCCGACCACTTCGGCTGGCGTGCGATGTTCATGGCGGCCGCCGCACTGATGGCGTTTATCAGCGTGGTGCTGATGCTGACAATCCCCAAGCGCCAGCCCGATCACAGTGCCAGCTACGGCCAGTTGCTGCGCTCCCTGGGCACCCTGTTGCGTGAGCAACCGCTGTTGCGCCAGCGGGCGTTCTACCAGGGTTGCATGTTCGCTGCCTTCAGCCTGTTCTGGACTGCCGTACCACTGGAACTGGCGCGTAACCACGGCCTGAGCCAAAGCGAGATCGCACTGTTTGCCCTGGTCGGTGCCCTTGGCGCCATCGCCGCGCCCATGGCCGGTCGCCTGGCCGATGCCGGCCATACCCACCGCGCCTCGCTGCTGGCGATGCTGTTTGGCGCGCTGAGTTTCCTGCCGGCGTTGGTACACCCGCTCTACAGCGTGATCGGCCTGGCAGTCACCGGTGTGGTTCTGGACTTCTGCGTGCAGATGAATATGGTCCTCGGCCAGCGCGCCATCTACGCCCTCGATGCCAACAGCCGTAGCCGCCTGAACGCGCTGTACATGACCAGCATTTTTATCGGCGGTGCGTTCGGTTCGGCGATTGCCAGCAGCGTGTATGAACATGGCGGCTGGTTGGCCGTCATGCTGGTGGGCAGCGCATTTGCGCTGGTGGCCTTGTTGCGCTTCCTGAGTGCGTCACGTAAAGCCGCGTTGGCCACTGCCCAAGCGTCCTGACGGGGCCTTCGGCTCATAAATACTTTTCACAACGCACAAAGGGGCGGGACTTAATCAATCATTGAGTAAGTCCCGCCCCGCATTGCGTCAAACAATCGCGCCCCTGCCGCCCCTGTATAGTGCTCAACGAAGTTCAGCGCTACCTTGCCGTCGCGTGCCATTTGCGACAGGTCGATCTTGTCTTCTCCGTATTGAAGTCCACCAACAAGTCGGCATGGGTGCGTATTGAAAAATATGAGCTCCGTCTCCGGGTTTTATCTGAGCGCTGGCATTACCCATGCACTACTGGGTCAGGTGTTCACGCTGTGCCCGTGCTCCAGGCAACACAGCAAGCGTTCGACGGTATGCGCCAACGGGCCGGAATTATCCAATACGAACAACCCCGCGCCATGACCGGCAATCAATTCGGCAGTGAACCGCGCATTGCGCGCGAGGCGCTCCTCGATATCCGCCAATGACTCCCGCCCACGCGCAATCAGACGCTGGCGCAGCACCGCTTGGTCCACCGTCAGCAGCAATATCAGCAAGGTCGGATAACGCTCACGGGTTTGCGCCAGGTGCGCACGGGAACCGTTGACCAGAACGTCGTCCCCCGCGGCCAGCCAATCGTCGATTTCCCTGGGGATGCCGTAGGACAAGCCATTAGCCTGCCAGCTCAAGGCAAATGCGCCCTCGGCCTCCATGGCCGCAAACTGCTCGGGGCTCACACCTTGCGCCGCTTCGCCCACCGCCTCCGCGGACCGAGTGATCACCCGTCGCACCATGCGGCACCCACGCTCAACCAGACGTGGGCGTGCGGCATCCAGCAGACTGTCTTTGCCCGAACCCGATGGCCCGATGAGATAGATCAACCTGCCTGCCATTAAAAACCCTCTTCGCTTGTCCCCACACCGGTACATCCCCGGGACCACTGCGCGGCGCCTGGTTTGCACCCGGGGAGCCGCGTCGTAGTAGCCGCAGGAAAGTATACCTAGCAATCCTTCCCACGCCAGGCCAGCGATAGCTACATCACTACAGCGCACTGCGCATTCGGCGCATGCGTCGGGCTTTAATTGCTTGGCCCTACCGTGATCTACACAGTGCGTTTGAAAGCCATGAAAAAGGCGACCCTCAGGCCTAATGCCAGTCAGTTAAGAGCTAGAGCAGACAACCAGTGACTTGTGGCGAGGGAGCTTGCTCCCGCTGGACTGCGTAGCAGTCCCATTTTTGGGGCCGCTTCGCGCCCCAGCGGGAGCAAGCTCCCTCGCCACAGTTACCGATTCTGTCTTAACTGACTGGCATTAACCCTAAGGCCGCCTTTTGTCATTGCGCGTACTGCTTGCTCAACCCCGGCGGCACGCCTTGCACGTTGGTCTCTTCCCATGGCCCGTTGGGGCTGATGGAGCGGCTCCAGCCGTTGCTCCAACGGTAGTAAGTGCGCTGGCGGTAGAAGGTGTCAGGCTGATCGTCGAGCACGTACACCTGCATCTTGCCGTCCCAGTGGCTGGCGGCGCCCGGCGGTGGGGCAAAGGTCGGCGACTTGCTTGGCAGGGGTTTGGCCGGTGGCGTCACCGGGCCGGAAGGTTTGGTGCTGGGCTTGGTGTTCGGCTGGGTCGAGGGGCCAGACGGTGGAATAGTCGGGCCGGTCGGCGCCGGAGGTGGGCGGTGGACCGCACAGGCGCTCAGGCCGAGTACCAGGCTGAGCAAGGTGATGCGTGCAAATGCGGTCATGGGTGTGTCCTCAGAATTACTGGTCCGGAGTGTCGATGGTCAGTTGCTGCAACGCAGTGGTGCTGCTGGCCAACGGTTGGCTGCGGCCGATCCATTCGCCAGTGGTCGGTTGGCCGGCCCGGGATATGCGCGCAACCAGTTGGACTTCGGGGAAGTTGGACAGTTTCAACTGCGGCATCATCGCGTCGGCATCGCCCAGTTCGACGGTGACCGGCAATGCGTCGACGGTCACACGCTTGGCAGCCAAGGGCGCCGGGGGGCCGTTTACGGCGCGGGCAAAGATGAACACGCTGTCGCCTGGCAGGACGTTGGCCTTCACTTCGGCAGATAAGTCCACCCGCACGGTCAGTAGCGCCTTGGGCGCCTGGGCGACGCTGCCACCGCTCTCCTTGAGCTTCTCTGCCGCGCGATCAATCCCGCCTTGCAGGGCGACACGGGAATTGTCTTCTGGCGGCAGTTGCGCGAGCAGGCGGTTCCAGTAGTCGATGGCTTCCTGATAACGCTGGCCCTCAAAGGCAGCGATACCCAACAGGCCAAGACTGGTGACTTCCTTGGGATCGAGCTTCAAGGCTTCGTCGGTCAGCGCCTGAACCTGAGGCGACCATTGTTTGTTGTCAGCAAAGTACTGCGCCTGGGCCCATTGCCCGAGCAGTTCCGGTTGGCGCCCGGCCAACGCAACCGTACGTTCAAAGACTTTGGCGGCATCGCCGGCACGGTCCTGGGCCATATAGGCGCGCCCAAGGAAGTACAAACCTTCTGCCGAATCCGGTTGTGCAGCGGCGGCGCGTTCCAGGCGGCGGGTCATGTCGGCCATGGACACCGGCGGTTGGGAAAACTCACGGGTCAGTTCAACCTTGTCGCTCGCGCCATAATGCAGGTACAGCGCAACGCCCAGCACAGGCACCAGAAACGCCGCCAAAAACGGCAGCGGTTTGCCTAACCGCGATTCGCGGGGCTTTGCCACACCTTCAGTGTCGGCCAGCAACTCACGGGCCGCTTCGGCGCGGCCGGTGTCGAGCTGCGCGGTATTCAACACACCTTCGTCCTGCTGCGCTTGCAGCTCGGCGACGCGTTCCTGGTACAGCGCCACGTTCAACGCGGTGCGATCCTCTTCACGCTGGGCACGACGGCCACGCAACACAGGGATCAACAGGAAACTCAGGGCAATCAGTAGCAGCAAACCGGCTGCGAGCCAGAAATCAATCATCAGTCTTGGTGTCCAGCAATTGGTCGAGGCGTTTACGCTCTTCAGGGGACAGCGCATCGGCGCCATCAATCGGTGCGACACGGCGCCGACGCACGATCACGGCCATTACCACCACGCCGGCCAGCAACAGCCCGGCCGGGCCAAACCACAGCAGCGCGGTCTTGCCGGTGAGTGCCGGTTTGTAGCGTACGAAATCACCGTAGCGGTCGACCATGAAGTCGATGATCTGCTGGTCGTCCTTGCCCTCCCCCAGCATGCGGAAAATCTCTCTGCGCAGGTCGGTGGCAATCGGGGCGTTGGAGTCGGCGATGTCCTGATTCTGGCATTTGGGGCAGCGCAGTTCCTTGGTCAGGTCGCGGAAACGCTCACGCTGCGCGTCGTTGGCGAATTCATAGGTGTCGATGGCGGCGTGGGCCACGCCGGCCAGGCCCAGGGCTAAAACGGCAGCGGTCAACCAACGCTTCATGGCTTGGCCTCATCGACCAGGGCCTGGTACTTGGCGGCCAGTTGCTCGCGCCACACCGTTTCGTCGATCACGCCGACGAACTTGTCGCGGATCACACCTTTGGCGTCGATGAAGAAAGTTTCCGGTGCGCCGTACACACCCAGGTTCAATCCCAGGTTGCCGTCTTCGTCGCGGATATCCAGCTGGTACGGGTTATGAAATTCCGCCAACCACTTCAAGGCCGACGCATTGTCGTCCTTGTAGTTGATGCCGTAGATCACCACACCCTTCTCGGCCAGCTTGTTCAACACCGGGTGTTCGACGCGGCAAGAGATGCACCAGGTGGCCCACACGTTGACCAGCGCCGGCTTGCCCTGCAAGTCTGCCTGGGTCAGGGTCTTGTCACCCTGCACCGTTGGCAGGTTGAAGGCGGGGAACGGCTTGCCAATCATCGCCGAAGGCAGCTCGGCAGGGTCCAGGTACAACCCGCGATACAGGAACACCGCCACCAGCAGAAACAACGCCAGCGGCACAACCATCAACCAACGCTTCATACCGCAGCTCCCGAAAGGCCAAGCGCTTCACGCACCCGGCTCTTGACCTTGACCCGATAGCGCCGGTCCAGCGCTGCGAGCAACCCGCCGAACCCGGTGAGCAAACCGCCGAACCAGATCCAGCGCACGAAGGGTTTGACATGCACGCGCACGGCCCAGGCCCCGTCTCCCAAGGGTTCACCGAGGGCCACATACAGGTCACGGGTGAAACCGGCGTCGATACCAGCCTCGGTCATCATCGAACTCTGCACGGTGTACAGGCGTTTCTCCGGGTGCAGCACGGCGATTTCCTTGCCATTGCGCACTACGCGCACCGTGCCTTTGTCGGAAGTGAAGTTCGGCCCTTCGAAGTGCTTGGCACCTTCGAAGATGAAGTGGTAACCGGCCAGGTCCATGGACTCGCCCGGCGCCAGGCGCAGGTCGCGCTCGGCGCTGTTCTGGCTGGACAGCACTACCCCAAGGGCGCACACCGCGATACCAATGTGGGCGATCTGCATGCCCCAGTAGCTGCGGGTCAGGGTGGGCAGGCCCTTGAGCAAACCCTTGTGGCGCGTTTTGTCGACGATGTCCCGCGCCCCCGCGAGCAACACCCAGGCTGCCAGCAGGAACGTCGCGAGTACCGCCCAATTGAAGTCGCCGTAGGCGAAACCGGCGATCACCGCCAGGGCCACGCTGCCGAGCAGCACCGGCATCAGCATGCCCACCAGCCATTTCACCGGGGTGTCTTTCCAGCGCACCAGCACGCCGACCGCCATCACCACCATCAACAGGCCCATCAGCGGGATGAACAACGCATTGAAGTACGGCGGCCCCACGGACAGCTTGGCGCCGCTCAAGGCGTCCAGCACCAGCGGGTAGAGGGTGCCGAGCAGGATCATCGACGCGGCTACCACCAGCACCAGGTTATTGCCCAACAACAGGGTTTCCCGCGACCACAGGTTGAAACCGACCTGGCTCTTGACCACCGGCGCGCGCAAGGCAAACAGGGTGAGCGAGCCGCCGACGACAAACAGCAGGAAGATCAGGATGAACACGCCGCGCTCAGGGTCTGAGGCAAACGCATGCACCGAGGTCAGCACGCCCGAGCGCACCAGGAAAGTGCCGAGCAGGCTGAGGGAAAACGCCGCGATGGCGAGCAGTACCGTCCAGCTCTTGAACACGCCACGTTTTTCGGTGACGGCCAGGGAGTGAATCAGCGCGGTACCCACCAGCCACGGCATGAAGGAGGCGTTTTCCACTGGGTCCCAGAACCACCAGCCGCCCCAGCCGAGTTCGTAGTAGGCCCACCATGAGCCCAGGGTGATACCGATACCGAGGAAGGCCCAGGCAACGATGGTCCATGGCCGTGACCAGCGCGCCCAGGCGGCGTCGAGACGACCGCCGAGCAAGGCGGCGATGGCAAACGCGAAGGCCACGGAGAACCCCACATAACCCATGTAGAGCATCGGCGGGTGCACGATCAGGCCGATATCCTGCAGCAACGGGTTGAGATCGTGACCGTCCACCGGGATCTGCGGCAGGATGCGGGTGAACGGGTTGGAGGTCATGATCAGGAACAGCAGGAAGCCGATGCTGATCATGCCCATCACCGCCAGCACCCTCGCCAGCATCACTTGCGGCAATTGGCGCGAGAACACCGAGACGGCGAAGGTCCAGCCGCCGAGGATCAAGGCCCACAACAGCAATGAACCTTCGTGGGCACCCCACACGGCGCTGAACTTGTAGTACCAGGGCAAAGCGCTGTTGGAGTTGTTGGCAACGTAGGCGACCGAAAAATCGTCGGTCATGAAGGCGTAGGTCAGGCACCCAAAGGCGAACAGCAAGAAGGCAAACTGGCCCCAGGCGGCCGGCTGCGCCAGGCTCATCCACAGGCGGTCGCCGCGCCAGGCACCGAGCAAGGGCACCACGGCCTGGACCACGGCAAAGCACAGCGCGAGGATCATCGCCAACTGGCCCAGCTCCGGAATAAACAGTGCGGACGTCATGGCTCAGCCCTCCTTGACTTGGGTGGCGGGAGCGGTTTGGCCGCTGTCTTTCAAGGCTTTGGTGACCTCGGGCGGCATGTATTTTTCATCGTGCTTGGCCAGCACTTCGTCAGCCACTACCACGCCATCGGCGTTGAGCTTGCCCAGGGCGACAATGCCCTGGCCTTCCCGGAACAGGTCCGGGAGGATGCCGCGATAGGTGATGGTCACGGCCTTGTTGAAATCGGTGACGACGAAGGTCACGTCCAACGAATCGCCGGAACGCTTCAACGAGCCCTGCTCTACCATGCCGCCAGCGCGGATGCGCGTATCGACCGGTGCCTCGCCATTGGCGATCTGGGTGGGCGTGTAGAACAGGTTGATGTTCTGCTGCAGGGCGCTCAGGGCCAGGGTCACGGCAATGCCGACGCCGGCCAGGATGGCAAGGATGATCAACAGACGCTTTCTACGCAGCGGATTCACTTTTCGGTCTCCCGGCGCAGACGTCGCGCCTCTTGTTGCAGGTAACGCTTGCGGGCCAGGATCGGCGCGGCGACGTTGAGGGCCAGCACCGCCAGGCAGATGCCATAGGCCGTCCAGACATACAGGGCGTGGTGGCCCATGGCGAGAAAATCGCTGAAAGAAGCAAAACTCATCCACGTGCTCCCAGGCAATTTTGCACTTCGACTTTCACCCAACTGGTACGGGCTTCACGCTTGAGCACTTCAAGGCGCATGCGCAGCAGCAATACGGCGCCGAAGAAACAGTAGAAGCCCAGCACCATCAACAGCAACGGCGCCCACATCTCCACGGGCATCGCCGGTTTTTCGGTGAGGGTGAAGGTGGCGCCTTGGTGCAGGGTGTTCCACCACTCCACCGAGTACTTGATGATCGGGATGTTGATCACGCCGACAATCGCCAGCACCGCGCAAGCCTTGGCGGCGCTTTCACGGTTGCTGATGGCGTTGCCCAGGGCAATCAGGCCGAAATACAGGAACAGCAGGATCAGCATCGAGGTCAGGCGCGCATCCCACACCCACCACGAGCCCCAGGTCGGTTTGCCCCAGATCGCACCGGTCACCAGTGCCACGGCGGTCATCCATGCACCGATCGGCGCGGCGCATTGCAGGGCCACGTCGGCCAGCTTCATCTTCCATACCAGGCCGACGATGCCACACACCGCCAGCATCACATAGCAGGACTGGGCCAGCATCGCGGCAGGTACGTGGATATAGATGATGCGAAAGCTGTTGCCTTGCTGATAGTCCGGCGGCGCAAAGGCCAGGCCCCAGACCAGGCCAGTGCCGATCAGCAGGATGGCGGCGATACTCAACCACGGCAGCAGCTTGCCACTGATGCCATAAAACCATTTGGGCGAGCCGAGCTTGTGAAACCAGGTCCAGTTCATTGCTGTTTCCATCACGGTGCTTTTCGTCGTGGCGAAAAGCTCAGGGTCTTTACTGACTCAGCGTCATTGACGCCGGGTCAGACCTCATTATTCACCGACGCTGATTTTCAGGCCGGCGGCTATAGCAAAAGGTGTCAGGGTTACCGCCAGGGCGGTCAGGCTACCCAGCCACAAGAGGTAACCGGTCGCCGGCATACCCATGAGCGCGGCTTGCAACGCGCCACTGCCCAGGATCAACACCGGGATATACAAAGGCAGAATCAACAGGGCCAGCAACAGCCCGCCACGCTTCAAGCCGACCGTCAACGCTGCGCCCACCGCCCCCAACAGGCTGAGCACCGGCGTGCCGAGTAACAAAGACAGGAGCAGCACCGGCAGGCATTCAACGGGCAACCCAAGCATCATGGCAAGCAGTGGCGAGAGCAAGACTAGCGCCAAGCCGGAAAAAACCCAGTGTGCCAGCACCTTGGCCAGTACCAAAAGTGGCAACGGGTGCGACGAAAGGACCCACTGCTCCAGGGAACCGTCTTCGAAATCACTGCGAAACAGCCCGTCCAGCGAGAGCAGAACCGATAAAAGCGCGGCGACCCACACCAGTCCTGGGGACAAGGTTTGCAACAGTTTAGTCTCCGGGCCAACCGCCAGCGGGAACAGCGCGATCACGATGGCAAAGAACACCAGCGGGTTGGCCAGTTCGGCGGGGCGACGGCACAACAGCCGGGCTTCGCGGGCGACCAACAGGGCGAACACACTCATAGCGACCACCGCCCCAGGTCCAGCTCACGGTAGCCAGCAGGCATACGCGCCAAGGTGTGGTGGGTGGTGAGCACCACCAGGCCGCCTTGCTCGCAGTGCTGGGCCAGGTGTGCTTCGAGTTGAACCACGCCTTGTTTGTCGAGGGCGGTGAAAGGTTCGTCGAGAATCCACAACGGCGGGCCGGGCAAGTACAAGCGGGCCAAGGCCACGCGGCGCTGCTGGCCGGCGGACAGGGTGTGGCAGGGAACGTCCTCAAAGCCCTTGAGGCCCACCGCGGCCAGGGCCTGCCAGATGGCGTCACGGGAAGCAGGATGATGCAGGGCGCTGAGCCAACTGAGGTTTTCTTCAGCAGTGAGTACGTCTTTGATGCCGGCGGCGTGGCCGATCCAGATCAGGTTGCGCGCCAGCTCGCTACGCTGTTCGTTCAAGGGCTTGCCGTTGAGATGCACCACGCCGGCCGTCGGCTGCATCAGCCCGGCCAGCAGGCGCAGCAGGCTGGTCTTGCCGCTGCCATTGGGGCCACTGATTTGCACCATGTCCCCACCCGTCAGCCGCAGGTCGAGTTGCTCGAACAGCAGGCGCAGGTCGCGTTCACAGGCAAGCGCTACGGCTTCAAGAAGAGGGCTGGTCAAAAGATCGCGGGCCTTTACGGTTCAAGTCGGCGGTGCAGCGGCCGTTATAGAGAGATGCACAATAACGGCTTTGGCGACCGATTTTAGAGAGCTGGATCAAATAGTTGTGAGGTTTTTACCGCTCTCTTTGCAGACGGGCGGCATTATACATGCGATGCCCTACTCTAAAGAGGGCAATTTCCCCAGAGACGATGCGCACGATGACCGGCGAGATCAACCTTCCTCCACTGCCGCCAACCTTCGCACCCGGGCCCACTCCGCTGCCTGGGGCCGGCGCATTGCTCAAACTGCTGGAGCCGCAGGCCGGGTTGATCGACCCGGGGAAAACCGTGAACGCTGAGGTCATCGCGCTTAAACAAGGCGGCGAGGCCTTTCAGTTACTGCTCAAACTGACCCTCGAAGGCGGTCGCCAGGCGCTGGTGCAGGCCAGCAGTGCCCAGCCCTTGCCTCTGGGCAGCAATGTGGCGGTGAGCCAGACGCCTGCGGGCAACCTGGCCCTTACCTTGCAGCAAGCCATGAGTGCCAACGTGGCCGCTCTCACTCGCCTCGACACCCACCAGATGCCGGTGGGTACGTTGTTGCAAGCCAAGGTGCTGACCACGCAGATGCTGCCCCAGGGCACGGCACAACCGGCGATCTATCGCTCGCTGGTGAGTGTGCTCAATAACGCCCTGGCCGGTGCCACCCTGACCTTGGAAAGCCCTCAACCGCTGAGGGTGGGCAGCTTGCTCAGTGCTGTGGTGCAGAACGCGCAGACCCTGAACTTCGTACCGCTAAGCGGCCTGAAGGACCAACTGGCCGTGACGCAGCAACTAGCCATTCAGCAAAGTCGCCAAGGCTCGCTGGATGCGGTGTTCACCGCCTTGCAAAACCTGCCCCGTGGCGACAGCACATCGGCCGAGCTGCGGGCCGCCGCCGAGCGATTGTTGGCGGCCTTGCCCGATCTGGCACAGGTCAGCAATCCCAAGGTGCTGGCCCAGATGGTGCAGAACAGCGGCGCCTTTCTGGAAGCCAAACTGCTCGCCGGCCAGAACCCGCAAATCCCACCGTTGGACATGAAAGGCGCGCTGTTACGCCTGGTCGCAGACCTGCTGCCCGCCCTGCCCGCCAGCACCAACCTGAATGCGATCCTCGCCGCCAACACCCTGGCCCAGGTGTTGCCGCACTTTGTGCGCAGCCCGCTGAACACCCTCGGCCAGGTCGGCGCCCGGCAGATACCCGCCGGCTTCCCGCTGCCCGAAAGACTGATGGCAAAACTGGAAGGTGAAGGCGACCTGGAAAACCTGCTACGCCTGGCCGCTGGGGCGATCTCGCGCTTGCAGAGCCATCAACTGTCGAGCTTGGAACAGACCGGCACCACCGCCGACGGACGCCTGCAAACGACCTGGCAGTTGGAGATTCCCATGCGCACCCTGCAAGACATCGTGCCGCTGCAGGTCAAGTTCCAACGCGAGGAGCCCGCGCCAGACAAGGACCAGCCCGAGCGCAAGGATAAAAAAGACCCGAAACAAATGCTTTGGCGCGTCGAACTGGCCTTTGACATGGAGCCGCTGGGGCCGTTGCAAGTTCAGGCGCAGCTGTCTCAGGGCAAACTGTCCAGCCAGCTATGGGCCAGCCGCCCTTTCACGGCCAGCCTGATCGAAAGCCACTTGGGCAACTTGCGTGAGCGCCTGGTCTCATCCGGGCTCAACGTCGGCGACCTGGATTGCCATCTGGGCACCCCGCCACGCGGTCCAAAAACCGGACTGGAGCAACGCTGGGTGGACGAAACCGCATGAAAAACGCCGACCCGCCCCGCCAGGCCATCGCCCTCAAGTACGACGGCCAACAGGCCCCTACCCTGACAGCCAAAGGCGATGATGCCCTGGCCGAAGCCATCCTCAAGCTGGCACGGGAGAATGAAGTACCGATCTATGAAAACGCCGAGTTGGTAAAGCTGCTGGCGCGCATGGAACTGGGGGACAGCATTCCGGAAGAGTTGTACCGCACGATTGCCGAGATCATTGCGTTTGCCTGGACGTTGAAGGGCAAGTTCCCGGCCGGCTACGACCCGGAGGCGGGGCCGGTGGAGCGGGATGTCACTGAGCAGGGTGACGATTACTGATTGCTCATAGGGCACATACACATCCAAATGTGGGAGCCGGCTTGGCTGCGATAGCCATCGGTACCTACACAACTTCGGCGCGACGCTGGATCTGTGGCGAGGGAGCTTGCTCCCTCGCCACAGGTTTTGCGTCGTTCAGAGGTTGTGTAAATACCTATGGCTATCGCAGGCCAACCAGCTCCCACATTTTTAGCGCGCGGTCAGTTAAGGACTTCGCTCAAAGGAATGAAGTTGACCCGGTCGCCGATGGCCAGCGTGGTCCCTTCCATCACCTCCACAAAGCCTTCAGCCCACGCCGCACTGCGCAGCACCCCGGAGCTTTGGTTGCGGTAGATGATCGCCTTGCCCTGTTCGATCCGCCCGCGCAGGTACTCGCGGCGGTTGCCGGGCTTGGGCCAGACGAACCCTGCCGGCACTTCGAAGCGCAGCGGCTGCACCTCCTGCACCCCTTGACGGCGCAGCAGATACGGGCGCGCCAGCAGCGCAAAAGTCACCAGGGTCGAGGCCGGGTTTCCCGGCAGGCCGATCACCGGCACGCCACGAAAATGCCCGAAGGTCAGCGGCTTGCCCGGTTTGATCGCCAGCTTCCACAGCGCCAGCTCACCCTCTTCCCGCAGGGCAATGCCGAGGAAGTCCGCTTCGCCCACCGACACACCGCCGGTCGAGAGGATCAGGTCAACACTGCCCAGCCCCGCCAGGCGCGCGCGGGTCTGTTCCAGATCATCCGGTAGAATCCCGGCATCAATCACTTCGCAGCCCATGCGCACCAGCCAACTGCACAGCACGCGACGGTTGCTGTTGTAGATCTGCCCAGGGCCGAGCGGCAACCCTGGCTCGATCAATTCATCGCCGGTCGACAACACGGCCACGCGTACGCGCCGCACCACCTCGAGTCGATCACGTCCAAGAGACGCGGCCAAACCGAGTTCGATAGGGCCCAGGCGGGTGCCGGCACTGAGTACGGTCTCGCCGACCGTGGTCTCTTGGCCCTGAGGCCGGATGTTGTCGCCCATCTGCAATGGCTCGGTGAAACTCACGCGCTGGTCGGTATGCACCACGGCGTTTTCCTGCATCTGCACGCAGTCAGCGCCTTGGGGCACCGGCGCGCCGGTAAAGATGCGTGCACAGGTGCCGGCCGCCAAGGGTTCAGGGGCAGTGCCGGCGAAAATCCGCTGGCTCACCACCAAGGGCTCGCCGGTCCAGTCCGCCAGGCGCACGGCGTAGCCGTCCATGGCACTGTTGGGCCACGGTGGCAGGTCGAGTGTGGAGATCAGGTCCAGGGCCAATACCCGGCCATCACACTCAGCCAGAGGCAGTACTTCCTGCTCGCGGATCGGCGCGGCGGCGGCCATGTCGAGCAAACGCTGCAGGGCTGCTTCCACCGGCATCAGGGCGCCGGTCTTGCCGGGCTTATCCACGGGATTCACAAGGTTCGGCCAGCTTCAGATGCGGAACGAAGTTGCATGGGCGGTGACGGTTATCCAACTGCTCGGCGAGGATGCCGTCCCAACCGGTGCGCACGGCATTGGTGGACCCTGGCAGGCAGCACACAAGAGTGCCATTGGCCAACCCCGCCAAGGCGCGCGATTGCACGGTGGAGGTGCCGATATCGGCCACGGAGATCTGGCGGAACAGCTCGCCAAAACCATCGACCTGCTTGTCGAGCAGGCAGCTCACTGCTTCAGGGGTACTGTCGCGACCGGTGAAGCCGGTGCCGCCGGTAATCAGCACCACCTGCACCACGTCTTCGGCGATCCAGTGGGCCACCTGGGCGCGAATCTTGTAAAGGTCGTCCTTGAGCAGCACGCGCTCGGCCAGGCGGTGGCCGGCGGCGGCAAGACGATCGACGAAGACCTGGCCGGAGGTGTCGGTCTCCAGGGTGCGGGTGTCGCTGACCGTCAATACAGCAATATTCAGGGGTACAAAGGGCGCATCGGCCTTGGCTTTCATGGCACGGTCCGGTTGTCGAAGGAACAGCCCGATGTTATATCACAGGCCCCTGTTTCCCTGCCGCAGCGCAACCACCATGACGTTTGAATTTTCTTCCCTGCCGTGTTCGATCCTGTTGCTGGCCGGTGGTCGCGGCCAACGCATGGGCGGGCAGGACAAAGGGCTGCTGGAATGGCAAGGTCAGCCCTTGATCGCCCACCTGCACCAGTTGGCCCGGCCGCTCACCGATGACCTGATCATCTCGTGCAACCGCAACCATGAACGCTACGCGCTCTATGCCGACCAACAGGTGAGCGATGACAACCCGGACTTCCCCGGCCCGCTGGCAGGTATCCGTGCAGGACTCTTCGCCGCACGCCATGAGCATCTGCTGATATTGCCTTGCGATGTGCCGCAGATCGATGCGCGACTGCTCGCCGACCTGCGTGCGACCGCACGACGCAATCGGCAGCTACCGGTGATGGTGCGCCAGGGTGACGTCTGGGAACCCTTGCTGTGCGTCATCCCCACTCGCCTGAAAAACCAGGTGGAACAGGCGTGGCAAGCGGGGGAGCGCAGCCCGCGCAAGCTGTGGCTGCAACTGGGTGCCGTGGCGCTGGAATGTCCGGCCGATGACCCGCGCCTGGCCAATCTTAATACGCCCGAGCTGTTGCACCCCGGGGCTGGCATGTCAGAATGAACCCTGCACAAGGAACTTTGCCGGCGTCCCGTACGTCACAAGGTCAGCAATTTAAAAGTATTCTCTCGGAGACAAACTCATGACTCAACGGACCATCGCCGCTCTCATGCTTGCACTGGGCCTCGCCACCCTCGCCGGTTGCGCTTCGCCAACAGTGATCACCCTGAATGACGGTCGCGAAATCCAGGCCGTCGACACCCCGAAGTACGATGAAGATTCGGGCTTCTACGAATTCGAACAACTGGACGGCAAGCACACCCGTATCAATAAAGATCAGGTTCGCACCGTTAAAGACCTGTAAGCCTCAGCGCTTGCACACAAGGCCCGCCTAGCGCGGGCCTTGTTGTTCCTGGGGTTTACCAGTCCAGGGTGATCTGGCTGCGAAAGCTGCGTTGTTCACCGCTTACCGGGTCGATAAAGCGCACGCCCTGGGCCAGTAGCTTGAGTGGCTTGGCGTAATCGTCCTCGGCATCCTTGATCACTTCGGGGTAGAACGGGTCATTACAGATGCTCGCCCCGAGCGCCGTCATATGCACGCGCAGCTGGTGCTTCTTGCCGGTCACCGGGAACAGGCCGTAGCGCCATAGATCAGCGTTTTTCTCGCGCACCTCTACCGCCGTCTCGGTGTTGCTGGCACCCGGCCCTTCCTGCATGCGAAAGAAAGGTTCGCCATCCACCAAACGGCTTTTGTGCACCAACGGGAAGCTGAGGTGCGGCAAGGCCGGAGCGATGGCTTCGTAGAATTTGTCGATACGTCGCGTGGGAAACAATTGCTGATAGGCCGAACGGCTGTGCGGGTTGGCGGAGAACAGCACCAACCCCGCCGTATGTCGGTCGATGCGATGCAGGGGCACCAGGGCGGGATTGTCCAGGCGCCGGATCAAGCGTCGCAACAAGGTGTGCTCGACGTACTCGCCAGCGGGTGTCACTGGCAGGAAATGCGGTTTGTCCGCCACCACCAGGTGTTCATCGGCGTACAGGATGTTTTCCTGCACCGGAATCACTTTCTCGTTGAGCACTTCGCGAAAGTAATAGATGCACAGGCCTTCCTTGTAGCCCAGGCCCAGGCTGATCGGGTTGCCATTGACATCCAGCACCCGGCCGCGGGCAATGCGGTCCAACCATTGTTCGCGGCCGATGGCCGGAAAGTGTGCGCACAGGCAATCGAGCACCGTCACCCAGGAGCCCGGCGGCAAGTACAGGGTGCTGGCTTGGTGCTGGGAGGGGGAAAAAATGGAAGTGGACATGCCGACGCTCAAAGCCTGGAAAACAGGCGGGCATTATCGCCCATGGCGCGCGATTGCCTAGGGCCTATCTCAGGCCTTGGCCAGTTGAGCTCGCAGCACTGGCGAGGCGCTTGCCGCCTCGGTGAATTCCTTGAGCCAGCGCAGCACGTCCACCGCTTCCCAACGACCCGGGTCATACAACGCGTAGAGCAAGCCCTGATAACCCACCACATCCAGCTGCTTGTGATAACCGGCGCGCTGGAACAGCGCCTCGATTTCCGCGAAGCAGGTGTTGAAATGCACTTTGTTAAACGGCGTCTTGCCTTCCGTGACCAGGCCATCGAGGCGCAGTTCGTTCACCGCGTCACGCACCACATCGGCGGACATGCGATTGACGCTGCTTTTAAGTTGTTCAACATTCACCACGGGCGTTCCCTCTATTCAATCGCTGTACGAATATACAGTAACTTAATATTTGGAAAGCCGCCATCGCATAAATCTCAGCGCAGGAAGGTAACCACCTGCGCGGTGTCGAACGGCCAGTCCAGTTCCGCCCCGGTGTCCGTGCGGCGAAGCACCGGAATCCGCAGGCCGTAGACGTCTGTCAGGTCCTCCGGATCGGCGATATCCACCAACTCCACCAACAACCCGTGCTCGACGAGCGGCATGACTTCGGCTTCGGCAATCTCACACAGATGGCAACCCAGGGTGCCGAACAGCTGACATTCAGGAAGCATGATGAAAAGACTCGAACAAGAAACGAACGTCCATTCTAATCCCAACAAGCCCCTGTAGGAGCGAGCTTGCTCGCGAAAAACTCCCGCGCGCCGCGTTCACTCAGGAACCCCGCGTTATCGTTGACGTTTTTCGCGAGCAAGCTCGCTCCTACGGTGCAAAAAGCCTGATCCAGATCACCATGGCCTATAACTGATTCAGCGATTCTTGCGGCTTTTTGCCGCTCGCCCCGCAACGGAGATGCCTGTGTTCGCCAACCTGCTGATTATTCTGGCCTCATCCCTGGTGGTGATTGCACTGTTTCGCCGGCTGCAGCTGCCGCCCGTGCTGGGCTACCTGTGCGTAGGCCTGGCAGTGGGCCCCACCGCGCTGGACTGGGTCAATGACAACGAAGACCTGCCGGACCTGGCCGAGATGGGTGTGGTGTTCCTGCTGTTTTCCCTGGGGCTTGAGTTTTCCCTGTCGAGAATGTTGGCGCTGCGCAGCGTGGTATTTGGCCTGGGCAGCCTGCAAGTGCTGGGGTGCGGGGCATTGCTGGGCGCGTTATTGATGAGCTTTGGCCTCGCACCTGGCGTCGCGTTGTTACTGGGCGCAGGGCTGGCGTTATCGTCCACCGCCATTGTCAGCAAGGAGCTGACCAGCCTGGGTGAAGTCTTCAGCAGTCATGGGCAGAATGCGATCGGCGTGTTGCTGTTCCAGGATGTCGTAGCGGTGTTGCTGCTGACATTGGTACCGGTATTTGCCGGCAGCAGCGACCAAGCCTGGTACTGGGCGCTGCCGCTGACCTTGGGCAAGACCGTGGTGCTGTTCGTGGGCCTGTTGTTCGCCAGCCGCTGGTTGCTGCCGCGCCTGTTCCGTGAAGTCGCCGCGTCTCATTCGGCGGAACTGTTTGTGCTGCTGGCGCTGGTGATTGTCTTGCTCACCGCCTGGCTCACCCACCTGCTGGGCCTGTCCCCTGCCCTCGGTGCATTCTTGGCCGGCATGCTGCTGGGGGAAAGTCATTACCGACACCAGATCGAAGCCGATATCCGCCCGTTTCGCGACATCCTGCTGGGGCTGTTTTTTGTCAGCATCGGCATGCTCATCGATCTGCAGTTGTTCGTCAGCCACAGCCTGTTGATCCTCGGCCTGACGCTCACGCTGATGCTGGTCAAAGGCAGCGTCGTCGCGGCGCTGGTCAAGTGGCGTAACAGTGACACCGAAACAGCCTGGCGCAGCGGTCTGGCGCTGGCCCAGGGCGGCGAGTTCTGTTTTGCGCTGATGGCGCAGATGCAGCAGAGCCGGTTGATTCCCGATGAGTTCAACGGCCTGCTACTGGCTGCCACCTTCTGCTCGATGCTGCTGACACCGCTGCTGTTACGTGCGGCACCGGCCATCGCGCTGCGCCTGCATCGCAAGCCCAACCAGCAAGTGCAACTGGAACACATCACCGCGCTCAACGCTCAATTGCACGGACACGTGGTGATTTGCGGGTATGGCCGGGTAGGCCAGTCCATCGGGCGCTTTATGCGCCGCGAACAACAGGCGTTTATCGCCCTGGATGATGACCCCGAACGGGTGCAGGAAGCCGCCACCGAGGACAGCAGTGTGCATTACGGCGACTGCCGTCGTGGTGCATTGCTCAGCGCCGTCGGCCTGGAACGGGCGCGGTTGGCGGTGATCGCGGTGGACAACAGCGATGTCGCCCTGGTGGTGCTCAAGGAGGCGCGGCAGATCAACCCAGACGTGCCGATCCTGGTGCGCACACGCGATGACAGCCAGTTGGCTGAACTCAAGGCCGCGGGTGCCAGCGAGGTGGTGCCCGAGTTGCTGGAGTCGAGCCTGATGCTCGCCTCCCACGCCCTGATCCTGCTGGGCCTGCCGGACCAACAGGTGCAGGCGCGAGTGAATGAAGTACGGCGCAACCACTATCGCCTGCTGCACGGTTTCTACCCACCGCCACACACTGACGAAGACGCGCCGATCAGTCCTGACTGACCGCGCCGATCTTGTGGATCGACAGGTCCGCACCGTAATACTCCTGTTCCTGGCTCAAGCGCAGCCCTTGCACGCGCTTGATCACGCCGTACACCAGCAAGCCGCCGCCAAATGCTACCGCCACGCCCAGCCCGGTGCCGATCAACTGGCTGATCAGGCTCACGCCGCCCAGTCCACCCAGGGCAGCCTGCCCGAAGATGCCGCAGGCAATGCCGCCCCACACGCCACACAAGCCATGCAACGGCCACACGCCCAGCACGTCGTCGATCTTCCAGCGCACCTGGGCAGCGATAAAGCACCACACGAATAAGCCGCCAGCGACCACGCCCGTGACCAGCGCGCCCACCGGATGCATCAGGTCGGAACCGGCGCAGATTGCCACCAACCCGGCCAACGGACCGTTGTGCAGAAAACCGGGATCATTACGGCCAATTACCAGGGCAGCCACGGTGCCGCCGACCATGGCCATCAGCGAATTGACGGCCACCAGACCACTGACGCCATTGAGGGTTTGCGCGCTCATCACGTTAAAGCCGAACCAGCCCACGATCAGAATCCACGAGCCCAGCGCCAGGAAAGGAATGCTCGACGGCGCAAACGCTACCAGGCGCCCTTCACGATAACGCCCATTGCGCGGGCCCAGCAGCAACACCGCCGCCAGCGCCAGCCAGCCGCCCATGGCGTGAACCACCACGGAACCGGCAAAGTCGTGGAAGCTGGCGCCAAAGGTTGCGAGCAGCCATGCTTGCAGGCCAAGGTTGCCGTTCCATACCAGGCCTTCGAAGAACGGGTAGATAAACGCCACGATCAGCGCGGTGGCACACAGCTGCGGGGCAAACTTCGCACGCTCGGCAATCCCGCCGGAAATAATTGCCGGAATCGCCGCGGCAAACGTCAGCAGGAAGAAAAACTTCACCAGGCCGTAGCCATGATCGGCGCTGATCACCGCGGCCGGTTGCAGGAAGCTCACACCGTAGGAGATCCAATAGCCTATAAAGAAATAGGCCAGCGTTGAAATCGCGAAATCACTGAGGATTTTCGACAAGGCGTTGACTTGGTTCTTCTGCCGTACCGTGCCAACTTCAAGGAAGGCAAAGCCGGCGTGCATGGCCAGCACCATGACCGCGCCAATCAGAATGAACAAGGTATTGGAGCTGTGGACGAGGGTGTCCACCGCGCTTTGCAAGTTTTCCATGGAGGTTGGCAGGCCTGCATCAAGGCAAAAAGCACCAAAGCGGTTCAAGCCAGGGTTTAGCGCACTAAATTGGCACCGCCGGCTCCGCCTTTCTTCAGAGGGCGTGAACCGCTTTAGCGCAGCGATCAACACAACAGGCCGTTGCCGAAAGGGTTTTTCCGCGAAATTAAGTGATTTAGGGTAAGGTTTTCCAAGGTTTTCACCTCGACCGCCCGGATTCAGCGCAGGCTCCAAGGCCTGCGCACCAAGGCAAAGCAAAAGCTGTACCACACAATTGCAATGAACCTTCAGCGAACGCCGCGACTCGAAACCACACGTACAGATCAGCTACCCACGGAGATAACCATGGCCGGTAAAACAGCAAAGACTGCTCAAGAGATACTGATGGAGGATTTTCAAACCCTGGTCAGCGATACCGAAAAGCTGCTGGACGACACTGCCGTGCTGGCCGGTGACCAGGCTGACGAGTTGCGCACCAAGATCCACGAGAGCCTGCTCAAGGCCCGCGAGACCCTGCAACTGACCGAAGACTCATTGCGCGAGCGCGGCCAGGCGGCAATCACCGCCACCGAAGACTACGTGCAAGCCAACCCATGGCAGTCAGTCGGCATTGCTGCCGGCGTAGGCTTTTTGATCGGTCTATTGGCTACAAGGCGCTAACCATGTCTATTGGCGAATCCAGCTCATCCACGAGCGCACATTCCTCAGCAAGCGGTTCAACTTCCCGACGCCTGGGCGCAGCTGTGCTGGGCTTGCTGCACAGTCATGTCGAGTTGTTCGGCATTGAATTACAAGAGCAAAAGGCCCGTACCGTCAGCCTTTTGCTGTTTGCCGGCCTGGCGTTGGTGTTTGCCCTGCTGTTGCTGGTGGGGTTGTCGACGCTGGTGATGATCCTGGTTTGGGACACGGGCTATCGCCTGACCGGCATCATCTGCCTCTGCGTGTTCTACAGCCTGGCCGCTGCGTTCTGCGGTGTGCGCTTGAAGGCGGCGGTATTCGATGAGTCCACGCCCTTCCACGCCACGCTCGAAGAACTGGCCAATGACCGGGAGCGCCTGCTGCCATGAGCATGACTGAGATCCCGCAAAATACTTCTCGCCGGGAAATGCGCAAAGCCTTGATTCGCCTGCGCATGGAAATGCACCGCCAGGAAATCCGTCATGAGTCCCAACAACTCATGGCGCCCCTGCACAAAATGCGCAACATGCGCCACAACTGGCAGGACAGCCTGGGCATCAAGCACGCGCCGTTGTGGGGCGTGGCGGCGGTTACGCTGATGGGCTTCTTTACCGGCAAGGGCGCCAAGGGCGGCAGTATCAGCAGCATCACGCGCCTGGTGCGGCTGGGTGCCGGCTTGATCCCCCTGATCAAGTTGGCCATGCAAGGGTCTTCGCGCAAAAGCTGACCCTCGTTAGCCGATGACCGCAATGACCAGACACCTGCTGGTCATTGCGGTTTTTTGCGCTGCCTGTTAATTGATACCGACGCGGCCGACCGCTGGATTCGCCTGCCCTTGAAGGCCGAACCGGGAAGCTGGAACTGTCATTCACACTACGGAGAGCCTGCGCCTTGGATTGGCCCACCCTGCTAACCCGCGAACGTCTTGGAAAACCCCTGCACAGCCCTGAAGAACTGGGCCGCAGCCCCTTCCACAAAGATCACGACCGCATTATTTTCTCCGGCGCATTCCGGCGCCTGGGACGCAAGACCCAAGTGCATCCGGTTTCGAGCAACGACCATATCCACACACGCTTGACCCACTCCCTGGAAGTCAGCTGCGTGGGGCGCTCACTCGGCATGCGCGTGGGCGAAACCCTGCGCAGCGCCCTGCCCGACTGGTGCGACCCCAGCGACCTGGGCATGGTGGTGCAATCGGCCTGCCTGGCCCATGACATCGGCAACCCGCCATTCGGGCATTCCGGCGAAGACGCCATTCGCCACTGGTTCCAACAGGCCGCCGGGCGAGGTTGGCTGGATGGCATGAGCAGCGCCGAACGCAATGACTTCCTTAACTTCGAAGGCAATGCCCAGGGCTTTCGGGTACTTACCCAACTTGAATACCACCAGTTCGACGGCGGCACGCGGCTGACCTACGCCACCTTGGGCACGTATCTCAAATACCCCTGGACTGCCCGTCACGCCGACTCGCTGGGCTACAAGAAACACAAGTTCGGCTGTTACCAGAGCGAGTTGCCAATTCTTGAGCAGATCGCCCACAAGCTTGGCTTGCCCCAGTTAGAGGAACAACGGTGGGCGCGTCACCCGCTCGTCTACCTGATGGAGGCAGCCGACGACATCTGCTACGCGTTGATCGACCTGGAAGATGGCCTGGAAATGGAGCTTCTGCAGTACAGCGAAGTGGAGTCGTTGTTGCTCGACCTGGTCGGTGATGACCTGCCACAAACCTATCGCCAGCTGGGCCCATTGGACTCTCGCCGACGCAAGCTGGCGATCCTGCGTGGCAAAGCCATCGAGCACCTGACCAATGCGGCTGCGCAGGCGTTTGTCGAACAGCAGGACGCCCTGCTGGCCGGCACGCTGCAGGGAGACCTGGTGGAGCATATGCACGGCCCGGCAAAGCGCTGCGTGCTGGATGCCAAAGACATGGCGCGCAAGAAAATTTTCCAGGACAAGCGCAAGACATTGCATGAAATCGGCGCTTACACCACCTTGGAAATCCTGCTGAACGCGTTCTGCGGCGCGGCCCTTGAACAACATGGCGGGCGAACACCGTCGTTCAAGAATCGGCGCATTCTCGATTTGCTGGGCAACAGCGCGCCGGACCCCGCCTGGCCACTGCACGCCTCGTTCCTGCGAATGATCGACTTCATTGCCGGTATGACCGACAGCTACGCCACCGAAATGGCACGGGAAATGACTGGGCGTTCCAGCCCTCAGTAACGCTTGCATCCGACCGCCTGTTCCCTGAAACGAATTGCCCTACGATGGGAACAGAGCGGACTGATCGAATTCGTACAAGCATCCGAAGAATAATCACGCGTTCCCAACCGACCGAGCAATTCTACTGCCCCCATCGACGCTTGCCTCACTGTGTGCTTTCTATGCCCAGATACTCTCTTCGTATTCTTTTGGTGGAGGATCACCCGTTTCAACTTCTGGCCACCCAATGCCTGCTCAACAGCTTCGGCTTCGATCAACTGACTGCGGTGGAAAACGCAGAGCAGGCCATACGCACAATGAGCCAGTCCGAACATCCCTTTGACCTGATGTTGTGCGACCAATGCCTGCCCGACCTGCCCGGACTTGAACTAGTGGAAATCGCCAGCCGTCGGCGCTTCATTACCAGCGCTATTCTGTTAAGCGGGTTACCCACGCCAGAACTGATGAGCCTGACAAAACAAGCCTCGCAACGAAGTCTTCCGCTTCTTGGCTATTTATCAAAACCGTTGAACAAGGACGAACTTGAAAAGTTAATCGGCTTAACTTTTACCCCCCCTACGTAGGACTTTAAACATCTTCTTCGACGAAATACGCTACGAAGCCCGCCGTAAAAATTCAAGCCTATCACCATGCCACGATTGCGTTCGAAACGCTCACATGCTCTGTCACGACTACCCATCAACTTGTAGGCGCATACCTTTTTAATTGTAGGAACTTTCCTGTTTTGCATCTACTGCTCGTGCGCTTCATGCCGTGCCCTTATCTTCTGAGCTAATGTGCCCGCTTTATTTGCACCTGCATGGAATGTGATTATGAACTCAGTTTTTATTATCGATGACCACCCCGTTATCCGGCTTGCTATTCGAATGTTGCTGGAGCACGAAGGTTACAAGGTCGTCGGCGAAACAGACAACGGGTGCGATGCCATACAAATGGTCCGTGAGTGCCTTCCAGACTTGGTGATTCTGGATATCAGCATCCCGAAACTCGACGGTCTCGAGGTGCTCTGCCGATTCAATGCCATGAACACCTCAATGAAGACCCTGGTGCTCACGGCCCAGTGCCCGACGCTATTTGCTACGCGGTGCATGCGCTCGGGCGCCGAAGGCTACGTGTGCAAGGAGGGTGACCTGAGCGAATTGCTGAGCGCCATTCGCGCTGTCCTGTCCGGCTACAACTACTTCCCCAGCCAGGCATTGAGTGGCCCCGGAGCCGAAGGCATGGATGTCCAGGAGCTGGAACTGTTCAAGTCAGTTAATGACCGAGAGTTGATGGTCCTGCAACTTTTTGCGCAAGGTCGCACTAACAAGGAAATTGCCAAAGGTATGTTTTTAAGCAACAAGACGGTCAGTACTTATAAAAAGAGACTCATGCAGAAACTCAAAGCCAAATCCTTGGTAGAACTCATCGAGATGGCAAAACGAAACGCGCTAGTGTGAGAAAGCGGATGCCCAGGCGTATAAAGGACTATCTGATTATATTAAGTGCCGGTTTGTACTTCAGCACTACCGTGCTGGCGGAGCACCAAACCAGCCCGGAACGTTTCACCCTCTTGAGTCGTGCGGGAGCTGTTCAACTGGACACTCATTTTGACAAGGCCCAGCGCCAGTGGCTGCAGAACAAACGTGAACTCACGCTGGGGACATCCACACCTGATTACCCGCCCTTCGACCTCACTTCCAGCGGCCATGACTACGAAGGCCTTACCGCCGACTACGCAGGATTACTGGCCAAGGCACTCTCCCTGCCAATCAATGTGATGCGCTACCCCTCCCGAGCGGCGGCCATTCGCGCCCTGGAAGACGGGGAAATTGACCTGCTGGGCTCCTCAAACGGGTTTGAAGCTGCGACGCCAAATCTTATCCTCTCCGAACCTTATGCCGTGGACCAGCCGGTGCTGGTCACGCGCGAGGGAGAAACCCGCAGCCTCAGCGAAGGCCTCGATGGGCTGCGCCTGAGCCTTGTCTATCACTACCTGCCGCTCAATGAGGTGGAGAAGCTGTACCCCAAGGCGAGCATCCGCGCCTACCCGTCCTATCAGAATGCCTTGAATGCAGTGGCCTTCGACCAGGCGGATGTGTTTCTCGGTGACACCATTTCCACCCATTACATGATCAACAAGGGCTATCTCAAGAACATTCGCATGGCCAACTTCGGCAAACATGAAGCTTATGGTTTCAGTTTTGCCACGCGCCAGGACAACCGGATGCTCCTCAGCATTGTCGATTCAGCCCTGGCCTCAGTGCCCATCAACGAAAGGGACAGTATTGCCAAGCGCTGGAGCGCCGGCAGCGACATCCTGCTGACCGACAAGAAGCTGCAACTGACCCAGCGCGAAGAGCGCTGGCTCAAAGAGCATCCGGTGGTCACCGTGGTCGTCAACGAAACTTTCGCGCCCCTGACGTTCTTCGATGCAGACGGTAACTTTCGCGGCATCACCGCCGACTTGCTGGAGTTGATTCGCTTGCGCACCGGCCTGCGTTTTTCGGTGCAGCGCGGGCGCGATGTCAGCGCGATGATCGACCAGGTCGCGACCCAGAAAGTCGATATGATCGGTGCCATCGTGCCCAGCAACGAACGAGATTCGCAGCTTAATTTCAGCCGCCCCTATCTGGAAAACTCCTATGTATTGTTGACACGCAGAGAGCAAGGTGCCCCCTCGAACATGGAGCAAATGGCAGGAAAGCGTCTGGCAATCACCCGAGGCAACCCACTGGCCGCGACCTTGAGCAAAGACTTCCCGCAGGTTCAACTGGTGGAAACCAGTGATACGTTCAGAGCATCGGAGCTGCTAGCACAGGGACAAGTGGATGGGGCAGTGAATACCTTGGTGATCGCCAACTATTTCCTGTCATCCCAGGTCTTCCAGGATAAATTGCAAATAAGCGCCAGCATCGGCACGACCCCGGCGACCTTCTCTCTTGCTACCTCGCGCCAAGCCACGGAATTGAGCTCGATACTCGACAAGGCGCTGCTCAGCATTGCCCCGGATGAAATGGGCGTAATCAACAGTCGCTGGCGTGGCTACACCGCCGCATCGGACAGCTACTGGCGTAATTACCATCAACTGATCGCGCGAATCATCATCGGCACCGGGCTGTTGCTGTTGATATCCCTAGCCTGGAACGCCTACATGCGTCGCCAGATCAAGCATCGAAAAATGGCCGAACGTGCCCTCAACGATCAGTTCGAGTTCATGCGTGCACTGGTCAATGAGACGCCCCATCCGATCTACGTGCGCGACCGCAATGGGTTGTTGCAGACCTGTAACGACAGCTACCTGCAGGTGTTCGACGTCAAGCGCGAAGAGGTGATCGGCAAAAGCGTGACCCAGATGACCATGGCGCTGGCGTCGGAGGCAGCCCAGTATCATGCTGACTATCTGCGTGTGGTGGCCGAGGGTAATCCGCTGATCCTCGATCGCAGCCTGCATATCCACGACAAGAAACTGACCATCTATCACTGGATCCTTCCCTACCGCGACTCTACGGGTGAAGTCCAGGGCATCATCGGTGGCTGGATCGATATCAGTGACCGACGCCAGCTATTCGATGAACTACGCGCTGCCAAGGAGCGCGCCGACGAAGCCAACCGCGCCAAGAGCACGTTCCTGGCTACCATGAGCCACGAGATTCGTACCCCGATGAACGCTGTGATCGGCATGCTCGAACTGACGCTCAAGCGCGCCGACCAAGGACACCTTGACCGTCCGGCGATCGAGGTGGCGTACAACTCGGCCAGAGACCTGCTGGAGCTGATCGGTGACATTCTCGACATCGCGCGTATCGAGTCCGGCCGCCTCAGCCTGGCGCCGGAGCGCGTCAACCTGCGGGAGGTAATTGAATCAGTGGTGCGCGTCTTCGACGGTCTCGCACGGCAGAAAACCCTCAGCCTGCTGCTGGAGTTCAAACCCGACCTGAACGATATCGAGGTGCTGATAGACCCGCTGCGCTTCAAGCAGGTGCTATCGAACCTTGTGAGCAACGCGATCAAGTTCACCGAACAAGGGCAGGTCAAGATCAAGGTCGAGCTGCAGCCTACCCAGGCCCCGGAGCAGATCGAGCTGAAACTGGTGGTGGAAGACACCGGCATCGGCATCAGCCGGGATGACCAACAACGCCTGTTCGAACCCTTTGCCCAGGCGGACAACTCAGGGCAACTGGCGCGCAGTGGCGCGGGCCTGGGTCTGGTGATCTGCCGCAGCCTGTGCGCGATGATGGGCGGCCAATTGAGCCTGAGCAGCGTGCCCATGGTCGGCACCCAGGTGCACGTCAACCTGAGCATGCCTCGCCTGCAAGCGATCCAGGCGGTGGGTGAACACACGCCGCCAACGCCGGCCACCGCACGGGTGCTTAACGTACTGGTGGTAGACGACCATCCGGCGAATCGCCTGCTGATGTGCCAGCAATTGGGCTACCTGGGGCATAAATTCATCGCTGCCGAGCACGGAGCCGCAGGGTTCCAGGCCTGGCGTAAAGAGCATTTCGACCTGGTAATTGCCGACTGCAACATGCCCATCATGAATGGCTACGAACTGAGTCGTTCAATCCGTGAATATGAGCAACGCGAACAATTGGTGCCCTGCGTGGTACTGGGTTTTACCGCCAACGCCCAGCCGGAGGAAAGGCAACGGTGCGTGCAAGCCGGCATGGATGACTGCCTGTTCAAACCCATCAGCCTTACCGTATTAGAGCGCCAACTGGCACATATCGCCCCTGAAACCGTGCCCCAACGGCTGGACCTCGAATGCTTGGAAGCGCTGACCGGCGGTGATCCACAGTTGAGTCGACGCTTGCTGGAGGAGCTGCTGAGCAGCAGCCTTCACGACCGCAAGGTCCTTATCGAACTGCGGGATCGACACGCGCCCCCCTCGGACATCATTGAGCAAGCCCACAAGATCAAGGGTGCCGCCCGCATCGTTCAAGCCCATTCGTTGGCGGGGCAATGCGAAGCCTTGGAGCAAACCTGTTCTCGCAATGAGGAGTGGGCCGTGATCGAAAGCGGCATCAGGGCCCTGGAACAGCTCATGCTGGAATTGGAGAAGATGCTGCGGGTTCAACTCGATGAACTGCAAGCCCCATAGCACCAGGGCCCGTCGTGGCGGGAGCGAGCAAATGCGCTCCTACCGCGACCAGCATAAGTACCCACCGCTTCAGCAGTCGGTCAACTGCAGGAAAATCTCCGCCAGCCGCTCAATCCCCTCCTGGTCATGAGGGGTAAAGCGGCCCAGCAATGGGCTGTCGAGGTCAAGGACACCAATCAGTTGGCCGTCCTTGACCAATGGCACCACCAATTCACTGTTCGAAGCGCTGTCGCAGGCGATATGGCCTGGGAACGCGTGCACGTCCTCCACGCGCTGGGTTTTCCGTGAGGCCGCAGCCGCACCACACACGCCGCGACCAAACGGAATGCGCACACAGGCGATCTGCCCCTGAAAGGGCCCAAGCACCAGCTCTTCGTTACGATTGAGATAAAAGCCAGCCCAGTTCAAGTCATCCAACTGGTTGAACAGGAACGCGGAAAACTGCGCACTGTTGGCAATAAAATCGCGCTCATCAGCCAGCAATGACTCCAGTTGCGCGCAGAGCATGGCATAGCCATCAAGGCCGCTGCCGGCCTGTTGTAAATCGATCATGGTTGACGTTCCAGCAATTTAAGACCCACCCAGTAACGGGCGAATTGATAGGCGCACCGGCCATTACGGTTGCCGCGCCCAGTGGCCCAACGCACCGCGAGAACGTCAAGCTGCTCATCGCGTTGCCACTGCAAGCCGGCCTTGCTGGCCAACTCACCGATCCAGTGTTCCACCACATCCAGGAAATGCTCCTGGGTAAAGGGGTAGAACGACAACCACAAGCCAAAACGATCCGACAAGGCAATCTTGTCTTCAACCGCCTCGCTCGGGTGCAATTCGCCGTCCACGCGTTTCCAGTTGTCATTGTCGCTCTGGTTTTCCGGCACAAGGTGGCGACGGTTGGACGTGGCGTACAGCAGCACGTTTTCCGGCGCCTGTTCCAGGGAACCATCCAGCACGCTCTTGAGCACGCGATAGTCACCTTCGCCGGCCTCGAACGATAGGTCATCGCAAAACAAAATGAAGCGTTGTGGTAGCTTGACCAGTTGCTCGACCACCCGCGGCAGGTCAGCCAGGTGGTCACGCTCGATCTCGATAAGACGCAGGCCGGCGTTGGCGTGCTGGGCGAGCAAGGCCCGGACCATGGAAGACTTGCCGGTGCCACGCGAACCCCATAACAGGGCGTGGTTGGCGGGTAACCCATCAAGGAACTGTTGGGTGTTGCGCGCCAGTTGTTCACGTTGTTTGTCGACACCGATCAGGTCCGACAGGCGCATGTCCAGGCTCACTTCCAACGGTAACAGGAAGCCATTGCGACCTTCGCGCTGCCAGCGGGCGGCCAGGCATTGGTGCCAGTCGATCGCCTGGCGTGGGGCGGGTAACAACGGTTCCAGGCGAGCCAGCACCGCATCGGCGCGCTCAAGAAAGGCATTCAATCGAGAATCCACAGCTATTCCTCTGGCAACTTCTTGCAAAAGATGGCGTATTGGCAACCCTGCGGCAAACTGTAGGGCTGCATCAAACAAACGATTCATGCCGGGCGAGCCAAAGCTTGTGGATGTTCAGCTATGCTTGCCGGGCGAAGGGAAACGCTAAGTGGTTCAACACTCGATGGATATCAAGTTCGCCCACCGCTTGTCTTATAAACAAGCCAGATTGACTGTGCTGGTCGGTTTCGTCTTGGGAACCCTGCTCAGTCTGATCCAAATCGGCATTGATTATGCCAGTGAAGACGCATCCATCAACCGTGAAATACGCTCACTGATTGAAATCAGCCATAACCCGGCGTCAAGAATCGCCTACAACATCGATGCCGAACTCGCCCAGGAACTGACCTTGGGCCTGCTGCACTCCCCCGCCATCATCCGCGCGCAGTTGATCGACAACAATGGCGTGGTGCTGGCCGACGTCAACCGTCCGCGCAAGGAAAGCAACTATCGGCCGGTCAGCGATTTTCTGTTTGGTGCCAATCGCCAATTCGAAGACCGACTGTTTCTCAGCCATATGCCCAACGACTCCCTTGGTGTGCTACGCCTGGACGTCGATACTTATGCCTTTGGCAGCCGTTTCCTGCATCGCGCCGAGATCACTCTGCTCAACGGCTTCGCCCGCAGCCTGCTGCTCACCGGGATTTTGCTCGGCCTGTTCTACGTAATGCTCACCCAACCGCTGGTGCGCATTATCCGCGAGCTGAGCACACGCAAACAGGCGCGCCTGGATTGCCCACCGGGGCATGAACACGATGAAATCGGCGTGCTGGTCAGCGTCGCCAACCAACAATTCGAAAACATGGAAACCGAGATCCAGCAACGGCGCCATGCCGAAGATCGCCTCACGGAGTATTTGGGGCAACTGGAAAATATCGTTTCTGCGCGCACCCTCGAACTCAAGGCCAGCAACCAACGCTTGAGCCAGTCCAACGATGAGCTGGAGGCGGCGAAAATGACTGCGCTGGGCATGGCTCAGGCACGGGCAGCATTCCTGGCCAATATGAGCCATGAAATTCGTACGCCGCTCAATGGGTTGCTGGGCATGATTGCCCTCTCACTGGATAGCCCGCTGACCGCCGAACAGCGCCAGCAACTGTCCATTGCCCATGACTCAGGCAAAGTGCTGGTGGAGTTGCTCAACGATATTCTTGACCTGTCCAAGTTCGACGCCGGCCAGCTGGAACTGGAGCATATCCCGTTCGACCTGGGCTCATTGGTGGAAGATACCGCCAACCTGCTCTCGCAAAATGCCGCTCCGAGCGTGGAGCTGACCTGCCTGATCGACCCGCAATTTCCCGCCCAGGTGGTCGGCGACCCTACCCGTGTGCGGCAGATCGTCAGCAACTTGCTCTCCAACGCCTTGAAGTTCACCCGCTTTGGCCGCGTCGATGTGCGTCTGCGCGCCCTAGAAGGCCGGGTCAGCATTGAAGTGTGCGATACCGGCATTGGCATCGCCCAGGAAGCCCAGGTGAAAATCTTCCAGCCGTTCACCCAGGCCGGCGCTGGCATTACCCGCCAGTTTGGCGGGACGGGATTGGGCCTGGCGTTGACTCATAACCTGTGCGAAGCCATGCAAGGCCGCTTGAGTATCAGCTCGGAGGTGGGCTTTGGCAGCCAGTTCTGCGCCGACCTCCCACTGCCCGCGCATTTGCCTGCCATGCGCTATGCACCGCTCACGGGCGAGGTGATCGCCATCACCAACGCCGGCGGCGGGCTGACGGAGCTGCTCACCACGCTATTGCCCTCTTGGGGGCTGACACCGCGCTGCTATTCCCAGGACGATGATTTGAGCGGGCTGGCGCCCGACCTGTTGATCACCGACTGCCCTGAATGCTTGTTCCGCTTGCGCCCGGGCATCAGCGCGCCGATTCTGCTGGTTACCGCCTATGGTAACTTTTTGCCCAGCGAAGAAGTCACGGCCCTGGCGCCGCTGCAGCAACAAGCGCGCCCATTGAGCCGCAACGCGCTGTACCAGATCCTGCAACGCAACCTGCGCAGCGGCGCGCAACTGGTGCTCGACCCGGTCCAGATAGAAACCGCACCGCTTGCGCACCGCGCGCGCATCCTGCTGGTGGAGGACAACGCGGTCAATCAACTGGTGGCCAAGGGCATGCTCAGCAAGCTCGGGTGTGAGGTGATCGTCGCGGCCCATGGCGGCGAAGCCCTCAAGCTTCTGGAGGACCAGCGCTTCGACTTGGTGTTGATGGACTGCAACATGCCTGTGATGGATGGCTATGAGGCCAGCCGACAAATTCGCCGGAGCGGGCGTTGGCCGGACTTGCCCATTGTTGCCTTGACCGCCAACGCGATGGCCGAAGAACGCGAGCGTTGCCGGGCCGCTGGAATGAACGATTACCTGGCCAAGCCGTTTCGCCGTGAAGAACTCAACGCCTTACTGGAACTGTGGGTACCGAAGACAACCAGCCTCTGATGGGTACCCGCAATATTGCGGTCATTTGAGCAGGGCTTCGATCTCCTGGGTCAAGTCCTGGGGCTTGGTGGTTGGCGCAAAACGCTTGACCTGCTTGCCATCACGGCCAATGAGAAACTTGGTGAAGTTCCACTTGATGTTCTTGGAACCCAGCAGCCCCGGGGCCTGTTTTTTCAACTGCACAAACAACGGGTGGGCATCGCTGCCATTGACGTCGATTTTCTTGAACAGCGGAAAACTGACGCCGAAGTTCAGCTCGCAGAACTCGGATATCGCGCCTTCATTGCCGGGTTCCTGCTTGCCGAACTGGTTGCAGGGAAAGCCGAGCACCACCAGGCCCTGGTCCTTGTATTGCTGCCAAAGTTGCTCGAGGCCCTTGTACTGCGGTGTGAAGCCGCATTTGCTCGCGGTGTTGACCACCAGAATGGCCTTGCCGGCAAAGTCGGCCAAGGTCTTTTGCTCACCCTTGATGGTGGTGCAAGGGATGCTCAGCAGGGAGTCGCTCATGGCAATGCCTCAAGTCAGGGAAAGAAGAGCCTTATTTGTAGGAGCGAGCTTGCTCGCCCCTACAGGGACCATGCAAGCCTAGCGCGGCACCAGCTCCAGGCATACCGAATTGATGCAGTAGCGCAGGCCCGTCGGCGGTGGGCCGTCCGGGAACACATGCCCCAAGTGTGCATCACACTTGGCGCAGGTGACTTCGGTGCGAATCATGCCGTGGCTGACATCGCGGATCTCGACCATCGCGCTGTCGGCGATCGGCTCATAGAAGCTGGGCCAGCCACAGCCGGAATCAAACTTCGCCTTGGAATCGAACAGCGGCTCGTTGCAGCAGATGCAGTGGTAGACGCCGTCGGTCTTGGTGGCGTTGTACTTGCCGCTGAACGGTCGCTCGGTACCCTTGAGACGGCACACGTTGTACTGCTCCGGATCGAGCATCGCCTTCCATTCATCTACAGTTTTCTGCAACTTATCCATCGGTACACCTCGGCAACTGAAAAACCCTGATCTGTGTCTTTTCCATGGATCAGGCGGCACGTATGATTGCGCCTCTTCAAAACGCCAGTCTGGCACCCGCGCCATCGGCATTCAAACGTATTTATGGGTGCGGGCCGTGCAGGCTTCACCCTACGGTAGTGCCTACGCCGTCGGGATCGTTCATTTTCAGGATCACATCGCCATGCAGGTCAGCAAATCGAACAAGCTCGCCAACGTCTGCTATGACATTCGCGGCCCGGTGCTCAAGCACGCCAAACGCCTGGAAGAGGAAGGCCATCGCATCCTCAAGCTGAACATTGGCAACCCGGCGCCGTTTGGGTTCGAAGCGCCGGACGAAATCCTTCAGGATGTGATCCGCAACCTGCCGACCGCCCAGGGTTACAGCGACTCCAAGGGCCTGTTCAGCGCGTGCAAGGCGGTGATGCAGTACTACCAGCAGAAGCAGGTCGAAGGCGTCGGCATCGAGGACATCTACCTGGGCAACGGCGTGTCCGAGCTGATCGTGATGTCCATGCAGGCGTTGCTCAACAATGGCGATGAAGTCCTGGTGCCAGCCCCGGATTACCCGCTGTGGACCGCCGCCGTGACCTTGGCGGGCGGCCACCCGGTGCATTACCTGTGTGATGAGGGCGCCGACTGGTTCCCGGACCTGGCCGACATCAAGGCCAAGATCACGCCCAACACCAAGGCCCTGGTGATCATCAACCCGAACAACCCCACTGGCGCCGTGTACTCCAGGGAAGTATTGCTGGGCATGCTGGAACTGGCGCGTCAGCACAACCTGGTGGTGTTCTCCGACGAGATCTACGACAAGATCCTCTACGATGACGCCGTGCATATCTGCACCGCCTCCCTGGCCCCGGACCTGCTGTGCCTGACCTTCAATGGCCTGTCCAAGTCCTACCGCGTGGCGGGTTTCCGCTCCGGCTGGATCGCCATCTCCGGCCCCAAGCACAATGCGCAAAGCTACATCGAAGGCATCGACATGCTGGCCAACATGCGCCTGTGCGCCAACGTACCGAGCCAGCACGCGATCCAGACCGCCCTCGGCGGCTACCAGAGCATCAACGACCTGATCCTGCCCCAAGGTCGCCTGCTGGAGCAACGTAACCGCACTTGGGAGCTGCTCAACGCCATCCCCGGCGTGAGCTGTGTGAAGCCCATGGGCGCGCTTTACGCGTTCCCGCGGATCGACCCGAAAGTCTGCCCGATCCTCAACGACGAGAAGTTCGTGCTCGACCTGCTGCTGTCAGAAAAACTGCTGGTCGTGCAAGGTACCGCCTTCAACTGGCCATGGCCGGATCACTTCCGCGTGGTGACATTGCCACGTGTGGATGACCTGGAGATGGCGATTGGTCGCATCGGTAACTTCCTGAAGTCCTATCGCCAGTAAGGCAATTGACGCTGTACGACTCACAAAGGGTCGTACAGCGATTATCTAGCAACACTTCTGTGTCACTTACTTGCGGTTGTACTTCATTTGGCCCCTGCCTATGACGTGCCCCCTATAATCACGGGGCGACAGGGTAGCATCGGGTCGAGCAAGGCTGACAATACAGGTCGGAAAATCCCTTCAAGGCCCTACGCCAACGGTGTAGGACACAGTTTGAAATAGTCCCCCGGTTGAATCACCCCATGCCGCACCTTATATACCCCGCAGTGAGCGACATATTAAGCATGAGGAGAATTCTACAACCATGATGCGCATCCTGCTGTTCTTGGCCACTAACCTGGCAGTCGTACTGATTGCCAGCGTCACCCTGAGCCTTTTTGGCTTCAACGGGTTCATGGCGGCCAATGGGGTTGATCTGAACCTCAATCAGCTGCTGATTTTCTGTGCAGTCTTTGGTTTTGCCGGTTCGCTGTTCTCGCTGTTCATCTCCAAGTGGATGGCAAAGATGAGCACCAGCACCCAGATCATCACGCAACCACGCACTCGCCATGAACAATGGCTGATGCAAACCGTGGAGCAGTTGTCTCAAGAAGCAGGCATCAAAATGCCCGAAGTCGGGATTTTCCCGGCTTATGAGGCCAACGCCTTTGCGACCGGCTGGAACAAGAACGACGCGCTGGTGGCCGTGAGCCAGGGCCTGCTGGAGCGGTTTTCGCCCGACGAAGTCAAGGCGGTGCTGGCCCACGAGATCGGGCACGTGGCCAACGGTGACATGGTCACCCTGGCGCTGGTACAGGGCGTGGTGAACACCTTCGTGATGTTCTTTGCGCGGATCATCGGCAACTTCGTCGACAAGGTCATCTTCAAGAACGAAGAAGGCCGTGGTATTGCCTACTTCGTGGCGACCATTTTCGCCGAGCTGGTCCTGGGTTTCCTGGCCAGCGCCATCGTGATGTGGTTCTCTCGCAAACGCGAGTTCCGCGCAGATGAAGCCGGCGCACGCCTGGCGGGCACCAGCGCAATGATCGGCGCGCTGCAACGCTTGCGCTCCGAACAGGGCCTGCCGGTGCATATGCCCGACAGCCTGACCGCCTTCGGCATCAACGGCGGCATCAAGCAGGGCCTGGCTCGCCTGTTCATGAGCCACCCGCCGCTGGAAGAGCGGATTGACGCACTGCGTCGCCGGGGCTGATAGCCGGATGACTCAACAAGGGGGCGATCTGATCGCCCCTTTTTTGTGCCTGCTGATTTCACCGCTCTCTGTAGGAGCGAGCTTGCTCGCGAAAAACTCGCAGGCGCCGCGTTCATTTAGCAAGCACGCGTTATCGTTGACGTCTTTCGCGAGCAAGAACTAGGCGTCCCCCTCGCTCCTACAAAAGGAAAAACCCTTTTAGCGCCTGGTCAGCCGATAAGCACGCTCTTCAAGGCGAGTAACACCGTCCTGCAGGAACTTTCCGCTCTCCCTCAGGATGTCCCGCTCCTCCAGCCGCTCCAACGCCCAATGCAGTGCAAATAGCACCTGCACTTCCTCGTCCGTGACAGCAAAGGGTGGGCCGGCCTTCTGCCCTTGGTCGTAATCGAGGGTAATCAGCAAACCCTGGCAGCCTGAGGGCAGCAAGGCATTCAGATGCTCTGCGTATTGCGCGCGCATCAGTGGCGGCAATGCTATCAACGCTGCGCGGTCATAAACGGCGCTGCAACCGGCCAGCGCCCCGGCATCGAGGCTAAAGAAATCGCCACACCACAGCTCGATCATGCTGGCCTGGTAGACCTTGAAGGCGCCCTGCTGACTGACGTGCGGCACAAGCTCCTGCTCGCTGAAGAACGCCTCAACCGCCTGCTCCGACAGCTCCACGCCCATTACCGGGTACCCCTGGCTCTTGAGCCATACCAAGTCCAGGCTTTTGCCACACAACGGTACCAGCACCTTTGCCCCCTCGGGCAACCCCAGCACGGGCCAGTGCCGTTGCAAATAGGGATTGACCTCGCGCTGATGGAAGCCGATCTGATTGCTCGCCCAGCGGTCCTGCCAAAATTCAGGCTGCATGAATCACTCCGAAAATTCGATCAAAAGGCGCTAAAACTTATATTAGATTTAGATCGATGATCTGATTGAAGATGACTCCATCTTAACCCTCAGGACCCTGCTCATGCTCCCCAGCCTGTTTATCTCCCACGGCTCGCCCATGCTGGCCTTGCAACCCGGTGCCAGCGGTCCTGCGCTGCAGCGCCTGGCTGCCGAACTGCCACGGCCCAAAGCCATTGTGGTGGTGTCGGCGCATTGGGAAAGCCCGGACCTGCTGGTCAGCGGCAGTGCTGCCCCCGAAACCTGGCACGACTTCGGTGGCTTTCCGCGCGAGCTGTTTGCGGTGCAATACCCCGCGCCGGGTGACCCGCAGTTGGCCAGTGAGATCGTCGAACTGCTGCACGCCGACGGCCTGGCTGCACGTATTGACGAGCAACGCCCCTTCGACCACGGCACCTGGGTCCCGCTGTCGCTGATGTACCCGGCAGCGGACATCCCGGTGGTACAAGTGTCCTTGCCCAGCCGCCTGGGCCCGGCTTTGCAGACTCGAGTCGGGCATGCACTCGCGAGCCTGCGCGAACAGGGTGTGCTGCTGATCGGCTCCGGCAGCATCACCCACAACCTGGGCGAACTGGATTGGCGCGCCGGGCCGGAGACGATCTCATCGTGGGCCCGGGAATTTCGTGACTGGGTGGTCGACAGACTCGCGGCCAATGACGACGCCGCCTTGCATGACTATCGCCGCCAGGCGCCACATGCCGTGCGCAGCCATCCCAGCGATGAACATTTGCTGCCGCTGTACTTTGCGCGGGGTGCGGGCGCAGATTTCAGCGTGGCGCACCAAGGCTTCACACTGGGTGCCTTGGGCATGGATATCTATCGCTTTGGCTGAAACCGTTATACCTGTGGGAGCTGGCTTGCCTGCTCTCACAGTTGATCGCGTCGGAGCCTAAAACATGAGGCGAAAAAAAATCCCCGAACCAGTCGGGGATTTTTTATGTGCGATCAATCAGCCCAAGGGCGGATCAATCTTCGCGGTAGCGACGCAGCTTGAGCTGCTTACCGGCAACGCGAGTGTCTTTCAGCTTGGCCAGCAGTTTTTCCAGGCCGTCTTCCGGCAACTCCACCAGGGAGAAGCTGTCACGCACCTGGATGCGACCGATGGCTTCACGTGCCAGGCCACCCTCGTTGAGGATAGCGCCCAGCAGGTTCTTGGCAGCGATACCATCACGCGCACCCAGCGCGGTACGGCAACGAGCACGGCCTTCAGCCAATGGCACTGGAGCACGACGCTCACGGTCACCACGGTCTGGACGGTCACCGGAACGCTCTGGACGATCACCGCGTGGCGCGCTGTTCGGAACCAGTGGACGTTCTTTTTCGATGGCTGCCAAGGTCAGGGCCTGACCATTGGTAGCTTTGCGCAGCAGGGCTGCAGCCAGGGCACGCGGGGTGCAACCGATATCGGCGGTCAGGCGGTCCAGCAGGTCGCCGTGGGTCGATTCAGCGTCAGCCACCAGTGGCGCCAGGCTGTTGGTCAGTTTCTTGATGCGCGCATCGAGAACGGCCTGGGCATCCGGCAGGCGGACTTCGGCAACTTTCTGGCCGGTAACACGCTCGATCACTTGCAGCATGCGGCGCTCACGTGGAGTCACCAGCAGCAACGCACGACCTTCGCGACCGGCACGGCCAGTACGGCCGATACGGTGAACGTAGGACTCTGGATCGTAAGGCATGTCAACGTTGAACACGTGGGTGATACGTGGAACGTCGAGGCCACGGGCAGCAACGTCGGTCGCCACAACGATGTCCAGACGGCCATCCTTGAGGGAGTCGATCACGCGCTCACGCTGGTTCTGGGCAATGTCACCGTTCAGCGCAGCGGCTTTGTAGCCTTTGGCTTCCAGGGCGCTGGCCAGGTCCAGGGTCGCTTGCTTGGTGCGCACGAACATGATCAGGGCGTCGAAGTCTTCGACTTCCAGCAGGCTCAATACAGCCGAGGTCTTCTGGTCAGCGTGAACCAACAGGTGAGCCTGTTCGATCGCGGTAACGGTCTGGGTCTTGGTCTGGATCTTCACGTGCTCCGGATCGCGCAGATGGCGTTCGGCAATGGCACGGATGGACTGCGGCAGGGTAGCCGAGAACAGTACGGTCTGACGGGTCGCTGGCAGCGCCTTGAAGATGACTTCCAGGTCATCCATGAAGCCCAGCTTCAACATTTCGTCAGCTTCGTCCAGAACCAGGTGGTTCACGGTCGACAGGACTTTTTCGTCACGACGCAGGTGGTCGCACAGACGGCCCGGAGTGGCGACAACGATCTGTGCGCCATTACGGATTGCCTTGAGTTGTGGGCCCATAGGGGCGCCGCCGTAAACGGCCACAACAGTTACACCCGGCATTTGCTTGGCGTAGGTTTCAAAGGCGGTTGCTACTTGCAGCGCCAACTCACGGGTTGGCGCCAGGATCAGGGCTTGCGGCTCGCGCTTGGCAGGATCGATGCAATGCAGAATAGGCAGGGCGAACGCGGCGGTTTTACCGGTACCAGTTTGCGCCTGGCCAATCATGTCCTTACCGGCCATGATGATCGGGATCGATTGCTGCTGAATCGCCGAAGGTTCTTCGTAGCCGGTCGCTGCGACGGCTGCAAGAATATTCGGGTTAAGATTAAAAGCGGCGAAGCCGCCGGTTTCCTGGGTCATGGGTCTGCCTCTAAGTGCATCCGCAAAGACCCATGCTCCAAAGCTGCGCATGCCGTGTTGAGACTCAAGAGTCGCCCTGGCTGCTTTGTCGGCGGGGATTTGCGAAAACGAATGAATGAAAAAGATTCGTCAAGGAAGAGTCCGCTGTGCGGACGTGCAGCCGAAGCTGACTTCGGGGAATTGCGCTACCTAAACGCGGCCCGGTTAAAGGCCGGCGCGCACTATACCGGAAATAGCTGAAAAAGGGAGCTTTTTTTATCGCCAGGCGCCGATAAACCGCACTGGGTCACGCGCTTTGCAGATCCGTGCGCCAGAGTCTATTTTTCAAAGGCCCGGCCCTGTTGGTCATCGAGCTTAAACGGTTCACCCACCCATTGAGACCCTTTGGTCTGAAACCTCACCTGCGCCCCGAGGGCACAACCGATGAATCAAGCCAGCAGTAGCCGTGTCAGCCGCGCACTTGAGGGCCATGTTCTATTGCTAGGCCTGGACCGCGTGGCCAAGCGCAACGCCTTTGACCTGGATTTGCTCAATGAACTGAGCCTGGCCTATGGCGAATTTGATCGAAACGATGACGCACGGGTGGCCGTGGTGTTTGCCCATGGCGATCACTTCACCGCAGGACTGGACCTGGCCAATGTCAGCGGCGTAATGGCCGGCGGCTGGCAACCGCCGCTGGGAGGGTGCGACCCGTGGGGGGTGTTTGCCGGCCCGCGCGTGAGCAAGCCGGTGATCGTCGCCGCCCAAGGTTACTGCCTGACCATTGGTATCGAGTTGATGCTGGCGGCGGATATCAACCTCTGCGCCAGCAATACCCGCTTCGCCCAGATGGAGGTGCAACGCGGCATCTTTCCGTTTGGCGGCGCGACATTGCGCTTTCATCAGATTGCCGGCTGGGGCAATGCGATGCGTTGGCTGCTCACCGGCGACGAATTCGACGCCCATGAGGCCCTGCGCCTGGGGTTGGTGCAGGAAGTGATGGCCAGTGAAGACCTGTTGCCACGTGCCATTGAATTGGCCAACCGCATTGCCCGCCAGGCGCCGCTGGGTGTGCAGGCAACGTTGATGTCGGCACGCCTGGCGCGCATGGAGGGTGAGGCCGTCGCAGCCGCCGCGCTGCCGCCCATGGTGGATAAACTGCTCAACAGTGAGGACGCCAAGGAGGGTGTTCGGGCGATGGTCGAGAAGCGGCCCGGGGTGTTCAAGGGGATTTGAACAAACTGAGTTAGCCGTCGCCAGTGAGGGCCTCTTCGCGGGCAAGCCCGCTCCCACAGGGGATTGCATTTCAACACAGAGTGCAATTCGACTGTGGGCTTGCCCGCGAAAGCGTCCGAACTGACAACTAAGTTGCTGGCCGAATCGCCTTGATCAACGGCTGCAACGAATACCCCAATCGCGGCGCCAAGGCTTCGGCTCGGGCTGACAGCGCATCCAGGTCCAGCACCTGATCCAGCTCCGAAGGCACCAATAGAATCACATTGCCCTCCTTCACCGGCAGCTCCCAGTAATGCCGGTGGTACAACCCACGCAGCAACGCCGCCCCCAGCGGCTTGCCGTCATCGGTGGCCCACTGGTTGATCACCAGCCAGCCGCCCGGGTTGAGTTTCTTCTGACAGTTTTCCAGGAAGGTCCAGGCCAGATGCCCCACGCCCGGGCCGACATCGGTGTAGAGGTCGACGAAAATCAAATCGGCCGATTCAGCACTGTCGAGCAATTGCAGCGCGTCACCAATGCGGATGTACAAGCGCGGATCGTCATCCAGCCCCAGATATTCAATCGCCAGGCGCGGCACATCGGGGCGCAGCTCAATGGCTTCGACATCCTCCAGCGCCAGGAACTTGAGGCATGCCTGGGTCAACGTGCCCGCGCCCAGGCCGAGGAACAACGCACTTTCCGGCTGTTCATGGCACAACGCGCCGATCAGCATCGCGCGGGTGTAGTCGTACTCCAGCCAGCTCGGGTCAGCAGTGAACACACAGCTTTGCTCGATGGCGTCGCCAAATTCGAGAAAGCGGTAATCAGCCACTTCAAGCACACGGATCATGCCGAATTCATCATGGACTTCGGCCAGCAGGCGCTCGACACGCTCCTCGCTCATCACTACTCCTAAAGGGTTTACCGCACGACAAAGGCGCGATTGTCGGCCAAGCGGCAACCACAGGTCACGCACTAATTGCTGCTAACATTGACGCCCTAACATCCACCTGCAAACGAGTTCATGATGAGCCACCCCTGGAGTCCCGATAGCTGGCGAGCCCTGCCGATCCAGCAGCAACCCCGATACCCGGACGCCGCGCACTTGGAGCAAGTGGAGCAGAGCCTGGCGAGCTACCCGCCCCTGGTGTTTGCCGGCGAAGCCCGCGAATTGCGCCGTCAGTTTGCCGAAGTGACCCAGGGTCGTGCCTTCCTGCTGCAAGGTGGCGATTGCGCCGAGAGCTTCGCCGAGTTTTCCGCCGCGAAGATCCGCGACACCTTCAAGGTGCTGCTGCAGATGGCCATTGTCATGACCTTCGCCGCCGGTTGCCCGGTGGTGAAAGTCGGGCGCATGGCCGGCCAGTTCGCCAAGCCACGTTCGGCCAACGATGAAACCATCGACGGCATCACCCTGCCCGCCTACCGTGGCGATATCGTCAACGGCATCGGCTTCGACGAAAAAAGCCGCGTGCCAGACCCGGACCGCCTGTTGCAGTCCTACCACCAGTCCACCGCCACCCTCAACCTGCTGCGCGCCTTTGCCCAGGGCGGTTTTGCCGACCTGCACCAAGTGCACAAATGGAACCTGGATTTCATCGCCAACTCCGCCCTCGCCGAAAAGTACAGCCAACTGGCCGACCGCATCGACGAAACCCTGGCCTTCATGCGCGCCTGTGGCATGGACAGCTCGCCGCAATTGCGCGAAACCAGCTTCTTCACCGCCCACGAAGCGTTGCTGCTCAACTATGAACAAGCCTTCGTGCGCCGCGACAGCCTGACCAACGATTACTACGACTGCTCGGCGCATATGCTGTGGATCGGCGACCGTACCCGTCAATTGGACGGCGCCCATGTCGAGTTCCTGCGCGGGGTGAACAACCCGATCGGCGTGAAAGTCGGACCGAGCATGAACCCGGAGGACCTGATCCGCCTGATCGACATCCTCAACCCGGATAACGACCCCGGCCGCCTCAACCTCATTGCCCGTATGGGTGCAGGCAAGGTCGGCGACCATTTGCCCAACCTGATCCGTGCCGTGCAGCGCGAGGGCAAGCAGGTGCTGTGGAGTTGCGACCCAATGCACGGCAATACCATCAAGGCCAGCAGTGGCTACAAGACCCGCGACTTTGCGCAGATCCTTGGCGAAGTGAAGGATTTTTTCCAGGTGCACCAGGCAGAAGGCAGCTATGCCGGCGGGATCCATATCGAGATGACCGGGCAGAACGTCACCGAATGCATCGGCGGCGCACGACCGATCACCGAAGATGGCCTGTCAGACCGCTACCACACCCATTGCGACCCACGGATGAATGCCGATCAGTCGCTGGAGTTGGCGTTCCTGATTGCCAAGACCTTGAAACAGGTAAAGCGCTGACGTTTTATCGACGGGGATGACGCCATCGCGGGCAAGCCCGGCTCCCACAGAAAAACGCGTTCAAATGTGGGAGCCGGGCTTGCCCGCGATAGAGCCTTAAAGGCTGACATCCCGGTTCAGCATCGCAGCCCTCAACCGGGCAGCACTGGGCCGCTGGCAATTGAGCTGGATCTGTTCCAGCCCTAGCCAGTCGGCCATCTTTCGTAGGTTCAAGGCCAGCGCCAACATACCTTCCTCATCCAGCCCAGGTTCTTCCTCGTGCACGGCATGCACGGCCAGGCGCTCATGGGCACGCTCGGCCCGCAGGTCGACGCGTGCGGCAATGCGTTCGTTGTGGAGAAACGGCAGGACGTAATAGCCGTACACGCGTCTTTCTTGCGGAGTGTAGATCTCCAGGCGATAGCGAAAGTCGAACAAGCGCTCGGTGCGGCTGCGCTCCCATATCAGCGAATCGAACGGCGACAACAATGCACTGGCCGGCACGTTGCGCGGCAGTTTGGGCGCCGCCAGGCAATACGCTGGTTGTTTCCAGCCCCGCACCTGGCACGCCAGCAGTTGCCCATCCTCAACCAGCTCGGCCAAGCGGTTGCGGCTGTCGGCGGGGTCGAGGCGGAAATAATCGCGCAGGTCTTTTTCGGTGGCGACACCCAATGCAGTCGCACTGTGCAACAGCAAGCCACGCTGCGCTTCACCTTCACTCATGGAGACCCTGAGCACCTCTGCGGGAATAACACGCTCGGGCAGATCATAAAGCCGCTCAAACCCTCGACGACCGGCAACCGTGACCAGGCCAGCGGCGAACAGCCATTCCAGCGCGTGCTTTTCATCACTCCAATCCCACCAGGGACCGGCACGCTCCTCGCGGGTCGACAAGCTACCCGCCCCCACGGCGCCCTGCTGTTCGACGGTGCGCAACACGCGCTGAATCGTCGCCTGCTGCTCACGGCCAAAACGTGCCATCTGCGAATAGATCCCCTGCCCTTGCCGGGCGCGCTCCATACGCCAACCCATCAACGGGTACAGCGCCAAGGGCAGCAGCGACGCCTCATGCCCCCAGTATTCAAACAGAGAACGCCGCCGCCCCAGGCTCCAGGCCGCCTGCTCAAGAATCGATGGGGAATAAGAACCAAGGCGAGAAAACACGGGCAGGTAGTGGGAACGCACCAGCGCATTGACCGAGTCGATCTGTAAAACGCCCAGGCGCTCGATCAAGCGGTTGAGGTGCGTGGCCTTTATCTGTGCAGGCGCCTGGCGCCCGGAAAACCCCTGGGCAGCCAGCGCCATGCGTCGAGCTTGCTTGAGTGAAATACACAGGTCGGCGGGCATGGCGATCTCCATTGAGGCTCGCGCCCTACCCTACTGCATCCGGGCTTATTTTCGCAGCGGGTCTTCCCAGAAATGCCGATGGCTTTCCTGCGCGACGTCGGCGCGATTGAGCCCGATGTCCTTGAGTGCGTCATCGCTCAAGGTCGCCAGCATCTGCCGCTCCTGATGCAACAGTTGCCAACGCGCGAATGTGTGAAATAGCCCGGAAAACGGCCAGTTATCCGTCGATATGAAACCTTTTTGACCTTTCATCTTCTCGCCCTCCAGTGGGGATGACGACAGTGTGTGCCTGGCATTATGATCAATCCAACGAATGTTTCTTATGTATTACATCTCGGAGATTGATCAATTGTCCGCCTATCCCAGCATCGACACAGACGTGCTGCGCACCTTCGTCGCCATTGCCGACCAGGGCGGTTTCACCCGTGCCGGCGAGACGGTCAATCGCACTCAATCGGCGGTCAGCATGCAGATGAAGCGTCTGGAAGAAGACGTGTTGCAGCGCAAACTGTTCGAGCGCGATGGCCGGCAGGTACGGCTCACGCCCGAAGGCCAGGTGCTGCTGGGTTATGCGCGGCGCATCCTGAAATTGCACAGTGAAGTGTTCAATACCCTGCGCGAGCCGCATATGGTGGGATTGGTGCGCATCGGCACGCCGGATGACTATCTGATGCGCTTTCTGCCAGGGATCCTGAAACAGTTCTCCAAAGCCTACCCACTGATTCAAATCGAAATGCACTGCGAAGCATCGACCGTATTGATGCAACGGCGGGACTTGGCGCTGACCGTGATCAGCCGCGAGCCCGGCAATGATCTGGGTGAGTTGTTGCGTACCGAACGCATGGTATGGGCAGCATCACCGTGCTTTTGTGTGGAGGAGCACGATGCCCTGCCTCTGGCGGTGTCCGGCGACGAGTGCCTGTACACCCATTGGGCACGTGCGGCATTGGACGCGGCCGGGCGAGATTATCGCCTGGCCTATCACAGCTCTAACGGAGCAGCGATCCTGGCGGTGGTGAGTGCGGGCCTGGCGGCGATGGTCAGCATGGAAAGCCTGGTCACCGACGACCTGCGAGTGCTCGGCAGCGACGAAGGCTTCCCGCCTTTGCCGTCGATGAACCTGCGCTTGCTGCGTAACCCGCAGATGACCTCGCCGATCACCGAGTGCCTGGCGGACTACATCGTCGAAGGCTTCAAACTTTAAAGGTAAGCATCACCGCGCACACCACCAAAAAGCCACAGAACAGGCCGCGCAACAGGCGCTCCGGCAAGGCATGAGCCACTTTCACGCCCCAACTGATACTCAGCAGGCCACCCACCGCCAGCGGTAGGCCGATCATCCAGTCCACCTCGTGGTGCCAGGCATAGGTGACCAGGGTCACACCGGTACTGGGCAACGCCAAGGCCAACGACAACCCTTGGGCAACCACTTGAGTAGTGCCGAACACACTGGTGAGTACCGGTGTGGCCACCACCGCGCCGCCGACCCCGAACAGCCCGCCCATGGAGCCGGATGCCGCGCCCAAGACGCCAAGCCAGGGCCAGGAATAACGCATTTGCGTGGTGGGCGGCGCGTTGCGGGTGAACATGCGCAGCAGGTTGTAGGCAGACAGCGCCACCAAGAACGCAATAAAACCAATGCGCATGGCGCCCGCATCCAGCCCCACCGCCCAGATCGATCCCAGCCAGGCAAAGCAAAAGCCGGTCACACCCAAGGGTAAGGCGTGACGCAACTCGATGCGGTTACGTTGGTGATAGCCCCACAGGGCGAGCATCACGTTCGGCACGACCATGACCAAAGCGGTGCCCTGGGCAATTTGCTGATCCAGCCCGAACAACACGCCGAGTACCGGGATAGCAATCAGCCCGCCGCCGATGCCAAACAGCCCACCCACGGTGCCCAACGCCGCACCCAATGCCAAGTACATCACTAGATCCCACACCGCTCGCTACTCCGCAATTCCAAGCTTTGCATGCTACGCAGTCGGCTCTGGCGCGGAAACGCACAGCAACGCACAATGGTTGTGCCAATCTCGCATAAGCGTCGAGCCATGAACCCCAACACCTTGACCGACCAACTCAGCCTGTTTCTGGATGTGCTGGAAGCCGGCAGCTTTTCCGCCGCCGCGCGCCGCCATCCGCTGACACCTTCCGCCGTGGCCCGGCGCATCGACAGCCTGGAAAGCTCCGTGGGTAGCCGCCTGTTCCAACGCAGCACCCATGCGGTGGTGCCCACCTCGGCGGGCCTGGCCTTTGCCGAGCGGGCACGACGGATTGTCAACGAGTTGCAGCTGGCGCGGGCTGAAGCGGTCTCGCTGAGCCATGCGCCGGAGGGGTTGATCCGGGTCGATGCGCCCGCAGCATTCGGCCGCCGGCATCTGGCGCCGGTCATTGCGGACTTTTTAAACCTGTACCCAGGACTGGACGTGCACCTGCACTTGATCGACAGCTTTGTCGATATGCAGGGCGCGCATCTGGGCAAGGTCGATCTGGTTCTGCGCGCTGGGCATATTGTCGATACCCGGCTGGTCGCTACGCCGTTGGCGAGCATTGTGCGTATCGCCTGCGCCAGCCCCGCGTACCTGAAAAGCCGTGGCACGCCGGCCCATCCTCGAGAGCTGAGCGAACATGATGGCCTGGACTGGGACGGGCTGGCGCCAATGTTCGCCTGGCGCTTCGAACTGGACGGGCGTCGCACCACCTATCGCCCCCGGCGCATCCGCATGAGCGCCAACAATGCCGAAGCCCTGCTTTCGGGTGCACTGGCCGGGCTGGGCATCGCTCATCTGCCGACCTGGTTGGCCAGTGAATACCTGGTACGCGGTGAGCTGTTGCCGCTGTTTTGTGAAGACGGTTTGCCGAGCCCGGAAACCGCCGGCATTTATGCGCTGCGCCTGGAGCAACAGCCCAATGCGCGCAGCCGATTGTTGCTTGAATATCTTAAATCCCGTTTCAGCCCGGTGCCGCCTTGGGATCTGGCATTGCAAAGTGGCTTGGTCTGACGCCTCCGGCAAGAATTACCTGGCGCATTAAAGATTTGCCCGCTAGATTCCAGCCCAGACATGCTTATTCGAGACGCTACCATGAGCAAAAACCCTGATCCTTGCGAATCGCTGTTGCTGGACAACCAGCTGTGCTTCGCCCTGCACTCTACTTCATTGCTGATGACCAAGGTCTACAAGCCGCTGCTCCAAGCCATCGGCCTGACCTATCCGCAATACCTGGCCATGATGGTGCTGTGGGAAGAGGATGAATTGACCGTCAGCGAAATCAGCAGCCGCCTGCTGACGGACCCAGGCTCCATGACGCCACTGCTCAAGCGCCTGGAAGCCGAGGGCCTGCTCAGCCGTACCCGCAGCCGCGAAGATGAACGAGTGGTAGTCGTGGAACTGACCGACACCGGGCGCGCCTTGCAGGAGAAGGCCAAGGATGTTCCGCAATGCATCCTGGGCGCCAGCGGGATGGCGCTGGAGCAATTGCGCAAGCTGCAAGGAGACCTGATCGCGTTGCGCGCCAATCTGCAAACCAGCCTCTGACGCAACGCACACCTAAAAAGTGGGAGCTGGCTTGCCTGCAATGGCCATAGCTATCTACACAACTTCGGCACGACGCTAAATCTGTGGCGAGGGAGCTTGCTCCCGTGACGGCCTGGCAGCCGACACAGATATAACTGATGCCCCCGCGATCCAAGGTGGTGGCTTGCCTGCGAAGACGGCCTGACAGTCAATACAGTTGGACCGTGTACATATCCATTCCTGCGGTAACGGCCACTTAGGGTTCCGCTTTTACAGCGGCTCACTTTTGAAAAGCCGGAATACCGGCCCAGACAAAAGTAAGCAAAACGCTCTTGCCCCACCACTCGGCACCTCGCCCAGGCTCGGTGTGCCCGTAATCCGCCAGCGTGGTTTAACGGGGCGCCTAAGATCAAAAGCAGATCAAGATAAAGAGCGGCTCGCTTCGCATCGTGCTTACCGTTGAGCTAACAGAGTTATGTAGATACCTATGCTGCGATGGCGGTACATCAGTCAACAATGCATTGACTGACACACCGCAATCGCAGGCAAGCCAGCTCCCACTTTTTGCTCTGCGGTGCCCTCAAATTTTTCAATCAGCCAAAAAACTGAAAAATTAACTTGCGCACTAAACATTAGTGCTATACATTCGCCTCACCAACTACTTAGCGCGCAAATGTTTAGCGCTAAACACACAGAGGAACGCCCCATGCAAACGCTCTATACCGCAGTAGCCACCGCCACTGGCGGCCGTGATGGTCGCGCCGTTTCCAGCGACAATATCCTCGACGTCAAACTGTCGACTCCCAAGGAGTTGGGTGGCGCCGGTGGCCAGGCCACTAACCCCGAGCAATTGTTTGCTGCCGGCTACTCCGCCTGCTTTATCGGCGCACTGAAATTCGTTGCCAGCCAGACCAAACGCAAAATCCCGGATGACGCTTCGATCACCGCCCACGTTGGCATCGGCCAGATCCCTGGCGGCTTCGGCCTGGATATCGACCTGCATGTCAGCCTGCCGGGCCTGGCCCAGGATGACGCGCAAAGCCTGGTCGACGCCGCGCACCAGGTCTGCCCGTACTCCAACGCCACCCGTGGCAACGTTGATGTGCGCTTGCATGTAACGGTCTGAAAAACAGACGCCCATGAAAAAGCCCGACTCAAAGTCGGGCTTTTTTCGTATCGCCGGGGCCAGAATTACTTCTTGGCGCGACCTTTGTACGAACCACCTTCACGGGTGTCGATCTCGATCATGTCGCCGATTTCGATGAAGTCTGCAACGCTCAGCTCGGTACCGTTCTTCAGTTTGGCAGGCTTCATCACCTTGCCGGAAGTGTCACCGCGAGCGGAACCTTCGGTGTAGTCAACCTGACGCACGATGGTGGTCGGCAGCTCTACGGAAACCAGGCGATCTTCGAAGAAGATAGCTTCGCAGACGTCTTCCATGCCTTCTTCGATGAACGGCAGAACGGCTTCGATATCTTCAGCGTTCAGCTCGTACATGGTGTAGTCGGTAATGTCCATGAACGTGTAGGTGTCGCCGCTGATGAAGGACAGGGTCGCTTCTTTGCGGTCGAGGATTACGTCGTCCAGTTTGTCATCGGCGCTGTAGACGATCTCGGTCTTGTAACCGGTCAGCAGGTTCTTCAGCTTGGTCTTCATGATTGCGCTGTTACGACCAGACTTGGTGAACTCAGCTTTCTGAACCAGCCAAGGGTCGTTTTCGAGACGGATCACTGTACCGGGTTTCAGTTCTTTACCAGTTTTCATTGCGTATATCCGAAATTTGGATGGGATTGACAAAAATCAAGGTGGCGTATCATATCCAACTTTCATAAAACTGTACCAGCGCCGTCGCAAGATCGGCCTGCAAGCCTTGTTCCAGACACCACTTCTCAGCGTGCTGGGTGACCTCGGGCCAGTGTTCCAGCAGCATTTTCCAGGACTGTGCCATATCGCCATCAGCGTTCCAGGCTTGCCAAAGCGTGACGACGGCAGCCTTGGCGGCCGGTGAAAGTGCGGCAGTGTACAGTTCCAGGAAGGCATCGAGCTTGTCCAGGTGGATGTCTTCGTCCTGGCGGTAGATGTGCCATAGCATTGGCCTCCCCGCCCACTGGGCACGCACGAACGAGTCTTCGCCCCGTACGGCGTTGAATTCGCAGCACCATAGCAATCGGTCATATTGCTCCTGACGCACGAATGCAATGACCTGAACGGTCAGCGCGCCGCGCACCTGAATGTCTCCCGCCGACAAACTGCTCACCCCCAGCCAGCGTTGCACATCCCCTAGAATGCGCCCTTCCGGCACCAGCAAGTGCGTCCTGCGCCCATCGGCTGCCAGCACGTCCAGCCAGCCGGCCAAGCCATCATTCTCATAGGCAAACAGCGACATCAAACGCGCGCCGGCCGCCGGAGCAACGCCCAGGCTTTGCAGGAACTGTTGCTGCGCGGCGGCTTCCTGTTGAAACGCCTGGCGTCGCTCCAACAAGCCGGCTTCACGCAACAGGCCGCCGGTGCCAGGGCGAAACCCGGGGAAGAAAAAGTATTTCTGCACGCCTTTGTACTTCACCGAAGGCAAGCGATGACAACCCACCACCCAGTCTTCAGCGCTGAGGTAATCCAGGTTCATCCACAATGGCGCACGCTCTCGCTCGGCCATGCAGTCCATGTACTCAGGCGGTAGCTGGCAGGCGAACGCAGCAATCACCACATCGGCCGGGTGCGCGCCTGGCCATTCGGCCGGCCAGTGACGCACTTCGACGCCCTCTTGCCATTGCTGGCCCACCTGCACATCAATGTCCGGGCACATGCGTTCGAAGGCGCGCAGGTCATCGACCCACAAGCGCACGTCACAGCCATGCTCCACCACCAACTGCCGGGCCAAGCGCCAGGTCACGCCGATGTCGCCGTAGTTGTCGACGACACTGCAAAAAATATCCCAGCGGGCTTTCATTCCGGGCTCCATCAATCAAAGGTTCGATTGTCCGCATAAATGCGTGGATGCAGAAGGCTTGATCGCGATTATTCTGCACAGAGGCTGTGCGACAATCACCGTCATGCCGTCAATGCCTGCCAGGAGGCCCTTATGTCTGACCGTCCGTTATCGCTGCTCAAACTCTGCATCGCTATTGCCGCAGGCGTGTGGCTAGGGTTTATCGCCATTGCGCTGACCACCTGGCTGGCGTCTCGCTACCTGTTCCCCCAGAGCCTGGCGCCGGTGGCACAGGCGGTTCAGCAATTGGGCAAACCGGCGATGGTTGAGCCGCAGCCACCGAGCCGTCTGTTCGAACAGTACCAACAAAACCTGCAAAAACAGGAACAACAACAGGCCCTGGACCAGGCCCGAAGCAACGCGCGTAACCTGTCCAACCCCAAATGCCAGTTCTGGCTGCAACAAGACCAGAACGCCCCCAATGAAAAGACGCGGGCCAATGTCCTGCAATTCTGCGATTGATGCCAGATACCGCCATGAATAAACACGCCGTGCTCCAGTTGATCCTGGAAAAGCTCACCGTCGACCTCGACATCGTCCAACGCGCCGCGCAGACCGCCTACGAAACCGCGACCCACGAAGAAAACATTGCCGAGAACAAATACGACACCCTCGGCCTGGAGGCTTCGTACCTGGCCACCGGGCAGGCCCGGCGAGTGGAGGAGATCAAGCAATCGCTGGTGCTGTGCCAGCAACTGCAGCTACGTGCATACGATGATCGACGCGGGATAGAGATCGGCACGCTGGTGGGCCTGGAAGACGAGGACGGCCGCCAGCAATGGCTGTTCCTGGCGCCGGATGCAGCGGGTTTGAAAGTGGATGTGGTCGGGCAACCGGTGACTGTCATCACGCCGCGCTCGCCGTTGGGTAAAGGTCTGTTGGGCAAGCGTATCGATGAAGAGGTGGAGATTCTGGTGGCCGGCGCTCGGCAGCACTTTACGGTTACCGAGGCCAGATAACCTGCAGCTTCCCTGTAGGAGCGAGCTTGCTCGCGAAGGAACGCAAGGGCGCCACATACAACCTGGCACCCCGCGTTAACGTTGGCGATCTTCGCGAGCAAGCTCGCTCCTACAAGGTCATCGCGGTCAGTGGACGGGCAATTCAACGCCGTCAAACAACTCTTCCAGCTCTTGCTTGTTGTGGCACTGGATCGCCTTGGCCATCACTTCACGGGTCAGGTGCGGTGCGAACTTCTCGATGAAGTCGCACATGAAGCCGCGCAGGAAGGTACCGCGGCGGAAACCGATCTTGGTCACGCTGGACTCGAACAGTTCGCTGGCATCCAGCACCACCAGGTCTTTGTCCAGGTTGGTGTCGACCGCCATCTTGGCGACGATTCCGACGCCCAGGCCGAGGCGAACATAGGTCTTGATCACGTCGGCATCGGCAGCGGTGAACACCACCTTGGGCGTGAGGCCGCGATGGCTGAACGCTTCGTCGAGCTTGGAACGGCCGGTAAAGCCGAACACGTAGGTCACGATCGGGTATTCAGCCAAGGCTTCCAGGGTCAGCTTCGGCAGCTTGGCCAAAGGGTGCCCCTGGGGCACAACCACGCAGCGGTTCCAACGGTAGCAGGGCATCATTACCAGGTCGCCGAACAATTCCAGGGCCTCGGTGGCGATGGCAAAATCGACGGTGCCGTCAGCGGCCATCTCGGCAATCTGCATCGGCGAACCCTGGTGCATGTGCAGCGCTACGTCCGGGTATTGCTTGATGAAATCACGGATCACCGGCGGCAATGCATAGCGCGCCTGGGTGTGAGTGGTGGCGATCGACAAGGTGCCTTTCTTCTCGTTGGAGAACTCCTGGGCGATCTGCTTGATGCTTTCGACTTTACGCAGGATCTCGCCGGCGGTGGTGATGATGCGCTCGCCGGCTGGAGTGACGCGGGTCAAGTGTTTGCCGCTGCGTGCGAAGACTTCGACGCCCAACTCGTCTTCGAGCAGGCGGATCTGCTTGCTGATACCAGGCTGCGAGGTATAGAGGCTTTGAGCGGTAGCGGAAACGTTGAGGTCGTGGTGCGCCACTTCCCAGATGTAGCGCAGTTGTTGAAGCTTCATATGAATCCCTCAAAGCAGATAGACGCCACGGGTATCAGCGACGGCATATAACTATATTAAAGGTTTGACGGATAAATCTAGAACTTTTTATCGTCTTTACCGATCAACTATCGTCACTGCGCCGACGCTGCAGCGACGGCACCAGGTAAACCGGCACCGGGGACAACTGCAACACCCGTGCGGCGGTACGCCCAAGGGGGACGGCCACGCCGGTTGCCTGGCTATGACTGCCTACGACCAGCAAGTCGACGGACAGTTTTCGCAACTGGTCGAGAATCACCTCGCAAGGGTCCCCCTGGATAACCTTGACCGAGCGAATCCATTGCAGGTCCTGCTCCCCTTCCTCCCACTCCTCGCGAAAGCTGTCCAGCACGCGCTGTTCAATCGTCGCCATCACCGTGCTCAGCCCCTTGCTCTGCCATTCGCTCAAGGCGGTTTCATCAAGGTAGCTCTGCAACACCGATTCGGCGAACAAGCCAATGGGCTCGACCACGTGGATCACATACAGGTCAGCCTTGAACGTTCGCGCCAGCGCCACTGCATGTTGCATCACATAGGGTGCATACAGACCGAGGTCCGTGGCAAACAGCATCGAGCGAATCATAAAACCTCCTGGACTGCCAGGATGGCGGGAATTGAATGAGCTTAGCAGCTAGCTCTCGGTCTGGATTCTCAACTCATTGCTGATGCCATGGGGCACGTGCCCGGTGGCCACTACCTCCCTGGCTTTCTCGCAATGGCCGGCCTGGTCATCGAAAAACACATCGGCGGCAAAGGCTTCCAGAAACGCGGATTTTTCCAGGCCACCGAGGAACAGCGACTCGTCCAGGCGGATATCCCACTCGCGCAACGTGCGGATCACGCGTTCATGGGACGGTGCCGAACGTGCGGTGACCAACGCGGTACGGATCGGGCAGGCCTCATCGGCAAACTCGCGTTGCAACAGGTTCAGTGCCGCCAGGAAGCCCTTGAACGGACCGCCGTGCAAAGGCTGGCGCGCCGACTCTCGCTCGCTGGCCTGGAAGGCTGCCAGCCCGCCGGCCTGGTAGACACGCTCGGACTCATCGGAGAACAGCACGGCATCGCCATCGAATGCGATGCGCAGCTCTTCGCTGGAAGCGCGGCGCGGGCCGCCGGACAAAATCGTCGCGGCCGCAAACCCGGCATCGAGGGCACTGCGCACATCTTCAGCATGGGTGGAGAGAAACAGATGACAACCGAAGGCGGCCAAATAGGGATAGGGACTACGCCCGCCTACAAAAGCGGCGCGGGAAATATCCAGGCCGTAATGCTGGATCGAGTTGAACACCCGCAGCCCGGTATCGGCACTGTTGCGCGACACCAACACCACCTCGACCCGCGCACGCCCCAGGCTGGCATTCAGGCTCAGCAGCTTCTTGACCAGCGGGAAGGCATCGCCAGGCTCGAGGGTTTCCTCCTCGTGCTCGATCTGGTATTTGCGGTAAGCCTCGACCCCTTCAGCCAGATAAACCTTGTGGCTGTCACTCAGGTCGAACAGCGCTCGTGAGGAAATCGCCAGCACCAGTTTGTCAGCCAATCCCTTCACCATGGTAGTTCCCCCCAATCAGCGGTTGTGCCGATCAATAAAACTCAAGGCCTGATAGAGCGCCTGCATGCGTGGCAGTTCGCAACCGGCCGCTTTGGCAGCGGCCAAGGGGCGGGCGTAGATGGCCGCCAGCTCCAGCGGCCGCTTGTGCAGATGGTCGTGGTACATGCTGGGCAGGTAGTCGTCCATGGTTTCTGTCATGGCGAACATCTGCCCAGCGTAACTGGCAGGAATTTCATGCCCGCAGGCATGAGCGCCCTGCACCACCTCGGCCATCAGCGCCTGGATCAACTCGCGGCTGGACTCATCGGCCATCATGGCCGTGGTGCCCGTGCCCAGCAATACAGAGAGGCCGTTGAACGGCACGTTCCAGACCAGCTTGTGCCAACGCGCCAGATGCACATTGGCCATGGCCTGGGACTCGATGCCAGCTTGATGAAACAGCCCGGCGCCGGCTTCGACAATCGCCTGTTGCTGCACCTCGTCGTTGGCCGCCGCGCCACTGTGATAGCCCAGGTTGACCCGGCCCAACGCCTGATGCTCGACCACACCGGGGGCCGAGCGGTGCACACCGATGTAGCACAGGCCGCCCAACAGATGCAGCGACGGCGGCAGGTGTTCACGCAGGCTGTCTTCGACATCGAGGCCGTTTTGCAAGAGCACCACTTTGGCGTCCGGCGTCGCCACCTGGGCGATGGTGGGCGCCAGGCCCACATTGCCGGTGGACTTGGTGCCCACCAGTAGCCAGTCGCACGGCGGCATGTCGGCGGCGCTGGCATAGGCCTGCACCGGATGCAGGTGCAGTTGCCCATGCACCGTACTGTTGACGTGCAGGCCATGCCTGCTCACCGCGGCATATTCGCTGCGCAACAGGAAATGCACATCGAAGCCGGCACGCGCCAGCATCAGTCCGTAGTAACCACCAATGGCACCGGTACCGATAATGCCAATGCGTGGCGACGGGGCTGCAACTGCTGTCATGGCAAATCCTCTGGTATTCGATTGAGCGCCTGGTTTACGCATTCAGCGAGGTCGGATGCTGTAAGACGTGCCTGTAATTGCCCAAGGAATTGACCCTCGCACACCAGGAACAACGCCGGCAAATGAAAGATCTGGTAGCGTTCCACCGCACCGCCGTTGTGCCCGGCATCCACCCAGCACACGCGGTCCACCGGCAAGTGCCAGCCAGGCAACTGCTGGCGTGCCCAGCGGCAACTGGCACAACCGACACTGGTGAACACTACCAGCGAAATACCTGGCAATCCCAGCAATTGCTGGTCAATATCCAGGTCGGTCAATTCCAGTTCCTTCACTATACTGCTGCCATTGCCGTCAACTGGACGGCGCTCGGAGTCCGTGTACATGGGTCGTTTTTTACCTCACCCTGATGATGTCGCTGTCGAGTTGATCCAACGTCCCTCTCCCGCCCTGCCCCGCCAACGCCTGCATACTATCGGCCGCGGCGGCGTCGCCTGCAATTGGCCACGTGCCTGGCGCGCCGGCACGGCGGTTGATCTGCATATCCCTTCCCTGGGGCCCAGCGCCCGTTATCCGGGCTATGTCGCCTGGTGCCGCAAAGTCGAACAGGGCTATCGCATCGGTATTTGCTTTACCGATGAACACGCCTTGTTCGGTGCGCGAATGGGTGAGCAAGTGTGCCAGATCGAGCGTTACTGCCGCCTGCACGAAGATGCCGAGCCAACGCCTGCGCAACTTGAAGCCATGGCCCGTGACTGGGTGTCGCGCCATGCTGGCGAGTTCTCCCATGAGGCGATTGTGTAGCCAGCGCTGGATTAAACCGGGCTTTGCCCATTGTCGCGGGCCCGTGTTACGCGCTAAGGTTCCTCCCCCCTGCATTCAAATCATGCTGTGCCCGCCGCACGGGGATAGCTGGCGGCCGGCACCCGTGACCCTGGCGAGTAACACGATGGCTGATTTACCGATCAATGACCTTAACGTTGAATCCAACGAGACCCTGATCACCCCCGATCAGCTCAAGCGCGAAATCCCCCTGAGCGACGCTGCCCTGCAGACCGTCACCAAGGGCCGCGAAGTCATCCGTGACATTCTCGACGGCACCGACCACCGCCTGTTCGTGGTGATCGGGCCCTGCTCTATCCACGACCTCAAGGCCGCCCACGAATATGCCGAGCGCCTCAAGGTGCTGGCGGCAGAGGTGTCCGACACCTTGTACCTGGTCATGCGCGTGTATTTCGAGAAACCGCGTACCACCGTCGGCTGGAAAGGCTTGATCAACGACCCATACCTGGACGACTCCTTCAAAATCCAGGATGGCTTGCACATCGGTCGCAAGCTGCTGCTGGACCTGGCTGAAATGGGCCTGCCCACCGCAACCGAAGCCCTCGACCCGATCTCCCCGCAATACCTGCAGGACCTGATCAGTTGGTCGGCCATCGGCGCACGTACCACCGAATCCCAGACCCACCGCGAAATGGCGTCCGGCCTGTCCTCGGCCGTAGGCTTCAAGAACGGCACCGACGGCGGCCTGACCGTGGCGATCAATGCGCTGCAATCGGTCTCCAGCCCTCACCGTTTCCTGGGTATCAACCAGGAAGGCGGCGTGTCCATCGTGACGACCAAGGGCAACGCCTACGGTCACGTGGTGCTGCGTGGCGGCAATGGCAAGCCCAACTATGACTCGGTCAGCGTCGCATTGTGCGAACAGGCACTGAACAAGGCCAAGATCAAGCCAAACATCATGGTTGACTGCAGCCACGCCAACTCCAACAAAGACCCGGCGTTGCAGCCGCTGGTGATGGAGAACGTTGCCAACCAGATCCTGGAGGGCAACCAGTCGATCATCGGCTTGATGGTCGAGAGCCATTTGAACTGGGGTTGCCAGGCGATTCCAAAAGACTTGGCCGATTTGCAATACGGCGTGTCGATCACCGATGCCTGCATCGACTGGTCGGCCACTGAAACCACCCTGCGCAGCATGCATGCCAAACTCAAGGACGTGTTGCCCCAGCGCAAACGCACCTGAGCCAATACCTGTTTCGCGCACACAAAAACGCCGGGCCAAGCCCGGCGTTTTTTATTGGCAACTGGTCAGTTACAGCTTCGCAGCATGGCGCTGGTGGCGCTCCATATAGCGTTCGACATAGGAGCATGAGGGGATCACCGTGTAGCCAGCCTCTTCGGCAAACTTCAAGGCTTCCTCGGTCAACGCAGCCGCAATGCCTCGCCCCCGCAGTGCGTTGGGCACGAAGGTGCGATAGATATCCAGGGTCTGCTTCCCGAGGTCCATGTAGGTCAGGTAGGCACGATGACCGTCCACATTGGTCTCGAACTGATGACCAGCCTGGTCATGGTGGATGGACAACGCCTCGCTCATCACTACTCCTCGCGGGTCTGAATTAACGACCCTACCTTACCGATGTTTTTCCGGCGAAGGAACATCTACGCCACCCCGTGCCGGTTTCGACAGCGAGAAAACCGTGAGCGCTCACAACCAGCACATAGGGAATAGTAGGCACCAATCCTGAAATTGCTCAAGGCGCACTCGTCATCCCCTGCCGCTGGTGGATATAGAAAGGGCCTCGATCAACCGGTGACCGATAGCCTGAACATTGCCGGCAGTTGAACCTTGAGACGAACTGGCGCACTTAAAGTCACCTCTAGATGCGCGAAAGATGCCTTGCGCAGTAAAGCCAAGCGCAACCAAAGTGCCCCGCTTCGTTATATAAAATTTCATCTGTTTACAAGGCTTAACACATGCGGGCCGGCCCTTTCAGCCTGGATCCAATGTTCGTCGAGGTGCAAAAATCTGGACAGTTTTCATACAGACCGCCAAAAGATTAGCCAAAATAGATTCAGCACAAGAATTTTTTTTGCTTCTTGCGCAACGTCAGTTTACTTACTACAAGTAATGGGTAGTATGTACGCCGGCTATTAGCTCACTCTGAGAAAGTAGCCATTAAATTGAAAGTCCTTGAAGGGGAACACGATGAACAACGTTCTGAAATTCTCTGCTCTGGCTCTGGCCGCAGTTCTGGCTACCGGTTGCAGCAGCGTCTCCAAAGAAACCGAAGCTCGTCTGACTGCAACTGAAGACGCAGCAGCTCGCTCCCAGGCCCGTGCAGACGAAGCCTACCGTAAAGCTGATGAAGCTCTGGCTGCTGCTCAAAAAGCACAACAGACTGCTGACGAAGCTAACGAGCGCGCTCTGCGCATGCTTGAAAAAGCAAGCCGCAAGTAATAATCCTTCGGGGTTGTTATCAAGCCGATCCATTTATGGGTCGGCTTTTTTTTGCCTTTGATTTGGCCCGCGCCACCTGTAGGAGTGCGCTTGCTCGCGAAGATGGTCAACGATAACGCGGGCGTCCTGAATGTCAGCGGCGCCCTCAGGTTTTTCGCGAGCAAGCTCGCTCCTACAGCAGGTCGGCTGGGGTACTGGAGGCCACGGGCGCCGCGCCTGGCACTCCAATTTCGGTCGGCAAGCCATCCTCGGCGGCGACCACATCACGCACCTGGTCCCAGTTGACCCGCAGGTTATTGGACAGGTCTTCGCGCTTGAGCAACGCATTGATGACCGCGGTGTGCTTGTCGACCACCGAGGGCGTACCGTCATCGTTCAACGGCGTGTGAGCCTCAAGGTAAACCTTGCCACCACTGCTGCCGAACTTGTACGCATCATTGATGATGCGCACTGACGTGCCTACCGGCACCATGCCCGCCATTTCCAACACGTTGTTATTGAACATGCGGAAGCAACCGTGGCTGGTGCGCGTGCCGATACCAAACTTCATGTTGGAGCCGTGAATCAGGTAACCCGGCGTGCCCAGGGTGAACTTGAAGGGCCCCAGCGGATTGTCCGGGCCGGCAGGCACCACGTTGGGCAGCGGATCACCGTTGGCGGCGTGTTCGGCCTTGATCGAGGCCGGTGGCGTCCAGGTCGGGTTCGGCGTCTTGGCGATGATACTGGTATGGGCGATCGGCGAACCCCAGCCTTCCCGGCCAATGCCCAGGGGGAAGGTATAGACGACATTTTGGCCTTTTGGATAGTAGTAGAGCCGGTATTCCGCCAGGTTGATCACAATGCCTTCCCGCGGCCCGGGCGGCAGGATAAAGCGTGTCGGCAGCACAATCTCGGTGCCCGCCCCCGGCAACCAGGCATCGACACCCGGGTTGGCCGCAACCATTTCCGAATAGCCCAGGTCGTAGGTGGTGCCAAGGTCGGCAAAGGTGTCTTCGTACTTGGCCTTGATCACTTGGACCTGGCCAACAATGTCCTCACCGGGCGGCGGCAAGGGCAACTGCAAGGCCGCCGCCGAACCCGCCGCACAAAGCGCAGCAAGAGACAGGCAGCAGGTGACGACGGAAAGGCGCGACAACATCCGGAAAATCCTTCGCAAGACGACGGGTAGGTTAAAAGCGAGCTACAAGCTTTCAGCCGCAAGCTTACAGCTTACAGCTTGATGCTTGCAGCTGCTTCTATAACTCGAAGCGCAGCTCCGGCCAGATCGGAGGCGTGCCGCGCTTTTGCGATTCGAGAATTGCCCGGCATAACGGGCAGAGTCGCTGGTCTTGGAAAATCGAGCGGTTGACCGATGACCAGCGTGGCTGTGCCGGCAATAGAGTGCCGCAGAGCGTGCGATCGATCGAGCCGCCCAGTTCCAATTGACGCGCCACCAAATGCACCCGCACTTCCTGGCAGGCGAACAGGTCCAGCTGCTCGTCCGGCTCGATCAGTTGGTAGTTAAACAGGGACCAGGCAGGGCGCGACATCGAGGGCTCCAAATCGGGGGGGCGCCACCTTAGCCGAAAGCCTGCCGGTAGAAAAGCGTCATAACAGCGGTTTTAGCGTTGGCCAGACATTTTCCAGCAACTTGTCTTGCGCCGCGACTGCCGGGTGTAGCCCGTCAGCCTGCATCAACTCCGGATGGCCACCCACACCCTCGAGGAAAAACGGCACAAACGGCACCTTTTCTTTCTGTGCCACATCACCGAATACCTTGGCAAAGGCTTCGACATAGCGCTTGCCGTAATTGGGCGGAATCTGCATGCCCAACAGCAGCACCTTGGCGCCGCTGTCCCGGGACTGCTGGATCATCGAAGCAAGATTTTGTTGCAATTGCGCAGGCGGCTGGCCGCGCAACCCATCGTTGCCACCCAACTCGATCACCACAACGTCCGGTTTGTGCGTTGCAAGCGCCGCGGGCAGCCGCGCGAGGCCTCCCGCGCTGGTGTCTCCACTGATGGAAGCATTGACCACTTTATCGTCAAAACCCTCCTGCTTGAGCCGTTGCTCCAGCAACGCGACCCACCCTTTGCGGGTATCCAGGCCGAAACCGGCACTGATACTATCGCCAACGATCAGGACTGTACCCGCCGCTGCGTTCTGGGCCATACACATCAAGGCCAGGCCAGCACTCAAAAACCACACTCGCATCGGATTCTCCATGGGCGCAAGCATTCTCACCGCGCGAAACCTTAGCAAAGTGGTTCCCAGCGCGGAAGGTGAACTGACTATCCTGCACGAACTGAGCCTGGAACTGAACAAGGGCGATAGCCTGGCTATCGTCGGCAGCTCCGGTTCCGGCAAATCCACGCTACTGGGCCTGCTGGCCGGCCTCGACTTGCCCAGCAGCGGCGAAGTCACCCTGGCCGGGCAAGCCCTGAGCACCCTCGACGAAGACCAGCGCGCACGCATCCGTGCCGAACATGTGGGCTTCGTATTCCAATCCTTCCAATTGCTCGACAGCTTGAATGCACTGGAAAACGTGATGCTGCCGCTGGAGCTGGACGGTCGCCAGGACGCCCGCGAGCGAGCCAAACACCTGCTGGAGCGCGTAGGCCTGGGCCAGCGCCTGACCCACTCGCCCCGTCAGCTGTCCGGTGGCGAACAACAACGCGTGGCGATAGCCCGCGCGTTTGCCGCCGAACCGGACGTGCTGTTTGCCGACGAGCCCACCGGCAACCTCGACAGCCATACTGGCGAACGCATCAGCGATCTGCTGTTCGAGCTGAATAAAGAGAGCGGTACGACCCTGGTACTGGTCACTCACGACGAGCGTCTGGCCCACCGTTGCCGACGCCTGATCCGCCTTGAAGCCGGCCTGATGGTCGCGCCCCTGGAGCCTTGATGGCACGTTTGCCGCTGTTGCGTCTGTTCAGCCTTGCCATGCGTCAGTTACTGCGCGATGCCCGCGCCGGCGAATTGCGCGTGCTGTTCTTTGCCCTGCTGGTGGCCGTGGCTGCCAGCACCGCCATCGGCTACTTTGGTGCACGCCTCAACGGCGCCATGCTGCTGCGCGCCACCGAATTCCTCGGCGCCGACCTGGTGCTCGAAGGCAGCTCGCCGGCCCGGCCCGAGCAAATCAAATCCGGGACCGAACTGGGCCTGGATCACGCTCGTATCGTGGAGTTCTCCAGCGTTATCGCCACCGATAATGGCATCCAGCTCTCCAGCATCAAGGCGGTCAACGAGCAGTACCCCTTGCGCGGCGAGCTTAAAAGCAGCACCGAGCCATTCGGTACGCAAACCCCTGGCGGTGGTCCCAAACCCGGTGACGCCTGGGTGGAAGCACGATTGCTGACGGCGCTGGACCTGAAAATCGGCGACAGCATCGATGTCGGCATGAAGACCCTGCGCCTGGCGCGCATCCTGACCTACGAGCCCGACCGGGCCGGGAACTTCTACAGCCTCACGCCCAGGGTCATGATCAACCTGGCGGACCTGGACGCCACCGGTGTCGTCCAGCCAGGCAGCCGTGTGAGCTACCGCGAACTATGGCGTGCGCCACAAGGCAGCACTGCGCTGCAAACCTATCGCGACCTGGTCAAACCGGGCCTGGCTGCCAACCAGCGGCTGCAGGACTCCCGCGATGGCAACCAGCAAATCGGCGGCGCGCTGGGCAAGGCCGAACGTTACCTGAACATGGCCAGCCTGGTGGCCGTGCTGCTGGCTGGCGTGGCCGTGGCGCTGTCGGCCAACCGCTTCGCCAGTCGACGTTTCGATGCCAGCGCGTTGTTGCGCTGCCTGGGCCTGTCGCGCCGTGAAGCCATGCTGCTGTTCAGCCTGCAACTGAGCGTGCTGGGCTTGCTGGCGAGCCTGGCCGGCGCCCTGCTCGGCTGGCTGGCGCAATTTGGCCTGTTCTACTTCCTGCACGACCTGTTGCCCGCCGACGTACCGCCAGGCGGGTTGCTGCCGGCTGTTGCCGGGATCGGCACCGGACTGGTCGCCCTCGCCGGCTTCGCCCTCCCACCGCTGGCCGCACTGGGCCGGGTACCGCCGCTGCGGGTATTGCGCCGCGATTTGCTGCCTATTCCTTCAAGTACTTGGATGGTCTACGGCGCGGCACTGTTTGCCTTGGGCCTGATCATGTGGCGCCTGAGCCTGGACCTGGTATTGACCTTCGCATTACTCGGCGGCGGTGTAGTCGCTGCGCTGCTCCTGGGTGGCTTGCTGCTGTTGTTGCTACAGAGCCTGCGGCGGTTACTGGCTCGCGCCTCCCTGCCATGGCGCCTGGGCCTGGGCCAATTGTTGCGTCACCCGTTGGCGGCAGCGGGCCAATCCCTGGCCTTTGGCTTGATCCTGTTGTCCATGGGGTTGATCGCGCTGTTGCGGGGCGAATTGCTCGACACCTGGCAAAACCAGTTGCCCAAGGATGCGCCCAACTACTTCGCCCTGAATATCCTGCCAGCCGACAAGGACGCCTTTGGCGCCCGCCTGCTGGACGTCCAGGCACAAGCAGCGCCGCTCTACCCGGTGGTGCCAGGGCGCCTGATCAGCATCAATGGCGAACCCGTGCAGGAGATTGTCAGCAAGGACTCCAGTGGCGACCGTGCCACTCAACGTGACCTGAGCCTGACTTGGGCGGCCGACTTGCCAGCGGGTAACGTCCTGACGGCAGGTACCTGGTGGTCGGCGCAACCCACTGACGGGGTTCCTGGCGTGTCGGTGGAAGCCAAAGTGGCCGAGAGCTTGAAGCTCAAGCTCAACGACCATCTGTTGTTCACCATCGGCGGGGAAAATCGTGAAGCGCGGGTCACCAGCCTGCGTACCATCAACTGGGATAACTTCCAGCCCAACTTCTTCATGATTTTCCAACCGGGCACCTTGAAGGATCTGCCCGCGACCTACCTCACCAGCTTCTATCTGGCTCCCGGCCATGACCAACAGATCGTCGACCTGTCACGGGCCTTCCCGGCGGTCACTATCCTGCAGGTCGAGGCCCTGCTGGAGCAGTTGCGCAGCATCCTTGCCCAAGTAACGCTGGCAGTCGAATACGTGCTGTTGTTTGTCCTCGCGGCGGGCATGGCGGTGTTGTTCTCTGGCCTGCAGGCCACCCTGGATGAACGAATCCGCCAGGGTGCATTGCTACGCGCCTTGGGTGCCGAGCGTAAGTTGCTGGTCAAGGCCCGACGCATTGAGTTCGGCCTGCTGGGCGCCGTCAGCGGCTTGTTGGCGGCACTGGGCACCGAACTGGTGACCTGGGTGCTGTACCGCTATGCATTTGACCTGGCGTGGCATCCCCACCCGTGGTTGTTACTGCTGCCCGTAATCGGTGCCTTGCTGATTGGCGCTGCCGGGGTATTTGGCACGCGCCGCGCACTGAATGCCAGCCCGCTGACCGTTCTGCGCGAAAGCTGACCCCCGATGGCGCGTACTCTGCCAAGGGTACGTGCCATCAGGCCGGCTTTACATATTCGATCTTGGTGATCCACCAGCACACCTCTCCGCCCGGGGTCTGTACGACTGCCTCGTCATCCACCTCCTTGCGCAGCAGGGCCCGTGCCATGGGTGAGTCGATGGAGATGTAATCCATACGGTCGTAGATCTCGTCATAACCCACGATGCGAAAACGCTTGGTCTCGCCCTGTTCGTTTTCGATTTCGACCCATGCGCCGAAAAACACCTTTCCCTCCTGCTCGGGCATGTACTCCACCACCCGCATGTCTTCCAGGCGTTTGCGCAGGTAACGCACCCGTCGGTCGATCTCGCGCAGCAGCTTCTTGTTGTACTGGTAATCGGCGTTTTCACTGCGATCTCCCAGGGAGGCTGCCCAGGTCACTTTACGCGTGGTATCCGGACGTTTTTCACGCCATAGGTAATCCAGCTCTTTTTTCAGCGCTTCATGACCCTCTTTGGTAATCAGCTTGGTACTCAAACGCTCACATCCCCAGGCAATATCTAATGGTGCCGATACGCCAGGGCATCATGCCCAGGCAGCGGCTGGCTGGGACTGATGATAAATGAACCCTGGAAAGTATCCAGGCCGGCGCCTCCTGTAACCTCACCCATGGCCCTCCAGGACTTGATCCAACTCAAGCAGCATGCCCTGCATGCGCTGGCGCATGCCGGACAGCTGCAACATCATCATTGTCAGTTTTTCGGCTTTCTGACTGACCTCCAACCCCTGCTTCTGCAAATAGGTATGGCGCTGCTCAAGTTCACGGCCTTTTTCATCCAGTTGGCTCTGCTGCTGTTGCAGGGACGCCTGCCACTGTTCAAGCATTTGTTCTTTCTCGAGGACGGCGCATTTTTTTTGCGTCAACTCTTGGGCGACCTTGGCCAGATTGCTCAGCGCGCTGTCCATTTCAAGCAAAGAGGTATGTTCCAGGTGGGCAGGCGGGTCCAAGTGGTCGGGCTCGGGTGGCTCCAGCCGCAGGTTGTTTGGCTCAAACTGACTGTCATTTTGTTCATCCGGGACAGGCGGCGCACTGGTCTTGACCTGCAACTGTGGGATCGCGGCCAGCGACTGCGCCGGCTCTTCAAAGGTGTCTTCATCCATAGGCTGCGGCACAGCCGTGGGTGTGCGCGGATTTCGGGGCGGCGCAACCATTTGCGACGAAAAGCGAATGGAAGGCACGATCACTGCGCTGCTTTCGATCGCAGGCAACGCCGGCGCAGACATACCCAAGGTGATCACCTTCATGACCAATGCCTTCTTGATGATCACCGAGTGATGATCCTCGGGCCTGGCAGGCGGCAGCCGGCAGCCCTTCAAGTCAATAAAGTGAAAGGGAACCTCAGCGTCGCCAATCGAGCTTGCCTTCGCACCTGACGCGGCCGCCATCATCAGGATCTGCTTGAAGACCTGCATCGCTGATTGCAGGTCCTCTTTTGAATCAACCCCCCCCAGAAAATAGCGTTCGAGCTTTTTACGTAATACCGCGATATAGACCCGGGAGTGACCGGGTTCGGTCTCCTCATCCAGGCTATACACGAGAAAGTTGGACCCGGCTTGCGTGACAGCGAACCCACAAAGCAACGCGCCGTTAACGGGCGCGTCTTCGTCGTTACGTTCAAGAACAAGAGTACGTAGAAGCATCATGGCAATCAGGCCTCATTACAAAAGAAAAAACCTTATATAAACACCAGATAAACATCCGAGCTTTAATAAGTCTTCCAAACAAAACAATTGTTTCAGCGAATTATCGAGCCGAACGTAGGATTCTTCTTATTAGTTACGTCTCGCGTTCCCAAGCCACTTTATTGAACGTACCCTTTTTAAAGCTCTCTCCCATACGGCCGGCACCTCTCACACGCCCTGCAAAACTTATTCGGTAAAAATATGATCGAGATAAGCAACTTGACAAAACAGCTGGGCAAAAAAAGCGTTATCACCAACCTCTCCTTCTGCGCCCAGCGCCAGGAGTGTGTGGCCCTGCTGGGAGAGAGTGGTGCAGGAAAAACAGCACTGCTGAGTTTGATTGCCGGGGCAATCAAACCTACTTCAGGACAAATCACTATCCAAGGCTTCAGTACCCAGACCCATTCACTCCAAGCCAAAAAAGTCGTTGGCTATCAACTCCAGGACGGCCTCAATCATCACAGGATGTCCGTCAGGCATATGCTCAATTTTATTGCCGCTATTCGCGGTTTGAGCGGTGTTGAAAAGCGCAGTCGAGTCGAGCAAGTAGTCACGCGACTGGAACTGCTGCCCGCGCTCAACTGCCCGATCGATGTGCTTCCACTTGGCTTGAAGCGCAGAGTCGCAATGGCCCAGGCACTCCTGCACTCCCCAAGCCTGCTTCTGCTGGATGAGCCTACGGAGGGACTATGTCCTGATCAACGGCTCAAGTTCAGGGCACTCATCCAATCCCTGACCGAGGAAATGACGATCATCATCGCCTCCCGCCGTTACCAAGAGTTAGCGGATACCTGCACCCGTGCCCTGGTCATCGCCGGTGGCCGCCTGGTGGCCGACGCTTCACTGGCGGATTTGCAACGCAGCTCCCGGCATTTCCAGGCTGTGACCCTGGCGGCGGACACCCCGCTGGATTTGCTGGCGCTTGCCGTATTACCTGGCGTCGCAGGCATCGAAGAAGACCGGCATGCCCCCGGCAAGGTGACTGTTCTGGCCATGCCCGGGCACTCCATCTTCCCTTCAATCAACGCGCTCATCACCCACCGTGGCTGGAACATAACGTCAATGAATCTGGAGCCGGGTCGCCTGAACGATGTCGTTCACCATCTGAGCCATGAGGTAAATCCTTGAGACTGCTAGCCATCATTTTCAAACGACAACTCGCCAGCTTTGCCTCGTCACCGAGCACTTATCTGAGTGTGGCGGTTTTTCTCGTGCTGGGTGCGACGATGGGGTTGCACAGCCATCACTGGCTGGAGCAAAACAGCAGCGATTTGCAGGCTTTCTTCGAACTGCATCCATGGCTCTATCTGCTACTGGTACCGATTTTATCGACGCAGTTATGGTCCGACGAATCCAATACCGGCTTTTGCGACACATTGAAATCCTTACCCGTCACTCCGACGCAGCGAGTGGTTGGAAAGTTTATGGCGGCATGGATCGTCTGTGGCATCGCTTTGATGCTTAATTTCCCTTGGGTGATGGCTGTCAATTATCTTGGCACCCCCGACAATACCGTTATCGCATCACAGTTCTTCGCCAGTTGGTTGTTGGCGGGAAGCTATCTCTCTGTAGGTTGCTTTGCCTGTGTGCTGACGAACCAACGCGTTATGATTTCCCTCTTGACGCTGTGCTTGTTGCTGGCCGCCAGTGGGATATCTTCAATGTTGGATGCACTGGAACAGCAGACCCCCATATGGATTATCGACAGTTTGATATCCCTTGATCCGATTTCCCGCTTCAGCGCGATGGATAACGGCAAGTTGACATTGCATGACTGCCTGTACTTCATAAGCATGATCTTGGCTTTTCTGTTTGCGACCACCCTCACACTCAACTACAGAAACAGCTGACATAGGAACGCCACTGATGGGATCCGCTTTTCGCGCGGGTATGACATTGATCGTCATATCACTACTGTTTCTGGCATTCAATTTAGTCTGGGTACCCAAACTGCCAACTGTCCGTTGGGACTTTTCCCAAGAAAACACCCACACCCTATCGCCATCGGCGCGGCAATTACTCGTTTCACTTGAAAGCCAACTGGACTTATATTTCTTCAACACCCTCAATGCACCGCAAAAAAAACCGGTATTGAAACGTTATGGCCGGCGCGTGGAAGACTTGCTCAAGGAATTCGAAAAAGCTGCCAACGGCATGATCAACTTACATATTATCAACCCCACCCCGTTCTCTGAGGACGCCTATAAAGCCAGCTTGTTTGGCCTTGATGACACACAAGGATTCCTTGGCCTTATCGGTACGCGTGCCGGCCAGGGCGCCCAACGCATCCAAGCGTTCAACCCTGAGCATGAATCATTGCTCGAGTATGAAATCAGCCACCTGATCTACAAGTTGATGCACCCTGACCGCCCCACTGTTGGCCTACTGTCGGGACTGCCCTTGGGCAAATCGGCCGGAGGGTTACTGGAGTTGATGCGCGAGCAATTCAATGTGGTGGAATTGGCAGCGAACATCACCCAAGTACCGCCCTCCATGAACACACTGATGGTTGTACAGCCACACGCTCTATCTGGTCGAGCCCTATATGCCCTTGAGCAATGGGTACTCAAAGGCGGCAAGCTGATGATGTTCATCGACCCGGTGAGCGAGATAGGCGCCGACGCCATATCCACAAACGCCAGGCTGGATGCGCTGCTGACCGCATGGGGTATCCAGATGCCTGCGGACAAGTTGCTGGTCGATAATCTTTATGCCTCATCAGCAACGCCCGACACCGGAATGCCCGCGGTACTGCACCCGGCCAGGCTACATCTGCCAAGGCAGGCAATGACCAGGACGGATATCAGTACCTGGGGACTGCATTCGGTCATCGTATCGAGCAGCGGCGCGCTCTCCTTGGCCCCCAAAAGCCGCTCGCTGTTGACCCCGCTTCTGCTGAGCTCACGCCAATCGGCATTGGTGGACGCAGAACGCTTTGCTTCCGCTACCACGTTCGACTCACTCATAGATGAATCAGCGACTTCAGGACAGCGCCATGTCATCGCCGCCCGCCTTGACGGGCCCGCTTATTCAGCGTTTCCCGACGGCCTGGAGGGCCAGCCGCCCGGGCTGCAGAGGGCAGAACAGATCCAGATGGTGATCGTCGCCGACACGGACTTGCTCGCGGACACGCTCAACAACGCCCTACCCAACGGCAACGCGCAGTTTGTATTGAACACGTTGGATAATCTGGCGGCGCCCGAGGCACTCAGAAATATTCAATCCCGTGTGATGCGCCAACCACTGCGCAGGCTAGAACACATGCGCGACGAAGCCGCACAGGCTTATCGCAAAAGTGCGACTGCGATGGAGCGACGACTTGAGCAGACAGAACAAGCATGGCGCAGGTTGAACCCACCCCACACCAGCCTCATGACCCAAGCCGTGGATACCACTACCCAGTTGCAGGCACTCAACAAAGAGCGCCTGCAATTGCCTATCGAGTTGCAGGCGCTCAAGACCCAGGCATACGCCCCGCTGCTGCGTTTCGAACGATATCTGCAATGGCTGATGGTCGCCACAATACCGCTGCTGCTGTGCCTGATTGCCTGGGTACTTTTCCTATACCAGCGAAGGCGTCGAACATCTACGTTGGCGGCCTATCACCAGTCGCTCAGCGACGGGTAATCAGGCCTTGGCGGGCAATGCGTGTCAGTTGATGGATCACCTCAACGGCGTTGCTGGCATTCGGTGCCTGGATCACTGCCAGGTCGAAACTATCGCTGGCAAAACGGGCCAGGGAATCGCCGTCTTCAACAAACTGGATCAGGAACGCCGAAGGTCGACCGGAACGGCGTGGCCAGCCGTCCAGATAACGCAGCAGCGTCGGCTGGTGCTTACCGCCCAGAAGGATTTTCGGATTGCGTTGAGTCAGGTCCGCGGTGATCGGGGCCAGGCGTATGAGAGGGCGTAGTGCATTCATCGTGTCGTGTCTCTGCCTCAAAAGTCTGCGGGCAGGTGAGAGGCAACACCGAACCAGCGCTTTAGCGGTATTTCGAAGAACGCCCTGCGTGAGCAAGCGTGCTTCTGTCGGGCTGCATTGAGTCCCAGTGGCGCCCCGCAATTAGCTGTTTAAATCGGCGCATGAGCAGCATCCTAGAGAAGCCGGTGGGGCAGTGTCAAGAATCCCGGGCAACGAAAAGGCCCGCATCAGCGGGCCTTCTGTACAGCTTGCTAAACGATCAGTGAGTGATCGCGCGGTCGACAGACAATTTGCCCGCCCCTTCCAACAACACCGCCAACGCGCCGCCGAGCAACGCCAGTGCGAACTCATAACCGTTGTTGGCCATGAACAGCCCGTTGTGGATGTGTACAGAGAAAATCGCCACCAGCGTCAGGAAGGTCAGGCCCAATGCGGCAGGGCGAACCAACAAACCGATGATCAGGGCCAGGCCGGCGAAGAACTCGGTACCGCCCGACAGCAGCGCCATCAGCGTGCCCGGCGCCAGGCCGATGCTTTCCATCCATTGTGCGGTGCCCGCCAGGCCACCACCGCCAAACCAGCCGAAGAGTTTTTGCGAACCGTGGGCAGCGAAGATGATGCCGACGAAAATGCGCAGAATAGTCAGGCCATAACCGGCGCGAGTGGACAGTACACGGGTAATCATTGGGCTCATGGGGGTAAATCCTTTTCCAGGTAGGGGTTGGTTGGCCGCTATATTAATCAGTTTAAACAATGATAAAAGCCAAAATATTGCCTAATTGACATCTAAAAATTCGATTATTTACGCGATGCAATTTTAGCCGCGGGCGGCTCCAGGGACTCCCGCTGCCGATCGAACGCCAAATAATACTTGTTGACGCTATTAACATAGCTGACGCCGCCCATCCCTACCTGCTCCATGGCAATGCGTTCAACCTGGAAGAACCACTGATTGGGGTTAAGCCCACGGCGCTTGGCCTCGGTGCGCATGCCCTGTACTCGCTCCGGCCCCATGTTGTACGCCGCTAGCATAAAGGCCATGCGCTCACGCTCATTGAGCTTGGGGCTGGCGAAAAACTTGCGGCGGATCATCGCCAGGTAACGTGCCCCCGCTTGCACATTATTGTCGAGCGTCTCGATATTGTTGACCCCCACCCGTTGGGCCGCCGACGGCGTGATCTGCATCAGGCCGGTAGGGCCGCCGCTGTTGCGTGCGCCTGGGTCCAGGGAAGACTCCTTGAACGCCAACGCCGCCAGGTTCAGCCAGTCCATACCTTGCTCACGTGCATGTTTTTGCAGGACCGGGCGCAGTTTTTCCAGGCGCTGGCGGTCAGCCCGCGCCAACGGGTTACGTACCTGGTAGAGGCGTCGATAGATACGCTGGAATGCCACATCCTGGTCGGAAGGCGTGTGATAGGTCTTGAGAAACCGATCAATGCTGGCGCGCAGCATCGAGGCATCCTGGCGCACAAACCAGAACTCGTCGCCCGGCTCGCTGATCACCACCTGCTTGTCAAAGCGCAACTTGGGCAGAATTTTCGACCAGCGTTGGGCAATGGGTTTTTCCACGATCGTCAGGTGAAAAATCCCGGCCTGCACCATCTCCAGGACGTCTTCCACCGCCAGGCTGGGGTCAACCCATTCGACTTTCACAGGGGGGCGCTTGTGCAGAGCCAGTTTTTGATTGACCTGACTGATGGCATCCGCCGCCGCACTGCCCGTGGTCAGCGTCAGCGTGCGACCTGACAGTTGCTCCAGCCTGGTAAAGCGTCGTTCACCCTTGACGCCCACCAGCCACAACGGCACATCGCTGACAATCGGGTCGCTGGCGCTGACCTTGTGCACGCCCTTCACGTCCAGCAACTCACCGGGCGCCACCAGGTCGCCCTCGCCACGGGCCAGCGCGCCGAGTAACTGGTCCTTGGCCTTGGGGATGATCTTGAGATTGATGGCCTGCCCATCACGGGCATGGCCATTGAGGTACTGCTCGAAGGCACGCAACCGATGGTATTCGACACCGATGGCCTGGCCCTGCACTTCACCGGAACTGTTGCGGCTCTGGTTGACCAATACGCGCAGAGTGCGGCTGGAGCGAATTTGCGCGAGGTCGCGGACCTTGCCGGGCTTGGCCACTTGCAGCGGCCCATCCAGACGTGCGACCGCCGCCATGGGCAGCAGCAACGTCAGGCACAACATAAGCAACGCCGAGGGTCGGATCATCCGCTCTCCGAAAAGAAAACTGGCCAGCACCTTCGCGAATAACGACGTGCTGGTGGTCAGAAACAGAGCGCTTTATGCGCTGGCAAGGCGTGCAACGGCGCCACGGTGGTAGGCAATCGGCCCACCACAATGTCGCTTGCGACGTTCAAAGACAGCGTTAACGCGTTGTAGTTCTTGGTTTTTCTTATCAATCTACAGCTCTGATATGCTTTCCGGCCGCAGGCGGAGATAGCACCATGCAACTCATTGATATTGGCGTCAACCTGACCAACCCCAGTTTCGACGAGAGGCACACGGCCGTTCTCGAACGCGCTTACGCCGCTGGCGTGCAGCAATTGGTGCTCACCGGCACCAGCGTCGAATGCAGCGAACAGGCACTGCAATTGTGTGTAAAACTCGACGAAAGCGGCCAGCGCCTGTTCAGCACCGCCGGCATTCACCCTCACTCTGCCAGCGAATGGAACAGCGACAGCGCCCAACGCCTGCGCAGCTTGCTCGCCGACAGCCGAGTGCGCGCCGTGGGTGAATGCGGGCTGGATTTCAACCGTGACTTCTCCCCTCGCCCCCGGCAGGAAAAAGTCCTCGAAGAACACCTCGCCCTGGCCGTCGAGCTGCAACTGCCGGTGTTTCTCCATGAACGCGATGCCAGCCAGCGCCTGCTGGAGATCCTCAAAGACTACCGCGACCACCTCCCAGCCGCCGTGGTGCACTGCTTCACCGGTGAACAGGCAGCACTGTTCAGTTACTTGGACCTGGATTTGCACATTGGCATCACGGGCTGGATCTGCGACGAACGCCGTGGCACCCACCTGCATTCGCTGGTCAGGGAAATTCCCGGTGGCCGTCTGATGCTGGAAAGCGATGCGCCCTATCTGCTACCACGCACCCTGCGCCCCAAGCCGAAGAATGGTCGCAATGAGCCGGCGTACCTGCCCGAAGTACTGCGCGAAGTGGCCCTGCACCGTAACGAAACGATGGAAGATCTGGCGTTGCACAGCACCGCCTGCGCCCGGCGCTTTTTTGGCTTGCCTGCCATCGACTGATGCGGCGCATTGACCCATATCAAAAGCGCTGTTCTGAATAGCGGCACAATAATGGCACCTTGCCAATACCGTTTCCGCTATCAGAGAAAACCTTCCATGGGTGCCTGGCTTAGCAATATCTCGCTCAAATACAAATTCTGGGCCGTCAACGCGGTCGCCTTCATCACCACCCTGCTGCTGGTGCTGTACGCGGTACAGCTTGAACAACAGGCGCGCAGCCAGGCATCGCAAGCATCGGCCCAGGCCCAAGGACGCTTGCTCAGCGCCTGGCCAGCCGACAGAACGTTGCCCACTGGTGAGCACTGGCTCGCATTTTCCAAAGGCCAGATCCCCCAGGACCTGCCCGCCCTGAGCACTGCCAACGGCTGGACTGAACTCAACCCCATGCCGTTGTTCGGTGAAAACCCGCTGATCGGCGCCGAGGTGATCAGCCGGGCCGACGGCCAGCAGGTCGCAGTCCTCGCCTACGCGCCGAGCCTGAGCCAGGTGTTCAGTGAACGCTTCGCCAATTACGCCGTTGCCGTGGCAGTGCTGATGCTAGCCATGCTCGGCGCCTCGCAGTTGTTGATCCGCTTCCTGCTCAGTCAGCTCAACACCCTCAAGGATGTAATGCTGCACGTTGAAAAAACTGGTGACCTGTCGGCGCGAGTGCCGTTGGCCTGCAAGGATGAAGTCGGCCAGATGGCCAGCGCCTTCAACGCCATGCAAGCCGGTTACCAGCGCGTGGTCAATACCGTGGCACGCACCGCCCGGCAACTGGACGACGGCGCCGCACGCCTGGCCAGCAGCATGAACGAGGTGCAACACGGCATGCTGGGCCAGCAAAGCGAAACCGACCAGGCCGCCACCGCCATCAACGAAATGACCGCCACCGTCTACCACATCGCCCAGCACGCAGGCGCCACCCGTGACTTGTCGCAGTCCGCCGACACCCTCGCCGGCAGCGGCCAGGCAGTGGTCACCCGGGTACAGCGTTCGATCGCCGGGCTGTCCAGTGGGGTACAGCAGACCGCCGAAATGATCCAGAAACTGGCCGAAGACAGCCAGAAAATCAACGGCGTGGTCGGGGTGATCCACAGCATCGCCGAACAGACCAACCTGCTTGCCCTCAACGCCGCCATCGAAGCCGCCCGCGCCGGGGAAATGGGTCGCGGTTTCGCGGTAGTCGCCGACGAAGTGCGCAACCTGGCCAAGCGTGTGCAAAGCTCCACCGACGAAATCACCCGCATGGTCTCGGCGCTGCAAGCCGGCACCCGCGACGCAGTGGATTTCATGCAGGAAAGCTCATTCAAGGCCGATGACTGTGTCCAGCAGGCTCAGGAAGCAGGTGTGGCCTTGGCTGAAATCACCGGGGCCGTGGCACAGATGCGCGAAAGCAACACCCAGATCGCCGTGGCCGCCGAGCAGCAAAGCCATGTTGCCGAAGAGATGAACCGCGCCGTGGTGAGCATTCGCGATGTGACCGAAAACACCGTACATCAAACCGTGGCATCGGCGACTACCAGCAATGAACTGGCGACGTTGGCCGGGGAGTTGAGCAAGGCGATTGGGCAGTTGAAGTTGTAAGACTGTTCCAGCTGTAATCCGACTCCTACGACCAAGCCTCGGTTTACCTGAAGTTAAGACGAAGTTTCCTCGCTATTTCCGCGCATAACGCCGACTTCTTTTACCTGACAACCGCTGCAAAGTCCCTCGCCTGATCAAACAGTGCGAGGGATTGCAGATGGTGGTGTTCGTTAGAGCCCTGATGAATGGGGCTGTCTCTTGATCTCGGTGCTGGCCAACCTGGTGCTGGTGCCCATGGATCCCGAAGCGCCGAACATCGAGCGCGTATTCGCGGATTTTCGCACCTGCCTGAATATCTTTGATAAGTGGGCCGACAGCTTTTTAAGTGGGTCGGCACTTAGCGTGGATCAGGTGTTCAAGGTTGGGGAAGACGTCGCACTGGTCGCGCCAATTTCCTCCAAAAAACCCAGTCGCACGGTCGCTCAATGCAAAGCCCAGGGCGGGTTGACCCTGGTGCACCTGTTCGAAAGCACACAGTTCGTGCCTATCGGCAACACGCCCGTGATGCTGCAAGCCGTTGCACAGGACGGCAGCCCGGTAGGCGCGCCACTGCATCGGACCATTGGCCCCAGCGGCATTCTTGAAGTCAGCGACTGTAGCCGCGACCAACAATACGAAATCACCTTTTATCCCACTGTTTCCAAGGCTCACGTCCAGGCGCTGTATGCGTCCTATGAGTCTGTGATCGCCGGGCTGGAAACGGATTTGCGCACGGCATGGGCCGAGCATTTCAAGCCTCGATGGGCAGACTTTGCCAAAGCGCCGGCTTACAAGCGCAGTGCCTTACAGGGCGTGGCCTTTGCTGCCGGGCTGGGCAACGCGCTTTATAACCTGTGGGACAACATCACCGAGCTGTACGACCTGCTCGCCAACCTCAAGACCAACAGCGAAACGTTGCTGAAATACCTGTCCCAGACCGAGCTGAACGCGCTGCTCAAACTGGGCAGAGACACGCTGGCCAAGGGGTTGCTGGTACTCAGTGATGAGCCGCTGTTGTTTATCTACCTGTCGGCGCTGGTGGCCTGGGTACGCATGCTGCCGCCACCCGATATGTACGAACTGCTGGGTGAAATCACCGGCGAAGTCTTGATCAATCTGTTGCTGATCTGGGCCACGCGAGGCATTGGGGTCCAGCTGCGCCTGGGCGCGCAGACGCTCAGTCACGTCAAATCCGGGCGGGCGCGGGCGTTATTGGAGTTGCTGGTCAAGCAGGTGGCGGGGCCTCGGCTGGAAACCCATGTCGAGGCCGCCAAGCCGGTGTTGCTGAGCAGTGCGGCGACGCCGGTCAAGGCAGTGCCGGCTGTGCCGTTGAAGGCGGGCGACACGCTGGTTTCGAACCCGGTGCCAATGGTGCGTGGCAAGACCCAGCGCACGACGTTGGTCCGTCAGGAGTCTGTCGATGATGTGCCAGCTGTGGCGTCGAATCCGAAGGGCGATGCGGCGGCGCCAGCGGATAAAACAGTCACTCACGGCTGCCCGGTGTCGATGGTCACCGGCGAGGAATTGCTGACACTCACCGACGGCGCGCTGGACGGGATTTTGCCGTTTGAGTGGACGCGGCTGTATCGCACTAGCGCGGTGGAGGTCGATTGTGGGTTGGGGTTTGGTTGGAGCCATGCGCTGGCTCACAGGCTTTGTGTGTCGGGCGATTCGGTGGTGTGGATCGACCATGAGAATCGCTCGACCACCCTGCCCTTGCCCACCGATTCTCGGCCCGCGATCACCAATAGCCTGGCCGAAGCGGCGATCTATTTAGGCTCGGCTCCTGATGAACTGGTGCTGGCCCAGGCCTCGCGTTTTTATCACTTTCGCGACGGTGTACTGACAACCATCAGCGATGCATATGACAACCGGCTGCGCCTTTGCCGGGATCGTTCTGGGCGGATTGAGCGGTTGGATAATGGCGCCGGTCGTTCGTTGCTGCTGCGTTATGAGTTGGGTCGCATCGTCGCGATGGACTACCAGGTTCATCGCGCCAAAGGGCGTGAGCCCTACGTTTGGGAAACCGAACAGAACCTTGTTTCCTACGCCTACGACGAACACGGACGACTGGTCTGCGCGACCAATGCTGTCGGGGAAAGCGAGCGTTATCGGTACGACGATCAGCACGTCATTCTTGAGCGGCAGTTGGCCGGTGGGGCGAGTTTTTTCTGGGCGTGGGAACGGTCTGGCAAGGCGGCGCGTTGCGTCCGGCATTGGGCGAGCTTCTCGCAGATGGACACGCGTTATGCCTGGGGCGATGACGGCCACGTCACCGTGCATAACGCCGATGGTAGCCAGGAAGTCTATGTCCATGACGACCGGACGCGCTTGGTGCAGCGCATCGATCCGGATGGCGCTCAGCATTACAAATCCTACGATGCCAAGGGCCGGCTGACCGTCGAGCAAGACCCGATGGGCGCGGTGACGGCCTATCAATATGACGACGCCGGACGCTTGGTGGCGCTGTTTCCGGGGGATGATGAGCCAACGTCCTACGAGCATGACAACGGTTTTGTAAGGGTTGTCAGGCGTGGGCAGGCGGTCTGGAAATACGAGCGTAATGAACAAGGCGATGTTACGCGTAGGACCGATCCCGATGGAGAGGTTACTGACTACAGCTACAACAAGCACGGGCAACTGACTGGGATTTGGTACCCGGATCACAGTTGCCATCGACTGGTGTGGAACGAACGCGGGCAACTGCTTGAGGAGCAATTGCCCAATGGCGGGATCAAGCGTTATCGCTATGACGATCTGGGGCGGCAAGTTGCCCGTGAGGATGAACACGGCGCGCAGACAGTCTATGAATGGGACAGCGTCGGCAGGTTGATTCGTCTTGTATTGCCAGGCGGTAGTTGTAGGGAATTCAGCTACAACCCCTACGGCAAAATCATCGCCGAACGCGACGAACTCGGCCACGTCACCCGCTACGAATACGCAGACGGCCTGCACCTGATCAGCCGCCGCTTCAACGCCGACGGCACCCAGGTCAAGTATCGCTACGACAACGTGCGGCTGCTGCTCACCGAGATCGAAAACGAAGCCGGCGAAACCTACCAACTCGACTACCACCTCAATGGCCTGATCCGCCAGGAAACCGGCTTCGACGGCCAGCGCACCGCCTATGCCTACGACCTCAACGGCAACCTGCTGGAGAAGACCGAATACGGCGACGATAACAGTCAGCTAATCACCAGTTACGAGCGCGACCACGCCGGACGCCTCGTACGAAAAACCCTGCCCGACAGCAACGTTGTCGACTATACCTACGACCGCCAAGGCAACCTCCTCAGCGTCGAGGACGGCCACTGGGCGTTGGCCTACGAATACGACCGCCAAAACCGCCTCACCGCCGAACACCAAGGCTGGGGCACCCTGCGCTACGGCTACGACGCCTGCGGGCAACTGAAAAACCTGTGCCTGCCGGACAATAACCGCCTCACCTTCAACCACGACAAAGGCGGCCACCTCGCCACCGTCGAACTCAACGGTGAAGTGCTTACCTCGCACCTATTCAAGAGCGGCCGTGAACACCAACGCCAGCAAGGCCAACTGCTCAGCCACTACCACTACGACGACCAGAATCGTCTGCACGCCCACGCCGTTACGCGGCAGCAAAACTATTTCTACCAACGCCAATATGACTACGACAAAACCGGCAACCTTACCCGCCTGCTCGACACCCGCAAAGGCGAACAGCTTTACCGCTACGACCCGCTTAATCGCCTGACCCGCGCCGACCACTCCCAGGACGTACAGGAACGCTTCGGCCACAACCCCGCCGGCAACCTGCTGATGCAAGACCGCCCCGGCCCGGACATCGTCGCGGCGAATCGTCTGATGATCCAGGGCGACCGCCATTACGACTACGACGCCTTCGGCAACCTCATCCGCGAACGGCGCGGCAAAGGCCAGCAACTTGTTACTGAGTACCGCTATGACTGCCAGCATCGGCTCATCAGCGTCACGCAACCCAACGGCCAGACCGCCAGCTATCGCTACGATCCATTTGGGCGGCGCATCAGCAAGACCGTGGATGACATAACCACAGAGTTTTTCTGGCAAGGCGACAAGCTAATTGCCGAACACCATGCAGAACGCCATCGCAGCTACCTCTACGAACCCGGCAGCTTCCGCCCACTGGCACTGTTGGACGGTTTCGGCCCAAAAGAAACCAAGCCCTACCACTACCAACTCGACCACCTCGGCACCCCGCAAGAACTGACCCGCCCCGAGGGCGAAATCGTCTGGTCCGCCCACTACCGCGCCTACGGCCAGATCGCCCGGCTCGACGTGGGCAAAGTCGACAATCCACTACGGTTTCAAGGGCAGTATTTCGATGCGGAAAGCGGCCTGCACTACAACCGCCATCGCTACTACAATCCGGATATTGGTCGCTACCTGACGCCGGACCCGGTGAGGTTGGCGGGTGGGATCAACGGGTACCAATATGTGCCCAACCCTACGGGGTGGGTTGATCCTCTAGGGTTGAGCGCAAATTGTCCTGGCTCAGGAAAGAAAAAACCGATCTGCTCTTTGCCTGCAGAACCGGATATACCTGATGTCTCTCGTAAAGGGGCGTTCAGGCAAGCAAAAAGGGATGCCAATGTACCTATGACTCAAAACCCCGATGTGATGACACACCCGAGCTCAGGAAGAACGACACAGTACAAAATAGAAAAAATGACTGATTTGAATGATGACAATATATTGGATGAAAGCGGTAGAACCATAAATTCAAGGGTTTATCAATTCACGAGAGCAGACGGCTCGAAGGTTCTTATTCAGGACCATTCTGCCGGGCATAAATTCGGCAGACCAGACGGCATAGGTGACCAAAAAGCGCATTTCAATTTGCGACCAATAGACAAGCCTCGAAACGGAACCGTAGACGGCGGCAAGGACCATTACAACTTTAGGAGAAGTCGATGAAATACTGGAACGAACTTGATCATAATATTTTTTTTGAAAAAATTTTTAGCACGCCTGTAGAAATCGGCCAAATTGCTCTTTTTTCTTTGCAAATAGAAAATGATCGACCTTCTGTGGGATTAGGATTCGACATACCCGAATTTCCAGATACTTTGCCAAAAAAATGGGAAGGGAAAGGCTATAACACCTGCAGAATGGGCATCGATTGTCATGGCATTCGCGAATTAAAAATACACAACATCCCCATTAAAGAGGTGTTTCTTGTTGATATCACTAAGCAAAATGATCTTTTTCATTTCCAAGCAAAGAATGAAAATTCTCTAATTGAATTCAAGGCTAAATTCATTTCACTTTGCGATCCGAATGTATACATAAATGGTCCAGACGATTATTTTTTCTAGATAGAGCAAAAATCGCATAATTACTATGAGCCCCATAGCCAGCCCCAATTCGCCACCTCGCCCACCTCCACCTAAACTCTGTCCAAGTTGTTTCAACGGACAGAGGACTCACCACCATGGGCAAACGTCACCCCAATCTCCCCGCCTGGCAATGGCGTCAGTACCCACAGAACCATCAGCACCCAACCAACCTGGCGTTGCACCTGATTGCCGTGCCGCTGTTTATCGTCGGTTTTCTGCTGATCGTGTCGGGCGTGTTCAGCCTTAGCCTGGCCAGCTTCGCCGTCGGCGTGATTGGTATTGTCGCGGGCCTGGCGTTGCAGCGTCACGGCCATAGCCTGGAAGCCCAGGCCAGTGAGCCGTTCAGTGATCGCAAAGATGCGGTGCAGCGCCTGGTGGTTGAGCAGTTCGTGACCTTCCCGCGCTTTGTGCTCAGCGGTGGCTGGTGGCGCGCCTGGCGGCAGCGGCACCACCACTGACCGGCGGGTTCAGGCGAACACCACCACGGTCTGGCGGCTGAGGGCGATCAACTCGCCGGTCGGGCTCCACAAGGCAGCGGCAGCGTGGCCATAGCCGTCGCGGGCGTGTTCGATGTTGACGTGGTACTGGCACCAGTCGAGCGTAGTCAGGTCTTGCAGCGGCTGGATGAACTCGATGGTCCAGGTCAGGGTGCTGCCCGGCGCGGGCTTTTTCAGGTGTGGCAGCAACGCCGGTGGCCAGGCGTCGACCAGGGCGAGGATATGCGCCTCGGTCAGTGGCTCCTCTTTCACATCCCCCCGCAACCGTACCCAGCCGCCCATGTCGCGGGATTTATTGCCGGTAAACGGCAGGCCACCGACACTCCAGCGCATCGCCAGATGCCGCATGAATTCGGGGGTAACACCCTTGATATAGGGCAGTTCCTGGCACTCATCCCAATGTTTGAATACCGGTGGCGGCTCACTTGCCACGTCAATTTCGGAGGGGCGAGAGGCGCCAAAACTGGCCTGGACCAGGGTCGCCACTTCACCGTTCTGCACCACGCGCCCGAGCAACTGGCTGACCGCCTTGCCTTCGCGCAGCACTTCGACTTGATAGCTGGCAGTTACATCCGGCGCTACCGGGCCGACAAAGGTGATGGCCAGCGAGCGCAGCGGTCGGTCCGCCGGCACCTGGGCGCGCAGCGCCTCGTACTGCAAGGCAGCGACCAGCCCGCCAAAGGTGGCCCGGCCCTGGGCCCATTCGGCAGGGATGGTGACATCCAGCGGATTGCTACGGGCAGCGTCGAGCAAATCACTAAAGCGCATGGCGACCTCACATCAAGAAAATCGTGGAGGAATCTTAACCATCGAATTGCACAGGCACAGCGCCCATTCCGGCCAAAAACCGGACCGGTTTAAAAACACTCGGAGCTGAGCGTGTCCAGCACACGGTCGGCCTTGCCTTGCGCCTTGAGCATGGTGCGCTGCCACACTGCTACGCAGGGTTGCAGGTCTGGCTCATGGCCGGCCTGGGCCAGCCACTGCCAACAGTCATGCCAGTTACCCAGCGCACTCTGGGCCTTCTTCAAGTGCGACAGGGCGTTGGTGGGTAATTTGTCCAGCTCGGGATACGCCTCGGCGGCATAGCGCACACGTTTGATCAGCAACCGTAGCCGGTGGCGGTCATGATCGGGGTCCTTCAAGGCGCCATCGAGTGCCTGCCATTGCTTGGCCAGGCGTTTCTGGATGCGCGGGCGCAAGCCCTTGAGCAGTTTCTGATGCTGGGACGCGCGGATAAACCGTGGGAACGCATCCAGAATCAGCAGCAAGTGCGCCAACTCCGGGCTTTGCGCCACCTGGCGATAAGCCTCGGGCTGCAGACGCAGGCGTCGATCAGCCGCGTCGTGATAACCGTGCTGATGCAAATACGCCGCCAGCACCTCTCGGTCGCGTAGCGGCGTAGTCAGTTGGCCAACCGTGCTGGCGGCCAATTCAAGCTGTTCGACACCGGGCAGCCCGCGCAAAGGGCGCAACAGGCTGCGCAGGCGGCGTACCGTGGTGCGCAAATCATGCAAGGCTTCATCGTCAGTGACGGCGGCGAGGCGAGCCTGGCAGCTCAGTAACCCTACTTCCAGGCCAATGACCTGAGCGACTAACTGATTGACCAACGCTGACATCCTGCCCTCACTTTCCGATGAAAAATCCTATCCGCCGCAGGGTCATCGCCCGGCGCGAGACTCACGAATGTAGAACCGCGCCTTTTCGGCCTTGTTGGAGCAACCCTCGAACGCTTCAAACTGCTGCTGAGTCTTGGCGCCAGTCAACAGCGACAAAGCCTTGGAGTAGCTGACAGTGCCAGCAAAACCTTCGGCCTTGGCCAGGTCCAGCTCTTTCCAGGCGGCGTCCAATTGCGAGCCACAGCTGTCGCGATACGCGGTTTTCCCGGCACAGCCAGCCAAGGCCAACACGATCACAGGCACACAGATCCAGGCTTTCATTGATGACACCTCAAATATACAAATTCAGTCGTAGCCTGTAGACGTTGCCTACAGGGAAAAGTGCCTTGTCCTTAGCCTGAAATCAGTAGTACCTATTGCCAGAGCATACCCGAGGCTGATCGCCAGCCTGGAAAAATATTGCGCGCTGTCAGCAAGGATTGAAGCAGGCCCCTTGATGGGTGCATTGTGGGCCCCTGTTTTGCGAAGGATCTGGCCATGAAGAAACGTGTTGCCTTAGTGCTGGGCTCCGGTGGGGCCAGGGGCTACGCCCATATCGGGGTGATCGAAGAAATCGAACGACGCGGCTATGACATCGCCTGTATCGCCGGCTGCTCCATGGGCGCCGTGGTGGGTGGAATCTACGCCGCCGGCAAGCTCGACGAGTACCGCAACTGGATCGAAAGCCTGGACTACCTCGACGTATTGCGTCTGGTGGACGTGAGCTTTCGCCTGGGAGCGATCCGCGGTGAGAAGGTGTTCGGGCAAATCCGCAAGATTGTCGGCGATATCAATATCGAGGAGCTGCGCATCCCCTACACCGCCGTCGCCACCGACCTCACCAACCAACAGGAGATCTGGTTCCAGGAAGGCTGCCTGCACCAGGCCATGCGCGCCTCGGCGGCCATCCCCAGCCTATTCACCCCGGTGATGCAAGGCAACCGCATGCTGGTGGACGGCGGCCTGCTCAACCCGCTGCCCATCGTGCCGGTGGTGTCGAGCCATTGTGACTTGATCATTGCGGTCAACCTCAACGCCACCAACCAGAAGCACTATCAATTGCCGGTGATCCAGCGCCCGCCAGCGTTCAAGAGCCGCTTCAACAGCCTGGCCAAGTCACTGGGTTCGCACCTGCCGTTTCGCCGCAAGCAAGCCGAGCAGTTGATGAAACTGGAACAAGAAGCCTTGCAGGCCCAGGCCGCCGAAATCAACCCGTGGCTGGAGTCTGCCGAACCCGAAGCCCAGCAACCCGCCGCGGCGCCGGAGAAAGCTGGCGCGCCGAAGTCGGCGACCGGCTCGTTCATCATCGACAACGTCGGGCCTGCATCGCTGTTGGACCTGATCAACCAGAGTTTCGAGGTGATGCAAACCTCCTTGGCGCAATACAAGATCGCTGGGTATCCGCCCGATGTGCTGATCAACGTGCCAAAGCGGGTGTGCCGCTTTTTCGAGTTCTATAAAGCGCCGGAATTGATCGCTTTGGGGCGGGAGATTGCCAGTGATACGTTGGATCGGTATGAGAGTGAGCAGAGTTGAGCGTGTAAGTGTTGCGGATGGCCTCATCGCGGGCAAGCCCGGCTCCCACAGGGAAATGCATTTCAGCTGTGGGAGCTGGCTTGCCTGCGATGGCGCCAGCACAGGCACCAAACGCTCAGGCACTTAGCAACCGATACCCCACCCCCGCCTCAGTCACGATAAACCGTGGCTGGGTCGGGTCATCCGCCAGCTTCTGGCGCAAGTGCCCCACCACGATCCGCAGGTAGTGGCTGTCCTCGGTATGGGTTGGCCCCCAGATGTCCTTGAGCAGTTGCTGTTGGGTAATCACCCGCCCCGGGTGGCGTGCCAACTGCGCCAGCACTGCGTATTCCTTGCGGGTCAGCGCCACTTCGGCACCGTCCAGCAAAACGCGGCGATAGGCCAGGTCGACCGTCAGCGGGCCAAAACTCAAGGCGGCTTCCTGAGCCTCTCCGGCCGGTGCCTGGCGCAACAGCGCACGCACCCGGGCAAGAAACTCCTGGATGCCGAACGGTTTGGTCACGTAGTCATTGGCGCCACCGTCGAGGGCCTCGACCTTCTGACCTTCGCTGGCCCGCACCGACAGCACCAGCACCGGCACGCTCGACCACTCGCGAAACTCGCGCAGCACCTGTTGGCCGTCCATGTCGGGCAGGCCCAGGTCGAGTACCAGCAGATCCGGTTTGCTCAAGGCCGCCTGCGCCAGGCCTTCGTTGCCGGTGCCGGCTTCGATTACCTTATAGCCTTGGGAAGCCAGGCTGATGCGCAGGAATTTGCGGATCTGCGGTTCGTCATCAATGACAAGAATCGTCGCGGTCTGGCTCATGGTGTCTCATTAAAATCCATTAAAAAATCACCCCCCTGTAGGAGCGAGCTTGCTCGCGAAAAACCTCAAGGCACCGCGTGCGTTCAGGACGCCATCATTATCGTTAACGACCTTCGCGAGCAAGAACCAGGCGTCCCCCTCGCTCCTACAAGGTTTATTCCAGGGCAGGCTGTGTCGGCAATGGCAGAAACAAGGTGATGCAGGTGCCCCGCCCGTCAATACCATCGGCCACGCTGATATGCCCACCGTGCGCACCGACCATGCCCTGGCAGATCGCCAAGCCGAGGCCGGTGCCCTGCCCGCCTCGATCACCGCGGGCAGCGGTGTAGAACATGTCGAAGATCTTCGCACGCTCCTCCTCGGGAATCCCTGGCCCTTCATCCGCTACGGCAAAAAACAACTGCTCATCCTGCACGCCCGCGCGCAACTGCAAGCGGCCCTGGGGCGGCGAAAACCGTGCGGCGTTTTCCAACACATTGACCAGGGCCTGCTCAATCAGCGCCGCATGCACATACAACAAGGGCAGTTCCGGCGGCACATCGGTGCTCATCTGCAACGGCGCCAGCACGGCGCGCAATCGCCCAAGGGCACTGCCGACAATATCGCCGGGCGACACCCAATCGCGTGCCAGTTTCAGCGCACCGTGGCCCAGGCGTGTCATGTCCAGCAGATTCTGGATATAACGGTCGAGGCGCTCGGCCTCGTCGCGAGTGCCTTCGAGCAATTCGCGGCGATCCTCCAGGGGGATGGCTTCACCAAGGGCCAGCAGGCTGTCGATGCTGCCGCGCATGGAGGTCAATGGCGTGCGCAAGTCGTGGGACACCGACGCGAGCAAAGCGCTGCGCAGTTGTTCGGTTTCGCCGTGCAGGCGCGCCGATTCCAACTCCTGCCCCAATTGTGCCCGCGCCAGTGCCTGGGCCAGCGGTTGGCTCAACGCGGTGAGCAAGCGTCGACGTTGCCCGCTCAATTCCAGGCCAGGCTTGGCACTGACACCCAGCAACCCCAAGGGCCCCTCTTCACCTGACAGCGGCCACCACCACCAACGCCCAAACGGCAAGGTGCCGGTGCCCATGCCGGCCGGCTGATCATGCTGCCAGGCCCAATCGGCGGCGGCGCGTTCAGCTTCGGTGAGGGTCAACGGGCCACCGGTCTCGACCTGCCAGCCGCCCTGTCCATCGCGATTGACCAGGCACAGATCGAGCTCGTTCCAACCTTGCAGATGGTGGGCGGCGGCACTGATGACAGCTTGGCGGTCGGTGGCAGCGGTGAGCTTGCGCGACAGGTCGAGCAGTTCGCTGGTTTCTTCCTGGGTATCGCGCAACGCCTGCAACTGGCGGCGCTGGCGTGCGGCGAGGTTGCCGGTCAACGCTGCCATCAACAGGAAGAACAACAGGGTCAACACGTCTTCTTCGCGCTGGATGGCGAAGGAAAAATTCGGCGGAATAAACAGAAAATCGTAAGTCAAAAACGACAGTGCGGCACACACCAGGGACGGCCCCAGGCTGCTGCGCACCGCCACCAGCAGCACGGCGGCAAGAAACACCAGCGAGATGTTCGGCAGCGCCAACGCACTGGACACGGCCCAGGCCACTGCGGCAGCGGCGAGGGTCGCCACCACCGCCAGGGCGTAATCGAACCACACCAACCCGCGTACCTCCGGCAGACGTGGCGGTGCAGGCATGTCATCGCTGTCGAGGACGTTGATTTCCAAGCCGCGGGCATTGCGCAACAGGCGTGCCGCCAAGCCGCCACCGAACAGGCGCCGCCGCCAGCGCATCCGTGACTGCCCTACCAGCACTAAACTGGCACGGCGTTCGGCGGCGTGCTGGATCAGGGTCTTGGCCACTTCCCCGGCGCGCAGCAACACCACTTCCCCGCCCAGCCGCTCTGCCAGTTGCTGGGCGTTTTGCAGGCGCAGGCGCGATTGCTCATCCCGCGCACGGCCGTTGTCGATGTGCACCAGGCTCCAGGGCAAATGCCGACGCTGAGCCACGCGGCTGGCATGGCGCACCAGGCGTTCGGCTTGGGCATCGCCATCCACACCGACCAACAGGCGCCCACGCACTGCCGGCGCGGCCTGGCCGAGTTGGCGGTAACCCTGGGCCAGGTCATCGTCGACGTGGGCGGCGGCGGTTTGCATGGCCAGTTCGCGCAGGGCCATGAGGTTGGTCTGGGTGAAAAACGCATCGATGGCCGCACGCGCCTGTTCGGGCACATACACCTTGCCGTCACGCAGGCGCTCGAGCAGCTCGCGAGACGGAAGGTCGATCAGCAGCAGTTCGTCGGCCTCTTGCAGCACCCAGTCCGGCAGGGTTTCGCGCACTTGCACGCCGGTGATACCACGCACTTGGTCGTTGAGGCTTTCCAGGTGCTGGACGTTGACCGTAGTGAACACGTTGATGCCGGCGGCGAGCAGTTCCTGGATGTCTTGCCAGCGTTTTTCATGACGACTGCCGGGAGCGTTGCTGTGGGCCAGTTCGTCCACCAGCACCAGCTTGGGCTTGGCGGCGAGCAGGCCGTCGAGGTCCATTTCTTCGAGCATCACGCCACGGTATTCGCTACGCAACAGCGGTTGTTGCGGCAGGCCGCTGAGCAAGGCTTCGGTCTCGGCGCGGCCGTGGGTTTCAACCACCCCAGCGATCAGGCGCACGCCCTGGCGCAGTTGGGTATGGGCCGCCTGGAGCATGGCGTAGGTCTTGCCCACACCGGGCGCGGCGCCAAGGAAGACTTTGAGCCGGCCACGGCCGTCCCGGGGCAGATCGGCTAACAGGGCATCGGCGCGGCCGGCGTCGCTCATGCTCGGGGGTTCCTTCAGGTATTGATAGAGAGTCTTCAAGGCCGCCATCGCGGGCAAGCCCGGCTCCCACATTTGGAATGCATTCCACTGTGGGAGCCGGGCTTGCCCGCGATGGCGATCGCCTGGCTTACAACGCTTCCAAAGCCATGTTCAAGGCCAGTACGTTTACTACAGGCGGGCCTACCAGAGGGCTTTCGATGTGCTCATCCAGCAACCGCTGCAAGGTCGACACCGGCACATTTCGCGCCGCCGCTACTCGCGCCAGTTGATAGGCAATCGCCTGCGGTGGCAAGTGTGGATCAAGGCCGCTGCCGGAGGTTGTCAGCGAGGCCAGTGGCACCGGGCCCTGGCCAGGCACTGACTGTTTGCCGGCATCCTCGATTATGCGGGTCGCCAAGGCCGGATTGCTGGGGCCCAGGTTACTGGCACTGCTGGACACTGTGGCAAAAGCACCGGCTGACGGGCGTGGGTGAAACCAGCTGTCGCCGGCAAAGTCCTGGGCGATCAGGCTGGAGCCGCGCACCTTGCCGCTGGCGTCGCGCACCAGGCTGCCATTGGCTTGATCGGGGAAGGCCACTTGGGCCACGCCAGTGACTACCAGCGGGTAGGCCACGCCGGTGATCAGGGTCATGAGTACCAGCAGGCTCAGGGCTGGGCGGATGATGTTGGACATTTCAGACTCCTCAATTCAGTGGTGCGGTGGGACGCGGAGCGTCCGGGGTGGCATTCCCACGCGGAGCGTGGGAACGATCAGCGGAGCGTGGGAACGATCAGCGGCCAGGTCAAACCAGGTGCAGCGCGGTCAGCAACATGTCGATGGCCTTGATCCCCACGAACGGCACCAACAATCCGCCCAGCCCGTAGATCAGCAGATTGCGCCGCAACAACGCCGCCGCACTCGCGGCCTGCACGCGCACGCCGCGCAGGGCCAACGGGATCAGCACCACGATAATCAGCGCGTTGAACACGATAGCCGAGAGGATCGCGCTCTGTGGGCTCTGCAAGTGCATGATGTTGAGCACGCCCAGTTGCGGGTAGATCGAGGCGAACAGCGCCGGCAGGATCGCGAAGTACTTGGCCACGTCGTTGGCGATGGAAAAGGTCGTCAGCGCGCCGCGAGTCACCAGCAACTCCTTGCCGATCTGCACCACGTCCAGCAGCTTGGTCGGGTCGCTGTCGAGGTCGACCATGTTGGCGGCTTCGCGCGCGGCCTGGGTGCCGTCGTTCATCGCCATGCCGACGTCAGCCTGGGCCAGCGCCGGGGCGTCGTTGGCGCCGTCGCCGCACATGGCAACCAGGCGACCATCGTTCTGCTCATGGCGAATACGCGCGAGTTTCTTCTCTGGCGTGGCTTCGGCCAGCACATCGTCCACACCCGCTTCAGCGGCAATCGCGGCGGCGGTCAACGGATTGTCGCCAGTGACCATCACGGTGCGAATCCCCAACTTGCGCAACTCGGCAAAACGCTCACGGATACCTGGCTTGACCACGTCTTTGAGATGGATCGCCCCCAGCAACTTGCCATCGGCGCACACCAGCAAGGGCGTGCCGCCGCTTTGGGCGATCTTGTCGATTTCCCGCGACAACGCAGGCAGCAGGTCGCTGCGTTGCTGGCCGATAAACGCCAGCAGCGAGTCCACCGCGCCTTTACGGAACACACGGCCCTGATAGTCGACACCGGACAAACGGGTCTCGGCGCTGAAGGGCACGGCGGTCAACGCATCCAGGCTCGGCTCGGCCTGGGGGTGCAAGGCGCGCAGGTATTCAACGATGGACTTGCCTTCCGCCGTGTCATCGGCCAGGGACGCCAGCAACGCGCCTTCGGCCAATTCGCGGCCACTGACACCAGGTGCAGCGACCACGGCCGAGCAACGACGGTTGCCGAAGGTGATGGTGCCGGTCTTGTCCAGCAGTAACACATGCACGTCCCCCGCCGCTTCCACGGCGCGGCCGGACTTGGCAATCACGTTGAGGCGTACCAGGCGGTCCATGCCGGCAATCCCGATGGCCGACAACAGGCCGCCAATGGTGGTGGGAATCAGCGTCACCAGCAGTGCGACCAGGAACACCAGCGGCAAGCTGCCATTGGCAAAGTGGGCGAACGGCTGCAGGGTCACGACCACCAGCAGAAAGATCAGGGTCAGGCCGATCAGCAGAATATCCAGCGCAACTTCGTTGGGGGTTTTCTGGCGTTTGGCGCCTTCCACCAGCGCGATCATGCGGTCCAGGGTGGACTCGCCCGGGTTGGCGGTGATGCGGATGAGCAGCCAGTCCGACACCAGCCGCGTGTTGCCGGTGACGGCCGAACGGTCGCCGCCAGACTCGCGGATCACCGGGGCGGATTCGCCGGTAATCGCCGCTTCGTTGACCGCCGCAATCCCTTCGACGACCTCGCCGTCACCGGGGATCATTTCCCCGGCGGCAACACGTACCACATCGCCCTTGCGCAGGCTGGTGGCCGGCACCACCTTGAAGCTGCCATCGGCTTCCTGGCGTCGGGCGCTCAAGCCTTCGCTGCCAGCCTTGAGGCTGTCGGCGCGGGCCTTTCCGCGGCCTTCGGCCAGGGCTTCGGCGAAGTTGGCGAACAGCACGGTGAACCACAGCCACACGGCGATTTGCACCGCTACAAAAGTGGGCACGGTGGTGTCGGGCACGAAGCACAACACGGTGGTGAGGATGGCGGTCAGTTCGACCACCAGCATCACTGGCGAGCGTTGCAGTTGGCGTGGGTCCAGCTTGACGAACGCCTGGACCAGCGCCGGGCGCCACAGGGCCGAGATGGCGGTTTTGGCAGGCTCCAGGGGTTTGACCGGGGCCGCGTTTTTTGCAGGCATATTCATTTTCATATCCCTTAACTAGAAGCCCATGCTCAAGTGTTCAGCGATGGGGCCCAACGCCAGCGTCGGCAGGAAAGTCAGGCCGCCCACCAACAAAATGGTCACGGTCAACAAGGTCACGAACAGCGCGCCATGGGTGGGGAAGCTGTTCTGGCCAATCGGTGCGGCCTTCTTCATCGCCAGGCTGCCGGCCAGGACCAGTACCGGGAGGATGTAGCCAAAGCGGCCGATCAACATGCCCAGGCCGAGCATCAGGTTATGGAATGGGGTATTGGCGCCGAGGCCGGCAAACGCCGAACCGTTGTTGGCACTGGCCGAGGTATAGGCGTAGAGCAACTGGCTGAAGCCATGGGGGCCAGGGTTGCTGATGGCACCTGCCGGGCCGGGCAGGCTGGCGGCGATGGCACTCAAGACCAATACGCCGACCGGCATAACGAGCAGAGTCACCACCAGCAATTGCACTTCCTTGGCCTGGAGTTTCTTGCCCAGGTATTCGGGGGTGCGGCCGATCATCAAGCCGGCGAGGAACACCGCGATCAACACGTTGAGCAACATGCCGTACATACCGGCACCCACGCCGCCGAAGATCACTTCGCCGACCATCATGTTGACCAGCGCGACCATCCCACTCAGGGGGCTGAGGCTGTCCTGCATGCCATTGACCGAACCGTTGGACGCCGCAGTGGTGGTCACCGACCACAGCACGGTACCGGTGGTGCCGAAGCGTGTTTCCTTGCCTTCCAACGGTGCGGTTTGCTCCACCGCCGGGTTGTTCAGGGTTGGGTTGGGCTGGTACTCGGACCACAGCGACGTCGCGCCGCCGATCAGGAACAACGCCAGCATGCACGCGAGGATCGCCCGGCTCTGACGCAGGTCTTTGACGTAATGGCCGAAGGTAAACACCAACGCTACCGGGATCAGGATGATCGAGGCCACTTCAAACAGGTTGGCCCAGGCTGTCGGGTCTTCAAACGGATGCGCCGAGTTCACGCCGAAGAAGCCACCGCCGTTGGTGCCCAGTTGCTTGATCGCAATCTGGCTCGCGGCCGGCCCCAGGGGAATCACCTGATCCACGCCTTGCAGCGTGACCGCATCAACATAGTGGGCGAAGGTTTGCGGTACGCCCTGCCACACCAGAAACAGCGCGAGCACCAGGCACAACGGCAGCAGGCCGTAGAGGGTGGCGCGGGTCATGTCGACCCAGAAGTTGCCCAGGGTCTGGGCAGATTTGCGCCCGATCCCACGGCACAAGGCGACCAGGACGGCGAGACCGGTCGCCGCACTGACGAAGTTCTGCACCGTGAGGCCGGCCATCTGACTTAGATAACTTAGGGACGCTTCGCCGCTGTAGTTCTGCCAGTTGGTATTGGTCATGAAACTGACGGCGGTGTTGAACGCCAGGGTCCATTCCTGGCCCGGCAGTTTTTGCGGGTTCAGTGGCAGGGAGCCCTGGAATAACAGGATCGAGAACAACAACAAGAAGCCCGCCAGGTTGAATGCGAGCAAGGCCAGCATGTATTTCTGCCAGCTCTGCTCCTGCTGCGCATCCACGCCCGAGAGGCGATAACAGGCTTTCTCGACAGGCCCCAGTACCGGGGTGAGGCAAGTGCGCTGGCCTTCCATCACCTTGTAGTAGAACCGCCCCAAAAAGGGTGCCGGCACCAGTACCACGGCAAAGAAGGCGATGATCAGCCAATAGTCATAACTGTGCATAGCCCGCTCCTAGTTCCGATCCGCGCGTAACAGCGCAACCAGCAGATAAATGAACAGCGCCACGGCCAATAGCAGTGACACTCCGTCCAGAACGCTCATGGAAATTTCCCCGTCTTGCGGCGATTGCCGCGTGTGGGGGCATTGTCCGCAGGAGCGGTGTAAAGGAACGAGAGCGAGGGGCCGGGTGGGGCGTAAAGATGGCGTAAAGAGTGGGTTTATGCGGGGTTTACAGCGGGGTTTGCCGTGGCTGGGAGGGCCTCTTCGCGGGCAAGCCCGGCTCCCACATTCGACTGCGTTCTTTCAGTTAAAACTCGGTCAAGTGTGGGAGCGGGCTTGCCCGCGAAAGCGCCCGCCAAGGCACCACCGCACTTATGTGGTGCAACTCATGCCGCATTCAAACGCCAAACCGTCCCTTCGGCGACATAGGCATTGCTTTACGACATAGTTCTGAGGCTTGGCATAGCCACTGCAACACCTTGAATCATTCCAAACAGTTCAAGGAGCGCAGCACAATGAACACACAACTCAAACCCACATTGGGTACCTTGCATCTATGGGGTATTGCCGTGGGGCTGGTGATCTCCGGCGAGTATTTCGGCTGGAGCTACGGCTGGGGCGTCGCCGGTACCTTGGGCTTTCTGGTGACCTCGTTGATGGTCGCCGCGATGTACACCTGCTTCATCTTCAGCTTCACCGAACTGACCACTGCGATTCCCCACGCAGGAGGCCCCTTTGCCTACAGCCGTCGCGCCTTCGGTGAGAAAGGCGGCTTGATTGCCGGCTTGGCCACCTTGATCGAGTTCGTCTTCGCCCCGCCCGCGATTGCCCTGGCCATTGGTGCGTACCTGAACGTGCAGTTCCCGGCACTCGACCCCAAGCACGCCGCCGTCGGCGCTTATATCGTGTTCATGGGCCTGAATATCCTCGGGGTGAAACTCGCCGCCACCTTTGAGTTGGTCGTCTGCGTGCTCGCCGTCGCCGAACTGCTGGTGTTCATGGGGGTGGTCGCCCCTGCGTTCAGCTTCAGCCACTTCGCCCTCAACGGCTGGGCCGGTTCCGACACCTTCGGCGCCCCGGCGATTGCCGGGATGTTTGCCGCCATTCCCTTCGCCATCTGGTTCTTCCTCGCCATTGAAGGCGCTGCCATGGCCGCCGAAGAAGCCAAGGACCCCAAGCGCACCATTCCGAAGGCCTACATCAGCGGCATCCTCACCCTGGTGATCCTGGCCATGGGCGTGATGTTCTTCGCCGGTGGTGTGGGTGACTGGCGCACCCTCTCGAACATCAACGACCCACTGCCCCAGGCGATGAAAACCGTGGTGGGCGACAGCTCCGGCTGGCTGCACATGCTGGTATGGATTGGCCTGTTCGGCCTGGTGGCAAGCTTCCACGGCATCATCCTCGGCTACTCGCGCCAGTTCTTCGCCCTGGCCCGTGCCGGTTACCTGCCGTCTTTCCTGGCCAAACTCTCACGTTTCCAGACACCGCACCGCGCCATCCTCGCCGGCGGCGTGGTGGGTATCGCCGCCATCTACAGCGACGGCCTGATCAACCTGGGCGGCATGACCCTGACCGCCGCGATGATTACCATGGCGGTGTTCGGTGCCATCGTCATGTACATCATGAGCATGCTCAGCCTGTTCAAACTGCGTAAGACCGAGCCGTTGCTGGAACGCACCTTCCGCGCGCCGGGTTACCCCATCGTGCCAGGCATTGCGCTGGTGCTGGCGGTGGTATGCCTGGTGGCGATGGCCTGGTTCAATGCGTTGATCGGGCTGATCTTCCTGGGTTTTATGGCAGTGGGCTTCATCTACTTCCAGCTGACCGCACAAGACCGTGTCGATGCGCCGGCAGATGCGATGTTGACCGGACAATAGCGCCTATGAGGCAGAACGGGCCTACACTGAACTACTCAGAAAGCCCGTGACTCAAAGCAGTCATTACCGTGGGAAGCTTTCCCACGGACATCTGCCTCAAGGAGAGCCTTATGCCGTGGTATGCATGGTTGATTATGGTAGTAGCGATCGGGTCGATCGTCGGTGGCCTGATGATGCTGCGTGACAGCGCCAACAAAGTCGAACTCACCGACGAACAACGCAAACGCGTGGCCGAGCGAAATGCGCAGGCGGACGCCAAGGATACGCAAGACAGATAAAACGCGTGTAACCCCGTGGCGAGGGAGCTTGCTCCCGCTGGGCTGCGAAGCAGCCCCCCCCTACTCCCAATCCGCCTTGGCAATATGCAACCCATGTTGCCCCTTATAGGCAGCACGCTCCGGCTGGCTCCAGCCACTGAGCAACTCATCCTCCAGCCTATAGATCTCGATCCCCAACGGACGACACACCGTCAACGGGTCCTGCGCCTCCGGCCCCCACATCGGCAACGACAAGTCCCCACCCGGGCACGTCGACAATGCACACAACAAATCAATCTCGGCAAAGAACTCCAGGTAATCGCCCTTCTGCGCCGGACAGGCCTTCATAAAGTACATGTCATCGTGATTGAGCCCGGTGCACTGGAAAATATTCAACACGTCATGCACATCGAACTCCGTCAGTCCGTGGGGCAATACCGCACGGGTCAGGTTCGAGTGGCAATGGTGATGAAAGTCCTCACCGGTCAACATACGGTTCACATAGGGGTCGCACCGCGTGCCCAACAAATCATGCAAACGCCCACCGTGCTCATCAATGCCGTAGCTGGCCAGGCTGTCATCGGTGATCGTGACCAAGGGCCTTAAAAAGGGCAGGTTCGACCACAACCGATCATGGGTGCTGACATGAGCGCCTTGCAGCTGACGAGTGCGCGCAGCCCACAAACGTTCGCGCGGATCGTTGGCGTTCCAGACATTAAAGTCCCCCACCTGCGGCCCCACCGGCGTGGTCACACGAAACACATGCCCGGCCGGCACCTTCCACGCCCTCCCCGTGCGGATCGGCACCTCGAACTGTTCGATCAACGTGCGCTGGCTTTTCTGATCACGAATACGCTCATAGAACGCCGTATCCACCTGCAACGCCGAACCTTTGCTGACCTGGTACGCGGCCGGGTAGTCTTTGTACATGGGGCATGTCCTCTATCAAGGGTGATCAAACAGGGCGAGGGAAAGGTGTTCTGAATCGTCCAGGTACAGGCTCATCGCCTCGCTGGCGGCCTGGGTTTGGTTGCGGGTTAGCAGTGTGTATATCTCATGGTCACGCTCCAGCCAGGGTGACTGGAAACGCTGCTCGTCAGGCGCGGCGCAGAACACCAGACGCAACTGGGCAATCACCTGGGCGAAAAAATCGTCGAACAATGGGCTGCCCATCAAGGCGACGATCTGTTGGTGGAACATAAGACTGTGGGTGGCCACGGCTCGCCAATCTTCGCGCTCCCGGGCCAAGTGGGTGGCGTCAATGGCGCTTTGCATACGTGTCGATTGAACGTCCGTCAGCGGCCTGCTGTGGGCAATCGCCTGCAACTCCAGGGTGCGGCGGACGACGAAGAGGTCACTTACTTCTGCCCGCTCCAGGCGCCGAACCATCACGCCCTTATTGCGGATATAGCGAGTAAGGCCCTCCTGGCCCAGACGATGCAGCGCCTCTCGAATCGTATTGCGTGATGAGTTGTAGGCCTTGACCAGATCAACCTCGACCAGCGGCATGCCTGGCAATAGCCGTCCACCGATAATGTCGGCGCGAAGCTCCAGGGCGATCTGATCGGCTAAAGACAAAGTGAGAGTCATCGTTACCTCAAGATTGTTGAACAATCACTAAGTAAGAGGTAACCACGTTTCGTGCCAATGCTGCCTGCGAATTACCAGGCGCTAGGTCCGATAAAGAAAAGGCCGGTCAATGACCGGCCTTCTGCGTTTTTATTACATCTTCAATCAATAACCAACCTGTCGCGATTCTTCTCCAGCAGTGCCTTGCCGATGCCTTTTACTTCCAGTAACTCATCCACCGCGGTGAACGGGCCGTTGCTTTCGCGATAGGCGATGATTGCCTTCGCCTTGGAAGCACCAATGCCGAATAGATCGCGACGCAGGGTCTCGGCGTCGGCGGCGTTGAGGTTGACCTTGGTGGATTGCTCGGTCTTGGTCATCTGGGTGGAGATGGGGGTCGGAGGTTCCGGCTTGATGGACGGCGCGGCGGTGGTGGCGACGGAGAGGCTGGTGAGGAAGGCGAAGATGAGGGATGAGATGTACAGGTTTTGCATTGGTGACGCTCCATGATATCGGTAAGAGAAAAAAGCAGCTTTTCCGAAGCTGCTTTTCTAACTTAGGTGATTGCTAGAGACTGTCAAAAACTGATAAGTAACTGGGTGTGTTTAAAAGTCAGGTCATAAAATTGCACCAGGCCGATCAAACTAGAATTAGTGAGAGAATCACCCAAGCGCTGCGAATCAAATCAATGCCCCCCAACCTCTCGACAATCCCAAGAGATCGAAGAGGTTGGAGGAGAGTTGGCTCTAAGCAAACAAAAAAATTTTACTTATGAAGTCACCACGAACGCCTGAATTAGAGGAAAAATCAGGGATCAAGTCGTCGTTGCTGATATATCCAATCGACGATTTCACCGTCAGGAGAGTAACCACTGACTGTTTCACGTAGAAGCTGACGTACGCGGCTGTAATCGTCCTTCTCAACAGCATTAAGCAATTCTGTCAGACGTGCCTTCAATATATCCCAAGACAAATAGTCCTCACTAGCACTCATAATCATCGGGTGTGACGTCATTACAACATTGTCACCAATTAAAAGTTCTTCATAGAGCTTCTCGCCCGGTCGCAGCCCAGTAAACTCGATGGAGATATCACCTTGAGGGGCCTTATCAGAGCGAATACTCAGACCCGATAAATGAACCATTTTTTCTGCCAGCTCAACGATTTTCACTGGCTCGCCCATATCCAGAACAAATACGTCCCCGCCCTGTCCCATTGAGCCGGCCTGGATAACCAATTGGGCGGCTTCGGGAATACTCATGAAATAACGAGTGATTTTTGGATGTGTAACTGTTATTGGCCCACCCGACTTGATTTGCTTGTGAAACAACGGAATCACTGACCCGGAAGAACCCAAAACGTTCCCAAAACGCACCATTGTGAAGCGGGTTTTATTAATATAGGAAACATTGGCTTTATCACCAAACAAGACCGGAGCCATCTCCTTGCTCAATGCCTGCAGCGTCATTTCAGCAAGACGCTTGGTACTCCCCATTACATTGGTTGGACGCACAGCCTTATCAGTAGAAATAAGCACAAAATTCGCTACTTTCGCTCTTAAAGCCGCCTGCGCAGTGCTCAATGTGCCTATCAGATTATTCATTACTCCTTCAGCAATATTGTGCTCAACCATAGGTACATGTTTATAGGCTGCTGCATGATATACCGTATCAACATGCCAAGTATTCATGACATCCAAGAGTTTTTCCTGGTTACGGACAGACCCTAGGATAGGTAATAATCTTACAGTCAAAGACTCGCGTAAAACCCGCTGTTCCAACTCTTGCAAAATGCTGTAGAGATTGAACTCACTATGTTCATAAAGCAGTAATGTTGTCGGCTGAAGAGCAAGAATTTGTCGACAAAGTTCCGATCCTATCGAACCGCCGGCCCCGGTTATCAGAACCGACTTCCCCTTGATACAATGTTCCAACAAATCATCTTGCGGAGGCACGGAGTCTCGACCCAGCAAGTCGGCTATATCAACTTCCTGAATATCATCAACCTTCACTCGCCCACTGGCCAGATCCATAAACCCGGGTACGCTTTGTACGTGAAGGGAAAAACCCTCAAGAAAACTCAATATTTCTCGGCGGCGCCCACGATTGGCAGAAGGGATTGCAAGAAGTATTTGCTGAGCGCCAGTCATATCAACCATCTGTTGGATATGCTTGGGTTTATAAACATGCAGCCCCGAAATGACCCGATCAGCAATACTGCTATCATCATCAATAAACGCGACAGGACGCATGAGTCTACCCATTCGTAAGGCCGCAACCAATTGATTACCCGCTGCGCCAGCCCCATAAATAGCCACCCTCGGTAATCCATCGTCTCGGCTAGTGAACGGAACATGCTGTGCAGCAGCAAACCAATCGCCTAGAAAATATTGACGCATCGCAAGACGTAGGCCTCCAATCATAATCATGCTCAATCCCCAGTAATTGAAGATGACCGAGCGCGGAACGAAGGCTTGCTGATTGTTGTTCCAATAAACTATCAGAGCGAGAATTAATGCCGACAAACTCACCGCTTTAATAATAGCAATTAATGCGTCGTTGCCGAAGTAGCGCATTACCGCGCGGTACATGCCAAAACGCACAAACAGAGGAATAGCAACGATTGTGGCGCTCAAGAACAACCAAAGGTACTCCTTGAACGGATTGATCAACTCATCAACCCCTAAGCGAACAACAAAGGCCATCCACAGAGCAAACCAGACGAGAAAAACGTCGGTCACTACTTGAAAGGCGCGTTTTTGCCGTCGCGTCAGCCCCAATAAAAAGACTCTTAACTTATCCATAACACCTTGAAACACCTCTGCTACTCCTAAGATCACACCTGCGCCTTGTTGGGTAACGGCAAGAAAACTTTTGGAGGATTCTCGTTGACCAAGACGTTAAGAAAATCCTTAAGCATTGGAAAAACACACGCCACTACCCATGTACTAACCGATTACTCCTCGGTAGCTAGCTGCATGACCGCTTTTAGGACCGAACATGTTTTTTCAATTTCAGACCGCGTCAGCGTTGGGTGCACAAGAAACATCATACTCGTTTCGCCGAGTTCCCTCGCCACCGGCAACCGGCTCGCTGGCCGCCAGCCAGTATTGTCAAACGCCTTCTCGAGATAGACCTCGGAGCAGGACCCAGAAAATACCGGAACTTCTCGCGCCGAAATCTCCGCCAGAATACGATCACGATCCCACCCGGCCTTGAGTGCCTGAGGCTCGACAAACACGTAACACTTATACGCCGCGTGAACACTACCCTCAGGCGCGATTGGCACACGCAAACCCTTGAGTTGGCTGGCGCACTCCCATATCTGACCCGCATTCGCAAGCCGACTGGCTTGCCAATCTGTCATGCGTTTGAGTTGAATCCGACCGATTACGGCCTGAACCTCTAGCATTCTCCAGTTCGTACCGAAGCTTTCGTGCAACCAGCGAAAGCCAGGGGGATGGTCACGTTCATAGACTGCCTCCCAGCTTTTGCCATGATCCTTGAACGACCACATATCCGACCAGAGCTTACGATCGTTGGTTGTGACCATTCCGCCCTCGCCGCCTGTCGTCATGATCTTGTCCTGACAAAAGGACCAGGCTGCGATGTGGCCAATTGACCCCACTGGGCGCCCCTTATAACGAGCACCATGAGCTTGGGCACAATCTTCGATCACTTTAAGATCGAACTCCTCGGCCAAAGCCATGATCGGATCCATGTCACAAGGCCAGCCGGCCAAATGCACACAGATTAGGGCTCGGGTGCGAGGAGTCAGCACAGCGCGGATAGTCTGCGCGCTGAAGTTCTGAGAATCGCGATCCACATCAGCGAAAACCGGAACAGCCCCGGCATTTACAATGCTTGAAACAGAAGCAAGAAAAGTGCGTGAGGTGACAATTACTTCATCGCCGGCACCAATGCCCAAGGCCTTCAAGGCAAGGTCCAGGGCAACCGTTCCGTTGGCCAGCCCGATGGCGAATTCGGTTCCCGCCCATGCCGCGAAGTCCTTTTCAAACTCACGCCCCTGTGTACCGGTCCAGTAGTTAACCTTATTGGACAGAACCACATCACGTACGGCATCAGCCTCTTCTTCAGTAAAAGAAGGCCAAGGAGAAAATGGTGAATTCAACACAACCAGTACCCGTCAGTTTTCATTCGAAAATATGAAAGACTCGTCAACATGAGCCCCGTTGCAATTCGCTCGACACGTTGTTCACGCAGCGACGACTTTTCAAGAACCGTGCAATAACCTGGCCGGTACTCCGGCGACTGTAACCTCGTCTGGCACGTCTCTGACTACTACGGCTCCAGCGCCAACCATGACCTTTGAACCGATGCTCACAAGTTGTCGTACGCAGGCGCCTATGCCTATCCAGCTCATATCCTGAACGCAGACGCCCCCTGCAAGCCGGGCGCCGGGGCTGATGTGCACACACGACCCCAATAGACAATCGTGGTCAACACTGCAGCCCGTATTGAGAATAGCGCCACTGCCAACTCTCGCATCGGCATTCACAACCGCTCCAGCAAAAATCACCGATCCCTCACCAACCGTGGCATACCGGCTGACTGTTGAACCCGGATGGCGCAGCGTAACCAGTTTAGCGCCCGCCGCCTTTAGTTGGCCCAGTTTTGCTTGGCGGACCCGATTGTTGCCGATCGCCACCAGCACTCCGTCATATTCATGCACAGCGGCCATCAGCCTCTCGGTGTTGCCTACGACATTCCAGGCACCATTTCGCACCAAGCCAGGCCACGCGTCATCGAAGAACTCAATGATGTCCCATCCACAGCATTCGGCTGTATCCGCGACGACTTTGCCATGGCCGCTTGCACCTAATACCGCAAGGCGGCTCATGACTTGGAGCCCGTAAACTTCGATGCTGTAGCTTCGCCCTCGGCACTGATACCGTCACGTACCAGAACTTTTTTGATTGTCAGGAAAATGACCTTAATATCCAGCCAAAAAGACTGATTATCAACGTACCAGGTATCCAGCTTGAACTTTTCTTCCCATTCGATTGCATTGCGCCCGTTGACTTGCGCCCAACCACTCACGCCCGGGCGCACCTCATGACGACGGTACTGCTCTGCGTTGTAGAGAGGCAGATATTCCATAAGCAGCGGACGAGGGCCCACAAGACTCATATCGCCTTTAACCACATTCCACAACTCGGGCAATTCATCCAGGCTACTGGACCGCAGGAAACTCCCAAAGACTGTCATGCGTTGTGAGTCTGGTAAAGGCTCGCCGTTCGCATCATGAGCATCTCGCATCGTGCGGAACTTGATCATTTCGAATGGTTTGCCATGACGACCTGGACGTACCTGACGAAACAGAACGGGAGATCCCAGTTTCTTGCGGATGTTCCATGCAATTACTGCTATGACCGGGGAAAGCAGAATTAGTCCAAGCAAGGACGCAAATAAATCAAACCCACGCTTGATCATCTGGCAACACCCTCCAGCCAATCCACAAATCGATCGGCCAACTTGCGTCGGTCAAACTCTCTGACCGCCAATTCTCTACCGCGTGCGCCCTTGTCCAGCAGGTCGTTACGATCATCTGCCGCCTGTATCAAAGCATCTGCGAACAGCGCAGCATCGTCGGGAGGTACGACAAAACCGCAGTTTTCCTTGGCGATCATCTCAGCAAGCCAGCCAGGATAGTTATTTAAAACAGGTAACCCCGAAGCGATATAGTCGAAAAACTTGTTAGGCGACGTACCGTAGTAAAAGGCTGGTACGTTTGCCAATATTTGCAGGCCCAGATCTGCGCTGGCCATCAAACCTGACAACCGGGCCTTGTTCACCGGGTCGTGAAATATCACATTGTCCAAGTGTTCTTGCGCTGCGCGTTTTTGAAGCGCGGGTTTAAGCTTGCCCTGCCCGATCAAAACCAGCCGGATATCATCGCGCTTTCGCAGTTTCAGTTCTCGAGCTGCATCCAGTACCGCATCCAGGTTGTTGGCCACCCCGTGAGTGCCGGCAAAAACCGCAACCAGATGATTTTTATCCACGCCAGCCGGCAACCATGGCTCAGCATGCGTATTGAAAATATCAAGGTCACAACCGTTTGGAATCATTTCGATTCGATCATGTGCTACACCGCGGTGCGCAATACCTTTCACAATACCGGGTGACAAGCCAATGAGGCGGTGAGCCGAACGATAACTCGCCCACTCAAGGAAAGACATGGCAGCAAGGATCACTGGATTACGAATGACGCCCATCGCTTTCGGCAGCTCGGGCCAGAGATCCCGAACCTCGAATATAAAAGGCTTATTGCGAAACCACCGGGCGAATATCCCGGGGATACCAGCTGTCAACGGCGTAGTGGTCGCAAAAACCAGGTCGTAACGCTCGGTTAACGCAATACCGATACTGCGCACCGCAAACTTCAAAAAGCTCAGCGCTCGGACAAACAGGCCATCGCTGTTGGAGTACGCCAAGTCAAATTCAATGATCTCGATACCATCGACCATACCTTGGCGTTTTCCACCAACGAAAGGGCTTTCCAGCCCGGTTTGGCCACCACCATAGCTGCCACAGACCATTGTCACCTGGTGCCCCCTGGCAACCAGACGACAAGCCATCTCATAAGACCGAATACCGGTCGCTCCTTTCGGAGTCGAAAAATGCTGATGAAAATAAAGGACTTTCATGTCTACCAGTGATACTCCGTAGTCAAAACGCCCGCCGAAGTCACCTCAACCTCTAGCACCGGCACTTCAGTTTTTTGTAAGTAGTAACGAGACTCCCAACCCTGGACGAGCTCTCGACGAACGATAGGCATGCTGCCAATGACCGATATTCGATGCGAGCCGTTGGTCAGAACGTCGCCTTCAAGCCGCCAGTCCCCCGGCTGCAAGCGCCATCGTAGAACTGCACGATCCTTGAACCCGGTAAATTCATCTCTGACCTGCAAGCCGACATCCGTCAGACTGACGTGCCGCTCGTGACGGACTCCGCTACCATCGACATACGTGGCGCCACATGAGCTGGCGGCAACCTGGTCAACCAGGCTTTCGACCTCGCGCGTTCGCAGCCATTCCCCAAAAAGAAACCGGCTGAGCCTGGGCATCTGGTCTCGCCCATCAAATTGAAGCGTGTTGTGGCTGGCGGTTCCAGGAAAATAACTCAGCCACTGCGCTGAGGTGTTGTAGCTGAAAGTACCTGCGTCCCGGAGCAAGTTAATACCTGCACGCCATAGATCCACATGCAGGGCATCTGCCTGGCTGGGCCGAAATCGGAATCGCGGATAGCGCAATACGGCGTAGGTCTGCTCACGCCGTAACAATGCATAACCACCATGATCAAACAGTTGACTAGCTGGCCGTGCCGCTACAGCCGATGGACTCGGCAGCAGCAGCCAGCGCAGTGGCAGATCCCACTCACCTGCAGCTTCGTAGGCTCTCTTTCCGGCAAACAACGCCATGGACAACTGGACGGCAGGCCTGAAATCGCGATAGTCCGTATCCGTCAGTGGGAGCAGTCGGGCGCCATCATTTGCGCCAATGTTCGGTGCATCACCCGTATGCTCGTCGACTAACGAAAATAACCAATGCGCGGCTGCGCGAGCCCTGAGCTCGAAGGTGGCAGAAAACGCCGGGAGCGCCAGTTTTTTTCTCCAGACTTCAACCATGGAAAACGTGTCGAGCATCACTCGGTGATAATTGACGGAGTACTGACTGAAGCTGCCGTCTTGCTCAATCAACCGAGCGGCACGATTTTCAAGCCATCTGCGCCCCAAACGCTGCCAGCGTTCGCCCTCAGGGCGACCACTTAACGTCAACCAACTGCCGCCGACAAAAAGCGCAGCCGCCTCCGAAGTCCCGTGGTTATTATCCTGAGCCATCGCATAGCTCAGCGTCGGCTCAATACGCTGGAGATGCAGCAGAACCAGGTCCACGAGACCTGGTAATGGGCTGGCAAACTGTTCGAGAATGACCGAACTCATTGCCAAGTGCAGGACTCGAATGGACGCCTCCTGGCCGCACTTCCAGTTAGGACCGCAATAGGGAGGATTATTGACGCACCAATCCGCCAGCCAAGCGTTTAACTGTACAGTTCCCGCAGAGCCGCCAACACAGGACTTCTGGGCAAAGGTCAACGTCCAGTCAAAGCGCGACGCTTCCCAGATATTCTTTATATCACCGACAGCGGCATCAAAATCAGGAATCCGCCACCATTCCCGTCCAGGATCAGGCACTCGAACTCCATTCAGAGGATTCAAATGCCAATCAGGAGGTGCGTCAGATATCGGGCATTCCCATGCCCCGAAATATCGGACCTGGGAATCCCATTGGGATGCACATGGTAACGAGGCGGCCTGTCTAGCACTTTCCGCAAAAAACGGCCCCAGGGGAACTTCAGCCCGAAGGCGTCGGACCGGGTTCAAGCCCGTCTTGACCCCAAGCCGGTAGCCCAATGCACGCGCCAGATTGCCAAAACCGAGAGCTAGCGCAGTTTTGGCCTTAACAAGAAGAAGGCTCATTGCTCGCGCAGAATCCGGGCAACTTCAATGCTCACGCGTGCCACTTCGAATATTTCATCAGAGGTGATCGGCGTGACAGTCCCATTTTCCACCGCGGCCAGGAAAGCCGCAGCACACTCGCTTTGCCCCTTGTTCTGCTTCCAGAGATTCAGCTTGCTGAAGCCCGGCCAACCGAAACCTTTCAACTTGCGGAAGTTATCCAATTGCAGGACACGTCCAGCAGCGAAGACTTCAACCCGCTCTTTTGGAAAGCTTGAAGCGCCATTGGCCAGATAGTGGATTGTGCCGAAAGAGCCATCCTCAAACCCGAGGGTAATTGCCGCTTTATCTTCAGTAATTGCTACAGCTGGCGTATCCCCCATTCTACGGGCCTGGATCGAAACAATTTTGCTACCTGCCAGAAAGCGCATCAGATCAATGAAATGACACGCTTCGCCAATAATACGGCCACCGCCGACTGAGGGGTCCTGGGTCCAGTGATTCGAGGGAATCGCTCCGGCATTCATCGTCATGATGAAAGACTTGGGTTCTTTGACAGCCGCAAGCAACGCCTTCATCTTTTGTACCTGAGGCGAAAAACGTCGATTGAACCCAACCATCAAATGTGGCTTGAGCCCTTTTTCAACGGCATTTCGATAGGCTTCTTCAACCGTTACCAGATCCTGGGCTTCAATTGCCAAAGGCTTTTCGACGAAGACATGTTTACCTGCCTCCAACGCCTGGCTGACAAAATGAGCATGGCTGTCGTGACGAGTGACAATTGCGACGGTGTTGATCGTACGCTCGCCAAGCATCGCATTGATATCAGTCGAGGCCTGTGCAAATCCTGCCTTGCTACCGTGAATGACACCATTGATACCGCCGGCAGTAACAATCGTATGGAACTGAGCACCTGCGGCCTTAAATGCCGGTATCAGCATTCTTGATGCATAGTTTCCTGCGCCAATGAAGCCAACAACAGGTTTGACGGGGTCGAAACTGGCCGCCGCACCGGGTGCCAGTACTACTTCCTTGATGTTTCGCTCGGTATCTTGGGAGGTGTATTGAAGAATGATGCCCAGCGCCGAATTATCCGTCGTAAGCGTCTGATAGGCATCCGCTGCTTCTTCGAATGCAACCCGATGGGAGATCAGCGAGTTGACCTCCAATTGGCCGCTGGCGAGCATATCCAGGACGGCTTCGAAGTTGCGCTGTTCAGTCCAACGGACAAAACCTATCGGGAAGTCGTTGCCTTGATCTTCGTAACTTGGATCATAGCGCCCGGGCCCGTAAGAACATGAAACCTGAAATGTCAGTTCCTTTTCATAGAAGTCAGCTCGACTCAACTCAAGCCCGGTTACCCCGACCAGAACAATACGTCCCCGTTTGCGACACATATGTGCCGCTTGGGTGACAGGATCGGAAGACTTGGTAGATGCCGTGATAATGACGCCATCCACTCCTCTTCCGCGGCTGAACGTCATCCCCGCAGAAACGACATCCTCTCCCTTGCCGGGATTGCATGTTTCGGCACCATAACTGCGAGCCAAAGCCAGCTTTTGTTCATCGAAGTCAATGGCAAGTACTCGACAGCCTTGAGCCCGCAGCAGTTGAACCGTCATCAATCCGATCAGACCAACGCCGGTGACTACGAAGGTTTCCCCCAGTGTCGGTTGAGCGAGCCGGATACCCTGCAAGCCAATACTGGCCAACACCGTAAACGAGGCGGCTTCATCGCTCACCGAGTCCGGAATCAAGGCACACAGATTCTTGGGAACAACAACGATATCGGCATGAGGACCATTGGAAACAACACGGTCGCCGGGCTTGAAGCCGGTCACATCCTTCCCGACGGCACCCACGACACCTACATTGCAATATCCAAGGGGCAACGGTTGTGCAAGCTTCGAGCGAACGGCTTCGACGGTTGTCGCCAAGCCATCAGTCTGAACCTTTTGCAGAACCATACGAACCTTGTCAGGTTGCTGGCGAGCTTTTTCCAACCAGTTGGCCCGCCCAAACCCTACCAGCATGCGTTCCGTGCCGGCAGAAATCAGCGTATTGGTTGTATTGATCTTTAGCGCGCCACTGCGAACAGCGGGAGCCGGCGCGTTAACCAATGACGTCTCACCGCTAGCCATGTTCTGAACAACCTGCTTCATGCATTCACACCAATAAAGTTAAAAATTCACTCATCACTGAGAAACTTGTATAGAGCTGTCTATCCTACCATCGGATATGGTCGGGGCGTCGGCGCCCACTCAACCGTCGAGGGCGAAATTGCCGTCCAGGTACTGCTTGCACCAGAGTTCCATGCAAACGATGCCGAACAACGTATAGGCAGCGTCTATTCGACCAGAACGATCTGCATCGATCAGATGCGCCACTGCCTTAGGGTCGAAAATCCCCCTCTTAAGCAGGGATGCAGGAGAAAGCACCTCATCGACCAAAGGCTTCAAACGTCCTTGCAACCAGTTGCGAAGCGGCACACCGAAGCCGGTCTTGGGTCGGTAGATAACATCGTGAGGCAGATAGGGTTCCATGGCTTTCTTGAAAATCCATTTCCCCTCCCGACCTTTTTGTTTGATATCCGAAGGCAATGAACCTGCCAGGCGTACCAAATCAAGATCCAGCAGCGGTACACGCACTTCAACGCCCGTCGCCATACCCATTTTATCGGTGTAATTGAGATTGTGATCGGTGAGAAAATGCTTGCACTCCAGGGTAAGCATTTTATCCATGGGCGTAGCATCCGAAGGTAGCCGCGAGAGTGTTTCTCGCATGGGGGCAAACAGATCATCTGCTGCCAACTCACGTCGCAAGTCCGGGGCTAACAAACTATAAGCCTGATCAGGCTCAAGCCAAAGGAAATAACTGATCAAGCGATCATTTGCCGGCAAGTCCGCGTATCGAAAAGCCTTCCCGAGACGGCGAGACAGCGGAGAGGATGCCGGAAGCAAACTTGAACTACGGGCCAGTACCGAGCGCAGCGGGCGAGGCATCCCTCCCCACCAACGCTCTTGCGCCAAAGCGAAATGACGGCGATAGCCGGTAAAAATGTCATCCCCCCCAGCACCGGACAACAGAACCTTAATGCCGTTCTGGCTTGCCAGCTCGGAAATGAACAACGCATTCAATGCAGCTGGATCCGGCGTAGGCTCATCAAGCAGATAAACCATTTCTGGTAGACGATCCATCATCTCATCACCGACGCCTACAACATGTAGGTCGACGTCCAGATGCTTGGCAACGCGCTGTGCGTACGGAAGGTCATCCGCGAAGCCTTCGTTTGCAGTGGATCCATTGTCGACACGAATACTGAAGCACTGCAACCGCCCTTTATCGCGTATTTCCTGTGCGGCGAACGCAACTATGGCGCTGGAATCCAACCCGCCTGACAAGAATGAACCCAACGGTACATCAGACACCAACTGACGCTGGACGGCAGTCCTGACTGCATCGGCGACATCGACAGCGACATCGGCAACCGTTTTTTTCAGAGGTTTCTCTGAAATAGGCAGTTCATAATAGAACCAGCTCTTCTCGATATGCCCATTACGGACACATAAGGCTTGGCCAGGTAAAACTTTTTTGATATCCCGCACAATCGTGCGATCGCCTGGCGACCAAAGAAAACCAAGGTGCGCGAGCACGGCTTGCGGGTCAATTTCAGTTTTACTGAAGCCTCCTCTGATCAAGCCTTTCATTTCACTTGAAAATGCAAAGCAACCATTATTGGAATGGATATAAAGCGGTTTGACACCGAGCTGATCCCGGGCCACCCAAAGTGTTTGAGTATCACGTTCCCAGAATACGACCGCGAAAATCCCGTTTAACCGATTCAAACACTCGATTCCGTAGCGACAGAAGAGCGCGAGCAATACTTCGGAATCTGACTGGCTGGAAAAATGATCTCCCGCAGCTTCGAGATGAGCTCTTAACTCACGAAAGTTATAGATTTCACCATTAAACACCATCACCACTCGCCCATCGGCAGAGACCATCGGTTGATGCCCGGCTGAAGTCGTATCAAGAATGGAAAGGCGCACCTGACCCAGCCATACACCAACGTCGGTATCAGACCAAACACCTTGATCATCTGGCCCGCGACGTCGAATAAACGAAAGCGCTGAAGAGAAATCAATAGACTCTCGCGTTCCGTTATGGATGTAGCCCAAAATTCCACACATATCAATTTCTCTAAATTGGGTTGTTAACAGGCTCGTCGCGCTTTGAGCTCAAGAACAAAAAAGGTATTAATATAGACGCTATGAGAAGAGCGACCGAAGCCAATTCGCCTCGAAAAAGGTGAAGCAGGGAAGCCACCGCCAATGCATATAGACCTAGCGCTCGATCACTTTGAGGGTTATAGATAACCGCGCCATAAAGCCGTCCTCCTATAAGCCCAAGGAAAAAACCGCCAAACAGTACACCTAAGGTACCAAAATTCATGTAAAGCTCACCAAAAATACCCGGTGGCATTGTCGTGCCCTGCAAAAGCCATTTATCTGGCCAAAAGGCTTCTGTAAATACACCCGCGGCAGTGAGCGGCTTATCGGGAAAAAGACCCGAAGGGATCAAAATCAACACGAGCATCAACAGAGTTGTTCCGTTTTGCCATTCAAGCCTTTCAGGCATCGCATCTACCAGCACAGTCATTGTTTGCAACTGCATTAGGTTGCCTGTGAACTGAGTCGCCAAAAAGTGAATGAAGGATAGAAAAACACCTTGCTCTTCGTTAATAAAAAAGAACTTGCCAGCCACAAGAAATTCTTGCTTAAAAAGATGATACGCCATTAAAGAGACAAACATCACTCCGCCAAGCACAGCCCCTTTTATGAGGTTGACACGTTTAACACGATAATGCCTAACGACAATCATCGCCAATACAATAATGAAAATTGTCGACTTCTGACCTTGAAGCGCGCAAATAAACAAACCACTAAAAAAATATAACCAAAAACAAAAGCGTTCGGACAGCGTTCTTTTTTTACTGCCCGTCAGGCGTATAAACCAGGCAAGCGAGACAGACAGAAACAGATTCTGAAGAAGAAACAGGCCGTTCAACCCTGCAAATGCTCTTATTCTATCGCTCGCGCCATAAAGCAGCCCCCATACCCCTCCGAGGATTATAAGAATGGCTGCAAAGGCCAGCAGTGCCATTAACGTAAATATTGTAGACCTTTGAGAGAAGATTCTGGAGCTCACTATGTAGCGAACCCTAACGGGAAAATTCAAGTGAGTCTTTCGCCCTAACCAACAGCCCATTAAAACAAAAACCAAAGCCAGAACATATAACAAAACAGCATAATCTATAGAACTACTTTTATCCGAATAGTTGAAATTCCAATACAGACTAAACCCATCGAACCCCATAATGAATGGATACAGCGGAACGATCACGCCGGCAAACCAGATCACCATAAAGAAAAAACCAAAACCAAAACAATCAAATACTCTCTTTCCAATAGGCGTTCGTAAACGCCCTTGCTCCGAATATTTATCTTCCAAGGCATTATCCTCTAGAGTCATAAATCAGCGAGACGGAGTCTCACCGCAACCAAAAGCAGCATAGAGGACAAAACAACACCCGTTGCATACCCCAAAACACCCGCCCACGCCCCAAAAGGCATAATGCTCAAGTATAAAATCAAAGCAACGCTCAGCCCTTCGACTATATTGACTTTCAAACTCAAACTAAATACACGCAATGCAAGCAACATAGTACCACTCACAAGAGCAATAGCTTTCAACGGCAGCGTTAATGCCAGCACAAACATATAGATAGCTGCCTGTTTGTAAACACCTCCCACAAGCAAAAACCATACAAGGGAAATCACTATCAACAACAACGCAACCGAAGAGGATATCTTCAACATACTTCTGAAGAACGCATGATGCCTTTCACGCAGCATCTCTTTATCGTTGACTACTTCCACCAAATCTGGGATAGCCCTTTGCGCGATGATTGTCAGTGGAAGCAAACCAAGACTAAGACTCAACAAAGCTATACCAAAAAAACCGATCTCATCAATTTTCACATGATAAGCAGTCAACATAAGTACGGGCAAACTATCGACCATCAAACGCACAAATAGACTTGCATTGACAGTCACCCCGGACTTCGCGGTCATCATCAACTCACGCCTGTTTACCAAGCGAAAATCCAGCGCGCTAAAAATATACGACCGCAGCTTCCACCACACAGCAACAAGACAGAGCAACTCTCCAATATAACGAGCCGTCATCCAGCCTTCGATACCAAAAAACTTGGTCAACACAACATGCAGAACAATGCTGACACCCGTAACCAACATCAGTGCGAAGTAAATCTCACGTATCACCTTCGCACCCTGCGCAAACCCCGTAGTTACACGGAGCAAGTTAGTTAACAGCACTAAGCCACAGGTGGTAAACACGTAGGAGCTCATTACAGAGTTCCACACGAACTTATTTGCAACATATATACAGGCAATGACACCGATTGATGCTATAACTACTAGCAGAAAAACCTGTCGAAGCACTTCATTTTTATCAGTAGTGCCATTACTTGCCGCGGTATCACGAATGGCGATACTCTGCATACCCAAGCTACCTGCAAGGATAACAAGAGCAATAATTGTTTCCAGCGAGCGCACCATGCCAACAACTGATGGGTCAACCCAAGGCGTGATTAAAAACTGACTTATTATTACCCCACCTTGAATGCAGGCGGTGATAACAACAAGCTGTAATAGCCTCGAGTTTTCAAACATGCCGATCAGACGACTCAACACGCGGTACCACCATCGACTTTTATGTGTACTCTCACTGGAACTCTCCTTATTTCGCCAGCGACAAGGAATCCAGAACACTTTTCAGCGCCGAACGACGAGCTGCGATGGAATAGTTCGAGGAAATCCATTGGTGTCTGGCTTTGGCGTCTTCAGCACAAACCGGCGTTGCGACAACAGCCTCCATGGCGGATGCAATTTCCTCTGGGCTGTCTGGCTGGACCCAGTAAGCGAAGTCACCCGCAACTTCTGGCACCGCCCCCCGTGGAGAAGTTATAACTCGCGCCCCACACGCCAGTGCTTCACCGATTGCATGCCCGAAACCTTCGTAAAGCGTTGGCTGAACATAGGCCAGGCAATTTCGATAATGGTGCAGTTTCTCTTCATCAGAAATCATTCCGACAAACTCTACCTTCTCTTCTATGCCCAAGCGCTGTGTCAGGGCCTTTAGCTCCTGCAGATAATCACCATGCTTACCAGCAACAACCAGTCGAAGATGGCTGGCACTAGCCGAAACCCGCGCGAACGCCTCTATCGTCGGAATGAGCCCTTTGCGAATGGCATTGGTACGGCTCGTCCAAGTTACCGTGAAAAAATAATCCGACTCAACAGTTGGAGCCTCGCCAGGAGAATAGTAATCGGTGTCAATCGCTAGCGTTGCGTACACTGGATTTCTGACACGCAGGTTAGCGGTAACCTCTTCACACTCTGATCTTGAGATAAACAGGTTTCGATCAGCTAACAACAAAGAGGTACGCAGTACCGCCTTCTGCCACAAAGGCCGATCTAGGTAACAGAGACCCGGAATTTCCTTCCGGCAGGTAGAATAATCAAAAGCTCCAGTCACTATCACCGGCCGACGGCGTAGCTTCCCGGCGAGCAATGGAAGCGGCGAGTGCCCCCACCACCAACAAAAATAAAGATCCGCCTTCCAGTCTAATGTGCCTGGCGTCCCGGACAAAACAACTTCATGCCCAAGCTCCTTGAGAATTCGGATATCCACCCGATAAAACTCGACTTTGTCAAACATCTCACGCCAATTAGCATGAGCAGACATATTAGCAAAAAAACATATGCGCACTAGAGCACCGACCTGTTACCAGCCACGATATTAAACAAATGCCTTCTGCTGATACATTGATAGCAATGTATCGTGCAAGCTAGGCACATCAATTTTACCTACCGTATCAAAGAGTTTGGCTGGACTGCCGTAAAGTTCTTTAACTTCATCCTCTCTGACAAAGGCAGGATCAACTACAACCGCTGGCCGATAACCTGCGATCTGCTCCATCTCATCAATCACGCTTAACAAGGAAATGCTACGACCCGAGCATATATTTATAAACTCGCTGCGCTGATTAGTCGTCAACAATCTTGTATATGCCTCAACCACGAAACCCACATCAGATAGATCGCGAGAAACATCCAGGTTACCTAATCTGAGCTCTTTTTCCCCTCGAGCAAACGCGCCCACGATCTTGGAGAAAACGAACGACTCCGATTGGCCGGGGCCAGTGTAGTTGAAAGGCCGCACTACCAGTATGGGCATACGAGAAAACCACTTGCGAACAAGCGCCTCCATCGTTAATTTGCTCAACGCATAGTGATTAACAGGCTGCGGCTCACTGCTTTCAGAAACAGGCGACGAGATTGCATTTCCGTAAATATTTGCACTGCTCGCAATTATAATTTTTTCTACAACTATCTCCGCCTCCTTAATCGCATTAAGAAGGCTTTCCGTACCCAATACATTGACGCGATAGTATGATAAGGCATCGCTGCCAGTAACATGGGCCAACGCGGCTAAATGAATAATATGAGTAGGTTGAACCTGCTTCATCCAATCACTTAGTCGCTTCGTATCATTAAGATCCGCGTCTAGGTGATCAAACTCACAGGCGAGCCGCACTCCTCCCAGGCCAGCAACGCGCCAGCCGGCCTTGGTGAGATTTTCCGCCAAGTGCTTTCCAGTGAAACCCGAAAGCCCCGTAATCAGCACCGTCCGCTCTTTACTTTGAAGTGCCATTGCGAACCCTTCTTAGATCAGCGTCAACCATCAACTGGCACAGTTGCTCTAGTGTGGTTTCTGGTTTCCAACCCAATCGCTCTTTTGCAAATGACGCATCGCCAATCAACAATTCTACTTCTGCAGGTCGATAGAAGCGCGGGTTGACTTTTACCCTAGTGATACCGGTTCGACGGTCAACACCAAACTCGTTCTCAGCGCTTCCAGACCACTCGATATCAACACCCACAGCTTTAAAACTCATCGAAACAAAATCACGAACGGTTTCAGTGCGATTGGTAGCGAGTACAAAAGTTTCCGGCGTGTCGACTTGCAACATTCGATGCATGCCATCTACATACTCTTTAGCGAACCCCCAATCCCGCTTGGCATCCATATTTCCAAGTTCCAGGACTTGCTGCTTGCCAATTTCGATACTGGCAACAGCATCAGTAATCTTGCGAGTAACAAACTCTTTCCCCCGCAGAGGAGACTCGTGATTGAATAGAATGCCGCTGGTAGCAAAGATATCGTACGACTCACGATAGTTAATCGTTGTCCAATGCGCAAACAGCTTCGCAACACCGTAAGGACTACGCGGATAGAAGGGTGTACTCTCAGATTGAGGAACCGCCTGGACCAATCCAAACATCTCGGATGTCGAAGCTTGATAGAAGCGAATCTTGGGATTTACTATACGGATTGCTTCGAGCAAATTGAGCGCACCGACACCAGTAATCTGTGCCGTTGTGATTGGCTGATCGAACGAAACACCTACAAAACTTTGAGCCGCGAGATTATAAACCTCGTCCGGTGCGCAATTCTGAATTAAACGAATAGCCCCGGACAGATCAGTCAAATCAAATTCTACGAGGTGGAGATCGTCATGCTCAAGAACTCCCAGCTCCTCTAACCGCCAGAAACTTACAGAACTTGTCCGGCGATAAGCGCCGTAGACTTTATAACCCTTGGACAACAGTAGTTCGACAAGGTACGCCCCGTCTTGACCTGTAACACCCGTAACCAGCGCGTGCTTCTGCATCGATACAACTCCTAAAAATTTAAACCCTAAACACGTCCATAAGTATCGTCAAATCGAACGATATCATCTTCGCCCAAATACGTTCCTGACTGCACTTCTATGATCTCAAGAGGAATAGTGCCGGGATTGGAAAGGCGATGAACATGGCCAATAGGGATATAAGTACTCTGATTTTCATTCAACTGAAAAACACGATCTTCACAGGTCACCTCTGCGGTGCCAGACACAACAATCCAATGCTCCGCCCGATGGTAATGCTTCTGCAAACTTAGCGTTGCTTTCGGCTTCACCAATATACGCTTCACCTGAAAGCGCGAGCCGGAATCTATGCTGTCGTACCAGCCCCAGGGTCGATGAACGCGGCGATGGAGCTTTGACTCTGGCCTGACCTTGACATTCAACGCTTCGACAATGGCCTTCACGCCCTGACTGCGGTCTTTATCCGCGACTAACACAGCATCAGGCGTTTCGACGATAACGATATTTTCAAGCCCCACGGCCGTTACTAAACGGTGAGAGGCGTAAACCAATGTATTAGAACTGGAATCTAATATTACATCCCCATGGGTAGCGTTCTGTTTTTCGTCCTTCTCACTCGAACGCCAAACAGCATCCCATGCCCCCAGGTCGGACCAACCGGCGTCCATCGTCAGCATTTTCAACGTCAGGCCGGCTGACGGCGTTTTCGCACAATGCTCGATCACAGCATAGTCAATCGACTCTGGCGGTATCAGGGAAAACGCGTCCAGTTGTGGTCGTATAAACCCGTTATCCTGGGCCCGGCCCTTCCAGGCGGCTTCAGTGGCATCGAAGATGTCTCTTCTGAACGCGCTCAGTGCTTTCAACCAGATTGACGCACGCAGCACGAAAATACCGCTATTCCAGAAATAGCTTCCATCTTCCAAGTATTTTTCTGCAGTTGACCGCCCAGGCTTTTCAACAAACGAATCCACCCTCTTGACGGCAGAGGGGTCTGCAGAATGGATATAACCATAACCCGTTTCAGGGCGATCAGGCTTGATGCCCAAGATTACAATGCTGCCGTCTTTTGCAACGTCTACAGCTTTACTGACCGTATCAGTAAAGGCTTGAATATCAAGAATCATTTGGTCGGCCGGGACCACAACCAGGACGGGGTCAACCTCCATCCCAACTTCATCGCGTGCATAGAGCGCCGCCAACGTAAGCGCAGGGGCTGTATTGCGTCCTACCGGCTCAAGAATGACAACAGCTTTAGAAACATTCATTTCCCGGATCTGATCTAGGCAAAGGAAGCGGTGCTCATCATTCGCAACGATGCAAGGCTGCAGCACCTCGACACCTTGCCCACCTACCTTCAAAACTCGATCAACAGCCTGCTGAAACAAAGTTTCCCGACCTGAAATAGCCAAAAACTGCTTTGGGTAGAGAGTTCGACTAAGAGGCCAAAGTCGGGTTCCCGCCCCCCCTGACATAATAACGGGTAGTATCTTCATACCAGCCAAATTCCACGTGTATCAACAATCTGGCGGCCTTGAAGAGCCGATGCGGGAATAGATTTAAATGGTTTGTGATCTACTAGTAACAATAGAACATCAGCACGAGAAATCGCTTCTTCTGCTGTGCAGAGTTCAGCATTTTTGAGCGAGCCAGGTAAAGAAAGAATATTAGGCTCCACGACTAAAATTTTCCCCGCGTGACGACTTGAAATATTGCGAGTAATTTCCAGAGCCGGGCTTTCGCGCAGATCATCAATATCGGGCTTGAATGCGAGACCGAAGCAAGCAATGACGACGTCTTTCTCAGACTTCTCTGAATGAAGCGAAAGATGATCAGCCACCGCAGCGTCGACCTTGTTCATAACCCACTGAGGTTTCGAATCATTAACCTCCCGCGCAGTCTTGATCAACCTGGCCTGGCCTTCTGCCTGACTTACAATGAACCAAGGATCAACAGCGATACAGTGCCCACCGACACCAGGCCCCGGCTGCAAGATATTGACACGAGGATGTCGATTGGCAAGCTTTATAAGCTCCCATACATCAACATCAAACTTATCGCATATCATAGACAATTCATTGGCAAACGCGATATTAACGTCGCGAAAGCTATTCTCAGTCAACTTGCACATCTCTGCAGTTCGAGCGTTTGTTATGATACATTCGCCCTCCACGAACAACTTATACAATCGTGCTGCGGCATCAGAGCACTTGGGAGTCATCCCACCAATGACACGATCATTTTGTACCAACTCACGTAACACATGACCAGGAAGCACCCGCTCCGGACAGTGCGCGATACGAATATCGGATGCTTCGCCATGAGTTTGAGGAAACGTCAAGTCGGGACGAGCTTCCGCCAACCATAAAGCCATCTTTTCAGTTGCACCGACAGGCGAAGTGGACTCGAGAATGACCAAGTCCCCGCTTTTAAGAACAGGTGCAATAGACTTACTTGCGGATTCAATATAGGAAAGATCCGGAGCGTGATCATCCTTGAAAGGAGTAGGCACAGCTATTAAAAAAGCATCGGCCGGCTCAGGGCTAGTACTAGCGCGGAGATAACCTTCAGTCACGGCGGCATGTACAACTATATCTAAATCAGGTTCAACAATATGGATTTTTCCGTCATTAATAGTATCGACAGCCTTCTGATTAACATCAACACCAACAACTTTCACCTTACGCGCAGCAAAAACGGCGGCGGTTGGCAGACCAATATAACCCAAACCGATGACAGAAACTGTGGAAAAACCCATATTTAAACCTTAATATCAAAATTGGCAAGAGCCGTGATAATACGCGCGCAAGCGTTACCATCACCATAAGGATTATGAGCAAAACTCATTTCCTGATAGGCGTTTTTATTCAAGAGAAGTTCACGCAGATGATGAGTTATTTCCTCTCTATTGGTCCCAACCAACCTGACTGTGCCCGCTTCAACTGCCTCGGGTCGCTCAGTCGTATCGCGCATGACCAAGACAGGCTTACCCAAGGATGGCGCTTCCTCTTGCACGCCACCAGAATCCGTCAAAATCAAGTACGAACGATTCATAAGATAGACGAATGGAAGGTAATCTAACGGCTCTATAAGGTGAACATTATCGATACCGGCCAATAAACGATTGACAGGCTCACGAACGTTTGGATTCAGATGAACAGGATATACGATTTCAACATCATCAAATTCATGCGCAATCGAAGCAAGCGAACTGCATATTCTTTCGAACCCATCACCAAAACTTTCACGGCGATGGCCAGTAACAAGAATAATGCGGCGCTGGTCGCGCAAAAATGAAAATTGCTCTGAAAATTTCTGTTTAAGCTGATCATCAGATTCCAGCTTCTGCACGACCTCAAGTAGTGCATCAATAACGGTATTGCCTGTCACGTACACGGAACTAGATGCTATCCCTTCACGGAGGAGATTCTGCTGCGATCTTTCGGTCGGAGCAAAATGGAGACATGCCAGGGCTCCCGTCAGCTTTCGGTTGGCTTCTTCTGGCCAAGGAGAATAAAGATTACCTGTCCGCAGACCGGCCTCAATATGACCCACAGGAATCTGCTTATAGTAAGCTGCCAAAGTAGTTGCAAATGTGGTTGCAGTATCACCATGCACCAGTACAATATCAGGCTTATAATTATGAAATACTTCCTTCATCCCTTGAAGAATGCAAGTCGTCACATCAGTAAGATCCTGACCACTCTTCATAATAGCGAGATCAAAATCAGGTTCGAGTTTAAACAACTCTAACACTTGATCCAGCATTTCACGGTGCTGCCCCGTGACGCAGATCTTAGCGTCAAAACGCTCATCTGCGCGCAACGCCAGAGCTAAGGGAGCCATTTTTATAGCTTCCGGTCGCGTACCGAAAACACTCAAAATCTTTAAAGTCATTACCGATGATTCCATATCATAATTTAGTCAGAGAATAAGCTCGAAACTGGCGATCTGAGCATGTTCCTGCCAAACCTACCGGTTATACTGTTCAGGCCATGGCCGCTTCTGCTCGGCAGCATAACATTAACAAGCGTACTGACGACATAACGTCTCTCTTCGAGCAAGCCCATTTCGCACGCCCTCGCAATTCCAGCCATCGGAAACTGGCCGCCGCCTTACCCTCAAAGCTCAGACAAACCCGCGCTCAACCAGTTATATCGATCGCCGCAAGGGCTTTCTGTGAGCAACCAAGCCTCTGACCCACACCATAACGACCTCGGTTACCCCCATGAGATCATTCGCCTATTAGCGATAGTGCCCTCCAGCCAGGCCCAAACCCACGTAGAGAACACACACATTACCCCGAGCCCCAACCAACGCCTCTCAGTCCGACGTGATCAGCTAGCCAGCGCTCCCTAACACATAAAAAAGTGAGGCCAAACGCCTCACGAATAGCGGATCATTTCGCCAGCAAACTATTACCGCTCCGTGAACGCCGACCGGATAAATCCCCTTCTGCACGAGGGTCAGAACTAGCAATAGAGATAGAATCAACCTTTCCGTTATGCGCGATAATTTTGCCTCCCTGTATTGCCTGCCTGGCGAGCGCAATACATATCGCAAGCACCCCGCCCAGGAGCAAGCCAAGCAGAAGCACCAGCGGCCGATTCGGGCTCGCTGGCGCCAACGGCTCAAGTGCCTGCTGATCGACACTCACCAACTTCAGCTTGGTCATGTCAATATTTAGACTGCTTAGTCGAGACATCTCAGCTCGCAGCGGCTGAACCCCAGCAAGAAAAATTTCTTCATTTTTCCGAGCTTTCAGCACCTCAACTTCTCGATTGGATGCCAATAGCTGAATTTCTTTGGCAATCTGAGCGATACGCGGCTCAGTAAATTCATCCGACACCCGACTTCTTAACTGAGCGAGCTCTGCCTTTAGCGCATCCACCCCCATAAAATATAGAGGCGTTTGCTGGTTATTGATCTCTGTTCGCATTACGCTACCGGCTACAGCACTCCCCGACTCACCCAATGAAGAGGGTGTAGTAGGTTTTTGGATGCCTAAGGATTTGGCTATACCAATTGCCTCATTCAACTGAGCGATTCGATCATTACGAAGCGTTTTCAACTGGGCACGAAGCGCCCTTAACTCATCCTGAAGCTGCGCAAGTCTCAATGAGTCAGCCTCCTGCAACGAGGCTATTTTGGCAGTTTTTTCAATATCATAACCCGAGCGAGCGGCTTCAAGCTTACCCTTCAACTCGCTAAGACGGTTATTGACAATTACCTCCAAGTCGGCAGCAACTTTTTTACGCTCACTGGCGATGGCATAATCGACAAAACCATTAAGAATAGCGACCCCATCAACGCCTTTAGGATAGGTCATTTCAAGTTTTACATAAGCGCTCAGCAAATTCTTCTTTTCAGGCTCGGGAAGAATCAACCGAATAGAGTTTCGGTTGAAATCTTCAAAACTTTGCTCAAGCGTTTGACCCGGACGCACAAATTTTTCGAACAACTTGGGGTTGGCCCTAAAGAAAGCCAATCGAGCATCGTAAGAATCCAGCGCTGCGCCGACCCGGAGTAGAGCTTCGGAGGGTGGCAACTGATAAATCTCAGAGCGATTGAGCGCATCCAACTCATTGATGGCAGCCGGCCGCAGCACAGAACTGACTTTATATTCAGGAGTCGCGAGGAAAGCATAAGAAGCTGCTATTAGCACACAGCTTAAGGTCACCAGAGCCAGCAGCTTTTTTTGCTGCCAAACAGATTGAAACATCGCGACAAGGTCGATCCCGTCGGATATAGGTGCTGGGGGAATACGGAGGCTACTACTCACAACAAAAACCTGCCTTCAAAGAGAAACTGCGGGCTCGTTATGCAGACAAAATTGCGTTTTTTATTCTAATTGGGTGACCGCCAAAACCCAGCGTCTCTGCCAAATTTTGAGCGCACAAAATGCCTGTTATCGAGAACAGATTCCATTCTGCCATCTCTTCGACATATTACAAGTCTTGACATGTATGTAGGGCGATTCTGAATTTCACAAGAGAACTGTCGCAACCAACGGGGGATAGGTCGCTACGCAGCTCAAAGCGCTCGACATGATAAGGTTTCTGACAAACGGTCACCAACACCGCTGATCCCCATCACAACTGCCAACCAAGACTTAAACCTTAAGCCACCGCCTTACCCCGACGCCTACGCACAACCACCCCCAACACCGGCCCAATCAACATCCCCAAAATCAAAGCCACCACCACAAACACCGCCACCGGCATCTGCGCAGTACTCCACCCCAGGAACGACAGCGCCACACCCTGCTGGTTCTCCAGCACAAACGCCAGAACCACCAAAGCCGCAAGCACTGCAATCAATACCGCAACAACGCGCTTAACCCCACGCATACCCTTCTCCTTCCCCAAAAACACTCAGACGCCTTCTTCCTCTTCTTCGTTCACCCGATCGCGCAATTCCTTGCCCGGTTTGAAGTGGGGAACGAATTTGCCGTCAAGGCTGACGGATTGGCCGGTTTTTGGGTTGCGACCTACGCGCGGTGCGCGGTAGTGCAGTGAGAAGCTGCCGAAGCCGCGGATCTCGATGCGATCTCCGGTGGCCAGGCATTGGGACATTTGCTCAAGCATGGTCTTGATAGCCAGCTCCACATCCTTGGATGAGAGCAGCCCTTGATGGGTGACAATTCGTTCGATCAACTCCGACTTCGTCATATTTTTCCCTTCTTTTTCAAGCAGCTAGGAAAAGCGCTCCGAAGGTTTTAGCATGAGTTGATGAATTTGAACAGCCCATGTGTCAACTTATGTGGGGCTGAATAAACACGCTCAGCGAGCGGTCAACCCCTTACTTACAGATCACCAACATGGTCCGCGTCACCGCGCCAGCAGGGTTCCAGCCGAACAGGTAGTCGCCCTCTTCGTCCTCCGCATCACTGGAGCGGGTAATGACCTTATAGCCCTGCATCTTGCACTCACGGGCGGCGCGTTTTTCGCATTTTTCCCACTTGTTACCCAGGCCAGAGCAGTCGATCTCGATGCCGCTGACGCCACGCTTGGCGTGGGTCTTGGCACTGGTAGAGGAGCAGCCTGCAAGCGCCAGCAAAGCGAATACTACGATAATTCTGTTCATTCAAACCCTTATTGAGTCAGCAACGCGAAATAGCCGTTTTTAAAACTATAGTCAGTTCTGACATTGGGCTGAACACCTTCGTTCGGTGCAGTTGCTTCATCAAATTTCAGGCACAAAAAAGGGCGACCGAGGTCGCCCTTTTTCTACAGCTTTACAGAACTTAGTTCTGCTTAGCCATTGCCTGGCGCAGCAGTGCCGCCATGGTGGTGTCAGCAGCAGCTTCCGGAGCAGCTTCTTTCAGGCTCTGGATAGCTTCTTTCTCTTCCACTTCGTCTTTCGACTTGATGGAGAGCTGAATCACGCGGCTCTTGCGGTCAACGCTGATGATCTTGGCTTCTACTTCCTGGCCTTCTTTCAGAACGTTGCGCGCGTCTTCAACGCGGTCACGGCTGATTTCGGAGGCTTTCAGAGTCGCTTCGATATCGTCGGCCAGAACGATGATGGCGCCTTTGGCGTCAACTTCTTTCACAGTGCCTTTAACGATGGCGCCTTTGTCGTTCTCTTGAACGTACTCGGAGAACGGATCGCTTTCCAGTTGCTTGATACCCAGGGAGATGCGCTCGCGCTCTGGGTCAACCGACAGGATAACGGTGTCCAGCTCGTCGCCCTTCTTGAAACGACGAACAGCTTCTTCGCCAACTTCGTTCCAGGAGATGTCGGACAGGTGAACCAGGCCGTCGATGCCGCCGTCCAGACCAATGAAGATACCGAAATCGGTGATCGACTTGATGGTGCCGGAGATTTTATCGCCCTTGTTGAACTGGCCAGAGAAATCTTCCCATGGGTTAGATTTGCACTGCTTGATGCCCAAGGAGATACGACGACGCTCTTCGTCGATGTCCAGAACCATAACTTCCACTTCGTCGCCGACTTGTACGACTTTCGAAGGGTGGATGTTCTTGTTGGTCCAGTCCATTTCGGAAACGTGTACCAGGCCTTCCACGCCTTCTTCCAGCTCTGCGAAGCAGCCGTAGTCGGTCAGGTTGGTAACACGCGCGGTTACGCGAGTGCTTTCTGGGTAACGAGCCTTGATAGCAACCCATGGATCTTCGCCCAGCTGCTTCAAGCCCAGGGAAACGCGGTTACGCTCACGATCGTACTTCAGAACCTTGACATCGATCTCGTCGCCAACGTTGACGATTTCGGAAGGATGCTTGATACGCTTCCAAGCCATGTCGGTAATGTGCAGCAGGCCATCGACGCCACCCAGATCGACGAATGCGCCGTAATCGGTGAGGTTCTTGACGATACCTTTGACTTGTTGGCCTTCCTGCAGGGATTCCAGCAGAGCTTCACGCTCGGCGGAGTTCTCTGCTTCCAGCACGCTGCGACGGGAAACGACAACGTTGTTGCGCTTCTGGTCGAGCTTGATGACTTTGAATTCGAGTTCTTTGCCTTCCAGGTGCGTGGTGTCGCGCACTGGACGAACGTCGACCAAAGAACCTGGCAGGAACGCACGGATGCCGTTAACGTCGACAGTGAAGCCGCCTTTAACCTTACCGTTGATAACGCCCTTGACCACTTCTTCAGCTGCGAAGGCTGCTTCGAGAACAATCCAGCATTCAGCGCGCTTGGCTTTTTCACGGGACAGCTTGGTTTCACCGAAACCGTCTTCAACCGAGTCCAGAGCAACGTGAACTTCGTCACCGACATTGATAGTCAGGTCACCAGCATCGTTGTAGAACTGTTCCAGCGGGATCAGAGCTTCAGACTTCAGACCAGCGTGAACGGTTACCCAGCGAGCTTGGTAATCGATATCAACGATAACACCGGTGATGATGGAGCCTGCCTGAAGGTTCAGGGTTTTTAGGCTTTCTTCAAAGAGTTCCGCAAAGCTTTCGCTCATTTTAATTCCTGTTGATAAGGGCGAAGAATACGCCCATCTCCACACCCCAGACGGTGTGGGTCAGTTTCAGTTAAAAGAAGCCACCGCAGGACTATGACTGGTCCCCTGCGGCCTTCTTGATCACCCGGCGATATCGCGAATGGCGATTTCACTCATGATGCGTTCCAGCACCTGCTCGATGGACAGCTCCGTGGAATCCAGCTGTATGGCGTCAGCCGCCGGTTTGAGCGGGGCTACCGCACGCTGGGTATCACGCTCATCGCGTGCACGGATCTCATCTAGCAGACTCGACAGACTAACACCATCGACTTTGCCCTTCAACTGCAAGTAACGGCGGCGTGCCCGCTCCTCGGCGCTGGCGGTCAGGAAAATCTTCAGCGGCGCCTCGGGAAACACCACCGTGCCCATGTCGCGGCCATCGGCCACCAGGCCCGGCGCCTCCTGGAATGCGCGCTGGCGCTGCAGCAGCGCCTCGCGCACGGCGGGCAGCGCAGCCACTTGGGAGGCGCCCGCGCCGATACTCTCGGTGCGAATCACATCGCTGACTTCATCACCTTCCAGAATGATGCGCTGCAACTGACCCTCGGTCGCCGCAATGAACTGCACATCCAGATGGGCGGCAAGCTTCGTCAGCAATTCTTCGTTGGTCAGGTCAACACCATGGTTGTGCGCAGCAAACGCCAGCAGGCGGTACAGCGCGCCAGAATCCAGCAGGCACCAACCCAGGCGCTTGGCCAGAATGCCAGCGATTGTGCCTTTGCCCGAGCCACTAGGCCCGTCGATGGTAATCACCGGTGCTTTGATATTCACAATTGAGCCTCTTGGGCAACACGGATGCCGACTTGGGCACACAGTGTCAGAAAGTTCGGAAAAGACGTAGCAACATTGGCGCAGTCAAGGATACGAATAGGCGCCATCGCCCGCAGGGAAGCCACACTGAACGCCATGGCAATCCGGTGATCGCCATGGGCATGCACTTCACCGCCGCCCATCGGGCCACCGTCAATGATAATCCCATCAGGCGTGGGTTCACACTTCACGCCCAGGGCCAACAGACCGTCGGCCATCACCTGGATACGATCGGACTCCTTGAGCCGCAACTCCTCGGCACCGCGCAAAACGGTGCGACCTTGAGCGCAGGCTGCGGCAATAAACAGCACAGGGAACTCATCAATCGCCAACGGCACCAGGGCCTCTGGAATTTCGATGCCCTTGAGCGCGGCGGCACGCACACGTAAATCCGCAACCGGCTCGCCGCCCACCTCGCGCTGATTTTCGAGGGCGATATCAGCCCCCATCAGCCGCAGGATATCGATTACCCCGGTGCGGGTCGGGTTGATACCGACATGCTCCAGCAGCAGCTCGGAGCCCTCGGCAATCGAGGCCGCCACCAGGAAAAACGCCGAAGACGAAATATCCCCCGGCACTTCAATACGCGTAGCGGTCAACCCATGCCCCGACGCCAGCGACGCCGTCGCGCCCTGCACCGCCACCGGGTAACCAAAGCCGCGCAGCATGCGCTCGGTATGGTCGCGGGTCGGTGCTGGCTCGGTCACCGAGGTTTTACCCTCAGCGTACAACCCCGCCAACAACAGGCAGGATTTCACCTGGGCACTGGCCATGGGCAGTACATAGTTCAAGCCTTTGAGCGACTGCCCACCACGAATGCTCAGTGGCGGACGCCCGTCCGGCCCCGTCTCGATGATTGCGCCCATTTCCCGCAGCGGCTTGGCTACGCGGTTCATCGGGCGCTTGGACAGCGAGGCATCGCCGGTCAGCACGCTGTCAAAGCTCTGCGCCGCCAATACACCGGCCAACAGGCGCATCGATGTGCCGGAATTACCCACATAGATCGGCCCCGGCGCAGCCTTCAGGCCATGCAGGCCGACACCGTGAATGGTCACGCGCCCATGGTGCGGGCCCTCGATCACCACGCCCATGTCGCGAAAGGCCTGCAAGGTCGCCAGGGCATCTTCACCCTCAAGGAAGCCCTCCACCTCGGTCACACCGTCGGCCAACGACCCCAGCATGATCGAGCGATGAGAGATCGACTTGTCACCCGGCACGCGGATGCGCCCGCTCAAGCGGCCACCCGGGCTGGCGATGAAGGTCAAGTCATCGGTGCTCACTGCGGTTTCCATGTAGGCCCGGCGCGCGAGGATCTTGCTGAAATGTTCACGCGCCACCCGCGCACGGGTGAACACGCCCAGCAGTTGATGGCCGTCTCCCGCATCCACCGCGTCGCGCAAGGCGTCGAGGTCACTGCGGAAGGTGTCCAGAGTGCGCAACACCGCTTCGCGATTGGCGAGGAAGATGTCGTGCCACATCACCGGATCGCTGCCGGCAATCCGCGTAAAATCGCGGAAGCCGCCGGCGGCGTAGCGGAAAATCTCGAGGTTCTCGTTGCGCTTGGCCAACGAATCCACCAAGCCAAATGCCAGCAGATGCGGCAAGTGACTGGTCGCTGCCAACACTTCGTCGTGACGCTCGACCTGCATATGCTCTACATCCGCGCCCAGCTCGCGCCAGAGACGATCCACCACTGCCAACGCCGTGGGATCGGTTTGCGCAAGCGGCGTCAGGATAACCTTATGCCGACGGAACAACTGCGCATTGGATGCCTCCACCCCGCTCTGCTCGGACCCAGCGATTGGATGGCCCGGCACAAAGCGCGGCGGCATCCCACCAAACGCCAATCGTGCCGCACGCACCACGTTGCCTTTGGCGCTGCCCACATCGGTAAGGATCGCTTGCCCGAGGTCCATGCCTGCCAGTACCGCCAGCAATTTCTCCATGGCCAGGATCGGCACGGCAAGCTGGATCACATCCGCGCCCTGGCACGCAACGGCCAGGTCCGCCTCACAGCGGTCCACCACCCCCAACTCCACCGCCAACGTGCGCGACTGCGGGTCGAGGTCCACGCCCACCACTTCGCCACACAGCCCACTTTCACGCAGGCCCTTGGCGAAGGAGCCACCGATCAACCCCAGGCCGACCACCACCAGGCGACCGATCATAGGCACAGCAGGTTGCAATGCAGTGACATCAACCACGGGCCAGAACCTTGGCCAACGCCTCAAGGAAGCGGCTGTTCTCAGCCGGCAGACCGATGGTGATACGCAGATGGTTCGGCATGCCGTAGTTGGCCACCGGGCGCACGATCACGCCCTCGCGCAGCAAGCCCTGGAACACCGGCGCAGCCACCTGGCCGAGGTCGACGCAGATGAAGTTGCCCTTGGACGGAATCCAGCCCAGGCCCAGCTCACGAAAACCTTCCTGCAATTGCAGCATGCCGCTTTCGTTGAGGCGACGGCCTTCTTCCAGGTATTCGGTATCCTGCACCGCCGCACAGGCGGCCGCCAGGGCCAGGCTGTTGACGTTGAACGGCTGGCGCACGCGGTTCAGCACATCGGCGACCACGGGGGTGGACAAGCCATAACCGACCCGCAACGACGCCAGGCCATAAGCCTTGGAGAACGTACGCGACACCAGCAGGTTCGGGTAGGCCGCGAGGAAATCCAGGCCATCGGGCAGGTCGCTGCCTTCGGCGTACTCGATGTAGGCTTCGTCCAGCACGACCAGCACATGCCCCGGCACGTCCTGCAGGAATTCGTTCAGTGCCCGCTCGTCAAACCAGGTGCCGGTCGGGTTGTTCGGGTTGGCGATAAACACCACGCGAGTCTGGGCATCGATGGCCGCCAGCATCGCCGGCAAGTCATGGCCCCAGTCCTTGGCAGGAATCACGCGAGCATCCGCCCCCACCGCCTGAGTCACGATCGGGTAGACCGCAAACGCGTGCTCGCTGAACACCGCATTCAAGCCTGGCGCCAGGTAAGCACGGGCGACCAGCTCAAGGATGTCATTGGAGCCATTGCCCAGGGTCACCTGGTTCAGCTCGACCCGGCACTTGTCCGCCAGCAAAGACTTGAGCGCAAAACCGTTGCCATCGGGATAACGGGTCAGTTCGGCCAGCTCTTCACGAATCGCCGCCAACACTTTTGGGCTCGGGCCCAGCGGGTTTTCGTTACTCGCCAGCTTGACGATTTTGGACGGGTCCAGATTCAACTCGCGGGCCAGTTCGTCCACAGGCTTGCCTGGAACGTAAGGCGAGAGTTGTTGCACGCCCGGCTGCGCCAGGGCGAGGAAGTTGCCACTCATGTCAAAGCCTCACAAAACCGCTTTCGGGTAAGAGCCCAGCACCTTGAGTGCCACGGCTTCCTGACTGATTTTCTCCAGCACGCCCTTGACCAGAGGGTCGCGGTGATGGCCCATGAAGTCGATAAAGAATACGTAGGTCCACTTACCGCTGCGCGAAGGACGAGTCTCGATGCGCGTCAGGTCAATCCCGTTGTCGTGGAACGGCACCAGCAGCTCATGCAGCGCGCCGGGCTTGTTGCTCATGGAGACGATGATCGAGGTCTTGTCGTCGCCGGTGGGCGGCACTTCCTGGCTGCCGATCATCAAAAAGCGCGTGGAGTTATCCGGGCGATCTTCGATCTTTTCGGCCAGGCGCGTCAGGCCGTACAGGCCGGCAGCCATATCGCCGGCAATCGCCGCCGAGTTCCACTCACCCTTGACCCGCTTGGCCGCCTCGGCGTTGCTGGACACCGCAACGCGCTCTACATTCGGGTAATGGGCGTCCAACCACTTGCGGCACTGGGCCAGGGACTGGGCGTGGGAATAGATACGGCTGATGCTGTCGGTCTTGGTGTTTTCACCCACCAGCAGGTGGTGGTGGATACGCAGCTCCACCTCACCGCAGATGACCATGTCGTGCTCAAGGAAGCTGTCCAGCGTGTGGTTGACCGCGCCTTCGGTGGAGTTTTCCACCGGCACCACGCCAAAATTCACCGCACCGGCCGCGACTTCACGGAAGACTTCGTCGATGGCCGCCATCGGCTTGCTGATCACCGCATGGCCGAAGTGCTTCATGGCTGCCGCCTGGGTGAAGGTGCCTTCAGGGCCGAGGTAAGCCACTTTCAGCGGCTGCTCCAGCGCCAGGCACGAGGACATGATTTCACGGAACAACCGCGCCATCTCTTCGTTGCCCAACGGGCCCTTGTTGCGTTCCATCACACGCTTGAGCACCTGGGCTTCACGCTCGGGCCGGTAGAACACCGGCACTTCGCCTTCCGCCAGGGACGCCATTTTCACCCGGGCCACTTCCTGGGCGCAGCGCGCGCGCTCACTGATCAGTTCCAGGACCTTCTCGTCCAGACTGTCAATGCGTACGCGCAGGGCCTTGAGTTCTTGCTCAGACATTAGCCGTGTTCCTTCTCGAACTCTGCCATGTAGGCAACCAGCGCATTGATGGCGTGGATGTCAACGGCGTTATAAATGGAGGCGCGCATGCCACCCACCGAGCGGTGGCCCTTGAGGTTCAGCAGGCCGCGCGCGTCGGCGCCGGCCAGGAACGGCTTGTCCAGGCGGTCGTCGGCCAGGCGGAACGGCACGTTCATCCACGAGCGGTCGCTGAGGTTGATCGGGTTGCTGTACAGGCCGCTGGCGTCGATAAAGTCGTACAGGACGCGCTTCTTCTCTTCGTTGAGCTTGCCCATAGCCGCCACGCCGCCCTGCTCCTTGAGCCATTCGAACACCAGGCCCGACAGGTACCAGGCAAACGCCGGCGGGGTGTTGTACATCGAGCCGTTATCGGCCGCGACCTTGTAGTTGAGCATGGTCGGGCACACCGAGCGGGCGCGGCCCAGCAGGTCTTCGCGGATGATATTGACCAGGATGCCGCTCGGGCCGATGTTCTTCTGCGCGCCGGCGTAGATCATGCCGTACTTGGACACGTCGATCGGGCGCGAGAGGATGTCCGAGGACATGTCGCACACCAGCGGAACGTCACCGACTTGCGGCACCCAATCAAATTCCAGGCCACCGATGGTTTCGTTCGCGACGTAGTGAACGTAGGCCGCGTCCTTGGTCAGCTTCCACTCGTTCTGACCGGGAATGGCGAAGTAGTCGTAGGGCTTGGCGGTGCCTGCCACATTGACATGCCCGTAGCGCGAGGCTTCTTCGATAGCCTTCTGACCCCAGATACCGGTGTCGATATAGTCGGCAGTCCCGCCTTCTGGCAGCAGGTTCAGCGGTAACTGGGCGAACTGCTGGCTCGCGCCGCCTTGCAGGAACAACACTTTGTAGTCGGAGGGGATGTCCAGCAAGTCGCGCAGATCCTGCTCGGCCTTGGTGGCGATGGACACAAACTCATCGCTGCGATGGCTCATTTCCATCACGGAGAGGCCTTTTCCATGCCAGTCGAGGAGTTCACCCTGCGCACGCTGCAGGACTGCTTCAGGAAGCGCCGCGGGACCGGCACAGAAGTTATAGGCTCTCTTGCTCACATCCAATCTCACTCTGATCTGGTGGGGCTGCAATCATGTCAGCAACGCCCTCGTTCTGGAGCGGACATCTGTGGGAGCTGGCTTGCCTGCGATAGCAGCGCCGCGGTATCACTGAATGACCGAGGCGCCTGTATCGCAGGCAAGCCAGCTCCCACATGGACCGCGTCCAGGCAAAGGGCGCTGTATTTCATACGGGACAAACAACAAGGGGGCGAATCTTCATCCGCCCCCTGTGTGTCCGCTTACTCCTGCGGTTCTTCTTCGTCTGCGGCAGCGTCGAGGGTTGGCTCGTCAACGTTGTCATCGCCAGCTGCGATCACCTCGCCTTCAAATTCCTCACCTTGGAGCTCTTCACCTTCGACTTCCGAAGGCTCCTGCACACGCTCCAGGCCGACCAGTTTTTCGTCCTTGGCCAGCTTGATCAGGGTCACGCCCTGGGTATTACGGCCCAGGCTCGACACTTCCGCCACACGGGTACGCACCAGGGTGCCCTGGTCGGAAATCAGCATGATCTCCTCGCCATCGAGCACCTGCACCGCGCCGACCAGACGGCCGTTGCGGTCGTTGCTGACCATGGCGATCACGCCCTGGCCGCCACGCTTGTACTCCGGGAACTCACTGATGGCGGTACGCTTGCCATAACCACGCTCGGAAGCGGTGAGGATCTGGCTGCCTTCTTCCGGGATCAGCATGGAAATCAGCTTCTGCCCTTCCGGCAGGCGCATGCCGCGTACACCGCGGGCGGTACGGCCCATGGCACGTACGTCGGATTCCTTGAAGCGTGTGACCTTGCCGCCGTCGGAGAACAGCATGACTTCGCGCTCGCCATCAGTGATGGCTGCGGAAATCAGCACGTCGCCTTCATCCAGCTCCAGGGCGATCAGGCCCACGCTGCGTTGACGGCTGAAGGATTCCAGCGGGGTCTTCTTCACGGTGCCTTTGGCGGTGGCCATGAAGATGAAGTGGCCTTCGGTGTATTCCTCGACCGGCAGCATGGTGGTGATGTATTCATCACTGTCCAGGGGCAGCAGGTTGACCAACGGACGGCCACGGGCAGCGCGGGAGGCTTCCGGGATTTCGTAAGTCTTGAGCCAGTACACCTTGCCCTTGCTGGAGAACAGCAGCAGCGTGGTGTGGCTGTTGGCGACCAGCAGGTGAGCGATGTAGTCCTCATCCTTCACGCCGGTAGCCGATTTACCCTTGCCACCACGACGCTGGGCCTGGTAGGCCGCCAGCGGCTGGGTCTTGGCATAGCCACCGTGGGAGATGGTCACCACGCGCTCTTCTTCCGGGATCATGTCACCCAGGGTCAGGTCCAGGCGCGCATCGAGGATTTCGGTGCGGCGCACGTCGCCGTATTCGGCGCGGATCACTTCCAGTTCTTCGCGGATCACTTCCATCAGGCGCACGGCGCTGCTGAGGATGCGGATCAACTCGCCGATCTGGTTGAGGATCTCCTGATACTCGGCCAGCAGCTTCTCGTGCTCCAGGCCAGTCAGGCGGTGCAGGCGCAGTTCCAGGATGGCCTGGGCCTGTTCTGGCGACAGGAAGTACTTGCCTTCACGCAGACCGTATTGCGGGTCCAGGGTCTCGGGGCGGCACGAGTCGGCGCCAGCGCGCTCAACCATCGCGACCACGGCGCTGGATTCCCAAGGCGTGCTGATCAGCGCTTCCTTGGCTTCCGACGGGGTTGGCGAGGCCTTGATCAGGGCGATCACCGGGTCGATGTTCGACAACGCAACCGCCTGGCCTTCCAGGATATGGCCGCGCTCGCGGGCCTTGCGCAGTTCGAACACGGTGCGGCGGGTGACCACTTCGCGGCGGTGACGCACGAAGGCTTCCAGCAGGTCCTTGAGGTTCAGGATGCGCGGGCGGCCGTCGATCAGGGCAACCACGTTGATACCAAACACGCTTTGCAGCTGGGTCTGGGCGTAGAGGTTGTTGAGGATCACCTCGGGCACTTCGCCGCGGCGCAGCTCGATGACCACGCGCATACCGTCCTTGTCGGACTCGTCGCGCAGCTCGGTGATGCCTTCCAGCTTCTTCTCTTTAACCAGCTCGGCGATCTTCTCGATCAGGCGTGCCTTGTTCAGCTGGTAAGGGAGTTCGGTGATGACGATCTGCTGGCGGCCACCGACCTTGTCGATGTCTTCGATCATCGAGCGGGCACGCATGTAAATGCGCCCGCGGCCAGTGCGGTAGGCTTCGATGATGCCGGCGCGACCGTTGATGATCGCGGCGGTCGGGAAGTCCGGGCCGGGGATGTATTGCATCAGCTCATCGACGGTCAGCTCAGGGTTGTCGATAAGGGCCAGGCAACCGTCGATGACTTCACCGAGGTTGTGCGGCGGGATATTGGTGGCCATGCCCACGGCGATACCGCTGGAGCCGTTGACCAGCAGGTTGGGAATCTTGGTGGGCATGACAGCCGGGATCATTTCGGTGCCGTCGTAGTTCGGCACCCAGTCCACGGTTTCTTTATGCAGGTCGGCCAGCAGCTCGTGCGCCAGCTTGGTCATGCGCACTTCGGTGTATCGCATGGCCGCGGCGTTGTCGCCGTCCACCGAACCGAAGTTGCCCTGGCCGTCTACCAGCAGGTAGCGCAGGGAAAACGGCTGCGCCATCCGAACGATGGTGTCGTACACCGCAATGTCGCCGTGAGGGTGATACTTACCGATCACGTCACCGACAACACGGGCAGATTTCTTGTACGGCTTGTTCCAGTCGTTACCCAGCTCGCTCATCGCGAACAGCACACGCCGGTGCACGGGCTTCAAGCCATCGCGCGCATCAGGCAGTGCCCGACCGACAATTACGCTCATCGCGTAGTCGAGGTAGGACTGTTTCAGCTCGTCTTCGATATTGACCGGGAGGATTTCTTTGGCCAGTTCGCCCATGAGAAGCCTGATTCCTTTTTCGGGTGAAACCTCGTCACATCCATTCGGGACGAACGAAGCTCGCCGCTGCCGGCACGGTGCCTGACAACGACTTACGACAAATCAACGAGTTATGACACGGATCTGCACGTTATAGGCAACCCCTCGGGGCAGCCCTGGAAACCGCCGGATGTTATCACAATCGCCGCCACGCACCTATCCCCCTGATGCGCATGGAGGCTAGTAATTTGACGGATGACAGGCTTGAAGGGGACGAGAGGGGCTCAGAGGCGCGATGGTGGTATTTTTTGAGGATGGATCCAGCAGTTTTATTGACCTTAACGGCCAATCGCAGGCAAGCCAGCTCCCACCTTTGATTTGTGAATACAGTTAAAGGTGGGAGCTGGCTTGCCTGCGATGGCGCCCCCACAGGCACCCACACACTCAATGCAGCCGCTTACGGCACATCAACTTGGCCAGTTTGGCAGTGTCTGGCCGCTCGACAATGCCTTTTTCGGTGACGATCACGTCAATCAGGTCCGCAGGCGTCACATCAAATACAGGGTTAAGCGCCGCGATATCCAACCGCTGCCCATCAACCTCAAGCAACTCACCCATATCGCGCTGCTCCAGCGCAACATCCTCCCCCGTAGCCATCATCAAATCGAGGGTCGAACTTGACGCCACCACCATAAAGCGCACGCCATGGTGCATGGCACAGACGGCCAGTTGATAAGTGCCGATCTTGCTGACCACATCGCCATTGGCCGCAACACAGTCAGCACCCACCACCACCCAGGTCACGCCTTTGGTCTTGAGGATATGCGCCCCCGCGGAGTCGGCATTCACCGCCACCGGGATGCCCTGGCTCGCCAACTCCCACGCCGTCAGACGCGAGCCTTGCAGCCATGGACGGGTTTCATTGACATAGACCTGCTCGACCAACCCCTCCAGATACGCCGCGTGAATCACCCCGAGGGCTGTGCCAACGCCGCCGGAAGCCAACGCGCCGGCATTGCCATGGGTAAGGATCGCCTGGGCATTGCCCTGATGCTTGCGAATCCGCTCCATACCCAACTGGGCCATGACCACATTGGCTTCCCGATCACTCTCATGGATCGCGACGGCTTCGGCCTCCAGCACCACCAGCGGGTCGGCGTCCTGCTTGAGGCGATCCAGGCGGTCGCGCATGCGCTGCAAGGCCCAGAACAAATTCGATGCGGTCGGCCGGGTATGGGCCAGCAAGGCGTAGTCTTCTTCCCACGCGGCCTGCCAGTCACCGCCCTCGGCGATGCGCTCGCGGGCGGCGAGCACCAAGCCATAGGCGGCGCAGATGCCGATGGCCGGTGCGCCCCGCACCACCATGGTGCGAATGGCGTCAGCCACCGCTTCAACGGTACCGCAGGCCACCCAGTGCTCCCGGGACGGCAAAACACGCTGGTCGAGCAGGTGCAGCGCGCCATCACGCCATTCGATGGCCTTCACGTTCTCTGCAGCCAACAGTCGGTCGCGCATCCCTTACCCCGCACTCATGAACAAAAGCCGCCGATTATAGCGATCCGCCAGCCGGGACGCTCGGGTATACTTCGCCCTTCTTTTATAGCTGCCTGGGAAGAAGCCTGCGATGACCTCCACTGCCGCCCCGCTCGACTTGTTGCTGCTGCCGACCTGGCTGGTACCCGTCGAGCCCGCTGGGGTGGTGCTCAAGGAGCACGGCCTGGGTATCCGCGATGGCTGCATTGCCTTTATCGGGCCACGGGACGCGGCGTTGAAGCTGGCGGCGCAAGAGGTGCGTGAACTGCCCGGCATGCTGCTCAGCCCCGGCTTGGTCAATGCACACGGCCATGCAGCCATGACCCTGTTCCGCGGCCTGGCCGACGATTTGCCACTGATGACCTGGCTGGAAAAGCACATCTGGCCAGCCGAAGCCAAGTGGGTCGATGAAGCGTTCGTGCGCGACGGTACCAACCTGGCCATTGCCGAGCAGATCAAGGGCGGCATCACCTGCTTCTCGGACATGTATTTCTACCCCAAGGTCGCCAGTGATTGCGTGCACAACAGCGGTATGCGTGCACAGATCGCACTGCCGATCCTCGACTTCCCGATCCCCGGCGCCAGCAGTGCCGACGAGGCGATTCGCCAGGGTATCGAGCTGTTCGGCGACCTCAAGCACCACCCGCGCATCAAAATCACCTTCGGCCCCCACGCGCCCTACACTGTGTGCGATGCCAACCTGGAAAAGATCCGGGTGATCGCCGAAGAGCTGGACGCCGTGATCCATATGCATGTTCACGAAACCGCCTTTGAAGTGCAGCAAGCCGTCGAGCAGACCGGCGAGCGGCCATTGGCGCGCCTGGCTCGCCTTGGCCTGCTGGGCCCGCGCTTTCAGGCCGTGCACATGACCCAAATCAGCGAAGACGACCTGGCTTTACTGGTAGAAAGTAACACCAGCGTCATTCACTGCCCGGAATCGAACCTGAAACTGGCCAGCGGCTTTTGCCCGGTGGAGCGCTTGTGGCAGGCTGGCGTCAACGTGGCCATCGGCACCGACGGCGCTGCCAGCAACAATGACCTGGATTTGCTCGGCGAAACCCGCACGGCGGCGATGCTGGCCAAGGCCGTGGCCGGCTCGGCCACTGCGCTGGATGCCCACCGCGCCTTGCGCATGGCCACACTCAACGGCGCCAGGGCGATGGGCCTGGACAGCCAGATTGGCTCCCTGGAAGTCGGCAAGGCGGCAGACATCGTCGCTTTTGATCTTTCCGGGCTGGCGCAACAACCGATCTACGATCCGGTCTCACAGCTTATATATGCCACCGGGCGCGATTGCGTGAAACACCTTTGGGTTGCCGGCAAGCCATTGCTCGACGACCGGCAATTGACCCGCATGGATGAACAACAGTTGACCGCCACGGCCATTGCCTGGGGCCAACGCATCAGCGGGCACAGCGAATAACGACGCGGCTGAAGCCTTGGGTTCAGCCGCGACACACCGACTTATCAGATTCAGAGGATTCACCATGAGCAACGTCGATCACGCCGAAATCGCCAAGTTTGAAGCCCTGGCTCACCGCTGGTGGGACCGCGAGAGCGAATTCAAACCCCTGCACGATATCAACCCACTGCGGGTCAACTGGATTGACGAGCGCGTCAACCTGGCCGGCAAGAAGGTGCTGGACGTCGGTTGCGGCGGCGGCATCCTCAGCGAAGCCATGGCCCAGCGCGGCGCCACCGTCATGGGCATCGACATGGGTGAAGCGCCGCTGGCCGTGGCCCAGTTGCACCAGCTCGAATCCGGCGTGAGCGTGGAGTACCGCCAGATCACCGCCGAAGCCCTGGCCGAAGAAATGCCCGAGCAGTTCGACGTGGTCACCTGCCTGGAAATGCTCGAACACGTGCCAGACCCGTCCTCGGTGATCCGTGCGTGCTTCCGTATGGTCAAGCCCGGCGGCCAGGTGTTCTTCTCCACCATCAATCGCAACCCCAAGGCTTACCTGTTCGCGATCATCGGCGCCGAATACATCATGAAGCTGCTGCCGCGCGGCACCCATGATTTCAAGAAATTCATCCGCCCTTCCGAGCTGGGTGCGTGGAGCCGCCAGGCCGGGCTGACCGTCAAGGACATCATCGGCCTGACCTACAACCCGCTGACCAAGCACTACAAGCTGGCCAACGACGTTGACGTCAACTACATGATCCAGACCCTGCGCGAGGAGTAAGCCTGTGAAGTTGCGAGCGGTTCTCTTCGACATGGACGGTACCCTGCTGGACACCGCGCCGGACTTTATCGCCATCTGCCAGGCCATGCGCGCCGACCGAGGCCTGGCGCCGATCAACCCGCAGCACATCCGCGATGAAATCTCCGGCGGTGCCCGAGCGATGGTTGCCGTGACCTTCTCGATGGATCCTGAATCCCCAGGCTTTGAAGAGCTGCGCCAGGAATTCCTGGAGCGCTACCTCAAGGACTGCGCGGTGCACAGCAAACTGTTCGACGGCATGGCCGAACTGCTGGAAGACATCGAGAAAGCCAAGCTGATCTGGGGCGTGGTCACCAACAAGCCGGTGCGCTTTGCCGAACCGATCATGCAGCGCCTGGGCCTGGCCGAACGCTCGGCCGTGCTGATCTGCCCGGACCATGTGAAAAACAGCAAGCCGGACCCGGAGCCGATGATCCTGGCGTGCAAAATGCTCGACCTGGACCCGGCCAGCGTGCTGTTCGTGGGCGATGACCTGCGCGACATCGAATCCGGCCGCGACGCCGGTACGCGCACGGCGGCGGTCACCTATGGCTATATCCACCCGGATGACAACCCACGTCACTGGGGCGCGGATGTGGTGGTGGATCACCCGCTGGAATTGCGCAAGGTGCTGGATAACGCGCTGTGCAGTTGCTGATTGTTCGAAGATCTCAACAACGCTGAGATCAATGTGGGAGCTGGCTTGCCTGCGATAGCGGCCTGCCAGCCAGCACATCTGGCGGCAGTTAGTCCGCCATCGCAGGCAAGCCAGCTCCCACGGGAAATGGATTCCACTTCAAGTGGTGTATCACCTTGAATTTTGTCGAGGCTATTTATGTTTGATTACTCTGCACCGCCAGAACTGCTCAAAGGCCGGACCATCCTGGTAACCGGCGCCGGTCGCGGGATTGGCGCGGCAGCGGCGAAGACCTATGCCGCCCATGGCGCCACCGTGCTGTTGCTGGGCAAGACCGAAGCCAACCTGGCCCAGGTGTATGACGAGATCGAAGCCGCGGGCCACCCACAGCCGGTGGTAATCCCGTTCAACCTGGAGACCGCCCTGCCCCATCAATACGATGAGCTGGCAGCGATGATCGAAAAGGCATTCGGCCACCTCGACGGCTTGTTACACAACGCCTCGATCATCGGCCCGCGCACGCCCATCGAGCAGTTGTCCGGCGAGAACTTCATGCGGGTGATGCACGTCAACGTCAACGCGATGTTCATGCTGACCAGCACTTTGCTGCCGCTGCTCAAGCTGTCCCAGGACGCGTCGGTGGTGTTCACCTCCAGCAGTGTCGGGCGCAAGGGCCGTGCTTATTGGGGTGCCTATGGCGTGTCCAAGTTCGCCACCGAGGGGCTGATGCAAACCCTGGCCGATGAGCTGGAAGATGTGGCCGCAGTGCGCGCCAACAGCATCAACCCGGGCGGCACCCGCACCAGCATGCGCGCCCAGGCGTACCCAGGGGAAAACCCGATGGAAAGGCCGGCGCCGGAAGAGATCATGCCGGTGTACCTGTACCTGATGGGGCCCGACAGTGCCGGCATCAATGGCCAGGCCTTCGATGCGCAATAAGCCCTGACACACCGCAAAACCCTGACACACCGCAAAACAAAGGTGGGAGCTGGCTTGCCTGCGATAGCATCACCGCGGTGCAACTGAAGCACCGAGGTGTCTGCATCGCAGGCAAGCCAGCTCCCACATTGCTTTGTGGTGTAGTTAAAAACTCAGTTTTTGACCACTTCCTCAAGGGTGAAGCGCCCCAACGGGTTCTGCAGGAAGTTGCTTATGTTCTTGCGTGAGAAGTTGATGTACGGGCTGTAGTACAGGTCAATCCAGTTCACATCCTGTTTGGCCAGCTTCTGCAACTCCACATACATTTGCTCACGCTTGGCCGGGTCTGCCTCGATCCGCGCGGCCGCCACCAACGCCTTGACCTGGTCGTTCTTGTAGCGGGTCATGTAGTTCTGGTTGGTGTCGTGGCCCAGTACGAAGGTGGTTTTCTGGTCGGGGTCGAGGATGTCGTTGGTCCAGTACATCACCGAAATATCGTATTCACCGTCCACCAGCATCTGCCAGCTTTGGGTGGGGTCGACTTTCTGCAGGTTGGCGGTCACGCCGACCTTGGCTAGCTGGTCCTTGATGATCACCGCGATCTGCTCGTCGGCCTCGTTGCCGGCGTTGACCACGTAGTTGAGCTTCAAGTCCTGGGCACCCGCAGCGGCCAGCAGCTTCTTGGCTTCGGCCGGGTCGTACGGGCGTTGCAGGTTGTTGGCGTAGTGGTACAGCGAGCCCTTTGGAATGTAGGAATAAGCCACGGTGCCTTGACCGTAAGTGACGGCTTTGACCAGCGATTGCTTGTCGATGGCCATGTCCAGGGCCTGGCGCACTTGCGGCTTGGCCAACAAGCCGTGCTCGTGGTTGATCAACAGGTGATCTTCACGGGTGGACGGGTCGGCGTGGATCACCACGCTCTGGTCTTTCTTCAGCTCTTCCACGCGGGAGAACGGTACAAAGATCGCCGTGTCGAGTTCGTTGTTCTGCACCATGCGCATGCGCGTGTTGTCATCGGTCACCGACACCCATTCCACGCCGTCCAGGCTCACGCTGCCGGCCTGCCAGAAATTCGGGTTTTTCTTCAGGATCACGCGGTCGCCCTTGCGCCACTCGTCCACGGTAAACGCGCCGGACGTCACCGGGTTTTCCGAGTAGGCGTCTTCGCCCATCTTGGTCATGGCTTTTTCCGACAGGATCGACACCGTCGGCGACGCCAGTTGCGAGAGGAAGGCCACCGCCGGGGTTTTCAGGGTGACCACCAGGGTCTTGGCATCGCTGGCCGTGGCGGTGTTGATCAGGCTGAACGGGTCGCTCCACAACGAGGCCTTGTTGTCGCGGATGCGCAGCAGGCTGAACGCGGCGTCGGCGGCAGTGATCGGCGAGCCGTCAGAGAACTTCGCCTCGCGCAGCTTGAAGGTGTAGGTCAGGCCATCCTTGGAAATGTCCCAGCTTTCGGCGAGGCCCGGTTCCATCTTGGTGCCCAGGTTATCCACGCGCACCAAGGTGTCGTAGACGTTGGCAAATACCCAGGTGTCGCGGTTTTGCGCGCTTTTGATCGGGTCGAAAGTGGTGCTGTCTTCACGGCAGCCGATGGTGAGCACACCGGCGGCATGGGCCAGGCCGGCGGTCAGCGACCAGGCCGTGAGGGTAGCGGCGGCGAGCAATTTCAAGTGGCGCGAGTGCATATCACAACTCCTTGTTAATGAATGGCAGAGGGTCAAAGCAAAGGGTCTTCAAGCACGCAACTGTACCGATGCTCGTGCTGGAAATGGGTGGGGGGCAATACCGAGGAACACATGGCTTGCGCATACCGGCAACGCGGGTGAAAGGCACAGCCTGTCGGCAGATTCATCGGGCTCGGCGGTTCGCCGGGCAATGGCTGCGCAGGCAATGGCCGGTGCGGATCGATCTCCGGGATGGCCTGGATCAGCGCCGCCGTGTACGGGTGACGGGGCGCGGTGAACACCGCTTCCACCGGGCCCTCTTCGACGATCTTGCCCAGGTACATCACCGCCACGCGGTCGCATAGGCGCCTTACAATGGCCAGGTCATGGGCGATAAACAGGATCGCCAGGTTCATACGCTGTTGCAGTTCCAGCAGCAGGTTGATGATCTGGCCCTGGATAGACACATCCAGCGCGGCCACACATTCATCGGCAATGATCAGGCGCGGCTCCACTGCCAGCGCCCGGGCGATACCCACGCGCTGGCACTGGCCACCACTGAGCGAGCCGGGCTTGCGTGAAGCCAGCTCAGGACGCAAGCCGACCAGTTCGAGCAACTCATTCACACGATCAGGAATCTGCTGCGCCGCCACCTTACGCTGCACACGCAGTACCTCGGCGATGGTTTCGCCAATGCTGTGCCGTGGATTGAGCGCGGCGTAGGGGTCCTGGAAAATCATCGCGGTCTCATGCCGCAGCCGGGCGATGTCGATGGCACTGCCATGGGCCATGTCGATACCGTCGAACAACACCTGCCCGGCGCTGATCGGGTTGAGGTGCAGAATTGCCCGGCCCAGGGTGCTCTTGCCACTGCCGGACTCGCCCACCAAACCCAGGGTTTCACCGGCGGCGAGGCTCAGCGACACCCCGTTCACCGCCCTCACCCACTGGCGGTTGAGGCCAAACAGGCCGCTGCCGGACGCGGCAAAGCGTACTTCCAGATCCTTGACCTGTAACAAGCTCATGGGCGCGCTCCCAACGGGTAGTGACAGGCCACGCGTGCGCCCTGGGGTAGCAACTCGATGCACAAGGCGCCGGCCTGCGGGCAGCGCGGGTGGAAGCGGCAGCCGTCGGGCAATGCATCGAGCAACGGCGGCTGACCAGCAATGGTGCGCAACAACGCATGCCCGCTGCTGTGGGCCGGCTGGCAGTCGATCAGGCCTGCGGTATACGGATGTTGCGGTTGGGCCAGCAGTTCATATTTGCTGCCGTGCTCGCACAGGCGCCCGGCATACATCACGGCGATGGCATCGCAGGTTTGCGCCACCACGCCCAGGTCATGGGTGATCATGATGATAGACAGGCCACGCTGGTCGCGCAGGTCGAGCAACAGCCGCAGGATTTGCGCCTGCACCGTCACATCCAGGGCCGTGGTCGGTTCGTCGGCGATCAACACCTTCGGGTTGCAGCCCAGGGCCACGGCGATCATTGCGCGCTGGCGCATGCCACCGGAAAACTCATGGGGGTAGTTGTCGACCCGCGCCTGCGGGTCGGGAATCCCGACCTGACGCAATACCTCGATCGCCTGCAAGCGCGCGTCTTTTTTCGACGCGCCTTGGTGCAGGCGGATGCCCTCGGCGATCTGCTCACCGATGCGCATCAACGGGTCCAGGTGGCTGCTGGGGTTCTGGAAGACCATGCCCAACTGCCCGCCGCGCACGGCACGCATGCCGGCATCATCCAGTGCCAACAGGTCCTGGCCGGCCAACTGCACAGCGCCGCCCTGCACGCGCAGATTGGGCGATGGCAACAGACGCATCAGGCCGCGACAGGCCATGGTCTTGCCCGAACCGCTCTCGCCCACCAGGCCAAGGATTTCACCTTCGGCCAGGTCGAAGGACACCCGATCCACCAACGTGACCTCACGCCCGGCGTTGTTGGCGATCACACTGAGGTCGCGCACCTGCAACAGGCTCATGAGCGCTCTCCCAATACCTGCGCAACACCATCGGCCAACAGGCTGAAGCCCATGGCCAAGGTCACGATGGCCAGGCCCGGAAAGGTGCAGATCCACCAGGCGGTGGTGATAAAGGCTTGCCCCTCGGCCACCATCGTCCCCCATTCGGCGGTCGGTGGTTGCACCCCCAGGCCCAGGTAACTGACGGCGGCGCCGTTGAGCAGCACCAGCACCGCGTCGGACATGGAAAACACAATGGAGCCAAACAGCGCATTAGGCAGCAAATGCCGGAACAGAATGCGCCCATGGCCAAAGCCCAGGCTCTTGGCGGCAAGGGCGAACTCGCTTTCCTTGAGCACCAGGATCTGCGAGCGAATCAGGCGCGCGTACGACACCCAGCCCACCAGCGCCATGGCGATATAAAAACTCTGCAAGCCCGGCCCGAGGATGGCCATGATCGCCAGCATCAGCACCAGGAACGGGAACGCCAGCACCACGTCGATCACACGCATGCAGACACTGTCGAAACGCCCGCCGATATAACCCGAGACCGCACCGATAAAGGTGCCAATGGTGAACGGGAATATCACCCCGATAACCGCCAACTGCAGGTCGATGCGCGCACCCCAGATCACCCTCGACAGGATGTCCCTGCCGTAATTGTCCGTACCCAACGGATGGGCAAGGCTGGGGGCCAGCAAACTCATGCTGGTGTCCTGCGCGATAGGGTCATAGGGCGCGACCCACGGCGCAAACAGCGCCAGGGCCAACCACGCGAACAGGATCAACAAACCCCATGCGGCGGTCAGCCGGCCATTGCGAAAACCAAAGCGCAGGCGCAAGCGCCACGGGGCAATCAATGGGCGGTTGCTCATTGCATCTTTACCCGTGGGTCGAGGGCCACTGTCACCAGGTCGGCCAGGAAGTTGACCACCACCGTGGCACAGGCCAGCACCATCGCCACACCCTGCACCACCATGTAGTCACGGGTGAAAATGCCGCGCACCAGCAACTGGCCGATGCCTGGAATCGCGAACAGGCTTTCGATGACCACCGTGCCGCTGATCAGCCAACCGATGTTGACCGCCAGCAGGTTGACCGCCGGCACCAGAGCGTTGGGCAGTACATGCCGGCGAAACACCGCGCCTTCCGCCAGCCCGCGTGCACGTGCGGCGGTGACGTGATCCGCCTGCAACTCCATCAACATGCTCGCCCGCAGGTTGCGCACCAGCACCGCCGACAGCGCCAGGGCGATGGTCAGGCATGGCAAAAGCATGTGGTGCGCCTTATCCAGCCAAGTGCGCCCGTAACCGGACACCGGGAACAAGCCCCATTTCACGCTGAGCAGCAGGATCAGCATCAACCCCAGCCAGAACGCCGGCATGCCCAGGCCGACCGTGGTGAACACGCGGATCAGCTTGTCCGCCCAACGGCCTTGCTGGCGCGCCGCAATCGTTGCCAGTGGCACCGCTATCAACAAAGCGAGCACCACGCTGCCCAGCACCAGCACCAGCGTCGGCTCGATGCGGGTGACGATCAGTTTGAGGGCGTCGACCTTGTACAGCAGCGATTGGCCGAGGTCGCCCTTGAGCAGGTTTTTCAGGAAGTAAAAGTATTGCAGCCACAAGGGCTGGTCGAGGCCGAACTGGGCGCGGATCTTCAGCAGCGCATCCGGCGTGCTGCGCGAACCCAGCAAGGCACGCGCCGGGTCGCCAGGAATCGAGCGCACCAACACGAAGGTGATCAGGCTGATGCCCAGCAGCACCGGCAGCAATTGCAGGGGCCGGGACAACACAAAACGGTAGCGCGCCAGGTTCATGCGTCAGCCTCGGTGGCGAGCGAGAAAGTCCAGCAGCACCGGGAAGTACGCCTGTGGCTCCTCGTAAAAAGGCATATGACTGCTGTTGGGGAACACATGCAACTCGGCGTGGGGGGCTGCAAGTTTCATGCGCATCGCACAGGCGGGGGTGAGTTCATCATGCTGGCCGGTGGTGATCAGGATCGGCATCGTGAACTCGGCCATTTCCTTGAGGCGGTTCCAGTCCTTGAGGTTACCGATATAGAGGAACTCGTTGGGACCTTGCATGGTTTCGTACGGCCCCATGTTCCAGTCGCCCAGGGAGCGCTTGACCGGCTCTGGCCATTCGTCGAGCCGGCACACGTGGCGGTAGTTGAGCAAGGTGATGGCGGCCTGGTACTGCGGGTGGTCGAGGGTGCCCATGGCTTCGTGGCGTTGCATCATGGCCACGGTTTCGCTGCCCAGGGCGCCGCGCAGACGCTCCAGTTCCTGGGACAGGTGGGGAATGTCGCCGACGGTGTTTTCCAGGATCAGGCTTTTGAGCGCACCGGGATAATGCACGGCATATTCGATCCCCAGCCAACCGCCCCAGGAATGCCCGAGCAGATGCACGCGGCCCAGGCCCAGCGCCTGGCGCACGGTCTCGACTTCTTCGACATAACGGCGGATTTCCCACAGTGAGGCATCGGTCGGTCTGGCTGATGCGCCCGTGCCAAGCTGGTCGAATGCAACAACTCGCAGGTTATGTGCTTTGAGCCAGCCATGGGCGTCGCGCAGATAGTCACACGGCAGGCCCGGCCCGCCGTTGAGACACAGCAGCACCTCATCGCCTTCGCCAAAGCTGTAGACCACGAGGTTATGGCCGTCGACTTGCACGTTGTACTGCTGGTCGGGGGCAATTTCACGCCACATGCATACATTCCTTGTGTTGTATCGGCCTGGCGGGTAGCGGCCGTTTATCAGGTCAACACTACCGAGGATGCCGTGCGTCCATAACCTAGTATTTCTTATAGGTTTGGCCTGGCAGTCCTTCGCCGGGGCGTGGCATTCTACTTGCAGCAAGTCGAGATTCAAATGAATTCGGGAGCAGAACGGATGCTGGCCAAGCTGACCGCCTTCAATAATCGCCTCATACCGGGCAGGAGCCTGGATGAACAGATGGACAATACGTTTATCCTTGCCCAACAACTGGGCTTCGATGCCCTGGTGTATGACTACACCCCGGTGCCCATCGACCTCAACGGCGCACTGATCACGCCCTCGCTGTTGCAACTGCGCAACACACCGAGCGATTGGCACGCCTTATGGTGCAGCGAAGGGTTTTACCAGATCGACCCGGTGCAACACCTGGCGCTGAGCACAGTGTCGCCGTTTGTCTGGTCCTATGAGGCCAAGACTGAGACAGCCCTGCAAAAGATCATCGACCCCTGCCACGCCCCCGTTTCTTCTTATCTGCATGAGCGTCAGCTGACCTGCGGCGTCAGCGTGCCGATTCATCTGCCCCGGGGCGGCTTCGCCTCGCTGACCGGGTTGCGCACCGGCAAGGCGCGCACGGTATTGAAGGACGCCCAACATACGCTGGCCGATTTCAGCCTGATTACCCATGCCCTCCAGGAAGCGGCGTACCCGCTGTTCAGCAAGGAGGTGCGGGCTTATCCGCACATACGCCTGACCAAGCGCGAGCGCGAATGCCTGAAATGGGCGGCTGAAGGCCTGACCGCCGCCGAAATCGCCTCGCAATTGAGCCGCTCCCTGGCGGTGGTCACTCTGCACCTGGCCTCGGCCATGCACAAACTGGGCGCCAAGAACCGTGTTCAGGCCGTGGTTCGCGCCACCCACTACCGCTTGCTGGAAGGTTGAGCTTTCGGCAAAAACCTATCTGTTTTGCTAGTTACCTAAACTTTTTGTTCAGACTATCGTAACCCTGATCCTTTTTTTCAGAGCAGGGTACGAAATGGAATTCATCGAAAAAGTTCGCGAAGGCTACGCGCCCTTTGGCGCCTATCAGACCTGGTATCGCGTCACCGGCGACCTGACCACAGGCCGTACGCCCTTGGTGATCATCCATGGCGGCCCGGGCTGCACCCACGATTACGTCGACGCCTTCAAGGACGTCGCCGCCAGCGGCCACGCGGTCATCCACTACGACCAGTTGGGCAACGGCCGCTCCACGCACTTACCGGAAAAAGACCCGTCGTTCTGGACCATCGGCCTGTTCCTCGACGAGTTGAACAACCTGCTGGACCACCTGCAAATCAGTGAGAACTACGCGATCCTCGGTCAATCCTGGGGCGGCATGCTGGGCAGCGAACACGCAATCTTGCAACCCAAGGGCCTGCGCGCGTTTATCCCTGCCAACTCCCCCACCTGCATGCGCACCTGGGTCAGCGAAGCCAACCGCCTGCGCAAGCTGTTGCCTGAAGGCGTGCATGAAACCCTGCTAAAGCACGAGCAGGCCGGCACCTACCAAGACCCGCAATACCTGGCGGCCTCACGGATTTTCTATGACCAGCATGTGTGCCGGGTCAACCCGTGGCCCGAAGAAGTGGCACGCACCTTCGCCCAGGTGGATGCCGACCCGACGGTGTACCACGCCATGAGCGGCCCGACCGAATTCCACGTGATTGGCAGCTTGAAGGACTGGAATGTGATCGGCCGCCTGTCAGCCATCAAGGTGCCAACCCTGGTGATTTCCGGTCGACATGACGAAGCCACACCGTTGGTGGTCAAGCCATTCCTGGATGAGATATCGGACGTGCGCTGGGCACTGTTTGAAGACTCCAGCCATATGCCGCATGTGGAAGAGCGCCAGGCGTGCATGGGGACGGTGGTGAAGTTTCTGGATGAGGCGTGTTCGTTGCCGCACAAAGCCCTCAAGGCCGGCTGAAATCCGCCCTCTGTAGGAGCGAGCTTGCTCGCGAAAAACTATCAGACGCCGTGTTTATTCAGGAAGCACGCGTCATCGTTGACGTTTTTCGCGAGCAAGCTCGCTCCTACCTGTTTAAACCTCAGTGGTTTCGGGTTTTGCGGCTTTCTTTGAGGTATCTGCTACCAGGGGAATTTCCTTGCCCTCGGCATCAAACAACTTCCCACCCCGGTAGTAATCCCCATCGCGCAACGCAGCCACGTCGCGAAAGCACAAGCTGCGCTCAGTCCCCGCCACAAACACTGACTGCTGGTCCGAGTTGCCGGCGGTGAAGTGGTTGAACGCCAGGTTCAGCAATATCGCCATGATTGCCGACGAGCTGATGCCCGAGTGGAAGATGGTCGCGAACCAGCTTGGAAACTGATCGTAGAAGCTCGGCGCGGCGATGGGGATCATGCCGAAGCCGATAGACGTGGCAACGATGATCAGGTTCATGTTGTTGCGGTAATCCACCTTCGACAGCGTGCGAATCCCACTGGCCGCCACTGTGCCGAACAACACAATCCCGGCGCCGCCCAACACGGAGGTGGGCACGGCCGCGATCACCCGCCCCATGAACGGCAACAGGCCGAGCACCACCAGGAACACCCCGCCAGTGGCCACCACAAACCGACTCTTGACCCCTGTCACCGCCACCAGGCCGACGTTCTGGGCGAATGCGCTCTGGGTAAACGAACCGAAGATCGGCGCAAACATGCTCGACAACATGTCGGCACGCAGGCCGTTGCCCAGGCGCTTGGAGTCCACCTTGGTGTCGATGATCTCACCCACCGCCAGGATGTCCGCCGACGTTTCCACCAGCGTCACCATCACCACGATGCACATGGAAATGATCGCCGCCACATGGAAGGTGGGCATGCCGAAGTGAAAGGGTGTGGGGAAACCGAACATCGGCCCCTGCATGACGCCAGAGAAGTCCGCCATGCCGAGCAGCACCGCGATGACCGTGCCGATCACCATGGCCAGCAGGATCGACAAGCGAGAGATGGTTGCGCTGCCGATCTTGCTCAGCAGCAGCACCAGCACCAGGGTCAGCGCGGCCAGGCCGATGTTGGACATGCTGCCAAAATCTGCCGCCCGGCTGTTGCCACCCATGGCCCAGCGCGCCGCTACAGGCATCAGGGTCAGGCCGATGGTGGTAATCACAATGCCCGTCACCAGCGGCGGAAAAAACTTGGTGATCCTTGAGAACACCGGGGTAATCAACAAACCGATAAAGGACGCGGCCATCACCGCCCCGAGAATCGCTGGCACACCACCGGCACCGTCGCTGCCGACAATCGCCACCATGGTCGCCACACCCGCGAACGACACGCCCTGCACCAGCGGCAACTGACAGCCGAAGAACGGCAGGCCCAGGGTTTGCAAAAGCGTGGCCAGGCCACCGGCAAACAGCGATGCAGCGATCAGCAGACCGATATCCGCCGGCGACAACCCGGCTGCCTGGCCGACGATCAACGGCACGGCGACGATGCCGCCATACATGGTGAGCACATGCTGCAGGCCGTAAGCCATGTTGGCGGCGACGCCCAGATTTTCATCTTCGGGCCGCTGCGGTGACGCCTTCGGGATAGTCATGGTGAGGGGTTCTCTGTTTTTGTTGTGCGCTCACTGTATGCAATGTTCAGACTGTATGTCCATAGAGTTGTATACAATCAATCGAACAAGATACCCTCCAACGGCGTTACAAAAACAATCCGGCCGTCACGAGCCAGAACGCCAAAGGACAAAAATAATGAAAAAGGCACTACAGGGCGCCACCGTCGCATTGACCCTTCTCGGCGGCGGGGAGGCTGTTGCGGTGGAATGGATGAACAACAGCGTCGGGTTCCGCTACGGGCAGCACTTCACCAACCCGAACAACCCCGACGACTTCAGCAAGCGCATCTACAGTTTTACCCACGCCAGCGGCTACCGTTACGGCAGCAATTTCCTCAACCTCGACGTATTCCTGTCCGACAGCAGCGACCCGCGCAAAGGCACCGACCACGGTGGCAGCGAGGTGTACGCCGTGTACCGGCATCAGCTGTATGCCTCACGCGTGTTCGACTTGCCGCCGGGCACGGGGCTGATCAAGGATTACGCGCTGACCCTGGGCTTCGACGCCAACCGCAACAACAACTTCGCATCCGCCAAGAAGCGCGCCTTGGTGATTGGCCCTACGTTGAAGTTCAACACTGTCGGCGTGCTGGACCTGAGCCTGATGTACTACAAGGAAAAGAACCACACCGGCATTCCCGGCGCGCAAGAGTCGAACCACACCTTCGACGCTACCTACATGCTCAACCTGACCTGGATGCGACCGTTCGAGGTGGGCAACCATGCGGCGAAATTCCAGGGGTTTATCAATTACGTCGGGGAGAAAGGCGAGGACTACCATGGCCGCGATACGGCAGCGGAGGCCTTGATGCGTACAGCGCTGATGGTGGCGGTGCGACCAGGTAAAAGCGTGAAGCCGAACCTGTATCTGGGGGTGGGGTATGAGTACTGGCATAACAAGTTCGGGGTGGACGGCGGCCGTGGCAGCCGCACCTCAACACCGACGCTGAACATGGAAGTGACGTTCTGACTGAAGAAGCAGGCTTTTTGTTGGAGCGAGCTTGCTCGCGAAAAACTCACCGACGCCGCGTTCATTCAGAAAGCCCGCGTTATCGTTGACGTTTTTCGCGAGCAAGCTCGCTCCTACCAGTTTGATCGTATTGTCAGCTCAGGCGTTGGCCAGTTCGGAAGAGTTGCCCTTCGGCCGTGCCAGCCAATAGCCCAACACCGCCAGTGGTGCCGTCGCCAGCATCACAATCACCGTGATCAACAGCGGCTGCTCGATCATCGACGACACCAACAGGCTGGCCAGGAAGCACAAGCCCAATTGCAGGGTATTTTGCAGGGCCGCCGCCTTGCCGGAATTTTCCGCAAAGGGCATCAGCGCATTCGCCACCACAATCGGGTAGCTGGCGCCGTTGCACAGCGCCATCAGACAGAACGGGATCAACAAGGTGGTCAGGGTCGGCACACTCAAGGTGGCCACCAGGTACAACGCCACCATGCTCAAGCAATAGGCGACCAGCAACCACGGCAGCAGGGTTTTACCCGGCAGGCGCTGCAAGGCGCTGCGGCAACTGTAGCCGCCAACGAGAAACGCCAGGGTCGGCAGCACGTAGCTGAGGCCAATGTCATTCGGGCTGTAACCCATGCCACCGAGGATGAACGGCGAGGCGGTCAGCCAAGCGAAGAAGCTGGCCGAACAGGCGGCGAAGATCATCACATTGCCGGTAAACACCCGAGAAGTGAGCAATTGCCCATACCCCAGGCGCACCGGGCTGCCCTTGTGCTCCGAACGCTTGGGCACATTGCGCAGGAACAAGGTCGGCAACAACAGCAACAACGATACCACCAGCAACACGCCGAAGATCGCTTGCCAGCCAAAGTGATTCAGCACCATGGCGCCCAACAGCGGTGCCAGGGCCGGCGATAGCGACATCAACGGCATGATGCTGGCGAAGACGCGGTGAGCCTTGTCGGCCGGGTAGCGATCAATCACCAAGGCCTGCCAACTGACGGCGGCGGCACACACGCCAATCGCCTGCATAAAGCGCAGGGCCAGCAGTTGCGGCGCGCTCTGAACCCAGAACATGCCCAGGCAACCGAGCACAAACAGGCTCAGGCCGGCGAGCAGGATGGGCTTGCGCCCCAGGCGGTCCGAGAGCGGCCCCCACAGCAACTGCCCCAGCGCAAAGCCGGCAAGGAAAATACTCAAGCTGGCGCCCACCGCGCCAGCACCAATGTTCAACTGCTCGCCCATGGCGCCAAACGCCGGCAAGTACATGTCCATGGCGAGATAACCGAGCATGCTCAGCCCCGCCAGATACCAGGTAAAACCAAAAGAATTTTTCATCGAAGCCTTGTAGATACTGCCATCAAACTATTTGCTGACTGGCGCCCATTATGAAGCTGACAATATCTGTGTGAAGCGATAATAATTGGACACTCTCATCAATAATTTTGAAGGCAGTACCTATGTGGTCGGAATATTCCCTGGATGTAGTCGACGCCGTCGCCCGTCACGGCAGCTTCAGCGCCGCCGCCCAGGAACTGCACCGCGTACCGTCGGCCATCAGCTACACCGTGCGTCAGCTCGAAGAATGGTTGGCCGTGCCGCTGTTTGTGCGCCGGCATCGCGACGTGGAACTGACCCCTGCCGGCCGCCTGTTTATCGACGAAGCCCGCGGCGTGATGAAAAAAATGCTCGGCACCCGGCGCCTGTGCCAACAGGTGGCCAATGGTTGGAGCGGCCAATTGAAGGTGGCCGTGGACTCCATCGTCAAACCCCAGCGCTGCCGGCAATTGGTGCTCGACTTCTATCGGCAGTTTCCCGAAGTGGAATTGCTGCTCGAATACGAGGTGTACAACGGCGTGTGGGATGCGTTGGCCGATGAACGCACCGACATCGTGATCGGCGCCACCAGCGCGGTGCCGGTGGCCAGCCACTTCAGCTTCCGCGACATGGGCCTGTTGAACTGGCTGTGCGTGGTCAGCGCCCGGCACCCGCTGGCTGCGGTGGAAGGTTTGCTCAGTGATGACCAACTGCGCCCCTTTGCCTCGCTGTGCATGACCGACACCTCCCGCAACCTGCCCAAGCGCGACACCTGGACCCTGGATAACCAGCGCCGCCTGGTGGTGCCCAACTGGGCGTCGGCCCTGGATTGCCTGCGCGATGGCCTGTGTGTAGGGATGGCGCCGGCCCATCAGGTATTGCCATGGATCGAGCGCGGGGAGTTGGTGGCGCTGCAATTGAGCCGGCCATTTCCGGCCAGCCCGTCGTGTGTGGCGTGGGCGCAGAACAAACTGTCGCCGGCCATGGCGTGGTTGTTGGAGTACTTGGGGGACACCGAAACGATGAACCAGGAATGGCTGAATGGCCCCTCTTTCTGATCACTCCCACGCTGCTGATCGTTCCCACGCTCTGCGTGGGAATGCTGCCCTGGACGCTCCGCGTCCGCTCTTAACGCGTGACGCGGAGCGTCACAGGAGGCGTTCCCACGCAGAGCGTGGGAACGAGCATCGTCTTTCAGTCCAGTAGGCGGGTGATGGCTCGCACGATCATCTCCACTTCCTTGCGCTCCAGCGTCAGTGGCGGCAACAGGCGAATGACCTTGCCCCGCGTGACGTTGATCAACAGCCCATGCTCCTGCGCGCGGATGCTCCTCCAACTCCATCCGCAACCGCGCCAGTAAGTGTTTCTGATCGCTCCCACGCTGCTGATCGTTCCCACGCTCTGCGTGGGAATGCTGCCCTGGACGCTCCGCGTCCGCTCTTAACGCGTGACGCAGAGCGTCACAGCAGGCGTTCCCACGCATAGCGTGGGAACGAGCATCGTATTTCAGTCCAGTAGGCGGGTGATGGCTCGCACGATCATCTCCACTTCCTTGCGCTCCAGCGTCAGTGGCGGCAACAGGCGAATGATCTTGCCACGCGTGACGTTGATCAACAGCCCATGCTCCTGCGCTGCCCGTTGGGCCAGGTCGCGGTAAGGGCTGGCCAGTTCAATGCCGATCATCAAGCCCTTGCCACGAATCGCCCGCACCTGCGGGTGGTCCTCCAACTCCATCCGCAACCGGGCCAGTAAGTGTTCTCCCTGGCGCGCAGCGTTCTCGAGCAAGCCTTGCTCCTGGATAATCTCCAGCACCGTACACCCGACGCGACACGCCAGCGGGTTGCCGCCAAAGGTGCTGCCATGGCTGCCTGGGGTGAACAGCTCAGCGACGGCAGCGCGGGCCAGGCAGGCGCCGATGGGCACGCCATTGCCCAGGCCTTTGGCCAGGGTCATCACGTCCGGCACGATGCCTTCGTGCTGGAAGGCAAACCAGGTGCCGGTGCGCCCGATGCCGGTCTGGATTTCGTCGAGCATCATCAGCCAGCCGTGGCGCGTGCAGTGATCGCGCATGGCTTTCAGGTAGCCTGGTGGCGCCACCAACACACCACTTTCACCTTGGATTGGTTCAAGCAGTACCGCCGCGATGCGTGTACCGAACTGCGCGGTGACCGCCTCCAGAGCCGCCATGTCGCCAAACCCAATCTTGATGAAATCGCCGGGCAATCGCTGGAACCCCAGGCGCACCGAAGGCCCGTCGCTGGCAGCCATGGTGCCTAGCGTGCGGCCGTGGAAGGCGTTCTCCATCACGACCACCAACGGCTGTTCGATGCCTTTTTTCCAGCCATGCAAACGCGCCAACTTCAGCGCCGTCTCGTTGGCCTCCGCGCCGGAATTGTTGAAGAACACGCGGTCCAGCCCGGACAGTTGGGCCAGGCGCCGGGCCAATTGTTGTTGCCAGTCGATGCTGTAGAGGTTGGAGGTGTGCAGCAGCAAGCCGGCCTGTTCGCTGATGGCGGCCACTAACCTTGGGTGGGAATGGCCAACATTGGTCACCGCTACGCCGGCCACGGCGTCCAGGTATTCGCGGCCCTGTTGGTCCCACAGGCGCGTGCCTAGGCCGCGGGTGAAGCTCAGGGCCAGGGGTTGATAAGTGCTCATCAGGCAGGCGGCGGTCATGGTGGCGGCTCCAGTGCATCGTTGGGGTGGATCAAGTATGGTTAACCACCCTCGCTGGATAAACGCAGAATTGCTGCAATAACTTTAAACCAGGGCTTGATAATGGATCTGTTCCAGGCAATGTCGGTGTACGTGAAAGTCGTCGAGGCCGGCAGCATGACCGCCGCCGCGCAGGAATGCGGGATTTCGACCACCATGGTGGGCAACCATCTGCGAGCGCTGGAACAACGGCTTGGCGTCAGCTTGCTCAAACGCACCACGCGCAAACAAAACCTCACCGAATTTGGCGGGCAGTATTATCAGCGCTGCCTGGAAGTGCTGGGGCTGGTGGCCGACTCCGAGCTGCTGGCCGAGCAGGTCCACAGCGAAACCCCCAAAGGCAGCCTGCGCATCACCGCGCCCCCCGTGTTCGGCACCGAACGCCTGGTGCCGGCCTTGAGTGAGTTTTCCCAGCGCTACCCACTTATCGACCTGTACGTGGTGATGAGCAATGAGCGCATGGACCTGGTCGACAGCGGTTTTGACGTGGCGATCCGTCTCGGCGAACTGGAAAGCTCCAGCCTGATCGCCCGGCCTCTGCAGGCCTATACCCTCACCCTTTGCGCCTCCCCTGCCTACCTGGCGCGACGCGGCACACCGCAAACCCCGGATGACCTGCAGCAGCATGACTGCCTGGCATTCGCCTACCCCGCGAACGACAACTGGCGCGACACCGATAAACTCTGGCGCATGACCGGCGATGAAGGTGAAGTGGAGGTGCCGGTGTCTGGCTCATTGACCATCAACAGCTCCCAAGGCTTGCGCCAGGCCGCCATCAACGGCATGGGCATCAGCATGTTGGCCGATGCCCTGGTGCAACCGGACCTGGAGAGCGGCAAGCTGGTGGCCTTGCTGACCACCTACAAACTGCCCAGCCGCCCCATGCACCTGATGTATCGCCAAGACCGCTACCGCCTGCCCAAGCTGCGGGCGTTCGTCGACTTTGTAATGGAGAAATGGGCGCGCTAGAACGCCACGCCCAACTCACGCAAACGCGCAGCGGTGCGCTCGGCCGATACGTGATGAATGCCCTGCCAGCCCAACGCAATGGCAGCCTCGATGTTGCCGGCGACGTCGTCGACAAACACCACTTCACTGGCCTGGACATCCGGCAGGTGCGCACGCACCTGGGTGAGGCTGGCGTGGTAGATCGCCGGGTCAGGCTTGATCAACTTCACCTCGCCGGACACCAGAATGTCGCGAAAACGCGTCAGGAATGGATAGTTGGCCCGGGCGTAAGGGAAGGTTTCAGCCGACCAGTTGGTAAGCCCGAACAGCGGCATCTCAACCTGATGTAACGCTTCGAGAATCGCCACGCCCTCGGGTAATTCAGCCCGCAGCATTTCGGGCCAGCGCTCGTAATAAGCCTGGATCAGGGTCGTGTGTTCGGGGTATTGGGCAACCAGGGTGCGGGTGGCTTCAGCCAGGGAGCGACCGGCATCTTGCTCGGTGTTCCAGTCCTGGGTACAGATGGTGTCGAGGAACCACTGGCGCTCAACGTCGTCGGCAATCAGCTTGCGGTACAGGTGCTGCGGGCTCCAGTCGAACAGGACACCGCCGAAATCAAAAACTACTGCACGAATCGTCATCAGATCCTCCGTTAGCATGGCTTGATAGCTGCTGGAGTCTGACAGATCTACAAGAGGGAGGCGCGCGCCGAGGTGTAAGAAGTGTCTGAAAAGACAGGTGGGAGGAGGCATGGCCTCATTGAGCGAACGCAATGCTCAAAACAACGAAGATCAAATGTGGGAGCTGGCTTGCCTGCGAAAGCGGTCGTACAGCCTCAGATGCTGCGACTGACACACCGCCTTCGCGGGCAAGCCCGCTCCCACAGGGGATTTGCGTTAACTGACTGGCATCAGGGCAAGCCAGTTCCCACCTTATTGACCGCGTTTTAAGCCTGGATCAGGCCGTTGATTTTGACGGTCGGGTTCACATCCGCGTCGTAATCCACGCCGTCGACCTCAAAGCCAAACAAGCGCAGGAACTCGGCCTTGTAACCGGCAAAATCGCTGATCTCGTTGACGTTGTCGTCGGTCACCTGGTTCCACAGCGCGGCCACGGCATCCTGGACCTTCGGTTCCAGCTCGGCCAGGTCGGCACGCAGGCGGCCATCGGCGTCGAGTTTCGGCTCGCTGCCGTACAGGCTGTCCTTGAACAGGCCGTAGACCTGCTCGATGCAGCCTTCATGGGTGCCCTGCTCTTTCATCACCTTGAACAGCAGCGACAGATACAGCGGCATGATCGGGATCGCCGAGCTGGCCTGGGTGACCACCGCCTTGAGCACCGACACACGGGCGTCGCCCTTGAGCGCAGCGAGGTTCTCGCGCAGGGTCAAAACTTTTTTGTCCAGGTCTTTCTTGGCTTCGCCGATGGAGCCGTTCCAGTAGATGTCCTGGGTCAGCTTCTCACCGAGGTAGGTGAACGCGGTGGTCTTGGCGCCTTCGGCCAATACATCGGCGTCACGCAGGGCGTCGATCCACAGCTGCCAGTCTTCGCCGCCCATGACCTTCACGGTACCGTCGATTTCTTCCTGGGTCGCAGGCTCAAGCGTGGTGTCGACCACCACGCCCTTGTCGGTGTTGATCCCGCGCAGGGTCACGGCCTTGCCGATTGGCTTGAGGGTGGAGTTGTGCACCACGCCTTGCGGGTCGGTACGGCGTGGCGCGGCCAGGCTGTAGACCACCAGGTCGATCTTGCCCAGGTCTTTCTTGATGGTCTCGATGGTCAGGCGCTTGATCTCGTCGGAGAACGCGTCGCCGTTGATGCTCTTGGCGTACAGACCTTTTTCCACGGCAAACTTCTCGAACGCCGCGCTGTTGTACCAGCCGGCGGAGCTCAGCTTGCCTTCTTCGCCTTCTTTCTCAAAAAACACGCCCAGGGTGTCGGCGCCGCAGCCAAACGCAGCACTGATGCGCGCGGCCAGGCCGTAGCCGGTGGAGGCACCGAGGACCAGTACCTTTTTAGGGCCGCCCTCGATGACGCCGTTTTTGGTTACGTAGTCAATCTGCTCTTTGACGTTCGCTTCACAGCCAACAGGGTGAGCGGTCACACAGATAAAGCCACGAACCCGCGGTTTGATGATCATAAAAATTTCTGCCTCTTCCAAGGTGCCGAAGGCCAATAGTGGCCATTCAACTTCAATCGTACCGGTCTATGACGCCTGAAAAACCGAAGCGTCACGATAGTCGCAAATCTTCTGTTCTCAAAATTCAATCCACAAAACGTCGGAGCCTGCACGGCAACGGTTACAAATTGTGCAGCAGCTTCACAATTTCACCCTATTTAAAAACGCCTGCCGGCCCCATAAACCCCTATGATGACGAGATTGTTTCAATATGTTTCGGCTTTGGAGCCTCGTTTCATGAGCAAAAATGCTGTCGGCAAGAAGCTGGTATCCCTGGCGTGGGTACTCGGCGTTCTGCTATTGATCTATTGTTTCCCGCGCAGTTGCCTGGTGTTTCTGCTGTTGGTGGTGTGCTGCGGCGTTTATGACTTCCTGCGTAACGGCCTGTACGACCGCGACACCATCAAGAAGTATTTTATCGGCAACGGTCGTAATACCTGGGTGCTGGCACCGTTCAACACCCTGCTCGACCTGCTCAGCAGCCGCAACCGGCATGTCTACACCATGAACGACCTGCCACCGGCCTGGCGCGAAGACCTGCAACAGGTGATCGACGACGCCATGGCCCGCAAGGATGAAATCATCAGCTACCTGGACGAGCGCATGGCCGAGAAGAAACGCGGCATGTTGTTCTTCCAGTGGTACGGTCGCCCGATCGAAACCACCCTGGATATCCCGCAGCTGCGCAAGAAACTGCCGTTCGTGAAAACCATCGGCGTCTCGGTGTTCAACGAGAACCGCTCGACCTCGTTCCACTTCGGCCCCCTGCGCATGATGTTCCGTGTGCTCTACAACATGGCGCCGGCACCGCACCATGAGGGCGTGTACATCCAGGTGGGCAAGCACAAGCACTACTGGCACGACGACCCGCTGTTTATCTTCGATGACACGCTGATGCACGCCTCCTTCAACAAAAACGACGCCAAACGCTACTGCCTGTTCATTGATATTGTGCGCCCGACCCTGCTGCCCTCGGTGCTCAACGCCGTGATCGCAGGGTTTGCCGGCCTGGTCTTTACCCTGCGTCGGGTTTTCTACAAAAACTGGAAGCTGATTCAGTAAGTTCTGCGGCATGATGGTGTTGGACGGCATTTGCGCTGGGCCTTGCGCCTGAGGTAAATAACCGTCTCGTGCGACCTTAATTGGCGCTCACCATTCTCAAGCCATCGCCCCCTAGCGGGCGCGGTGGCTATGCTTTCAAGGAATCAGAATGCCCCAACGTCAAGTCATCAACGCCTCCGTCAGCCCCAAGGGCAGCCTCGAAACCCTGTCCCAACGTGAAGTGCAGCAACTGAGCGAAGCCGGTACCGGCAGCATCTACACCCTGTTCCGCCAATGCGCCCTGGCGATTCTCAATACCGGCGCGCATATCGACAACGCCAAGACCATCCTCGACGCCTACAAAGACTTTGAAGTGCGTATTCACCAGCAGGACCGCGGCGTACGTCTGGAACTGCTCAACGCCCCCGCCGATGCCTTCGTCGATGGCGAAATGATTGCCAGCACCCGCGAAATGCTGTTCAGCGCCCTGCGCGACATCGTCTACACCGAGAACGAGCTGGATAGCCAGCGTATCGACCTGAGCAACTCCCAAGGCATCACCGATTACGTGTTCCACCTGCTGCGTAACGCCCGTACGCTGCGCCCGGGTGTCGAGCCGAAGATCGTGGTGTGCTGGGGCGGCCATTCGATCAACACCGAAGAATACAAATACACCAAAAAAGTCGGGCACGAACTGGGCCTGCGCAGCCTCGACGTGTGCACCGGTTGCGGCCCCGGCGTGATGAAAGGCCCGATGAAGGGCGCAACCATTTCCCACGCCAAGCAGCGCATCACCAATGGCCGTTACCTGGGCTTGACCGAACCAGGCATCATCGCTGCCGAAGCGCCGAACCCCATCGTCAACGAGCTGGTGATTTTGCCGGACATCGAAAAGCGCCTGGAAGCCTTCGTGCGTGTCGGCCACGGCATCATCATCTTCCCCGGCGGCGCAGGCACGGCCGAGGAGTTCCTGTACCTGCTCGGCATCCTCATGCACCCGGACAACCGCGACCTGCCGTTCCCGGTGGTGCTCACCGGGCCGAAACATGCCGCGCCTTACCTGGAACAATTGCACGCGTTCGTCGGCGCCACCTTGGGCGAAGCGGCGCAGAAGCATTACCAGATCATCATCGACGACCCGGCTGAAGTGGCCCGCCAGATGACCACCGGCCTCAAGGCGGTGAAGCAATTCCGCCGCGAGCGTAACGACGCGTTCCACTTCAACTGGCTGCTGAAGATCGACGAAGGCTTCCAGCGCCCGTTCGACCCCACCCACGAAAACATGGCCAGCCTGCAACTGAGCCACGCACTGCCGCCCCATGAATTGGCGGCCAACCTGCGCCGGGCGTTCTCGGGGATCGTGGCGGGTAACGTCAAGGACAAGGGTATTCGCCTGATCGAGGAGAACGGCCCGTATGAGATCCACGGCGACCCGGCGATCATGAAACCGTTGGATGAGCTGCTGAAGGCATTCGTGGCCCAGCACCGCATGAAGTTGCCAGGCGGCGCGGCGTATGTACCGTGCTACCGCGTGGTGCAATGAGCTAGCGGCGGTCGGTCATAGTTTGTATCTGTTTGGGGCATGTCCCGGCGTGTGAGGTGCGAGTGTTCGGACTAGGGTTTTATTACTCAGACTCACCCACCTCAGCGAGCGACCTATGGACCAACGGATATTGTCCTCTGTCATCCCTTACCCTAAGGTAAGGAATATCACGATGGAGATCTTCACTATGGCCACCGCCACACTCACTTCAAAAGGGCAAATCACCATCCCTGTCCAGGTCAGGACGGCCCTGGGCCTGGAAACAGGCGACCGGGTGGAATTCGTTGAAATGGAAGACGGCAAGTTTTCCATGATTGCCGCAAGCAAAACCGTCAAGGACCTCAAAGGTTTGATCCGCAAGCCTGCCCATGCCGTGTCTATCGAAGACATGAACCGCGCCATCGCGGCCCAGGGAGCAACAGCTGGATGATCGGCCTGGATACCAACGTGCTGGTGCGTTACGTGACCCAGGACGACCCGGTTCAATCAGCCAAGGCGTCCCAGCTCATCGAATCGCTCACCGCCACCTCGCCAGGCTTTGTCAGTCTGGTGACGCTTACGAAGCTGGTGTGGGTGTTGCAGTGCTGCTACCAGTCGGCCAAAAGCGAGGTGGTGATGGTGCTGGAAACCTTGCTGCACACGCGGGAGCTGACCGTCGAGCACGCCGATATCATCTGGCAGGCATTGCGCAAGTTCACCGCAGGCAAAGCCGACTTTGCCGACTGCCTGGTTGAACGCTGTGGCCATGCGGCGGGCTGCGAGTACACCGCCACCTTTGATCTGAACGCGGCCAAGGCAGCGGGAATGAAACGGCTCGGCTAGCCCGCTTTGTTTGTGTAGGAGCGAGCTTGCTCGCGAAAAAATCACAGGCACCGCGTGCAACCTGAATGCCCGCGTAACCGTTGACGTTTTTCGCGAGCAAGCTCACTCCTACAGAGAAGGAGGTTAGGTCAGCGTATCCAGCCGCCGATCTGCCAGTGGTAGCCATCATTACGCTGCACCCAGTGCGGGTGTACATAACGATAGCCCTGGCGCACCGGCTCCCAATGGCCGTGCACCGCCACATAGCGCCCGCCTTCCCAACGCCAGTAACCGCGTGACCAGATATAACCCTCGCGTACCGCCGGTTCGACTTCTATCACCTGCACCGGAGGCGGCTGCGGCGCCACCACCTCAACATACTCACGTTGCACCGGCCTGCGTTCATGTACTACACGCTCTTGTACACACCCGGACGCCGCCACCACCATGGCGGCCAATGCTGCATAACGTAACAACATACAAAACCCTCGGGCGCGAACGCCCTGCACCTGCATCAGAAAGTAATCCGCCTTTATTCCAGCCGGGCTCCTGCATGGGCTTTGATTATTTTTAACAGGAAATGTCTGTCAGATTGCTGAACCCACCGGCCTCAAGTCGAACGGGCACTGCTGGCGCTGCATCTGCATGAACAGGTGAGAGAGCTCGCGCGTTTAAACCGAGCCAAAACGTTGTAATACGGCGTCGACAAACCGCCGCAACTTAGCCGTGCGCTGCCGATTCGCGGTGTAGACCAAATGCATTGATCGACTTGGCGCGTCAAAGTCCGGCAGCACCCGCACTAACTGGCCCTCGGCCAGTGCCCTGCGCAAGAAGTCTTCAGGGCCGAGCACGATACCGAAACCATCCAGCGCCGCCGACATCAGCGCCCTGCTTTCGTTGATCTGCAAACGGCTGCTTACCTGCACCCTGTGCGGGACCGCACCTTGGTAAAACACCCATTCACGATCTGCCGGGCGTGACCAGAAGGCATAGCCCAGGCATTCGTGATGCTCAAGGTCTGCCGGCGTCATCGGTGTGCCCCGCGCCTGCAAATAGGCCGGTGCCGCACAGACAACCAGGCGATACGGCGCCAGCGGCCGGGCGGTCAGGCCGGTGGTCCCCAAGGGGCCGATACGAAAGGCCGCCTCATAGCCCTCCTCCACCAGGTCGACGAAACGATCCGTAAGGTGCAGATCGATTTGCACATCCGGGTTGTCACGCAAGAATCCGGTGATCAACGGCATCAGGCTGTAGGAGCCGAACGTCACCGGGGCGGTGATTTTCAGCTTGCCACGCGGGGTGTCGTTCATGATTTGCGCAAGGGAATCCGCCGCCTCAGTCTCCGTCAGGATGTGCTTGCAACGTTCGTAGTAAGCGCTCCCCAACTCCGTAAGGCTTTGCCTTCGCGTAGTACGGTTAAGCAAGCGCGCGCCCAAGCGTTGTTCCAAGGCGGTGACATGCTTGGCAACCATTTGCGGTGACATATTCAAGCGCTCAGCGGCACGCACGTAGGAACCGAGCTCAGCAGCCATCACAAAGGCATTCATGCTTGATAAACGATCCATCATTCCCTACCCCCAGTAACAACAGCCGCGCCACTACTGCGATTTATCGCCAAATGGTTGCCAATCATCATAGCCACTTCGTACTTCCATCGGAGCAAGCACATGAAGATTGGCGTAATTGGAGCAGGTTTCATTGGGCGTGCTGTGGCACAACTGGCCTTGGCCGCCGGGCATGAGGTGATGCTGAGCAATTCCCGCGGCCCGCACACCATGAGCAGCGTGGTAAGCGGCATACTCGGTGTGCAAGTTGGCAGCGCAGACGATGCCGCACGGTTCGGCGATGTGGTGCTAGTGGCGATTCCCTTTCAACACTACCGCAGCGTGCCCGCGCAATGGCTGGAGGGTAAAACGGTGATGGATGCCAACAATTACTACCCCGACCGCGATGGGCATATCCCAGAGCTGGACCGCTTTGAAACGACTACCAGCCGCTTGCTGGCCGACCATTTGACACATTCACACGTGGTGAAAGTGTTTAACGCGATCTTCGCCCCCGACCTGACGCAAGACGCCCGCCCTCACGGTGCACCTGATCGGCGGGCGCTGCCCGTCGCGGCGGATGACGCCACCGCGAAGGCCGTCGTGACCCAGCTGCTCGATGAGTTGGGGTTCGATGCCGTCGACGCTGGTGAGCTGGATGAAAGCTGGCGATTCGAGCGGGCCAAACCGGCGTACTGCGTGCGCCTGGACCAGGCTGGCTTGAAGGCTGCGCTGGCGGCGGCCGAGCGTGCGGTTGAGCTGCCCCCGGTGGAGCGACACCCGCCGCTCTCCTGAACATTTCCCCACAAAAAAGCCCGCTGACCGTCACCGGTTCAGCGGGCTTTTTCGTGGGTGAGGCTTACAGCGCCAGGTCAGAAACCGGCTTGCTTGGCTCAGCCGCAGGCTTGGCAGCCTCGGTAGCCTGTGGAGCGGCCAATTGCGGGATCGCTGGCGGTGGTGTCAGTTGCAGCACACCGGCAGTGTAGGCCCATTCCTTGGCAACCGCTTCAGGGCTGTCGTTCAGCTTGGTGCCGTAGCTTGGCACGATCTGGTGCAGTTTTTCCTGCCAGGCCGGGCTTGCTACCTTGTCCTTGAACACTTTTTGCAGCACGGTCAGCATGATCGGAGCCGCGGTGGACGCGCCTGGCGATGCACCCAACAGGCCGGCGATGGTGTTGTCGGCAGAGCTGACCACTTCGGTACCGAGCTTCAGCACGCCGCCTTGCTCTTCGTCACGCTTGATGATCTGCACGCGCTGGCCGGCTTGCCACAGGCGCCAGTCGGACTGCTTGGCGTTCGGGAAGTACTCTTGCAGCGCCTTGAAACGGTCATCATCAGACAGCATCAGTTGGCCGGCGAGGTACTCGACCAGTGGGTATTCACGAATACCGACTTTGGTCATAGGCCAGATGTTGTGGGTGGTGGTGCTGGTCAGCAGGTCCAGGTACGAGCCTTCTTTCAGGAACTTGGTCGAGAAGGTGGCGAATGGGCCAAACAGAATCACACGCTTGCCATCCAGCACGCGGGTGTCCAGGTGCGGAACCGACATCGGTGGCGAACCTACCGAAGCCTTACCGTAGGCCTTGGCCAGGTGCTGCTCGGCGATGGTCGGGTTCTCGGTCACCAGGAACGAACCACCGACTGGGAAGCCTGCGTATTCCTTGCCTTCAGGAATGCCCGACTTCTGCAGCAAGTGCAGGGCACCGCCGCCGGCGCCGATGAACACGAACTTGGCGTCGGTTTCAGTCTTGGTGCCGTCTTTGAGGTTTTTGTAGCTCACACGCCACGAACCGTCGGCGTTCTTGGTGATGTCCTGCACTTCGCTCGACAGCTTCAGGTCAAACTTCGGCGTGGTTTGCAGGTGAGCGACGAACTGGCGGGTGATCTCGCCGAAGTTTACGTCGGTACCGATCGGGCTCCAGGTGGCCGCGATTTTCTGGCTCGGGTCACGCCCTTCCATCATCAACGGAACCCACTTGGCGATCTGCGCCGGGTCTTCGGAGTACTGCATGCCGGCGAACAGCGGGCTGGCCTTCAGGGCTTCGTAGCGTTTTTTCAGGAACTTGATGTTGTCATCGCCCCACACAAAGCTCATGTGCGGAGTGGAGTTGATGAACGAACGCGGGTTCTTCAACACGCCCTGCTGAACCTGCCAGGACCAGAACTGACGGGAGATCTGGAACGCTTCGTTGATCTCGACCGCTTTCGGGATCTCAACGTTGCCGTTCTTGTCTTCCGGGGTGTAGTTCAGCTCAGCCAGGGCCGAGTGACCGGTACCGGCGTTGTTCCAGCCGTTGGAGCTTTCTTCGGCCACGCCATCGAGGCGCTCGACCATCTCCATCGACCAATCCGGTTCCAGCTCATTGAGCCAGACACCCAGGGTTGCACTCATGATGCCGCCGCCGATCAGCAGCACATCGACTTTCTTTGCCTCTTCCGCGTGAACGGACGTGATCCCCATCGACAAAGCCAGCCCCAGCAGGGCAGTGTTTACTTTTTTAAACATCAGTAGCACCTATGATAAAACGCCATCCGCCCTACCGCCCCCGATCATGAGTAACCCTCGTTCACGCTACGTCAGGCAACGTACCGCGGGGTCTGCACAGTCACATAAAGGCTGCAGGGTGGGCACACAAGGCCGATGGATCGACCTCACTGTTATGTCCCTTCTGCGCTGACTTCTTATCATTATTGGCTTCAGCTACCTGGGCGACAGCCAACCGCTGGGACGTATACGGGTGTACGCACCAGGGAAAGACTAGCCCAGACGGCGCGCAGAATATCACGCTAAACAGCGTTTATGCGCCGTTTGGCCAATTGACAGGCCTAAATCGCGGCTTTTAATGCGCCCCTGTCAAGCCTGGCAGCCGCGACCTGCGGTCACAGGCGTGGAACTCTGCCGAAAATGACGGTTCTAGACACCTTCGTCGCGGCTTGCGTAGCATCGGCGACTGTCCTTCGTGCACACCTTTCACACAGAGTTACCCATGACTATCCAGCAAACACCCGGGCAGGTACTGCCCGCGCGCAGCGCCGCCAAAATGGAAGCGGCCATGGCCGTGGGCGCCTTCGCGATCGGCACCGGCGAATTCGCCATAATGGGCCTGATGCCCGACATCGCCCAGAACCTGGGCCTGAGCGAACCCCAGGTGGGCCACGCCATCAGCGCCTACGCCCTGGGCGTCATGGTCGGCGCCCCACTGCTGGCCATCCTCGGCGCCAAGCTGCTGCGCAAACACATGCTGCTGTTGCTGATGGGCCTGTACGCCCTGGGCAACTTCGCCACCGCCTTCACCCCCACCTTCGGCTCGCTGGTGGCCTTCCGCTTTATCAGCGGCCTGCCCCACGGCGCCTACTTCGGCATCGCCGCCGTGGTCGCCTCCAGCATGGTGCCCACCGACAAACGCGCCGGCGCCGTAGCCCGCGTGATGATGGGCCTGACCCTGGCCATGCTGCTCGGCAACCCCATCGCCACCTTCCTCGGCCAACACCTGGGCTGGCGCTCGGCATTCGCCCTGGTCAGCGTGATCGCCCTGCTCACCATCGCCCTGGTCTGGCAATTCGTGCCCCACCGCCACGACGAACAACGCAGCGACCCGCGCAAGGAACTGCGCGCCTTCACCAAACCCCAGGTATGGATGGCCCTGTCCATCGGCGCGATTGGCTTTGCCGGGATGTTCTGCGTATTCAGCTACCTGGCGCCGACCATGCTCGAAGTGACCCAGGTTTCACCGCAGTGGATCCCCTTCGGTCTCGCCGCGTTTGGCGTGGGCGGCATCATCGGCAACATTGCCGGTGGCAAACTGTTTGATCGCATGCAGTTCCGGGCGGTGGGCTTGATATTGGTGTGGTCGATGGCGGTGTTGTTGTTCTTCCCCTTCGCCGCGGCGTCGCTGTGGGGCGTACTGGTGAGCATGGGGCTGGTGGGCACCATGGTCGCGTTGGCGGCACCGTTGCAGATTCGGTTGATGGACATCGCTCACGAAGCGCCGAGCCTGGCGGCAGCGTCCAACCATGCGGCGTTTAACCTGGCGAATGCGCTGGGGCCGTGGTTTGGTGGGATGGCGATTACGGCAGGGTTGGGTTGGACCAGTACCGGCTACATCGGTGCTGCTACAGCGCTGGTGGGGCTGGGCCTCTACCTGATTGCCCGGCGGATGAAAGGCGGTCAATAACGCCCTACTGGATCAAACTGTAGGTGGGGCTTCCAGCCAGTTGAAGCTTTTTGTAGGAGCGAGCTTGCTCGCGAAAAACTCACAGACGCCGCGTTTCTTCAGGAAGCCAGCGTTATCGTTGACGTTTTTCGCGAGCAAGCTCGCTCCTACAGAAGGCGATGACGCTTAACTGGCAGGTTGCCCCGACCCCATCAATCATCATGCAACAGCCCCGAACCATACTCCCCATAACTACTCCCCAGCCCACTGCCACCAAAATTCATCTTCGCGGCTTTGTTGGGGCTATGGTCGCCAAATGCCTGGCACCCGCCTGAAAAGCACGGGTCACTGTTCACGCTCGATGAAGATGAACAAGCGCTCAACAGCAACGTGCCGGTGATCATTACAACTTTGACGAGGTTCGAGATCATGGTTTCAGTTCCCTATGGGCTGGAGGCGCTGGGGTCCTCTCTCAGTAGGGGATCGTAGACCTCAACGGTGCAGGGAATTATGAAACTTTGCTGTGGGACAGCATGAGTTCAGGTTGCCGCCTTGGGTAAGGCGGCAGGGTTGGTTGTCAGGCTTTGACTGAGACGGTCACAGGCGCAACTTGTTCCTGGGCTCGGTCAACGAGCAGCGAGCTCAACTCGATTAACTGCTGGATGCCCAGGGCGACGGCGCGCTGGGAGTCGTCGAGATCGAACGCCAAGGTGGCGGCCATTTCGTTGGCGGATGCGAGGTTTTCGGCGGCGTTGGCCAGGAGGGTTTCGGGGTCGATGGTTGGGTTTACGAGGAATAGGTTGTCGCTTGGGCGCTCGGTGGGAGCAGCGTCGTCGGATGGGGGCAAGTGATGGTTGATTGCGCGCTGGGCTGCGGCTTGAAGCTTTGGATCAGAAGATGCAGCGTTTGAAGCATAAGGCGGATTAGGTGTGACCTTGTACATGGCGAAGCTCCTTTAGCGTTTAAGGAACTGCCTATCTCACTTCCACATGAGGGGTGGCAGCTGTACGCAGGTGTGGAAGACCAGGGCTAAAGGACCCGGCGCACCGAAGTGCCCCGCGCACAGCCGCCATAAGCAATCATACAGACGTAAAAAAACGCCGGTAGGTGTTTATGGGCGATTGAGCGCCTTCAGCTTGGTCGGACTTCCACATCCGGCCGCTGGATTGGCAGCGGCTTAAGGAGGTTAGCTAGGGGTGGTCTGAGGGGCAAGCTGAGAAAAGTGTGGGATATTTCCTAGAAGTTTGGACCTGTTCCAGGAGATTGCTTTATCCGTTACACCGATGATGGATTGGAACTACTAAGCCAAAGAGCCTTTAAAACAAAGGCCTACAGCTAACCCAGCTTTAGCTCGCACCACTTATGTACCACTGGACTCCTTTCGATCCATACCTCCGCCCTGACTAGCCGCCTTCGGCATTAGGCAGATAACGGCCGAAAGCAGCCCGTGGACACTCTAATGGCGAAACAGTAGCTTATGTTGCTAGCGGGCGAGAAACACTCAACAGCGGATCATCCCGCCCATGCCGCGTTTCACTTTGGACGATGTCGAGAAATGGGACCGAAAACTGAAGAGTTGACCTGCATTCTTGATCAGCTTGCAATCGTGCTCGAAAGCGATGGAGACACCCACTGGAGCTTTTGGATGCGTAAGGCAAGGGCACTATTGCTGGATTCTGATTACTCTGGGATTGAGTATCTACTGTCAGCCTATGGCGGAATGGGCTCATTAAATGATCTCATTCTTGGTCAAAGCTATGTCGATGGCGTCCTTTCTTGGAATCCAGGTCATGTCGAGCTAAACGAAAAATTCATTGAATTGCGCAACAACGCCGAACAGCTCGCCAACGCAATAAAACGGTCTCAAACTTGATCAGGCACCTAAACAAAAAAGGGACAGATTTATTTATGCTATCGCTGAAAAAAGCTAATCACGAGACAGCAATAAGCCAAATTCGTGGCTTATTACCTTAGGCCTTCAGTTCATCTGGCGTGTGCGTCTTGAGCCAATCGGCCAAGCGGCATTCATTCGCGTTTTGCCAGCCTAGCCCGAAAGCCCAGAATCGCTCCAGCACGTCAGCATCAGAACGAACTTTGAAGTGCTCTTTGGTTACTGCCGATTGCCCCGCTTGGGCTTGAGCATTTCCTTCGCCTGAGCTTTACCAAACAATCCCACAAGCACCTCGCTCGCTGGTTTGGCCTTAGAAAAGTCCTCAGCCGGCCATTCCGGGTTCACTGCGTCAACCCTTTCAGAACGGGAGTTTCTGGTCATTATTTTTGCCCTCCTAGTTTGTTGGCGTTACGAAAGCCGATGACGTGAACCGCGTCACTCCTATGGGCAGATATCGAAGCCAGACCACGGTACCTAATTTTGAGTAGGCCGCGAAAAGCAATTCACTTCCAGATACACCTCACGACGGACTGCTGAGTCAACCAAGCACACCAAGGTGTAAGATGCCCCACAACCGTCCACCATCGAGGCCGCTATGACTGGGATATCCCTAAACCTGCCGGAAGACCTGTCCAACTCTCTCGCCGACCTGGCCAAAACCAACGGCCAGACAGCTAGTTACCTGGCGATGGACGTTCTTCGCGACTATATCGAGCACGAAAAAACGCTGACCGCCCAAATCGAGCTGGCAGTAAAGGAAGCCGACGAAGGCAAATTCGCCACCGATGACCAAGTGGCGGCCATGCGCGCCAGGCGCTGGAGCAGGAATGCGGGTTGAGTGGCTTGAAAAAGCGCTCAAAAATCTGGAAGACGAAGCGAACTATATCGCTCTCGAAAATCCAAAAGCCGCCGACGACTTCTCGGATGCCATTTTCACCAGTGTCGACAGGCTGGCTCAGTTTCCTTCCATGGGACGCGAAGGTCGGGTGAAACATACTCGCGAATGGGCAGTTCCCAACTGGTCCTATCTGATCCCGTATAGAGTGCGGGGTGATCGACTGCAGATCCTTGGCGTATTCCACACACGGCAACGCCCTCGTTCGAAGTGGTAATGCACGCAAAACTTGCCTCTCCGGCACCCAAGAGCCGTTCCTGATAAACTGCGAGCCATTCGCCTCGCTGACTCAGATCCCCCATGTCCCTACAAACCGCCCCACTCTCCCGCCGCTTCTCCGTCGCCCCCATGATGGATTGGAACGTTTAATCCTGCACACCTTTAACTACGGGGCCTGCAGACCAACTCAAAACTTTCCGTACCACTTTCGTACCACCCTTATATGAATCTCGATTGGACGAAGGCTCAGGAGTGGCGTGATCAGTTACGTCATTGGCGTTCGCTCCAATCCACTCCACCCACTGTTGCTTCGATCTTGTTAGGTCCAACCAGAGAGTTTGGAGAGGTAATTCACGAGCAGCCCAATCGCGAGAGGAATAATTACGGCCAGTATCCATTTCATCCACCAGGGTGCTTTCCGCGTTGTGAAATCGGATAAAGGCGTGCTGCCAAAAGCGAGGTAGGCCTCGCCCTTCTTGGTCAATTTGAGTCCCACATAGCCCTTGTTTGTCTTCATCCCTCCAACCAACTCCTCACCCACCAAATTGCAGATAAGCCCGTAATCGTCATGGTCCAATCCCCTGGTGCCAGTAATGACGCCGTCGCGGATCTTCCCCAACGCCTCAAACATGTCCATATCTATCTCCTGAGGACGAAAAAAGTCGCATCTGATGATCGTACCCTTGGCTGAGGCCAGGAAGGGACATCCCCAACCTTGAGGGGGGCAAAAAAAAGAGTAACATAAGTAATCTTGACCATTTTTTACGCTCAAGCCGTTGAAATTAAAGGATTTTGTATTACGAGCAAAAGGTAATCTTTAAGTAATATTGAAGTAATCTGATTACTCTTTATAAATGTAATTCTCTACTTTAATAAAACCCTTTAAAATCAATAGGTTGATAGAAAATTACCTTTTCCATTACTTCTCTGTTACTCCTTTTTGTAATCTCAACCCCCACGGAATACGTGGCCTCCAGACCGTTTCTTTGGGGAGATTACTGAAATTACTCTTTTTGAAACTCCCCCCCTCCCCCTCAACAGCAGAGCCTCCAGAAGCCTTCAACGAAATACCCCCTCGGTGCAGGGTTCCGCAGGCTTTTGACCACCCCACTACCCTGAGCAGCCCCCCAGCCGGTGCCGTGTTGAGCGGTCCGCAGGGTCGCAGAAAAAACGACCCATTTAGCCCGCAGGCGAGGTGGGGGGACGACGGCGCGCGCCAGGTGCAGGACCACGTCACTGGCTCGCCGTGTAGCACGCCAGTCCCCCACATTCAGATTTGTGGCACGCCAGGTCCCCAGCGCCAGGCCATCGCCCCTCTCCGACGCCACTGGTGGCAGACTCTCCCCCATGAAAGCCCAGCATTTACTGGCCCGAACAGCCATCTAACCTTGCCGTGACAGTGTTCAAATGCTATGTTGAGCTGGGTTTTTTCATGCTGAAGAACGGCGGAACTTCATTTATCCGGGCAGGATTTTTCTACCCCAAAGACCCCTTTCACAAGCAGCAAAAAGCCGCCTCATGAGGCGGCTCAATGTTATGCATAGAAGGTATCGGAGAGTATCGAGGCGATGTGCAGTTAAAGCCTGCCGCGCGAGTGCCAGCCGGGGTCTATGACCCGTATGCGCAAGTCACGATGCTCTACCAATACTGCCTGGTCAGAACAGCCCTCCCAATGCCGCCGGCTCCCAGTTCATGATGACCAGCTCTCCGCTGACATCAGCCTTCCCCTGCCGCTGATTCGTCGTGCTGTAGCGAATGTCCACCGTCTCGAAGTGGAACCCCTCAAACACCCGCCTGATATCGGGGTGATCGTTGATGCTCACCATCACCTTGCCCTTGCAACGCCGCATGAACTCGGCCATCCGCTCATAGTTTTCGAAGGGGAAGTCCACGCCATAGCCGGCGGTCTGCCAGTAAGGCGGGTCCATGTAATGGAAGGTGTGCGGTCGGTCATAGCGTTCGGCGCACTCAAGCCAGCCCAGGTTCTCGACATAGGTACCCGATAGCCGTTGCCAGGCAGCAGACAGGTTCTCCTCGATCCGCAACAGGTTGATGGCTGGGCCAGTGGTGGCGGTACCGAAGGTTTGCCCACTGACCTTGCCAGCAAAAGCGTGGTGCTGCAGGTAGAAAAACCGAGCTGCGCGCTGAATATCGGTAAGGGTTTCCGGCCGGGTCATCTTCTGCCATTCGAACACCTGCCTGGAGCTGAGCGCCCACTTGAACTGGCGTACGAACTCTTCCAGGTGGTTCTGCACGACACGGTACAGCGTCACCAGGTCGCCGTTAATGTCGTTGAGAACTTCAACCGGCGCAGCCTGTGGACGCATGAAGTAAAGCGCGGCGCCGCCAGCAAAGACCTCGACATAGCATTCATGTGGCGGAAACAGTGGAATTAGACGATCTGCCAGGCGGCGCTTGCCGCCCATCCACGGGATAATAGGTGTGCTCATAAGTGATCCTTGTTTTGGAAATTGGATTCGCTTAGGCTTCGCACCCCCTGCGCAGTGGGGCGAGGCCTTGGTTGGAGCACTCGGAGTGTTCGAGTGATTCAGCGTCGAGCGGGTGTTAGCGCACCAGCTCGTCGCCTCGTTTACTGCGCGGGGGTACTACTTTCCCCCCGTTGGAAGCTCAAATTCTTTGAAGCTGACAACCTCTTCACCCAGCCACTCGTTCACCTGGGCCAACCTGGCCTGCAACGGCTCCAGTTCGTTCACCGCCCAAACTTCAGCAGCCTCCCGCAACGACCCGAAACCGCCCGCGTTCTGCGGCACGATGCCCATCAACTGGGGTGGAATGCGCAACGCCGCGAGCAGATCGTCGCGGCTGATGTTCTTGATCGAGCTGAATTCGTCCTTTGCGGCCACCTCGCTCACCGGAATGAGCTGGATGCCATCCTTCTTGCCAGCGGGCGCGTACACGAACAGGTTTCGGAAGTTGCCAGGCCCTTTCGAGTTCTTCAACGCGGTGCGCAATGAGTCGATGTCCTCTTCCTTCTGCGCCGCGTCGGTCATGTACAGGATGAATCCGGCGTGACTGCCGTTGTTGTAGTACTTGCGACGGAATAGCGTGGCGCTTTCGTTGAGCAGCGCGCTCTGCAGCGCAGCCAGCCACTCCGGCAACCCATAAATTTCTTGATTGATATCGGCCTCACGTAGGTGGCAAATCGAACCTGGTGCAAACTCGTGCTCATCCTTCCAGCCGCGCACCTGGTAATAGGTTTCCATGTCGACGCCTCGACGCATGTACTTCGCCAACGGCGGCAACAAGCCCATGGTGTTGCGCAGCATGTTGTTGCGCTTTTCCAAGTAGCAGTTGCCGCACCAAAGCCAGTCCAGGGCGAACTGCTCAAAGGCCTGACGGCTCAGCAGCCGGTGAGGAACGAACGTGCGGGCCAGCATGTTGCGCTTGAAATTGAGGCCGGACTGCAGGTACACACTGGCGCGGGTCGTTTTGGCTAACCCATCCATGGACATAGGTGTTTCGAACCAACGCCCATTGGCCCAGCACTCCAGATAGTCGAGGATCTCCCTGCTATCGAGCACAGGCGCCGGGTCACCGAAGGTGAATGCCTCGACCGGGCCGGATTCCGGCGGGAGTACCTCCCCTTCAGCAGCTGGCAGAACAGTAGTCAGTTGGGTTTCGCGCTTACGTCTGCTCATCAATAGGACTCCATAAATCCGGTATTCGCCGTGGTCTGCCCTTCAAGAGGCTCGTTATGCAGGGCGTGGAAGGTCGCCCACGCCAAGTCGGCATGGCCTGTCTCGTCGGTGCGACCGGCCGTATAAGTGAACTGGCGCCCGGAGGCGGTGACTGTTTTGCGGATAGCCATCAACGACTGCGCCATATCCGTCCATCCAGCATCGAACTCCAGGCGACCGTTCTTGATGACGTCGTACGCCTTCAACACAAGGCGCGTTTTGACTTCGGGCGAGTAGCTGAACGTGGTGATGTTCGGGAAGAACTGCTTGACCAGCTGCGCCACGCCGGACCCCATGCCCGTGATGTCGATACCGATGTAGGTCACCCAGTAACGTCTGGTGACTTGGCGGATCGCTTCCGCCTGAGCGGCGAAGTCCATGCCCCTGAATTGGTGCCTCTCCAGAATTCGGAACTTGCCGCCGGGAACCGTTGGTGGAGCGATTACCACCAGTGCGGCGCTGTCACCGTTCTCCGCCGGGTCATAGCCAACCCAGACCTGACGGTCCCCAAACGGACGCGCTGCAAATGGCTTGTAGTCTTCGGCCCATAGATCCCAGCTGTCCACCATGCAAGGCTGAAGCATCGCAAGCGGGAAAATACTGGCCCCGTCGTCGATGAACTGGCACATCAGCAGGTTCTGGAAAGCCTCGGCATCGTATTCCTGGCGCAGTTCGTCCAGGTCGAACAAGTCGCAGCCACGGTCCTCCGCGTCCAGGATGGTGACGATCTGTCGCCATACCCGGTCTTCACAGAGTCGGCCCTGCTGCAGAACATCATGAGAGACGTCGATTTTGACCCGTTGCGCCGCCGGCTTGCCTTTGTTGAACCGCTCACCGGTCCAGAACGTATAGGCCTCATGGGCCATGCTGGAGGGCGTCGAAAAGTACGTTCGGCGGTATTGCTTCTGCATCGCCATGCCGCTGGCGACCTTGTTCAGTTCCTTGAACTTGAACGTCCAGAAAAATTCGTCGAAGTAGAAGTTGCCGTGATAGCCCTGGGCCGTCCGGGCGTTGGTACCCAAGAAGTGCAGCTCGGCGCCATTGCCCAGAATAATGGGATCGCCCGTCAGCTCAACGCCGACTACCTCACGGGCAAAGGCCTGAATGTAGGCCTTGAAAATGTGCGCCTGATTTTTTGAGGCCGACAGGAAAATCTGGTTACGGCCTGTCGTCAGCGCATCGATCAGCGCTTCACGGGCGAAATAGTAGGTCGCGCCGATCTGCCGTGACTTGAGGATTGCGCGGGTTCGCTGATTGCCGGCCTTGTACCAATCCAACTGGTACCCGAAACAGCCGTCGATGAACGCTTCCGTCAGTTTTTCAATGTGTTCTTCGTCGAACTCGTTGCGTTTCGGCGCTTTTTTCGGTCCCTCGTTGCGCTTCGCCAAGTTCGGATTCAACTCGGTTTCGGTACCGCCGTCGTTGAAGCGCTGGATACGGGCTTGCCGCTCCAGCTGGCGGTGCAAGAGGTCAATTTCCTTGTAGTCGGACCCTGACTTCGGGTCTTTCAGGATCAGCTGCACCAGACGGGCTTCGGTCGCCGCCTGGATACGCTCCAGCGGTGTCGCGCGGTCCCATTCGTCCCGCGCCTTCCAGCTGTGCAGCGTTTTTTCCTTCTCCCCGATCAACTCAGCGATCTCGCACACGCGGTAGCCCTGCCAATACAGGTGCTTGGCGTGGCGGCGGTGATCGGTAGGTAGTTCGACGATGGCATTCATGGCGCAGATGCTGCCGCCCGCGCGCGAACAGTTCCCCCTCCGCCCCTTGTAGATCAACGATCTACAACAGCGCCTCGTTGCCCGTCGCGCCCGCGCTCAACAACATGCGCTCATCGCCAAGGCAGACTGCCACCGCACTGAGGGATTCACGCATGGCCGGCAAAACCGACAACCCAGCCAAGAAACAACGTTCCAAGTTCTTCCGCGTCGCCGTTGAAGGCGCCACCACCGATGGTCGCCAGATCGAACGCCAATGGCTGGTCGACGCTGCCGAGACCTACAGCCAGAACACCTACGGTGCGCGGGTTTGGATTGAGCACATGCGCAGCTTGCTGCCGGATAGTCCCTTCCGCGCTTACGGCGATGTCGTCGCGCTGAAGACGGAAGAGGTCGAGATTGCCGGGGCCAAAAAACTGGCCTTGTTCGCGCAAATCGAACCGACCTCCGACCTGATCGCCATGAACAAAGCACGGCAGAAGCTGTACACCAGCATCGAGATTCGGCCGAAATTCGCCGACACCGGCCGCGCCTATTTGGACGGCATCGCCGTTACCGATACCCCGGCCAGCCTGGGCACTGAGATGCTGACGTTCAGCGCCCAGCATCCGGACATGAACCCGCTGACCAGTCGCAAACGCGATCCCGGCAACCTCTTCTCAGAGGTCGTCGAGATTGAACTTGAATTCGAAGAAGTCGAGGACGAAGGCGGCAAAGTCGCAGGGCTTTTCAGTCGCGTTCTCGACCTAATCGGCAAGAGCAAGGACAAGGAAGGCAAGGATGCCGCCCTATTCACTGAACTCGGCCAGGCTGTTGAGGCCATGGCCGAGCATGTCGCCGGTCAGGGCGAAGCCTTTACCGCCGAAAAAACCGCCCGCGAAAAGCTGCAGACCGCTCACGAGAAGCTGTCTGCCGACTTCACTGCGTTGGTTCAACAGCTCGAAAAAACCCCGGACACCACCGGCCAGAAACCGCAGTACTCCGTTCGCCCGCCGGCTACGGGCGGTGACGGCGCACTCGTCACCGACTGCTAATCCAGATCACGGACAACACCCAGCCAAGGAACATCGGAGAACACCATGCGTAACGATACTCGCGTTCTTTTCAACGCTTACCTGCAACAACTCGCCCAATTGCACGGCGTGAGCGACGTCACCACCAAATTCACAGCTGCTCCGTCCGTTGCACAGACGTTGGAAACCCGGATGCAAGAGTCGAGCGCGTTTCTCAGCTCGATCAACGTCTACGGCGTGGCTGAGCAGTCGGGCGAAAAAATCGGCATCGGTATCGACGGTACTATTGCCGGCACAACCGATACCACCCAGCAAGACCGCGAGCCACGTGACCCTACCGGCCTCGACAACCGTAGTTACACCTGCACCCAAACCAACTTCGATACGGGCCTGCGTTACCAGAAGCTGGATCAATGGGCCAAGTTCAAAGACTTCCAGGCGCGTATCCGTGACGCCATCATCCGGGCCCAGGCGCTCAACCGGATCATGATTGGCTGGAACGGTACCAGCCGTGCGGCGACCTCTAAACCGGACATCAACAAGCTGCTGCAGGACGTTAACGTCGGATGGCTGCAAAAGATGCGCCTGGAGAACCCTGCACGCGTAATGAAAGAAGTGGTCGACGGCAGCGGCAAGATCCAGATCGGCGCGGGCAAAGACTTCGAAAACATCGACGCCCTGGTCGTGAGCATGGTCAACGAGTTCATCGAGCCCTGGTACCAGGAAGACACTGACCTGGTGGTGATCTGCGGTCGCCAGCTGCTGGCCGACAAGTACTTCCCGATCATCAACAAAACCCAAGCGCCGACCGAAATGCTTGCGGCCGATATCGTCACCAGCCAGAAGCGCATCGGCAACCTGCCAGCAGTGCGAGTGCCTCACTTCCCGCCGAACGGCCTGCTGGTTACCCGCCTCGACAACCTGTCGATCTACTGGCAGGAAGGCACCCGCCGCCGCACGGTGGTGGATAACGCCAAACGCGACCGTATTGAAAACTACGAGTCGGTCAACGAAGCCTACGTGATCGAAGACCTTGGCTGCGCAGCCATGGCCGAAAACATCACCCTGAGCTAAGGCGAGCAACCATGACCAACCCTTGCCGTCGTCACTTCCAGCGCGTCACAGCAGCCGTTGCAGCGGCTGCTGTGGCCGGCCCAGCCATGACCATGGAAGGTTCCACTGTTTACGAACTGCACCTGGCGAAGCTCCAGCAGGATTACTTGCGTCTGAAACAGGTGCAGTCCACCGAGGGCAAAGCAGAGCTGAAAAAGCAACTGCTGCCCGAATACGTCCCATACGTGGAAGGCGTGCTGGCAGGCGGCAAAGGCGCGCAGGACCAGGTGCTAACCACTTTGATGGTTTGGCGAATGGATGCCGGCGACTTTGCCGGCGCCCTGGACATTGCCGAGTACGTCATCCAGCACGCATTGCTCATGCCTGACCGCTTCGAACGCACTACCGGCACCATCGTTGCCGAAGAAATTGCCGAAGTCGCCCTGAAGGCGCAGAAGGCCGGTGGCACGTTCGACGTGAAGCTGCTGCTGCGCACTGAGCAAATCGCGGGTGAAGAAGACATGCCCGACCAGGCTAAAGCCAAGCTGCATCTGGCCCTGGGCAAGGCTTTCGCGGAGATGGTTTCCGACGACGACACGTCGGAAAGCAAAGTGGCCGCCCTGTGTCACCTGGAGTCCTCGAAAAAATATCTGTCCCGAGCTATCGAGCTGAACACCAACTGCGGTGGCAAGAAGGATTTGGAGCGCGTCGAGCGTCTCCTCAAAAAATACGCTGCTCCTGCAGCTAACTGAGCGTCCCCACGCACCCCGCCGGCTCGGGGCGGATCGGCCAGGCCGCTCCTCCTGAACGTGAAGCCCCGACCACCGGCGATCTATTTTCGAGTGCAGTCTCATGAGCGCATTTGTTGCCAGCGGCACCGTCGCCAGCGGCCACATAAACACCGACCCGTTCTGGCCGTCGATTGATCTGGACAACCTGCGCGCTACTCTGCGCATCGACTCCAGTGTCACCCCGGCCCGCCTGGAAACCGCCGTGATCGCTGCCGCCATCAATCTCAACCGCGAGTTAAGCGACTGGCGCGCCATTCAACAAGCGGCTGGTTACACAACGCTGGACTCCGTCCCAGGTGACCGCATCGAGGACGTATCGGTAAAGGCCCACCTCTACCGTCGCGCCATCGAAGCCGCTACCGGTGCCGAGGTGTGCGAGCGTTACCGCGACTACAGCGCCACCAACTCCGGCAATGCCAAAGCCGAAGAGACTGCACCCACCATCGACGACTACCGCCGCGACCTGCGCTGGGCAGTCCGTGATTTTCTCGAAAAAAACCGCACCACCGTGGAGCTGATCTGATGCCAGTCACCATCCGCGCCAATCAAAACGAGACCGTCGACGCGCTGTGCTGGCGGTATTACGGCAGAACCGCGGGCGTCACCGAAGCGGTGCTACAGGCGAATCCAGGCTTGGCTGACCACGGCCCCGTCTTGCCGCACGGCCTACCCGTCAACATGCCCGAAGCCCAAACCAGCGCGCCCCAGCGGCAGATGGTGAACCTATGGGACTGACTCCCTGCAACCAAGGAAACCCACACCATGGCTGATCCGACTTCCAGCGCCGTGACCGGCCTGCTTATGGGCCTGGGCCTGGCAACCGTAACGCCGATAATCGACGGCGAGGCGCTGTTCGGCGCAATTCTCGGCGCGTGGCTGGTGACCAGTACCAAGCATGACCTCAAGGTCTGGCAGCGGTTGGGCTCGCTGTTTCTGTCGGCCGGCGTGGGCTATCTGTTCGCGCCGATGGCCTTGCAGGCCATCCCGTTCATCACCAGTGGCGGCGGCGCGTTCCTCTGCGCCCTGGTGGTCATCCCGATCAGCATCAAGCTGATGGTGTGGGTGGAAAAAGCGGACATCTGGGACATCTGGCGTCGCATCCGAGGGGGCAGCTGACATGCCAAACATCGAACTGGCCGTGCAACTGATCACGGCAATCGCCTACTTGCTGAGCGCCTTCCGGTTGGCCTGCTACACCCGAGGCGCATCCAGGTATCGGCGCAGCATCTCACTACTCGCCAGCCTTTTCGGCTCGGCACTGTGCATCTGCGGCCTGGAAATACTGCTGTACCGCCAGCCCACCAGCCTCTGGCAAGCCGTCTCCATCGTATTGCTTTGCACCCTGATTTTCCGTTCACGCGGCAACGTCGCCGCCCTGTTGAGGCCCAGTGCATGACCACCACCCTTCGCCACGGCGACCGCTCGCAGGCGGTGCTTATCCTGCAAAAGAACCTCAACAGGCACGGCGCCAAACTGGTGCCCGACGGCCACTATGGTGACGCTACAGAGACGGCCGTCCGTGCGTACCAGGTGAAAGTTGGTCTGGTAGCCGATGGCGTTGCCGGAACCAAGACCCAGACCAGCCTGGCCGGTGGCGACTGCGCCGAGTTGCTTCGCAATAGCGACCTCGTAGCCGCTGCCGAACGCCTGGGCGTGCCGCTGGCAAGCATCTACGCGGTCAATGAAGTAGAGTCAAAGGGCAAAGGTTTCCTCAACAACGGCAAGCCGGTGATCCTGTTCGAACGGCATGTCATGTACCGCCAGCTCGCCAAGGTTCGACAGACGGGTGATGACCCCGCAGAGATCAAACGCCATGCCGACGAACTCGCCGCGACCAACCCCGCCCTGGTCAACCCGAAGGCCGGTGGCTATATCGGCGGTACCGCCGAGCACCAACGCCTAGCCATGGCCCGCCTGATCGACGACACGGCCGCACTTGAATCCGCATCCTGGGGCGCTTTCCAGATCATGGGTTATCACTGGGAGCGCCTTGGCTACGCGAGCGTGCACGCCTTCGTGGCGGCGATGAGTGCCGGCGAATCTCAGCAGTTCGACGCCTTCACCCGTTTCATTGAAACCGACCCGGTGCTGCACAAGGCGCTGAAAGCCCGCAAATGGGCCGAGTTTGCCCGGCTCTACAACGGGCCTGACTACCTGAGAAATCTTTATGACACCAAGCTCCAGCGCGCCTATGAGCGGCACGCCAGCTGCGAGTGCGGGAAAGGGGTGGCAGCATGATCGACTTCGAAGCGGTTCAAAAACTGAGGGTGCAGGACGGTGACCTTTTGGTGGTGCCGGAATCGACCGAACAGGAAGACATGGTGCGGCTGGCCGAGTGCATCCAGCTGATGAACAACGCAAGGGCAGTAATCGTACGCGGCCCGATTAAACAGCTCGACACCGCTACCATGAACAAACTCGGCTGGTACCGCGCATGAACCAAAAACCCGCCTACCTCGAAATATCACCTCGCCAAACAGGCAAAACCAAACGCCTGGTCCAGTTTGCTAACGAACTTTATGGTCAGGGTAGGACTGTAATTTTTGTCACTCCCCTTGCTAACTGTGAGCTTGGCTTGGCACCGGGTGTCATTGTTCTTTCAGATGGTAAAAACCCTCCTCCCGGTACCGATATCGGGCGCGCAGTCTGGTTTTATGACGAGTTCGACTGGCTGAAGTCAATCAAGATTCGGGCCGGAGCTTACTACGCAACAACTGCAAAGAAGGTAAGACAGCTCGGGGTCGACACCCCGGAAAATGACTTGCTGCTGAGACTGATAGAACTCAATAACCTGCACTTTCAACGGCACTTCTGGTTTTTCGGTCTGAAGCCAGACAGTTGGTTGGCTGAGTGCAGAGCCACCTACACCCCCGAGGAGTTCCGCGCATTTATCTTGGGCGAGTTCCTGTCATGAACACCCTGCGCCAGGCCCTGTACGGCATTGCCCTGCTCGGTGCCCTGGCGCTGCTGATCTGGGGCCAGCAACAGCGCATTAACACCGCCCAAAGCCAAACAGACCTGGCAAAGAGTGCGGCCAAGACGGCCCGCGAAGACGCCGACCGCAATCTGGCGACCGCCAACACGCTCACCGCCACCCTGAAGCAAGAGCGCGAAAACCAGTCAACTCTGCGCGCCCAGCAGGATCAACTGCGCCAGGCCTTGGCAAAGCGCGCACGAACCATAGAGGAGCTGAAACTTGAAAACGACGAACTACGCAACTGGGCTATTCAGCCTCTGCCTGACGCTGCTCGCCAGCTGCGTGAACGCCCCGCCCTCACCGGCGCCGCAGCTTACCGTGACTGGCTGTCCGGCCGTGGTGCCGTGTCAGCTGCCGGCGACAAACCCAGCCAGCAACGGTGACCTGCTCACCGACGAGGACCGCGCCGAAGCCGCTTGGGCCGACTGCGCCGCACAGGTCGACATGGTCTACAAACACCAGCAGGCTCAACCATGAATAAGCACGAGAGCCTGCGCGCTCACCTGTTGGCCACCGTAGCCGAGTTACGGCACAACCCTGACCTGTTGCTGATCTTCATCGACAACGGCAAGGTGCGCTGCACCGCTGCGGCGACCCTTTCCTTTGAATACAGCTACGATCTGCAGATCATCTTGACCGCCTTCGCGGGTCACCCTGACAGCGTGATGCTGCCCGTACTGGGTTGGATCAGCGTCAACCAACCGGAGCTGCTGGAAAACTACGAAAAAATGCAAACCGGTATTCAGTTCGAAGCCGACATTCTTGATAAAGAGAAAGTCGATCTCGGCCTTACATTGCGCCTGACGGAACGGGTGGTGGTAGGCACGGATGAGCAAGGTAAAACCACTGTTCGCCATGTCGGAGAGCCACAACGAGTGGCTGGTTATCTCGATTCGAATTGGATACCGGGTTCCCAAGGCAACGCCAGCGAATGGATGGTGCCCGATGACAAATAAGCTGGAAGCACTGGAGACCTGGGCGTCCGGCCTGTTGGAGCAGCTCCAGCCAGGCGCCCGCAATCAGCTCGCCCGCTCCATCGGCCAGGAACTGCGGCGCAGCCAACAAATGCGGGTACTGACACAGCAAAACCCGGATGGCAGCAAGTTCGCACCACGGAAAAAGCGGGACTTGCGCGGCAAGCAAGGCCGTATCCGGCGTAAGGTTGAGATGTTCAAAAAACTGCGTACCGCGACCTATATGAAGGCCCGAGGCGACAGCAACGCCGTGACGGTGGGATTTACCGGGCGGATCTCCCGCATCGCCAGGGTTCACCAGTTCGGATTGAAGGACCGCGCGGAGCGCGACGCGCCCGAAGTGCGCTATGAACAGCGTGAAGTATTGGGCTTTACGGACGAAGACCTCGATTTGATACGCGACAGCTTATTGGCCCACCTGACACTGTAAGCCCCCTCCCTACAAGGCGCGGAAGCTGCGCACGCACGCGCGTAGCGCCACCATCGGCGCCATGAACGACTTAGCCGCCCTCGCCCGCCTGCTCGAAAACCTCATCCGCTTCGGCGTCATCGCCGCCGTGCAGATGGAGCCCCCACGCGTGCAGGTTTCAACCGGAAAACTGACCACGGCCTGGCTTCCCTGGCTCGCATTGCGCGCCGGAGCCGACCGCGAATGGGATCCGCCCACCGTCGGCGAGCAGGTGATCCTACTCAGCCCATCGGGCCAGCTCGCCAACGGCATTGTCGTGACCGGCGTGTTCAGTGACCACATCCCGGCCAACGGCAACCGCGCCGGCCTCCACCGTCGTACCTACTCCGACGGCACGGTGATCGAATACGACAGCGTGGCCCACCACCTCAACGCCACGTTGGCCGACGGCGGCACCACCAACCTGATCAGCACCGGCGGCATCAACCTGGTCGGCGACATCACGCACAAAGGCGACTACAACCAAACCGGCAATCAGACCGTCACCGGTCGGGTTGACGTGTCGATTGACGTGGTTGCAGCGGGCGTCAGCGTGGTCAAACACCCGCACACCGGCGTCAAGGCCGGCGGCGACCAATCCGGGGCGCCCATCCCATCATGAACCGACATACCGGCGGCGCCATCAGCGAGCGCGAGCACATCAGTCAGTCGATCACCGACATTCTCACCACTCGCATTGGCACGCGTGTCATGCGCCGCGAATACGGCAGCTTGGTGCCAGAGCTGGTGGATCACCCCTTCAACGACGTCAACCGTCTGCGCGTATACGCCGCCACGGTCATGGCCCTTATGCGCTGGGAAACCCGCATCAGCCTGAGCCGTGTGCAGTTCGCGGGAGCGAACATGCAGGGCCAGGCCTCGATTGATCTGGAGGGCACCGTGGTGGACACCAATGAGCCGCTGAGCCTCAGCGTGCCCCTGCAGCTGGGTGGCAGTGTATGAACAGTTTCGCCGCCATCGACCTCAGCCAGCTGCCGCCGCCGCAGATCGTCGAGCAGATCGACTTCGAACAGATCCTGGCCGAGCGAAAGGCGTACATGATCAGCCTCTGGCCGGCCGACGAGCAGGCCCAGATCGCGGCACGCCTGGAGATAGAGTCGGAGCCGCTCACCAAGCTGCTGCAGGAAAACACCTACCGCGAGACCGTATGGCGTCAGCGGGTCAACGAAGCGTCGCTTGCCAACCTGCTCGCCACCGCGCGGGGCACTGACCTGGAACAGTTAGCCGCAAACTTCAACGTCAAGCGCCTGGTGATACAGGAAGGCAAAGCCAACGCTGTGCCTCCGATCCCAAAGCTGATGGAAGGCGACGAAAGCCTGCGTGAACGCGCGCAGATGGCCTGGGAAGGGTTGAGCACTGCCGGCCCGCGCAACAGCTACATCTTCCACGCCAGGGCAGCGGACGGTCGGGTAGCCGACGCCACCGCCGAAAGCCCCTCGCCTGCCGTCGCCGTGGTCACGGTTCAGTCATTGCTGGGCGATGGCACGGCGCCCCCCGAGCTGCTTGCCGTCGTCAACGCTTACCTGAGCGACGATGACCGCCGGCCGGTGGCCGACCGTCTCACTGTCCAGGGCGCGCAGATCCTGAATTACCAGGTCAAGGCCAAGCTTTATCTGCTGTCGAACGGCCCGGAGTCGGAACCTATCCTGGCTGCCGCACAACAGCGCCTGCTGGCCTACGTTCATCAACGGCGCCGCTTGGGGATGGAAGTTTCGGAATCTGCCCTACATGCCGCGCTCCACGTCGAAGGTGTGCGCAAGGTCGAGCTTGAGGGCTGGGCGGACATCGTCGCAACCAAAGCTCAGGCGCCGTATTGCACCGGTATCACATTGAGCCGAGGCGTTGAGTGATGGGTGCGCAGCAGCTGTTACCGGGAAACGCTACACCGCTGGAGCGCCAAGCGGCTCAGGCACTCGCGCAGATCCAGCGCGTCCCCATTCCTTTGCGACAGCTCTGCAACCCGGACACCTGCCCTGTCGACCTGTTGCCCTATCTGGCTTGGGCTTTCTCGGTTGATCGCTGGGACAGCAAATGGACGGAGGCCGCGAAGCGCGCAGCCATTCGCTCATCGCACTACGTCCATTCGCGCAAAGGCACCATCGGCGCTCTGCGCCGCGTAGTGGAGCCGCTCGGTTACCTGATCGAGGTGCTGGAGTGGTGGCAAACAAGCCCCGAAGGGGTGCCAGCCACTTTCGCCTTGAAGGTCGGGGTGTTGGAAACCGGTATCACCGAAGAGATGTACCAGGAACTGACCTGGCTGATCGACGACGCCAAACCGCTCACCCGCCATCTGACAGGCTTGGCGATCAGTCTGGAAACCACCGGCCCGGTACATATCGGCGTCTGCATCACCGATGGCGACGAAATTGACGTGTACCCCCCAATGCAACGCGACATCGAGGTCAGCGGATACGTTCGCCTGGGCGGTCGTGAACACCACATCGACACCATGGATATCTACCCATGACAGACCAAAACAGCCAGTTCTTCGCCATTCTCACCGCTGTAGGTAAGGCCAAGCAGGCCAATGCTGACGCCTTGGGCATTCCCTGGACTTTTTCGCAAATGGGGGTTGGCGATGCCAATGACACCTTACCGGTCCCCAGCGAGCAGCAAACACAGTTGATCCGAGAACGCAGACGCGCCCCGCTGAATCAAGTGAAGGTTGACCCAAACAACGCCAACATCATCGTTGCCGAGCAGGTTATTCCTGAAGAGGTCGGCGGCTGGTGGATACGTGAAATAGGGCTCTATGACACTGCGGGCGACTTGGTAGCCGTGGCGAATTGCGCCCCCAGCTTCAAGCCACTGCTAAGCCAGGGTTCTGGCCGAACGCAAGTCATCAGGATGAACCTGATCGTCAGCAACACGGCAAACATTGAGCTGAAAATCGACCCCAGTGTCGTCTTGGCGACCCGGGCCTATGTTGACGGCAAGGTGCTTGAAGAAATCAACAAGCTCGACAGCAAGCAATCTGTACGCGCCGCGACCACAGCGAACATTGCGCTCGCCGGCCTGCAGGCTGTCGATGGCGTCGCCCTGGTAGCGGGTGATCGTGTACTCGTGAAAAACCAGGCGGGCGCAAAGGACAACGGTTTGTATGTTGTCTCCGCTGGTGCTTGGGCGCGCACCGCGGATGCGGACTCGAACGCAGAGGTCACGTCGGCGATGCTGGTCTCTGTTGAGCAGGGCGCCACATTGGCGGACACACGCTGGCAGTTGATCACCGACGGGGCCATTGTTCTGGGCACCACCCTACTGACTTTCCAGAACGTGACGCAAGGGTTTGCACCGATCAACTCGCCAGCGCTCGTTGATCCCTCAGCCAACACACCACCACTGTTCGACAGTTCTAAATCGCTCGCGACGACTGAGTTTGTTGCACGTTCGGCAGGTAGCTTTGGCGGATCTATCAGCATTACAGTCAGTAGGGTGCTGACTGTCAGCGATATCGGTAAGCGCCTGGAGTTAGCGACCGGCGTAACCGTGACACTGCCGGCGACGGAATCCGTTCCCAATGGCGCGGCGGTGTTGATATCTGCGGGGCCACAGTCCACCACTTCCCGCGTAACTGTTGCCGCTGGTGACCAGTTGGCAATGAGCAACTTGGCCGTGACAGTTCCTTACACGCTTTCTCCCGGCGGAGACTTCATCGCTATACGTGAATCCGGCGTATGGCGTTGTCACTTCGGCAGCGAAACGCTACGAACTGCATCAATTTTTGCCGCTTCTTTGGGGGGCAACGGCTATCAGAAACTCCCAAGCGGCCTGATTCTTCAATGGGGCTACAGAACTACCAGCGCGCTATCAACCAATTACACAGCCGACGCCGTAACTTTCCCAATTGTATTTCCCACAGCGATCTTATCCAGGGGCGGGTCATTTGGTTCGGGCGCAGCAGCCAGCTGGCTTTCCTTCACGCTTGAAGCGACAGATACGCCCCGGTCCTCAATGACTATCAGGGCGGGCAGTGGTTCGCCCTTCGCTGGGCAACCGTTCAGTTGGTTCGCCCTCGGCTGCTAAGGAGAAAATCTATGTTTGCATCAAAATCTACTCGCGGCTTTTACGATGCCGAGATCCATGGGGCCAGCCTGATTCCTGACGATGCGATAGAGATCTCTGCTGAGTATCACGCAGAGCTGCTCACGGGGGAGTCGCAAGGCAAGATTATTACCTGGGGTGATGACGGTCTCCCGGTGCTGGTTGATCCGCCGCCGCCCAGTGATGAGGTATTGGCTGCTGTTGAACGTGCTTGGCGGGATCAGCGCCTATTTGAAACGGATGGTGTCGTGGCACGCCATCGCGACGAGCAGGAAGAAGGCTCAGAAACCACATTGGCTGCCAGGCAGTATAGCGAGCTTCAGGCGTACCGCCGTGCGCTCCGCAACTGGCCCGAATCCGGGGAGTTTCCCCTCATTGATCACAGGCCGGCAGCACCACCGTGGCTGACTGAGCAAACTCAATAGCGTCCTTCGGGGCGCTTTTTTCTATCTGCGCCCTGTAGCTGCTTCCCCTACAACCTCATGCACTCGCCGATTCGGCGCGCGCGCGGCAACCTCTGCACTGTCATTCCATCACAGCGCAGGCATAACCCATGGCCGATTATCTCCACGGCGTGCGGGTCATCGAACTCAACGACGGCACCCGCCCCATTCGCACTATTCCCACCGCAGTTATCGGCATGGTTTGCACGGCTGAAGATGCGGACCCTCTCGTTTTCCCCCTGGACACGCCCGTCCTGCTCACCAACGTGCAGACCGCCGTGGGCAAAGCCGGCGTAAAGGGCACCCTGGCCGCCAGCCTGCAAGGCATCGCCGACCAGACCAAGCCCTACGTCATCGTGGTACGGGTCAAGGAAGGCGCCGACGAAGCGGCCACCACCAGCGCCCTGATCGGCGGCACCACACCGACCGGCCAGTACACCGGCATGAAAGCCCTGCTCGCCGCCAAGTCCCGCGTGGGCATGACGCCGCGCATTCTCGGCGTGCCTGGCCTGGACAGTTTGCCGGTGGCCACCGCCCTCGGCGCCATCGCCAAAGACCTTCGCGCCTTTGCTTACGTCAGCGCCTGGGGCTGCAAAACCAAGGAAGAGGTGGTTGCTTACCGCGAGAACTTCGGCGCCCGCGAGATGATGGTGATCTGGCCGGACTTCCAGAACTGGGACACCGTCGCCAACAAGACCACCACCGCCTCGGCAGTGGCCCGTGCGCTGGGCCTGCGCGCCAAGATCGATCAGGAGACAGGTTGGCACAAAACCCTGTCCAACGTGGCCGTAAGCGGCGTCACCGGCATCAGCGCTGACGTGTTCTGGGATCTGCAGAACCCGGCCACCGACGCCAACTACCTCAACAGCAACGACGTCACCACCCTGATCAACGCCAACGGCTTCCGCTTCTGGGGTAGCCGCACCTGCAGCGATGATCCGTTGTTCGCCTTCGAAAACTACACCCGCACCGCGCAGATCCTCGCGGACACCATGGCCGAAGCGCACATGTGGGCCATCGACCGCCCGATGCACGCCTCCCTGGTACGCGACCTAGTCGAAGGCGTGAACGCCAAGATGCGCGAGTTGAAGTCCCAGGGCTACCTGATCGGCGGCAGCTGCTGGTACCCGGACGACATCAACACCAAAGACACCCTCAAGGCCGGCAAGCTCTGGGTGGATTACGACTACACCCCCGTGCCACCGCTTGAAGACCTCACCTTCCGCCAGCGAATCACCGACCGTTACCTGATCGACTTCGCCAAGGGCATCAACAGTTAAACCGGGCCTCCCCGCGAGGGGAGTTCACCCTGAACACGTATCCCGGAGAACACCGCCATGGCAATGCCTCGCAAGCTCAAAAACCTCAACCTGTTCAATGACGGCAACAGCTACCTTGGCTTGGTGAAGTCCCTCACCCTGCCCTCCCTTGGCCGCAAGATGGAAGGCTATCGCGGCGGCGGCATGAATGGTCCGGTCAAAGCTGACCTGGGCATGTCCGACGACGGCATCCAGTTCGAATGGAAGACCGGTGGCCTCGATCTGATCTCTCTGCGCCAGTTCGGCGCCGTCAACGCCAACACCGTAGCCCTCCGTTTCTCTGGCCCCTACCAGCAGGACGACACCGGTGAAGTCAGCAACGTGGAAGTGGTCGTGCGCGGTCGCCACGAAACCATCGAGATGGGCGATGCCCAGCCCGGTGAGGACACCGAACACTCCATGACCACCACCTGCAGCTACTACAAGCTGACCGTGGATGGCGAAGAAATCATCGAAATCGACCTGCTCAACTTCGTAGAGAAGGTCAACGGCGTGGACATGCTGGAGAAGCACCGCACCGCCATGGGCATCTGACCCGCCTTAGATCAAACACCAAACCTTAACCACCCGGAGTTTTCTCAATGACCACCAAAGCAGCCACCGAACAACCCGATGTGCAGCAACTGGCCGACGACAACACCGTCATCCTCGACACTCCAATCCGTCGCGGCACCAACAGCATCGAGAGCATCACCCTGCGCAAGCCGAACTCCGGCGAATTGCGCGGCGTGAGCCTGTCCGACCTTTTGAATCTGGATGTCGCCAGCCTGATCAAGGTCATCCCACGCATCAGCAACCCGGGTATTACCGCAGTTGAAGCGGCAGGCCTCGACCCGGCTGACCTTGTCGCCATTGGTAGCAAGGTCATCGGTTTTTTGTTGCAGAAGTCGGTGAAAACGGATGCATCCCTCGTTGCGTAGAGGACGCTATGGCCGATCTGGCCGTGGTTTTTCACTGGGCACCAGCTGACATGGATCAGCTGGGCCTGCAGGAATTGATGGACTGGCGCGAACGGGCGCGACTTCGGAGCTGTGTCGATGGCGAATGATTTAAGACTGCGCGTGTTGCTTGACACCATCGACAAAGCCACTGGCCCGTTGAAGAAAATCACAGGGGCCAGCACTGAAACCGCCCGCGCATTGAAAGCAGCTCGTGGACGCCTAAAGGAACTCAACACCCAGCAGAAAGACGTGAGCGCCTGGCGTTCCCAAAAGACTGCTGCTGACGAGACCAAACAGTCCCTCGACGCAGCCCGCGAACGGGTTAAGGCCCTCAGCCAGCAATTCGCCGCAACCGGCGTACCGACCAAAGCAATGACCAGGGACGTCCGGGCGGCGGTGCGCGAAGCACAGCGCCTGAAACAAGAACACCAACAGCAGAGCGAGCAGCTTCAGCGGCTGCGTTCCAAGCTTTCAGACGCCGGCATCAGCACCAAGAATCTCAGCACCCACGAACGTCAGCTGCGCGACCAGATCAGTGCCACGAATAACAGCATCAGTGAGCAAGGCCGGCGCCTGCGTGCGCTGAACGCCACTCAGGAACGAATGGCAAAGGCCCGAGCTCGACTCGACAGCACTTACAGCAGACGCAGACAGTTCGCTGGGAATACTGCGATGGCCGGCGCCGCTGGAATGGGCACCGGCTATGCCATCGGTCGTGGGCTGTACGCCCCCTTGCAGGAAGGCAAGCAGTTCGCACTTGAAGAGAACCGCGTCGCCGCATTGGGCCTGGGGAAAGAAGACACCGGCAAAGCAATAGAGTTTGCCAAGCGCATGAAGACCTACGGCACCAGCGTTACGGAAAACCTGACGTTGGTACGGGATGCAATGACTGTGTTCGCCGATGAGCATGAAGCCGAAATGGTTGCCCCGACTTTGGCAAAAATGAAGTTCGCGAACCACGCCATATATGGCGAGGAAGAAGGCTCCGAGAACGAACGCAAGTTCATGGACATGCTCAAGGTGATCGAGCTGCGTGGTGGCCTGGCAAGCAAAGAGGCGTTCATCAACCAAGCCGATATTGTGCAACGCATCCTCACCGCCACGGGTGGTCGTGTAGGGCCGAATGAATGGCTGAACGTGATCAAAACCGGTGGCGTTGCGGCCAAAGGTATCAAGGACGAGGCGTTCTATTACCAGATGGAACCGCTGGTGCAGGAAATGGGTGGCCACCGCGTCGGTACAGCGATGATGAGTGCCTACTCCAACATCTACCAGGGAAAAACCACCAAGCGTGCGGCCAATAATTTGGAGAAATTAGGGTTGGTCGATCCGGCCAAGGTCAAGCACGACAAGGCCGGACAAATTGCCTTTCTCGATGTCGGCGCAATCAAGGGCAGCGAGCTATTCCGGGAAAACCAGTTTGAATGGATGGAAAAAATCCTGCTGCCGCAGCTCGCCGCCAAAGGCATCACGGATAAAAAGCAGGTACTGGACAGCATTGGCAGCATCTTCTCCAACCGCACCGCATCCAACCTATTCGCACAGATGTATTTGCAACGCGAGCAAATCCACAAAAACGCCAAGCTAAATGCCGGCGCTGACGGCATCGACCAGCTCTACGACAAAGGCATGAACACCGCCCAGGGCGTCGAGCTGGAGCTGCTCGCTCAGAAAGCCAACGCCTATCGGGAAATGAGTGCGGCGATTCTGCCCACCTACGTCGAAGCGCTGAAAAGCATCACCGAAGCGATTAAAGGCGTTACCGCCTGGATGAAGGAGAACCCAGCTGCTGCCGCTGGCATGACGAAAACCCTGATGGTGGTCGGTGTGCTGGCCGGTGTCTTTGGCGCACTTGCTTTGACCCTGGCGAGCTTGATCGGCCCTTTCGCAGTAGTTAGTTACGGCATGGGCTTGTTCGGTCTCAAGAGCGCCGGGATTGTCGCAGTAACCCAGAGACTGTTCCCGACATTGGTTGGCCTCGCCAGAAACGCCTTTCCTATGCTGATGCAGGGCATTCGCTTGCTGGCCGTGACCATGGGTGGGGCCTTGCTGACCGCGATTCGGACGGTTGGCATAGCCCTGTGGGGATTGGCGGCCAACCCGATTGTTCTGATCATCGCCGCCGTTGTCGCCGCGATTGCCGGCGGTGCGTACCTGATCTTCCGGAACTGGGACGCAGTGAAGCTGTACTTCAGCAATGCCTGGACTGAGATCAAGGCCGGATTCAACGGCGGCATCGGCGGAATCATCGCCACGCTGGTGAACTTCAGCCCTCTGGGGCTGGTGTACCAGGCATTTTCCGGAGTACTGAGTTACCTGGGCATTGAACTGCCCTCACGCTTTACCGAATTCGGCAGCATGATCGTCAACGGACTGGTGAATGGCCTGATGTCCGGCATGGGCCTGGTGAAGGACACCATCGTATCAATCGGCGACTCGACCATTGGATGGTTCAAGGAAAAGCTCGGCATTCACAGCCCGTCGCGGGTGTTTGCGGAGCTGGGCGGCTTTACTATGGCTGGATTGACCCAAGGGTTGGAAGCCGGTGAGAAAGGTCCACTCGGGGCAATCAACGACCTCAGTAAGCAGATCACTCAAGTGGGACAACTGACCTTTCCAGTACCCGCGTTCCCGGCTCCTGTGATTGCCACTACGAGTATTGATAGTAAACCGGCTCCAGACGTACGCCTCCGCGACGCCAGAGAGTTTGCGCTTGGTCCTACTGCGGCGAGCACGCCACCCGTTGAAAAACAGCCCTATGCGCAATTGCACTCTCCAGACAGGCCCTGCATACCTTCATTGCCCGCCACTGCACAGGTTCCAGCACCGCTTGAGGAAAATCCTCTCACAGCCTTGATCAACTTCGGCAAGCAATTCATCACCGCCGGCACGTTGGCGCTCGGAACAGTAACGACGCCCGCAATCGCTATCGATGAACGCCCCCCAATTAATCAGCTCGCGGCGCCTAGCTATGACAGCCATGACAACTATGAAATCAACATCCACCCAGCCTCAGGGGACGATGCACGAGCGATCGCCAGAGCCGTGCGCGCCGAGCTGGCCCGCATCGCCAGCGAGAAAAGTGCCCGCACGCGCAGCAGGCTGTCTGATCTGGAGTAATGCCCCATGATGCTCGCCCTTGGCATGTTCGTTTTCAGTCTATCGACCGCCGCCTACCAGGAGCTGCAGCGTCAAACCAATTGGCGCCATGCCAGCAACAGCCGCGTCGGCGCGCCTCCTGCGCTGCAGTTTGTTGGCCGCGGCGAAGACACCATCACGTTGCCCGGTGTCATCCTGCCGGAACTGGCTGGCAGCGTGCTCAGCCTGGATGCTCTGCGCCTGATGGCGAACACCGGCAAGGCCTGGCCGATGGTTGAAGGCACTGGACGGATTTATGGGTTGTGGGTGATCGATACCCTGAGCGAGACCAAGACCTTGTTTTTTCGCGACGGCACGCCACGACGCATTGAGTTTACCCTTGCGCTCAAGCGTACCGATGATGACCGTATTGACCTTCTCGGCGCAGCTACCAGTACTGGGCTCAACATTCTGCGGGGTTTGCTGTGATAGAGGCCGCGCTATCCAAAGTCACCGGTTACCTCATGGATACGGCGGAACGCTTCGTTCGGGACGCCGCCTATCCCGTTCCGGCCTTCCGTCTCACGGTGGACGGCAACGATATCGCCATGAAGGTGAGTCCGCGGCTGATGAACTTGGATCTAACAGACAACCGTGGCGTCGAGGCGGACCAGTTGACGATCACATTGAGCGACCACGACGGCCTGCTGTCGATACCGCCCAAGGGCGCAGTACTTCGCTTGTGGCTGGGCTGGAGCGACACCGGCCTGGTGGACAAGGGCACCTACACCGTCGACGAGACGGAACACAGCGGCGCGCCGGATGTGCTCAGCATCCGCGCTCGATCAGCAGACCTGCGCAAAGGGCTGAAGACCAAGCGCGAGCGCAGCTGGAGCAACACCACACTGGGAAAGGTCATCGGCGATATCGCCATGGGAAACAACCTGACCTCGACCGTTGCCGACGCGCTCGGGGCGCTACCGATCCTGCAGCTTGACCAGGCCAACGAATCGGACGCCAACCTGATAACACGCCTGGGCGAAGAATTCGACGCGGTAGCCAGCGTCAAAGCCGGGTGCCTGCTGTGCATCCCCGCCGGGGGCGGTAAGACCGCCAGCGGGCTTCCCCTGCCCCACATCACCCTCACCCGCGCAGACGGCGACCAGCACCGCTACCTGCAGGCGGATCGCGACAGCTACGATGGTGTCCGTGCATATTTCTACGACGTGCACAGCGCCAAAAAACAGGAGGCGATTGCCGGCGGTGGCGAGAACCTCAAGGATTTACGTCACACCTACAGCGATCAGCAGTCAGCGCTAAGGGCTGCAAGGGCCGAGTTCCGACGTCTACAACGCGGCAGCGCGACGCTCAGCTACACGCTCGCCATGGGCCGGCCGGATCTGATCCCTGAACTGACCTACACGCTCCAGGGCGTCAAGGCGGAAATCGACGAAATCATCTGGTACGGCGGCAACGTGCAGCACAACCTCAGCCCGGACAACGGCTACACAATGAGTTTGGAACTGGAGAGCAAATTGCCGGAAGACACGGTCGATGACCTGGCCGAAGAAAATAAACTGACTTACACCGGGATCATCGCCTACTACCGCGACGATAAAACCGGGAAAGAGAAAACAATGACGTCCGGCGACCAGGCCAAACCTCGGCGCTTGCTGTGGCTGTATGCCAACAAGAACACGGCCAAGCGAGCGGTGGATCGGGAGTGGAAGCGGTTAAAGGCGGCGAAAGCCGAAGCGGGAGGCCCTGCTAGTAGCGGGGCCAAAGTGTAGGAAAGTTATTCCGCAAACACAGTAATGGTTGTGCTACCACCGTCGCGGGCAAAGGCTTGGCATTCGATGGCCAGACCTTTTTGTTCGACTGTCGCAATCTCGCTTTCGTCCTTCAGTGCTTGTTGGCGGCATTGCCTGGATGCCTCCACGATGTCGGCAGCAGAACGCTTTGATACCAAACTACCGGTGCGCCCCACCAGGTCATAAAACGCCTGATCCGGGGTTGGGCCATCCCAAGTGGTTGCAACATTGGGGGAACCCATGGCGCAGCTGAGGGACAGCACGATGCTCGGGCCATCACGGTACTCGGTGGTTTGTTTTCCGTCGGTTTGTTTGACCTGAGATAGGTGGCGTTCCTGCTGTAGTGCATCAATGACAGCGTCACAGGAATCAGCAAAGGAATTTGTCGAGAGCGCTAGCAGCACCAGGCCGGTGCCAAAACCCATCAAAACATCAGTATTCACAGCAATCCCTCTGTCGATCATTCCTTGACGCTTCCGCGTCTTGTGGATGTTGCCAAGGCACATAGGCTATTAGTAGGTCACTGTTTCGGCAATACCTACAAGCGACTTCATATCCTCCCCATCAATCAACTCCCTGCGACAATGGCCTCGCAAATCCGTCGAATGATGTATGGGCTACAATCCGATCACCGAGGAAACCATCATCAAGGAAAAGAAATGACAGATCTGATTTCCACCGTCTCTACTGCTTTGGGCCTTGCTTCACGCCTGAAAGAAATCAGCAAAAATATAGAGAATGCCGAGTTCAAAAACATCCTTGCAGATTTGAGCCTTGAGCTGGCTGAAGTCAAACTAAAGCTTGCCGATCTGCTATCAGAAAATGTGCAACTCAAAGAAAAAATCAGCTCGTTGACGAGCGCTACTGGCACCCCTTGCCCAAGCTGCAATAATCGCACTTATAAACTCATCTCATCCAAGCCAGACAAAACATTTGGGGCTTTGGGCTGCAACGCACGCTTTCATGAGTGCAGCGTATGCGGATTTTCCGAAACCATAGTGGCTTGATCTAAAAGCCCGGCGAGCCGGGCTTCTCCTCCTACTGAGCGTTCAAGAGCGCAGCAATAAACCGCAGCATGTCGTTCCGGTGTTCCTCGCTTAACTGCCTGAACGCCATCACCAGGTGCAGCTCAGCGGGTGTCAAGCGCTGATCATCACCGCTTGCGGTTTGATTGGTCTCTGCATCGCTGTTCACCAACATGTCGTACTCCCTTTGCAACACGTAACGGGCGCCCGGCACCATCAATAGTGCCGTCGAAAACACCCGGCGAACGAGCGATTCTCAGCGTGTTTCCGTGTGCCACCACCCCCGCCATGCAAAAAAAGGCGACGAATGCTGTGGGTAGAGAAGTAAGTCGGTGTAGTCCGTAGGAACTAAGGCCGAGTGGTTGCCACCGGTCTAAAGCGAGGCAAAAGATCAAGTAGTCGTGGAGATTGCCAAGGCACTGGTCAGCCGCTGGACCGATGCTTTATCACCGTCAGAGAGAGAGCGGTAGTTTTCTAGAATTCGAGATTCTGCACTATCGATCCCATCCTTAGACAGCACAGCCTTCACGCTTGTCAGCACGTACTGAACATCCACACCCGCCCCCTCAAGAGCTGCCAGGTAACGCAAGTCTGGCGAATTGGTGCCTTGCTCGTACGCCTTCTGCGTCCCTCGGCTGACGCTTCCCAGCGCCCCAAAATCAGTCTGATTCAGGCCCAAACGGTCGCGCTCTTCTTTTAGGCGATCGCCCACCCCATCAGAAATGTACATTTTTTTGATCAACCCTTATTGACTTGAACATTTTTCTATTCAAGAATGACTCCACACCAACACGAACGAACACACATGAACACTATGCCCGCCCCCCTTACACCCGAGCAAGCCCGCGCGGCTCTTGACCGCAAGGGCGTCAGCATTGCCGAGTTCTGCCGTAAGTACGAGTTGAACAGAAATCTGGTCAGCGACCTGCTCAACGGCCGCAAGAAAGGTCGTCGTGGTGAAGCTCACCGGGCAGCTGTTCTGCTCGGGATCAAAGACGGTGTGATTACAAACTAGGGCCTCTGGCTCCAAGGCGAAACCAGAATATGAAACGCCCAGTTCTAGCGACAAAGCGCCAGGTAATGAGCGCAGTGATCAACGACTACGAAGGTGGCCGGGAATGCGCAGCAGCCCGGCTTGGATACGAACTCAAGAAGTTCGATAACCACATCTACGAAAACGCCGGCAGTCGGCCCTTGAGTGACGAACAGATCCACCTGTTAGAGCAGGACATGGGCACCACCTACCTGCCGGAATACATCGCAGCCATGTACGGCGGCATGTTCGTCCCCCTCGCCAAGCCTGAAACACTGGACAACGTTGACCTCTACAACCGTTCGGTACGTGCAGCAGCCAAGCGCGGTGTGGTCGATCAAATCATTGCCAAGGCGTTGGACGACGGCGTCATAGAGCGCGACGAAGCTGAGGCGATTCTGCGCGCTCACAGCCATTACATGGCGGCTCGCCACTCCGAGGTTCTGGCAACGATTCTGCTACACAGCCGGGGGACTAAACAGTGATCACCTGCCATCAGCCTTTGCCGAGCCGTGCCTTGATCTCTTTCAACGCAGTAGCTACGTCGTCGACAGCAAAGCGAATGTCTTCGGCGCTCACTACCAGTCCTGGCGCTTCCCTGTCGGTCAGCATTGTCGCGTCACGACCACGCATGACTTTCGCCAGTGCTTCATTCCGCTCCTGCAAACGTTGCAGCAAGCGTTCAACTTCTCTTTTTGAGTGATTACCCATGACTTACATCCTTGAAGAAGAAAGAAAACATCTATCGGATCTGCTGGTGATCGCTCAACAGCGACTGAACACATTAAAAGAAATCGTCGCCACCACCAATCACGACTGCTCTGGCACTGACATCCGCTTGGCCATCGGTGACGCAATCACACCGTTGAACATTGCCCACGAAGCTGCGGAAGCGCTGTAAAGGACGCCGTTTATGAGCACTTACAAGCTGGTCTGCCCTCACTGCCAAAGTCGTATGCGCATCCGCACCAGCGAAGGCCAGCACATTTTCCTACGTATCGCTTACATCCAATGCACGAACGAAGCCTGCGGCTGGTCGGTGCGTTCTGAATTTCAAATGACCCACGAACTCAGCCCCAGCGGTATGCCAAACCCGGCTGTGCGCTTGCCTGTTGCCGATGCGGTCATTCGTCGCCAGGCAATGAAAACAGTAAACGATCAACCCGATCTGCTGGAGCAACTCGAAATGGAGCGTGCGTGATGAACCTTGATCAACAAACTCATGACTACCGCAGCAGCATGCAACACGCTGCTTTCGCATACCTGCAACGCCATGAGGCAGAACACCTGGTCGATTCCGATCTGTTGTTCGACCGCTGCATTCGCCATCTGACCCTTGCGTTGGAAGTGCCCGTGTTCATGGCACCGAAACTTGTTCACAACGCCTGGACAGAACTGCAGGTGATCAAAAAGCGCCGTTGGATTGGCGTCGACTGGGCCAGTGGGTCGGACAGCACCCGTGTCCACCTGGTGGATGTTCTCGCGGACCAACGCTTCCTGGTTTCGGCTCGGTTTCTACCGCAGAAACTGCTCGACCAGCGCGCCACCGTACACAAGCCACACCCTCAGTAACGCTTCCCTTTAAACACCCGCCCTACCCCATTCCCAATGGGTTTGGGTGAGCTTTGCCCGCAATCCGAGGTGGACCATGGAAATCGACATCGCCATCACTGCAAAACTGCCCCGCGCCCAGGCCGAGGCACTGCTCCAGGACCTGCGCGCGCAGTACGCGGTGCTGTTCAACGAGCATTGGTATGACGACCGCTTTCGCATGATCCCCGAGGGTTTGCGGCACGGCTCGTTGCTGGTGGCCTTCCCCGCGCTGGCCGCACGAAAAAGCCTGATTGGCGCCCTTAAACACAGCCTCGACGAAGCGAAGTAAGCCACGATGGAAATGAAAGAAAGGCTGCGCGCCGACGTCATCCAACGCATTGAGCGGGATTACCAGCTCAAGCACATGCGCGGCACCGACTATATGCGTAAGGGTGTTTGCCCGGCCTGCGGCCAGAAGACCCTGTACACCTTCTACAACTCGCCCTGGACGCTGATATGTGGACGCCCGGAAAAGTGCGACCACCGTGTTCACGTAAAGGATGTCTACGACGACCTGTTCAACGACTGGAGCAAAACCGCTCCGTCGACACCCGACAACCCCCTTGCCACGGCGCGCGCTTACCTTGAGTTTGCCCGGGGCTTCAAGTTTGAGCTGATTGCTGGTTGGTTCAGCCAGGACAACTACTGGGATGGCCGGCTGAACATTGGCAGCGCCACGGTACGTTTCCCCCTTGAGAAAGGCGGCTACTGGGAGCGTTTGATAGATCGGCCTGACCGGTTCGGCAAGATGAAAGCGCGCTTCCGGCCGACTGGTGAAGGTCAGCCCGGTTACAAAGGCGTCTGGTGGTGCCCGCCGAGCGTGGACCTGCTCGAGGTGGACGAGCTGTTTGTAGTCGAAGGCATCTTCGACTCTATCGCGTTGGTGCATAACGACGTATCGGCCGTGTCGATGATGTCCAGCGCACCATGCCCAATTGATTCGCTCAAGGCCCTGGTCAAGCTACGCCACGACGCGGACAAACGCCTGCCGGTACTGGTTTGGGCGCTTGATAACGAGCCCGTAGCCAAGGCCAACATGCGCCGCTGGGCGAAGGAAGCTCGCGATTTGGGCTTCACCTGCAAGGCGGCAGTGATCCCACAGCCCAATGGCAAGAAGATCGATTGGAACGACCTGCACCTGCGGTGGAAGTCGATCGAAGGCGATGACAAGCGCGCCGAGCAGATCGAGCAGGACCTTGACGAAGCGCGCCATCAGGGCGATTTGCTATTGGCTGATTCGGCGGAAGAAAAAGCGTTCCTGATCTACGTGCGCAACGAGCGCAAGGAATTCCATTTCTCATTCCGCAAGCGTCTGTATTGGTTTCGGCTGGACCTTGAGAAGTACGACCGCGCCATGAGCGATCTGGAAAGTTCAGAACGCCATGAAGACCAGTTGCTCAGCGACGAACAGCGCCGTTACAAAGCGTTGCGTCAATCCGGTTCAGTCACCAGCATCGCTAACTGTAATTTCCAGGCGCTGTACTACATGCGCAACGACCTGACTGACGAGGCCTGGTATTACTTCCGCATTGAGCGCCCACAAGGTGCTGCCATCAAGAGCACGTTCACGGCCAAACAACTCACGTCATCGTCTGAGTTCTCGAATCGCCTGCTCAACGTCGCCAATGGTGCTTGGTTTGATGGCAGCGCCCAGCAACTAAAACGGATCTTGGCGCCCCAGTTGGACTGCCTGAAAGCCGTCAACACCATCGAATGGATCGGCTACAGCCGCGACCACGGCGCCTATGTCTTCAACGACGTGGCGTTTCATGGTGGCAAGGCGCAGGCGCGCAACAAGGAAGATTTTTTTGATCTCGGCAAGCTGAGCATCAAGTCGCAGAGCCAGTCGCCGGTCCTGCATATCAACACCGACCTCAACGCCTACAACGAAGGTTGGTTCGACATTTACTGGCGCTGCTTTGGCGTACAGGGCCTGGTAGTGCTTGCCTGGTGGCTGGGCGCACTGCACGCCGAACAGATCCGCCAGATCCACAAATCTTTTATGTTCCTGGAGCTTGTGGGTGAAGCCGGCTCGGGCAAGACCACCCTGGTCGAACTGCTATGGAAGTCGGCAGGGCGTACTGATTACGAAGGCTTCGACCCGTCCAAAGCTACCCCCGCAAGCCGCGCGCGCAACTTTTCGCAGGTCAGCAACCTGCCGGTGGTGCTGATCGAGTCGGAGCGTGAACAGAAGGAAGGCCAGCCGGTAAAACACTTCGATTGGGACGAACTGAAAACCGCCTACAACGGCCGTAGCGTTCGCTCCACGGGTGTGAAAAACAACGGTAACGACACCCACGAACCGCCGTTTCGCGCCGCCCTGCTGATCGCGCAGAACAATCCCGTGAACGCATCGGAGCCGATCCTGCAGCGGATCTGCCACGTCCACCTGACACGCGAGCACCACACGCCTGAAACCAAGCAGTACGCCGAGCAGCTGGAGCGCATGCCGATGGACAGCATCAGCGGCTTCCTGGTCAAGGCGCTGCAGCGCGAAAACGAAACCATGCGGCTGATGGAAGAAAACACCTCCGGCTACGAACAGGAGCTGCTGGCCCAACCTGGCGTGCGCACCGTGCGTATCGCCAAGAACCACGCCCAACTGCGCAGCCTGGTGGATGCACTGGCCGGGGTTGTGCCGCTCGGCGACCACCGAAAAGCCCTCGCCCACGCCGAAATCAGCCGCATGGCCCTGGAGCGTCAGCAGGCAATCAACGCCGACCACCCGACCGTCACTGAGTTTTGGGACTTGTACAACTTCCTGAATGGCATGGACGAGAAAGGGGCTCTGAACCACGCCCGTCGTGATGGCCTGATCGCCGTGAACCTTAACGAGTTCGTGGAGATGGCAGCAAACAAGCGGCAGCAGGTTCCGCCGTTGAGCGACCTGAAGCGCCTGCTCAAGACCAGCAAGTCACCCAAGTTTCTGGAGTCGAACAAAGCCGTCAACTCAGCCCGGCTGCTCGACGCTTTCGACAAACCAAAAACCATTCGCTGCTGGGTATTCCAGGGCGTGTAACCACCGCAACAACAGGAGCAATAACATGCAAACCGAACTGAAAGCAGAAATTCAATTTGACGATTTTTACACCGTTTTTGGCACGAAAGGGGTTGTCGCAATGGCCTGGTGGCTTGGCGCGCTACACGCCGGTCGAATCCGTGCAGATCATCATAGCTTCCCCTTTCTGTACGTCGAAGGCGCAGCGGGTAGCGGCAAAACCTTCCTTATCAGCTACCTCTGGAAACTCCTCGGCGAGGAAGAGTTCACGGCCTGTTCGCCGGAATATGCGACGCCGGCTGGTCGTACGCGCGCTCTGTTCGACGCGAGTAAGCCCGTCGTTATTTTCGAATCGGTATCAAATGCTGAATCAACTTTCGACTGGGACGAACTCCGCGATTTGTACAACAGCGGCGGCACCACCCGGCACGCCCTGCAGAGCGGATCGCAAACAACGTACTTTCGAGGTGCTCTAACAATCGTTAGCAGCCAGCCCATCCAGTGCAGCGAAGTCTTCGAAAGTCGCATTGCCCATATTCATCTCGGCATTGCTCACACTACAGAAAGCCAGAAGAGCGCTTCTGCCCTGAGTCAACTCACCGCCCAACAAGCGGGGGCTTTCGGCCAGGCCGTAGCACAGCGTGAAGACCAGATAGTCAGCACCTTCAATAAGCTCGCGCCCGCCTACACGGCATCGCTGCTTGATGAACACGGCCATCAATTGACCGTGCGTGCAGCCAAAAATGGTGGGCAGTTGATGGCGCTTGTGGACGCTCTCAGCTTGCTGCTCAACCTCACCAGTGAACAACGCCTCAATTCATTGAGCGCGGTTCGATACATCGTCGAAACCGATTTCGTTCAGTTCTGAAATCATCGGTTTTGGCGCTGCAACGCCTGCCACCCAAAGGAGAAGCACCATGCACGTACAAGTCATCACCGGTGACGGCCAGAAGGGGGAAACAGTCCGGCTCAGGCTTCTGAAAGGCCTTAAGGACTGGATTGGCGAGACCGGAAAAATCGTTCACGCCGAAGCCTACGACCCAGCCGGTCTGGTCGCGATCCTGGAGGTTCAAGCGGCTAACAATGAAGAGATCCTGGCGCTGGAGTGCAGCCGGGAACAGATCCAGGCAGTCCTAGAATGGCAGTCAGCAACTGATGAAGTTGTTGAGTTTGAAAACCTGCTGCTGCACCTGGTGCGGAAGCAAAAACCAACCGGCGAAAGCCAGTAAGAAGGTGGTGGCGAAGGGCTGCAACCCCTCGCCACCGACCACCCAAAGGAGAAGCACCATGCAAGTGAATCAACCCCAAGGCGGCATCGCAGAGGCTACCACAACGCCGCTGGCTGTCGGAGACAAGGTCAGTTACGTCGCCATCAGTGGTGGTGGTCGTAGCTACCGTTTCAGCGCCCGCAAAGCCGTAATCGAGGCAATCACTGGCGATATCGCGACATTGCGCGGTGCCAATGGCCGAACCACCACGCAGCCGCTGAGCAAATTGACGCCCGCCGACCAGCCCAATGCGCTGACGCGCATGCTCATGGGAGGGCAGTGATCATGGCTGACTTCTTCTACAGGTCCAACGAGCCCACGACCGTTTCGATTGTCCGCGACTTCTACGCTCAGAAGGCGATTTTCCTAGCCCAACTGAACGTTCTTGGTTCCATGTTCGGCGGCAAGGTCGCTCCAATGCGCGACGTTGACTCCAACTACGCCGGCGGCGTGAAACTCAGCGGCGGCACGGATCTGGATGTGCACTGGTGTCGTCCTGATGACCACGGCTATCGCTCACTGCGTGCGGCTGCGAAGCCTGGCAAAGGCATTTCAAAAGAGAATCGAGCGGCGATTCGAACGGAACACGAGCGCCTTATCGCTCAGTGGAATGAGCATTGCCCCGGACGCTTGAGTGGAAGCGACTACTGGGATCGGCTTGGCATTAATACCGGCAACCTCTGGTTGTGTGGCGGTATCAAGTTTGAACTCAACGACGTCGCTTATTTCCACCTGGGCTTTCAAATCAACAAAGCCGAGCACGACGCCCTGGTCGCGGCGGGCCAACCAACAAGCGGGTGGATCGACGGTGCAGTAGAGATCCTGGCCAGCGAATACGAAACCGCGCGCTTTGCAAAATTGAAGGCGATTGAGGTGGCAAATGCCTGAACACGCCAGCCCTGAACGCGAGCGCCCAACCATGGCAAGCCATCGGCTTGACCTGCCCAGTCGTTGCGATATCTGCGGCAATGCCCGCTCCACACGCAAACACCAGCTCTGTAGCCGTATCCGCCAGCAGACCAAAACGGCGGAGTGGGCGGCTTTCATGGCCGAGCGTGAGGCTGCCAAACAAAACAAACCGCGTCGATACGCGCATTGATACCCCACACAGGCGGGACACGGGGAGCTGCAACTCCCCCACTGCCTGAAAGGAGAAGCACCATGCAAGCACCAAAAACCCACGGCGACAATGCGAAAGTTGAGGCCAAGCTACGCAAGTTGCTTGCCCTCGCACAGCGAGGCGAAGGTGGCGAAAAGGACAACGCCCAACGAATGCTTGAAAAGCTCCTAGCGCGTCACGGAATGAGCATTGACGACCTGGTCGACGACCGCCGCGAGATTCGTTGGTTTCCCTTATCAACCAAGTACGACCGAAAGCTGGCCGCGCAAATCATGTCAAAGGTCTGCGACTCCGACTCGCCCGGCCTCTATATCAGCAAGGGAAGGGTCAAGAAAATTGGCGTGGAAGTCTCGCCGTCAGAAGCTATTGAGTTTGAGCTTCACTACGACACGTTACGTAAAGCACTCGCCGCTCACTTCGACGACGCCTTCTCGGCGTTCGTACAAGCCAACCACTTGTTCCCATCTACTCCGGCCGAGGACCAGCTTCCGGCTCTGAATGATCGTGATATGCGAGTCATGGGTATGGCATCCGTCATCAGCCCAACGCCGGTTAATCCCCGCCTAGAGCTGCAGGAGGCGGTATGACCGTATTTCTCCTGCTTTACCTGTGCGCGGATGCGACTCGCACGGATTGCCAAGTTGTGAAGACAGATAGCTGGAGCGGGCCTGACGCCTACGAGCAGTGCGCCAACGTCTTACCAGGTCTGACCGAGGCACTGACTGCACCCAATCGGAAGCGACATCGGTTCATCTGCGAGATCCAGGGCGCTGGAGCAAAACCGGCAGAACATAAGGCTCAGCCGGTAGCGATGGCCCTGAGCGTGGCTCAGCAGGAGGTTAAGCTATGAGTACAGTTGCAGAAAATGCCCGCAAAGACTTCGAAGCCTATGTCGCGTCGACGCTTGGCTTACCGATTGCCAAGATTAGCGCGCACTGGAATGGCGAAGGATACAACGACGCGTCAGATCTGGAGCCTTACTGGCGGTGCTGGACCGCTGCGCAGCAAGCCATTCTTCGATATTTCAGCGAACCGATTGCGTGGGCAATCTTTTCCGGCCGGCACATCGAAGACCAAACTACGGATACGGAGCTTGCCGCGTATTGGCACGCGTATTGGCACGAAATCGGACACGATATGACGGCACACTGTCGCCCCTTGACTGCTGATGAGGCCGCAGCCCAGCGGAAAAAGGGAGTTGATGACTTGGTAAAAGTCTTAAATCCGTTTGTAGGTGCTTGCCTGACCATCACGCAAAGCGCTGAAGCGCTGTACGACGCGGGTTATCGCAAGCTGATAGATATGACCTCCGCTCAGCTGGAGCAACAGCCATGAACACAGCCTTTATCCTGATGGCCCAGTACGACGGCCAGGCGGTCATCTCTTTGGAGCTGGTGTGCCGTGATTATTTCACGCACCTGACGCCGGACATGTTCCAGCGCAAGGTGATGAGCGGTCAGATCAAGTTGCCCATCACCCGCCTGGAGCCCAGCCAGAAGTCGGCCAGGGGCGTCCATCTCACCGATCTGGCCGCGTACCTGGACCTGCAACGCGCAGCAGCAGTTAAAGAGCACAACCAGCTCAACGGGATAAAACACGCCGTTTGAGCCACTTCTGCGATGCGGCGCCCAGTTGGACGGGCGCCCTCAGAATCTTTTCGTGCCACTCCCAGCCCACATAGCGGTCGCCCCGACCGCGAAGGTGGGTGTAACGCCTCATTGAATTCCAATCCCTGTGGCCGGAAACGCTCGCCACACGCGGAATATCCCAGTCCATTTCGAACAGGCGGCTGACACCTTCATGCCGGAGGTCGTGGAAGTGCAGATCCGCGATGGTCAAAAACTTGCAGGCTTTCGTCCAGGACGTGGAGATCGACTCAGGGCTGTAGGGGAAGATGTCTTCGCCGGCCTCCGGCATCGTCTGGAGGATGTGCCACGCCTCGTCCGGCAGGTAACACCAAACATCGTTGCCGATCTTCTGCCCTGGGTTTTTCATGTCGCGCACCAGCACCCGCTGGCCGGCCTCGTCGACGTCTGCCCAGCGAATTCGGGTTATTTCATCGAGCCGGCGCGTGGAGAACAGGGCGAAGCCCACGACCTTCAGCATATTTATGACGGTCGGGCGCCTCTCCTGCATGGCCTGGTAGTGCGTCAGCACCCGTCCCAGCTCATCCAATGTCGGTCGGCGGTCACGCTCACGGCTTTTCAAATTGTAGCCCAGCTTGCGTAATACACGCCGCGCACCGCCCATGGCGAGCGGATCGACCTGGTAGCCCCATGCGTCTTTGGCAATTGCCAGCACCGCACCGAGGTGCGCCAGGTCATTGCCAGCGGTTTGGGGCTGAACGCCACCGCCCTCCCCGCTCATCCGCCAAAGTGCATAATCGACCAGGCACTGGGTGTTGATATCCGTATCGGTCAACTTGCCCAGGTAAGTTTCGCCAATCGCATTGAGTGTGGCGCGCTTGGTCTTGCCCAGCGGCTTGGCTTTCTCCACTTCGACCAGGTAGCGATCAGTCATTTCTTTGAGCGTGGCGCCCTTTCGGTTTGCGCGCTCGATCGCACCAGGTTCATCCAGCTCCGAGCCGCGCTTGCGTGCCCACGCCTGGGCGGCCTGTTTTCGGGCGAAGGTCTGGCTCTCTTGGTAGACTTGCACTCCGTCGCGCTTGATGCGGATCTGTGCCGTGTAGCTCACAGTCCCATCCGCCAGTTTTCTTGCCCTGATAGTCGCCATATTGAAAGTGGTACGCGCCAGTTTTGAAGTGGTACATCGTACCACCGAGACCTGAAAAACGCCTGAAAACACCCCAAAACACGCCAAGAACACGTTGAGTAAAATGCTAGATAAACAGACCTTTAGCCCCGTAAACGCAAGGCCCACGCTGTCTCGGCGCTTTAGTGTTGCCCCCATGATGGATTGGACCGACCGCCACTGCCGGTTCTTCCTGCGCCTGCTCTCCAAACACGCCCTGCTCTACACCGAGATGGTCACTACCGGCGCAATCCTCCACGGCGACCACGACCGCTTCCTGCGCCATGACGAAGCCGAGCACCCGCTGGCGCTGCAATTAGGCGGCAGTGTTCCGGCTGATCTGGCCGCCTGCGCCCGTATGGCCGAGGCCGCGGGTTACGACGAAGTGAACCTGAACGTCGGCTGCCCCAGCGACCGGGTGCAGAACAATATGATCGGCGCGATCCTGATGGCGCACCCTGCCCTTGTGGCGGACTGTGTGAAGGCCATGCGCGATGCGGTGTCGATTCCGGTGACGGTGAAGCACCGTATCGGCATCAATGGTCGGGACAGTTATGCCGAGTTGTGTGACTTCGTCGGGACGGTGAAGAACGCCGGTTGCACCAGTTTTACCGTGCATGCGCGGATTGCGATTCTGGAGGGGTTGTCGCCCAAGGAGAACCGGGACATTCCGCCGTTGCGTTATGACGTGGCGGCGCAGTTGAAGCAGGATTTTCCGGAGTTGGAGATTAATCTCAATGGTGGGATCAAGACGCTGGAGCAGTGCCAGGAGCATTTGCAGACGTTTGATGGGGTGATGCTGGGGCGGGAGGCTTATCACAATCCGTATCTGTTGGCGGAGGTGGACCAGCGGTTGTTTGGCAGTGAGGCGCCGGTGATTAGCCGGGCGGAGGCGTTGGCGCAGTTGCGGCCTTATATTGCTGAGCATTTGGCCAGTGGTGGGACGATGCATCACATTACTCGGCATGTGTTGGGGTTGGGCACGGGGTTTCCAGGGGCGCGCAAGTTCAGGCAGTTGTTGTCGGTGGATATTCATAAGGCGGCGGATCCGTTGGCGTTGCTGGATCAGGCGGGGACGTTGTTGGAGGGGCGGTGATTGGTCGAGTGTCAGGTAGATGCTCATTGGGCGTACCGACGTTATCGCAGGCAAGCCAGCTCCCACATTTTTGCCTGGTGAGTGTCAGGTAAGTGCTCACTGGGTGTACCGGCGCTATCGCAGGCCAGCTCCCACATATTTAGCGGTGATTGCAAGGGCGCGGCAGGTGCTGCCGGCCCTTGCTGCACTGTTGCTTAGTTTTCCGGCACTGTTCCTTTGGGCACCGTTACCCATTGGTCGGTGTCGCGGTTATACCTTTTCCAATCTTTATCGGTCCTGACTTTTCGGTAAAGCGTGTTGAATGTGGTGCCGCCGAGTATTTGAAATTGAACTTCACCGCCTGGCGTTTTGCAGTTAACCAACCCCAGAATGGGTGAGTTCGGGTTTACTTGCAGTGCATACACGGCGTCTCCAAAGGTTCCGGTGGTGGCGTAGTCCAGTGCAAAACTCACGAACTGACTTTTCGGGGTGTCGCTGGACTGTAAGGCGAGCAGTCGCATTGTCGTGTAGGTGGCACCGTTAAAACCCAGCGCGTGTAGGTCAGGCCCATCGATGGCCCAGTACTTTTCGGGTGTGCCACCGTCCCTTAGGTATTTATCCAGGTCATTCTGCGCCTTGGAGTAGATCACCCCGGCCTTGAGTTTCTGGACGTGCCAATTGTTGGTGTCCGCGCTCTCATACGCGCGGTATACCCAGGTGGCAGGCGCAGTCACTCTGGTATCGGTGATCTTGCCGCCGTAGGATGAGGTCAGTTCGTTTTCCTTTTCCAGGGTGCGGCTCCCCATGGGTTTACCTGCCTTGGCAGTGTCAATGATGCCACGCATTTCCTGGGTATCGTAACAACCGGCGCTGAGGGCCTGCTGTACCGTCACATCGGCAAATACCGTTGTTGAACAAATAAAACCCAGGGCGGCGAATAGTGTTGATATATTCCGTTTCATTACATCTCTCCTTTGCTTTCAAACTAACGAACCAGCAGATTTTAATGCACAGACGCACACACTTCGCCGCGGACAGTTATGTCATCAGAGTTTTTATCGGCCCAAGTTAGCGCTTGCCAGCCAGGTATAGCACAAGTAAAAACAGCAACAACTAAAGAGCTGGAAAATAAACTTTTCACAACTTCAAAACATTGATATTTCCTCTATCAACTGGCTTGAAACCAGTGGCGCAGGACGGGTGGAATCCAGTTGAACCTAGCTGCGATTTTGCCCTCCAATTGAGCACCACGGCCGGTGATTCAAACGGCCGTTTCCAGGTTATTGCCCTCGCAAACGACCTAACGCATTTGCGCCCTTGAGCGCCTGCCAGCGCTCGGGTAATGTCACTAGACCCACAGGACAGAGCACGCCCATGACTTCCAAGCTGGAACAACTCAAGCAATTCACCACCGTCGTAGCCGATACCGGCGATTTTTCCACTCTCGCCAAGCTCAAGCCACAAGACGCTACCACCAACCCTTCCCTGCTGCTCAAGGCTGCGTCGATCCCTGGCTATGCCAAGCTGCTGGATGAGTGCGTGCAGGACTGCAACGGCGATGTGGGCCTGGCCAGTGACCGCTTTGCGGTGGCGGTGGGTCAAGAAATTCTCAAAGTAGTGCCGGGCCGTATTTCCACTGAGGTGGATGCGCGTCTGTCATTTGACGAGGCCGCCATTCTCAAGCGTGCGCATCGTCTGATCGACCTGTACGACAAAGCCGGCGTTAGCCGCGATCGCGTGCTGATCAAGATCGCCTCCACCTGGGAAGGCATCCGTGCCGCCGAGAAGCTGGAAAAAGAAGGCATCCAGACCAACCTGACGCTGCTGTTCTCCTTCGCCCAGGCCGTTGCCTGTGCGGAAGCGGGTGTGTTTCTGATTTCGCCGTTCGTGGGCCGTATCTACGACTGGTACAAGAAGGCCAACGGCAACGACTACACCGGTTCCGATGACCCGGGCGTGCAGTCGGTGACGCGCATCTATAACTACTACAAGGCTAACGGCTACAAAACAGTAGTGATGGGTGCGAGCTTCCGTAACCTCAGCCAGATCGAGGAACTGGCCGGTTGTGATCGCCTGACCATCAGCCCGGACCTGTTGGAGAAGCTGGCAGCCGATGAAGGCAAGCTGGAGCGCAAATTGGCGCCAGGCCATGCCGGTGAGGCCCGTGTGCATATGACTGAAGCGCAGTTCCGTTGGGAGTCCAACGAGGACGCGATGGCGACTGAGAAGCTGGCGGAGGGGATTCGTCAGTTTGCTCGGGACCAAGAGAAGCTGGAGGCGTTGTTGTCGGCCAAGCTGTAAAGGCAGATAGCGGCAAAAAGGGCGGCACCTGTGAGGGTGTCGCCCTTTTTTGTGCGTCGGTGTCACCGCCGTCCGATGTGGGAGCTGGCTTGCCTGCGATAGCGGTGGGCCAGCCAACACTTCATCGACTGACACTGCGCAATCGCAGGCAAGCCAGCTCCCACAGGGGAATGTGTTTCAACAGGGAGGCTGTCAGTGGCGCTCTAGGGCGTTGACGAGGTCGTGGAAGGCTTCGCGATTGGACTCGTTGAGGCCCATGAGGATCTTGTGCGCTTCCAGCACCTTGACCCGTACGATCTCTTCGGACTGGTCTTGCGACGGCAGGTCGGTGAGGCATTCCGGGCACGGGATGGGGCGGTCAACGATGTTGAACACCTGGTCAAAGCCCATGGATTGCAACAGACGGGTGATGTCTTCGTGGGTGGTGACCACGGTCGGCAACAGGCCGACCTTCTGCCGCGACAGAATGGATAATTTGGCCAACAGGCCCAGGGTGGTGCTATCGATGCTGCGCGTTTCGGTCAGGTCGATCACGATCGCCGAGAAGTTCAGCGCTGTGAAGATCCGCTCAATCGTCGCATCCAGGGCCGAACACAAGGTCAGGCGCACTTCACCGACAAATTTCAGGACGAAGGTCCCGTCTTGCTCGGCGAATTGGATTCTTCCGGTACTCATCAAAGATTCCTGCTCAACACCAATAGGGCGATATCATCCGGCATCTCCCCTAGCGTGGCCAATCCAAAAACCTGCCGCAGGCCATCCAGGCTGCCGCCCGCCGACTTGACCTTTTGGGGCAAGGCGGCTTCTTTCTCTTTGAGTGTAGGCTCTGGAAGAAGGTCCAGAATACCGTCGGACATCAGCGTCAGGCTGAAGGTCGGCGGCAGTTCCAGGATGTGGTCTTCGTAGGTGGCTTCGTTAAACAAGCCTACGGGCAGGCCACGCCCTTCCAGGTAGCGCACACTGTCAGGAGCGTACAAAACAGGCATCGGCAGGTGACCGCCAATGCTGTAGGTCAAAAGACCGGTTTCTTCGTCGATCACGCCGCCGACCATCGTCACGTGCTTGCCCAGCTTGCAGCTGATCAGGCCCCGGTTGATGTGGCCCAGCACCTCGGAGGGGGTGAACTCCGGCAAGGTGCCATTGCGCTTGGACTCGAACAATAGCCGTGTGGTCATGAACTTCAACAACACGGTGACAAAAGCCGAAGACGCGCCGTGGCCGGAAACGTCGGCCAGGTAGAACGCCACGCGGCGCTCATCGACGCGGAAATAGTCGACGAAATCACCCGACAGGTACAACGACGGGATGATCTGGTGGGCAAACTTGAACTCGTCAATCGTCCAGGGGCTCACCGGCAGCATGTTCATCTGCACCTGGCGCCCGGCGTTCTGGTCTTCCTGCAGCAGGTTCAGGCTGGCTTCGAGTTCGCGGTTGGCGGTCTCGAGCTTTTCGCGGTAGCGCTGGTTTTCCAGGAGCAGGCGTGCACGGTCCAGGGCGCGGCGCACCGAGTGCTCCAGCACGGCCAGGTCTTCCAGGGGCTTGATCAGGTAATCGGCGGCGCCCAGGCGCAAGGCTTCAACGGCATCGTTCATGACACCGGCACCGGACACGACAATCACCGGCGTTTGCGGGGCAAGGTCGGTCACCTGGCGAATCAGCTCCAGGCCGCCCATCTGGGGCATGCGCAGGTCGCAGATCACAAGGTCGGGCTTGTCGCGCTCGAATACCTGGAGACCCTGTTGGCCATTACTGGCCTGCAGGACGCTGAAGCCACTGTCTTCCAAGTAGGCCGCGAGGCTCGCGCGCACTACTTCGTCGTCATCGATTATCAGCAGCGTGGCACTGGTTTTTTGCATGTGGGCAAACGGCGCCAGAATTAGGTTGGCGTAGGCGGCTCGGCAATGGCCGGGCTCACGTACTGGATTCGCTTTCTAGCCTCTCTGTCCTACAAAGCATTGGGATTTGGCCCATGCACAACGGTAAAGCAGAGGTGCCCTTCTAAGGCGCAGACGGTACTCCCATCCGTGAGGGGTTTCAAGCTCATGCCGATGGTCGCCGGGCGTCTTTACACCGCAAATCACCGGGAGTTATAAGAACCCTCACAACCACAACGCAAAGTAAGGATGGATGCTGTGAGCGAACACGAGCGCGACTACGCCGAAAAACGCGATTTCATCCGCATGCGAATAGATGCCGATGTGTCTTTGATCCATGCCGGGCAGGAGATCGCCGGTACCTGCGTGGACCTCTCCAGTTCCGGCATGCAAGTGCAGGCACCTCGCCAGTTCACGGTGGGTGACCTGCTGACCGTGCGCATTGATTCAGAACACGCTGCGCTCAGGGGTCTTGAAGCGGATACCGAGGTGGTGTGGACCAAGGCAGTAGGCGATGACCAGCATCTGGGCCTCAAGATTCTGAAAATGCGCTAACGCAGCATCCAGCCCCTGCGCAAGGGTGACGCGGAGCGTCACGGGATGCGTTCCCACGCGAAGCGTGGGGAACGATCAGCGCGCACAAAAAAGGCGACCTTACAAAGGTCGCCTTTTTCATTTCAAAACGTCACAGCTTAAAAGTCGTCAACGACCTTGCCGTCCTTGACCTTGAACTCGCGGTTCTGCAGGTAAGCGTTACGAATGAAGGTGTACTTGTCGCCGCTGATCAGCTTCTCGCTGTCGAGCAGGCTGGCGCGCACGTCAACGACGTTGAGGCCGAAGGTGCTGTTACGCCAGCCGATATCGTTCATGTAGCGGTACGGTTGGGTGTAGCTGTCGACGTATTTGGACGGCGCATCACGCAAGGTGCTTGGGCCCAGCAACGGGATCATCACGTACGGGCCACTGCCCACGCCCCAGTAGCCGAGGGTCTGGCCGAAGTCTTCGTCGCTGCGCTGCAGCCCCATTTTGGTGCCGACGTCAATAAAGCCCAGTACGCCAAATGTGGTGTTGACCAACAGGCGGGCGGTGTCGACGCCTGCATTGTGCGGCTTGAGTTGCAGCACGTTGTTGGCCAGGTTGCCGACGTCACCGATGTTGCGGAAGAAGTTGTGAACGCCGTCCTGCACAAATTGTGGGGTGACGAACTGATAGCCCTGGGCGATTGGCTTGAGGGCATAAGTGTCAACGGTATCGTTGAAGGTGAAGATGGGGCGGTTGACACTTTCCCACGGGTCATCTTCCGAGGCCGCTTGGGCAGCGAAAGGTGCCAACAGGATGGTGGCACACACCGATAGCTGAGCGAAGTACTGGCTCCAGCGCATAGCTTTTGCTCCTTGAATGGTCTGTCATGGGCGCTATGCCCTGAATAAGGCTGTCAGTATATGACGGAAGTGTCGATTTAGGCAGCTACCTAGAATCGTCTTAGGGAAAATGCACAAAATTCCTACAAATACCGACAGTGTCATCCCCTTGTCATGCCGCCCCGATAGCGTGGCAGCTATTTCAGGGACGTTCAGATGCCACACGCCGAGATTGCCGTCGCCGCCGCCCCCTCATTGACCGCCGTGTTATTTGGCCTGAGTGGCTGCCTGGTGGATTTTGGTTCCCTGGCGCGCACCGACTCACCTTGCGCCGACGCCGAGGCCACGCCAGGCGCATTGAAAATCCTGCGCAGTCTCAAAGAACAAGGCGTGCCCTGCGCCTGGCTGGACGAACTGCCTCCCGCCGTGACCGCGCCACTCTGCGCCGGCCTGCCGGGCTGGCTCAAGGCCGCCTCGCCCTCCTCCATTCGCTGGCCTGCGCCCCACGCCTGCTGGCAAGCGCTGATGGAGTTGAACATCGAACGTCTGGAAGGCTGCGTACTGGTCAGCGGCGAGCCGCGTCTGCTGCAATCGGGCCTGAATGCCGGTTTGTGGACCATCGGCCTGGCCTCCTGCGGTTCGCTCTGCGGCCTGTCGCCCCGGCAATGGCAGGCGCTGACCGAGCAGCAACGCGAACACAAGCGCGGCAAGGCCACGGTGGCGCTCTATGGCCTGGGTGTGCATTCGGTGATCGACCACCTCGGCGAACTCGGCACCTGCCTGGCCGACATCCGCCTGCGCCAGCTCAAGGGCGAGAAGCCCTGATCGAGATCATGCACAGTTGGCCCCAGTGGATTAATCTACAGGTCAGCCCGTAGACCTTTCGCCGTGCGCCGCGGTCTATGCCAGTGCCTATCGATAAAAGGAAAGAACGTCATGCCTGATCGCGAGAAGTTACAACAGCAGGCCGATATTGTGCGTGAGCAACTGGAGAACCATCCCGAGTTGCCCGCCGAGAAACGTCAAGCCTTGGAAGAGTTGATCGCCAAGTTCGAAGTCCAGTTGGAAATGGAACCGGCCACCCAGACGCCCAGCATCGCTGACGATGTGAACCGGGCAGTGGAAGGTTTTGAACTGGACCATCCAGGCATTGCCGGGACGTTGCGCAATATCGTGCTGACCCTTGGCAATATCGGCATCTAACCCGAGCCCAAGCCAAACACAAAACCAAATGTGGGAGCTGGCTTGCCGGCGATAGCGGTGTATCAGTCACTTGATGAAGGACTGAAAAATCGCAATCGCAGGCAAGCCAGCTCCCACAGTTTTTTGTATGAAGGCTTACTGACGCGCCAGCCGCACGTTCAGGAACTGGGTGTTCTCAGTGCTGCGATACGGATTGATATCCAACCCACCCCGACGCACATACCGTGCATACACGGTCAACTTCTCCGGCTTGAGCAAGCGCTGCAAGTCCAGGAAGATCCGCTCCACACACTGTTCATGAAAGTCCGAATGCTGGCGAAAGCTGACGATATATTCCAGCAGGCTGGCGTGATCCAGCGCCGCACCACGGTATTCCACCACTACGCTGCCCCAGTCAGGCTGGCTGGTCACCGGGCAGTTGGATTTGAGCAGGTGGCTGTGCACGCTCTCCTCCACCACGCGCGAATCATCGCAACGCAGCAGTTCCGGGCGTGGGTGTTCGTAGCTGCTGACGTTGATATCCAGGCCGTCAATGCACACGCCCGGCAACGCCATCACGCCTTCTGCCTCGATGTCGGCCAGGCTGCGAATGCGCACGCTCACTGGCTTGCCGGCCGCAGAGCTGAGGTCGGTGCGCAAGGTGGCTTCAAGGCTTTGCGTATCGGCAAACGCGGTCTGGTTCAGCGAGTTGAGGTACAGCTTGAACGACTTGGACTCGATGATGTTCGGCGAGTCGGCCGGAATGCTGAACTCACCGATGGCCACCACCGGCTTGCCCGAGGGCAACAACCAGGACAGTTCGAAGCAGTTCCAGAAGTCCACGCCCTTGTAAGGCAGGGTCTCGGCGCTCAGGCCCAGCTCGGCCCACTTGGCGGCGCGTGGAATCGGGAACAACAACGAAGGCGTGTAAGTGCTGATGTATTCACTGGACTTGCCCAGCGGCGAATGTTCGGCTGCGGGATGCATGGCGGAAACCTGGCTAAATAAACCGCGCCAGTCTACCAGCCTTTGCTCCCGCCCTTAACAAACGCCTCACTCAACGGTCAGTTTGCCGACCATGCCCGCCTGGTAATGCCCGGGCAGGTTGCAGGCAAACTCAAGGCCTGTAGCCTGCTTGAACGTCCAGGTCAGCTCGGCCGTCTTGCCCGGCTCCACCAACACACTGTTGGGATCGTCGTGCTTCATGCCGCCCATGTCGCCGTGGCCCATGGCGCTGTGATCCATCTTGCCCATGCCGGTAGCGGTGAGCATTCCACTGGCTTGCATCTGCAACATCTCTTTCTGGTGGGCGGCATGCATGGCCGCGTCTCCCAGGTTGAACTCATGCAGCAACTGGCCTTTGTTGACCAGCACAAAGCGCACGGTTTCACCGGCTTTTACGTCCAGGGACTTGGGCTCAAAGGTAATGTCCCGCAGCGTGACTTCAACGGTGCGCGTGGCTTTATCCGCCGGGGCCGGCTGGCCGAACGCGTAGGTGTGAGTCGCATCTGCCAGGGCATTGAAACTCAACGCCAGCAGGCAGCCTGCCAATAACAGAGGTGTACGCAACGCCATCTTTCACTCTCCAAAATAGGTACCCAGCTTGGGCAACACTTTAAGATGGCCTCGCTGCCAGCCAGCTGACTGCTAGATTACAACTTTGTCAGCTTGCGCCCATCCCCTGACGAGCACGGTATAAAGCCCAATGTTTTTTGTAGGAGCGAGCTTGCTCGCGAAGGGCTTGAGCACAACGCGTCAAGCCTGACAGCCCGCGTTACCGTTGGCGTTTTTCGCGGGCAAGCTCGCTCCTACATAGCCCCTATCAAGAGCCCGATATGAAACTGCTGATCGTCGAAGACCAACCCAAAACCGGTCATTACCTGCGCCAGGGCCTGGCCGAAGCGGGCTTTACCACCGAACTGGTGGCCGACGGCACCAGTGGCCAGCACTTGGCGCTGACGGGCGACTATGACTTGTTGATCCTCGATGTGATGCTGCCCGGCCGCGATGGCTGGCAAATCCTGCAGGCGGTGCGCAGTGGCGGCCTGGACATCCCGGTGCTATTCCTCACCGCTCGCGATGCCGTAGAAGACCGAGTACATGGCCTGGAGCTGGGCGCCGACGATTATCTGGTCAAACCCTTCGCATTTTCCGAACTGCTGGCGCGGGTGCGCACCTTGTTGCGCCGTGGCAGCAGCATGCCGCAGGAGACCACGCTGCAACTGGCCGACCTGAGCCTGGACTTGATCCGCCGCCGTGTCGAGCGCAGCGGCCAGCGCATCGACCTCACCGCCAAGGAGTTCGCCTTGCTGGAGCTGCTGCTACGCCGCCAGGGCGAAGTGCTGCCCAAGACGCTGATCGCCTCCCAGGTGTGGGACATGAATTTCGACAGCGACACCAACATCATCGAAGTCGCCATTCGCCGCCTGCGCCTGAAAGTCGACGACAATTTCCCCAATAAGCTGATCCACACCGTGCGCGGCATGGGTTACGTGTTGGAGGAACGGTTCACGTGATCAAGCGCCTGTCCCTGACCAGCCGCCTGGCGCTGCTGTTTGCCGCCTGCACGGCGGTGGTCTCGTTGATCGCCGGGGTGTTGTTCAACCGGGCCAGCGAGGCGCATTTCATGGAGCTGGACCAGCAACAGCTCGAAAGCAAACTGGTGGCCCTGCGCAGCACCTTGCAGGGTGTCGCCTCACCGGAAGACCTCGCCCGGCAAACCCCTCAACTGCGCGCCGAACTCGATCACCAGCCCGACCTCGCCTTGCGCATCACCGGAGCTGGGCAACGTTGGCTGGACGGCGCGCCACACCTTCCCTTGCCCCAAGCACCCGGCCTGCACAGCCTGCAATACGCAGGCACCGACTATCGCGTATTCATCGCGCCCTTGACGCCCAGCCAACTGGATTCGCCACAACTGACCCTGATCCTCGACATCACCCACCACCAGCACTTTCTGCAACGCATGCAACGCTTGATCTGGCTGACCGTCGGCCTCTCGGCCCTGGCCACTGCCCTGCTCGGCGCCTGGGCTGCGCGCAGTGGCTTGCGACCGCTGCGGCGCATGGGCGAAGTGGCCGCCAGTGTCTCCGCCCACTCCCTCACGCAACGCTTACCCCAAGAACAAATGCCGGTGGAGCTCGCGGAACTGGCCCAGGCCGTCAACGCCATGCTGGCCCGCCTCGATGATGCGTTCCAGCGCCTGTCCGCCTTCAGCGCAGATATTGCCCACGAACTGCGCACACCGCTGTCCAACTTGCTGACCCAGACCCAGGTCATCCTCACCCAGCCACGCCCGCTGGAGGATTACCGCGAGGCGCTGCACAGCAACCTGGAAGAGCTGCAATGGATGGCGCAACTGGTCAACGACATGCTGTACCTGGCCAAAGCTGACCACGGCTTGCTGATGCCCAGCCGAGAAGCTCTGGATTTGGGCGATGAGGTCGACGCACTGTTGGAGTTCTTTACCCTGCTGGCGGAGGACGCACAGGTGACGCTGGTGCGCGAAGGCACCGCCCAGACGATGGGCGATCGCGGTATGTTGCGCCGGGCCTTGTCGAATCTGCTGGATAACGCGCTGCGGTTTACCCCACCGGGCGGTGAAGTGCGGGTGCGGATCGAGAGTGGCGTGACACTGACGGTTGAGAACAGCGGGGAAGGCATTCCTGCGTCGTTACTGCCGAGGCTGTTTGACCGTTTCTACCGAGCCGACCCGTCGAGGCGCGCAGGCAGCAGTGAACATGCCGGGCTGGGGTTGGCGATCACCCAGTCGATTGTGCGGGCGCATGGCGGCAGGATTTATTGTGAGTCGCAGGCGGGCTGGACAAGGTTTGTGATCAAGTTGCCCAAGGGAGACTGCTGATCGTTCCCACGCTCCGCGTGGGAACGCATTCCGGGACGCTCTGCGTCCTAACAGCGGACGCGGAGCGTCCGGTGAGGCGTTCCCACGCAGAGCGTGGGAACGAGCGGGTTACGAATACCTGAGGGCGTGCGCCGGCTCAATCTTCGCCGCCCGATACGCCGGGTAAATCGTCGCCAAGAAGCTCAACACAAACCCCGCCGAGCAAATCAGCAACACATCCCCACCTTGCAGCTCCGAAGGCAGGTTGCTGACAAAATACACATCCGAACTGAAGATATGCTGCCCGCTCACCCGCTCCAGCCAGCCCACCAGCTCACTCACGTTCAGGGCCGCAATCACCCCCAGCACGCCGCCGATCAAGGTGCCGACCACGCCAATCACGGTGCCCTGCACCATGAAGATCGCCATAATCTGCCGAGGTGTGGCGCCGATGGTACGCAGGATGGCGATATCCGCGCCCTTGTCGTTCACCACCATGATCAAGGTGGCGATGATGTTGAACGCGGCCACGGCGACGATCATCAGCAGCAGCAGGCCGATCATGGTCTTTTCCATTTTCATCGCGCTGAACAGGCTGCCCTGGGTGTGGGTCCAGTCATCCGGCTTGTAAGCCGCGCCCAGGCTGGCGGCGATATCTGCCGAGACTTTGGGCGCTGCATACAGGTCCTTCACCGCCAGGCGCACGCTTTGCACCTGGTTGGGCTGCCAATGCTGGATTTCAGCGGCGTCGGCCATGTGGATCAGGGCCATGGAGCCATCCAGTTCGGCGCCGACCTTGAAGATGCCCACCACATTCAGGCGCTGCATGCGCGGGGTGATACCGCCCGGGGCGCTGCTGAGTTCCGGCACGATCAGGGTCAGTTTGTCGCCCACGTTCAGGCGAAAACGCCGTGCAGTGATATCACCGACCACCACCCCGAACTCGCCGGGTTTGAGGTCGTCGAGTTTGCCGCGCACGATGTGCTGGGCCACGATCGACACCTTGCCTTCCTGAGCCGGGTCGACGCCGCTGATCTCGATGGGCTGCATCGCGCCCTTATAGGAAAACATGCCATCCATCTGGGTGAAGGGCACAGCGGCGGTGACTTGCGGATTCTTCATCGCGGCCGCGGCCACCGGCTGCCAATCATCAATCGGCTTTACGCCGACGATGGTGGCGTGGGGCACCATGCCGAGGATGCGCGAGCTCATTTCACGCTGAAAGCCGTTCATCACCGAAAGCACTACGATCATCGCCAGTACGCCCAGGGCGAGGCCGATCATCGAGGTCATCGAGATAAACGAGACAAAACGGTTGCGGCGCTTGGCGCGGGTATAGCGCGTGCCGATAAAAATCGATAACGGTCTGAACATTCGCGGGCACCGTTGGAAAAATGAAAAAGCCCGACCTCAAAAAACCGGGCTTGCAACAGGTCAGATAGCGACCAGATGACCTTCCTGCAAATGCAGTACGCGGTCCATCTGCCGGGCCATGCTCATGTCATGGGTCACCACCAGGAACGCGGTGCGCATCTGGGTGCTCAGTTCCAGCATCAAGTCCTTGATGCCCTGGGCGGTGTGGGAGTCGAGGTTGCCGGTCGGCTCGTCGAGCATCACCAGACCGGGGTTGTTCACCAGGGCACGGGCAATCGCCACGCGCTGGCGCTCACCACCGGACAACTCCGCTGGCTTGTGCTCCAGGCGGTGGCCGAGGCCGACGCGCTCGAGCAAGGCCGTGGCACGCTGACGCGCTTCAGGAATCGCGGTCTTGCCAATCAACAGCGGCATGCACACGTTTTCCAGGGCGGTGAATTCCGGCAGCAAGTGGTGGAACTGGTACACAAAGCCCAACGAGCGGTTGCGCAGTTGGCCGCGGGCCTTTTCATTCAACGCCGACAGTTCTTCACCGGCCAGCCATACGCTGCCCTGGGACGGCGTGTCGAGGCCGCCCAGCAGGTTGAGCAAGGTACTCTTGCCGGAACCGGAACTGCCGACGATCGCCACACGCTCGCCAGGGTGCAGTTCAAGCTGCAGGTTGGACAGCACCACCACCGACTCCGGGCCTTCCTCGTAGGATTTGCCCAGGTTGCGGCAGCTCAGGATTGCTTTTTCACTCATGCCCGATTCACTCATAACGTAATGCCTGTGCTGGCTGGGTACGTGCCGCGCGCCAGGCTGGATACAGGGTGGCAAGGAAGCTCAGGACCAACGCAGCGCCGCCCACCATCAGCACGTCCTGGGTTTGCACCTGGGACGGCAAGTAATCGATGAAGTAGACGTCGGCGTTGAGAAACTTGTGGCCGATCACCTTTTCAAGCAGGGCGATGGCGGCGCTGACGTTCAGCGCGGCCAAAATGCCCACCGCCGTGCCGATCAAGGTGCCAACCACGCCGATCACGGTGCCCTGCACCATGAAGATCGCCATGATCTGCCCCGGCGTGGCGCCCAACGTACGCAGGATGGCGATGTCGCCCTTCTTGTCGTTCACCACCATCACCAGCGTGGAGATGATGTTGAAGGCCGCCACGGCGACGATCAGCAACAACAACAGGCCGATCATGGCTTTTTCCATGCGGATGGCCTGATACAGGTTGCCGTGGGTGCGGGTCCAGTCGCGAGCGTAGTACTCGGTCTCACCCAGGTGCTGGGCAATTTCCCAGGCGCCGCGCGGCGCATCGAACAGGTCGTTGAATTTCAGGCGCAGGCCCTGCACCTGGTCGGGCTGCCAGCGATGCAGGCGGGCCAGGTCGGTGAGATTGGTCAGGCCGATGTAACCGTCGATCTCGCCAGCGCCGACGTGGAAGGTGCCCACCACGGTAAAGCGCTTCATGCGCGGGAACATGCCGGCCGGGGTCACGGTGACTTCCGGGGCGACGAAGGTCAGCTTGTCGCCAACCCCCACGCCCAGCTTGGCCGCGGCCTTGTCACCGATGACGATGCCAAAGCTGCCCGGCGACAGCTCGTCGAGCTTACCTTGCAGCATGAACTTGTCGATGATCGAGACGTTGCGCTCCTGGGCCGGGTCGATGCCGTTGAGCAGGATCTTCTGCACTTTGCCGTCATTGGTCAGCAACCCCTGCATCTGGGTAAACGGCGCTACCGCCACCACCTTGGGGTTCTGCTGGACCTTGGCGGCCAGGCTTTGCCAGTCGTTGATGGGCGCATCGCCCTCGATGGTCGCGTGGGGCACCATGCCCAGCACGCGGGTGCGCATCTCATGATCGAAGCCATTCATCACCGACAGCACCACGATCATCACGACCACGCCCAGGGCGAGACCGATCATCGAGGTCAAGGAAATGAACGACACAAAATGATTGCGACGCTTTGCACGGGTATAACGCGTGCCGATAAATACGAAGAGAGGTCTGAACATGTCGGGGCTTGTTCGGAGGAAAAGAAGACGTCCCGGTGGCGGGGTCTGGTCAGCAGCTTTACACTCAGACCATTACCGTTACCTGGGGTTCGCCATGTCGACATTAGATGAAGAAGAGCGCCGCGAATACTACCGTATCGACGACATGATCGCACTTCAAATCAAATCCCTGTCGGGCCCCGACGCGGCGAGCAAGGAAGTGTTGCTGGATGATTCACCGCTGTTCAATCTGCTCAGCGAGCTGCACTTGAGCGAATTCGAAGCCCAGCACCTGCTGCGCCAGATCAGCGAGAAAGACCGCAGCCTGGCGGCCTTCCTCAAAGTGCAGAACAAACGCCTGGATCTGCTCAGCCAGGTCATGGCTCGCGGTTTGCTGAACGAGGTGGGTGCGCCGCAACCGGTGATCCTCTCCGAGGGCGGCATCGACTTCCAGCACCCGACACCGCTGGCCGCCGACACTCACCTGGCGGTCAAGCTGGTGCTGATGCCCCAGGCGCTCGGCCTGTTGCTGCGCGCGCGGGTGACCCATTGCGACCCCAAGGGCGACGGCTTTGATGTGGGCACGGAGTTCGAGTCCATGACCGACGCCCAACGCCAACTGCTGGCGCGCTATATCCTGCAGAAACAGGCCCAGGAACGCCGCCTGGCGCGAGAACAAAGCGAAGACCTCTGAATGCGTATTCACGACGCCAGCCATCCTGGCGCAAAGGAGCAACTGTGACCCTGATTTACGGCCACCGCGGTGCCAAAGGCGAAGCACCGGAAAATACCCTGACCAGTTTTCAGGAATGTCTCAAACACGGCGTACGTCGTTGCGAACTGGACTTGCACCTGTCCATGGACGGCGAGTTGATGGTCATCCACGACCCGACCCTCAAGCGCACCACCGACCGGCGCGGCAAGGTCGTCGAGTACTCGGCGGCTGATCTGGTGAAAATGGACGCGCGCAAAGGCGGCCCAGGCTGGGTAAGCCCCTGCCCGATTCCACGCCTGGAGGAGTTGTTCGAACAGTGCGACTTCGATCACTGGCAACTGGAAGTCAAAAGCGCCTCGCGTACCCGTGCCGCCACCACTGTGCTGGCGATTCGCGAAATGGCTGTGCGCTTTGGCTTGATGGACAAGGTCACGGTCACGTCAAGCTCGCGGGAAGTGCTCAAGGCCGCCGTGGAACTCACCCCGGACCTGTCACGCGGGCTGGTCGCCGAATATGCCTGGCTCGACCCGCTGAAGGTCGCGCAGAACTACGGCTGTGAGTATTTGGCATTGAACTGGACGCTGTGCACCCCCGAGCGGCTGGAAAAAGCCCAGCGCCAGGGCTTGCATGTGTCCGTGTGGACAGTCAACGAACCTGCGCTGATGCGCAGGCTCGCCGACTTCGGCGTAGATAGCCTGATTACAGACTTTCCCGGTTTGGCCACTGCCACCCTCGAGAATTACTGAAATCGGTCTCCCCGGCCGGCTCAGGCCACCGGCCGGAGCCGCTCAAAAAAGCCGGTTGAGGCCGTCGTAGGCCGCTACCCGATAGGCTTCGGCCATGGTCGGGTAGTTGAAGGTGGTGTTGACGAAATACTTGAGGGTATTTTGCTCACCTGGCTGGTTCATGATCGCCTGGCCGATGTGCACGATCTCCGAGGCCTGGTAGCCGAAGCAATGCACGCCGAGTACTTCCAGGGTTTCGCGGTGGAACAGGATTTTCAGCATGCCTTGCGGCTCACCGGCAATCTGCGCACGCGCCATGCTCTTGAAGAACGCCTTGCCCACTTCGTAAGGCACCTTGGCCTTGGTCAGTTCGTGCTCGTTCTTGCCGATCGAGCTGATCTCGGGAATCGTGTAGATCCCGGTCGGCACGTCGTTCACGTAGCGCCAGCTGCCATTGTCGACAATGCTGCCAGCGGCCGAGCGGCCCTGGTCATGGGCGGCACTGGCCAGGCTTGGCCAGCCGATCACGTCACCGGCGCCGTAGATGTTCGGCACGCAGGTGCGGTAGTTCTCATCCACTTCGATCTGGCCACGGCTGTTGACCTTGACCCCGATGTTTTCCATGCCCAGCTTGTCGGTGTTGCCGGTACGGCCGTTGCACCACAGCAAGGCGTCGGCCTTGATCTTCTTGCCGGACTTGAGGTGCAGGATCACCCCATTGTCCAGGCCTTCGACCCGCTCGTACTCTTCGTTGTGGCGCACGGTGATGTTGTTGTTGCTGAAGTGGTAGCTCAACGCCTGGGAGATTTCCGAGTCGAGGAAGCTGAGCAACTGGTCGCGGTTGTCCACCAGCTCGACCAGTACACCCAGGCCACTGAAGATCGAGGCGTATTCACAGCCGATCACGCCGGCGCCGTAGATGATCAGTTTGCGCGGGGTATGGCCCAGGCTCAGGATGGTGTCGCTATCGTAGATACGCGGGTGGTGGAAATCGATATCCGCCGGGCGATACGGGCGCGAACCGGTGGCGATGATGATGTGCTTGGCCACCAGTTTCTCGACCACGCCATTGGCGCAGACCACTTCGACGGTTTGCTCATCGGCAAAACTGCCGGTGCCGAAGAACAGGTCGACGCGGTTACGGGCGTAGTAGCCGGTACGCGAGGCGACTTGCTTGGAGATGACTTTTTCAGCGCTTTTCAGTACGTCCGGGAACGAGAACCAGCGCGGCTCACCAATGGCCCGGAACATCGGGTTGGTATTGAACTGCATGATCTGCCGTACCGAGTGACGCAACGCCTTGGACGGGATGGTACCCAGGTGGGTGCAGTTACCGCCGACCTGGCGACGGCTATCAACCATCGCCACCTTGCGCCCTGCTTTGGCAGCGTTCATCGCCGCACCTTCTCCAGCTGGGCCGGAACCCAGTACCACCACGTCGTAGTTGTAGACAGCCATGCGTACTCCTCAGAACAGGCCAGGCGTACGATTGGACGCCGGGCTAAATCATGCCGCGGCCAGCGAGCATGAAGGACAATTTGGCTCAAGTGTGTGAACCGGGGCACAGTCTATAGAAGGCCGAGCGCCGCGAACATTAACCCTTGGTCGCGTCGTAGGCCAGTGTTGCCATACTACAGGACGCACATCAGCGTCGAATTCAGGATGAGCCATTATGCGACAACTATTTTTCTGTTTGATGCTGATGGTGTCGCTCACGGCGTACGCCAACGATGCACAGCGGCTCAAGCAGGCAAGCTTCCCCGCACAGGTCGAGGGGCTGGCCCTGAAAAACCAGGCGGTGTTCAACTATCTCTGGGCGGATGTGTATGCCGCCGCGCTGTATGCACCCGCTGACCTACCGGCAAAGCAGGCCTGGGACCAGCAGAAGGCTGTGCGCCTGGCGCTGTATTACTTTCGCGACATTGACCGCGATGATGTGATCAAGGCGGCCACCGTCACCTTGGAGCGCCAGCAAGCCAATGCCGGGTTGAACCCAGAGATAGCCAAGCTGCACGCGCGCTTTCGGGACATTCGCAGCGGTGATCGCTACGCCCTGGATTTTCGTCCGGGGCGCGGGTTGAATCTGGAGATTAATGGCCAGGTGGTGTTCAGCAGCCCGGACGCTGAATTAGCGAAGGCCTACCTGGGTATCTGGCTGGCGCCCAAAGGGCTGTCGGACAGTTTGCGCAACACGCTACTCAAGTGATGGAGGTGTTGACCTTTCCATCGTCATCGCGGGCAAGCCCGCTCCCACAGGTAAAGGCATTTCAACTGTGGGAGCTGGCTTGCCTGCGATAAGGCCCTCCCAGACACCACAAAACCCACAGGCATAAAAAAGCCCCGAACCAGTCGGGGCTTTTTCATTCAGCGCAAAGGCTTAGCGCGGAAACGCAGGCGGGTTGACCCCAGCCATGTCTTCCATCACGCGAACCACTTGGCAGCTGTAGCCGAACTCGTTGTCATACCACACGTACAGCACAACACGGTTGTCCTGGGTGATGGTCGCTTCGGCGTCCACCACACCAGCGTGGCGCGAGCCAACGAAGTCGGTGGAGACCACTTCCTGGGAATTGACGAAGTCGATCTGCTTATGCAGGTCGGAGTGCAGCGCCATGTAGCGCAGGTACTCGTTCATCTCTTCGCGGGTGGCGGCTTTCTCAAGGTTGAGGTTGAGAATGGCCATCGACACGTTCGGCGTCGGTACGCGGATCGCGTTACCGGTCAGCTTGCCGGCCAGCTCAGGCAGAGCCTTGGCAGCGGCAGTGGCAGCACCGGTCTCGGTGATCACCATGTTCAACGCGGCGCTACGGCCACGGCGATCGCCTTTGTGGAAGTTGTCGATCAGGTTCTGGTCGTTGGTGTACGAGTGAACGGTTTCAACGTGGCCGTTAACGATGCCGAACTTGTCATTCACAGCCTTGAGCACCGGCACGATGGCGTTGGTGGTGCAGGAAGCGGCGGACACGATCTTGTCGTCAGCGGTGATTTCAGCGTGGTTGATGCCGTGCACGATGTTCTTGAGCTTGCCCTTGCCAGGCGCGGTCAGCACAACGCGGTCGACACCCGGGCAAGCCAGGTGCTGGCCCAGGCCCTCGGCATCACGCCATACGCCGGTGTTGTCCACCAGCAGGGCGTTCTGGATGCCGTACTGGGTGTAATCCACCTCGGTCGGGTTCTTCGCGTAGATCACCTGGATCAGGTTACCGTTGGCGGTGATGGTATTGTTTTCTTCGTCAATGGTGATGGTGCCATTGAACGAGCCGTGTACCGAATCGCGACGCAGCAGGCTGGCGCGCTTGGTCAGGTCGTTCTCGGCGCCTTTGCGCACCACGATGGCACGCAGGCGCAGGCCGTCGCCGCCACCGGTTTTCTCGATCAGGATGCGCGCCAGCAGGCGGCCGATACGGCCAAAGCCGTACAACACCACATCGGTGCCTTTGCGGGCGGCAGCGTTTTGCTGGCCAACCACATCGGCCATTTCTTCACGCACGAACTGCTCGGCGGTGCGGCCAGCGCCTTCTTTGCGGAATTTGTAGGCCAACTTGCCCAGGTCTACCGAAGCCGCGCCGAGCTTGAGCTCGCTCATGGCTTTGAGCAGCGGGAATGTTTCGTGGACGGAGAGTTCGCTGTCGTCGGCGGAGCGATGGCGCGCAAAGCGGTGAGCTTTGAGAATCGCGATGACAGACTGGTTGATCAGGCTGCGGCCATAGATCGAGCTCACCACATTGTTATTGCGGTACAGCTGACCGATAAGCGGAATCATCGCTTCAGCGAGTGCTTCACGGTCGATCCATTCACCAAGACACTGGTCGGGCTTCTGAGTCACGGGAACCTTCCACATGTAGGGGCAGAAAAAAGGGGCTACATTATGTCGCCCGACTGAGCGTTGAGCAATGCGCGAAGGGCAACAAAAAGCCCTTGCAAAAAAATACCACCGCGCTACAGCCCAGGAAACACGCGGGTTCCAGAAGGCCACTAGTTTGGTGAGCAGGCCGACTTGTCCGTAACCCTCCTAAACATTCGCGCATTTTGGCACTACATATTGAGTCAAAACCCGCCATTGTTTGTCTTAGCCACTACATTTCCTACAAACCGTAATAGGCACAGTCAGCAACTGACAGGCGGCACCTGGGGCCGTTACAATTACCGACTTTGTCGCAACGCTTGGAGCTCAACCTTCCGTGCCCGTTCTGCGTCTACCGTTACTCCCTGCCGCGGCAGGTAAACAGCACTGGGGCAACCTGCCCGGTGCCGCCCTGAGCCTGGCCATAGCCGAGGCTGCCAGCGCAGCCAAGCGCTTTACCCTGCTGCTCACCGCCGACAGCCAAAGTGCCGAACGGTTGGAGCAGGAGCTGAGCTTCTTCGCCCCGGATTTGCCGGTGCTGCATTTTCCCGACTGGGAAACCCTGCCCTACGACCTGTTCTCGCCGCACCAGGACATCATCTCCCAGCGCATCGCCAGCCTGTACCGCTTGCCCGAACTGGCCCACGGCGTGCTGGTGGTGCCGATCACCACCGCCCTGCACCGCCTGGCACCGACCAAGTTCCTGCTCGGCAGCAGCCTGGTGCTGGACGTGGGCCAGAAGCTCGACGTCGAGCAGATGCGCACGCGCCTGGAAGCCAGCGGCTACCGCTGCGTCGACACGGTGTACGAGCACGGTGAGTTCGCGGTGCGCGGCGCTTTGATCGACCTGTTCCCGATGGGCAGCAAGTTGCCGTACCGTATCGACCTGTTCGATGACGAGATCGAGACGCTGCGCACCTTCGACCCGGAGAACCAGCGTTCCATCGACAAGGTCGACTCGATCAAGCTGCTGCCGGCGCGGGAATTCCCGTTGCAAAAAGACGCGGTAACACGCTTCAAGGCGCGCTTTCGTGAGCGCTTCGATGTGGACTTCCGTCGCTGCCCGATCTTCCAGGACTTGAGCAGCGGGATTACCCCTGCCGGTATCGAGTACTACCTGCCGTTGTTCTTCGACGAAACCTCCACCCTCTTCGACTACCTGCCGCAGGACACCCAGGTGTTCTCCCTGCCGGGTATCGAACAGGCGGCGGAAAACTTCTGGAACGATGTGCGCAACCGCTACGAAGAACGCCGCGTCGATCCATCACGGCCTTTACTGCCGCCCGCTGAACTGTTCCTGCCAGTTGAAGACTGCTTCGCGCGCCTGAAAAACTGGCCGCGTGTGGTCGCCAGCCAGCAGGACGTGGACGCCGGCAGTGGCCGCGAGCGTTTCCCGGCGAGCGCGTTGCCCGATCTGGCGATCCAGGCCAAAGCCACGCAACCGCTGGAGGCGCTGTCGAACTTCCTCGGTGACTTCCCGGGCCGCGTGCTGTTCACCGCCGAATCCGCCGGGCGTCGCGAAGTGCTGCTGGAGCTGTTGGAACGCCTGAAGCTGCGGCCAAAAACCGTCGACAGCTGGCCGGATTTTGTCGTCAGCAAAGAGCGCCTGGCAATCACCATCGCGCCGCTGGACGAAGGGCTGCAGCTGGATGACCCGGCGCTGGCCTTGATCGCCGAAAGCCCGCTGTTCGGCCAGCGCGTGATGCAGCGCAGGCGCCGGGAAAAACGCGCCGATGCCAACAACGACGCGGTGATCAAGAACCTCACCGAGCTGCGCGAAGGCGCGCCGGTGGTGCATATCGACCATGGCGTGGGCCGCTACCTGGGTCTGCAGACCCTGGAGATCGACAACCAGGCCGCCGAATTCCTCACCATGGAATACGCCGAGGGCGCCAAGCTCTACGTGCCGGTGGCCAACCTGCACCTGATCGCCCGCTACACCGGCAGCGACGACGCCTTGGCGCCGTTGCACCGCCTGGGCTCCGAGACCTGGCAGAAAGCCAAGCGCAAGGCCGCCGAACAGGTGCGCGACGTGGCCGCCGAACTGCTCGACATCTATGCCCGCCGTGCTGCCCGCGAAGGTTATGCCTTCGCCGACCCGAAAGCCGACTACGCCACTTTCAGCGCCGGCTTCGCCTTCGAAGAAACCCCGGACCAGCAAACCACCATCGAAGCGGTGCGCGCCGACATGCTCGCGCCCAAGCCGATGGATCGCCTGGTGTGCGGCGACGTGGGCTTCGGCAAGACCGAAGTGGCCATGCGTGCAGCCTTTATTGCGGTACACGGCGGTCGCCAGGTGGCGATCCTGGTGCCAACCACCCTGCTTGCCCAGCAGCACTACAACAGCTTCCGCGACCGCTTTGCCGACTGGCCGGTGACCGTGGAGGTAATGAGCCGCTTCAAGTCCGCCAAGGAAGTGAATGCCGCCGTCGCCGATCTGGCCGAGGGCAAAATCGACATCGTCATCGGTACTCACAAGCTGCTGTCGGACGATGTGAAGATCAAGAACCTGGGCCTGGTGATCATCGACGAAGAACACCGCTTTGGTGTGCGCCAGAAAGAACAGCTCAAGGCCCTGCGCAGTGAAGTCGATATCCTCACCCTCACCGCCACGCCAATTCCGCGCACGCTGAACATGGCGGTGTCGGGCATGCGCGACCTGTCGATCATCGCCACGCCACCGGCGCGTCGCCTGTCGGTGCGCACCTTCGTGATGGAGCAGAACAAGAGCACGGTTAAGGAAGCCCTGCTGCGCGAACTGCTGCGCGGCGGCCAGGTGTATTACCTGCACAACGATGTGAAAACCATCGAGAAATGCGCCGCCGACCTCGCCGAACTGGTACCTGAGGCCCGTATCGCCATCGGCCACGGGCAGATGCGCGAGCGCGAACTCGAACAGGTGATGAGCGACTTCTACCACAAGCGCTTCAACGTGCTGATCGCCTCGACCATCATTGAGACCGGCATCGACGTGCCGAGCGCCAACACGATCATCATCGAGCGTGCCGACAAGTTCGGCCTGGCGCAGCTGCACCAATTGCGCGGTCGCGTCGGGCGCAGTCACCACCAGGCCTATGCCTACCTGCTCACACCGCCGCGCCAGCAGATCACTTCCGATGCGGAAAAACGCCTGGAAGCGATCGCCAATACCCAGGACCTCGGGGCCGGCTTTGTATTGGCCACCAATGACCTGGAAATCCGGGGTGCCGGTGAATTGCTCGGCGACGGCCAGAGCGGGCAGATCCAGGCGGTGGGTTTCACGCTGTATATGGAGATGCTTGAACGCGCGGTAAAAGCCATCCGCAAAGGCGAACAACCTAACCTCGACCAACCCTTGGGCGGCGGCCCGGAGATCAACCTGCGCTTGCCGGCGTTGATTCCCGAAGACTACCTGCCGGATGTGCATGCACGGTTGATCCTGTACAAGCGCATTGCCTCGGCGGCCGACGAAGAAGGCCTCAAGGACTTGCAGGTAGAGATGATCGACCGTTTCGGCCTGTTGCCGGAACCGACCAAGAACCTGGTGCGCCTGACCCTGCTCAAGTTGCAGGCCGAGCAGTTGGGCATCAAGAAAGTCGACGCCGGGCCGCAAGGCGGGCGTATCGAATTCGAAGCGCAGACACCGGTCGACCCGTTGGTGCTGATCAAGCTGATCCAGGGCCAGCCCAACCGCTACAAGTTCGAAGGGGCTACGCTGTTCAAGTTCATGGTGCCGATGGAACGTGCCGAAGAACGCTTCAACACCTTGGAGGCGCTGTTTGAACGCCTCATTCCGAAATCCGTTTAAGGACGCCCCCATGCGCGTGTTCCGCATTTTGAGCCTGTTGTTGGTGGTACTCGCACCTTCGGCCTTTGCCGACAGCCTGTATCAGGTGGAAATGATCCTGGTGCGCCAGAATGCAGAACCGGTGATCAGTAGCCGCGCCGCGCCGGAAAACTGGGATGCCGGAGCGCCGCGCCTGGGTGAGCGGATGAGCCCGCCGCGCCTGGGCAATATCGTCGACAAGCTGCGCGCCGACACCAACTACACGGTGCTCGCCCACAAGGCCTGGGAACAGAACCTGGGCGAGCAAGCGGTGAAGGTGGCCATCACCGACGGTCAGGAGCAGTTCGGCCAGTTCCCTATCGAAGGGGTGTTGAGCCTGCAACTGGGGCGCTTTACCGATATCGACGCGGATTTCTGGATCAACCAGTTCGACGGCAACGGCAGCGTGATCGCCAGCGAACACTTGAGCCAGAAAGACGTGCGCACCAAGAACAACCAGCTCAACTACCTGGACGGCGGCCACCTGGCGCTGCTGATCAAGATCACCTCGCTGACCGCCAAGCCACCCAGCGCACCACCGCCCGACCTTCAGGACTGATTGCGCGCCATGCCCCTGACGTCGTCGTTGACCAAACCCCTGGCCCCTTCGTGGGCCAATCGCTTCAAAGAGCAAAGCCTCGAGCGCGGGCGGCGCTACGCCCTGGAGAACCGCGTGCGCATCGTCGAGTGCGGCGACAGCACCATCACCGCCAGTTGCGAAGGCTCGGGCGGCAATGTTTACCGCCAGACCATCTCACTGCGCGAATCGGCCAAGGGCCTGCTGATCCTGGTGGACAGCCGCTGCACGTGCCCGGTGCACACCAACTGCAAACACATCGCGGCGGTGCTGCTCAAGGTTCAGGAAACCCTGGCCTACCCGGCAGCGGCCCAGGATGCGCAACTGCTGGAAAAACTCCAGGCCGTGCTCGATAACCGCGTTGTCCTGCCACAGGTGGTGATGGACGACGTGCAACCGGTGCCACGCCTGTGGCTGGCCAGCGTGGAATTCAGCGCGTTCGAGCCGCGCAACGGCAAGATGCAGCGCTATATCCAGCACCGTGCGGCGCTGTCGTTCAACTACCTGGGCAACTATGTCAGCGGGCAAAAAAATGCCGACATCATTGTGCGCCAGGAGACGCAGAGCCTGCGGATCAAGCGCCAACCCGAGCAAGAGCAGGCCTATCGCGAACACCTGCGCCTGCTTGGCTTCAAGATCGCCACGCGCCAGAGCAAGGCCCTGCCGGAAAGTGCCGGCGAGCTGTTCGAGATGGTCAATGACAGTGCCTGGCTGAACTTCACCCTCAATGTGTCGCCGACCTTGCGTGCCGAGGGCTGGGAACTGCAGATCGATGAAGACTTCGGCTTTGACCTGAGCCCCGTCGATGACTGGTATGCCACAGTCGATGAAGGGCCGGAACGCGATTGGTTCGATCTGGAGCTGGGCATCATCGTCAACGGCGAACGCTTGAGCCTGCTGCCGATCCTGCTGAACCTGATGCGCTCTCATACCGAGATCCTCAACCCGGAGAAACTGGCGCGGCGCCGCGATGAAGAGCTGATCCTGGTGAACATCCCCGGCCTGCCCAACGGCCACGGCCCGCTGCAAGTGGCGCTGCCCTACGGCCGCTTGAAGCCGGTGCTGGCAACCCTCGGCGAGTTTTACCTGCAGGAAGCCGGCACCACCGCGCTGCGCTTGGCCAAGGCCGACGCCATACGCCTCAACCCGCTGGAAGACCTGCCTCTGCAATGGGAAGGCGGCGAGAAGATCCGCAACTTCGCCCAGCGCCTGCGCGATATCAAGGATTTCACCTGCGTGGCGCCCGAAGGCCTGAATGCGACCTTGCGCCCCTACCAGCTGGAAGGTCTGAGCTGGATGCAGTCGCTGCGCCAACTCGAGGTGGGCGGGATACTCGCGGATGACATGGGCCTGGGCAAAACCTTGCAGACCCTGGCGCACATCCTCACCGAAAAAAACGCAGGGCGCCTTGATCGGCCCTGCATGGTCGTGATGCCCACCAGCCTGATCCCTAACTGGCTGGATGAAGCCGCGCACTTCACCCCGCAGCTGAGAGTGCAGGCACTTTATGGCGCAGGACGTAAGAAACATTTCGCCAACCTGAATGACTACGACCTGCTGCTGACCACCTACGCCCTGCTGCCCAAGGACATTGAACAGCTCGCCGCCCTGCCCTTGCACGTCTTGATCCTGGATGAAGCGCAGTACATCAAGAATCCGTCCAGCAAGGCAGCCCAGGCCGCACGCGAGCTGAATGCCCGCCAGCGCCTGTGCCTGAGCGGCACGCCTTTGGAAAATCACTTGGGCGAACTGTGGTCGCTGTTTCACTTCCTGCTGCCGGGCTGGCTGGGCGACGTGAAGAGCTTCAACCGTGATTACCGCGTGCCGATTGAAAAACGTGCCAGCGAGGTGCGATTGCAGCACCTCAACGGTCGGATCAAACCCTTCCTGCTACGCCGCACCAAGGAACAAGTGGCAACCGAACTGCCACCCAAGACCGAAATTATCCACTGGGTCGACCTCAACGAGGCCCAGCGCGACGTGTACGAAACCATGCGCCTGGCCATGGATAAAAAGGTCCGCGACGAGATCACCCGCAAGGGCGTGGCTCGCAGCCAGATCATCATCCTCGAAGCCCTGCTCAAACTGCGCCAGGTGTGCTGCGACCTGCGCCTTGTCAACGACGCCACCCTGCCCGCCCGTGGCAGCAGCTCGGGCAAGCTCGACAGCCTGATGGACATGCTCGACGAGCTGTTTGCCGAAGGCCGCCGGATCCTGCTGTTCTCACAGTTCACCTCGATGCTGAGCCTGATCGAGGCCGAACTGAAAAAGCGCGGCATTGCCTACGCCCTGCTGACCGGCCAGACCCGGGATCGACGTACACCGGTGAAGGATTTCCAGAGCGGTAAGTTGCAGATCTTTTTAATCAGCCTGAAGGCCGGCGGCGTCGGCTTGAACCTGACCGAAGCCGACACGGTTATCCACTATGACCCCTGGTGGAACCCGGCCACGGAAAACCAGGCCACCGACCGTGCGTACCGCATCGGGCAGGAAAAGCCGGTGTTCGTGTACAAGATGATTGCCCGGGGCACAGTGGAGGAGAAAATCCAGCATTTGCAGAAGGAGAAGTCCGATCTGGCTGCGGGTGTGCTGGATGGGCGAACCACGGGGGATTGGCAGTTGGGCAATGACGAGATTGAAGCGTTGTTTGCGCCGTTGCCCAACAAGCAAGAGAAGCGCTGACTGTTAGGCCGCCTTCGCGAGCAAGCCAGCTCCCACACCTGAATGTATTCACAAATCAAAATGTGGGAGCTGGCTTGCCTGCGATGGCCGCGCTTCGGTTTTCAGTCGATCAACTGCGCATCACGCAACGCAGTAAGCGCTGTCAGCCAACGCGGATCCTGTTTGTAATCAGTCGACGCAACCGCCTGCCCACGCATACGCGCAATCCGCGCCGATGGCGTGACCTTCATCCGCTGTGCTGCACTGAGCGCCAGCTCGGCCGCCGCACGGTCATTGCACACCAAGCCCATGTCACAACCGGCGGTCAGCGCCGCTTCGATCCGACTGGCCGCATCGCCGACCACATGGGCGCCGGCCATGGACAGGTCATCGCTGAAGATGACCCCGTCAAACTGCAACTCACCGCGCAGGATGTCCTGCAACCAGCGACGCGAAAAACCAGCAGGCTGGGCATCGACCTGCGGGTAGATGACGTGCGCCGGCATCACGGCGGCCAATTGCTTGCTCAGGCGCGCGAAAGGCACCAGGTCGTTGGCGCGAATCTGTTCCAGGCTGCGCTCGTCATTGGGAATGGCGACGTGGGAATCGGCCTCGGCCCAACCATGGCCAGGGAAGTGCTTGCCGGTGGCGGCCATGCCGGCGCTGTTCATGCCACGGATAAATGCACCCGCGAGCACGGCAGCGCGCTCGGGGTCGCCTTCGAAAGCACGGGTACCGACCACGGCGCTGCGTTGGTAGTCGAGGTCCAGCACGGGGGCAAAACTCAGGTCCAGGCCCACCGCCAGCACCTCGGTGGCCATGATCCAGCCGCACTGCTCAGCCAGGTATTCAGCGTTGGGGTTATCCGCCAGCGCACGCATGGCCGGCAGGCGCACGAAGCCTTGGCGCAGACGCTGTACGCGGCCGCCTTCCTGGTCCACAGCCAGCAGCAGGTCCGGGCGCACTGCGCGAATGGCTGCGCTCAATTCGCGAACCTGACGCGGGTGCTCGATATTGCGCGCAAAAATGATCAGGCCGCCCACTTCCGGTTGGCGCAACAGATGACGATCCTCGGCCGTGAGCCAGGTACCGGCGACGTCGACCATCAAAGAACCTTGCAGGGCAGCAGTCATAAACCTTCCTTAAATAACGCACACAACCCGTGGTCCCTGCCAGGCAGGGCAAGGACCACGGGTTGCGAATAAATAGCTGAAATCGGCATGGCGGCTAGCTTAGCGGATGCAAGCGACCGCGCCCACCCGCAGCGATCAAACCTTGGCGGCGACCGGTACGGTTTTGCTGCGCGGGCGCAACTGGGCGGTGGCCATGGCCGGGTCGGTGACGCCGGTTTCGGCGCGCATGCCAGCGGCAAGGAACGGCACCATCAGGCGCATGACTTGCTCGATGGACGTGTTCACACCGAAATCGGTCTCGGCAATTGCCCGCAACGCCTTGATACCCGACATGCTGAAAGCTGCGGCACCGAGCATGAAATGCACACGCCAGAACAGTTCGATAGGCGGAATACGCGGCGCCGCTTCGTTGACCAGCAGCATATAGCGGCGGAACACCTTGCCGTACATGTCTTCCAGATAACGGCGCAAGTGGCCCTGGCTCTGGCTGAACGCCAGGCCAAGCAGGCGCATGAAGATCGATAAATCGTTGCCGCTACGGGGCTGCACGACCAACGCTTGCTCCACGAGGATTTCCAGCAGCTCTTCCAGGCTGGGCTTGTGATCGGCCTTGGCCTGGCGGCGTTCCAGCTCACGGTCGAGGCTTGCGCAGAACGGGCCCAGAAAGCGTGAGAACACCGCCTGGATCAGGGCCTTTTTCGAGCCGAAGTGGTAATTCACGGCGGCCAGGTTGACCCCAGCCTTGCTGGTGATCAGACGCAATGAAGTTTCAGCAAATCCTTTTTCCGCGAACAATTGCTCGGCAGCATCGAGAATGCGTTCAACGGTTTCCGACTGGGCCATGGCTACTCCGCCTGACAAACACTTGTTTGAAACATACGTTTCAGAGTGTGTCTTGTCAAGCCTGCGGGTCCGCTTTGCGGCTGGTCGGTCATCTGTTTCACCGCTATTTAATCATATCCTCGCAGCTCTGTAGGCAGCGCCGCTTCTGCTCTGTAGGACGGCTGACGGAAGACCGTCCAGCGGAGCCGCCAAAAAGGATGATTGCCAAGCGCAGTTCACTGTATATAATCCCAGTCACTGTATAAAAAGACAGAGCGATCAACATGCTAAAACTGACGCCACGCCAAGCTGAGATTCTGGCTTTTATCAAGCGCTGCCTTGATGACAATGGTTACCCGCCTACCCGTGCGGAGATTGCCCTGGAATTGGGGTTCAAGTCCCCGAACGCCGCCGAGGAACACCTCAAGGCACTCGCTCGCAAAGGTGCGATCGAGATGACCCCCGGTGCTTCGCGGGGTATTCGCATCCCTGGCTTCGAAGCCAAGGCAGACGAGTCGACATTGCCGATCATCGGTCGCGTCGCCGCAGGTGCGCCGATCCTGGCGCAGCAGCACGTCGAGGAATCCTGCAACATCAACCCGACCTTCTTCCATCCGCGTGCCGACTACCTGTTGCGTGTGCACGGCATGAGCATGAAGGACGTGGGCATCTTCGACGGTGACCTGCTGGCCGTGCATACTACCCGCGAAGCCCGCAATGGCCAGATCGTCGTTGCCCGTATTGGCGACGAGGTCACGGTCAAACGCTTCAAGCGCGAAGGCAGCAAGGTCTGGCTCCTGGCCGAAAACCCTGAGTTTGCCCCGATCGAAGTCAACCTGAAAGACCAGGACCTGGTGATCGAAGGCTTGAGTGTCGGCGTCATTCGCCGTTAAAGGAGGCATCATGCAGCTCGTGCACACCCCACAACACACACAACTGTCGCTGTTCGAGGCCTTCATGGCCCAGCCCCTTGCGCCAATCCTCAAGGAAACGGTCGAAGCCCCCTGGGGCGGCGAACCTGAGGCGTTCAGTGAATTGTCGTTGCGCGGTGCGGCTGAGAGCTGCCTGAACCTGCTGGCACCTATCCTGCGCGAATTGAGCGAAGATCAGGACGCCCGCTGGCTGACATTGATCGCCCCGCCCGCCAGCCTCACGCAGGCCTGGCTGCGGGACGCCGGACTCAACCGCGAGCGCATCCTGTTGCTGCAACCACGCGGCGCACAAAGCGCCCAGCAACTAACCTGTGAAGCCTTGCGCCTGGGCCGTAGCCATACGGTGGTGAGCTGGTTGAGCCCGCTGAATGCCAGCGCCAAGCAGCAACTGATCAGCGCTGCGCGTACGGGTGATGCACAGAGTTTGAATATTCGATTGGGGTAATGATGGGCGCGCCACCGAAGCAGCCTTCACGAAGGACTCAGTGAAGAACGCGCGGCCCTTCTTCTTTCTCCGGCTCGCCTTCGGCAAGGCGACCTGCCATCTGCACACCCACGCTCAACATGGCTTTAGCCACTTCGACGTGCTGGCCTTGCAGGAAGACTTTGGCGTCTTCGGAGAAATCCAGAATAACCAGAGAACCCTCGTCCTCCGCCCGGCGCAGTTCGATTCGGCCGTCAGGCAGTTCAACAATTTCCAGAAAGGACGTTGGCATAAAAGTCTGTTCTCCACGAAAGGCCTGGGATTATATCAGTCATCCACCCAGCCTCGCAGGGGATATGGACAGGTTTGTTGACGGCTTGATGAATGGTGCCATGGCAAAACGCTAATCAATGTGGGAGCTGGCTCTCCTGCGATGGCGGTGGTCAGTTATCTCAGGGCTTTTCTGACTCGCCTCTATCGCAGCAAGGGCATTCACAGAACTTTGCAAGCTGTAGCAGCCAACGGTAACCACGATGCGAAGCGAGCCGCTCTTGATCTTGATCTTGATCTGCTCTTGATCTTGATCTGCTTGTGATCTTGATCTGGCTTTTGATCTCAGGCGCCCCGTTAAACCACGCTGGCCGAACGCAGGCTTGAATTCGTGGGTAACCCGGCAGGACGCCGGGTTAGCCGCCCCGCGCCATGGATGGCGCGTGGCGGCGGCCCACGGATTCAAGGCTGTGTTCGGGCACGCCGAGCCTAGGCGAGGTGCCGAGTGGTGGGGCAAGAGCGCTTTGGTTACTTTCGCGCTTTTCGAAAGTGACCCGCCGCCAGGCGGAACCCAAAGTGGCCGTTACCGCAGGAATGGATATGTACTCGGTATAACAGGGTCGCCTGTCAGGCGGCCATCGCAGGCAAGCCAGCTCCCACATTGGGATCCTAGGGCGTCAGGTAGATAAGCGTCGGCCGTCCGGCCGTCGCGGGAGCAAGCTCCATTGCCACAGGTTCAGCGTCGCTGCGCAGCCAGCCCCCGTCATTTACTCCTTCAGCACTCGTTGAGCCCTTCACGAAAGCGCAGCGCCATCTTCTTCAACTCCTGGCGCCAGCCTTCCAACTCCTCACGGCTCAAAAGCTTAGGCTCATCCTGTTCCAAGGCCACGGCGACGATCAGCGGCTGGGTGACATCCCCCTTGGGCACATGGGGAATACGCGGCGGCTGAAACATATCCGCATGTGCTTTGAGCAGCCGCGCCACCCAACTGTCGGGGCTCTGGGCCATTTCCACCAGTTCGGCCAACTCGGGGATCGCCATGGCGTCCAGCACTTCACGATTCATGATCATTTCTGCACGCGGCGCACCGGCCTGGGGTAGGCGGTAGAACCCGGCGATTTCATGGCACAGCCCCAGCAAGGCACCGTACAGGTGGAACAACGCCGCTTCGCGCCCCGCCTGCACCAGCGCGATGGCATTCATCTCTTTCCCTTCCTCGGCACGGCCAAGGGCGTCCAGGGATAAACCCGCGAAGTAAATTTTCTGATTGGTACGGGTATAGAGTTCGTTGGCCATGACGGCAATCTCCACAACGAATAGGCGTGATGCTGGCTGTGTAGGAGCGAGCTTGCTGTGGCGAGGGAGCTTGCTCCCGCTCGACTGCGTAGCAGTCGCCAGCTATTGGGGGCGCTTCGCACCCCAGCGCAAGCAAGCTTGCTCGCCACAACAAACTCAATCCTACAGTAAGCAAAAGCCGTCTATACAGACGGCTTTTGGCGTTAACAGACTAGCGGATCAAGCGCCCTGGCGCTTGTCCTCGACCTTCCACTTGCCGCCGTCGTAGAACGCTTTCCAGCCAGTAGGCTTGCCGTCCACTTCGGTCTGCACGTACTGCTCCTTGGTCTTGCGGCTGTAGCGGATCACGGCTGGACGACCATCCGGGTCCTTCTTCGGCGCTTCACACAGGAAGTGGTACTTCGGATCGATCTCGTCCTTGTGCGGCACGATCTCCATCACCAGTGGCGCACGGGTCTCGCGGTTTTTCGGGAACTGGCTCGCAGCCAGGAACAGCCCCGAAGCGCCGTCACGCAGGATGTAGGTGTCGTTGACCTTCTCGCACTTGAGCTCGGGCATTTTCACCGGGTCCATCTTCGGCGGCGCCGCATCACCGCTTTTGAGCAGTTTGCGGGTGTTCTTGCAGGTCGGGTTGGTGCAGCCGAAGAACTTGCCGAAACGGCCGGTCTTGAGCTGCATCTCGCTGCCGCACTTGTCGCATTCCAGGCTCGGGCCTTCATAGCCCTTGATGCGATAGGTGCCCTCCTCGATCTCGTAGCCGTTGCAATCCGGGTTGTTACCACAGATGTGCAGCTTGTGCTTCTCGTCCAGCAGGTAGGCGTCCATCGCCGTGCTGCAGATCGGGCAGCGATGCTTGCCACGCAGCACCAGCGACTCGGACTCACCCTCGTCGTCAGCCGCGATTTCATCGCCCGGCACCAGGTTGACGGTCGCCTTGCAGCGCTCTTTGGGCGGCAGGCTGTAGCCCGAGCAACCGAGGAACACGCCGGTGGAGGCGGTACGAATCTGCATCGGTCGACCGCAGGTAGTGCACGGAATATCCGTCATCACCGGCTGGTTGGCGCGCATCCCGTTCTCGGGGTTCTCAGCCACTTCGAGCTTTTTCTTGAAGTCGCCGTAGAACTCGTCCAGCACGTTTTTCCAGTCGCGTTCGCCCTGGGCCACGTCATCGAGGTTCTCTTCCATGCCGGCGGTGAAGCCGTAGTCCATCAGGTTGGAGAAGCTCTCCGACAGACGCTCGGTGACGATGTCACCCATCTTTTCCGAATAGAAACGACGGTTGTGCAGCGCAACGTAGCCACGGTCCTGGATGGTGGAGATGATCGCCGCGTAGGTCGACGGACGACCGATACCGCGCTTCTCCATCTCTTTCACCAGGCTGGCTTCGGAATAACGCGCCGGAGGCTTGGTGAAGTGCTGGGACGGGTCGAGCTCGATCAGCTTCAGCGTGTCGCCCTGGGCCATGTCCGGCAGCACATCATCATCGCCAGGCTTGGCGATCTGCGGCATCACACGGGTGTAGCCGTCGAACTTGAGGATACGGCCCTTGGCACGCAACTCGAAATCGCCCGCGCCCACGCTGACGGTAGTAGACAGGTATTGCGCCGGCAGCATCTGGCAAGCCAGGAACTGGCGCCAGATCAGCTCGTAGAGGCGCTCAGCGTCGCGCTCCATGCCGCTCAGCTTGGCAGGCGTGGTGTTTGCGTCAGAAGGACGAATCGCTTCGTGAGCCTCTTGTGCGCCTTCCTTGCTGCTGTAGACGTTCGGCTTCTCCGGCAGGTAGGTCTTGCCGAATTCGCTTTCAATATAGGTACGCGCCATCGCCACCGCGTCTTGCGAGAGGTTGGTGGAGTCCGTACGCATATAGGTGATGTAGCCAGCCTCATACAGACGCTGGGCCATCATCATGGTCTTCTTCACCCCGAAGCCCAGGCGGTTGCTCGCGGCCTGTTGCAGGGTGGAGGTGATGAACGGCGCCGACGGCTTGCTGCTGGTCGGTTTGTCTTCACGCTTGACGATGCTGTAGCTGGAAGCCTTGAGCTTCTCCAGCGCGGCCATGGCCTGGGCTTCGTTCAGTGGTTTGAAGGCCTCGCCTTTCTCACGGGCCACTTCAAAGCGCACATTGGCGCCCTTGGCAGTGCCGAGGTCGGCGTGGACTTCCCAGTATTCTTCAGGAATGAACGCACGGATCTCGCGCTCACGTTCCACCACCAGCTTCACCGCAACCGATTGCACACGGCCGGCGGACAGGCCACGAGCGATCTTCGCCCACAGCAGTGGCGAGACCATGTAGCCGACGACGCGGTCGAGGAAGCGACGGGCCTGCTGGGCGTTGACACGGTCGATGTCCAGCTCGCCCGGCTTGGAGAAGGCTTCCTGGATGGCTTTCTTGGTGATTTCGTTGAACACCACGCGCTTGTAGCGGCTGTCATCACCGCCGATGGCTTCGCGCAGGTGCCAGGCAATGGCTTCCCCTTCGCGGTCCAAGTCCGTCGCGAGATAGATGGTGTCAGCATCTTTGGCGAGCCGGCGCAGCTCTTCGATGACCTTTTCCTTGCCCGGAAGGATTTCGTACTTGGCCTTCCAGCCATGGTCCGGGTCCACACCCATGCGCGAAACCAGTTGCTTGCGCGCTTTTTCTTTAGGCGTGAGTACCGGACCTTCGCCCGCGGCGGCCTTGCCGCGCTTGGCGGCAGGCTCCTTGCTGGCGCTAGCCGAACCGCTGGTGGGCAGGTCTCGGATATGGCCGATACTCGACTTCACCACGTACTCGTTGCCCAAGTACTTGTTGATGGTCTTGGCCTTAGCCGGGGATTCCACAATGACCAGCGATTTGCCCATGGATCGGAAAATTCCTGAATTCGAGAAGTGAAAGGCAGTTGGCGCCTGACGCGGCAACGCTATATATAGTGGCAACCGGATGAGGTCAAGCGCAGCATTCTGCGCGACCTTCCGTTATTGCCCTGTAAAAAGACTGGGTTCGGCCGTGACCAAAGCAAAGCGCGGGACCTGCTCGCCGTCAACTTCGACGGTCTCCAGGAACATGCTCAAAGGGCGCACCCAAAAGCCGTATTCGCCATACAGCGCTTGGTAAAACACCACTTCTTCTTCGGTTTCAGAGTGGCGCGCCACGCTGAAAACACGGTACTGCGGCCCCTTGTAATGCTGGTAGAGCCCTGGTTCGACTTTCATGCTCTGGCCCTCATGCAAAATTTGTTGAAAAAAAATATTTAAAAGTTCCAAAAAACAAAAACCGGGGCACTGGGCCCCGGCTTCCGTCAACCGAACGTTTAGACGCGTTCGAAGACGGTAGAGATGCCTTGGCCGAGACCAATGCACATGGTTGCAACCCCAAGGTTGCCGCCATTTTGCTTCATCACGTTAAGCAAAGTGCCAGAGATACGCGCACCGGAGCAACCGAATGGGTGGCCCAGGGCAATCGCACCGCCGTGCAGGTTAACCTTCTCGTTCATCTTGTCGAGTACTTTCAGATCTTTCAGCACTGGCAAGGCCTGTGCGGCGAAAGCTTCGTTGAGCTCGAAGAAGTCGATATCGGAGATGGAAAGGCCTGCGCGCTTCAAGGCTTTTTGTGTGGCCGGTACTGGACCATAGCCCATGATCGCCGGATCCACACCCGCCACTGCCATCGAACGAATCACCGCCAGCGGCTGGATACCCAGGTCCTGGGCACGCTGTGCCGACATCACGATCATGCACGAAGCACCATCGGTGATTTGCGAGGAAGTACCGGCTGTCACGGTGCCGCCCTTTGGATTGAAGGCTGGCTTGAGGGCCGCCAGGCTTTCCAGGGTAGTGTCCGGACGAATGGTTTCGTCGTAGTCGAACAGTTTCAGGAAGCCATTCTCGTCGTAGCCGTTCATCGGGATGATTTCATCCTTGAACTTGCCTTCCACAGTCGCCTTGTGGGCGAGCTGGTGGGAGCGCAGGCCGAAGGCGTCCTGGGCTTCACGGGTGATGCCGTGCATTTTGCCGAGCATTTCCGCGGTAAGGCCCATCATGCCCGAGGCTTTCGCCGCGTAGAGGGACATGTGCGGGTTAGGATCGACGCCGTGCATCATGCTGACGTGGCCCATGTGCTCCACGCCGCCGACCACGAATACATCGCCGTTGCCGGTCATGATCGCTTGCGCAGCGGTGTGCAGCGCGCTCATCGACGAACCACACAGACGGCTGACGGTCTGGCCGGCCGCGGTGTGCGGGATCTGGGTCATCAACGACGCCATGCGCGCGATGTTCCAGCCCTGCTCCAGGGTCTGGTTGACGCAGCCCCAGATCACGTCCTCGACTTCGTTCGGGTCGACCTTGGTGTTACGCTCCAGCACTTTGCTGATCAGGTGCGCCGACATGTCTTCGGCGCGGGTGTTGCGGTGCATGCCGCCCTTGGAGCGGCCCATCGGCGTACGACCGAAGTCGACGATCACGACGTCTCTTGGATTCAAGCTCATAAATATTCTCGCTCTAGTCGTCTGGGCACTTAACCGAAGAAGCTCTGGCCATTCTTGGCCATTTCACGAAGCTTCGCGGTCGGGTGGTACAGCGGGCCCAGATCAGCGTACTGATCAGCCAGGGCAACGAACTGGGCCACACCGATGGAGTCGATGTAACGCAGCGCACCACCACGGAATGGAGGGAAACCAATGCCGTACACCAGGCCCATATCGGCTTCGGCGGCGGTTTCGACGATGCCGTCTTCCAGGCAACGCACGGTTTCCAGGCACAGGGCGATCATCATCCAGTTGATGATGTCCTCGTCGGACACCTCACGCTGTTCGTAGATGACCGGAGCGAGTACTTCGTGCACCGACGGGTCGGCCACTTTCTTCTGCTTGCCCTTCTTGTCGGTCTCGTAGGCGTAGAAGCCCTTGCCGTTCTTCTGGCCCAGGCGCTTGGCTTCGTAGAGTGCATCGACAGCCGAACGACGGTCGTCTTTCATGCGGTCCGGGAAGCCTTCAGCCATGACGTCGCGACCGTGGTGGCCGGTGTCGATGCCGACCACGTCCATCAGGTACGCCGGGCCCATGGGCCAGCCAAATTTTTCCATGACCTTGTCGATGCGCACAAAATCCACACCGGCGCTGACCAGCTTGGCGAAACCGCCAAAGTACGGGAACAGCACACGGTTGACCAAAAAGCCCGGGCAATCGTTGACGACGATCGGGTTCTTGCCCATTTTCTTGGCGTAGGCAACGGTGGTGGCAACGGCCAGCTCGCTGGACTTCTCGCCACGGATCACTTCTACCAGCGGCATCATGTGCACCGGGTTGAAGAAGTGCATGCCGACGAAGTTTTCCGGACGCTTGAGGGCCTTGGCCAGCAACGAGATGGAAATGGTCGAGGTGTTGGAGGCCAGGATGGTGTCATCTTTGACCTGGGCTTCCACTTCAGCCAGTACGGCTTGCTTGACCTTCGGGTTTTCGACAACCGCTTCGACCACCAGGTCGACGTGGCCGAAATCGCCGTAGGACAGCGTAGGGCGAATGCCGTTAAGCACTTCAGCCATTTTTGCAGCGGTCATGCGACCTTTATCAACGCGGCCCACCAGCAGCTTGGCGGCTTCGGCCAGGCCCTGCTCGATACCGTGTTCGTTGATGTCTTTCATCAGGATCGGCGTGCCTTTGGACGCCGACTGATAGGCGATACCGCCGCCCATGATACCGGCGCCGAGTACGGCGGCCTGTTTCACGTCCTTGGCGATTTCGTCGTAGGCCTTGGCCTTTTTCTTCAGTTCCTGATCGTTCAGGAACAGGCCGATCAGGCTCTGGGCCGCCGAGGTTTTCGCCAGTTTGACGAAGCCTGCCGCTTCCACTTCCAGGGCTTTGTCGCGACCGAAGTTCGCGGCCTTCTGGATGGTCTTGATCGCTTCCACCGGCGCCGGGTAGTTCGGGCCGGCCTGGCCGGCCACGAAACCTTTGGCGGTTTCGAACGACATCATCTGTTCGATGGCGTTGAGCTTGAGTTTTTCCAGCTTCGGCTGACGTTTGGCCTTGTAGTCAAATTCGCCGCTGATGGCGCCCTTGATCAGGTTCAGCGCGGCTTCGGCCAATTTGTCCGGGGCAACCACAGCGTCGACAGCACCGACTTTCAGTGCATCTTCAGCTTTGTTTTCCTTGCCGGCGGCGATCCATTCGATCGCGTTGTCGGCACCGATCAGGCGCGGCAGGCGCACGGTACCGCCAAAGCCTGGGTAGATGCCCAGCTTGACTTCCGGCAGGCCGATCTTGGCCGTCGCAGACATGACGCGGAAGTCTGCCGCCAGGCACATTTCCAGGCCGCCGCCCAACGCGATGCCATTGATGGCAGCAACGGTCGGCACGTTGAGGTCTTCGAAATCGCTGAAGATCTTGTTGGCTTCGAGGTTGCCAGCCACCAGCTCGGCATCGGGCAGCTTGAAGTTGTCGACGAATTCGGTGATGTCAGCGCCGACGATAAACACGTCCTTGCCGCTGGAGACGATCACGCCCTTGACCGAAGCATCTGCTTTGATGGTGTCTACGGCCTGACGCAGTTCGTTCAGGGTTAGACGGTTGAACTTGTTGACGGACTCACCCTTGAGGTCGAATTTGAGTTCGACGATGCCACTTTCAAGAGCCTTAACCGTGATGGCTTTACCTTCGTAAATCATCAACTGATCTCCACGATATGGAAGCTGAACAGTACACACTGGACGCTGGTCTCTGGTTTGACATTGACAGTTGAATCAATGCTCACGCCAATCCGCCAGGCACACCCGCCAGTGCGATAGTCGGGTTTTGTATGAGTCGTCTGACAGGCAAACGCTCAATTCATACGCCCGTTTGATTTGGGTACGCCACCTTCATCCAATTCCGAGCAATTGTCAATCGCTCCAAAGGCTAGGAAAAACGCGACTTTCCGGTCATTTCAGAACCCGGCCCACAGGCTGGCCACCCGCCAATATTCAAATATTCACAGGATCAATAATAGAAAAGGTGTGGGAAAAAGCTGTACAGAACGCAATACACGGCTAGGCTAGCGGCAACCTACAGATTTACCGGCCTGCCTGGCCAGCTCCAGCCCGATGATGATGTCGGGCTTTTTATTGGCCGGTTTTTCTGTAGGAGCGAGCTTGCTCGCGAAAACCTGGAGAGCGCCGCGTATAGCCTGATTATCCGCGTTATCGTTGGCGATTTTCGCGAGCAAGCTCGCTCCTACAGGTGTGGGTCAGGCCAGGGCCTTGAGCAGCGCATCGATGTCTTTCAGCACACTTGCTTCGCCCTTTTCGCCCCAATACAGGGCAATCATTTGTTTGTCGGCCTCGACCTTGTAGACGTTTGCCGGCAGCGTTGCAAAATGCGGCAACAACTTCTCATCCACACAGGGTTCACGCCACTGATTGACCCACAGCCCGGGCTCCAGCTGCCAGTAGCTCCAGGTTGCGGGCGCGTTGCCGCGTCGTGGCCGGCAATACTGCGCGCACGGGCTCGGCGGCTCCTGTTTGAGCCAGTGCGGCCACTCCTGGGGCGCCAACTGCATGGCCAGCCCGATGCGGCGTGCCTCCATGCGCAGGGCCATGCGCCCACTCTGCTGGCGCGAAGGGCGCAGCCATACCAGGGGGCTTAAAACCACCGCAAGGATTGACACCACTATCCAGACCGTCATATGTGTACTCCCGAATTTCTAGATGAGCGGATTTGATCTGCGGCAACCCCATCCGCTTGAAAGCAGCCATACTGAACTTATTGCAGCCCCCTGGAGGAACGCCTCATGCCCTACGAACATATTCTGGTCGCTGTCGACCTGACCGAAGAGTGCGATCCAGTGATCAAGCGCGCACAGGAATCCGCGATTGCCAATGGCGCCAAACTGTCGTTGGTACACATCGTCGAGCCCATGGCTATGGCCTTTGGTGGTGACGTGCCAATGGACCTTTCCCAACTGCAGCAGCAACAGTTCGACCAGGCCAAGGAGCGCCTTGACCGCTTGATTCTCAAGTATCCCAAGGTCAGCAAGGAAAATTCCCATCTTACCTACGGCCAACCGCGCCAGGAAATCCACCACTTGGCCAAAGAACAGGGTTGTGACCTGATCGTAGTGGGTAGTCATGGGCGACACGGTTTGGCACTGCTGCTGGGCTCGACCGCCAATGATGTATTGCACGGCGCACCGTGCGATGTACTGGCCGTCAAACTGGTAAAGAGTTCGTAAGACCGATGAAGGTCTAATGTGGGAGCTGGCTTGCCTGCGATAGCGGTGTATCAGCCACCCGATGCATCAACTGACAGACTGCTATCGCAGGCAAACCAGCTCCCACAGTTGAATCGCATTTCATATTAAAAAGCCCGGCGCTCATAGAAGAGCGCCGGGCTTTTTTATTGCGGGTCGATCAGTCAGGCATCCAGCTCGGCCCAACGCTCAACCAACGCTTCCAGCTCCTGGTTCAGCGTCTCCAGAGAGGCGATGACCTTGGCGGTTTCTGCCGCAGGGCGCAGGTAGAAGCCGGCGTCAGCCATTTCCGCTTCGACCGCAGCGATCTGCTGTTCCTTGGCATCGATATCGCCTGGCAAGGCTTCCAGTTCACGCTGCAACTTGTAGCTGAGCTTTTTCTTGGCAGGCGCAGCTTCAGCAGCCGGTGCAGGCGTTTCGGCAGCGACCGGCGCCACCACCGCCGTGTTCAGGTCGGCCTTGCCCGACTTGCTCTCGGTCACGCCCAGCAGGCGCGGCGAGCCGCCCTGACGCAGCCAGTCCTGATAACCGCCCACGTATTCGCGCACCTTGCCTTCGCCTTCAAAAACCAGGGTGCTGGTGACCACGTTGTCGAGGAATTCCCGGTCGTGACTGACCATCAGCACGGTGCCGTTGAAGGTCAGCAAGACCTCTTCCAACAGTTCCAGGGTTTCCACGTCGAGGTCGTTGGTCGGTTCGTCGAGCACCAGCAGGTTGGCCGGCTTGCTGAACAGCTTGGCCAGCAGCAGGCGCGCGCGCTCACCACCAGACAGAGCCTTGACCGGCGTGCGCGCACGTTGCGGGCTGAACAGGAAGTCGCCCAGGTAGCTGAGTACGTGGCGGCTCTGGCCGTCGATGTCGATAAAGTCGCGACCTTCGGCGACGTTGTCGATCACGGTCTTTTCCAGGTCCAACTGGTGGCGCAACTGGTCAAAGTAGGCCACGTCGATGCGAGTGCCCTCTTCTACCTTGCCGCTGGTCGGTTGCAGACCGCTGAGCATCAGCTTGAGCAAGGTGGTCTTGCCGGTACCGTTGGCGCCCAGCAGGCCGATACGATCGCCACGCTGCAGGACCATGGAGAAGTCCTTGATCAGGAACGGGCCGTCCGGGTGATGGAAGCTGACGTTCTCCAGCACCATCACTTGCTTGCCCGACTTGTCGGCAGTATCGAGCTGGATATTGGCCTTGCCGGTACGCTCGCGGCGCTCACTGCGCTCGACGCGCAAGGCTTTCAAGGCACGCACGCGGCCTTCGTTACGGGTGCGACGGGCCTTGATGCCCTGGCGGATCCAGACTTCTTCCTGGGCCAGCTTCTTGTCGAACAGCGCGTTGGCGGTTTCTTCGGCCGCCAGGGCGGCTTCCTTGTGCACCAGGAAGCTGGCGTAGTCGCCGTTCCAGTCGATCAGGCCGCCACGGTCCAGCTCGAGGATGCGCGTGGCCAGGCTCTGCAGGAACGCACGGTCGTGCGTGATAAACAGCACGGCGCCCTGGAAGTCCTTGATGGCTTCTTCAAGCCAGGCGATGGCGCCAATGTCCAGGTGGTTGGTCGGTTCGTCGAGCAGCAGCAGGTCCGGCTCGGACACCAGGGCCTGGGCCAGCAGCACGCGACGACGCCAGCCGCCGGACAATTCGGCGAGGGTCTTGTCGGCCGGCAGTTGCAGACGGCTCAGGGTGCTGTCCACCAGTTGCTGCAAGCGCCAGCCATCACGGGCTTCGAGGTCTTGCTGGACGTGCATCAGTTTGTCCAGGTCTTCTTCGGTGACGCAGTTCTGTGCCAGGTGATGGTATTGCGCGAGCAACTCGCCTACGCCGTCCAGGCCTTCGGCTACCACGTCGAACACTGTCCGTCCGTCGGCCACCGGCAATTCTTGCGGCAATTCGCCGATCTTGAGGCCCGGGGCACGCCAGACAGAGCCGTCATCGGGCTTCTGGTCGCCTTTTACCAGCTTCATCATGCTGGACTTGCCGGTGCCGTTGCGGCCGATGATGCACACCCGCTCACCACGGGCGATCTGCCAGGACACCTTGTCCAACAACGGCATGGCGCCGAAAGCAAGGGACACATCGCTGAATTTGAGCAGGGTCATACGCTTCTCCAAAAACTGGGCGCGCATTCTACCTGAGTTGAAGGTGGGATGCGGTCGGGATTTTCTGTATAGACACGTTCTGTAGGACATTTCCGGCGAACTTGAACGAACCAGCCGGCAAAGCTTTCGCGGGCCGCTGGCAAAAGGCTAAGCTAGGGGCAATCAGTGTCGGCGGTGCCGGTGCTAGTCGTGATTTCTCTGCACGGACGTCTCATGCGCAGTCGCCTTTTCAACTTTTTGTCTTGTCTGCTCCTTTCCGCCACTGCCGTTCAATCCGCCCAGGCGGTGGATCTCACCACTCAACGCCAGTATTACGATCAAGCCAAACGCGCCCTGGCCAAGGGCGACACCGGCCCTTACATGCAATACAGCCAGGCCCTGGCCGACTACCCGCTCACGCCCTATCTGGCCTATGACGAACTGACCGCGCGCCTGAAAACCGCAAGTAACGAGGAAATCGAACAATTCCTCGCCAAACACGGCGACCTGCCCCAGGCCAACTGGATGAAACTGCGTTGGCTGCGCTGGCTGGCCGAACGCGGCGATTGGCAGACTTTTGAAAAGTACTACGACACCAAGCTCAATTTCGTCGAGCTGGACTGCCTGCATGGCCAATACCAGCTCAGCCACAACCTGAAGGCCGAAGGCTACAAGACCGCCGAAAAACTGTGGATGACCGGCAAATCCCAGCCAGCCGCCTGTGACGTCACGTTTGGCCAATGGGCCGCTGCCGGCCAACTCACCGAGCAGAAGATCTGGGACCGCGCCAAGCTCGCCGCCGAAGCGCGTAATTACGCGCTGGCCAACAGCCTGGTGAAAACCCTGCCGACCCTTGGCGCCCAGGGCCGCCTGATGGTGGATGTGGCACAGAAGCCAGACATGCTCAGCGACCCGTCACGCTTCCAGCCGGCCACCGAGGCCATGTCTGACGCCGTGGGCCTGGGCCTGCGTCGCCTGGCGCGCCAGGATCCGGACAAAGCCATGTCGCTGCTCGATGGCTACGCCAGCAGCATGCACTTCTCCCGTGACGAAAAGGTGTCGATTGCCCGCGAGATCGGCTTGACCCTGGCCAAGCGCTTCGACCCGCGCGCGCTGGAGGTCATGACCAAGTACGACCCCGAGTTGCGCGACAATACGGTTTCAGAGTGGCGTCTGCGCCTGCTGTTGCGCCTGGCGCGCTGGGAAGACGCCTACCAGTTGACCCGCAAACTCCCACAGGACCTGGCCACCACCAACCGTTGGCGCTACTGGCAGGCACGCAGCCTGGAGCTGGCCGAGCCGAAGAACCCGCAAGCCTTGGTCCTGTACAAAAACGTGGCCAAGGAGCGGGACTTCTACGGTTTCCTCGCCGCTGACCGCTCCAAATCTCCTTACCAGTTGAACAACAAGCCGCTGGTGATGAGCCAGGCGCTGGTCAACAAGGTGCGCAATACCCCTGGGGTGCGGCGTGCCCTGGAATTCTACGCCCGTGGCCAGATCGTCGACGGTCGCCGTGAGTGGTACCACGTCAGCCGTCATTTCAACCGTGACGAGATGGTCGCCCAGGCCAAGTTGGCCTACGACATGAAGTGGTACTTTCCGGCCATCCGCACCATCAGCCAGGCGCAGTACTGGGACGATCTGGACATCCGCTTCCCGATGGCCCACCGCGACACCCTGGTGCGCGAAGCCAAGGTACGTGGCCTGCACTCCAGCTGGATCTTTGCCATCACCCGCCAGGAAAGCGCGTTCATGGACGATGCCCGCTCCGGCGTCGGCGCCAGCGGCCTGATGCAACTGATGCCCGGCACCGCCAAAGAAACCGCACGCAAGTTCAGCATCCCCCTGGCCTCCCCGGCCCAGGTGCTGGACCCGGATAAAAACATCCAGCTCGGCGCTGCTTACCTGAGCCAGGTTCACAGCCAGTTCAACGGCAACCGCGTGCTCGCCTCCGCTGCCTACAACGCCGGCCCAGGCCGCGTGCGCCAATGGCTGCGCGGCGCAGACCACCTGAGTTTCGACGTATGGGTGGAAAGCATCCCCTTCGACGAAACCCGCCAGTATGTGCAGAACGTGCTGTCTTATTCGGTGATCTACGGGCAGAAGCTCAACTCACCACAGCCTTTGGTGGATTGGCATGAGCGGTACTTCGACGACCAGTAGGAGCGAGCTTGCTCGCGAAGAACGTCAACGCTAACGCGTGCTTCCTGGATAAACGCGGCGCCTGTGAGTTTTTCGCGAGCAAGCTCGCTCCTACAGAGGTTTCATTGCCCGCATCGAAAGATGCGGGCATTTTTTATGGGCGCTGATTCACCTGTTCATCTCCATCACTGAACTGCAACGCCGCCAACCGCGCATACAGCGGATTGCTCGCAATCAACTGCTGATGCGTGCCCACCGCCACCAGCTTTCCCTGGTCCATCACCGCAATGCGGTCGGCATTCTTCACCGTGGCCAAACGGTGGGCGATCACCAGCGTGGTGCGCCCCTGCATTAGCTGCGGCAGCGCTTGCTGGATAAGGTGTTCACTCTGGGCATCGAGGGCGCTGGTGGCTTCGTCCAGCAGCAGGATCGGCGCGTCGACCAGCAAGGCGCGAGCGATGGCCAGGCGTTGGCGCTGGCCGCCGGAGAGGCCCTGGCCACTTTCACCTAAATGGGTCTGGTAGCCGTCGGGCATTTTCAGGATGAAGTCGTGGGCGTGGGCGATTCGGGCGGCGGCTTCTACCTGGGCGATGGTGGCAGAGGGGTTGCCGTAGCGGATATTGTCCTCGACGCTGCCGAAGAACAACGCCGGGCTCTGGGACACCAGAGCGAAATGGCGCCGCAGGTCTAACGGGTCAAGCTCGGTCAGCGGCTGGCCTTCGAGCAGGATGCGGCCTTGCTGGGGGTCGTAGAAGCGCAGCAGCAGATCGAAAATCGTCGACTTGCCCGCACCGGACGGCCCTACCAACGCCAGGGTTTCGCCCGGGTTGATGGTCAGGTTCAAGCCGTCGATGGCGTAGCTGTCCGGTCGCGAAGGATAGGAAAAGCGTAGGTCCTGCAGTTCCATGCGGCCACTGACCCGTTCCGGCAAACGTACGCCGCCTGTGGTCGGCGCCTGGATCTCGTTGCCTGACTGCAACAGCTCACCGATACGCTCGGCTGCCCCGGCGGCACGCTGCAACTCGCCAAGCACTTCGCTCAGGGTGCCGACGGCGCTGCCGACAATCAGGCTGTAGAACACGAACGCCGCCAGCTCACCGCCGGAAATGCGTCCGCTGATCACGTCCATGCCGCCCACCCACAGCATCACGCCTACCGCGCCGAGCACCAGCATGATCACCAGGGTGATCAGCCAGGAACGCTGCAAGATGCGTTTACGTGCCGTGACAAAGGCGTCCTCGACGGTAACGGCGAAGCGCTGTTCGTCCTGCACCTGATGGTTATAGGCCTGCACGGTCTTGATCTGGCCCAGCGTCTCGGCGACATAGCTGCCGACGTCCGCGATACGGTCCTGGCTCAAGCGCGACAGGCTGCGCACCCGGCGTCCGAAGATCAAAATCGGCGCCAGCACCAGCGGCAACGCCACCACCACGATGCTGGTGAGCTTGGGGTTAGTGATAAACAGCAACACGATGCCGCCGATCACCATCAGGGCGTTGCGCAGAAACAGCGACAGTGATGAGCCGATCACCGATTGCAGCAAGGTGGTATCGGTGGTCAGCCGCGACTGGATTTCCGAGCTGCGGTTGTTCTCGTAGAAGCCTGGGTGCAGGTAGATCAGGTGGTTGAACACCTGCCGACGAATATCGGCCACCACCCGCTCGCCAATCCACGACACCAGGTAAAACCGCGTGAAGGTGCCCACGGCTAGGCCGAGCACCAGCAGCATGAACAGGCCTATAGACTGGTTGAGCAGATGCGGCGACTGGGTCATGAAGCCCTGGTCCACCAACAGGCGTATGCCCTGCCCCATGGACAAGGTGATGCCAGCGGTGACGATCAGCGCCAGCAGTGCGCCAAGCGCCTGCCAACGGTAGGGCGCAATAAAGCGGCTGGCCAGGCGAATCGCACGGCGTTGACGGATTGAGAACATGGAAGGATCACCAATGGAGAGTCTATCCATCAACATTGGGGGAACTTGCACAAATAACAATGAGTCAGGTTAATTATGCCCGCCGATGCAGGCCGCTAGAGGCTATCGGTCTAAGCCTGATCTGGAAATATGTACCGGTTTCTGGTGGACTGGGTGTTCAAACCGATGAGCGTGTAAGGAGTTGTAACAGCGCGTTCATGAGGGGGAATTAAAGTAGGTACACAACCTGATGAGGAGACAGGCCATGACCTTGCAAAATAGCAGCGACGCCAAGATTGAAGTGATCCGCCAGCCGCAGCAGCTGCCTTGCTCGTACATCGATGCCAAGGGCCGGGAAGTGCAGATTACCGAAGAAATGATCCAGCAAGCCTGCAGCGAGCTGGAACAGCGACTGGTCAAGCCTGCCCAGCAAGGCTGAAGCGCCCACGCTCTTTCAAACCCGGCCCAGATGGCCGGGTTTTTTATGCCCGCTGTAGAAGCGAGCTTGCTCGCGAAGGCCTCAAGAGCACCGCGATAACCGTTACAGCTGTTCGGCACCCAGAGCAGTCACGATCTGTGACAGCACCGCCGACTCCCCGTTGATGCGCACCTTCAAGCCATCGATCTCGCGACGCTCCGGATAGTGCTTGCGCAGCAGGTCGAAAGCTTGGCGCTGTTCCTGCACGGTGCCCACCAGGCTGCGGCGGAAATCCGCGTCGTCACGGCGTGGGTCGTACACACTGCGGCACAAGGTCGCCAGTGCCCAGGCCGGGTCAGTCTCAGGATGCAGGTGCATCTCGGCCAGCCAGGGGGCCGGCAGCAAATCACTTAAGTGAATACTCGGTTCCTGGCCCAGGTGCGCGCACAGCGCCTGGTAAATCTGCGCGGTGCCGCGCTGCTTGCCATCGAGGCTGTAGCCGGCAATATGCGGTGTGGCCAGCACGCACAGGTCAGCCAGGTCGACGTCCACCTCGGGCTCGCCTTCCCACACGTCCAGCACCGCTTGCAGGTCTTCGCGCGCCAGCAACACCTCGCGCAGCGCGGCGTTATCCACCACCGCACCCCGGCTGGCGTTGATCAGCCATGTGCCTGGCTTGAGCTGTTCCAGGCGCTGGCGATCAAGCAGGTGCCAGGTCGAACCGTTGCCGGACTTGATCAGCGGCGTATGCAAGCTGATCACGTCACATTGCTCGATGATCTGCTGCAGGCTGACGAAATTACTGCCCTCGGTAATCTGGCGCGGCGGATCGCACACCAACACATTCCAGCCCAGGCCCTTGAGCACCTTGACCAAGCGCCCGCCGACTTCGCCGGCACCGACGATGCCATAGGTACGCTGCTTGAGGTCAGCGCCTTCGATTTCAGCCAGGGTCTGCAAGCTGCCAAGCACGTAGTCCACCACCCCACGCGCATTGCAGCCGGGCGCGCTGGACCACTGGATACCCGCTTGCTTGAAGTAGTCGAGGTCCAGGTGGTCGGTGCCGATGGTGCAGGTGCCGACAAAGCGCACGTTACTGCCCTCAAGCAAGGCACGGTTGACGTTGGTCACCGAGCGCACCAGCAGTACATCGGCCTGCTCGACGGTGGCGCGGTCGATGGAGCGGCCGGGCACCCGGCGAATCTCGCCAAACCCTTCGAAGAATGCATCGATCAGCGGGATATTTTCGTCGGCAACAATCAGCATGGCAGGCTCCTTTGGCGGATTGGCAGTGTACAGAAGATCCTGTGTAGGAGCTGGCTTGCCTGTGATTGCATCGACCCGGTTTGCCTGATGTACCGAGGTGCCTGCATCGCAGGCAAGCCAGCTCCCACAGGGATCAGCGCTGGCCCGGGCGCATCGCTTACAAATCCCTAACACAGGTTTTTTCCTGACCGCTGCGTCAACGCGTAGAATCCGCCGTCCTTGCGACTGCCTTTTTATTGGACACCTGTACGTGAACACTGCCACCGCTACCCTCTCCCGCCCCGCCCGCATCAGCCGGGAAGTGCGCGGCCTGCTGACGCTGGCCTTGCCGATCATGATCGGCCAACTGGCCACCACCGCGATGAGCTTCGTCGACGCGGTGATGGCCGGGCGCGTGAGCCCGCAGGACCTGGCGGCGGTGGGCCTGGGTAATTCGATCTGGATCCCGGTGTACCTGTTGATGACCGGCACTCTGCTTGCCACCACGCCGAAAGTCGCCCAGCGCTACGGTGCGGGCCAGTTCAGCGAGATCGGGCCCTTGGTGCGTCAGTCATTGTGGCTGGCCGCCGTGGTTGGCATCGCAGGGGCGCTGTTGTTGCTATGCGCCGAGCCGATCCTGCATGCGATGAAGGTCGAACCCGACTTGATCGCGCCGTCCATGGGCTACCTGCACGGCATCGCCGCCGGTATGCCGGCGGTGGCGTTGTACTACGTGTTTCGCTGTTTCAGTGACGGCCTGGGCCGCACACGGCCGAGCATGGTCATGGGCTTGTGCGGCTTGGCGCTGAATATTCCGCTGAACTACATCTTCATCTACGGCCACTTGGGCGTACCGGCCATGGGCGGCGTGGGTTGTGGCTGGGCTACCGCGATTGCGATGTGGGTGATGATGATCGGCCTGGCCATCTGGACGCGCTGGGGCGCGGCCTATCAAAGCAGCGAATTGTTCAAGCGCTTCGACTGGCCGCAGTGGGCGGTGATCAAGCGCGTGTTGGGCATTGGCCTGCCGATAGGCGTGGCGATCTTTGCCGAATCGAGTATTTTTGCGGTGATCGCCTTGTTGATCGGCAGCCTGGGCGCCACGGTGGTCTCCGGTCACCAGATCGCGCTGAACGTCAGCTCCCTGGTGTTCATGATCCCCTATTCCCTGAGCATGGCCGTCACCGTGCGCGTCGGCCAGGCGCTGGGGCGCGGCGAACCTCGGCAAGCACGCTTCGCCGCCGGCGTCGGCATGGGCACCGCACTGGCGTATGCCTGTTTTTCCTGCAGCTTGATGCTGTTGTTTCGCGAGCAGATTGCAGCGATCTACACCCCCGATCCGGTAGTGATCCACCTGGCGTCGATGCTGATCGTGTTCTCGGCGCTGTTCCAGTTCTCTGACTCGATCCAGGTCACCGCCGCCGGCGCATTGCGCGGCTACCAGGACACCCGGGTGACCATGGTGCTGACCTTGTTCGCCTATTGGGGCGTGGGCCTGCCGGTGGGTTACGCCCTGGGCCTGACCAACTGGCTCGGCGAACCCAGCGGCCCGAGCGGTTTATGGCAAGGGCTGATCGTGGGCTTGAGCTGTGCGGCGGGGATGTTGGTGGTGCGCCTGGCGCGCAGTGCACGCCGACGCATTCGGGCCGAAAAGGCGCAGGCTTAATCGGCTTTCTTGCGGATCCAGTACAGGTAGGTGCCAGCATCTTCCTGCTGATCCACCAGTTCATGGTCGAGAAACACGCAGAACTTGGGGATATCGCGACGGGTCGACGGGTCGGTCGCGATCACCTTGAGCAGGCCGCCCGCCGGCAGGTCGCGGATGTGCTGGTGCAGCATCATCACGGGTTCCGGGCAGTTGAGGCCGGTGGCGTCGAGGGTGCCATCAACCGGCAGTTCAAGACTCATACTTCACTCCTAAAACTGGCACCGCTCAACAATGTGGGAGCGGGCTTGCCCGCGATGACGGGGGCACATTCAACATAAATTTCGACTGTTATACCGCTTTCGCAGGCAAGCCAGTTCCCACATTTAATATCAGCGGCCTTTGGATTTCTTTACGTCTACCAGGCGGCGCAGGTGACAGGTCACTTCTTCGCGATCATGGTAGAGCTGCTTGCAGCCGATCTCCACACGAATGCCACGCGCCTTGAAGCCATCTTCGATGCGCTCCAGCAAACGCTTCACTTCGGCGTAACGCTGTTTCATCGGCAACTTCAGGTTCACCACCGCCTCGCGGCAATGCCCTTCGCCAATCCACGTTTCCAAGAGTGCCGCGTTGCGAGCGGGCTTCTCAACGATGTCGCAGACCATCCAGTCTACCGGCTGCTTGGGCACGAAGGTGAAGCCGTCGGCCATCAGGTGTTGCACCAGGCCTGTGTCCATCAGGCTTTCGGCCATGGGGCCGTTGTCGATGGCGGTCACCAGCATGCCACGGTTGACCAGTTGCCAGGTCCAGCCGCCCGGTGCTGCGCCGAGGTCGACGCCGGTCATGTCGCCGTGCAGGCGTTCGTCCCACTGGTCACGGGGGATGAAGTGGTGCCAGGCCTCTTCCAGCTTGAGGGTCGAGCGGCTGGGCGCATCACGCGGGAACTTGAGGCGCGGGATGCCCATGGGCCACATCGCCGAGTTGTTCGACTCGGCCAGGCCCATGAACACTTCGCGGCCGCTCTTGAAGGTCAGCAGCAGGCGCGGCTTGCTCGGGTCGTCCACCAGCTTGCCGGCGTTAAGCAGGGCTTTGCGCAGGTGCACTTCGAATTTCTTGCAGAAGTTCGACAGTTCCTTGCCGTCATTGGTGTCGACCATCTCCAGCCACAGGCTGCCGCACACGGGGAATTCGCGCAGGTGGGCGAGGATCACGCTGATGCGGTCGGTTTCCGGCAGGTCGATAAACACCCCGCGCGCCCACTGCCTTGGGAAGATCAGCTCGGCAAAGCGCTGGCCGTGCATCAGGCGCTGGGCGCCGTCTTCTTCGGTGCAGACAAATTCGGCGCAGGCGCTGCCGGTCTTGGCCTTGGCGTAGCCGGAAACGTTCAGGCGCGCAGCGTGCTCCGCGATCTCGGAACAGACTTCGCCTTCAAAACCCGGGCGGCAGTGCATAAAAAGGGTGTTCATTGAATCTCCTGGTGAATCAACCGGCGTTGCGCTATCGCAATACCTGTCATGAAAACGCGCGCATGATAGCCGAGTTCGGAACCTTGGACTCAGCGATAGAGTCCAGTTATTAGCCTGCTAATGAAAACAGCGCTAACGTGATAGCTCTGTTCGTCCCGTCAGGTCCGTAGCCGTGCGGACCATAAGGAGTCATGTAATGTCATCCCTTGATAGCCTGAGAACCCTTAAGACACTGCAAATAGACAGCAAAACCTACCACTACTTCAGCCTGCCCGAAGCCGCCAAGAGCCTGGGTGACCTGGACAAGCTGCCGATGTCCCTCAAGGTGCTGCTGGAAAACCTGCTGCGCTGGGAAGACGCCAAGACCGTCACCGGCACCGACCTCAAGGCCATCGCCGCCTGGCTCAAAGAACGCCAGTCCGACCGCGAGATCCAGTACCGCCCCGCTCGCGTGCTGATGCAAGACTTTACCGGGGTACCCGCCGTGGTCGACCTGGCCGCCATGCGCGCTGCCGTGGCCAAGGCCGGGGGTGACCCACAGCGCATCAACCCGCTGTCACCGGTGGACCTGGTGATTGACCACTCGGTGATGGTCGACAAGTTTGGCAGCACCAGCGCCTTCGAGCAGAACGTCGATATCGAGATGCAGCGCAACGGCGAACGCTACGCCTTCCTGCGCTGGGGCCAGAGCGCTTTCGACAACTTCAGCGTGGTACCGCCGGGTACCGGCATCTGCCACCAGGTCAACCTCGAATACCTGGGCCGCACCGTGTGGACCAAAGAGGAAGACGGCCGCACCTACGCCTTCCCCGACACCCTGGTCGGCACCGACTCCCACACCACCATGATCAACGGACTCGGCGTACTCGGCTGGGGCGTGGGCGGCATCGAAGCCGAAGCGGCGATGCTTGGCCAGCCGGTGTCGATGCTGATCCCGGAAGTGATCGGCTTCAAGCTCACCGGCAAGCTCAAGGAAGGCATCACCGCCACCGACCTGGTGCTGACCGTGACGCAAATGCTGCGCAAGAAAGGCGTGGTGGGCAAGTTCGTCGAGTTCTACGGCGACGGGCTGGCCGATTTGCCCCTGGCCGACCGCGCGACCATCGCCAACATGGCACCGGAATATGGCGCGACCTGTGGCTTTTTCCCGGTGGATGAGGTGACCCTGGACTACCTGCGCCTGTCCGGCCGCCCGGCTGAGACGGTCAAGTTGGTGGAAGCCTATACCAAGGCCCAGGGCCTGTGGCGCAACGTTGGCCAGGAGCCGGTGTTCACCGATACCCTGGCCCTGGACATGGGCACTGTCGAGGCCAGCCTTGCCGGGCCCAAACGCCCCCAGGACCGCGTCGCCCTGCCGAATGTAGGCCAAGCGTTCAGCGATTTTCTCGACCTGCAATTCAAGCCCACCAGCAAAGAAGAAGGCCGCCTGGAAAGCGAGGGCGGAGGCGGCGTTGCCGTGGGCAATGCCGACCTGGTCGGCGAGGCGGATTATGAATACGAAGGCAACACCTATCGCCTGAAAAACGGCGCGGTGGTGATCGCCGCGATTACCTCCTGCACCAACACCTCCAACCCCAGCGTGATGATGGCGGCCGGGCTGGTGGCGAAAAAAGCCGTGGAAAAAGGCCTGACCCGCAAGCCCTGGGTGAAAAGCTCCCTGGCGCCGGGCTCCAAAGTGGTCACCGACTACTACAAGGCTGCGGGCCTCACCCAGTACCTGGACAAGCTTGGCTTCGACCTGGTGGGCTACGGCTGCACCACCTGTATCGGCAACTCCGGGCCCCTGCCCGAGCCGATCGAAAAAGCCATCCAGAAGGCCGACCTCACCGTGGCCTCGGTGCTGTCCGGCAACCGTAACTTCGAAGGCCGCGTGCACCCACTGGTGAAAACCAATTGGCTGGCCTCGCCCCCCCTGGTCGTCGCCTACGCGCTGGCCGGCACCGTGCGCATCGACATCAGCAGCGAGCCGCTGGGCAATGACCAGCAGGGTAATCCGGTGTACCTCAAGGACATCTGGCCCAGCAGCCAGGAAATCGCCGAAGCGGTGGCCCAAGTCAGCACCAGCATGTTCCACAAGGAATATGCCGAAGTGTTTGCCGGCGACGAGCAATGGCAAGCCATTGAAGTACCGCAGGCAGCCACCTACGTATGGCAGCAAGATTCCACTTACATCCAGCACCCGCCGTTCTTCGACGACATTGCTGGCCCGCTGCCGGTGATCGAGGACGTCAAGGGCGCCAACGTGCTGGCCCTGCTGGGGGATTCGGTAACCACCGACCACATCTCCCCTGCCGGCAATATCAAGGCCGACAGCCCGGCCGGGCGCTACCTGCGCGAACAGGGCGTGGAGCCGCGTGACTTCAACTCCTACGGCTCACGCCGGGGCAACCATGAAGTGATGATGCGCGGCACTTTCGCCAATATCCGTATCCGCAATGAAATGCTCGGCGGCGAAGAAGGCGGTAACACGCTGTATATCCCTACGGGCGAGAAAATGGCGATCTACGATGCCGCCATGCAGTACCAGGCCTCGGGCACACCGCTGGTGGTGATCTCCGGCCAGGAATACGGTACCGGCTCCAGCCGCGACTGGGCGGCCAAGGGCACTAACCTGCTAGGGGTCAAGGCGGTGATCGCCGAGAGTTTCGAGCGTATCCATCGCTCCAACCTGGTAGGCATGGGCGTGTTGCCGTTGCAGTTCAAGCTGGATCAGAACCGCAAGACACTTAAGCTCACCGGCAGGGAGAAGATCGATATCCTCGGGCTGACCGATGCCGAGATCGAGCCGCGGATGAACCTGACGTTGGTGATCACTCGGGAGGATGGCAGCAGCGAGAAGGTTGAGGTGCTGTGCCGGATTGATACCTTGAATGAAGTGGAGTATTTCAAGGCCGGTGGGATTCTGCACTACGTGCTGCGCCAGTTGATCGCGTCCTAAAGGACAGCCTCAAGCTACAAGCTTTGAGCTGCAAGTAAGTTGCCAGCTTGTAGCTTGTAGCTTGTAGCTTGTCTCTAGAAACTGCTTTTACCCGAACAACCACTTCCAGAGCAGCACCAGCACCGCCACCGCCAGCACCGGCCGCGCAATGCGGTAGGCTTTGGGATGCTTGCGCTTCCACTGTTTGACCTGGCCGCTGAACTTGTCGCTGAAGGTCTTGCTCCAGGCGTACGCCTGGTTGATGCCGCCCACGCGCTCGTCATCGAGGTTCTGCGGTGCGGTTGCGCGGCCCAGTTGCTTGCTGACCCAGCGGTTGATGCGGGTCATCACGCGGTTGCTCAATGGGCGTTCGATGTCGCAGAACAGGATCACACGGGTCTGTTCGGTTTCGTTTTTCACCCAGTGCACGTAGGTTTCATCGAACATCACGTCTTCACCGTCGCGCCAGGCGTAGACCTGGCCGTCGACGAAGATACGGCAGTCGTCGGAGTTCGGCGTGGACAGCCCCAGGTGATAACGCAGGGAACCGGCAAACGGGTCGCGGTGCGGGTTGAGGTGGCTGCCACCCGGCAACAGCGCGAACATCGCGCCCTTGACGTTAGGGATGCTGCTCACCAGAGCCACAGTCTTGGGGCACAGTGCCTCGGCCGAAGGCAGCGGTTTGTCGTACCACTTGAGGTAGAAACGCTTCCAGCCCTTCTTGAAGAACGAACCGAAGCCGGCGTCGTTGTTCTTTTCGGCAGCGCGGATATAGCCCTCGTCGAACAGGTGCATGGCCTCTTCGCGGATCACTTCCCAGTTGTCCTTGAGCACATCCAGTTCCGGGAACTTGCTGCGGTCCAGGTAGGGCTTGGACGGCACCGCAGAAAACAGGTACATCAGGGCGTTATATGGGGCGAACAGCGCCGAATGGTTGACGAACTGACGCAACATCGGCAAACGGGCCTTGCCACGCAGGTGCACATACAGCGTGCTGCCGATGAACAGCAGCAACACCGACAGTTTGGCGGCCAAAGAAAAGGTCATGCAGCAACTCCTGGAAATAAGCGCCTGGCCAGCAAATTTCCGTCAATGGGAAACCAGACGTAACAGCCGGCCATGATAAACACTTGAGCCATTATGCAGAAGGCCCAGACCGACCGGGTGACATACATCAACCTTGTGGCGAGGGAGCTTGCTCCCGCTGGAGTGCGAAGCGCTCCCAGAATAATGGGGCCGCTGCGCAACCCAGCGGGAGCAAGCTCCCTCGCCACAGGGTTGCCCTTAAGATCAGGCCTGGTTTTCCTGCTCGGTAAACAAATCGCTGAACAACATGCTCGACAGGTAGCGCTCACCGGAGTCCGGCAAGATCACCACAATAGTCTTGCCCTGCATCTCCGGCTTCTCGGCCAGGCGCACGGCCACGGCCATGGCGGCGCCACAGGAGATCCCGCACAAGATGCCTTCTTCCAGCATCAAGCGTCGGGCCATGGCCTTGGACTCTTCGTCGGTCGCCAGCTCCACGCGGTCGACCATCGACAGGTCGAGGTTTTTTGGCACGAAACCGGCGCCGATGCCCTGGATCTTGTGCGGGCTGGGCTTGATCTCTTCACCCGCCAAGGCCTGAGTGATCACCGGGGAAACCATGGGTTCCACGGCCACCGACAGAATCGGCTTGCCCGCCGTGTTCTTGATATAGCGTGATACTCCGGTGATCGTGCCGCCGGTCCCCACGCCTGCCACCAGCACGTCCACGGCGCCATCGGTGTCGTTCCAGATTTCCGGGCCGGTGGTTTTCTCGTGGATCGCAGGGTTTGCCGGGTTATCGAACTGGGCCGGCATAAAGTAGGTGGCCGGGTCGCTGGCGACGATCTCGGCAGCCTTGTCGATGGCGCCCTTCATGCCCTTGGCCGGCTCGGTCAGCACCAGTTCGGCGCCCAGAGCCTTGAGCACTTTACGGCGCTCAAGGCTCATGGACGACGGCATGGTCAGCAGCAATTTGTAGCCACGGGCGGCGGCGACAAACGCCAGGCCGATACCGGTGTTGCCCGAAGTCGGCTCGACAATGGTCATGCCCTGCTTGAGCTTGCCGCTGCTTTCTGCATCCCAGACCATGCTGGCGCCAATGCGACACTTGACCGAATAACTCGGGTTGCGCCCTTCGATCTTGGCCAGGATCGTCACGCCACGCGGTGCGATGCGGTTGATCTGAACCAGAGGCGTATTACCGATGGAGTGCGCGTTGTCTGCGAAGATGCGGCTCATGGCGATTCCTGTTGTCGAGACTTTGGGAAAGGCCCCAAGGGTATGCCTCGTGCTCCCAAGCGTCCAGAAGGAGGAACGTTGCGACGATCAGAACAGTCAATCCCCTACAAGCTAGGAGAACTGCCCAATGAAACGTCGCTACAGTTGGCCGTTAGGGACAATCGCCGCTCTGGTGCTGGTCCTGATTGCCGTGCACATCGCGCTGCCCTACCTGGTGCGCAACTACCTGAACGACAAACTCGCCAACATGGGCGATTACCGTGGCGAGATTGCCGATGTGGACCTTGCGCTATGGCGCGGCGCATACCGGATCAACGGCCTGCAAATCGTCAAGGTGGACGGCAAGGTCCCGGTGCCGTTCGTCAAGGCGCCGCTGATCGAGTTCGCGGTGAGCTGGCATTCGCTGTGGTACGACCATGCCGTCGTGGCCGAGGGGCATTTTGTGCGCCCGCAGATCAACTTCGTCGATGGCGGGGCCAACAAACAGGCGTCCCAGACCGGTAAGGGCACCGACTGGCAGGAACAACTGCGCAAGCTGCTGCCGATTACCCTCAATGAAGTGCGCATCGAAGACGGCGAGATCGCCTTCCATAACTTCAGCTCCAAGCCCCAGGTGAATATCAACGCCACCGCGGTCAACGCCAGCTTCTATAACCTGACCAATGTGGTGGATGTCAAAGGCAAGCGCGATGCACGCTTTGAAGGCAAGGCACTGCTGCAAGGCCAGGCGCCTCTGGAAGCCAACGCCACCTTTGACCCGCTGAGCGATTTCGAAGAGTTCGAGTTCCGCTTCCGTGCCCGCGACCTGCAACTAAAACGCATGAATGACTTCGCCTCTGCCTATGGCAAGTTCGACTTCAAGGCTGGCACGGGCGATGTGGTGATCGAAGCCCAGGCTGAAAGTGGCCGGCTCAGCGGCTACATCAAGCCGCTGCTGCGCGATGTGGAGGTGTTCGACTGGCAACAAGACGTTGAAAACCAGGACAAGAATATCTTCCGTTCGATCTGGGAAGCCGTGGTGGGCGCCAGCGAAACCGTGCTGAAAAACCAGCGTAAAAACCAGTTCGCCACCCGTGTAGAGCTGAGCGGTAGCGTGCATCAGCAAAATGTCAGCGCGTTTTCTGCGGTGATCGCGATTCTGCGCAATGGGTTCATCCAGGCGTTCAATGCTCGTTACGAACAGCCCAGGCCCAGCGCTGATTAACCCTGTGGGAGCTGGCTTGCCTGCGATGGCGGTGGGTCAGCCAGCTCATCTGTCACTGATACACCGTCATCGCAGGCAAGCCAGCTCCCACAACTTCCTGCATGGGCCAGGGCTGATGTGACCGGCCATTCAGAGACTGAATAACCCGTCTGCGTTCACAGTCGCCGGGGCTGCGCGGTATAGTCAGGCCATTGATGAATTCGAGGAATGACCGATGAAGTTCGAAGGCACCCAGGCCTATGTGGCTACCGATGACCTGAAACTGGCCGTCAACGCCGCCATCACCCTGGAGCGGCCGCTGCTGGTCAAGGGCGAACCGGGCACCGGCAAGACCATGCTTGCCGAGCAACTGGCCGAATCCTTCGGTGCCAGGTTGATCACCTGGCACATCAAGTCCACCACCAAGGCGCACCAGGGCCTGTACGAGTACGACGCGGTCAGCCGCCTGCGCGACTCGCAACTGGGCGTGGACAAGGTGCACGACGTGCGCAACTATCTGAAGAAGGGCAAGCTGTGGGAAGCCTTCGAGTCCGAAGAGCGGGTGATCCTGCTGATCGATGAAATCGACAAGGCCGACATCGAGTTCCCCAACGACCTGCTGCAAGAACTCGACAAGATGGAGTTCTACGTCTACGAAATCGATGAGACCATCAAAGCCAAGAAGCGCCCGATCATCATCATTACCTCCAACAACGAAAAAGAGCTGCCGGACGCGTTCCTGCGCCGCTGCTTCTTCCACTACATCGCCTTCCCCGACCGTACCACCCTGCAAAAGATCGTGGATGTGCACTACCCGGACATCAAGAAAGACCTGGTCAGCGAAGCGCTGGACGTGTTCTTCGATGTGCGCAAGGTGCCGGGCCTGAAGAAAAAACCGTCCACCTCCGAGCTGGTCGACTGGCTCAAGCTGCTGATGGCCGACAATATTGGCGAAGCAGTGCTGCGCGAGCGCGACCCGACCAAGGCCATCCCTCCCCTGGCTGGCGCCTTGGTGAAGAACGAGCAAGACGTGCAGTTGCTGGAGCGTCTGGCGTTCATGAGCCGTCGCGGTAATCGCTGATGCTGCTCAACCTGTTCAACGAAATGCGTGCCGCCAAGGTACCGGTGTCGGTGCGCGAGCTGCTCGACCTGATCAACGCGCTCAAACAGCGCGTGACCTTCGCCGACATGGACGAGTTCTACTACCTGGCCCGGGCGATCCTGGTCAAGGACGAGCGGCATTTCGACAAGTTCGACCGGGCCTTCGGCGCCTATTTCAACGGCCTGGAAAAGCTCGACGACCACCTGCAGGCGCTGATCCCCGAAGAATGGCTACGCAAGGAATTCGAACGTTCCTTGAGCGATGAAGAACGCGCGCAGATCCAGTCCCTGGGTGGCCTCGACAAGCTGATCGAGGAGTTCAAGAAACGCCTGGAAGAACAGAAAGAACGCCACGCCGGTGGCAACAAGTGGATCGGCACCGGCGGCACCAGCCCCTTTGGTTCTGGCGGCTACAACCCTGAAGGCATTCGCGTCGGTGACGCCGGCAAGCGTCAGGGCAAGGCGGTGAAAGTCTGGGACCAGCGCGAGTACAAGAACCTCGACGACCAGGTGGAACTGGGCACGCGCAACATCAAGATCGCCCTGCGCCGCCTGCGCAAGTTTGCGCGCCAGGGTGCGGCCGAAGAGCTGGATATCGATGGCACCATCGACCACACCGCTCGCGATGCCGGCTTGCTGAATATTCAGATGCGCCCCGAACGGCGTAACACTATCAAGCTGTTGCTGCTGTTCGACATCGGCGGCTCGATGGATGCCCACGTGAAGATCTGCGAAGAGCTGTTCTCCGCGTGCAAGACCGAGTTCAAGCACCTGGAGTACTTCTATTTCCATAACTTTGTGTACGAGTCGGTGTGGAAGAACAACCAGCGTCGCACCTCGGAGCGCACGTCCACCCAGGATCTGCTGCACAAATACGGCGCCGACTACAAAGTGATCTTTATCGGCGATGCGGCCATGGCGCCCTATGAAATCACTCAGGCCGGCGGCAGCGTCGAGCATTGGAACGAGGAGCCGGGGTATGTGTGGATGCAGCGCTTCATGGCCAAGTACAAGAAGCTGATCTGGATTAACCCCTACCCGAAAGATACTTGGGGCTATACAGCGTCGACGGGGATTGTTCGCGAGTTGGTGGAGGATCAGATGTACCCGCTGACGCTGCGCGGGTTGGAAGAAGGTATGCGCTTTCTCTCGAAATAGGCGGTGTTTTGACCGGCCTCATCGCAGGCAAGCCAGCGCCCACATGTTGACTGCATTTCAAAGTTGGAATGCATTCCTCTGTGGGAGCTGGCTTGCCTGCGATGCTTTTTAGCGATCGGCAAACTGCTGCAAAAACTTGATGTGCTGCCGATGCGCAGCCTCCTGCACCACCGGTGCCAACCGCACCTTCTCCCCCGGCAGACACTGCGCCAGCCGCGCCAAGGATAAAGGTGTCAACGCGCCCAACCGCGGGTAACCGCCGATCGTCTGCCGGTCATTGAGCAACACAATCGGTTGCCCATCCGGGGGCACCTGAATCGCGCCCAACGGTATCCCTTCGGAAATCAACGACGGCCCCTGATACTGCAACGGCGTGCCGAGCAAGCGCATGCCCATGCGGTCTGCACGGCTGTCCAGAGCCCATTCGGTGTTGAAAGCATCGAACAGGCTCTGCCCGCTGAACTGGCCTATCTGCGCGCCGATGATCACGTCCAGTGATGCAGCGGATTGCACATCCGGGTTGGCCAGCACCTTCATTGCACCGCCCGTACCGGAATAGGCCAACCGCCCGCCTTCGGCCAGTGCCTTGCCGCAACCGTCCACCCCGCCCAACGCTTCGCGCACGACCGTGGCACAACTGCCCAGTACAGTCTGCGCATCAAAACCACCGGGCGCGGCCAGATAAGCGCGTGCCCCAGTGAACGGCTGGGTGAAGCGCAGTCGCTGGCCCTTTTGCAGGATAAAACTGCGACCGGGGCTTATCGCTCGCTCATCGACATAGGCGCCCAGATCCGCACCGGCCAAGGCCAGCAGGCAATAATCCTCGGCCTGTACGGTAAAGCCCCCAAGGGTGATCTCCACCACCGGCGCATCCAGGGCATTGTCCAAAAGCCAGTTGGCCCAGGACATCGACACCCAATCCAGCGCGCCGCCCTGGGTCACGCCCAGGTGGCGTACGCCAAAACGACCGGCGTCCTGCAACAGGCACAGTGGCGTGCTGGCCTCGATGATCAAGCGGCTCATGCTTGCGCCTCCAGCGGCGTGTCGTCGCCACCCAAGTGGATGAATTCGGCGTGGCTGACCGAGGCGAAGCGCACCGTGTCGCCGGGTTGCATCAGGCTGTAGCCGTCGCGCTCCCGGTCGAACAGTTTGGCCGGGGTGCGGCCGATCAGGTTCCAGCCGCCCGGGGACACCACCGGGTACGCAGCGGTTTGCCGTTCGGCGATACCGACACTGCCAGCGGCCACGCGTTTGCGCGGCGTGTTGAGGCGTGGGGTGGCGAGCACTTCGTCCACCAGCCCCATAAAGGCAAACCCAGGGGCAAAGCCCAGGGCGAATACCTGGTACTCGTGGGCGCTGTGACGGCGGATCACCTCCTCCACGGCCAGCCCGCTGCGCTGGGACAGCAAGGTCAGTTCCGGGCCGACACTCAGGTCGTACCACACTGGCAACACATGGCATTGGCCGCTGCCCTGGGCCTGGGGTTGCAGGTCGGTAAGGGCCTGGTCAATCAGCGCCCGGGCCTGGGCCGGGGTTAGCGCAGTGAGATCGTAATGCACCATCAAGGTGGTGTAGGACGGCACCAGGTCCACCAATGCCAAGCCAAAGCCATTGCGCAGGCGCTCGGTAGCCGCGAGCATCCACGGCATGTTGGCTTCGGCGATCACGTCAAACAGGCGCACCATCAGGCAGTCGATCGCCACCACTTCGATGCGTGGGTTCATGCTGTTTTCAACGCTTCACGGATACGCTGCACGGCAGCCACCGAGCTGGCGTTGTCGCCATGCACACACAGGGTATTGGCCTGGAGTACCAATGGACTGCCGTCGCTGGCAATCAGCGATTCGCCACGGGAAAGGGTCAGGGCCTGCTGCACAATGGTTTCGCTGTCATGGTGCACCGCGCCGGGCAACTGGCGGGAAACCAGATGGCCCTTGCTGTCATAGGCACGGTCGGCAAAGGCTTCGAACCACAGCGTCACCCCGTATTCATCACCCAACGCTTGGGCCGCGCGGTTATCCCGGGTGGCCAGCAGCATCAGCGGCAGGTCGCCGTAGGCGGCCACGGCCTGGATCACCGCACGCAACTGCGCGGGGTTGGCCATCATGTCGTTGTACATCGCACCATGGGGTTTCACATAGCTGACGCGCCCGCCCTGAGCGCGGCAGATGCCGTCCAGCGCGCCGATCTGATAGTGCAACAGGTCCTGGATTTCCTGCGGCGTGTAGTTCATGGAGCGCCGGCCGAAGCCTTGCAGGTCCTGGTAGGCCGGGTGGGCGCCCACTTGTACGCCGTGCTTGAACGCCAGACTGACGGTCTTGCGCATGATGCTCGGGTCGCCGGCATGGAAACCGCAAGCCACGTTGGCGCAATCAATGAACGGCATGACTTCGGCGTCCAGACCCATGGTCCAGTTGCCAAAGCTTTCGCCGATGTCGCAGTTCAGTAGCAGGCGGCTCACGGTGGTCGCTCCTGTAGGTTTTGTTTTTTTGTAGTGTGGGATTTATTACACAGAACTCGCAACTTGTCCTGGCACCCCAACGACGCTTATCGTGGAACGGCTCGATTTTTGGCGCTTGCCCGGTGCGACGTCCAACTAATAAAAACCGATTCATGCATAAGAAAAAGTTGATCCCATGAATTTAAAGTTCCTCGAAACCTTCGTCTGGGTGGCCAGGCTCAAGAGCTTTCGCCTGACTGCCGAGAAGCTGTTCACCACCCAGGCCTCGATTTCCAGCCGCATTGCCGTGCTTGAAAGCGAGCTGGGCGTGAAGCTGTTCCTGCGTGACTCGCGAGGCGTGAGCCTGACCCCGGAAGGCTTGAAAGTGCTCGACTATGCCGAGCAAATGATGGTGACCATGCAGGGTTTGAAGCAGTCTCTGGAGACCACCAGCAGCAAGGTCGGGCGCATTCGGATCGGCGCGATGGACACGGTGATCCACACCTGGCTCAGCCCGCTGGTCGCTGAACTGATGAAACTGTTCCCGCTGGTGGAGATCGAGCTGATCGCCGATACCGCGCTGAACCTCAGCGATCAGCTACAAAAAGGCTTTCTTGACCTGATCCTGCAAACCGACCTGCTGCGCCTGGAAACCGTGCGCAGCCTGGAACTGGCCAGCCACCCCATGGCCTGGATCGTGGCCAGCCAGTCGATCTACAACCGCGACTACGCCTCCCTCGCCGAACTGGCCCAGGAGCGCATCATCACCTACTCGAAAAACTCTCACCCGCATCAGGACGTGTTGAGTTTGATGCAGGCCAATGGCGTGGCCGCACCGCGCATGAACTGCGTGAACTCGGTGTCGGCGATTACCCGGTTGCTGCGCGATGGCTTCGGCATCGGCGCACTGCCGCCGGTGCTGGTGAGCGAAGAGCTGGAGCGAGGGGAATTGGTGATGCTGCCCATGGCCCAGCGCCTGCCGAACTTGCAGGTGGTGGTGTCGTGGCGCGTAGGAGTGGAGTTGGTGGAGGAAATTGTGGGGTTGTGCCAGAAAGTCGTCGCCCGCTATGCCGAGCAAGTCGGTGCAGAACGCATGCAACTGCATAAACCCGATTAATCGTTCCCACGCCCTGCGTGGGAACGCAGCCTAGGGCGCTCTGCGCCTCCAAGCGCGACGCGGAGCGTCAGAAAAAGCATTCCCACGCGGAGCGTGGGAACGATCAGTGGGTCGTTAGAGGCCCTTGAGGTCCCGTTCTTCGATGGGCCGGCTCTGGCGCAGGCGCCGGCCGCCTAACACCACCCAGTCGATCAAGCGGTACAGGCACTCGATGCCGAACGACAACAGCATCGCCCCGCCCAGGCCCCAGCCCATGGCTTCAGGCGTCAGCAGAATCTGGTAGCTGTAGCCATTCCAGGTCTCCGAACGGATATCCGGGTCGGCAGCCACCGCCACTTGCAGGGCACGGATGTACCACGGGCCCTGCATGGCCTGGTATTGCTTGTCCAACTCGAGTTGGCGATCGAGCATAGCGCCCAGGCTGCTGGCGTCGCTCTGGAACACCGGGTCATCGCTGGCGCGGTAATGCGCCACCAAGGCTTGCATATCACCGTTGAAAAACTGCTGCGCCGTGGACTCGAAACCGCGCAAGCCGGTCTGGGCCTCGATCAAGTGGGCTTCGACGCGCTTGGCGTAGTCATTGATAAACCCCGGCACCTGCACGCCGACCAACAAGCCAACGGCAAACAGCACCAACCGCAGATAGCTAAGCAACATGCTCGATTCCTTACTCGGTAACGCCCTGGCTGACACATTCACCGCGTCGCCACAGGCTCCATTGGCCCGGTTCGTAGCGGGTCCAGTTTTCGTTGTCGGTCAAGGGTTCGGTGGCGATCACCGTTACCACATCATTGGGGGTGGTTTCGGCCTGAAAATCGACGATCACGTCGACATCTTTCAAACGCGCCGGGCCAAAAGGCGCACGCCGGGTGATCTGCGCCAGCTTGGTCGAGCAATAGCAGAACAGCCAGTCGCCGTCGCTGAGCAGGCAGTTGAACACGCCCTTGCTGCGGTATTCGGCGCAGGCGGCGATCAGGTCGGGCAGCACCTGTTCGATGTCCACCGGCTCGGGAAAGGCCTCGCGCACGCGGTTGAGCAGGTCGCAGAACGCCGCTTCGCTGTCGGTATCGCCCACCGGGCGGTAGAAAGTGGCGCGGGGATTGAAGTCCGCCAGTTGGCCGTTGTGGGCAAAACACCAGTTACGCCCCCACAGCTCGCGCACGAACGGATGGGTATTGGCCAAGCTGACCTTGCCCACATTGGCCTGGCGGATATGGCCGATCACCACTTCGCTCTTGATGGGGTAACGCTGAACCAGCAATGCGACTTCCGACTCGCTACTGGCAGCCGGGTCCTGGAACAGGCGCAGGCCACGGCCTTCATAGAAGGCAATGCCCCAGCCGTCGCGGTGCGGGCCAGTGCGCCCACCGCGCTGCATCAGCCCGGTAAAGCTGAACACGATATCGGTGGGGACGTTGGCACTCATGCCCAATAATTCACACATGCCAGGGCTCTCGCTGCAGGGCAGACAACGTTAAAGGCGCGGTTCGACCCGCATACCACCGGCAGGCGCCGGACGACGGAAGGGTTCGTCGTCTTCCGGCTCGGCGGCCAAGGCCGCATCCGCAGCAGCCTTGCGCTCACGGCGAGCATTGGCGGCGCGCTCGATGGGCCAGCGGATCAGCACAAACACGATGTACAGGGCAAACGCGATCATCGTGTACATGAACAGGTCGGAAATGGCGCGCCAGGCGTTGTTGCCGACTTTGAGCACCAGGTCCAGGGCGGTAATGGCCACGGCCGGCGCAAACTGGGTCTTGACCGGGTCGACAATGGTCGGGCTGAGCAGCAACACCGCCATCAGCAATTGCAGGGGCTCGCGCAGCCAGCGCCAGATCCAGCGGGTCATGCGCCACCACACCAACAGGCAGCCCAAAGCGGCGAAGGCGTAAAGGCCCCAAGCGGTCAGATAGTCGTTCTCGGTCATGGTGTCCATGGCAAGGTTGGCAAACAGGCGGCTATGATAACGGCTTTTGCGTGTCGCGGCTGCAATGCCTGCCACCGTCTGCCAGATAGGAAATTATCCATGCCTATTTCCACCGCACCGATTGCCCGCAAGGCCCCAGGCCCAGACCCGTACGCCTGGCTGCAAGAACGCGACAACCCTGAGGTGCTCGACTACCTCAAGGCCGAAAACGCCTGGCAGGAAGCCCAACTGGCCGATCAGCAAGCGTTGCGCGAGACCCTGTTCGAAGAGATCAAGGGCCGCATTCTGGAAACCGACCTGTCCCTGCCCTCCCCTTGGGGCCCGTATCTGTATTACACCCGCACCACCGCCGGCGACGAATACGCCCGCCACTACCGCTGCCGCCGCCCGGCCGATGACAGCAACCAGGTGGACACCAGCAGCGAAGAGCTGTTGCTGGACCCGAACGTGCTGGCCAATGGCGGATTTTTCTCCCTGGGCGCGTTCAGCATCAGCCCCGATCACCAACGCTTGGCCTACAGCCTCGATACCAGCGGCGAAGAGATCTACACCCTGTTCGTGAAGGAATTGGCGACCGACAAGGTCAGCGAACTGGCGTTCGACAACTGCGATGGCAGCATGACCTGGGCCAATGACAGCCTGACGCTGTTTTTCGGTGAGCTGGACGACACCCATCGCCCGCACAAACTGTATCGCTATCGCCTGGACGGCACCGCCGCGCAGGAAGTCTTCCACGAGCCCGACGGCCGTTTCTTCCTGCATTGCTACCGCTCAAGCTCCGAACGCCAACTGTTGCTGGCCCTGGGCAGCAAGACCACCAGCGAAGTCTGGGCGCTGGACGCCGAGCAACCGCACCTGGCCTTCACCTGCCTGGCGCCACGGGTCGAAGACCACGAATACGACGTCGACCACGGCAAGCGCAATGGCCAGTGGACCTGGTTTATCCGCAGCAACCGCGACGGCATCAACCATGCGCTGTACGTGGCCGCCGACACCGGCACGCCGCCCACCGAAGCCGACTGGCAGAACCTGATCCCCCACAGCGACGAGGTCATGCTTGACGGCGTGAGCCTGAACGCCAGCGCCATGACCTTGAGCCTGCGCATCGGTGGCCTGCCGGTCATCGAAGTGCACCCGGAGGATGTGCCGGCCTATCGGGTGCAATTGCCTGACGCCGCCTACAGCCTCTACGTGCAGAACAGCCTGGAGTTCCCCAGCGACAAGATCCGCCTGCGCTATGAGGCCTTGAATCGCCCGGCCCAAGTGCGTCAGCTCGAGCTGGCGACAGGCGCGCAGGTCGTGCTCAAGGAAACCCCGGTACTGGGCGTCTTCAACGCCGACGATTACGTCAGCCAACGCCTGTGGGCCACTTCCGCCGACGGCACTCAGGTACCCATCAGCCTGGTGGTCAAGCGTGACCAGCTCGGCAAGCCGACGCCGCTGTACCTGTATGGCTACGGTGCCTACGGCTCAAGCCTGGACCCGTGGTTCTCCCATGCGCGCCTGAGCTTGCTCGACCGTGGCGTGGCGTTTGCCATCGCCCATGTGCGCGGCGGCGGTGAGCTGGGGGAAGCCTGGTATCGCAACGGCAAGCAGGAACACAAGCAGAACACCTTCAGCGACTTTATCGCCTGCGCCGAACATTTGATCGCCGAGGGCCTGACCACCTCCCAGCAACTGGCGATCAGTGGCGGCAGTGCCGGCGGCCTGTTGATCGGCGCGGTGCTCAACCAGCGTCCGGAATTGTTCCAGGCGGCGATTGCCGAAGTGCCGTTCGTCGATGTGCTCAATACCATGCTCGACCCGGAACTGCCGCTGACCATCACCGAGTACGACGAGTGGGGCAACCCCGAGGACCCCGAGGTGTACGCGCGCATCAAGGCTTACGCGCCGTACGAGAACGTCAGCGCCCAGGCTTACCCGGCCACGCTGGTGATCGCCGGCTATAACGACAGCCGCGTGCAGTACTGGGAAGCCGCCAAGTGGGTGGCCAAGCTGCGGGATATCAAGACGGACGACAACCTGCTGCTGCTCAAGACCGAGCTGGGTGCCGGCCATGGCGGCATGAGCGGGCGCTATCAGGGCTTACGTGACGTGGCCCTCGAATATGCCTTTGTGTTCAAGGCCCTCGGTCTGGTCTAACCGCCCGGCGTTTTCGGCTTGCTGTCGTTCTGCTGCAGGCCAGGGACCGTCTGGTCCTTGGGCGGCGCCGGCAGCACGATGGGCGCCAGCGGCGGCGAGCCATTCTGGGTCTTGGGCGCAACGGGCGGCGTGACTTGCGGGTACAACGTGGGTGTTGGCGTGCCCGGCGCGCCTGGGGTTGGCGTGGGCGCGACCGGTACGGTTTGTAACTCCTGAGCCTGCGCGGTACCCAATGCGAGCGCGCTCAACACAATGACCGTTAGAATGCTGCACTTCATCGATGGCTCCATGGCCTGACCGGAATGCCCTAAGGCTACTCCCAACCGCGCAAGAATGCCCTTCCCAATGAGATTTCCATGAAACGTTTTGTTCTGCTGGACACCACCCCAATCCCCGACAACGGCGGTGCCTTGTGCCTGTTCGAATACGGCGAGGACTTCGTCATCAAGATCCAGGGCGGTGACGGTGGCCAGTTGATGAACACGCGCATGCATGGCTCCGAAGATGCCCTGGCGGAGATTCCCTGCCGCAAAGTGGCCGGGCGCCCGGGTTCACGTGTGCTGATCGGCGGCCTGGGCATGGGCTTTACCTTGGCCGCGGCGCTCAAGCATTTGGGCAAGAGCGCCGAAGTGGTGGTGGCCGAACTGGTGCCCGGCGTCGTGGAATGGAACCGTGGGCCGCTGGGGGAGAAATCCGGACGCCCGCTGCTGGACCCGCGCACCGTGGTCCGCCTGGAAGACGTGGCCAAGGTACTGCAGGCCGAGCCCCAAGGCTTTGATGCGATCATGCTAGACGTCGACAACGGCCCCGAGGGGCTCACGCAAAAAGCTAACAGTTGGCTGTACTCGGCCAGTGGCCTGGCCGCGTGCGCCAAGGCCCTGCGGCCCAAGGGTGTGCTGGCGGTGTGGTCGGCCAGCGCCGACAAGCTGTTCAGTGACAAACTGCGCAAGGCCGGTTTCAAGGCCGAGGAAGTGCAAGTGTTTGCCCATGGCAACAAGGGCACGCGGCATACCATCTGGATTGCAGAGAAGCTCAAGGGCTGATCACGGTTGATTCAATCGCGCCAATCCGCTGTGGGAGCGGCTAGAATCAACCTTGTCCGTGAACCACCCAATAATAGCCAGGAGCCATGATGAGCTCGAACAACCCGCCCTCCCACACCGCCAAGCTGGACCGCATCCTCGCCGATGCCCAGCGCGACCGCGAAATGGGCTACCGCGATAAAGCCTTGAAGATGTACCCCCACGTGTGTGGCCGCTGCGCCCGTGAGTTTTCCGGCAAGCGCTTGAGTGAACTGACCGTCCACCACCGCAACCACAACCATGATGACAACCCCCAGGACGGCTCCAACTGGGAGTTGCTGTGCCTGTACTGCCACGACAACGAACACTCGCGCTACACCGACCAGCAATACTTCGGCGAAGGCTCCACCAGCAGCCCGAGCATTGCCAAGGCGACGCACAACCCGTTTGCGGCGTTGGCGGGGTTGATGAAAAAAGGCAGCTGAATGCTCCAAGCTGCAAGCCTCAAGAAAAAGCCGCTCGGTTTTTAACTTGCAGCTTGTAGCTTGCAGCTATACTGCTGCCTTTTTCAAAGGCACTCCCGTGGGCAATAAACGCTACAGCTGCATCGGTCTGTATAACCCCAAATCCCCCGAAAACGTCGGCTCGGTGATGCGTGCCGCCGGCTGCTACGGCGTGGCCTCGGTGTTCTACACCGGCGTGCGTTACGAGCGCGCCCGGGATTTCATCACCGACACCAAGAAGGTGCACCACGATATCCCGCTGATCGGCATCGACGACCTGAAAAAGATCCTGCCCCTGGGCTGCATTCCGGTGGCCGTGGAACTGGTCGAAGGCGCCCGTCCGCTGCCTGAATACACCCACCCCGACCGCGCCCTGTATATTTTCGGCCCCGAAGACGGCTCCCTGGACAAAGAGATCCGCGACTGGTGCGAGGACGTGGTGTACATCCCCACCACCGGCTGCATGAACCTGGCGGCCACGGTCAACGTGGTGCTCTATGACCGCCTGGCCAAGGGCAATAACACCCGTTCGGGCCCCAAGTACTGACATTGCGGGAACATCCGGCACATGCGCGCAGTCAGCTAGTAACACTTGCACTTGTTGGAGACTGATCATGAGCGACAGCAAAACCTTGCGACCTATCATCGAAGCCGCCCCCTTGAAGCCTCAACCCACCCAGAACGTGCATGGCTGGGAGCGCATCGGCTCGGTGGCCGGCGGGGTAATGATGGTGGGTAAAGGCTTGCGCCGCGGCGGGATTTTCGGCTTGATCCAGGTGGCGATTGGTGGCGTGGCACTGGCCCGTGGCTTTACCGGGCACAGTTCGCTCAAGGACAAACTGGAACAGGGCCGCAAGGAAATGAACAGCGTGCGCACCAAGATCGAACGGGCCGGTGAAGAGTTGAAGAACCTGAAGACCAAGGCCGAAGTGGCGGCTGAAAAGGCGGTGAAACCTAAAGCCTGACCTGAGACTTGGACATGCTGGAGATTCAAATGTGGGAGGGGGCTTGCCCCCTCCCACATTTTGAATTGCACAGGGGTTTGGATCAGCGCAGCAGTTTGCTGTCCAGTACCACCGACGACTCACCGATCACGCTCTCGGCCAACTGCACGAACTCTTTGGTGTTGACGCTGTTCACCCGCATCAACGCCTGCGCCAGATCGTCCAGGGAGCGTTTGTTGTGGGTCTTCACGCGGATCTCACGGTCCAGCTCCTGCAATACCACCACCGAACGCGCCAGCGTCGCGCCGTTGACGTGCTCGCCTTTGAGAGTGGTGACGTCTTTGCCTTCTTTGGTCAGCCGCGCCTGGATCGCCGCATAGCGTTCATCGGTGATGCCACCGGCACGTCGCATCAGCTCAATCGCGTAGTACTCGCCCAAGCCCTCGCTGATCCAGTCGCTGCTGTCGTGGTCATTGAAGCGTCCGATGGCCTGCACCACTTCGCGCAGCAACGGGCTGCTGCCATTTTCGCCCACCAGCGGCGTGCGGCTGTTGAGGTAGATCGAATCGCGTAACGAATAAGCGCCCCGCCGCATCGGGTCACTGGCACCGACAATCAACAGTTTGCCGGGATGGCGCGGGAACGCGGCTTCCACCTGGGGCCAGACAAACGTCAGCAACGTCAGCACGTCCATGCGGCGCATGCCCTGGCCCTTGGGCGAGGCCACGGTGACGTCGGTTTCACCCAGGCGCAGGCGGCGGCTGCCGAGGTTGCCCGCCAGCATCCAGCCGGTGGGACGGTCGAACAGGCGGGACACGTTGTCGATGCGGAATTTGTTCTGGCCGATGCGCGGCCAGGCCGTTTCGACGCTCTTCCAACCCGTCGGCAGTTCGAACATCAGACGTGAGACCAGCTCGACGCCGTCTTGCTGGTCGAGACGTGCGGCCGGCACCAGGTCTTCGCCGCGCAGTAACGCCCAGCCGGGCGTGATGCGTGTGTCATACACGCCGGGCTTGCGCGCATGGGCCAGGCGCACCCGGTAGGTCAGGCTGGCCTTGTCAGGGCTGGGTTGCCACAGGCCACGGTTGCCCGTGACTTGCCACTGGCCATCGGCCTTGAAGTCGCTGTAGTCACCGTCGCGGCCCAGGTCGAAGTTCAGGCTGCGCACCGCCGCGCCCTGGGACAGGCTGACGCGCACCTCGGCCTGCTGGCTTTGGGGCAACAGCTTGATGTGGTAATCCAGGTCGACTTTCTTCGCGCACCAGCCCGGCCCGCTCAGCGCCAGCACGACCAGGCCCGCTGCCCACTTGGCGGCCACCTTCATACACACTCCTCATTCAGCCTGCGCGGAAAATCAGGTAATCCTCCCAGTCGTCCTCGGGCACGCTGCCTTCGCTGAGCATGCGCCCGGACTGGGAAATGCGTTCGTGGTGCACCGCGTCACGGTCGCCGCAGACCAGATGATGCCACAGCGGCAAGTCCTTGCGCTCGCTGACCAGGCGGTAACCGCAGGTCGGCGGCAACCATTTGAACTGATCGGCCTGGCCCGGCGTGAGCTGGATGCAATCAGGCACCGAGGCGCGGCGGTTGGGGTAATCAGTGCACTGGCAGGTTTTCAGGTCGAGCAGTTTGCAGGCGATACGCGTGTAATAGACGCTGTTGTCGTCCTCATCCTCAAGCTTTTGCAGGCAGCACAGGCCACAGCCGTCGCACAATGACTCCCACTCCTCTTGGTCGAGGTGCTCAAGGGTTTTGCGTATCCAGAAAGGTTCGACTTTGGCGGCCATGGCTCTGCATCAGTATCGGAAGGTGAAAAGGCCGCCAGTCTAGTGCCCAAGCCCGTTGGGGCCAAGCGCTTACGACTGACGGTGTTGCAAGACTTGTCAGGCCTGGGTGGGCGCAGTAGTTTTGAATCCCGTTTTTTTCATCAGGGTCTGTCCATGAGCAATAACCCCCGTGTTGCCGATTATCCGATCCACACCCAATTCACCGAGCGCTGGTCGCCCCGCGCCTTTACCGGCGAGAGCATCCCGCAGGAGACGCTGCTGAGTTTCTTCGAAGCGGCACGCTGGGCGCCTTCGGCCTACAACTCGCAGCCGTGGCGGTTTCTGTATGCGCGCCGTGACACGCCGGACTGGGAGCGCTTCCTGGGCCTGCTGAATGAATTCAACCGCAATTGGGCGCAGCATGCGTCGGCCCTGATCATCATCGCGTCGAAAACCGACTTCATCGCCCCGGGTGCTACCGAAGAAACCCCGGCGCTGTGGCACACCTTCGACACCGGCTCGGCCTGGGGCCACCTGGCGCTGCAAGCCAGCCTCAGTGGCTGGCACACCCACGGCATGGCCGGTTTCGACCAGGAACTGACCCGCAAGGAGCTCAAGATTCCCCAGGGTTATGCGCTGCATGCGGCCGTGGCGGTGGGCAAGCTGGGTGACAAGTCGAGTTTGCCGGAGTACCTGCAAGGGCGCGAAATGCCGAGCCCGCGCAAGCCGTTGAGCGAGCTGGTGTCCGAGGGGAACTTCAGTCTCTAAGCATCGCCCTCTCATCCTCTGTAGGAGCGAGCTTGCTCGCGAAGAACGTCAACGATGACGCGCACTTTCTGAATAAGCGCGGCGCCTGTGAGTTTTTCGCGAGCAAGCTCGCTCCTACATGAGGCCATCGGGCAAGCTCTTCAGTAGCCGCGCTCGAAATCCACTTCCCCGCGCAGCGCTTGCTTGGCCTGATACGCCCGCAGGTTCTGCACAAACAACTCCACCATCATTGGCGGCGAGGTCGGGGCCGAGCTGTGCCCGGTCAACAGCAAACCCCACGCCGTCCAGAACGGGTGGCGTTGCGGCAAGGGCTCCTGGCGGCACACGTCGATCACCGCGCCGGCCAGGTGCCCTTCTTTGAGCGCCTCGACCAGATCGGCGTCCACCACCGCCACGCCGCGTCCGACGTTGATAAACAACCCGGTGGGCTGGAATTGCTTGAACAGCGCCGCGTCGTACAGGTCATGGGTATCAGGCGTGTTGGGCAGCAGGTTGATCACGTAATCTACCTCCCCCACCAGCCGGCCCAACTGGTCGAGCCCCGCCACTTCGATAAACGGTGCCTGCTCGCGGGCCTGGCTGGCGATGCCATACAACTGCACGCCGAACGGCAGCAGAAACTCGGCCACGCGCTGGCCGATGTCACCGGTGCCGACGATCAGCGCCTTACGCCCCGCCAGGCTCTGGCCCATGCGGTTATCCCATTTGCGCTCCACCTGGCTGACCAACCGCGCCAGCACTTCACGCTCGTGGCCCAGCATGTAGGTGAGGACAAACTCGGCCATGACCTGGCCAAAAATGCCTACCGCGCGGGTCAGCCGGTAGTCGCGTGGCAAGCCATCGGCCAGCAGGGGCGTGATGCCCGCCCAGGTCGATTGCAGCCATTGCGGATAATGGCCCTGGCGCAGCAGGGTAGCCAACAGATCGGGCTGGCCCAGCCACACCGGACAGTCGGCGGCCAGGCGCGAGAGTTCGGCCGAGTCGCCGCTGGTCAGCACTTCGAGGTCTGGGGCGGCGTCCCTGAGCAATTGGGCGTAGAGCGGATGATCCTGTTCAGCAATCAGAACACGCATGGTTCAAACCTTTGAAAAAACAGTGCAGACGGCCGCCCGCATCCTTACGGCCACCGTCCTCTAATACGATTCCATTGAAGCTGTGCCCTGAAGCGGGCACTGGTCGATCACATCGGGTCGTTGCGGCGCAGCAGCTCTTCGGGCAAGTGCTCGATGTACTCGTCCTCGGCCGGCGGCATTTGCAGGTGGTAGCCCTGCTTGTCGAGGTTTTCCAGCACCACGGCGATGTCTTCGCGCGACAGCTTGCGCTCCGGCGTCAGCACCATGTCAAAGGCGTGATGCGCCTTGCCAAAGGCTTCCATCAACGGCTCGGGCACGCGCTCCAGGGCATCGCTTTTGAGCACATAGAGGTACATGCCGTCTTTTTTCTTGCTGCGGTAGATGGAGCAAATACGTTTCAAGGCTGTTCTCCGGCATTGGCCAGGCTGTCGAGCAACGCCTGGCCCATCAACTCGCGGCGCCAGCCACGCAGCGAGTCTGGCAATTGGTAAGGCCCATCGGGGTAGCCACTTTTAACCAGGGCTTCGAGGGTTTTCTTGCGCAGCATCAGTTCCGGCGCCATGTCCAGGCGCTCGGCGAAGGTTTGGCCCAGGGCACGCAGTTGCTTGATCAACGCTGCAGCGTCCACCGGTAACGGCTCTGCCACGGCAGGCGGCCATTGGTCCATGGGCAGGCTGGCAGTGCGTTTGATCAGGTCCAGCAGGAACTGGCCGTCCTGGCGCACCGTACGCGGGTGCATGTCTTCGATCTTGCCCAGGGCGGCGAGGTTATCCGGCTGGGATTTGGCCAGGGGCCATAACGAGTGCTCGCGAACGATGCGGTTGCGCGGCAAGTCGCGGGCACGGGCCTGCTGCTCGCGCCAGGCGCAGAGCTCACGCAGCACTGCGAGTTGGGCACGGGACAATTTCCACGCCAGCTTGGCGTCGCGGTACAGCTCGTAGGGGTCGATCTCACGGCGCAGGTTGGCCACCAGTTCGGCGCCGTCTTCCAATACCCACGCGTATTTGTCGTCCGACAGTTGCGGGCGCAGGCGGGTGTAAACCTCGGCCAGGTGCACGGCGTCTTCGGCGGCGTAGCTGACCTGCGTCTCTGACAATGGCCGCTGCAGCCAGTCGGAGCGGGTTTCGCCCTTGGGCAGCTCGATATCCAACACCGCCTGCACCAGGCGCGAGTAGCCCATGGAGAAACCGAGGTTGAGGTACGCCGCCGCCAATTGGGTGTCGAACAACGGCACTGGCAAGCTGCCAGTCAGGCGCAACAGCACTTCCAGGTCTTCGCTGCAGGCGTGCACCACCTTGATCACCGCCGGGTTCTCCAGCAAGGCGGCCAAGGGTTGCCAATTGTCGATAGTCAGGGGGTCGATCAGGTAAGCGCGCACGCCATCACCGATCTGGATCAGCCCGGCAATAGGGTAAAAGGTGTCGACCCGCATGAATTCGGTGTCGAGGGCGACGAATGGCAACTGCTGCCATTCGGCGCAATGCTGGCCGAGGCTATCGTTGTCGCAGATCCAGTGAATATCGATGGCCACACGGCTCTCCCTTGAAGAATGGCGCGCAGTATATATCGCGAAAGGGGCTTGCGAGCATCCGCAGTGCACACGCCATCATGAAAACTCCGACAGGAGATGAAGAATAGTCCGACAAACGGGCGTTATCCTCTCTTACGCAAAACGTAGACGCACCATCGCCGCGAGCCCGGCAGGAACTCTTGGTAATTGAGGATTTTGAAGCCGGCTTGGCGAAACTCGCTCTCTACCGGCGTGCCCACGTTCACGGCAACAATCACCGTGTCGCGACTGACGCGGTGAAACTCATGCAATAACATGAGCCGTGCATCGCTGCCGGGCACATGGCGAAACAAATCCAGGCAGAAAATGCAGTCCACCGCATTCGCCGAAAGGCCAATGGAAAACGCCGAGCCCTGGAATGTTTTGACACGCTTGAGCAACGCGCCCGGGTGATGGGTGCGCGCGTGATCGAGCATCGCCTGGGAGTTGTCCGAGGCCAGGATCACACGGTTGACGTGTTCGGCCAGCACCGGCCAGAAGCGCCCGGAACCACACGCCAGGTCGAGGATAAGCCCTGGCTCGCCCGCCACTTTCAGGGCCTGGCGTACCAACCGCGCATCGCGCCACGCCGACAGGCGCTGCAACAGCCTGGGCGGACGCGGGTCGCCACAGCCCCTGGCATGCTCACGGTCATAGCGCTCGGTGAATTCGGTCTCGATGGAGGATGGAGGTTGTGGCGACATCGCGGGCTCATGTGAATGAAACGGTAGTGAACGACCTTGATCCGCAGCTTAACCTTCGCAACGTGAAAAAAAGGTCGAAAGCCCACCCCGCTAAAACCGGTCACGCTTGATGCAAGTACCACCGCCAATCCTGCTCCCCCACCTCGCCCATGAACTGGCGGTATTCGGCACGTTTGACCGCCAGGTAAACGCTTAGGAATTCGCGCCCGAACGCATCCGGTGCCCAGCGGGAGGTTTCCAGCGCGCGCAAGGTGGTCAGCCAGTCGGTGGGCAGCAGTTCCTTGGCCTGGGCGTAGCCGTTGCCTTGCACCGGGGCGCCAGGGTCGAGCTGTTCGCGGATGCCTCGATGAATCCCGGCCAGGATCGCAGCAGCCGCCAGGTAGGGGTTGGCGTCGGCACCGCAGATGCGGTGTTCGATATGCCGGGATAGAGCCGGGCCACCGGGCACGCGCAGGCTGACGGTGCGGTTGTCCACGCCCCAGGTGGCAGCGAGCGGCGCATAGCTGTTGGTTTGGAAGCGTCGATAAGAGTTGGCGTTGGGGCAGAACATCAACAGTGAATCGAGCAAGGTACTGAGCATGCCGCCCACGGCCTGGCGCAGCAGTGGCGTGCCGTCGGTCGCTTCACTGGCAAACAGGTTATTGCCCTGGGCATCGGCCAGGCTGACGTGCATGTGCATACCGGTGCCGGCCAGGTCGTCGAACGGCTTGGCCATGAAACAGGCGGTCATTCCATGTTTGTGCGCCACGCCCTTGACCAGGCGTTTGTAGCGCACGGCTTCGTCCATCGCCTGCAGCGCGTCGGTGCGGTGTTCGAGGGTGATTTCCACTTGGCCCGGCGCGTACTCGGAGATAGCTGTGCGCGCCGGAATCCCTTGCAGTTTGCAGGCGCTGTAGAGGTCGGCAAGAAACGGCTCGATCTGCTCCAGTTCGCGCAGGCCGTAGACTTGCGTCGAACGCGGGCGATTGCCATCCACATCCCGCGCCGGTTGCGGGCGGCCGTTGCTGTCGGGCTTCTGGTCGAGCAGATAGAACTCCAGCTCCGCCGCCATCACCGGGTAATAACCGTCGGCCTTGAGCGCCTCGATAACATTGGCCAGCAGGTGCCTGGGGTCGGCCACGGTGGCGGGCAGGCCTTCGGTGGGGTGCATGCTGACTTGCACCGCTGCGGTGGGGATCAAGCGCCATGGCATGCGCTGCAAGCTGCCGCTGATCGGGTAGGCGCGGCAGTCAATATCCCCCACCTCCCAGACCAGCCCGGAGTTTTCTACGTCATCGCCATTGATGGTCAGGCCGAGGATGGTACTGGGCAGAGGCCGGCCACTTTCGTACACCGCCAGCAGTTCGTCGCGGTGCAGCAGCTTGCCGCGCGGTACGCCGTTGTTATCGAGGATAAACAGCTCGAACATCTCAATGTCGGGGTTCTGTTCAAGGAAGGTCTGGGCTTCATGCAGGCTGGCAAAAACACTCATGGGAATTCTCATACGTTTGCGTCAGGCAAGCGCGCAGGCGCCGCCGGGCAGATGCGCACAGGTGCGCGTCATCCTTGGGGTAGATCAACGTAGGAGAGAGGTATCTGGCGGGCGCGCGTGTCGGCAATGGAACAAGGCCCAGAACGCAAGCGCAGACGGCAATGTCGCGGTGTGAGTGTCGGGGCAAGCGTGCATGCGCGATTCACAGTGATAGAAAGACTTGAGCGTCACACGCGAGGTTACACGGGTAAATTCAGGCTTGATGGAGTTTGGTTGCAGTTTGGCTAAACATTCTGTCTGGAGGAGCGAGCTTGCTCGCGAAGATCGTTAACGATAACGCGGGGTGCCTGGTTCACAGCGGCGCACACAGCTTTTCCGCGAGCAAGCTCGTTCCTACCAAAACGGGCATTATGGCTGCTTCAACCGAGCCCCAAGGATTCGACTCCATGAAAGCGCCTCTGGCCCTCTGTGTACTGGCAAGCCTGGCCAATGTCGCCCAGGCCGACACCGCTGCATCTCGCCTTGACGACGTGATTGCGCGCGGCACCCTCACCGTGTGTACCACCGGCGACTACAAGCCTTACACCTCGCTGCGCAGCGACGGCGGCTATGAAGGTATCGACATTGCCATGGCCGAGTCCCTGGCCAAGAGCCTCAACGCCAAAATCAACTGGGTGCCCACCACCTGGAAAACCCTGATGCCGGACTTTCTGACCCAACGCTGCGACATCGCGGTGGGCGGTATTTCCGTGTCGTTGGAACGTCAGAAAAAAGCCTTCTTCAGCCAGTCGCTCGGGGTCGATGGCAAGATCCCACTGGTGCGCTGCGCCGATGTGCAGCGCTACCAGACGGTGGAACAGATCAACCAGCCCCAGGTGCGAGTGATCGAACCCGCCGGTGGCACCAATGAAGTGTTTGCCCGTGCGCACCTGGGCCAGACGCAGATTCGCCTGCATGACAACGTGACGATTTTTGATGAACTGCTGGCGGGCAAAGCCGATGTGATGATTACCGACGCCAGCGAGGCGCGTTATCAGCAGAAGCTCAAGCCTGGGTTGTGCGCGGTCAACCCGGAGCAACCGATGCAGTACAGTGAAAAAGCGTTTTTGTTGCCGCGAGATGATGTGGCCTGGAAGAGTTACGTGGATCAGTGGTTGCATTTGAGTGTGGCGACGGGGGCGTATGCAGGGATTGTGGGGCAGTGGTTGGCTGCGCCTTGAAATGCGGGGTGTCAGGTAGATCGGTGTTGATTGTCCGGCCGTCATCGCAGGCAAGCCAGCTCCCACATTGGGATCCTGGGGCGTCAGCCCGGTCCTACGCCTTGATCAACGCTACAAACGCCGCACACGCAGCGCTGCGATACGCGCCCTTGCGACTCAGCAGTGCCGCGGTGCGCTGCGGCAACGGTGGATTGATCACCACGGCATGCAGGCCTGCCTGGGCCTCGGCCAGTGCGCGGGGCAGGATGGTTGCCAGGGGCGTGCTGCGCACGATTTCGATGATCGCGCTGATGGAGTTGGCCTCCATGGCAATCTGCGGTTTAACCCCTTGCTGGTGGCAGTAGTCGTCGATATAGCGGCGGGTGGCGAAGCCTGTGTTCAGTAGCACCAGGGGCTGTTCGAGCCAGGCTGGTTGTGTGCGTTCTGGATGGCTGGCACTGACGACCAGGCTCAGCTCTTCGACAAACAGCGCCTCACAGTCGATCTCCAGCCCATGCTCGCCGGTAAAGCCGATGCCGATATCCAGCAGGTCCTCGCCCAGGGCGGCTTCGATGCGGTCTTGGGTCAGTTCCTCAATGCTCAGGGTGATGCCGGGATACGACGCATTGAAGCGTGCCAGCAGCGGGCCGATCAGGTAGGCGGTGAAGGTCGGCGTCATGGCCAGGCGCAAATGCCCCCGGCGCAGGTCCTGCACGTCATGTATGGCGCGGGTGCCGGCCTGTAGATCCTGCAAGGCCAGCCGCGCATAACGCACATAGGCCTGCCCCGCGTCGGTCAGGCTGACACTGCGCCCGGAACGGTCCAGCAGTGGCGCGCCCAGGCTTTCTTCCAGTTGCTTGATCTGTTGCGACAAGGTCGGCTGCGACACGTGCAGCGCCTCGGCGGCACGCGTGAAATTGCGATGCTCGGCAACGGCCAGCAAGTAACGGATATGACGCAACAGCATGGGCAGTGCTCCAACTATAGGCATAACTTATAGAAAGCATAATAAACCGGTCTTGGACGCTATAGCCGAAAACTTCCATCCTTGCCCCATCAGCGACGCAAGGAGAACCACCATGCAGCACCTCATCGACGGCTTTCGCAAATTCCAACGTGAAGCCTTTACCCCGCGCAGTGACTTGTTCAAACACCTGGCGACCACGCAAAACCCCGGCACCTTGTTCGTGTCCTGCTCTGACAGCCGCGTAGTCCCCGAGCTGTTGACCCAGCAGGAACCCGGTGACCTGTTCGTCATCCGTAACGCCGGCAACATAGTGCCGTCCTACGGCCCGGAACCGGGAGGCGTGTCGGCCACAGTCGAATATGCCGTAGCGGTGCTGGGCGTCAGCGACATTGTGATTTGCGGGCACTCGGACTGCGGTGCAATGACTGCAATTTCTACCTGCAAATGCCTGGACCACCTGCCCGCCGTGGCCAACTGGTTGCGCCATGCCGAGTCGGCCAAGGTGATCAATGCAGTCCGTACGCATGCCTCGGACGCTGCCCGCCTGGATGCCTTGGTGCGCGAAAACGTGGTCGCCCAACTGGCTAATCTCAAGACCCACCCTTCGGTCGCCCTGGCGCTGGAACAAGGCCGGATGAACCTGCATGGCTGGGTGTACGACATCGAAACCGGCGGCATCGACGCTTTGGACGGGCACACCGGGCGCTTCGTCTCCCTGCTCGACCACCCCAGCACCCGCGCCCACGCCGCCTGAACCTTATTCAACCCAAGAGGACGTCACCATGTTGCAATCCCAATTCGCCCAAACCCCACGCCTGGCCCTGGCCGACACCGTTATCGACCTCAAGGCACGCAAAAACCTGTCGTGGCAGGACCTCACCGACGGCACCGGGCTGAGCCTGGCATTCGTCACCGCAGCCCTGCTCGGCCAGCACCCGCTGCCCAAGGAGGCGGCCGACATCGTGTGCGGCAAACTCGGCCTTGACGAGGACGCCAGCCGACTGCTGCAAAGCGTCCCACTGCGCGGCAGCTTCCCGAGCGGTGTGCCGACCGACCCAACCATGTACCGTTTCTACGAAATGCTGCAGGTCTACGGCTCTACCTTGAAGGCCCTGGTGCATGAGCAATTCGGCGACGGCATCATCAGCGCCATCAACTTCAAGCTGGACATCAAGAAAGTCGAAGACCCGGACGGCGGCTCCCGTGCGGTCATCACCCTGGACGGTAAATACCTGCCGACCAAACCCTTCTGATTTGCCGCCAACCGTCTACGCTCTTGGCACACCAACAAGAACGAGGGACGGGTAAATGAAGAGACTGCTCCGATTCACCTGGCTGCTGCTGTTGTGTTGCAGCCAGGTGCATGCCGCCACGGCACAGGAAGCGGATGCCCAAGCCGCCAAGGCCCTGCTGGAAAAAGCCTTGGCGTACTACCACAAGCAAGGTGACAAGGCGTTCGCCGCCTTCAGCCGTCAGGGCGAGTTCATCGACCAGGACCGCTATGTGTTTGTGGTCGATACAAAAGGCGTGCTGTTGGCCAGTGGCGGGCCCTCCTCCGCGCTGATCGGTCGCGATGTGTCCGAGGTGCTCGGGCCCGACCTGCAAGCCTCGTTCAAACAAGCCCTTAGCGTGCCCGAAGGCCAGGGTATCCAGCAGGCTGACTATCGCTGGCAGAACTGGAATGACGGCAAGGTCGAACACAAGCATGTGTTTTATCAGCGGGTGGGCGAACGCATCCTGGCGGTCGGTTATTACTTGCCGCGCGCCACGCCGGAACAGGCACGGGCGCTGCGCAACAAGGCGGTGGAAGCGTTGGTCAAGGATGAAACCGGCACGCTCAAGGCGATCAACTCTTTGCAGGGTGGCTTCCTGCAAGATGACCTGTACGTGTTTGTGGTGGACCTGAACACCCGGCGCTACGTCGCCCACGGCACCAACCTGCGCCTGATCAACACCGATTTTGCCAAGATCAAGGACCCGGATGGCAAACCGGTGGGTGTGCCGATCCTCCAGATGATGGCTGAACAGGACCAGGGCGAATACAAATACCGCTGGAAAAACCCGGTGACGGGCAAGGTCGAGAACAAGCACGCCTATGTGCGCAAGAGCGGGCATTTCATGGTTGCGGTGGGGTATTACAGCCCCTGATCCTGATCGTTCCCACGCTCTGCGTGGGAACGCCGCCTGGGACGCTCCGCGTCCGCTTATCTAACTTTGTCTTCACGGCCGCGCAGTACCCGATTCGGCATCGCTATCGCAGCCGCCAACCCCAGCAGCGACACCGCCGCACTCACCATCAGCAAATGCCGGAACGTCACCGCCAGCTCGCCGCGCAACGCATCTTGCGCGGGGCCGGGTGCGGCGTTGAGGCCGTCGAGCAGCACGTTGCCGGAACTGCCTTCGGCCACCAGTGCGCCGCTTGCCAGATGGGCGAAACTGGAATCGTGTAACAGCGCCAGCAGCAACGCCGACATGCAAGCCACCCCCACTGCCCCGCCCAGGGAGCGAAAGAGGTTGGTGGTGCTGGTGGCCACACCGATATCCCGTTGCTCTACCGAGTTCTGCGTACCCACCAACGAGGTCGGGAACTGCATGCCGGCGGCGATACCGCACAACAACATGAAGACGCTGGTAAGCGCCACCGCCTGGGGGGCGCTGTAGGCCATGCCGAGAATCGCCAGCGGGCTCAACACCGCGCCGCTGAGGATCATCGGTTTATAGCGGCCGGTCACCGAGGTCATGCGCCCGGCGAAATACGCGCCCATCGGCAAGCCCATCGCCAACGGCAGCAAGTGCAGGGCTGCGCTGTCGGCACCAGCGCCGGTCACGGTCTGGTAGCGCAGGGGCATCAGCACCGTCAGGGAAATCGCCTGGAAGCTGGTGACGAAAATCGTGCACCAGCACAACACCGCACTGCGGTTGGCAAACAAGTGCATCGGCAACAGCGGTTCCCGTGCGCGGCGTTCGTGCCATACAAACACGCTCAAGGCCAACAGGGCACAGGCCAGCAACCCCAGCACTTGATCGTCACGCCACGAATGGCCCTGGCCGATTTCAGTGATGCCCAGCAACAAGGCGGTGAGGCCGACGATCATCAGCACCGTGCCGAGGTAATCGATGATCGGCTTGCGCTGCGGCACCGGCAGCCCCACCAGAGTGCGATGGGCCACGTACCAGGCACCGACGCCCAGTGGCAGGTTGATCAAAAACACCCATCGCCACGACAGGTACTCGGTCATATAACCGCCCAGTACCGGCCCGGCCACGCTGGCCACCGCGTACATGCTGCTGAAATACCCCTGATAACGTCCCCGTTCGCGGGGAGGAATAATGTCGCCAATGATCGCCTGGCTCACCGAGACCATCCCGCCAGCGCCGATACCCTGCAGAACCCGCGCCAGCACCAGTTGCTCCATGCTTTGCGCAAGGCCGCAGAACAGCGACGCGAGGGTGAACACGCCCATGCCGATGAGCATCATGGGGCGGCGCCCATACAGGTCACCGAGCTTGCCGTAGATCGGCACCGCCACGGTCATCGCCACCATGTAGCCGGAGATCACCCAGGCGAGCAGGTTGACGTCATGGAACTGTGCGGAAATGGCCGGCATGGACACGGCGACAATGGTCTGGTCCAGGGCACCCAGGAAGATCGCCATCATCAGCGCGACCAGGATACTGCGCACGGCGGGAACGGTTGGAGCGGGCTGATTGAGGTGTGTCACGGCAGAACCTTCGAGCAGGGCCCACAGGCAACGGTCACCGGTGGGAATGCTCGATACGATAGCAGGCTATTCGATAGGCTCGTAAGGAAGGCCGACGTAATTTTCTGCGATGGTTTTACGCCCAGCCTCAGAGCGAATGAAATAGTCCAGTTCGCTTTCGGCAATACGCTGGCTGAAGTCATCCGCCTGGGGAAACTGATGCAGCATCGAGGTCATCCACCAGGAAAACCGCTCGGCTTTCCACACTCGGCGCAGGCAGATTGCCGAGTATTTTTCCAGCAAGTCCAGGCGCCCTTCGCGGTACACCTTGAGCAAGATGCGGAACAAGGTGCTCACATCACTGGCTGCCAGGTTCAAGCCCTTGGCACCAGTGGGCGGCACAATGTGCGCGGCATCGCCGAGCAGGAACAGGCGCCCGTACTGCATGGGTTCCACCACAAAGCTGCGCAGCGGCGCGATGCTTTTCTCGATTGACGGGCCGGTCACCAATTGTTCGGCCAATGAGCCGGGCAGGCGGCTTTTGAGTTCATCCCAGAAACGTTCATCCGCCCAGTCTTCCAGCTTCTCTTCGACCGGCACTTGCAGGTAGTAACGGCTGCGGGTCGGCGACCGCATGCTGCACAGCGCAAAACCCCGCGCATGTTTGGCGTACACCAGCTCGGCATGTACCGGCGGCGTGTCGGCCAGCACGCCCAGCCAGCCGAAGGGATAGACCCGTTCGAACACCTTCAGCGCTTGCGCCGGTATCGACTGGCGGGCCACGCCATGGAAACCGTCGCAGCCAGCAATGTAGTCGCACTCCAGGCGACAGGCTTGGCCTTCGTGCTCGAAGGTCAGCCACGGCTGTTCACTTTTCAGGTCATGGGGTTGAACATTGGAGGCTTCGTACAGAGTGGTGGCACCGGCGGCTGCGCGGGCGGCCATCAGGTCGCGGGTGACCTCGGTCTGGCCGTAGATCATCACCGACTGGCCGCCGGTCAAGGCCTTGAGGTCGATGGAGGTGAGTTGGCCATTGAGGGCAATATCAAACCCGTCGTGCACCAGACCCTCGGCGTCCATGCGTTGGCTGACGCCGGCTTCGCGCAGCAGGTCGACCATGCCCTGTTCCAACACACCGGCGCGGATACGGCCTTGTACGTAATCGGCGCTCTGACGCTCTAGAACGAGGGTCTGGATGCCAGCGTTGTGCAGCAGTTGGCCGAGCAGCAATCCGGAAGGACCGGCACCAATAATGGCGACTTGGGTTTTCAGGGTTTTCATTATTTTTATGACCTTCAAGCTTCACGCGAACGTATGGAGTGAAAGAGTTGTCATTGCTCTTGTGGCTGACATTTTTCACTTGAGTGAGGCTCATAAGAAGGTGAAAACTGCGTCAAAACCTGTGCTTTTCGCCAATCGGGGCGATTACCGAACCATTATCCTGAGTATCGGATTGAAACCATGACCAAAACCGCGATTCCGGTCTTCAAGCTTTACGGGGAAAGCCAGCAGTGGCCGACTCCCGATTTGTTGCACTGCGAAACCATTTCCCGGCGCAGTCGGGAATACCAGTGGGAAATCCAGCCCCACCGGCACGCGGACCTGTGCCAGTTGCTGTATGTGCACAAAGGCCAGGCACAACTGGAAATCGAGGGCCAGCGCACCACGCTTAACGAGTCGAGCCTGCAAGTGCTGCCACCGCTGTGCGTGCATGGCTTTCGTTTTTCCGAGGATGTGGAAGGGTTTGTGGTAACGCTTTCGGCGCCGCTGGTCAGCCACTTGCAGGCGCAACTGGGCTCTACCGTCGATGGCCTGCACACACTTGGCAGCTACCCGGCGGGCAAGGACAGCGATTACTTGAACAGCCTGTTCGTACGCTTGCAGGACGAATACGCCGATGACCAACCGGCACGGGACATGATGCTGCACGCCCTGGTCAGCGTGTTGTTGGTATGGGTCAGCCGCCAGGCGATCCAGCGCCGCCATCCACGCGCGCCGCGGGGTCGTGAGTACTTTCGGCGGTTTACGCAACTGGTCGAACAGCATTACCGCGAACACCCGAAGATTGAAGACCTGGCCCACAAGCTGGGCATCTCGGTCTCACACTTGAACGGGACGTGTCGGGAATTGGGTGGGCAACCGGCGTTGCAGATCATGCATGACCGCCAATTGCTGGAAGCCAAGCGCCTGCTGACCTACACCAGCATGACCATCAATGAAATGTCCGAGGTGCTGGGTTTTTCCGACCCGACCAACTTCTCACGGCTGTTTCGCCGCAGGGTCGGGTTTTCACCCAAGGCGTTTCGTGAACAACTGAAGGCAGAGCAGCCTACCTGAGCGCACTGAAACTGCCGGTGCGGGGAACGCATTGGTCCTGATGGCAACTGATAGCGAACGCCGCTGGCTGCATGCGCGTTTGCTCGACGCGGTAGGCGGCAGTCCCATACAGCGCTGTCGCCAATGCGCAGAGGGTGAAAATTGTCAGGTACTTTCTGGTTTTGATGCTCATGGCACAGACCTCTGAACGGATCTACAGGGTGCTGTTTAAAGCATAGGTCAACTTGCCCTGATGCGATGCCATTCAGCGCGCTTATTTCAGCTCAAAGCCCGACATCCCAACCCGGCTCTTCAGGAAAGCGCAGCACCAGGAAATCCAGGAGGCTACGCAACGCCGAAGGCATGTGTTTGCGTGAGGCGTACACCGCATAGATGTTCATTTGTCGTGGCTCGGCGTGCGGCAGCAAGCGCACCAACTCCCCACTGCGAATCAGCTCGCCGGCCTGATAACTGGGCAGCATCGCCACCCCTGCCCCGGCCAGCGTCACGCGCATCAACGTGCTGGCCTCATTGGCCGTGATATTGCCGTGGACCGGCACCGACACATGCTCTCCGTTTTCTTCGAAATGCCACAGGCTCTTGCCGAAGTAAGAGTGGGTCAGGCAATTGTGCCGGGCCAGGTCTTCGACTTTCTGCGGCGCCGGATGCTCGCGCAGATAAGCCGGTGTGGCGCACACCACCGAGCGACATACGGTCAGGCGCCGGGCGATCAGGTTAGGGTCCAGATCATTGCTGGTGCGGATCGCCAGGTCGATGCGCTCGTCCACCAGGTTCACCGTGCGATCAAGCATCTGCAAATCCACCGTCACCAGGGGGTAAAGCTTGACGTATTCGGCAATCGCCGCGCCCAGCTGCGCCTGGCCGAACGAGGTGCTGACGCTCAGGCGCAACAGACCTCGGGGCGCGTCATCGGGTTCGCTGACGGCGGCCTGCATATCCCCACACAAGTCCAACAATTGCCGGCAACGCGGTAGTGTTTCCCCCCCGGCGGCAGTGAGGCTGAGCTTGCGCGTGGTGCGGTGTAGCAGGCGTGCACCCACCCAGTCTTCCAGCTCCGCCAGGTAACGCGAGACCACCGGGCGCGACAGGTCAAGGTGGTCGGCGGCGGCGGATTGGCTGCCCAGGTCCACCACGGTGACAAACACGCGCATTGCTTGAAGACGATCCATGATTTGCCCGCTTTTAGAAACAAACTATGTCCCAGCATCGCATTTTTTGTCGCGTTTTATGCAACTAAGCTCTGTGCATCCCTTATCTATGGCAGGAGCTGCCCGATGTTCTCGACCTTCAAACGCTTGACCCTGGCTACTGCCGCCCTGGCATTCGCTGCCCACGCAGCGGCGGCAGAGCTGAAACTGGACGTGTACAACCCAGGCGAAGCCGCGATCTTCCCGGTCAGCTCGGTGCTGGTGAGCGGCGAGAAAGACGCGATCCTGGTGGATGCGCAATTCGGCAAAGGCCAAGCCGAGCAACTGGTGCAGAAGATCCGCGCCAGCGGCAAACGCCTGACCACCATCTACATCAGCCATGGCGACCCGGACTACTACTTCGGCCTGGACACCCTCACCGCCGCTTTCCCCGACGCCAAGGTGCTGGCGCCGCAGCCAGTGGTCGACCATATCAACGCCACTGTCGCCGACAAGCTGGCCTTCTGGGGCCCGAAAATGGGCGCAGACAAACCGGCCAAGACCCTTGTACCGCAGGTACTTAAAGGCCACAGCCTGACCCTGGAAAGACAGCAGCTTGAAGTGGTGGGCCTCGACGGCCCGCAGCCAGATCGCAGCTTTGTGTGGATCCCGTCGATCAAGGCCGTGGTTGGTGGTGTGGTTATCGCTGAAAACATCCACATCTGGATGGCTGATACCCAGAGCGCGCAATCCCATAAAGACTGGTTGGCCACCCTCAAGCGCATTGAAGACCTGAAACCGAACACCGTGGTGCCAGGCCATTACCTGGGCACGCCATCGCTGGCCTCGGTCAACTTCACCGCCGATTACATCAAGGCCTTCGACCTCGAAACCGCCAAGGCCAAGGACTCCGCCGGCCTGATTGCGGCCATGAAAAAACGCTACCCCACCCTCGCCGACGAAAGCTCGCTGGAACTGAGCGCCAAAGTCGCCAAGGGCGAAATGAAGTGGTAACTGGCTTTAAACCTTAACCCTGTTGGAGAACATCATGAGCAAGATTGCAATCATTGGTGCCACCGGCCGCGCCGGTAGCCAACTGCTGGAAGAAGCGCTGCGTCGCGGGCATACCGTCACCGCCATCGCCCGCAATACCGACAAGCTGGCTGTGCGCCCAGGCGTTACGGTCAAACAGGTTGATGCCCTGGATGCCGAGGCCTTGCAACACGCCATCAGCGGTAGCGACGTGGTGATCAGCGCGGCGCACTTCGCCACCCTTCCCGCCAGCGCCGTGATCGGCCCGGTGAAAAAGGCCGGGGTGAAACGTTTGTTGGTGGTCGGCGGCGCAGGTTCGCTGTTGTTGCCCGGTGGCGGGCGCGTGATCGACAGCGAAGGGTTCCCGGCTGAATATAAAGCTGAAGCCAGTGCCGGGGCTGACTTCCTGGAAACGTTGCGTCAGGAAAAGGAGCTGGATTGGACCTTTCTGTCGCCATCGGCCCTGTTCGACGGCACCGAGCGCACGGGCAAATTCCGCCTGGGCAAGGATGAGCTGCTGATGGACAGTGACGGCAATAGCTCGATCAGTTTTGCCGACTTCGCCATCGCCATGCTGGATGAAGTGGAAACACCGAAGCATTCGCGCCAGCGCTTTACCGTCGGTTACTGACCCAACGCTGACTTGCCTTTTTTGTAGGAGCGAGCTTGCTCGCGAAAAACTCACAGGCGCCGCGTTCATTCAGGATGTAGGCGTTATCGTTGACGTTTTTCGCGAGCAAGCTCGCTCCTACATAGGGCGATGTACGGGCAAGCCAGCTCACGCACGGGCCTCACTCACCAACCAATCCATCAGCGCGACCAACCCAACCGACGGTTCCTTCCCCGGCGGATACACCAGGAAATACCCCATCCCCGTCGACACCCGCAGTTCAAACGGCATCGCCAACCGCCCCGCCTTCAGATCCTCGCCAATCAGCGCACTGTCGCCCATCGCCACCCCGGTGCCCTGGGACGCTACGGTCATTGCCAAGTCCAAGGTTTCGAAGTGGTGCCGTTGGATGGGATCGCTCAAGCAGGCATTGGCAGCCTTGAGCCACAACGTCCAATCGCGCTCGTCTCGGGTCGGGTGCAACAGTACCTGATGCTGCAAATCCTGCGGCGTACGCAAACTGCCCAGCAACCCAGGCACGCAGACCGGCGTTAGGCGCTCGTCGAAAAAGTGCCGCGCCTCGGCGGACTGCTCGGCGATGGGCCCATAGATCACCGCCGCGTCAAACGTCTCACGACGAAAGTCGACGTTATAGGCCACCGTCGTGGTGAGCTCCACCGGCACATCCGGGCGTTCTTTTTGCCATTGCAGCAAGCGCGGCAACAACCAGCGCATCACGCAGGTGGACGCTTTGAGCTGCAAGGTGCGGCGCCGGTCACCGATGTGCTCCACCGCGTCAGCGAGCAAGCCAAACACCTGTCGCGCGCACGCCAGCCATTCGCGCCCCTCCTCCGTCAGGCTCAAGCCACGCGCCTGGCGCCGGAACAAGGCATAGCCCAACTGGCTTTCCAACCCGGCCACCTGCCGGCTCACCGCGCCCTGGGTGATGTGCAGGTGTTCGGCGGCACGGGTGAAGTTGCAGCACTGGGCCGTGACCCAGAAGGTGTGCAACGCAGGTAACGGAGGGAGGCGTTTCATCGGGGCGCAGCCATGACGGGAGGACATGGCGAGTATGACTTTTTATCGATTGTTGCCGCCACCGGCCAACCGCTCCAATGGCGCTTCGAATCCATCACAAGAGCGACCTGTATGGCGACCTGCGGCGAAGTATTGGTGCACCTCCTGGAACGCTACGGCGTGGACCACGTGTTCGGCATTCCCGGCGTACACACCGTGGAGCTGTACCGGGGCTTGGCGCGCTCCAGTATTCGGCATGTCACCCCGCGCCACGAACAGGGCGCCGGCTTCATGGCCGACGGTTATGCGCGCACCTCTGGCAAGCCCGGCGTGTGCTTTATCATCACCGGCCCCGGCATGACCAATATCACCACCGCCATGGGCCAGGCCTATGCCGACTCGATCCCGATGCTGGTGATTTCCAGCGTGCAGGCACGCAGCCAGTTGGGCGGCGGGCGCGGCAAGTTGCATGAACTGCCGAACCAGAGCGCGCTGGTAGCCGGGGTGGCGGCGTTCTCCCATACCTTGATGTCAGCGGCCGAACTGCCCGCCGTGCTGGCGCGGGCGTTTGCGTTGTTCCAGGCTGGTCGGCCGCGCCCGGTGCATATCGAGATCCCCCTGGATGTGTTGGTGGAAAATGCCGACGCGTTGCTGGGCAGCACGCCTGTCAGCGTCACCCGTGCCGGCCCAGCCCCGGCTGCCATTGAGCAGATGCGCCAGTGGCTGGCTGCGGCCAAGCGCCCGCTGATCCTGGCCGGTGGCGGCGCCATTGACGCCGCCACCGAACTGACCCACCTCGCAGAAACCCTCGGCGCGCCCGTGGCCTTGACCATTAACGCAAAGGGTATGTTGCCCGCCGCGCACCCGCTGCTGATCGGCTCCACGCAAACACTGCCCGCCACCCGTGCCTTGGTGGCTGAAGCTGACGTGGTATTGGCGATCGGCACCGAGTTGGCGGAGACCGACTACGACGTCACCTTCGCCGGCGGTTTCAACATTCCCGGAACGCTGCTGCGCATCGATATCGACCCGGACCAGACCGTACGAAACTACCCGCCCCAAGTGGCACTGGTGGCCGATGCGCGCATTGCCGCCCAAGCCCTGCTTACCGAAATCAACCGCCAGCCGCTGGCGCCGCGCACTGCCGACTGGGGTGCAGCACGCGTCGCCCGTTTGTGGGCCGAGCTGGAACCTGCCTGGGACGCTTCGACGCGTGCGCAAACCCGGTTTCTCAACGCCGTTCTGGAGGAATTGCCCGGCGTGGTGTTCGTGGGCGACTCCACTCAACCGGTGTACAGCGGCAACCTGACCCTTAACCTCGACCACCCACGCCGCTGGTTCAATTCCTCCACCGGTTACGGCACCCTGGGTTATGCCCTGCCCGCCGCCATGGGTGCCTGGCTCGGGCGCGGCGATGGCCAAGCGGTGGTGTGCCTGATCGGCGACGGCGGCCTGCAATTTACCCTGCCGGAGCTGGCCAGCGCGGTGGAAGCGCGTACACCGGTGATCGTGCTGCTGTGGAATAACCAGGGTTATGAAGAGATCAAGAAATACATGGTCAACCGTGATATCGAGCCGGTGGGTGTGGACATCTACACGCCGGACTTTATCGGCGTGGCCACGGCCCTGGGTTGCGCGGCAGAAAGCATCCGCGGCATCGAACATCTTCGCACCGCATTGCATGCTGCTGCTGACCGCCAGGGGCCGACGCTGCTTGAAATCGACCAAGGGCGGTGGGAGTTGACGAATCTGTAATCCCGCAACGCTGGACCTGTGGCGGGGGAGCTTGCTCCCGTGACGCCCTGCCAGCCAACGCCCTATGCGCGATTACCTCACCACTCGGCATCCGCATTTTTTCAATAGCCCCTGCGACTTTCTGATTTGCCCCGCTGCACGCTCCATGGCCTGATTCGCCCTTGTTCATTCAAGGCAGGCCCATGGAAAACGTTCAGGCAAAATCCACCTCGGCACTATGGCTGATGATCAGCGTAGTGCTCGTCGCTCTCAACTTGCGCCCCTCGATGGCGGCCGTGGGGCCCTTGCTGGCGTCGATTCGTGCGGATGTGCCGCTAAGTTTCAGCAGCGCCGCCTTACTGACCATGTTGCCGGTCATGGCCATGGGCCTGGCGATGTTCTTTGGCATGGGCCTGGCCAAGCGCGTGGGCGAGCATCGCAGCATTGTGCTGTCGCTGCTGGTGATTGGGCTGGCGACCTTGTCGCGGTTGTTCCTGGATTCGGCACTGGAGCTGATAGTGAGTGCCATCGCGGCGGGAGTCGGCATTGCGCTGATTCAGGCATTGATGCCGGCGCTGATCAAGTCGCGGTTCAGCGCCAATGTCTCGTTATTCATGGGCCTGTATGTCACCGCGATCATGGGCGGCGCGGCCCTGGCTGCTTCGTTCTCGCCGTTGGTGCAAGCCCGGACCGGCAGTTGGCGTATCGGCCTGGCTATCTGGGCACTGCTGGCGTTGCTGGCCCTGGTGTTCTGGTATGCCCAGCGTGCGGCTCTGCCGCCGTTGCCTCAAGCCGGTTCGGGCCCTCAGGAGGCTTTTTTCAGCAATCGCCGCGCCTGGTTGCTGGCGATCTTTTTTGGCCTCGGCACCGCGTCCTACACCTGTGTGCTGGCGTGGCTGGCGCCCTACTACGTCGAGCAGGGTTGGAGTGAACAGAATGCCGGCTTGCTGCTGGGCTTCTTGACCGCCATGGAAGTGATCTCCGGCCTGGTCACCCCGGCCATCGCCAACCGCCGCCAGGATAAGCGTGGCGTGGTGGCGGTGTTGCTGGTGCTGATCATCCTGGGTTTCTGCGGGCTCATTCTCAGCCCGCAACACTGGAGCCTGTTGTGGCCATGCCTGCTCGGCCTGGGGATTGGCGGCCTGTTTCCGATGAGCCTGATCCTGTCCCTGGACCACCTCGACAACCCGCGCCGCGCCGGTGGCCTTACCGCGTTTGTGCAGGGCATCGGTTATCTGATCGCCGGCCTGTCGCCACTCATTGCCGGCATAATCCGCGACCAATTGGGCAGCTTCGAATGGGCCTGGTGGTCATTGATGGCAGTGAGCGGGCTGATGCTGCTGATCGTCATGCGTTTCAACCCGGCGCATTACGCACGCCATATCCGCTGACGTCGTATTACAAACATTTTTTGTCCCACACAAAACATTGAAGGGTCCTACAGAGCTTTCTATTGGTACGAGCGTTCCGTTAACATTTTGCTCAGTCTTGTACTGAGTTCGGTACAAAGGGTTTACGGACGAAACCGATGCTAAACAGTAACTTGCTCAGAAAGCTCGATATGCAGGATTTGATGGTATTTATCGCCGTCTACGACCAGAGCAGCGTTACCGAGGTGTCTGAAACGCTGTTCGTCAGCCAGTCCACCGTGAGCTATAGCCTGAAGAAGCTGCGCACCAGCTTTGAAGATGAGCTGTTTATCAACACCCGCGCAGGCATGCGTCCTACGTACAAGGCCACCACCATGTACGAGCACGTGCACAAGATTCTGGAAAGCATCAACCTGTGCCATGCCGGTGGCCAGGCTTTTGATCCGACCCAACAGGCCGTGACCTTCAATGTGTGCGCGCCGGAATATTTCGAACAGTTGATCCTGCCGCGCCTGCTGAAGCGCTTCGACCATGCCGACCTGCCGGTAATCGTCAATGTGCAGAAGCTGGAAACCGACATCCCCGCCGACGACCTGCGTGAAGGTCGCCTGGACCTGGTGATCTGCTTCGGCCCGCACTTTCACCGCGCTCACAAAGACTTCAAGACCCAGATGCTGTTGGAGGACGACTTGGTCTGCGTGTGCGACCAACGCTCAGCGCCGAGAGAACAGGCGTTCAGCCTGCAATCCTTCGTTGAGCGGCGCCACGTATTCCCTACGCCGTGGACCTCCGACACCAACATGATAGATGGCTGGCTTGCGCGCCAGGCCCGCAAGCGTCAGGTGATTGCACGGGCCAACAGCTACAGCGCGGCATTGAAGATGATTGCCGGCACTGACTTCATCGTCACCTTGCCCCGCCGCGTGCAAAAGTTACTGGCACCGGCGCCGGCATTCGGTGTTTGCGAAGCACCTAACGGTTTGCCGGGGTTCACCCTGGATATGCAGTGGAACGAAACCAGTGGGCAGGACAGCGCCAATACCTGGTTTCGGGAACAAGTGGTGAAGGTGTGTGCGGATCAGGGTTTGTTATAGGAACGCGCCTGATCAAGCTCTCCACCCCCTAATCAGATAGCCAGTGACGTTCGGCGCTTAGTGACAGCCTGTGACGCGACATCCCGAGCGACAGGGCAATCGATATGGCAGTCTGCTATTACTTTGACCATCCACGCCAGAAACTGCTTTACGGCACCTGAACGCTCACGCCCCGGCACGCATACAGCTGAAAACTGCGCGCCCGGAATCTTGATGTCGGGTCTGTAAGGAATCAGCAATCCATTCGCAACATAGTCTGCCGCCAAGACCGTGCTCGCCAGCGTCAAGCCATGCCCGGCAATAGCGGCCTGGAGCGCAAAATGCTCATCGTTGTATTCACGATAGACCGCGTTTGATAGCCAACTTTCATGATTCGCAGCCGCGCACCAGGACGCCCAACTAATTGAAGCGGGCGATGACGTCGCCCAACGTATATTTATAAGTTTCAACGAAGTTTTAACTTCCTCTTGCCTCCAGTGGGCATGAGAGAAAACACCAAACTGTTCGCGCATAAGCGCGTGGCTGTACAAGTCTGGAAAATCGCGAAACCCACAACGAATAGCTAAATCAACAGATGAGTCACGAAACAAATCCACCACTTCATTACTGGTTTCAACACTGACATGAATGTCTGGATGTTCGCTATAAAATTTCGCCAGCCGAGGGATCAACCATAAAGACGCAAATGCCGGCGTGGTAGAAACTCGGAGTGTGTTGGAGTCGGCGGGTGGCTTGAGCGAAGACATACTACCGCTTATATCCAGAAACGAAAGATGCACCTTTGAATATAGCCTCTCACCGTTCGCTGTGAGTTGAACACCGTGGGGAGTGCGTACAAAAAGCATACTGCCCAGTAAGTTTTCAAGTGTTTTTATTTGTTGTGATACTGCCGCTGGGGTAACAAACAACTCCGCGGAGGCTGCTTTAAACCCACCGAGTCTTGCGGCAGATTCAAATGCACGAATGGCTGTCAACGGCAATTTTGCGAACATTAATCAATCCCCCTTCCATGGTAAAAAAACTAAGCCAGGCTTACTTTATCTGATTTGCCTTCGCTTTCATAGAAGTGAATTCTAGGCTACGCCACCTAGCCGGTAACAGGAGGCGCGTCGATCGAGAATGTCGAGTCCATACTGACTGCGCTTGCGGATTGACGAAATTCTTTAGTCTAACTAAATGACACTGGCCTATATACGGTCTATCCCTGAGTGCACTTCAGCGTTCATGGAGTAGGTCTCGTTGCGCCTTTTTTAGAGCAAGTGGTGCATTCATGGAAAAGAACATACCTATCATTGACGTCGGTAGTTTGACGCAGGGAGCAGAGATATCACCACGTCTAGTAAAGGAGATCGACAACGCGTGCAGGGAGGTCGGATTTTTCACCGTCGTCAATCACGGTGTAGATAACACGCTTATTTCAACTGTCTTCTCTCAAATAGAATCGTTTTTTGACCTGCCTGTTCAGGCCAAGGAAAAAATCGAAATTCATAAATCCCCCTATATGCGTGGCTACTTTAGCGAAGGCGCTGATAAGTCGGATGGCATATTGGGCGATGTCAAAGAGGGTTTTGACATGGCCGCGGACTTGTCGCTTGACGACGAGTTCGTAAAAGCCAAATTACCTTTTTACGGCCCCAATGTATGGCCAGAGGAATTACCCGACTTCAAGCTTGCGATGAGGGAATATCACTCGCAAATGCTTGCGTTCGGAAAAAAACTGCTAAACGTGTTTGCCCTTGCGCTCAATATGCCGATCGATTACTTCGATGATAAATTCAAGAAGCCGATGGCCCAATTGAGAGTCCTGCGTTATCCCTCCACCCAATATACGCAGGGAGCGCCGATGGGTGCTGGAGAGCATACAGACTTCGGCTGGATCACGATGATCTCGGAAAGTGCCACCGGGGGGTTGGAGGTACAGAGTGCCAACGGCACCTGGATCAAAGTCAAACCCATCCCAAATGCCTTTGTCGTCAATGTCGGGGATCTAATGTCTCGCTGGACGAATGACCGTTACAAGGCAACGCTGCATCGAGTGATAAATACCTCCGGCAAATTACGCCATTCGGCGGCGTTCTTTATGGACCCAGACTACACCGCCAAAGTGGAGTGCCTGCCCAGCTGTTGCGCAGACGGCAGTCCTGCGAAATACGGAGCGATCATCGCGGGTGAGTACATGGACCAGAGGTTCTTGGAAACCACCACATTTCGTGAACTTGAACCCAACTAGTAGGAGTATTGAACGTGCTAGGTAAAGAATACACATTCTATCTATCAGCGATCGTAGCGATACTGGGCACCGTGGGCTATCACATGCTCATGAAGAAAATACCGTCTACGATCAACCCCTTGGTTTCAATTGTCAGTATTTATGTGGCGATCGTTATCCTGTCCACCTTGATGTTGCCGTTTTTTTTGGGCAGTGGAACGTTACTCGCGGGCTTGAAGCAAATGACCTGGCTTCAGGGAGGCATCGCGTTTTGCATCTTGATGATGGAAATCGGCTTTTTGATGATGTATCGCAGTGGATGGGACCTCAGTACGGGCAATATCGTTACCGGCGCCATTATCAATATTGCGCTCGGCTTCATCGGGGTATTTCTGCTTAAAGAAGGACTCTCTTATTTAAATATTGCCGGTGTTTTATTGTGCATCGTCGGCGTGATACTGATCGGCTACAAATCCAGTAGCAGCGAACAACCCGTGGACGCGGATACGCACGCTACGGTCTCGCTAGTACCACCTTCACTGGTGCCAGATGCAACAGCAAAAGAACCCTAGCCAGCCGTACACCTGCAATACATCTTTGGCATTGTGTATGCACACATATTCAAACCCCGCCGTTAGTTCCACATGCGCACGGAAGTGATTACACCTGTCCAGGCATGATCGGTTACCAGCTCAATAAGCGTTTCAGTGATTTTGCTCTTGAAGGTGATGAGATGTCTTTACTGTATGCTGATAATTATCTGCGCGCCATCAAAGACGCCAACGTGAAAACCCTGCTTATTTCAATAGCTAAAGAGCGAAGACTGTTGCCATCGGTGATGATACTAAGTGCAATAGCATCCTTCACTGCAGGGGGCATATTCCTGGCGTATACTCAACAGATCGTTGCGATACTCTGTGCGATTATCTTGATTGCCCTTGCCAAAATCTGGTCCTGGTACCTGAGCCACGATTGCGCGCACAATTCTGTTTTCAAGTCGAAGAAAGTCAATTCTGTCATCGGAGAGTTGCTGTCTTTCCTTAACGGCCTCTCTTTCTTTTCATTTGAAGCCTATAGAAAAGATCATGTTCGCCATCATGCCGAAAAAATTGATATTGGTGGGTTCGATAGTGGTCACTTTGCTGTCGCTCATCCGAGGCTATTCAGTGCAATCATTGTTGCAGAAAAAATATACCTTCCCGCCCTCTACTATGTGATCAAGCTTACCAATATTTACTCCGTGATATTCAGTGGCAGCAGGCGCGAAGTTGCAAGGGGTATTGGAAGCCTGTGCATTTACGTTGTAGCCTTCGCTACGTTTGCCCGGTTCTCCCTGATACTTGTGGTGGTATGGCAAGCCTCCTCCTTCCTTAGGATACACATCGTACGATTCGTCGACTGTTTCCAGCATTCTTTCCAGCAGGTGTATACGGCGGGAGAAAAGCTAACCCATGGAAAACACTACGAAATCCAGAATACCTTCTCCGTACCGGTGGCAAGAAAGTTTACCTTCCTTAATCTGATTATTTTGAATTTTGGTTACCACGCGGCCCACCACTGCTTTCCAACATGCCCTTGGTATATGTTGCCACAACTGGAAGCTGCCATAACCAAACAGTTGAGGCTTTACGAAATAACGGAAACAAGAGAAGAAAGCACGCCACTCTTCAACTTCATGACTGCCTATCATCGTGGGCGGTTATCAAGAATCATCAGCACCGATGAAGGACAACCCTATGATGCTGATGGCCAATTTAACACCCATCATTTCACCGGTGCGTACACAGATAAGCTCTTAGGTTGAGTCACCCACTCAGGTCGGGCTTTATCAAAGCATGGACACTGTCAGGTCGTGGATACGGAGACCCCCACCTCAGCGCTTGAAAGTCGTAACTTACTTATAACTCAACTCATGACAAATCAATCAGATCTATAAAGGAGTGCGTGTGGACGATTCATGTGCAGACGCCAACAGCTTCTGGCTGACGGCTGTTGAAAAAGAGAGTATTCGGGACGCGCTCATAGACATTTGTTACGAGCCAACGGGAGGGCGAGACTACATCCACCTCATTCGCATGACCGCTTACCAAAAGTTCCCCGCGCGGCTTCTAAAAAAGCTTGAATCACTTAAAGATGATGATGCTTCTTATTGTGTATTTGAGAACCTTCCGATTGATGACACATTTGGCAGCCCGCAAGGCGACGCTAATAGCTTGAACTTCAAAAGTGGTTATCTTTCTGAAAATGTGCTGGTTGCCCTGGGCAGTTTGATAGCGGAGCCCTACTCCATCAAGCATGAGGGGCCAAAACTGGTCAATGACTTGGTACCGCATCCGGAGGCCGTAGGCGAGTATACCGGCAACGGTTCGGACCTGGAGTTGGACCTGCACACCGAAAATGCCTTTCAGGCTTATGACTCCCGTGGAGACACCTCGCCGCTGGCTCTTCTGCTTCTCGGCGTTCGCGGTGACCCTGCCGGGGTGGGCCCGAAAACCTGGGTGGCCGATGCGAGGGAAGCCCTTCAGGTTCTGGAACAGGCCGATATTGAAATCCTATATGGCAAACATTTCATCATTCGTCAGCCCTACCGCTGGAGGAACAGTGCCGCAGGCGCGAAAGAAACTCATGTGTACCCAATTCTGAGCGGCCCGCTGACTCACCCTAGAGTCACTGCTGCGTTTTACCCGGACATGGTAATTGCCGCTGATCACGAAGCACAAAATACCCTGTTGAGGTTTTACAACGCGCTTAAAAGCGTAGCGCGGCCGCTGGACATTCAACCTGGCAAGTTGGTGTACATCAACAATCGTTTCATGCTCCATTCGCGTGACAAGTTCACCCCCAGTTTCGATCCAGAGGGGCATGCGTATCGTTGGATCCAGCGTTTGTTCATCACGAACAACTTGTGGAACTTCCGTTCATTCAACAAGTGTGGCGCGCGGATCTTCGAACCTGTTACTCGATGATATAAAGAGATAAATTAAATGTCGAACCATAAGCCATATACGTCAATTATTCATAATATAGGCACTTTCCTCACGGGTGATCTCGCGTCTCCACTCATTACAGCAGATACCCTCGTCAGTGTTGATGGCATGATCACCTACGTGGGTCAGGCAGCAGATGTGGATTTTTCACACGCAGACCTGCTGATTGACGCCAAACAGAGCACGGTCATGCCAGGTTTGATCGACAACCACACTCACCCGACCCTGGGTGAGTACAGCCCGCGCTCTGGCAACCACAATTGGATCTGGCACTCCTTGCAGGGCGGCGTGACGACCATGATCTCTGCCGGGGAAGTGCACGTTCCGGGGCTACCGACCGACAGGGTCGGTACTATCGCCATGGCAATCGCAGCGCAGCGCTCTTTCTCCAATGCGCGCCCTAGCGGAATAAAAATGGAAGCCGGCGCGCCACTGCTCAACGATGAATTTTCGGATGAGGATTTCGCCGCAATGGTTGCTCAAGGCATCACCCAACTGGGAGAGGTCGGGATAGGCCCGGTCAAGTCAGTCAGTCGTGCAGCTGAATTGGTCAAGATGGCTCGCAAACACGGCATGACCTCCATTACCCACACGGGCGGTCCTTCAATTTCTACCTCCCAGAGCATGGGTGCAGAAGAGATCCTTGAAATTGCGCCCGATATCATCGGGCACATCAATGGCGGCTATACCGCACTGGCACCAAGCCAAATCAGATGCCTGTGTGAAGGCTGTCTGGGTGCCCTGGAAATCGTACATAACGGCAACGAGTTCGCGGCGGTCACCACCCTGAATTACGCACGAGAAATGAACCAACTGGACCGTATCGTCATTGGCACGGATTCCCCTGCCGGATGTGGGGTTCCCGCGCTTGGCATGCTCAGGGCAATTGCCTTGCTCAGTAGTTTTGGCGACGTTCCACCGGAAAAGGCCGTCTGCTTCGCAACGGGTAACACCGCCAAGGTGAGAAAGCTGAATCGCGGGATCCTGGGCGTCGGAAGAGAAGCCGACATACTGATCGCCTGTGGGCCTTTGGGAGGAGCGCAACCCAGCGTACTTGGAAGTTTCAGCAGTGGTGACCTTCCAAGTATTACCTCGATTCTGATCGATGGGCGCCTGGTCGTGAGGCAATCCAGGAACTCGCCACCGCCATCTGTCACACCTGAAATAACTCTGCGTACCTAATAGCAGCGTCCCGAAAGGGACGTCGCCTCGAGAGCACTCATATGCATAGAATTCTGCCCGAAATTACGCGCAGAGGGCCTACCGTACTCGCATGCGGTTGCGCAATTGGATTGGCTATTCCCTATCTTGCAGACTTGGCGAGGCCATTGCTCCCCGTCATGGTTTTCATATTTGTTCTGGGCACTCTCCTGCGTATTAACAACGCTGAAGTCATCACTGCAGCCAGAAACTTGAAAATATCCCTGATATTTCCAGCCCTGATGGTGGTGGCTTGCCCTTATATTTTTGGAATGCTTTCGCTTTACCTCACCGGCAATCAAGAACTTTCCCTTGCGATAGCCATCGCTGTCGCCGCCCCGCCCGCCAGCGGAAATGCAGCCGTCGCGAGAATGCTCGGGCTTGATCCTTCCATGTCACTGGTGACTGCGCTCTGCTCAATGGCAATCATCCCTGTCACCGCTCCGCTGATACTCCACCTATTCGCTGATGGCCTTTCACTCTCCTTGAACCCCGTTGATCTGGCGATCCGACTGGCCGTATTGATAGGAGGCGCCGAAGGCGCTGCTATTTTGATACGTCGTTTTTCGCACACCTTTGTCGCCACGCACGGCCTGGCTATTGACGGTATTGTCGTCATCGCGCTTTTCCTCTTTGCAGTAGGCACGATGGCGGGCATGCAGCAGGTAATTCTGGAGACCCCTTCGTTGGCCATCTCAATGATCGCCATCGCCTATTGCATCAACGTCTGCCTGCAGCTTCTCATGGGCTGTTTATATCCCGGGTCATTGATCGCCAAGTTCACCATGGCACTCAACGGTGGCAATAGAAATGTTGGGCTATTATGGTCTGCTCTTGGTGTCAGCTTATCTCCCACAATGGCGTTGTATTTTGCATGCTGCCAACTGCCTATTCACACCATGCCGAAGATACTGCAGTTTGTTTTACCCAAAGTTGAAAGCTATTTGAACAAACTGGTTTTAAGCAAAAATCGAATCTGAGCTATTACTGCCTGGAACTGCATAAAAATGATACTCACGCCAGAAAATATCAGGCTGATTGCCGAACGCTCTTCGCTGGAGACTACTGCCTGCTCTTGTATTCGGGGCTTGTCGCAGGGGTGGGAAACCTTACCCAAAACACTCGAGGCGAGCAGCCTGTTGCGCTTCATAGGCGAAATCCCGACCGATAGGGCACAAGAACTCAGCCTTGAGGAATACCACCCGAACGGTACCCATTTCTGGTCTGAAGACGCGCCTATCTGCTTTGATTTCTTTCCTTATAATATTTCAAGCGTCTGGGGCTGTAAGTGTTGCGCGCGAGCATTCCTCAGGTTTACGGAAGCAGGCGCCTATCACTCCGAACAACGCATCCGTATTTTGCGTGCGTCGCTGATTGGCAACCCCGTTCAAGAAGAGCACGTTCAGGATTAGCCGTTCTTGAGGCGCCCCCCTCCTTCCCCTAGCACGGGTATAAACCTCAGGCTTTATTCGCTACCAACCCGCGATCACTCATGAATGCCTCCAGCCGCGAGCGCATCCAGCGTTCCGCCGGGTCTGTGTCAACGTGGCTGAGCCACACCATGGACAAATCCAGGGTCGGGGTTTCGAACGGGAACGGCTCGCAGAACAGATTCCCGCTGGCGGCCATAGCCTGGGCGGTGTAATCCGGCAGGCTGGCGATCATGTCGGTGCCGGCAAGCAAGGCCGGCAACGAACTGTATTGCGGCACCGAGAGCACTACATGGCGTTTGCGGCCCACCTCTGCCAGCCACTCATCGGCAAACCCGGCCACATTGGCGGTGTGGGACACCAGCACGTGGGGCCGTGCGCAATATTCGTCAAGGGTCAGCGGGGTGTCCGAGGCATCGGCGCGCAGCAGGCACGGGCGGATGTGCCGCAATAGCTTGCGCTTGGCATTGGCCGGCAACCCGCGGGTCTGGGTGATGCCGACGGTAATATCGCCAGAAGCCAGCAGGTCGGGAATGCGCCAATAATCCACATGCTGCACCACGAACACCACCTGCGGCGCTTCCTGACGCAAGGCCCGTAGCAAGGGTGGCAGCAGGCCGAACTCAACGTCATCGGACAGGCCGATGCGGAAAGTCATGGTGCTGATGGACGGGTCGAAATCATGGGTCAGGCTCAGGGCCGAAGACAGCGAGTCCAGGGCCGGCGACAGGTGCTGGATGATCTCCTCGGCGCGCGCCGTAGGCTCCATGCGATGGCCGACACGAATAAACAGTGGGTCGTTGAACAGGGTACGCAGGCGGTTGAGGGCCGAACTGATGGTCGGTTGGCCGAGAAACAGCTTCTCCGCCACCCGCGTCACATTGCGCTCAAGCATCAGTGCTTCAAAGACCACCATCAGATTGATGTCAGCCTTGCGTAATTCATTGCGATTCATCGGCGCCCGCCCCTTTCCCCAAGACAAGCGGCAGTTTAGGAAGGCTGCGGGGCTGCGTCTATGTGCGTACTGCTCAATAAACGGGTTGGGGACGGTAAATCTGCGTTTGAAGGTTGCCGCTGCGCTTAAAAATGTGGGAGCGGGCTTGCTCGCGAAGGCGGTGGATCAGCCGACGACTCCGTTGACTGACACACCGCCTTCGCGAGCAAGCCCGCAATTAGACCGCGGTTACCTGACTCAAGGCTTGAGCGGGAACTCCTGGTCACGCTCGGAAAGCTCGGTGCCATCGTCCGGATGCTTCCAGGTTTGCGGCTTTTCGTCTTCGCGCTGCCGCCGGGGTTCTTCACGCTCCGGCTCGTTGTGCTGCTTGTGTTCGTTGCCCATAACGGCCTCCGCCCATAAGAATTGGAAACAGCTTCAAGCATAGGACACGACGGGTTGTTTTGAAGCCGGGACGGATTGATAGCCAACACGCATCAATTCATCCAAATTAGTCACTTATCATTTCTAAATGTGTCAGCCACTATCCCAAGTCTTAAGCGAAACAAGCACTTTAAAAAGAACGCTGGAGACACAAAACCATGACGACCCCTTCCCGGCCTGCGGCTGCCCCCTCGAAAATAGGCGCGGTATTGCGCGTTACTTCGGGCAATTTTCTCGAACAGTTCGACTTCTTTCTGTTCGGTTTCTACGCCACCTATATCGCTGCCGCGTTCTTCCCGGCCGCTAATGAGTTTGCGTCATTAATGATGACCTTCGCCGTGTTCGGCGCTGGCTTCCTGATGCGTCCATTGGGCGCGATTATTCTGGGTGCCTACATCGATGACGTGGGCCGTCGCAAAGGCTTGATCGTGACCTTGTCGATCATGGCCAGCGGTACGCTACTGATCGTACTGGTGCCGAGTTATCAGACCATCGGCCTGTGGGCGCCGTTTCTGGTGCTGTTGGGGCGCCTGCTGCAAGGTTTCTCGGCCGGTGCGGAGCTGGGTGGCGTGTCGGTGTACCTGTCCGAAATGGCCACGCCGGGCCGTAAAGGCTTCTACACCAGTTGGCAGTCGGGCAGCCAACAGATCTCCATCGTCGTCGCCGCGGCCCTGGGTTATGGCCTGAACGTGTGGATGGAACCTGCGGTGGTGGCCGATTGGGGCTGGCGTATTCCGTTCGCCGTCGGCTGCGTGATCATTCCGTTCATCTTCGTGCTGCGTCGCAACCTGCAGGAAACCGAAGAGTTCGCCAACCGCAAGCATCGCCCGACCATGCGTGAAGTGATGGCGACCCTGGTGAAGAACTGGACCGTGGTCATCGGCGGCATGCTGATGGTGGCCATGACCACCACCGCGTTCTACCTGATCACCGTGTACGCGCCGACTTTCGGTAAAACCGTGTTGCACCTGAGCACCTCGGACGCCTTGCTGGTGACCTTGCTGGTCGCGATCTCGAACTTTTTCTGGCTGCCGATCGGCGGCACGTTAAGCGATCGCTTCGGCCGTAAACCCGTGCTGATTGCCATGACGGTGCTGACTGTCCTTACGGCTTATCCGGCATTGTCCTACGTGGTCAACGCACCAAGCTTTGCGCACATGCTGGAAACCCTGCTGTGGTTCTCGTTCCTGTATGGCATGTATAACGGCGCGATGATCCCAGCGTTGACTGAAATCATGCCGGTGGAAGTGCGTGTGGCGGGTTTCTCCCTGGCCTACAGCCTGGCGACAGCAGTGTTCGGTGGCTTCACGCCAGCGATCTCCACCTGGTTCATTCACATCACCGAAGACAAGGCTTCACCTGCGTATTGGATGATCTTCGCCGCGCTGTGTGCATTGTGTTCGACCCTGGCGTTGTATCGCCGCGCCAATACCCGCGGCCAAGTCATGCAGGAGGCTGCGCAATGAAGCCCCTGTTCAAGACCCTCGCTGCTGTCGTCCTCGGCACCCTGGCGCTATCAGCCCAGGCCGAACAACTCAAGGTCATGACCTCGGGCGGCTTCACCGCCGCGTATAAATTGCTCGGCCCGCAATACGCCGAGCAAAGCGGTGACACCCTCGACACCATCCTTGGCCCGTCCATGGGCAAGGCGCCGGAAGCGATTCCCAACCGCCTGGCCCGTGGCGAACAGGCAGATGTGGTGATCATGGTCGGCTATGCCCTGGATGAGTTGATCAAACAAGGCAAAGTCGACCCCGCATCCCGCGTGGAGCTGGCCGACTCGCGGATTGGCCTGGTGGTGAAGGAAGGTGCGGCCAAACCTGTGATCAATACAGACGCCGAGTTGAAGGCCGTGCTGAGCAAAGCCAAATCGGTGGCCTATTCGGATAGCGCCAGCGGCGTTTATGTCGAGAAGGAATTGTTCAAGAAACTCGGCATGCCGGCCAAGGGAACCATGATCCAACGCGTGCCGGTGGGCGAACAGGTGGCCAAGGGTGATTACGAGGTCGGCTTGCAACAAGTGGCGGAATTGTTGCCAGTCAAGGGCGTGACGTTCGTAGGCAAGATCCCGGAAGACGTGCAGTCCGTTACCCGTTTCGCCGCCGGTATTCCAGTGAACGCCAAACACCCTGAGCAGGCCAAGGCACTGTTGCAGTTCATGGCATCGCCCGAGGCCCAGCAGGAGGTGCAATCCACCGGCCTGGACTCGGTGTCACGCTGATCGGAACGGCATCTCCCGTACCAGTCGCTCCAACTCCAGCGCCGCCGGTGGCAACGTCCGCCCGCGGCGCTTGATCAAGCCCACATTGCGCAGTACCTGGGGCTCCACCAGCGGCACACTGACCAGAATCGGGTGAGTGTGCGCCGGCATCGCAATCGACGGCACCATCGCTACGCCCAGCCCCGCCTCCACCAGCCCGATCATGGTGGTCACATGGTGCGTCTCGCAGATACTCGGCTTTTTCACCCGCACGCCACGCAGCGCCTGGTCGAGCAGGAAGCGATTGCCCGACGTCTTGTCCACCTCAATGTAGTCATGCTCATAAGCCTCGGTCCAGCTCACGCTGTCACGCCCTGCCAGAGGGTGATCACGCCGACAGGCCAGCACGTAGCGCTCCTGCAGCAGCAACTCGAATTCCACCTCATCGGCCAGGCTACCGCTGAAACTCACGCCAAAGTCCGCCTCGCCGCTGGCTACCGCATTGCACACCTCGCCGGCACTGGCATCCAGCACCCGCAGGCGAATCTTCGGATATAGCTTGTGGAACTCGGAGATCACATGGGGCATGAAGTAGTACGCGGTAGACGGCACGCAGGCGATGGTGACATTCCCCATGCGCGTCGAGGCGACGTTGCTGATACCCATCAGCGCGATGTCGAGATCGTCGAGCATGCGCTCAACCTGGGGCAAAAATGCACGCCCGACCATGGTCAGGCTGACCCGTCGCGTGGTGCGTTCGAACAGCTTTACATCCAGCGCGGATTCGAGCTTTTCGATACGCCGACTGAGGGCCGGTTGCGAGATACGGATGGCCTCGGCAGCGCCACGAAAACTGCCCTTGTCCACCACGGCGCGGAAAGCTTGGAGGTCGTTGAGGTCGAAGTTGATGATCACGGGAGGCAGGCCAAAGGTGGTCGAGGTGGCGAGCATTATCGTATGGGAGCCGGTGGGACGCCATGTGTGCCTAGATGGTTTGCCGAGATCATCCTGTTACACATATGAAGTCATACATATCAGCAGGTTATCAGCCACCTACGGCAACGCGATCGCCAAAACGGGTCAATACTTTCGGCCTGACCTACACAACTGGAGACGTAGCAACTCATGGAAACCTACCCCTTCTGGATGGACGACGAGGCGCCGGGCATCGGCATCGATCAGTTGCTTCTTGCATCGCGCCAATGGTCGAGTAGGATTGAATCCCACTCACCTCAGGCGGATACACCCATGCGCTCAACCCAGCAAATGAGCATCACCTTGCCCCTTGAAATGGCGGCTCTGGTCAAAGCCAAGGTGGCTGCTGGCGAATATGCCAGCGAAAGTGAAGTGATTCGCGACGGCCTGCGGGCGTTGCTGGCGCGTGATCGTGCCATGGAGGATTGGCTCAGAGCCGAAGTCATCCCCGCAGCGACCGCCCTTGAGGCGAAGCCTGAGCTTGGGTTATCGCCAGAACAGGTCCGCGAACATATGGCCGCCAGACGTCAGCGCAAAGGCACAGGGGAAGCGTGAGCTACTCGGTAGTTTTTTCGCCCGAGGTCTTGGCGCAACTCGATGCCCTTGAAGACTACATCAGCGATGTCGGCTCCCCTCCTGTAGCGGCGCGTTTTATCGACAATCTTGTCAGCTACTGTGAAAGCCTTGCCCTGTTTCCCTTGCGTGGCATGCGCCGTGACGACCTGCTGAAAGACTTGCGCATCACTCACTATCGTCGCAGCACCATTATTGCTTTCAGGGTGAAGCCTGACTTCAAAACGGTATCAATAGTGGGGGTGTTTTACGGCGGGCAAGATTACACGGCGTTGTTGCACGCAGATCAGAACGAGCACCCGACAAGGGCTGAAAAGCCTGCTGAAAACTGATCAGCAGGCTTTTAGCGTTCAAACACCCTTTAATAAAGGGTCTGATAGCGCGTTCCAAGCCGCTGGTGCACCGAAAAACGCCTGGGCATTACTGTCCAACGTTTCCAAGTGATACCCGCCTTCCTGCACGATCACGCAGGGCAACCCCAGCGCACGGATGCGGGCTCCCAACCGCGCAAAGCCTTCCCGCGTCACCGCGACTTTGCTTTGTGGGTCCAGCTCATAGATATCGAAGCCCAGTGACAACACCAGCACATCCGCCGAGAAGTCCTTCACCGCTGCCAGGGCCTGCTCCAGTTTTTCAAAGAACACCGCTTCGCTGGCACCATGGGGCATCGGCAGGTTGAGGTTGTACCCCTCGCCGGCGCCGTTGCCTTTTTCCTCGGCAAAGCCTGCGACGCCAGGATAGAAGTTGGTCGGGTCGCCGTGGATCGACACATACAGCACGTCGTCGCGGTCGTAGAAAATTTCCTGGATGCCTTGGCCGTGATGCATATCGGTATCGAGCACGGCGACACGCTGGAAACCTTGGCGCAGTGCCTGCGCAGCCACGGCCGCATTGTTGATGTAACAGAAGCCACCGGCCGCGTCGAAGCGGGCGTGATGGCCCGGCGGCCGGCACAAGGCGTAGGCGGCAGGGGCGCCATCGAGGATTTCTCCCGCTGCGGCGATGGCGCTTTGGGCTGACCAATAAGCCGAGCGCCAGGTCAACTCACCGATGGGGCAACTGCCATCGGCCAGGTAGCGTGCCGCCTGAGCCAGGATGCCGCGCAAGGCATTGGGTTCACGCACGAAGATGTTGGACATGACTTCGTCGCCCCAGTCTTCGGGGATTTCTTTCCAGCGCTGGTGAGCTTCTTGAAGAAAAGCCAGGTAGTCGCCGCCGTGCACCGCGAGCAACGGCCCCATACCGTAATCGGTCGGTTGCTGGATATCGAAGCCCAGGGTTTGCGCAGCCAGCAGCAGGTTGCGCGCACGCTCGGGAACCTCCTGGGGCGTGCGCATCTGGCCGCGGGAGTAGTAGCTACGCGGGTGATGCAGGAGTTGTTCGGGGTGAAAAAACGTCTTCATGAGTTGCTCCTGGATAAACACAGAACCTGTGGGAGCTGGCTTGCCTGCGATAGCGGTGAATCAGGCAGTACATTGTTCTCTGACAGTCCGCTATCGCAGGCAAGCCAGCTCCCACAGGGGTGCGGCGTCGGCCTTTAGAAATGAACATGCCCGGCGCGTTTCAAGACGGCGTTGAGCAAGACATCGGTACCCTGGCGCACATCGTCGGGCAAGACATCCTCGGCTTCGTTGTGGCTGAGGCCGCCGACGCAGGGGATGAAGATCATCGCGGTGGGGCAATAGCGCGCCAGGTGAATCGCATCGTGGCCGGCGCCGCTGACGATGGTCTGCTGGCTGTAGCCCAAGCCGTCCACCGCAGCCTGCACGCAAGCCACGCACTCGGCGTCGAACGGCGTAGCCGGGCTGATCCAGTGAGGCGTGATGGTGACGCTCAGGCCACGGTTGTCCGCGATAGCCTGCAGGCGTGCACGCACTTGCTGCTCCATGGCGTCGATGTCGGCGTCGCGGTGATGGCGCAGGTCGACGGTAAAGTTGAGCAAGCCGGGGATGGTGTTGCGCGACGACTTGGCGATGCTCAGTTCACCCACAGTGGTAAGGCCCTGCGGGGCAAAATCGGCAGCGAGGTTTTCCAGGGCCTGGATCATTTTTGCCGCGCCGTACAGCGCATCTTTACGCAACGGCATCGGCGTGGTGCCAGCGTGCGCGGCCATGCCTTCGACCCGTACATCGAGCCAGCGAATCGCTTGACCACCGGTGACTACGCCGATGCTGTTGGCGTTGTCCTCCAGGATCGGGCCTTGCTCGATATGCGCTTCGAAATACGCATCCACCGCGCCACCCAACGGGCGCTCACCGTTGTAGCCGGTGGCGCGCAATGCCTCGGCCACGCTGATACCGTCGACATCGGCGGTGGCCAGTGCCTTGTCCAGGGCGAGCGTGCCGGTGAATACCGCCGAGCCCAGCATCGCCGGGGTGAAACGGGCGCCCTCCTCGTTGGTCCACACTGCAATTTCCAACGGCTTGCGCGTCTGGATGCCGTGGTCGTCGAGGCTGCGGATGACCTCCAGGCCAGCCAACACGCCGTACACCCCATCGAAGCGTCCGCCTTCGGGCTGGGTATCCAGGTGGCTGCCCATCATCACCGGGGCGGCGTCATTGTCGGTGCCCGCGCGGCGGGCGAACAGGTTGCCGATGGCATCCACGCTCAACGTCAGGCCGGCTGCTTTACACCAGTGGCTGAACAGCTCACGACCGGCCTTGTCTTCGGCGCTCAACGCCAGGCGGCAGCTGCCACCGCGTGCGGTCGCGCCGATCTCGGCCATGTCCATCAGGCTACGCCACAGGCGCTCGCCATTAATCTTCAACATTGCTGACTCCCTCAACTGTGTGCCATTTCCAGGCGGTGGGCCGTGGCATGGCGGCGGGACAAGGCCAGTACGCACACCAACGAAACCGCCGCGATCACGCTGTAAAACACTGCCATCGGCCACCATTGGCCCAGGTATTGATGGGCCAGCCAGGTGCCGATCAACGGTGTCAGGCCGCCGGCCAGCGCGCCGCATACCTGGTAAGCCAGGGAGATCGCGGTGTAGCGCACACGGGTTTCAAACAGGCCGCTGACAAAACCTGCGATGACGGCGTAGAACGACGCCATGCACACCACCGCCAGGGCAATGCCGAGGATGATCAACGGCGCCTCAGCGCTGCTGACCAGGACGAACATCGGGTACGGCGAGGCCATTGCCAGCACGCACATGGCGCACAGAAACCGTGTAGCGCCGACCTTCTCCGCCACCCAGGCGGCCAGCGGCTGGACGCAGAACTGAATAATGGCGACGAAGAACAGGCATTCCAGAATCAACGAGCGCGGCAGATTAAGTTGCTGAGTGCTGTAGGCAATCATGAAGGTGTTGGTGAAATACACGCCGGCAATCCCCAACGTATTGGCGCCAATGCACAACAACAGTGGACGCCAAGCGGTCTTCATCACTTCCAGCACGGGGGCTTGGTCCTGCTTGATCGCTCGCGCTTTTTCCGCCTGGGCCTTGTCTTCGAGGAACTCCGGCGACTCGTTCACACCCAGGCGAATCGCGAGGCCGACGATCAACAGCAAGGCACTGGCCAGGAACGGCAGGCGCCAGCCCCAACTAAGCAGGTCCTCTTCAGGTAAACGAGTGACGGCACTGAACGCTAGCAAGGAAAGAATCAAACCGGCCGGGCTGCCCAACTGCGCGAAGGATGCAAAGAAATTACGCCGCCCTTTCGGCGCGTGCTCGCCAGCCATCAACACCGCCCCACCCCACTCGCCGCCAACCGCAATACCCTGCACCACCCGCAACAGGATCAACAGCACCGGTGCGGCAGCGCCGATCTGGGCATAGGTCGGTAACAGGCCGATGCACACCGTGACCACGCCCATCATCACGAGGGTAATCACCAGGGATTTCTTGCGGCCGATGCGGTCGCCGATATGACCGAACACGATGCCGCCCAACGGCCGCGCAAAAAAGCCGACGGCGAAGGTGCCGAACGCGGCCATGGTGCTGAACAATTTATCGTCGGAGGGGAAGAACAGTTGACCGAACACCAGCGCTGCAGCGGTGGCATAGATGTAAAAGTCGTACCACTCGATCATGGTGCCGATAAAGGCGGCGGCCGCAGCACGGCGAGGCTGCGGCGAAGCGGAAGGCTTCATGGGGCTGGCTCCTTTGTTTATTTTTTTGGCAGGAGAAAGTCAAACCGGTGCGCTCTGGTGGCGCTCGTTAAACCCGATTTTTCGGCCAGGGGCTATGATTAGTCAATTTTCTATTTATTATCTTGATTATAAGAACTGCTTATTATCGAGCGCCGCCATGCCCGAATTCCGCCGCGATATTCACCCTCTGCTCAATGACCGCCTGGACTGGAACCTGCTGCGCACCTTCCGCGTGATCGGCCAGGAACTGAGCATCAGCCGCGCCGCCGCCCGCCTGCATCTGACGCAACCGGCCATCAGCCAGGCGCTCAAGCGCCTGGAAGAACAGCTGGATTGCCAGCTCATCCTGCGCCGAGGCCCGCGCTTCGTGCTCACCGAAGCCGGTGAGCAGATCTTTGCCATTGCTGGAGAGATGTACGGCCAGGTCTCGCAGATGAGCAACGCCCTGCAAAAGCCGGGTGATGAAGTGATCGGCAAAGTGCGCTTGCTGATGATCAGCCGGATTAATTCCGACACTTTCGATGACTTTCTCGCGGGTTTTCATCGCGAACATCCACGGGTCGATCTGGAAGTCGAAGTGATGCGCAGCTCCGACATTGTCGCCGCGCTGCTGGAAAAAACCGCGACCCTGGGGCTCAGCCTCAATCGCCGGCCACAACCGCGCCTGGAACAGCATCTGTTTCTGCGTCAGCGTTATGCGTTCTTTTGTGGAAAACACCACCCATTGTTCGGACGCACAGGGTTGGTCGAAGGGGATCTGCAATCGGAGAATTTCGTGAGTTTTACCAGCGACCAGATTGGCGGCATGTTGTCGCCGCTGACTATTTTCCGTGATCAGCAAGGGTTCGGTGGGCGGATCGTGGCGTCATCCTCCAGCCTGGAAGAAGTGCGGCGATTGGTCATTGCCGGGTTTGGCTTGGGCTGCTTACCCACTCATGTGGTGGCGGACGATGTGGAGCGCGGGCTGCTGTGGCGGTTGCCGCCGGATGAGGGGATTGCGGATGTGGATATTCATCTGCTGTGGAACCGGGAGCAGAAGTTGAGTCGGGCGGAGGGGGTGTTTATTGAGTGCCTTCTGGAACGGTTGGCCGAAAAATGATTGCTCACATCGATAGCACTGATGATTACTATCGAAACGAGCGCCTGAACGATTGCCGATACTGATTCCTATAATCGCCCCACATTCCCTCCTCGCCTGGCTTCAGGCGACATTCCTCCCGGACCCCAATCCCATGCCAAGCGCGAGCCAGGCCCCTAGCGGGCATCCTGAACATAATCAACAAAGCGTCAAACAGCAGTGGTTGGCGATTCTTTCGGTCGCCGTGGGTGCCTTTGCCCTGGTGACCAGTGAATTCCTACCGGTGGGCGTACTCAACGACGTCGCCAGCGATCTGGGCATCAGTGCCGGTCACGCCGGATTGATGGTGACATTGCCCGGCATCATGGCTGCCCTCGCCGCGCCGTTTCTGTCGGTCAGCATTGGCGCCATGGACCGTCGTTACTTGCTGATCGGCCTGACATTGGTGATGATCATCGCCAACTTGGTGGTGGCCTTCGCTAATGATTTCAGCCTGCTGCTGTTCGGCCGCGTATTGCTCGGCATCAGCATCGGCGGCTTCTGGGCCACGGCCATTGCCCTCAGCGGGCGGCTGGCGCCCAAGGGCGTGGGCGTAGCAAAGGCCACCTCGATCATCATGATGGGCGTGACCCTGGCCACCGTTCTGGGCGTGCCTGTGGGTACCTGGCTCAGCGGCCTGATGGGCTGGCGGATGACCTTCCTGGTCACGGCGTTGGTGGGCATTCCGGTGCTGTTGGCGCAAATCTTCCTGCTGCCGCGACTCACCCCTGAGAAAGCCATTCAGATCCGTGACCTGCCAGCTTTGTTTATCAACCCACAAGCGCGGGTCGGGTTGATCGCCGTACTGCTGATCGGCCTGGCGCACTTTGCTGCGTATACCTATGTCGCGCCGTTCTTTAAACACAGCTCCGGCTTCGACGGGCCAACGATTGGCTCATTGTTGCTGCTGTATGGCGTGGCAGGCGTGCTGGGCAATGTGTTCGCCGGCTTCGCCGCCAACCGCAGCGTACGCAACACCCTGCTGCTGGTCGCGCTGATGATCGGTACCAGCACTGCACTGTTCCCCTACTTCGCCACCGGTATGACAGGCGCCGTGGTGCTGATCGCGCTCTGGGGCTTTGCCTTTGGCGCTTTCCCGGCCTGCGCCAGCATCTGGATGTTCGTGGTGGCGCCCAAGGATGTGGAACGAGGCATGCCGCTGTTCGTGGCGCTGTTTCAGGTGATCATCGCCCTGGGTTCATTCTTTGGCGGGCGGATCGTCGACCAAATGGGCAGCGCGGTGTTGTTGAGCCTGGCCACTGTGTTGGTGGGGTTGGGGTTTGCGACCGTGCTGGTGTTGGGGCGCAAGGTGAGTAATAGCCTGGTGGCGCAGCCTGCCTGACCGGGTTGTAGGCGCAAAAAAGCCTGCTGAGCGTTGAGTTCAGCAGGCTTTTTTCGTTTCGGGAGCAGGTATTTATTTGGCCGTGGGGAAATCACGCTCCAAGACAGCGTCCACCAAGGCTTGCGCGTTCTCGATCAATTGAGCCAGGGCCATGATCACGGGCGACTTCGTGCTGACTGGATCTTCGGCGCATTGGTAGGCGGATTGAAGGGCGGATGAGAGGGTTTCGGTGGCGTTTATAAGGGTTTCTTCGGTGCCGACATCATCGGCTACGCAAAAGATTTTGCGTGCATGCCCTTCGGTAGAATCAGCGGTGATCTTATTCATGATGTAACCCCAGCCAACGCAACCCTGCACGAAAACTGCCGAACCTGCACAACGTAAGCACCTGTCTCGGAAAAGCTTGGTAACCAGAATCCCCACCAGGAACCTTGTGTGCATAAGCCTGCAAGCTAGCCTCAAAAGGTCGTCGCCGTGGCGACATACTGTCAAGGGTGCTGATATGCCAACGAGATATCGCGATGCGGTCACTGGTGAATACGTAACAGAGCAAGAGGCGAAGAGAAGACCAAGGGAAACGGTGAAGGAAACCGATAAAAAGCGCCCGGCAAAGCCGACGGCCAAGAAGTAGGATTAACAGATGAGAGCGACTGCCGTATGTCCAGACAGACTTGCCAATGAAACCCGATTGCTCCAATGTAATGACCAACGTCATTACACAAGGAGCTATCCCTTGGCATCTATCAACATCCGTATCGATGACGACCTGAAAGCTCGTGCCTACCTAGAGCTGGAGAAACTCGGTGTCACACCTTCTGAACTGATACGTCAGGCGTTGCAATATGTTGCCGAACGCGGCCAGTTGCCATTTAAGCCTGTGCTGATGACTGAAGAGGATGAAGCCTTGATGGCGACCGTACGTGAGCGTCTTGCATCGCCTCAACGCGTAAGGGTTTCTTTGGATGACCTATAGCCTTGATTTTGATGCGCGTGCATTGAAGGAATGGCAGAAACTCGGCGACACCCTCCGTCAGCAACTCAAGAAGAAGCTGGTCGAAGTCCTGAACAACCCACGTATTGAGGCTAACCGCCTACATGGGCTGCCTGACTGCTACAAGATCAAACTGCATAGCAGCGGATACAGGCTGGTGTATCAAGTGATAGATCAGGAAGTTACGGTGTTCGTGGTCGCCGTCGATAAGCGTGAACGAGATCAGGCTTATCGCAAAGCGTCTGAGCGCCTTGTTCAGCGTTAGGCAGGACTACAACAATTCCCTGAAGCAGCCGTTAATAAAGGCTGAAAACGAAAAAGCCCCGCAGCTTATTCAGCTACGGGGCTTTTTCTATGTAATGGCGGAGAGATAGGGATTCGAACCCTAGGTACCGGTGAAGGTACAACGGATTTCGAATCCGTCCCATTCGGCCACTCTGGCATCTCTCCAACGGCGCGCATCATAACAGCATGATTGATGGATGCAAAGCGCCGAAGCGATTTTTTTCCGTGCTATCAGATGCTTGCGTCGATTACAGCGGTACGCCGAGGCGCTTGGCGACTTCTTCGTAGGCTTCGATCACGTCACCGAGGCCCTGACGGAAGCGGTCTTTGTCCATCTTCTTCTTGGTGTCCTTGTCCCACAGGCGGCAGCCATCCGGGCTGAACTCGTCGCCCAGGACGATGGAGCCGTCGTGGAACACGCCGAATTCGAGCTTGAAGTCCACCAGCAACAGGCCGGCGTCGTCGAACAGCTTGCTCAGCACGTCGTTGACCTTGAGGGACAACTCCTTCATGCGCGCCAGTTGCTCAGCGGTGCCCCAGCCGAACGCCACGACGTGGGATTCGTTGATGAACGGGTCGCCCTTGGCGTCGTCCTTCAGGAACAGTTCGAAGGTGTAAGGGTTGAGCTTGAGACCCTCTTCCACGCCCAAACGCTTGACCAGGCTGCCGGCGGCGTAGTTACGCACGACGCATTCCACCGGGATCATGTCGAGCTTCTTGACCAGGCACTCGTTGTCGCCCAGCAGTTTGTCGAATTGGGTCGGGATACCGGCCGCTTCGAGTTTCTGCATGATGAAGGCGTTGAACTTGTTGTTCACCATGCCTTTGCGATCCAGCTGTTCGATGCGCTTGCCGTCGAACGCCGAGGTGTCGTTGCGAAACAGCAGGATCAGGCGGTTGGCGTCGTCGGTCTTGTACACCGACTTGGCTTTGCCGCGGTAGAGTTCTTCACGTTTTTCCATGATGGGCTCCGCTTTGAGTAAGGTGGGCTAGGCGATGTGTCGCCAGTCGAGCCCTGAATCTTGATCGGCCAGTTGCAGCCAGTCCGGGTCGCACCCTAAGGTGTCGACAAAACATTGCCGGGCAAGCGTCGGCAGGTTGTTCTTGCTGCTGAGGTGAGCCAGGACCAGGTGTTGCAGGTCTTGCCAGCCCAACTCATACACCAGGTATGCGGCCTGGTGGTTGTTCAAATGTCCCAGCTCGCCGCCCACCCGTTGCTTGAGAAAGTAAGGGTAGTGACCGCGTGCCAGTAGATCCCTGCAGTGGTTGGACTCGATCATCAAGGCATCGAGGTCCCGGTAACTGTCCAGCACCCTGGCGCAGTAGGAACCCAGGTCGGTCAGCACGCCGAAACGCCGCTGGCCGTCACTGAATACGTATTGCGTGGGCTCCTGGGCATCGTGGGCAACCGCGACGACATTGATGCTCAGGGCACCGATTTGCAGTTGCTCGCCACCGGCCAGAAAACCTGCCGGCTCAATGGGTTTGCGCATCCCGCGCAACGTGCCACGACTCAAGTACACCGGCAGATTGTAGCGCCGAGACAGCAAACCCACGCCATGCACATGGTCGGCATGCTCGTGGGTTACCAGAATCGCGCTCAGTTGCGTGGGGTGAACCCCCAGGCGCAACAGGCGCCGCTCGGTTTCCCGCAGGGAGAAACCACAATCGACCAGCACGTACGTGTCATCATGGGCGACCAGCGTACCGTTCCCTTGGCTACCGCTGCCGAGAACGGCAAAACGCATCGGATCAGCCCAGGTTGTCTTGAATCACGCCCAACACTTTGCGCGCTGTTTCAGCTGGCGCGACGGTGTTGATGTTTTTCTCGACGGTGACTTGCACGCTGTCGCCCACCTTGCTCAAACGAACCTGATAACGCTCGGCACGGGTTTCGATCTCTTCCTTGGTCGGCGCGCTGCCGAACAATTTGCCGAAGAAACCTGGCTCATCGTCTTTCTTCTCGGCCTTTTCAGCCACGTTGATGTAGTACAGGCCCAGGCTGCGGTTGATGTCTTCAACGCGCCAAGGGCCCTGCTCCAACGCACGGCCAACACTGGCCCAGGCACGGTCGAGGTCTTCACCCAGGTTCAGCACGACGTTACCGCTGCCGTCTTCGGTGAGGCTGACGCGGCTAGGGGTGTCGTAATCACGGGCGGCGAGCAGGGAAACGGAACCGCCCTTCTCGGAGATACGGCTCATGCTGGCCAGCATCTCGTCGACCAGCGCGGCGTCGACGCCGGTGTTAACCGAGCGCGGCGTGAAGTCGACGTCAGCCGTGCTGCCGGCAGGCCGCTCGGCGCTGACTACATAGACTTCGCTGGTATTGCGCTGCACGCCGGGCTCGATGCGCACACGCACACGGGCTTCGCTGTCGGCGGCTACACCGCCCGCCAGCAGGCGCTGGGCCATGTTGGCGGACAGCTCGCGACCTTGCTGCCATGCGGTGGTGAACTCACCAGTCTGCGGGCGTTGCTGGTCGAGGCGGAAACCGTTGTCCTGGAAGAACTGCACCGCCACCGGCCAGACTTCGGCAGGCGGACGCTGAGCCACGATCCAGCGGTTGTCGCCGCTTTTCTGCAGGCTGTAGTCGCTGGCATCGGCCACGGCCATGATCGGCTGTGGGCGTGGCACTACGTACTCACCCTTGACCGTGTCGTCGGCGACGTTGCGTGGAATCGGCAACAATGGGTCAAGGCGCTTGGCGACATTGACATCAGGCGGCAGTTGCATCGGTTTGGTTGCTTGCGCTTCCAGGTAATCGCTGCCGCGGTCACGGAAGTAGCCTTCCGGGCCCCATACCCAACCGCAGCCACTGGTGCTGGAGATAATCAAGGCAAGTGCGGAAAGTCCGGCCAATCGCTTCATGCGTAGTGCTTCCTCAATTAAACCAGGACGCCGGACTGGCGCAGGGCCTGTCGCAGCGGTTCGTGACAGGCTTCGCTGAGGGGGGTGAGCGGCAGACGGATACCGTCCGGCATCAGACCCATCTCAAACAGCGCCCACTTCACGGGAATAGGATTGGATTCGATAAACAGTGTCTTGTTGAGCGGCATCAGCTTTTCGTGGATGGCGCGAGCGGTGGCTGCATCGCCCGCGATGGCGGCGGCACACATATCGCTCATGGCGCGCGGGGCCACGTTGGCGGTCACGGAGATATTGCCCTTGCCACCCAGCAGGATCAGCTCGACAGCGGTGGCGTCGTCACCGGAATACACCAGGAAGGCGCTGCTCACGCCGGCCAGGATGTCCTTGGCGCGCTGCAGGTCGCCAGTGGCTTCCTTGATGCCGATGATGTTCGGCACGGTGGACAGGCGGATCACCGTCTCGGCCTTCATGTCGCACGCGGTGCGACCCGGTACGTTGTAGAGGATCTGCGGGATCTGCACGGCTTCGGCGATGGCTTTGAAGTGCTGGTACAAGCCTTCCTGCGTCGGCTTGTTGTAGTACGGGGTTACCAGCAGGCAAGCGTCGGCGCCAGCCTTCTTGGCGTTCTTGGTCAGCTCGATCGCTTCACGCGTCGAGTTGGCGCCCGTACCGGCGATCACGGCAATGCGGCCCGCAACGCGCTTGACCACGAACTCGATCACCTGGATGTGCTCTTCCACATCGAGGGTGGCCGATTCACCTGTGGTGCCGACCGCCACAATGGCGTTGGTGCCCTCTTGCAGGTGGAAGTCCACCAGTTTGCCCAGGCTGTCCCAGTCGAGACGACCTTGTGCATCCATGGGTGTGACCAGTGCCACCATACTGCCCGCAATCATGCAACCGCTCCTGCCGGAAAAAGAGAGCCGTAATGGTACTGGCGCCAAGATGCTTGTACAAGCGAAGTACCGCGTGAGGATGCGTTCTGGCGCAACTAAACGTCGGGCAATGACATCATCGGGCCAAAGCACCGCCCGAAGCCGGCTGATCACGCAATGAAAACGCCACCTCCTAGCCCTTGGCGACGCTTTTCGCTACCCTTGATCCTTTGATCGATACAGCCCACACGGTATCGACCGCTCATCGCTTTAGGAAGGCTGCATGTCCACCCCCACAGTTCGCGAACAATTCCTTGTTATCAGTGCCCTCGGCGCCAACCCCATGGAGCTGACCAACGTCCTGTGCCGCGCCAGCCATGAGAACCGCTGCGCCGTCGTGACCTCCCGCCTGACCCGCCACGGCGAGTGCAGTGCGCTGGTCCTGCAGATTTCTGGCTCCTGGGATGCCTTGGCACGCCTTGAAACCGGCCTGCCGGGCCTGGCCAAAAAGCACGACTTTACCGTCAACGTGGTACGCAGCGCCGCCCTGGAAAATCGCCCACAGGCTTTGCCTTACGTGGCCTATGTCAGCTCGGCCTACCGTTCGGACATCGTCAACGAGCTGTGCCAGTTCTTTATCGACCATAACGTCGAGCTGGAAAACCTGACCTGTGACACCTACCAGGCGCCACAAACCGGCGGCACCATGCTCAATGCCACCTTTACCGTGACCTTGCCGGCCGGCGTACAGATCAGTTGGCTGCGCGACCAGTTCCTCGATTTCGCCGATGCCCTGAACCTCGACGCCTTGATCGAACCATGGCGCCCACAGAACCCCATGTAAGGAAGTACCTCTCTATGCCGGTAGCCATCGACACACCCGTGGCCGATTTCGAGGCCCAGGCCACCAGCGGCCAGACCTTCAGCCTCGCGGCCCTCAAGGGCAAGCAAGTGGTGATCTACTTTTACCCGAAGGACAGCACCCCAGGCTGCACTACCGAAGGCCAAGGCTTTCGTGACCAGTACGCCGCATTCAAGGCCGCCAATACCGAAGTGTTCGGCGTGTCGCGTGACAGCGTGAAGTCCCACGAGAACTTCAAGGGCAAACAGGCATTTCCTTTCGAGCTGATCAGCGATAAGGACGAAGCGGTCTGCCAGCTGTTTGATGTGATCAAGTTGAAGAAGCTGTATGGCAAGGAATACCTGGGTGTGGATCGCAGCACATTCCTGATCGACAGCCAAGGCGTGCTGCGTCAGGAATGGCGCGGCGTGAAAGTGCCGGGGCATGTTGATGCCGTGTTGGCGGCAGCGCAGGCGCTGAATAAGGTCTGATCCTGCGTCGATAAGGCCGTCAGGCCTTGCGCAACCAATAACGGTACACACCCTCGGCGGCGTCTTCATGCTCCAGGGTGTGGCCAGCCAGCTTGGCAAAGGTGCGAAAATCACGCTGGGAGCCGGCGTCGGTGGCAGTCACCTTGAGCACGGCACCGCTGGCCATTTTATTGAGCTCCAGCTTGGCCTTGAGCAACGGCAAAGGGCAGTTAAGACCGCTGGCGTCGAGTTCGGCGTCACAGGCTACAGCGTCGGTCATGGTGCTACTCCAGGCAAACATTCGGGCCGCTTAGAATATCTGGTCCCAAGCTCAGTGTCCGGCTACAGTAAGCTCTTTGTCGAAAGGCTTTGTGCATGACTTTTTTGCGCCCTACCCTGCTGACGCTGGCCTGCCTGCTGGCCTCCCCGGCCTTTGCTGACGACCTGCCGTCACTTGGTGACGCCAGCTCTGCCATAGTCTCGCCGCAACAGGAATACCAATTGGGCCGCGCCTGGCTGGCCTACCTGCGCGGCCAGGTTTCGCAACTCAATGATCCGCAACTCAAGGATTACGTTGAAACCAGCGTGTACAAGTTGGTGGAGACCAGCCAGGTCAATGACCGGCGCCTGGAATTCATCCTGATCAACAGCCCACAGCTCAACGCCTTTGCGGCTCCCGGTGGGATCGTCGGGGTCAACGGCGGCCTGTTTCTCAATGCACAGACCGAAGGTGAATACGCGTCGGTACTGGCCCACGAACTGGCGCACTTGTCCCAGCGTCACTTCGCCCGAGGCGTGGAAGCGCAATCACGCATGCAACTGCCGATGATGGCCGCCCTGCTTGGCGGCATTATCGCCGCCGCTGCGGGTGCCGGCGATGCCGGTATCGCCGCGATTGCCGGCTCACAAGCCGCCGCGATCCAGGAACAGCGCCGCTTCTCTCGCCAGAACGAGCAAGAGGCCGACCGCATCGGCATCCTCAACCTGGAGAAAGCCGGCTACGACCCGCGCTCCATGCCCACGATGTTCGAACGGCTGATGCGCCAATACCGCTTCGACGCCAAGCCACCGGAGTTCCTGCTGACTCACCCGGTAACCGAATCGCGTATCGCCGACACCCGCAACCGCGCCGAACAAGCCAAACCTGGCGGCAAGGAAGACAGCTTGCGCTATCAACTGATTCGCGCACGGGTGCAGCTCAAGTACGAAGACACACCTGGTCTGGCCGCCAAGCGCTTCCAGGCGCAGCTGGATGAGAACCCTAAAAATGACGTAGCGCGTTATGGCCTGGCCATCGCTCAGATCAAAGGTACTCAACTCAAGGAAGCGCGGGAAAGCCTGGCGCCGCTGTTGGCCAAGGCGCCCAACGACATTACCTACAACCTGGCCCAAATCGAACTGGACATCACCAGCAACCGCATGCCGGATGCGCAGCAACGTACCGACCGCATGCTCACCCAGTATCCCAGCAACTATCCGCTGAACCAGGTGCGGGTAGACCTGCTGCTTAAGCAGAACCGTACCGCCGATGCAGAAAAGGCGCTGGATGGGCTGCTCAAGTCGCGGCCGGACGATCCGGACGTGTGGTATCAGGTCGCCGAGACTCGCGGCTTGTCCGGCAATATCATTGGCCTGCATCAGGCTCGCGCCGAATATTTCGCATTGGTGGGGGATTTCCAGCAAGCCATCCAGCAATTGGACTTTGCCAAGCGGCGCGCCGGCAATAACTTCCCGTTGTCCTCACGCATCGACGCCCGTCAGCGCGAACTGATCGAACAAGAGCGTTTGGTGAAAGGCATGATGAGCTGAACCCGCCACCCACAAAAAAGCCCCGCTGCCGTTAACTGGCAGCGGGGCTTTTTTATAGGTCTAGCGGATTACTCGGCCAGTTTGAAGGTGATGAAGCTGGCACGGCCTTGACGCAGGACGCGCATCGACACCGAGCGATTCTTCGGCAACGCCTTGGCGATGTCGGCGAATTCCTTGGTGGTATCGATTGCCTGATTGTTCAAGTGGGTGATCACGTCACCCGGTTGAAGGCCGATCAAGGCGGCTGGGCCGTCCTGAACTTCCTTGATCACGACACCGCTTTGCAGGTCGAAGGTTTTCTTCTGCTCGGCGGTCAGTTCAACGACGGCGATACCCAGGCGGTTACTGCTGCGCTCGGCACCTGGCTTGGCGTTGCCCAGGGCGTCCAGGGTCGCGCCTTCTTCCGGAATTGCCCCAACGGTCAGTTCGACGTTCTGGCGCTTGCCGTCACGAATCACTTCCAGCTTGGCTTTGCCGCCGGCCTTGAGCGCGCCGACCAAGTGTGGCAAGTCCGCCGACATGATGATCGGCTGGCCGTTCATGCTCAGAATTACGTCACCGACTTTCAGGCCGCCTTTGGCCGCAGGGCCATTGTCCTGAATCTGCGCAACCAGGGCACCGGCCGGCTTGTCGAGACCGAAGGACTCAGCCAGGTCCTTGTTCACTTCCTGGATTACCACGCCCAACCAGCCGCGACTGACCTTGCCGCCGCTTTTGAGCTGATTGGAGACGTCCATGGCCACATCGATCGGGATCGCGAAGGACACGCCCATGAAGCCACCGGAGCGGGTGTAGATCTGCGAGTTGATCCCCACCACTTCGCCGGCCAGGTTGAACAGCGGGCCACCGGAGTTGCCCGGGTTGATCGGCACGTCGGTCTGGATGAACGGCACGTAGTTTTCGTTTGGCAGGCTGCGACCGATGGCGCTGACAATGCCTTGGGTAACGGTGTGGTCAAAGCCGAACGGCGAACCGATCGCGACCACCCACTGACCGGCCTTCAGATCTTGGGACTTGCCCAGTTTAAGCACCGGCAAGTCCTTGCCATCGATTTTGAGCAAAGCCACGTCGGAACGTGGATCGGTACCAATCAACTTGGCCTTGAGTTCACTGCGGTCGGCCAGGCGCACGAGAATCTCGTCGGCATCGGCAATCACGTGGTTGTTGGTGAGGATGTAGCCGTCAGGCGAAATGATGAAGCCGGAGCCCAGGGACTGGGCTTCGCGCTGACCACCGCCGCCACGAGGAGAGCGAGGTTGCGGCATCCCGCGTTCGAAGAACTCGCGCAACATGGGTGGCAAGCCTTCCAGGTCGGGCATCTGCTGGTTCGAGACTTTGCGATCCGGCAGCTTCTGCGTGGTACTGATGTTCACCACGGCAGGCGAGGCCTGCTCCACCAGTTGGGTGAAGTCAGGCAGCTCGACCGCTTGCGCAGGTAAGGCCTGGCCCAGCACCAGCACTGTGGCGACTATGGATAAGTAAGACTTCAAACGTGGTATCGACATACAGCTCCCGTTACGACGAGCAGGGTTAAGCGACAGGGTTCAATAAACGCCGAATACTGCGAGCGGCATTTTTGTTCCGCGAACAAACAAGGCCAGAGCCATCAAACCCTGACCTATAAAAAACATGGGAAGTTTTTGCAAGTGAAAATGCTGATCCAGAGATTTCATACGCCCAGCACCCAACGAAATTCGGGCCCAGATTGATAGACCAGGATGAACATAAGATTAACAACCTCAGGGCTTGGCGGCGGCCTTTTCACCACGCACCGACAACGCGATACGTTCAGCTGTGCCGATGGGAATTTCGCCCACCACCGTGACCATCATTTCGCCATCTACCGTATTCAAACGCCGGGATACTGCCACGGTCGGCCCAAGCTGAGCGCGGGTTTCATTCACATCAGCGCCGTTGGCTGACTCAAGAAACACCGAAAAACGCGCGAGCCCATCGTCATACATCAGGCTGTCGACGGTAGATTTCGTTTGGGCATCTTTGCGCGTAGCGCTGCTGATCTGTTGGAAACCAGGCGGTAGCCAGTCCAGATGCCACTTTTGCGTGGCAGACAGCTCAGGTGCTTTAGCGGCGGACATCGTTACCGGCGAACAGTCGCCGCTGGGCTGCAAGTCCTGGTCAGAAGGAATGGCCGAAGCATCCAGACGTGTGAACTGAAAACGCTCCAACAACTGCCCTTGGTCATTCAGCAGCAAGGATTTAAGCGGCAGCGCAGTTTCACGGTCCAGGTGTAATTCAAACCCATAACGGTAGGGATCACGCGGGCTGATCGACACAATCACCGCATGACGACCGGCCACCCGCGATTTGCCAATAACGGCCAGGTCATATAATGAAGTGAGTTTTTTTGGATCAAGAATACGCGAGGGTGCCTCCGGTGACTGACCGAGACCAGCCGCCAACGTGCCACTGACACATTGTGCCCGACCATCAACCCTGACCGCTTCCTGGGCGGAGCCGTCAAGTTGCAACAAGCGTTCACGGACATGACCATTCTGGACACGGTGCCAGATGTCATGGGTAGAAAAACTGCCGTTACGTTCGTAGACAAACGTACCTTCAAAACTTTGCTGCTGCTCTGCACGCCCAAGTCGAGTCAGCCAGTCTTGGGCTTCATCGGCATGGGCGGATAGTGCAAACCAACTACTGAGCAAAAGCGTAAGGAGCAGTATGGCGCGCATAGGGCTCCTTAGCGAATCAGCGGTTTTCCTGGCTTGCTGCACGAGCGTATGGCAGAGCGCTGTCAGTGCCTTTGGCAGCCGATTCCTGCGCATGTTGACGCAGGTAGCCTGGAAGGCGCTGATCCTGCCAGCCGGATTGCCCCTGAAGTACACCATTAGCCATAGGGCCGGTGGTATCAGTGCTTTCCTTGTAGCCAGCCAGCACGGCCGGACCTTTGACTTGCGGACCGGCCATGACCGGTTGCTGAGTCTGTTGGGCCAGCTCGTTGCCTGCGATCTCGTCCTGGTTGTACAGGCGAACACCTGCCAACACAGCAACGGTCACCGAAGCGGCCACTGCCAGACGACCCAGGCTGCGCCACGGACCACGCGAGGCTTTTGCCGGAACGGCTTCATCAGCCAGTGCAGCAGAAACGGCCGCAGCAATATCCAGACGAGGGATTAGGAGATCCTTGTGCATCACCGCCCGAGCGACTTGGTAACGAGACCAGGTATCACGGGTTTCGGCGTCATCAAATGCGTTGAGCACTCGACGAAGTTCCAGTTCATCCGCTTCGTTATCCATCACTGCGGACAGCGATTCCTGCAGGGCATCACGACTCATGGCGGTTCCTCTCTTGGCTGTCGCCGCTGTCTTTAGTTTTCCTGCAACAACGGTTGCAAGGCTTTGTCGATGGCTTCCCGGGCCCGGAAAATCCGCGACCTCACAGTCCCCACCGGACATTGCATGACGCTCGCAATGTCTTCGTAACTCAGACCATCGAATTCACGTAAAGTTAACGCCGTACGCAAATCTTCTGGCAGTTGCTGAATAGTGCGATGGACGGTGCCTTCGATCTCGTCGCGCAGCAATGCACGCTCCGGCGACTCGAGATCTTTGAGGCCGTGATCACCATCGTAGAATTCAGCATCTTCTGAACTGACATCACTGTCTGGTGGGCGGCGACCGCGTGACACCAGATAGTTTTTCGCCGTGTTGATGGCGATGCGGTATAGCCACGTGTAAAACGCACTGTCACCGCGGAAATTTCCAAGTGCACGGTAAGCCTTGATAAAGGCTTCCTGCGCAACGTCCTGCGCTTCATGGGTGTCGTGCACAAACCGCACGATCAACCCGAGAATTTTGTGCTGGTATTTCAGCACTAGCAGATCAAATGCTCGCTTATCACCGCGCTGTACGCGCTCGACCAGCTGCTGATCCTCTTCCTGGGTTAGCATGAACACTCCTCGTTGTACTTGAAGGAGGCTTGCATAACTAAACGATCAGGCTTGCAAACATAGACTCGGGCTTTTCGCAAAAGTTCTCCCCCTTCAAGCAAGTTTCCGGCATGCACTGATTTGGCACACACGAAAAACGCAGCACGGTCGGTGCCGGCTGCGCGAATAATCTTGTCGCCGGTTTCGTGACGCGTCCAATGCTCCCGACGGGCCAATAAACTCAACGTTTTTCCAGCTTTCGGGCAACCTGCTATTGAGTCGGGGCTTATGCAAAAAGTTCCCGTCCCGCCAACCGGCCGTTTCCCAAAGCTGCGCAGCATAATCTCACAATGCCACGAAGGCGTGGCTATTGTGCCGCTCCACCCCTCTATATACTAGTGGCCCGTGTGACCCTTTGATTCGCCGATCCAGGCGTCCTGTTTGCGCCCCCCTTTGGATCGCTTTTTGCGGAATCCGTCAAATGAGCCAACAGTTTCAACACGATGTCCTCGTAATCGGCAGCGGCGCCGCCGGCTTGAGCCTGGCCCTGACCCTGCCCAGCCATTTGCGTATAGCGGTTTTGAGCAAAGGCGACCTGGCCAACGGCTCGACCTTCTGGGCTCAGGGCGGCGTTGCTGCGGTGCTGGACGACACAGACACCGTGCAATCCCACGTCGAAGACACCCTTAACGCCGGCGGTGGCCTGTGCAACGAAGACGCCGTGCGCTTCACCGTCGAGCACAGCCGGGAAGCCATCCAATGGTTGATCGACCAAGGTGTACCCTTCACCCGCGATGAACATGCCGGCAGCGACGACGGTGGCTTTGAGTTCCACCTGACCCGCGAAGGCGGCCACAGCCATCGCCGAATCATTCACGCTGCCGATGCCACCGGGGCCGCGATTTTCAAGACCCTGCTCGACCAGGCCCGCCAACGTCCAAATATCCAATTGCTGGAGCAGCGCGTCGCCGTCGACCTGATCACCGAAAAACGCTTGGGCCTGCCGGGCGAACGCTGCCTGGGCGCCTACGTACTCAACCGCACCAGCGGTGAAGTCGATACCTACGGCGCACGCTTCACCATTCTCGCCTCGGGCGGCGCCGCCAAGGTCTACCTCTATACCAGCAACCCCGACGGTGCCTGCGGCGACGGCATTGCGATGGCCTGGCGCTCGGGCTGCCGGGTCGCCAACCTGGAGTTCAACCAATTCCACCCCACGTGCCTGTATCACCCGCAGGCCAAGAGCTTCCTGATCACCGAAGCCCTGCGCGGCGAAGGCGCACATTTGAAGCTGCCCAATGGCGAACGCTTCATGCAGCGCTTCGACCCACGCGCCGAACTGGCACCACGCGATATCGTCGCCCGCGCCATCGACCACGAAATGAAGCGCCTGGGTATCGACTGCGTGTACCTGGACATCAGCCACAAGCCCGAAGCCTTCATCAAGACCCACTTCCCGACCGTCTACGAACGCTGCCTGACCTTCAATATCGACATCACCAAGGGCCCGATCCCCGTGGTACCGGCCGCGCACTACACCTGCGGTGGCGTGATGGTCGATCAGCATGGCCGCACCGACGTGCCGGGCCTGTATGCCATCGGCGAAACCAGCTTCACCGGCCTGCACGGCGCTAACCGCATGGCCAGCAATTCATTGCTTGAATGCTTCGTGTATGCGCGCTCGGCGGCAGCGGACATTCTTGAGCAACTGGCGCGCATCCCGGTACCGGCCGCCCTGCCCCGCTGGGACGCGAGCCAGGTCACCGATTCGGACGAGGATGTGATCATCGCCCACAACTGGGACGAGCTGCGGCGCTTCATGTGGGACTATGTGGGCATCGTGCGCACCAACAAACGCCTGCAACGGGCGCAACATCGGGTGCGCTTGCTGCTGGATGAGATCGACGAGTTCTACAGCAATTATAAGGTCAGCCGCGACTTGATCGAGTTGCGCAACCTGGCCCAAGTGGCCGAGCTGATGATCCGGTCGGCCATGGAGCGCAAGGAAAGCCGCGGCCTGCATTACACCCTCGACTACCCACAGATGCTGCCCGAAGCCCGGGACACTATCCTGGTGCCAACCACCTACGGCGGCTGAACTTCAGGCGTACCCGCAGGCGCCGGTGCACATCGGCGGCCTGCGCATCCTTTGCCACGCAGATGGACCGCACTCGCCGTTCACCCTGCACTCGGTAACGCAACACCACGATCAGCGGCAACGCCAGGCTGTCGGGCCGCAGCTGCACTGGGTGCCACCCGCGTGCGGCGCTCCATAATTGCCAACCATCGTCGTCACGGCGCAGGCCACGAATCGACGAACGGTGAGTGAGTAGGATTTGCCGCGGCAATACCCAGGCACAATGAGCCAGGCATAGCAGGATGCCAAGGCTTGAATAAGGCAGGTCGAGAGCCAGCAGGCTGCCCAGTGCGACCAGCTGGGCAAGCACATAGGCCGCCAGCAACAGCCGCGAGGCCTGCCAGCGGCATTCGAAACGATTACTTGGGCTGGACACGATCCAGGATCATCCGAACCATGCGCTGCAGCTCCGGGTCTTCGGATTCGGCGCGCTCCATGAACCAGCCAAACATGTCCTGGTCTTCGCACTCGAGCAACCTGACGTAGAGGTCGCGGTCCACCTGATTGAGCGTCGCGTACACCTCTTTGGTGAAAGGCACCAGCAACACATCCAGCTCCAGCATGCCGCGACGGCTGTGCCAGTAGAGGCGATTGATTTCTACATCTTCGACCATGGAGCCCTCCTAAAATAGAGCGCAAGTATACAGCCCCGACGACACTGGAACAGTCGGCTTTGGTCGCCCTATATGGAAACTATGCATTTGCCGGACGCCCCTCTATGATGCACCCATGACTTTTTGACCTGCGATGACCCATGGCTGACTCCGCTTTTTTCTGCTCCCTGTCCCACGAAGGCGTTCTCGCCGTCCGCGGCTCTGATGCTGCCAAGTTCCTGCAGGGCCAACTGACCTGCAACCTCAATTACCTGAGTGATACCCAGGCCAGCCTGGGCGCGCGCTGCACGCAAAAAGGCCGGATGCAGTCGAGCTTCCGCATCCTGCTGCAGGGTGATGGCGTGCTCCTGGCCATGGCCACCGAGTTGCTTGACCCGCAGTTGGCGGATTTGAAAAAGTACGCGGTGTTCTCCAAATCCAAGCTCACCGACGAAAGCGCTGCCTGGGCGCGCTTCGGCCTGGCGAACGCAGACGCGGCCCTGAGCGCCCTGGGCCTCGCGCTGCCGGTCGAGACCGATAGCGTGGCGCGCAACGAGGCATCGATTGCCGTCCGCGTTTCCCCGGGCCGGGCCGAACTCTGGGTACCTGCCGAACACGCCGACGCCGTGCGCAGCCAATTGGCCGCGCAGTTGCAACAGGCTGACTTGAATGCCTGGTTGCTTGGTCAGATCCGTGCCGGTATCGGCCAGGTGATGCCCCAGACGCGCGAGCTGTTCATTCCGCAGATGCTCAACCTGCAGGCTGTGGGCGGCGTCAGCTTCAAGAAAGGCTGCTACACCGGCCAGGAAATCGTCGCGCGCATGCAGTACCTGGGCAAACTCAAGCGGCGCCTGTATCGCCTGAGCCTGGAGGCCAACGAGCTTCCCGAGCCAGGCACTCCGTTATTTTCCCCGAGCCATAACAGCGCGATCGGCGAAGTGGTCATCGCAGCAAAAGCCGACCAGTCGATTGAACTTCTCGCCGTGCTGCAAGCCGAAGCTGCCGACAGTGGCGACGTGCGCTTGGGCGCCCTGGAGGGCCCGGGCTTGAATCTGCTTGACCTACCCTACCAACTGGACCGTGACCGCGAGATCCAGCGTTAATCGCCGTACTTTTTGCAGCACCCTAGAGAGCATGAATGAACAAGCTGGCGGAAAAAGTCCAACAAGCGTTGGTAACGGCCATCGACAACGATGACCTGGTTCTGCCGACATTGCCGGAGGTGGCCCTGAAAATTCGCCAGGCCGCCGAAGACCCGGACATCAGCATCAGCCACCTGAGCAAAGTGATCAGTCGTGACACGGCCCTGTCGGCGCGCCTGATCAAAGTGGTCAACAGCCCGCTGCTACGGGCCAGCCAGGAAGTCACCGACCTGCACACCGCCATCACCCGGCTCGGTACCAACTACAGCAGCAACCTGGCTATCGGCCTGGTGATGGAGCAGATCTTCCACGCCCGCTCAGAGGTGGTCGAACAGAAAATGCGCGACGTGTGGCGCCGCAGCCTGGAGGTGGCGGGCGTGAGCTACGCCTTGTGCCGTCGCCACAGCCAGCTCAAGCCAGACCAGGCGGCCCTGGGTGGCTTGGTGCATCAGATAGGCGTGCTGCCGATCCTCACGTATGCCGAGGATCACTATGAGCTGCTGGCCGACCCCGTCAGCCTCAACCACGTCATCGACAGCATCCACCCGGTGCTGGGGGACAAGCTGCTGCGGGTCTGGGACTTCCCTGAGATGCTGGTGAACGTGCCGGGCCAATACCTGGACCTGACACGCGACTCTGCAAGCCTGGACTACGTCGACCTGGTGCAGGTCGCCGCGCTGTACTGCCACCGCGGCACCGACCACCCCCTGGGAACCGTGCCGATTACCGCCTTGCCGGCCCTCATGAAGCTGCGCATAGACCTGCACAGCGACGCCCTGCGCAGCGAACTGGACGAAGCGCGGTCGATGTTTTACTGATCAACCCGCGATAAAACTCACGCGCACCTTAAGCCCCGCCAGCTCGCCATCATGCAAGCTGATCTGCGCCAGGTGCGCACGGCAAATCTCCCCGACAATCGCCAGCCCCAAGCCCGACCCCATGCCCTGCTGGCTGCGTCGATAAAAGCGTTCGAACACCCGGTCCCGCTCATCCAGTGGGATGCCAGGGCCGTCATCCTCGACTTCCAGCACCGCCGGGGCCGTCACTCGCAAAATCACATTGCCGCCAGGCGGGGTATGGGCCAAGGCGTTATCCACCAGGTTGCTGAGCAGCTCATTCAACAGCGTTGGTTCGCCGCGCAGCCATACCGGCTCGTCGGCCTCCAGTGCCAGGGCCACGCCCCGCGCGTGGGCCAGCGGCGCCATGGCCATACCGAGCTCACGGGCCAATTGGCTTAAATCGAGCAGTTGCGCACCGCCTTCGGCAATGGCGCGGGCACCGTTTTCGATGCGGGCCAGGGACAACAATTGATTCGCCAGGTGCGTCAGGCGGTCGGTGCCCTGGGCGGCCGTTTCCAGGGTGCTGCGCCAGGTGGCCGGTTCTTCGGCACGCAGGCCCAGTTCCAGCCTGGCCTTGAGCGCCGCCAGGGGCGTGCGCAGCTCGTGGGCAGCGTCGGCAATAAACTGCGCCTGGCGCTCGAACTGCCCGCGCAAACGTTCGGTGAAATGGTTGAGCGAGCGCACCAGTGGGCCGAACTCATCCTGAACCTCCACTAATGGCAGAGGCCGCAGGTCATCAGGCTGGCGCTCTTCCACCGCCGTACGCAGGCGTTCCAGCGGGCGCAGTGCGGCGCTCACCGCGAACCACACCAGCAATAACGCACCGATGGCGAGCATGCCCAGACGCAGCAGTGTATCGGCCATCAGGCTGCGGGCCATGGCCACCCGGGCTTCGTCGGTCTCCGCAACACGAATTTCGGCCATGCCGTTCATGTCCGGTTCCGAGACGGCCTTGAGCAGGCTCACCACGCGCACATGCTGGCCCAGGTACATGGCGTTATAGAACCGCGCCAAGGCTGGATAATCGTCGGTGCGGGGCGTGCCGGGCGGCGGGCCAGGCAGGTTTTCGTAACCGGAAATCAGTTTCTGATCAATATCATTGACCTGGTAATAAATGCGCCCGGCACTGTCGTAGGCAAAAGTGTCCAAGGCCACATAGGGCACATTGGCGCTGAGGGTGCCGTCCACCTGGGTCAAGCCGGCGGCAATGGTGCGTGCCGAGGCCAGCAGCGTGCGGTCATAAGCGGTGTCGGCGGCTTCGCGACCGTTCCAATAAGCGCTCATGCCGCTGGCGAGCATCAACAACACCAGCAATAACGCAAGGTTGCACAGCAAGCGCCAGCGCAGGCTGCTGGGCTTATGCATCACGGGCTTCCAGCAGATAGCCAAGGCCGCGGAAGGTGACGATGGCGATGGGTTGGCCATCGAGCTTCTTGCGCAGGCGATGCACGTAGATTTCGATGGCGTCGGGACTGGCCTCCTCGTCCAGGCCGAATACCTGGGACGCCAATTGTTCCTTGCTCATCACGCGCCCCGGCCGGGCGATCAACGCTTCGAGCACCGCTTGTTCTCGGGAGGTCAAGGTCATCAGCTCGCCTGCGACCGTGAAGCGCCGGGTGTCGAGGTCGTACACCAGCACACCGCAGGTTTGCTGACGCTCGCCGCCCAGCACGCTGCGCCGCAACAGTGCCTTGACCCGTGCTTCGAGTTCCGTGAGTTCAAACGGTTTGGCCAGGTAGTCATCGGCGCCCAGGTTCAGGCCGTGCACGCGGTCTTTTACATCACTGCGAGCAGTCAGCATCAGCACCGGCAGGTTTTTTCCACGTGCCCGCAAACGTGCGAGCACCTCGAAACCATCCAGGCGCGGCAACCCTACGTCCAGGATCACCGCGGCGTATTCCTCGCTGCTCAAGGCCAGGTCCGCCGCCACGCCGTCATGCAACACATCAACGGTCAAACCCATGCTCTTGAGCGCTTGGGCCACGCTTTCGGCGAGCTGCAAATGGTCTTCAACCAGGAGGACACGCATGGATTTCTACCTCGTTCAGGGGTGGTCGACGCCACGCTTTGCCCGGCAGTTTACAGCCGCAACCTGGCCTGTGAAGCCCGAAAACATTGAAAGGCGATTGAAAGGTTAGTGAAAGCTTCGCCCTTTAGCATCCAACCACGGTGGTCTATGCCCGCCGAGTTGCCTGACCCGTAGCGCCCGAAAAACGCCTCGAAGCGTTTTCGCCAGAATAAGAACAATAACGGAGTACACCACGATGCTGTCGACCCAGCCACAGGCTTGCCCGCCTGTTCGTTCTTCCCGCCTGGCCCACACCGCCCTCGCCAGTGCCGCTGCCCTTGCCGGCTTTTCGCCGCTCAGCCAGGCTGCCTTCTTCGAAGACAGTAGCGCGACCCTGGAAACCCGCAACATGTACTTCAACCGCGACTTTCGCGACGGTACCAGTGCCCAGCAATCCAAGCGCGACGAATGGGCCCAGGGCTTCATGCTCAACGTGCAATCGGGCTACACCGACGGCACCGTCGGCTTTGGCGTGGATGCGCTGGGCATGCTCGGCGTCAAGCTCGACTCCAGCCCCGACCGCACCGGCACCGGCCTGCTGCCGACCCACGATGACGGCCGCGCCGCCAACGAGTACTCCAAGCTGGGCCTGACCGGTAAAGTGAAAATCTCCGCCACCGAGCTGAAGATCGGCTCGCTGATCCCCGAACTGCCGATCCTCAAGCCCAACGACGGGCGCATCCTGCCGCAGACCTTCAACGGTGGCTTGATCACCTCCAAGGAACTCAAGAACCTGGTATTCATTGGTGGTCGCCTGGACAAAGCCAAGGACCGCGACGACACCAACTACGAAGACATTGCCCTCAATAACAAGAACAGCCGCTTCCTCAGCGGTGCCACCGGCAAGCACTTCAACTTCGGTGGCGTCGACTACAAGTTCGCCGACAAGATCACCGGCAGCTATCACTTCGCCCAACTCGACGACGTGTATCGCCAACACTTCCTCGGCATGGTCGCCTCACGCCCGATGGGCCCTGGCACTTTCGCCGCCGACCTGCGACTGGCAATCAGCGATGACACCGGCTCGGCCCGCGGCGGCAATATCGACAACACGTCCCTCAACGGCCTGTTCAGCTATGCCCTCAATGGCCATAAGCTCAGCGCCGGCTACCAGCACATGTCCGGCGACAGCGCCTTCCCGTATGTGGATGGCAGCGACCCGTACCTGGTCAACTTCGTGCAGATCAACGATTTTGCCGGCGCCGAAGAACGCTCCTGGCAGGCACGCTACGACTACGACTTTGCCAAGCTGGGCATTCCTGGCTTGAGTTTCATGAGCCGTTACCTCTCGGGTGACAACATCAAGCTCAAGAACGGCGAGACCGGCAAGGAGTGGGAACGCAACAGCGAGATCAAGTACGTGGTGCAAAGCGGCACGTTCAAAGATGTGGCCGTGCGCCTGCGTAACGCCACCTATCGTTCCAACTATTCGGCCCGTGACGCAGATGAAATGCGCTTGCTGGTCAGCTACAGCGTCGCACTTTGGTAGTAACCCCCTCATAACAAAAACGATGGAGATCACCATGACCCTTTCACTGCGTAAATTTGCCCTCGCCGCTGGCTGCATGCTGTTCGCCGGCCAACTGCTGGCCGCCGACGAACCCAAGCGTCCGGAATGCATCGCCCCGGCCTCCCCAGGCGGCGGTTTTGACCTGACTTGCAAACTGGCGCAAAGCGCGCTGGTGAACCAAAAGCTGCTGACCAAGCCGATGCGTGTGACCTACATGCCAGGCGGCGTGGGCGCGGTAGCCTACAACGCGGTCGTCGCCCAGCGCCCTGCGGATGCGGGCACGTTGGTCGCCTGGTCGAGCGGTTCGCTGCTGAACCTGGCCCAGGGCAAGTTCGGCCGTTTTGATGAAAGCGCCGTGCGCTGGTTGGCGGCAGTGGGCACCAGCTATGGCGCCATCGCGGTGAAAAGCGACTCGCCCTACAAGACCCTCGACGACCTGGTCAAAGCCCTGAAGAAAGACCCGGGCAGCGTGGTGATCGGCTCCGGCGGCACCGTCGGCAGCCAGGACTGGATGCAAACCGCACTGATCGCCAAGGCCGCCGGGATCAACCCGCGCGAACTGCGTTACGTCGCACTTGAGGGTGGCGGTGAAATCGCTACGGCTCTGCTGGGGGGGCATATCCAGGTGGGCAGTACCGACATCTCCGACTCCATGCCGCATATCCAGAGCGGCGATATGCGCCTGCTGGCGGTGTTCTCCGAGCAACGCCTGGATGAGCCGGAAATGAAGGATATCCCGACCGCCAAAGAGCAAGGCTACGACATCGTCTGGCCGGTGGTGCGTGGCTTCTACCTGGGGCCAAAGGTCAGCGATGCCGACTACGCCTGGTGGAAAGACGCCTTCGACAAACTGCTGGCTTCCGAGGAGTTCGCCAAGCTGCGTGACCAGCGCGAGCTGTTCCCGTTCGCCATGACGGGCCAGGAGCTGGACACCTACGTGAAGAAACAGGTGGCTGACTACAAAGTGCTGGCCAAAGAGTTCGGCCTGATCCAGTAATCGCCCCTCTTTTGTGTAATGCCCCTGTAGGAGCGAGCGTACTCGCGAAGAACCCAAGGACATCCACGTGCGTCCAGAGAGCACGCGTTATCGTTGACGTTTTTCGCGAGCAAGCTCGCTCCTACAAGAGGGGCCTTGGAGTTTTCTATGCTCTTACAACGCATTTTCGCTGCCGTGCTATTGCTGGCCTGTATCGGCCTCGCGCTGATGGCCTGGCCGTATCAGGCGGCTTTTTCCTACGAACCCGTAGGGCCAAGAGCCTTCCCCCTGCTGTTGCTCGGGCTGATGGGCCTGGCGCTCATCTACATGATGATTCGCCCGCAGGCGACCAAACACACTGACGATGAACCCGCGCTGGATCAACCCACGTTGATCAAGATCGGCATCTGTGTGGCCCTGCTGCTGGTGTTTGCCGGCACATTCGAATCCTTGGGTTTCATTCTCAGCAGCATGCTGATCGGTATTCCGATGGCACGGCTGTACGGCGGCCGCTGGTTGCCCAGCGTGGTGATCATCACCTTGATGAGCGTCGGTCTTTATCTGCTGTTCGATAAAACCATGGACGTACCGTTGCCCCTCGGCCTGCTCGACGTTCTGGAGAACTGATATGGATACTTTTGGCTATTTGGGCCAGGGTTTCGGCGTTGCGCTGAGCCCCTATAACCTGGTGACCGCGTTGTGCGGCACCCTGATTGGCACCGTGGTCGGCCTGTTGCCGGGCCTGGGCCCGATCAACGGCGTGGCACTGCTGATCCCCATCGCCTTCGCCCTGGGCTTGCCGCCGGAGTCGGCGCTGATCCTGCTGGCAGCCGTGTACCTGGGCTGCGAATACGGCGGCCGCATCAGTTCGATTCTGCTGAACATCCCGGGCGAAGCCTCCACCGTCATGACCACCCTCGACGGCTACCCGATGGCCCGCAAAGGCCTGGCTGGCGTGGCACTGTCATTGTCGGCCTGGAGTTCGTTCATCGGCGCGTTTATCGCCACCTGCGGCATGGTGCTGTTCGCCCCGCTGCTGGCCAAGTGGGCGATTGCGTTCGGCCCGGCGGAATATTTCGTCCTGATGGTGTTTGCGATTGTCTGCCTGGGCGGCATGGCCGGTGACAAACCGCTGAAGACGTTTGTTGCCGCGCTGATCGGCTTGTTCCTCTCTTGCGTGGGCATCGACGCCAACAGCGGTGTGTACCGCTTTACCGGCGATAATATTCACCTGACCGACGGCATCCAGTTCGTGGTGCTGGTACTCGGCCTGTTCTCCATCAGCGAGATCCTGCTGCTGCTGGAAAAAACCCACCGTGGCCAGGAAGCAGTGAAAGCCACCGGGCGCATGATGTTCAACGCCAAGGAAGCCTTGTCGGTGCTCACTGTGAATCTTCGTTGCGGCGTGTCGGGCTTTATCATCGGCGTGTTGCCGGGCGCTGGTGCAACCATGGCCTCGGCCGTTGCCTACATGACCGAGAAACGCATCGCAGGCGCCAGCGGCAAATTCGGTCAGGGCGACATGCGCGGCCTGGCCGCCCCAGAAACCGCGATCGGCGCATCGGTCTGCGGCGCCATGGTACCCATGCTGACCCTCGGCGTTCCTGGCTCGGGCACCACGGCGGTGATGATCGGCGCCCTGTCGCTGTACAACATCACCCCCGGCCCACTGCTGTTCCAACAGCAACCGGACATTGTCTGGGGCCTGATCGCCTCGTTGTTCATTGCCAACATCATGCTGGTCGTGCTCAACATCCCGATGATCCGCATCTTCACCCGTATCCTCGCCGTGCCGAACTGGGCGCTGGTGCCGGTGATCGCCATCATTACCGCGATTGGCGTGTACGCCGTGCATGCCACCACCTTCGATCTGTTCCTGATGATCGCCATCGGCATCTTCGGCTACATCCTGCGCAAGCTGGACTTCCCGCTGTCACCGCTGCTGCTGGGCTTTATCCTCGGCGGCCTGATGGAGCAGAACCTGCGCCGTGCGCTGTCGATCTCCAACGGTGCGCTGGAAATCCTGTGGTCGAGCCCGATCACCTTTGGCGTCTGGGTGCTGACCGCAATCATGCTGCTTGTACCGCTGCTGCGTATCTGGCGTAAACGCGTGCAACAGCGTCGTGCCCTGGCCGATGTCTGAGGTCACCTTTAAACATTGGTGGGGAACACCGCTGGTCGGCCTGAGCGGCGGTTACCTGGCCAGCCTGGTCGGCTGGCCTTTGCCGTACATGGTCGGCTCGTTGCTGGCGATCATCCTGGTGCGTTGCCTCACGCCCTGGCAGTTGGCAGAGATTCCCGGCGGGCGCAAATGCGGCCAATGGGTGGTGGGCATCGGCATCGGCCTGCACTTCACCCCGGTGGTGATCGAGCAGGTGATGAGCCACTTCGGCCTGATTTTCTTCGGTGCACTGGTCACCAGCTTGTCGAGCGTGGTGGGCGTGTGGTTGATGCGCCGCAGCGGTGAAGACCGCGCCACGGCGTTTTTCTCCAGCATGCCGGGCGGTTCCGGGGAGATGGTCAACCTCGGCGCCCGCAATGGCGCGGTGCTCAGCCGGGTTGCGGCCGGGCAAAGCCTGCGTGTGCTGGTGGTGGTGCTGTGCGTGCCAGCGATCTTCAAATATTTGCTCGGAGGCGGCGCGCCGCAGTTCCATCCGGCGCCCGTGGACTGGGCGTGGCTGGCCGTGCTGTTTCCGGTGGGTGCGCTGGTTGCCTGGGGCTGGCAACGCTTGCGCCAACCCAACCCTTGGCTGTTCGGGCCATTGCTGGTGAGCGCGATCGCCAGTGTGACCTGGGATTTACACATCGGCCTGCCAGACGGCGGCAGTCAGATCGGCCAATGGTTGATCGGCAGCGGTTTGGGCTGCCACTTCAATCGGCAGTTCTTCCGTCGCGCGCCATCGTTCATGGGCCGCACCTTGATTGGCACGGCATTGACCATGCTGCTGGCGACGTTAGCGGCGGTGGGCTTGAGCGCCCTCACTCACCTCGACCTGCGATCACTGACCCTGGGCATGATGCCAGGCGGTATCGCTGAAATGAGTCTGACAGCTGAAACCCTGCAGCTGTCGGTGCCCTTGGTGACGGCGATGCAGGTGATGCGCTTGTTGTTCGTGCTGTTTTTGGCCGAGCCTTTGTTTCGGCACTGGAACCGTCAGCCAGCCCCCCTCTAAAACCTCCCACATGTTGAATGTGCCAGGCCTCACACCGGTGGCAAACGCCACTCGATGGGGGCCTCGCCATTCTGCTCGAGAAACTTGTTGGCCCGGCTGAAATGCCCGCAGCCCAGAAACCCGCGATACGCCGACAACGGCGACGGATGCACCGAGGTCAGCACCAGATGCTTGGTGGCGTCAATGAGCTTCTGCTTGCTCTGAGCATGGGCGCCCCACAGCAGGAACACCAGGTGAGGCTGATGCTCGCTGACTACCTCGATAATCCGATCGGTGAAGAACTGCCAGCCCTTGCCGGCATGGGCGTTGGCGTTGGCGCGCTCCACGGTCATGGTGGTGTTGAGCATCAGCACGCCCTGGTCGGCCCAGCTTTGCAGGTAGCCGTGGTTGGGGATGTCGATGTTCAGGTCGCGCTTGAGCTCTTTATAGATATTGACCAGCGACGGCGGCGCCGGCACGCCCGGTTGTACCGAGAAGCACAAGCCGTGGGCCTGGCCAGGGCCGTGGTACGGGTCTTGTCCGAGAATCACGACCTTGACCTTGTCCAGCGGCGTTGAATTAAGCGCGTTGAAAATCAATGGGCCGGGGGGGTAGATCTCTTTGCCAGCAGCATGTTCCTGGCGCAGAAACTCGCGCAATTGCGCCATGTAGGGCTTCTCGAACTCCTCCCGCAGGGCGTGTTTCCAGCTGGGTTCGAGTTTGATACGGTCGCCATCGGTCATAGTTGAATTGTCTTGTAAAAAAGAATGAGGCGAACCCTAGGAAAGCCGACCCCGCTTGTCAATTGATCTGACACAGCACCGGCACTTTCCCACGAAGGGATCATACTCATCCTTCACCTTCTCGATTGAGGCCACGATGAACCTGCATTTCGAAGAACTGACCGGCAGTGGCGGCGCTCGCATCGGTATCGCCAGCCTGGACGCGCCAAAGTCCCTTAACGCCCTCTCCCTGCCGATGATTCTGGCCCTGGATGAGCGCATGGAGGCCTGGGCCAAAGACCCGCAGATCGTCTGCGTGCTGCTGCGCGGCAACGGCCCCAAAGCTTTTTGCGCCGGTGGCGAAGTGCGCAGCCTGGCTCAGGCTTGCCGTGAACAGCCGGGCGAAGTTCCGACCCTGGCCGCGCAGTTTTTTGCCGCCGAATATCGTCTTGACTACCGCCTGCACACCTACCCGAAGCCGTTGATCTGCTGGGGCCACGGTTATGTATTGGGCGGCGGCATGGGCCTGTTGCAAAGCGCCGCCGTGCGTATCGTTACGCCAAGCAGTCGTTTGGCCATGCCCGAGATCAGCATTGGCTTGTACCCGGATGTGGGTGCCAGTTGGTTCTTGTCCCGCTTGCCGGGCAAGCTCGGCCTGTTCCTGGGCCTCACCGGCGCCCATATCAACGGTCGCGACGCGCTGGACTTGGGCCTGGCCGACCGTTTCCTGCGTGATGACCAGCAAGACGATCTGCTCGATGGCCTGCTGCAGCTGAACTGGCAGGAACAGAGCGCGATGCAACTCAACAGCTTGCTCAAGGCCCTGGCGCAGGAGGCATACAGTGATCAACCCGAAGCGCAATGGCTACCGCGCCGCGCACAGATCGACGAATGGCTTGATGTAGGAGATGTGCGGTGTGCCTGGCGCGCCTTGAGCCTGCTGCGCGACCACAGCGACCCGCTATTGAGCCGGGCCGGCAAAACCCTCAGTGAGGGCTGCCCACTGACGGCGCATCTGGTGTGGGAACAGCTCCAGCGTGCCCGTCACCTCTCATTGGCCCAGGTGTTCGAGATGGAATACACCCTGAGCCTCAACTGCTGCCGTCATCCGGAATTCGCCGAAGGGGTTCGGGCGCGCCTGATCGACAAAGACCAGGCGCCTCGTTGGCACTGGCCGGATATCAACACACTCCCGGAAACGGTGGTGCAGGCGCACTTTGACAAGGCCTGGGAAGGTAGGAATCCTCTGGCAGATTTATCTGACTACTGACAGGTCTGTACGCTTGTCGTTGACCTTGAAAGCGCAGTTGTCCGGCTGGCTGTCCATGCACGTATACACCGGCAACTCGAACGCATCGGGCTGCAGCCTCCAATACAAGGTGCTGGTCAACGACATGTTGATAACCTCATTGCCGCTGCTTGGCCTCAACGCTACCACCCCGTTCCAACTGGTGCGGTAGATGCACTTGTCCATGTAGCCGTTTCCTCTCTCCTCGCCCTCGCCCGGCATAAAGACTGCACCAATGAATCCGTCAATAACACCACGAGACGCAACCTTCGGGCTTTGCCAGCCCAGGCCATTGTCCTTGACGCGATAATGGCCGTCGGCGTACGCGACCTGCGACGGATAAGGACAGCCTTGCTCCGCTCTTGCCGGCGCAATGACGTAGCTCAACAGCAGCAGCACGCAAATCAATTGTTTGAACATAGGGATTCCATCTGTTCAGTCTCACCACGCAAAAGCACAGGCTTTGCGCTAGTGAAGTACAGCTATCAATTCAAAGATAGCTGTTAAATCTGACAGTACGGACGTACGGTACCCATAAAAACGGCGCATGATGCGCCGCTTGTTTTTCAAGATATTTAACGGTGACCGCCGCGACCACTTCCGTGGTCGGAACCGCGTCCACGCCCGCCATTGCCCCAGCGGTCGCCCCACCCCTGGTTTGGGTAGGGCCGGTACCCGGCGCGAGGGTAATAGCGCGGGGCCGGTTGGTAGTAGCGCGGCGCCGAATAGTAGCGAGGCTGTGGCGCATAGTAGCGAGGCGCTGGCGCGTAATAGCTGCGCCCAGAAGGGTAATAACGCGGGCCGCCGTAGTAATAGGCTGGCGCCGGCACGGTGTAGACCTCGGAGCGATAGTAGGTAGCGCCTCCATCGTAATAGGGCACGCAGGCTGAAAGGGTCAGGCCGAGCAAAGCGATGAGCAGCAGTCGTCGATACATGGCGGCCTCCTGGACCGCGGAAGAGCTCCTCCAGCGACGCTGGCGAGCGGCATTCAGCTTTCACTGAATGACGAAACATCTGACATCAAAAACCGAATCTGGTGCGTTCGCGACACAACTGGAAACACCTGTTTCAGACGAAGTGAAAGCCCGCCAAAACGCCATGATGATGGAATGCCGCGCAGCCGCGCTGTATCGTGCAACAACTAACGCGCCCTACCCGATTCCCTTCTGAACCGACCCATGATCACACCGACCCTTTGCCCCGCCTGTGGTGCCCGCAACGACTGCTCCCTGGCCGATCCGCGCACTGCCGATCAAGCCTGCTGGTGCTACGGCGTCATCATCGACCCGGCGGTGCTTGAAGCCCTGCCGGATGAGTTGCGTGATAAAGCCTGCCTGTGCCCACGCTGCGCCCAGGTGGACGAACAGTTGCGTAACCGCAATGCGCGTTGATCGTTTCCTCAGCAACCTGCCACAGTTCAATCGCAAGCAAGTGCGCCTGTTGCTGGTGGAACGCCGGGTGACCGTTGAAGGGGTTGCGGTCAGCGATCCTCACCATGACGTACGTGAATTCAGCCAGGTCTGCGTTGACGGTGAAATCCTGCAAGCGGGCAAGCCGGCGCGCTATTTCATGCTGCACAAACCCCAGGGTTGCGTCAGCGCCACGTCGGACCCGCAACACTCCACGGTCCTTGACCTGCTGGACGAACCGGACAAAGCCGAACTGCATATCGCCGGGCGCCTGGATTTCAACACCACCGGCCTTATCCTGATCACCAACGACGGCCAATGGTCGCGGCGCCTCACGCAACCGCAGACCAAGTTGCCCAAGGTGTACCACGTGCAAACCGAACAGGACATCGGCCCGCAGTACGCGGTGACGTTCGCGGCGGGCGTGTATTTCGCTTTCGAAGATCTCACCACCCAACCTGCCGAACTTGAACTGCTGGGTCCCAGGACAGCGCGGTTGAGCATCATCGAAGGCCGATATCACCAGGTCAAACGCATGTTCGGTCATTTTGATAACAAGGTGATCGGCCTGCACCGCGAGCGAATGGGGCCCTTAGTGCTCGATGCGTCGCTTGCGCCGGGTCAGTATCGGCCACTGACTGACGAAGAGATCCTAAAAGTCTGACGACCGTTCAGCCGATGATGGCAAAAAACCAGCCCATCGCCTTGCGACATGCGTTCCGTACTGCTTGAATCAGGGCTTCAGCCAGATAATGACTGATGAGTCGCCTATAACCTCCAAGAAACACCTTGCCTCGCCCGCGCTTGATCCTCGGGCCTTCCCGGCAAACCGCCCGCCATAACAACACCCGCCGGCCAGCCGTCATCGGACCGACATGGGCCCTCATTTTCCAGGCGTATGCCTACCTGTCATAAAGCTCGTGCAGAGTGATCTGCGCGCACTACCCGCTTGCCAGGAGTCTTACGACATGAGGCCAGAAATCGCTGTGTTGGATATACAGGGTCAGTATCGGGTGTACACGGAGTTCTATCGCGCGGACGCGGCGGCAAAGACCATCGTCCTGGTCAACGGCTCAATGGCGACCACAGCGTCCTTCGCTCAAACCGTGAAAAGCCTGTACCCGCAATTCAATGTGGTGTTGTACGACCAGCCCTACGCTGGCCGTTCCAAAATCCATAACCGTCATGAGCAGATGCTGACCAAGGAAGTCGAAGGCCAGATCCTCCTTGAACTGCTCGACCACTTCGCCGCTGAACACGTGTTGTCCTTCTCCTGGGGCGGGGCCGCCACGTTGGTTGCCCTCGCACAGCGACCCCATCGGGTAGAAAAAGCCGTGATCAGCTCATTCTCGCCGGTGATCAATGCGCCCATGCGTGACTACCTCGAACGTGGCGTCGACTACCTGGGCAACCTCGACCGCGACCGCGTCGGCCATCTGGTTAACAGCACCATCGGCAAGCACCTGCCTTCGCTGTTCAAACGCTTCAACTACCGCCATGTCAGCAACCTGGCCGCACACGAATACGGGCAGATGCACTTTCACATCAGCCACGTGCTCAACAGCGACCGGCAGTGCTACCTCAAGGCAGCCAGGCAGATCGATATTCCAGTGCTATTCTTGAACGGCGAATGGGACGAATACACCAGTGCAGACGACGCCAAACTGTTTGGCCAGCATGTGGCCAAGAGCAGCTTCAGCACCATTCAGGCAACGGGACACTTCCTGGACATGGAACATAAAGCCGCGTGCCGCGACAGCCGTGAGGCCGTGGTGGGCTTCTTGAAAGGGCAGCGGCCCGCAAGCCCGTTACGGTATAGCCAGGGCCAGGCGCAGCATGCGTGGGCGCTTTGAAATCAGGCCTGACACTGTGGCGAGCAAGCTCTGTCGCCACACGCAACTCTCACATTTTTCAAAGAAAAACTTCAAATCCAGCTGAACATCTGGTACAAAGTCAGCCGCTCTGAGCGGGTATAGTTTAGTGGCAAAACGAAAGCTTCCCAAGCTTTAGTTGAGGGTTCGATTCCCTCTACCCGCTCCACTCAGATTTGCACTTGCGTCAGGGGGTTTCTGGCGGAGGCTGCACAAAAAACCGGTCCTTGGTGACCGGTTTTTTTATGCCTAAAATTTAGTCTCCAGCACTCATCTGCTGCTCGGCTATCTGTTGAATCGCATCGTTGAATACCTGTTGAATCATCCACAGGAAAAAGCTGCTCGGGGTTTCTGGCATTCGCAGCGCGAAAAGTATTACAGCAGGAGCGATAGGTACGCCTAAACAAAGTCTTACAGGAAGACCGGCAACACCTCACGATAATGTAGGCTCATCGGCCCAGAGCTTGGAAACATGGCAATGCTGGACACCAAAAAAGCCACACCCAAAATCATCCTGTGCCAAGTAGCCGGCTGGGTGTTGGTTTTGCCGCTGCTGGTCTCGTTTGTACGGCTGCCCTTCCCCCTCGGATTATTGCTGGAGTCAGGAGTGATTGCCGCCTCAGCGTATGGCGTGAGGTTTGCCTGGCGTCACGCAACCCCACGCGTGGCTGTGTTCGCTTTGTTTGTCACCCTGCTCAACGTCATTTCTATGGTCATGTTAAGTACCGCGTCAGTACTCAAGGCCCTTTACATTATCGCCTGGCTCTACTGGTACCCCCATTATTCCAGCTGGGTTTACTGGAATGTCTAGTTGGGCAAGAATTTGACCGCAAGAAACGTAGTTCCCAACCCCCTTGGTGGAACTACAGTGGCGTGGCCCCCATCAACGCCCTTCAAGGAAACTGCTCATGGACTACCAGTACAAGCTCATGCCTTCCCCTGTCGGTGAACTCACCCTGGTGGCACGGGATGGCAAACTCAACGCCATCCTCTGGGAAGTAGAACGTGCCAATCGCGTGCGCCTGGGTGAATTGATCGAAGCCGACGACAGCCCAGTGCTCTTGGAAACCGAGCGCCAATTGCAGGAATACTTCACCGGAAAGCGTAACCACTTCGAACTGGAACTGGACTTCACCGGCACTGACTTCCAGAAGCAAGTCTGGCAAGCACTGCTGACCATTCCCTTCGGCGAAACCCGCAGCTATAGCCAGATCGCACAGCAGATCGGCAACCCCAAAGCCGTGCGCGCCGTCGGCGCCGCGAATGGGCGCAACCCCATTTCAATCATTGCGCCATGTCACCGGGTGATCGGCGCCTCCGGCGGACTGACCGGGTTCGCGGGCGGGTTGGCAGCCAAGCAGTATTTACTTGCACTTGAAGGCACAGGTCAGACGGAACTGGCGTTATAGGCGGCATTGACCCATACCCCGTCTGAAACCCTGCATAAAAACGGCGGTGGGAGTCCCCTCCCACCGCCGTTTTTCAGATCGGGCAGCGGCCTCAACCGTCGCCTTGATGGCCCTTACCGTAGGTCGACGCCAGGGCCCGGGCTTTTTGCAAGCGCTCTTCAAGCTTGGGTAGCGTCTCATCCACCAGTGCCTTTATCTCTGGCACATCCGACGCCGCGCCTTCTTTCTGGAACAGGGCGATGGCGTCTTCGTTTTCCTTGACCTGCTGCGCGGTATAGGCAGCGTCAAAGGAATCGCCGTCCTTGAGTTCAGGCATCAGGGTTTCGGCCTTATCAACGATCTTCTCCCGTGGGGCCACTGGCAAATCAAGCTTCTTGGCGATCGCCGCCAAGTGCTGGTTGGCCAGCGTGCGCTCGTTGATGACCTCAATGGTGTAGTCCTTGATTTCCTGGGACGAGGTCTTGGCGTGGGCCATGCGGCTGGTTTCGATATCGGCCATACCTTTGGCCGAAGCCTGCTCGATGAATTCTGCAGGCGACTGGGCGAAAGCATTGCTGGCGCCGAGGCCCAGCAGCATCGCGAAACTGGCGGTGCGTAACCGGATAGCCATGCGGCTCATGATGGGTTCCTCCAGGGCAAAAATAGGCGCGGGAGCATACAACCCGCCCTGAATTCGAATTTTCAGGACGGTAAAGGTTTAGAAAAAACTTACCTGTGCGACGAACGGTCGTCGTCGCCTCAGGCCGCTTTGCTGCCGAACAGGCCCGGCAATGCGTGCGCCAGGGCATTGAGGGCGAAGCCGATAAACATCACGCCGCAGAGCTTGGTGATCAGGATTTCATGGCGTTGATACAGCGTGCGCACCCGTTGGGCACCCACCACGCCAATCAGGATCGCGTAGGCCAGCAAGCCACCGATAAAGCTCAACAGAATCAAGGTCGGCAGCATCGACCAAGTCAACAACTCGGCCCGGCTGGACAGCAACGCGGTGAACGTCGCCACGGCAACCGGGTAGGCCTTGGGGTTGGTCAAGCCAAACAGAATACCGTGCCAGAACGGATGGCGCGCCGCGCCCTGAGGGGCATCGCTATTGCGGCGCTGGGTGCGGATCGCACGCCAGCCGAGCCAGAATAAATACACCCCGCTGAGTACGCCGAGCACATCAAAGGCACTGCTGCCGACTTCTCGCGCACCGACGATGGCAATCAGCGCCGTGCTGCACCACACCACATCGCCGAGCAAATGACCGCACAAGAATCCTGCCCCGGCACGCCGGCCACGGGCCGCACCGATGCCGAATACGGCCAGGACACCGGGGCCAGGGGTAATGCCGTAGATAAAACCCGAAGCCAGTACGGCGAACAGCAAGGATGGGGTCATGGTAGACGCTCCGACAGACGCTTGAAGGTGAACGATTCTGCATGTTTCAGCGCGGTGGGTAAAACTTCATTCCAGCATAGGGCCGGGCGCGACAGGCTTGCAGCCGCGAGGCCAGATCGCCGACATGAGCCTCCAGCTTATGGCCGTCGGGATCGAGAAAATAAAACGATGCGCCTTCACTGCGGTTGTCTCGCCACTCCTGTACGCCGGCGGCGCGCAGGCGTTCGACCAAGGCAGTGAAATCAGCAGCATCGACAGTAAGGGCATAGTGGGTGTAATCCACCGCCGGAGCAGTCGAGCGCAACGGGTCCAGCGACAGGCACAGCCAAAGCCCAGGCAGTGAGAGGTAGGCACCGTTATCCCAGGTTGCGTCGAGCTGCAGGCGCAGCAGGTCGTGATAGAAACTGACGCTGCGCGGCACATCGGTGACGGCCAGGGTCAGGTGGTTGAAACCGCTGAGCATCTAGGTGTTCTCGCGTTATCGTGGGTCTGCGGACAATACACCCACCACCCTGCCAATCAACCACTGCAAACCCACATCCCCACCCCGCCGCGTATGCCAGGCCAGCTCAAAGGCAAACGACGGAATATGAAACGGCGGTGGCACGGCCAGCAATTGCCGAGCGTCAATATTCATCAAACCCCGGGACGACACCGTCAAAATCAGGTCCGTGCCCTGGATCAACTGCGGCGCCACACCCCAGTGCGGTAGGCTTATAGCTACATGGCGGCGTTCACGAATGGCCGTCAGCGCCCGTTCGATTTCTGGCGTGCCGCTGCCGCGCATCTCCAGCAGCACATGGGGGCGTGACAGATATGTCGGCAGGTCCAGCACTCCGTTGGGCGCAAGGCTGGTGGGGTCGACCAGGCAGGTGTAATGCTCTTCGAACAGCGGCGTAGTCCGCAGTTCGGCGGGCATGTCGGGGAATACGCCCGCAGCCAGATCGAGATCGCCATTGAGCACACCCTCAACCATGCCTTCGCGGCTGGCCTGGATGATCTGCAAGTCGATACCGGGCGCTTCATGGCGTAGGACGCGAACCAGGCCGGGCAGGAATATCGCCGCGCTGTAGTCCGACATCGCCACGCGAAAGCGGCGCTTGGCCGAGGCGGGATCAAAACGATTCGGCGCCAGTAATGCCTGCACCTGGGCCAGAGCTTCGGTCAATGGCGCCGCCAATTCCAGGGCGCGGGCGGTTGGCACCAGTGTGCCGCCCTGACGCATCAACAGCGAGTCGCCCAGCATATCGCGCAGCCGTGCCAACGCATGGCTGACCGCCGGCTGGCTCAGGTGCAGGCGCTCGGCGGCGCGGGTGACGTGTTGCTCGCTGAGCAAGGCGTCGAGGATCACCAGCAGGTTAAGGTCGACGCGGCGCAGATCATTCATCAACTGCATGTCCAGCATAAGAATTTGGAATTTAAATTTGCGCGACGAATACCCTAGAGTCCAGCAAAACCTTTGGGAGCGTCGAGATGACTGTGTTGCATTGGGTAGGTTTGTTAGCGCTGGCGGTGTTCGCCGGCGCGGTAGTGCCGTTTCAGAGTGCGATCAACGCCAATCTCGGGCGCGGGCTCGGCCATCCGTTGTGGGCCACCCTGGCGTCGTTACTGGTGAGCATCATCGTGCTGCTGCCGGTGATTGTGGCGATGCGTTTACCCCTGCCGAGCCTGGCCTTTATCAGCAAGGCACCGTTGTGGATGTGGGCCGGTGGTGCCTTTGGCGTGTGTTTTATTTCATTGGCGTTGATGCTGCTGCCCAAGCTCGGCGCATCGGGCTTCATTGCGCTGGCCATGGCCGGGCAGATTCTCGCGTCGTTGCTGCTGGACCATTTCGGCCTGTTCGGCCTGGTGGAACGTCAGTTGACAACCTCCCGGGCGTTGGGCGCGTTACTGCTGATCAGCGGCGTTGCGCTGATTCAGCTCAGCGGCGCTCAGCCGCCAGGCGATTGATCTGGGCCTGCTCCACCACGGGCTGCGGCGCGCCTTGGCTGGCCGCCTGCAACATCGCACGGCCGACGGTCTCGGTGCTCACCACCCAATCCGGTTTCAGTCGCCGCACAAACGAAAGCACCGGCCCAAGCACGCTGTAGAAGGATTGGTACAACGGCGTCTTCGAACGCACACCGTGCAACGGCTGGATGATCCCGGGGCGGAACAGATACACCGCCTTGAACGGCAAGCGCAGCAAGGCATTTTCGGTTTTGCCCTTGACCCGCGCCCACATCGACTTGCCGGCTTCAGAACTGTCCGTGCCGGCGCCGGACACATAGATAAAGGTCATCTGCGGATTGAGCCGCGCCAGGGTGCTGGCCGCCACGAGGGTCAGGTCATAGGTGAGGTGGGTATAGCGCGCCTCCTTCATGCCCGCCGACGAAACACCCAGGCAGAAGAAACATGCATCAAAACCCTGCAACAGGTTTTCCAGGGGCTGAAAATCCAGCATGTCGTTGTGCAACACCTGATGCAACTTGTCGTGCTCTTGGGTCAAGGGCGTGCGGCCGACGGCCACCACTTCCTGCACATCGGCCGCCAGCAGGCACTCGCGCAGCACACCCTGGCCCACCATGCCGGTGGCGCCGAATAACAGAACTCTCATGAAGGGACCTCAGCGGCACGCCGCACGCGTGATGCTTGAATGCATTGAGCGTGTAGCTTACCGCGTGCTGCCAAAGGCTGCCCCTATCAAAACGCGCTACGAAAGATCTCCTCAATCTGACGCTGGTCCGCCCGCCGCGGGTTGGTCAGCCCGCAGGCATCTTTCAACGCATTGCTGGCCAGCAACGGAATGTCCTGCAACTTAGCGCCAAGCTCACGCAAGCCCGCAGGGATTTCCACGTCCTGTGACAACCGACGAATCGCCGCGATGGCAGCCTGGGCGCCCTCCTCGGCGGTGATGCCCTTGATATCTGCACCAAGGGCCCGGCCCACGTCGCTCAGGCGTTTGGCGCAGACACTGGCATTGAAGCTTTGTACATGGGGCAATAGCACCGCGTTGCACACGCCGTGGGGCAGGTCGTACAAGCCGCCCAATTGGTGGGCCATGGCATGCACGAAACCCAGGGACGCATTGTTGAAGGCCATGCCAGCGAGGAATTGCGCGTAGGCCATGTTTTCCCGTGCGGCCTTGTCAGTGCCGTCGCGCACCGCCAGGCGCAGGTTGGCGCTGATCAATTCGATGGCCTTGATCGCGCAGGCGTCGGTGATCGGTGTCGCAGCGGTGGACACGTAGGCTTCGATGGCGTGGGTCAGCGCATCCATGCCCGTGGCGGCGGTGAGGCCCTGGGGCATGCCGACCATCAGGGCCGGGTCGTTGACCGACAGCAACGGCGTGACATTGCGGTCGACGATGGCCATTTTTACGTGGCGGCTTTCGTCGGTGATGATACAAAAACGCGTCATCTCGCTGGCCGTGCCAGCGGTGGTATTGATGGCTACCAGCGGCAGTTGCGGCTTGCTCGATCGGTCCACGCCTTCATAGTCGCCGATACGCCCACCGTTGGTGGCGCACAGGGCAATGCCCTTGGCGCAGTCATGGGGCGAACCGCCGCCCAGGGACACGACGAAATCACAGGCGCTCTGTTGCAGTAACGCCAGGCCTTTTTCGACGTTTTCCACGCTGGGGTTGGGCTTGGCGCCGTCGTAGATCACCGAGTCGATATCCTGCATCGCCAGCTTCTCGGCGATCATGCCGGCCACACCGGCTTTGGCCAGGCCGACGTCGGTGACGATCAACGCTTTGCCGAAGCCGTAGTTGCGGATGGCGGTCATCGCTTCGTCGAGGCAATCGATGCCCATGATGTTGACGGCGGGGATGAAGAACGTGCTGCTCATGATCAATCCTCAAAGGCTTTATGCCGACAGAATCAACCTGTACCGCGTGGCGCATCTTGATCAGGATCAATGCCGGCTCGTGATAAAGTCACCCCCCAGCCGATTTCGAGTAGACCCGCCGCAATGAAGGATTTCCAGGATATTGACGCCCACCTTGAAGACTGGAGTGCCCTGCGCGCTGCCGTCGACTTCAGCGGGATTCTGATCGGCAACGGCGCCAGCCGCACGATCTGGGAAGACTTTGCCTACGACTCGCTGTTCGAAAACGCCCGTACCGTCGAAGAAAAACCCCTGAGCGCCTCCGAACTCAGCGTGTTCGACGCCTTGCAAACCCGCAGTTTCGAGCAAGCCCTGGGCGCCTTGAAAACCACCAGCCGGGTCAACAAGGCCCTGGCGGTCAGCTCGGCGGCGCCGCGTAACCGTTACTACGCGATCAAGGAAGCACTGATCAACACCATCCATGCCGTGCACATTCCCTGGCGCCTGGTGCAACCGTCGACGCTGGCGACGATCAACGCGGAGCTGGCCACCTACGCCACCGTATTCACCAGTAACTACGATTTGCTCAACTACTGGGCGACCCTGCACGCACCGGGTATCGACGACCTGTTTCGCAGCGCCGACTCAAGCTTCGACCTGCGCAATACGCGCACCGACATCACCCGCATCCTGTACCTGCACGGAGGCCTGCACCTGGTGCGCAACCTCGACGGCACGGCGCGCAAATTGCCGTCCACCGACAGCACCCTGCTCAGCAGTTTTGCCATCAACAACACGATCAAGACCCTCGACGATGTGCCGCTGTTTGTCAGTGAAGGCAAGGTGGAGGAGAAACTCAAAAGTATCCGCAGTTCGGATTATCTGTCGTTCTGTTATGAACAGCTGTTGAGCCATGAAGGCGCGCTGTGCATCTTCGGGCATGACTTGGGGCCGCAGGATAAACACTTGGTGGATGCTATCGGCCAGGCCAGCATCAGCACCCTGGCGATCTCGGTGTCGGGGCGCAGTGATGGGTTTGTTCGTCAGCAGAAGCGGCGGTATATGGAGCTGTTCGAGGGCTCTAATGTGGAACTGAGGTTCTTTACCGCGCGTACGCACCCACTGGGCAATCCGGCATTGTCCGTCCCTGTAGAACGCTGAGCAAAATGTGGGAGCTGGCTTGCCTGCGATGGCGGTGGGTCAGCGACAGATTGGGCACCGATAAACCGCTATCGCAGGCAAGCCAGCTCCCACATTGAATGCATTTCAAGTCGGGCTCAGTCTCACTCCTCAGCGCTGTGCACCACCACCAGCAACTGCGCCTGCACCTCTCCCACCGAGCGAATCCGGTGGGGTTTCTGCGCGTTGAAATGCAGCGCATCACCGCGCGCCAACAGCACGCGCTCACTCATGAAATCCACCTCAACCTGGCCTTCATGCACGAATAAAAACTCCTCCCCCAGGTGCTCCTTGAAGGTCTTGTCGGTGAACTCCGCCGGCGGGTAGATGATGAACGGCAACAAGCTGCGCTCGCTGACTTGATGGGCCAGCACCGCATAACCCGGCGAGGTGTCGGGCCGCTCATGGCTACGCACCAGGCTGTAGCTGTCGAGGCTGACGTTGTCTTCGCTGAACAGTTCTTCGACCTTCACGTTCAACGCCTTGGCGAGTTTCAACGCCGCAGCGATGGATGGCGTATTAAGCCCGCGTTCGACTTTCGACAGGTAACTCTTGGTCATCCCGGATTTTTCGGCCAAGGCCTCCAGGGTCACGCCAAGTTTTTTTCTTAATATTTTCAAGCGGATAGACATGTGCTGCGGTTAATCCCTGCAGAAAGCGATGAGACAGGCTTGCCAATGACACAAAGTGTCATATAGCATCTTTAGTGTCATTTGCATTCACCCACCGACCTTGCGAGCAGCGGGCGACCAGCAAATCCGACGTCCATTGAACCACCCAAAGGACACCGATATGGCCAAGACATTAGCACTCCCAAAAGACCAACTGGTCAAGCAAGCACTGAGCCAGATGCAAAACAGCCTGGCAGATAATACGTGGACCGACCGGCAAAAGCTGGCGCTGACCTGCCGAATCCTGTTCGAGTACGGCCACGACTCCGGCCTGGCCGGGCAGATCACCGCACGTGGGCCGACGCCCGGCACCTACTACACCCAGCAACTGGGCCTGGGTTTTGACGAAATCACGGCCAGCAACCTGTTGCTGGTCAACGAAGACCTCGAAGTACTGGAAGGCCATGGCATTCCCAACCCCGCCAACCGTTTTCACACCTGGGTGTACCGCGGCCGCCCGGATGTAAACTGCATCATCCACACACACCCCACGCACATTGCCGCGCTGTCGATGCTGGAAGTGCCGTTGCAGGTGTCGCACATGGACCTTTGCCCGCTGTACGAAGACTGCGCGTTCCTGGAGGCCTGGCCCGGCGTACCGGTGGGCAATGAAGAAGGGGAAATCATCACCGCGGCCCTGGGCGACAAGCGCGCCATTCTGCTCTCGCACCACGGCCAGTTGTCCACCGGGGCCAGCATCGAAGAAGCCTGCGTGATTGCGCAGTTGATCGAACGGGCTGCCAAGTTGCAGTTGCTGGCGATGTCTGCTGGTACCGTCAAACCGATCCTGCCGGAGCTGGGACGCGAGGCCCACGACTGGATCTCCAAACCCAAACGCCACGGCGCCGCGTTCAACTATTACGCCCGGCAAAACCTGCGCAAGCACGCCGATTGCCTGAACTGATTGCCCCCCTTTTCGACCGGAGTTTCCCCCATGTCCAACCCAACCATTCACGGCATCATCGGCTACACCATCACGCCCTTCAGCGCCGACGGCCAGCGCGTTGACCTCGACGCCCTCGGGCGCTCCATCGACCGCTTGATCAACAGCGGCGTCCACGCCATTGCGCCCTTGGGCAGCACGGGCGAAGGCGCTTACCTGAGCGATGCCGAGTGGGATGAAGTCAGTGCCTACAGCATCAAGAAAGTCGCCAAGCGCGTGCCGACCATTGTCAGCGTGTCCGACCTGACCACCGCCAAGGCCGTGCGCCGCGCCCGCTACGCCGAAGAGCACGGCGCCGATGTGGTCATGGTGCTGCCGGCCTCGTACTGGAAACTCAGTGACGCGGAAATCCTCGCTCACTACGCCGCCATCGGCGACAGCATCGGCGTGCCGATCATGCTCTACAACAACCCGGCCACCAGCGGCACCGACATGTCGGTGGAGCTGATCCTGCGTATCCTCAAGCAGGTCGAGAACGTGACCATGGTCAAGGAGAGCACTGGCGACATCCAGCGCATGCACCAGTTGAAACTGCAAAGTGACGTGCCGTTCTACAACGGTTGCAACCCGCTGGCGCTGGAAGCCTTCGCGGCTGGCGCCAAAGGCTGGTGCACCGCGGCGCCGAACCTGATCCCGCAACTGAACCTGAGCTTGTATCAGGCCGTACTGGCCGATGATTTGAACAAGGCGCGGGAGCTGTTCTACCGACAGTTGCCCTTGCTGCAATTCATCCTCAAAGGCGGGCTGCCGGCGACGATCAAGGCCGGGTTGCGCTTGACCGGGTTGGAGGTGGGTAATCCGCGCTTGCCGGTGTTCCCGTTGGGTGAGGCAGGGATCGGACAGCTCAAAGCGTTGCTGTCATCGGTATAAAAAACGCCCGGCTCTCGCGAGCCGGGTGCAGGTCTTCTTGCACAACTGTCAGGTCTTGTCCTTGATAGTGACACTGGGACCATTGGTCTTGACGCTCGCAATGCCATTGTCTCGTGCGGCTGTAGAGGTGTACTGCTCACTGCTGCCGATCACTTGATGATTGGCCGCCTTGAGGTTGAAGAACGGTTGGCCGTTGCTGGCCACTTTTTTCTCATAACGTTCATCATGTGGGCTGTTTGTCTGCACTGAAGCAATGCCGGCTTCAGTAGCACCGCGGGTGGTGTAAAGCTCGCTGGTCAATATGGTTTCTGCATTCGCCGCCTTAAGCACGAAACGAAACTGCCCGTTACTGCTTTTACTCAACTCATACCATCCAGCCATGACTTTCTCCTTTGAGTGGGATATCGCTCCCAAACTTGTAGGATTAAAGGCCATGCCCCAATTTTTTCCAGCCAAACACGGGAGATCTATTTAGCTGGAGACAAATGACAATAATTCTCGATATCATTCGCGACTTTTCCACGTCGTACTTCGTCAAGAAGGGTATCCATGTCTCGTCCCCAGCCCGACCCGTCGGCGGCCGATGCCTGTCGCGGGTTTTATGCAGACATTCTGTATTTCCTGCGTAAACGCACGGACAACGCCAGCGACGCGGCGGACATGGCCCAGGATGTGTTTACCCAATGGCTGGGCTACCGCGACCGTGCCAAGGTCGAGCAGCCACGGGCGTTTCTGTTCCAGATGGCGCGCAACCTGCTGCGCGATCACTGGCGCAAACAGAAGGTACGGCAAACCGTCCACCCTGATCACGCCGAAATGGATGCCGAGCCGGTCACCGACGAGCACAACGACCCCATGGCCGCCGCCCTTCGCCTGCAACGCCTGGAACAGTTGAAAGAAGTCCTTGCCGAACTCTCGCCGCGCCGACGAGAAGCCCTTATGCTGCACCGCTTCGAAGGCTTGAGCCAGGCGCAGATAGCAACGCGCATGGGCATCTCCACCAGCATGGTGGAAAAGCACATCGCCTTTGCCCTGCTGCACTGCAAGCGCCGCCTTCAACCCGCCCCCGGCACGGAGCAGCCAGAATGAACCGCCCGAGCGACACAGACGCGCTGGACAGCCAAGCGAGCGATTGCATCGACGCCCAAGCCGCCAGTTGGTTTGCACGCAACCGCAACGAAGCAAGCCGCGCCGACCGTAAAGCCTTTGCCGACTGGCAGGCGGTGCCCGCGCATGCGCGCGCCTATGCCGAATTCGAACAGCTGTGGGCCGACCTCGCCCAGTTGCAACAACTGAACAAACCGTTGGCACTGCCCAAGCGCAAGCCCAGCCTTTGGCGCCCTGCCCTGGCGATGGCGGCCGCTCTGCTCTGCGCCGTGCTGGCGACCTCTATCGGCGCACCGCGCGAGCTGTATCACAACCAGGTTGCCACCCATGCCAAGGGCGTGCGCACTTTGAATCTGCCAGATGGCAGTACCTTGTATGTGAATGCCAACACCCATATCCGCGTGGACTTCAGCGCCCATCAACGGGTGCTGCATCTGGACAAAGGCCAGCTGTACATCGAAGTGGCCGCCGACAAGGAACGCCCCCTCTACGTGCAGGCCGGCGAGTCGAGCGTACGGGTGGTGGGCACGGCTTTCGATGTGCGCCGTGGGCAGCAGCAATTGGTGGTCAGCGTTGCCCATGGCCAGGTCGCTTTCGCGCCAAATGGCGAAAGCCCCGTCACCCTGCTCGACGCCCAGCAACGGGCCTCATACAACTACGCCAAAGGCACCGTGCAATCGCGTAGCCTCAGCGCCGAAGAGATCGCCGATTGGCGCAGCGGGCATTTGTCGTTTCGCAATCGAGAGCTGGCCAGCCTGATCGACGAACTTAGCCTCTACCGTCCACAGACGCCGTTGCAGGTCAGCAAGGCCGTCGCGCAGCTCAAGGTGTCGGGCAACCTTGATGTGAGCGACCCGGACGCCCTGCTCAACGCCTTGCCCGCGCTGTTGCCAGTGAAAACCGTGCTCTCGGCGGATGGCATCATGAGAATCGAGCCGAGCAAATAAACGGCAGAAACCACACATGAGAATATTTTGCATTCGCATGTGTGGTTTTTTTTGCCTGCCCCGTCTTCCTCCTGTCTGTGTTTGATACGCACACCTTTTTGGCTATTTAGCCGCTCCGGGGGATTTCATGTTTCGCGCGCCTTGCCACGCTTCGCACCTGTTTCTTCGACCGACACTCATGGCTACGTGCCTGGCCTTGAGCCTCAGCGCCGAAGCCGAGTCGCTCAAGCTGCACCTGCCGGCCCAGTCGCTGGCCACGTCCCTGAGCCAGGTGGCCCAGCAAGCGAAAATCCAGCTGCTGTTCGATGAAACCCTGCTCAAGAACGTGCAGGCCCCAGCGCTTGACGGTAACTACACCCCGGAAGTGGCCATCCGTTCCCTGCTCAAAAACGGTGAGCTCAACCTGATCAAGGTCGGCAGTACCTATGTGGTGCGCCCCGACGAGGGCAAAACCACCACCGGTGGCGCGATCCAGTTGGACACCCTGAGCGTGATCGGTACTGGCAATGAGGTAAACGCCAGCACCGTCAACCGCTCCACCCTGACCCAGGCCGACATCGACCGTTACCAGTCCAATAACATTCCCAGCCTGTTGCAGACCTTGCCCGGTGTCAGCCAGGGCGGCTCGCTGAAGCCCGGCGGCCAGACCATCAACATCCGTGGTTTCGGCGATGCCGAAGACGTGCCGCTGACCGTTGACGGTGCCACCAAGACAGGCTTTGAGCGTTACCAGCAAGGCACGGTGTTTATCGAGCCCGAGCTGATCAAGCGCATCGAAGTGGAAAAAGGCCCCAACTCGCCGTTCACCGGCAATGGCGGCTTCGGCGGCACGGTCAACATGGTCACCAAGGACGCTCCGGACCTGCTTAAGGACGGCCGCAACAGCGGTGCGATGCTCAAATATGGCTACTCCAGCAACGACCATGAGCAGGTCTACAGCAGTGCCGTGTATGGCCGTACCGACGACGGCCGTTTCGATGCGCTGGCCTACCTGACCCAACGCGACGGCGGCGATATGAAAGTGGCCGCCAAGTTGCCCAACGACAACAATGAGTACCCGATCAACCCTCAGCGCCTGCCCAACAGCGCCCAGGATGTGGACGGCAAGCTGTTCAAGGTCAACGCACACTTTACCGATGAGCACAGTGTCGGGCTGTCGTACTCGCGCTCCCACAGCAACCGCTGGACCCCGTTTTCCGCCGCCAGTTACCCCACGCCACCGACCCAGTTCAACATCGACCGCTACGGCTACGAAGGCGCGTTGAAGCGCTTCCTCGCCCACCGTGACACGGTCGACACCACCTGGTCGGGCAAGTATGAATACCAGCCGCTGGACAACCCGCTGGTGGACTTGACCATCAAGTACTCCCAGTCCAACACCGAGCAGACCGATGAGCGTGACGCCACGGCGTTTTTCCAGTTGGCCACCGGCGGGCGCAAGATGGACACCGCCTACACCGACAAGCTCCTGGATATCCGTAACGTCAGCCTGTTTGACACCGGCCCCTTGCAGCATGCCGTGACGGTCGGCGGGCAAATCCGCAAGCACACCCGCGAAACCGAGATGTGGATGCCTGGCGCCACCTACAACACGCCGCGCTACAACTACGGGCACTTTCAGCCGGGCTTCATGCCCCACGGCAAAGTCGATACCAACAGCTTCTTTATCCAGGACGCGGTGACGTTGGGCGACGTGACGATCACGCCGTCGCTGCGCTACGACCATGTGCGCAACCGCGGCGAAGGCAACGATGCGCCCTACTACAACAACCCCAACCCGGCAGTGGGTCACGACTACAGCGACCGCACCTACACCGGCTGGTCGCCACGCCTGGCGCTATTCTGGACCGTGACGCCGAATGTGGGGCTGTTCGCCAACTGGAGCCAGACCTGGCGCGCCCCGGTGATCGACGAACAATACGAAGTGCAGGGCGTGGGCAGTCGCACCGCCACCAGCGTCGACCTGGACCCGGAGCGCATCACCTCGATCACCGTTGGCAACATCACCAGCTTCGATAACCTGCTCGCCCAGGACGACAACCTGCAACTGCGCACCACCCTGTTTCACAACAAAGTCGAAGACGAGATCTTCAAGGCCACCGGCGTGGGTTGCCAGAACCAGGCTGTCAATGGCGGCAGCATCGCTTCAGCTTGCCCGCCTGGGCCGATGTCCAACTACCGCAATATCGGCAGCCTGACCATCAAGGGCGTTGAGCTCGAATCGATCTACAACTCCACCTACCTGTTTGGCTCGGTGTCGTTCGCCTATGCCAAGGGCCAGCACCAAGGCGCCTACACCAATCCCTGGGGCCCGGACGTGGCCGCGCGGGATATTCCGCCGACCAAATGGGTGCTGGTACTGGGCACTCACATCCCGGCCTGGGATGCCCAGGTGGGCTGGATGAGCCAATTCATCGGCGCCACCGACCGCCTGCCCAGCGACAAATACTCTGGCGGCCCGGGCTCCAGCATCGGCGATGTGTTCTACGACCAGTACGGCAACAAGCGCTACAACACCCAGGGCCTGTTCGCCAAATGGGCGCCGCAGCAGGCATATCTCAAAGGCACCGAGGTGAACTTCACGGTGGACAACCTGTTCAACAAAAACTTCCGCCCGGCCTTGAGCGGCGACCGTGCCTATACCAAGGGGCGTGATGCGAAGATCAGCGTCACACGCTTCTTCTAACCACACACGCATTCCAACTGTGGGAGCTGGCTTGCCTGCGATAGCGGTGGTGCAGCCACCATGGTCATCGCAGGCAAGCCAGCTCCCACAGGGAACCGCGCCCATTTCAGGCCAGGTAGCCATCCCCGCGCAACAGGGTTTCCAGGCAGTGTTCGGTGATGTGATAAAACGCTTTGAGCTCCTGGATTTTTGCCAATAGCTGCGCGTTGTCCACAGGCTCGGCACGTTTGACCGCCAGGATCATCTTGTTCTTGTTGGTGTGTTCCAGCGAGATGAACTCGAACACCTTGGTCTCATAGCCACAGGCTTCAAGGAACAATGCGCGCAGGCTGTCGGTGACCATTTCCGCCTGCTGGCCCAGGTGCAGGCCGTATTGCAGCATCGGCTTGAGCAACGCCGGGCTCTGGATCTGCAGGCGGATCTGTTTGTGGCAGCACGGCGAGCACATGATGATCGACGCACCGGAACGGATGCCGGTGTGGATCGCGTAGTCGGTGGCGATGTCGCAGGCATGCAAGGCAATCATCACGTCCAGCTCACTGGGCGCCACGCTGCGTACATCGCCGCATTTGAACACCAGCCCCGGATGCTCCAGGCGCGCAGCGGCGCTGTTGCAGAGGGTGACCATGTCTTCACGCAACTCGACACCGGTGACCTCGCCCTCGGCCTTGAGGGTATTGCGCAGGTAATCGTGAATGGCGAAGGTCAGGTAGCCCTTGCCCGAGCCGAAATCGGCGACACGCACCGGGCGGTCGAGCTGCAACGGCGACGACGTCAGCGCATGGCTGAACACTTCGATGAACTTGTTGATCTGCTTCCACTTGCGCGACATCGAGGGGATCAGCGCCTGCTTGGCGTCGGTCACGCCCAGGTCGGAGAGAAACGGCCGGCTCAGGTCGAGGAAGCGATTTTTTTCACGGTTATGCTCGGCTGAAGGCGCTTCGCGCAGTTGCTGCGGTTTGCTTTTGAACAGCGAGCTTTTGTTCTTCTTGCTGTATTCCAACTGGGCTTCGTCGGTCAGCGCCAGCAAGTGCGCGTTCTTGAACGAGCTGGGCAACAGCTCGGCGATCGCCGCCACGCCGTCGGCCAAGGGGAAGTTCTTGGTGATGTCGCGGGTCTTGTAGCGATAGACGAACGACAGGCAAGGCTGCTCCTTGACCACCACCGGTTTGATGATCAGCCGCTGCAACTCGGCTTCCTCACCGACGTACTTGGCCAGCACCAGCTTGATAAAAGCGTTCTGGGCCAAGCTTGCGCTCAACAGTTCGATGAACTGGGCATGATGATCCGGCGCAGGGCGGGCAGGTTGAGCGGTGACGGACATGAACAAAAACGCCTCGGGTAAAGAATGCCGGGCATTTTAGGCGGGATGGGGGTTCAGGGCACGGGGTTATTTGATCAACGGTCAATCAACCCGAATAAGGATGCTGCCTTGTGTAGGAGCGAGCTTGCTCGCGAAAAACGTCAACGATAACGCGGGTGTCCTGAATGAACGCGGCGTCGATGAGTTTTTCGCGAGCAAGCTCGCTCCTACAAAAAAGCAGTTATTCGAGTACGACCAGGCGATTGGGCAGTTCGTTGCGGGTTTGGGTAACGGGCACATGCACCTTGAGCAACTCGCCACAGGCTTCAACGCAGGCGATGAACCCGGCCAGCGTCTGCCCCTGTTTAACTTGCTGGGTAAACGCCTGGACAATAGCGTCCCAATTGCTGTCATCCAGGCGCTTGGAAATCCCGTCATCCACCAGGATCTCCACATAACGCTCGGCCTCGCTGACAAAAATCAGCACCCCGGTGCTGCCCACCGTGTGGTGCAGGTTCTGCTCCAGAAACTGCCGCCGCGCCAGGTTGGACGCACGCCAGTGGCGTACCGAACGCGGGATCAGCCGAGTAGTGACCTTGGGCAAGCGGAACACCAGGCACAGCACAATGAACGTCGCCCACTGCGCCACCAGCAAGGTGTACATGGTCAGGTAGCCCGACAGGTAATGCACCACACCCGGCACCACCAACGCGATCAAGCTCGCCCACAGCAACGGAATGTAGGCGTAGTCGTCGGCGCGCGCCGCCAGCACGGTGACCAACTCCGCGTCGGTGGTTTTCTCGACCCGGGCGATCGCTTCGGCGACTTGGCGCTGCTCGTGTTCAGTCAGTAATGCCATGGTTGTAGATGCTCTATTCTCGTTATTGTCATTACCAGCTGCCCGAAGCCCCGCCACCGCCAAAACCACCGCCGCCGCCGCGGAAACCACCGCCACCGCCGCCCCCACCGCCGCCGCGCCCGCTGCTGTTGAGAATCGCCAGCAGGATAGCGCCCACTGGCAAGCCCATGCGATTGCACAGCCACAGCACGCCGATCAGCAGAATAAACAGGCCGATGGAAAACCCGGGATTATCCATGGCGAAGTTCGCATCCGCCACATGGGCCGGCACCGCCAAGGGCTCACCGCCCACCACCTGGATCATCGCGGCCACGCCGTCGCTGATGCCCTGGCTGAAATTGCCGGCCTTGAACTTGGGCAGGATCACCTGGTTGATGATCACCCAGGATTGCGCATCCGTCAGCACGCCTTCCAGGCCATACCCGACTTCGATGCGCAATTGGCGGTCATCACGGGAGACGATCAACAGCGCGCCGTTGTCCTTGCCCTTCTGGCCAATGCCCCACTGGCGGCCCAATTGATAACCGTAGTCCTCAATAGGCACGCCTTGCAGGTCGGGCACGGTGACCACCACCAACTGGTCGCCCGAGGTCTGCTCCAGCGCCTGCAGTTGCTGGGTCAGTTGCTCGCGCACCGCCGGGTCGATCATCTGCGCGCTGTCCACCACCCGCCCGGTCAGCGCCGGGAAGCTCGGTGCCGCCTGGGCCACGCCCACGCAGGCCAACAGCCACAGCGCCAGGCCTATCCGTAATAAACGCATCGACACCTCAGTGCAGCCTTATTTGAACTTCACTTGCGGCGCTTTATCGGCATCGGCGCTGGTGGCTTCAAACGTGGCGCGGATCGGCAAGTCGCTGTACATCACGCTGTGCCACAGGCGGCCCGGGAAGGTGCGGATCTCAGTGTTGTAAGCCTGTACGGCCTGGATAAAGTCACGGCGAGACACAGCGATACGGTTCTCGGTGCCTTCAAGTTGCGATTGCAAGGCCAGGAAGTTCTGGTTGGCCTTCAGGTCCGGGTAACGCTCGGACACCACCATCAAACGGCTGAGTGCGCCGCTCAGGCCATCCTGGGCTTGCTGGAACTGCTTGAGTTTTTCGGGGTTGTCCAGGGTGCTGGCATCCACCTGGATCGAGGTGGCCTTGGCCCGCGCTTCAATCACCGCGGTAAGGGTTTCCTGTTCGTGGGCGGCATACGCCTTCACCGTTTCCACCAGGTTGGGGATCAGGTCAGCACGGCGCTGGTACTGGTTCTGCACCTGGCCCCAGGCGGCCTTGGCCTGTTCGTCCAGGGTCGGGATGTTGTTGATGCCGCAACCGCTCAGCACGCTGCTGATCAGTAACAGCGCCGCAGCCTTGAAGCCCCAGCGATAAGTGTGTGCTGCTTGCATAGTGTTTCTCCTGCCCGATCTGATGGAATGTGACGACTAACCCTATAAACCACGCGCTTGGGGCATAATCCGCCACCACTGGAATGCTTCGAGCCAATCAGCTACAAAGATGCCCAGCGCGAAAAAGAGTTCAGAGTGTGCTGCATTTATCTGAACAACACCCGAACAACAATAGACGTTCCCCACATTTTGGCCGACAGCATCTCTCTGAATGCTGCGCAGTCGCCGAAAAAGGATATTCATGAAAAAGCTGTGTTTGCTCGGCCTTGTTGCCACTCTGGCCAGCCACCCCGTATGGGCAGAAACAAAGCCTGCTGCGCTTAACGACAAGGACGCCTTCGTCAGCGACCTGCTCAAGCAAATGACCCTGGATGAGAAGATCGGCCAATTGCGCCTGATCAGCATCGGCCCGGAAATGCCCCGCGAGCTGATCCGCAAGGAAATCGCCGCCGGCCGCATCGGTGGCACGTTCAACTCCATCACCCGCCCGGAAAACCGTCCGATGCAGGACGCGGCCATGCGCAGCCGCTTGAAGATCCCCATGTTCTTCGCCTACGACGTGATCCACGGCCACCGCACCATTTTCCCGATCAGCCTGGCCCTGGCCTCCAGCTGGGACATGGACGCCATTGGCCGCTCCGGGCGCATCGCCGCCCAGGAAGCCGCCGCCGACAGCCTCGACATCACCTTCGCACCGATGGTGGATATCTCGCGCGACCCGCGCTGGGGCCGCACTTCCGAAGGTTTCGGTGAAGACACCTACCTGGTGTCACGCATTGCCGAAGTGATGGTCAAGGCGTTCCAGGGCACCAGCCCCGCGAATGCCGACAGCCTCATGGCCAGCGTCAAGCACTTCGCCCTCTACGGCGCGGTGGAAGGCGGGCGCGACTACAACGTGGTCGACATGAGCCCGGTCAAGATGTACCAGGACTACCTCCCGCCCTACCACGCGGCGATCAAGGCTGGCTCCGGCGGCGTGATGGTCGCGCTCAACTCAATCAACGGCGTGCCTGCCACCGCCAACACCTGGCTGATGAACGACCTGCTGCGCAAGGACTGGGGCTTCAAGGGCCTGACCGTCAGCGACCACGGTGCGATCGTCGAGCTGATCAAGCACGGCGTGGCCAAGGACGGGCGTGAAGCCGCCAAGCTGGCGATCAAGGCCGGCATCGACATGAGCATGAACGACTCGCTGTACGGGAAGGAATTGCCGGGGCTGCTCAAGTCCGGCGAGATCCAGCAGAGCGACATCGACAACGCCGTGCGCGAAGTGCTCGGTGCCAAGTACGACATGGGCCTGTTCAAGGACCCGTACCTGCGCATCGGCAAGGCCGAGGATGACCCGGCCGACACCTACGCCGACAGCCGCCTGCACCGTGCCGAGGCCCGCGACATTGCGCGCCGCAGCCTGGTGTTGCTGAAAAACCACAACGACACCCTGCCGCTGAAAAAATCCGCGACCATTGCCCTTGTCGGCCCGCTGGCCAAGGCACCCATCGACATGATGGGCAGTTGGGCTGCTGCCGGCCGGCCTGCACAATCGGTGACCCTGCTCGACGGCATGAACGCCGTGATCGGTGAAAAAGGCAAAGTGATCTATGCCCGTGGCGCCAACATCACCGGCGACAAAGCGGTGCTCGACTACCTCAACTTCCTCAACTTCGATGCCCCGGAAGTGGTGGACGACCCGCGCCCTGCCCAGGTGCTGATTGATGAAGCGGTGAAGGCGGCGAACAACGCCGACGTTATCGTCGCCGCGGTGGGCGAGTCCCGTGGCATGTCCCACGAATCGTCGAGCCGTACCGATCTGAACATCCCGCAAAGCCAGCGCGACTTGATCAAGGCCCTCAAAGCCACCGGCAAACCGCTGGTGCTGGTGTTGATGAACGGCCGTCCGCTGTCGATTCTCGAAGAGAACCAACAGGCCGACGCGATCCTGGAAACCTGGTTCGCAGGTACCGAAGGCGGCAACGCCATCGCCGACGTGCTGTTCGGTGACTACAACCCATCGGGCAAGCTGCCGATCACCTTCCCTCGTTCGGTCGGGCAGATTCCGACCTACTACAACCACCTGACCATCGGCCGGCCATTCACCCCAGGCAAGCCGGGCAACTACACCTCGCAGTACTTCGATGACACCACCGGCCCCCTGTTTCCGTTTGGCTATGGCCTGAGCTACACCACGTTCAGCCTGTCGGACATGGCACTGTCGTCCACCACGCTGAACAAGACCGGCAAGCTCGATGCCAGCGTCACCGTGAAGAACACTGGCAAGGTCGATGGCGAAACGGTTGTGCAGTTGTATATCCAGGACGTGGCCGGTTCGATGATCCGCCCGATCAAGGAGTTGAAGAACTTCCAGAAGATCATGCTCAAGGCCGGCGAAGCGCGCACGCTGCACTTCACCATCACCGAGGACGACTTGAAGTTCTACAACGCCCAACTCAAGTTCGCGGCGGAACCGGGTGAGTTCAATGTGCAGATCGGCTTGGATTCCCAGGATGTGCAGCAGCAAACCTTCGAACTGCTCTGATCTGAAGCTGTAAACACGGTCGCTGTGGGAGCTGGCTTTTGTGGGAGCTGGCTTGCCTGCGATACAGGCACCTCGGTTTGTCAGGTGTACCGAGGTGATGCTATCGCAGGCAAGCCAGCTCCCACAGTTGATTGAGGTGACCCGGCTAACCGCGTCGATCCAGCAGGTTCACCACCAACCGATCAATCCAGCCCCACACCCGCTGCTTCACCCGCCGCCACAATGGCCGCGCCTTCCATGCCTCCAGGCTCACCGCCTGGCTTTGGGCAAAGTCCGCTTCGAAACTGCCCACCACCGCTGCCGTCAACTGCGGGTCCAGCGCTTCGAGGTTGGCTTCCAGGTTGAAGCGCAGATTCCAGTGGTCGAAATTGCACGAGCCAATGCTCACCCAATCATCCACCAGCACCATCTTCAGGTGCAGGAAACACGGCTGGTATTCGAAGATCTGCACGCCTGAGCGCAGCAGGCGCGGGTAATAACGGTGCCCGGCGTAACGCACCGACGGGTGATCGGTGCGCGGGCCGGTGAGCAGCAAACGTACGTCCACACCGCGCCCTGCCGCCCGGCGCAAGGCACGGCGCACGCTCCAGGTTGGCAGGAAGTACGGGGTCGCCAGCCAGATACGCCCCTTGCTGCTGTTCAAAGCACGAATCAACGATTGCAGGATGTCACGGTGCTGACGCGCATCGGCATACGCCACGCGGCCCAGCCCCGGCCCGGTCGCGGGCACCTTGGGCAAGCGAGGCAAACCAAAGTGGGTAGCCGGTTTCCATTCACGGCGCGCGGCGTTAGCGTGCCATTGCCGGTCGAACAGGGCCTGCCAGTCCAGCACCAGCGGGCCGCTGATCTGCACCATCACTTCATGCCAGTCGGCGGTGTCTTGCCCCGGCGTCCAGAACTCGTCGGTGACACCGGTGCCGCCGACCACCGCAATGCGCTGGTCGATCAGCAGTAGCTTTCGATGGTCGCGGTACAGGTTGCGCATCCAGCGCCGCCAATTCAGGCGGTTGTAAAAGCGCAGCGCCACGCCGGCATCGGTCAAGCGCTTGCGCAGCCCCAGGGTAAACGCCAGGCTGCCGTAATCGTCAAACAGGCAACGCACCTGCACGCCGCGTTCGGCGGCCAGTACCAGCGCCTGCACCATGGCCTCGGCGCAGGCCCCGGCTTCGACCAGGTACAACTCAAGGTCAACCTGCTGCTCGGCCCGGGCGATGCCCACCAGCATCTGCGGGAAGAAATTCGGCCCGTCGATCAGCAATTCGAACTGATTGGCGCTGCGCCACGGGAACACCGCGCCGCTCATGTCAGCGCGCCGTGAAAATCAGCACCGCACCCACCGGCACCGACAAACTGATCGACTTGAGCCCTGCCGCCTTACGCAAGGTAGCCACACCGGGCGCCAGGTCGAAATCTTCGGCATGCAGCACCACGGGCTCCAGAGTTACCACCTGGAAACGCCGCTCATCCAGGCGCGTGGCCAGCAGTTCGGCGCTGTAGGTCTGGGTCTTGCCGTGCAGCGTGACGCTCAAGGGCAGGCGCAATTCCAACTGCGCGCCGGACGCCAGGTCATTGATGGGCTGCAGATTGATCTGTGCGCTGATCTGCGCTTCGGGGAAGGTCTTGATCTCGAACAGCTCTTTACGCATGCGCTCGTCGCGCAACGGAATACCGCTGTTGATTGAGTCCAGCTCCACCTCCAGCCGAGCCGCGCCTTTGGCGTCGACTTTGCCGTGCAGCACCAGGAAGCGCTGGACTTCGGCAATCTCGGTGTTTTTGGTGGTGACGAAAGACAGGCGCGAGGATTCGTTATCCAGGTACCAATCGGCGTGGGCGGGCACAGCAGCAAAGGCCAGCAGCGCTAAGACCAGAGGTTTGACATTGAACATATAGACTCATGGGGCAAAAAACCTGGGCGAACCTTAAGCGCAATCTCACAACCGGCGCAAATTCAATGTGGGAGCTGGCTTGCTGTGGCGAGGGAGCTTGCTCCCGTTCGACAGCGCAGCTGGAGCCGGCTTTTTGGGGGCGCTACGCACCCCAGCGGGAGCAAGCTCCCTCGCCACAAAAGCCAGCTGCCGCAGGGTTTTTGCTGTGTTTTCAAACCAGCGTTCGCTGCACTTCGCAGATCGTTTCTTCAAGGCTGCCCATGTGCAAATTCAACACCCGCTCCACCGGCGCCTGATGCATCGGCCAATGCAGCGCCATGCTCCCCACCAATCGGCCGTTGGCGCGCACCGGCAAGGCCACCGCCCGGATCAGGAACGGCAAACGCACCGGGTATTCCCAATAGCCCTCGGTACGCTGTCCGAAGCCCTGGTGCTGGGTTTGCTCGCATGCGCGATAGTGCTCGTCTGCCGCCACATGATTGCGGCCTGCCAGGCGCAGTACTTCATCAGCCGGCAATTGCGTCAGGCAAGCTTTGCCCATCGCCGAGTGGAACAGGCTGGCGTACTGGCCAACGATCTGGCAGTTGTTCGGGTACAGCTTGCGCAACACGCTGGGGATCGCGCTTTCCATGACCTCCAGGCGCTCGCCATCGAAGCACGACAAGTCCACCACCAGCCCAGTGCGCTCGCTGAGCTCCAGCAACCAAGGGGCGGCGCTCTCCACCACCTGGCGCTTGAAGCGTTGCTGGGTATCGCCAAACAAGCGCCGGGCACGCAGGCGGTAACGCCGATCGCTCAGGCCGCGGTAGACCCACCCCTGTTCCTGCAAGGTCAGCAACATGCGCGACACCGTGGCCTTGGGCAGCTGCGTGAGGTAGTGCAGTTCTTCCAGCCCCAGGGCCTGGTGCTCGCCCAGCAACTCGACGATTGCCAGAGCGCGCTCAACCGAGCGTACGGTGCCTGTCTCCATATTCGATCTCCCTGTTGCCGGTGGATGATCTTTTTTCACAGCAAGATACAGGCCCGGTCAGCGCTCAACGGGTCGTTGCAAGGCACGCCGGTGGCCGGCGTTGTACCCATTGGGTCAGTTGTTCATGGGCATAGGCCAATTGCAGTACGGCCCTGTCGGCCTGGGCCGGGCCAATGATTTGCAGGCCCATGGGCAAGCCCTGTGGGTTGAAGCCCGCCGGGATGCTCATGCTCGGCAAACCGGCGAGGGTCGGGCCGATCACCACTTCCATCCAGCGGTGATAAGTGTCCATTTCACGCCCGCCGACGAGGCGCGGCCAAGGCTGTTGTGCATCGAAAGGGAACACCTGGGCGGTGGGCAACAGCAGGAAATCGTAACGTTCGAACAGCTTGCCCAAAGCGCGGTACCACTCACTGCGGTCCACCGACGCCTGGTAAACCTGCTGGGCACTCAAGCCCTGGCCGCCCTCCACTTCCCATTGCGCTTCGGGCTTGAGCAACGCGCGTTTTTGTGGGTTGGCGTAGGCCGCGCCGAGGTTGCCGTGCACCAGCCAATGGCGGTGTACCAACCAGCAGCGCCACAGGCGCGCCATGGAAAAGTCCGGTTGGCAGCTGTGCACTTCACAGCCCAACCTGGCGAAATCATCCAGCGCCGCTTCGCACAGGCTCATCACGCCATCATCCATCGGCAGATAACCGTTGTAGTCCCCCAGCCAACCGAGGCGCACGCCCTTGAAGTCGCGCAGCAACGGCTGGCCCAGCACCGCCGGATCGGCCTGGGATGACAGCGGCGTGCGGGGGTCGTAACCGGCCTGGATGCTCAGCAACCGCGCCACATCCGTCACGCTGCGCCCCATCGGGCCTTCGGTGCCCAGTTGCTGCACGAACAACTCCGGCATCGGCCCGTGAGGCACCCGCCCCTGGGAGGGGCGCAAGCCGAACACGTTGTTGAACGCCGCCGGGTTGCGCAACGAGCCCATCATGTCGCTGCCGTCGGCCACCGGCAGCATGCGTAGCGCCAGGGCCACCGCCGCCCCGCCACTGCTACCGCCGGCCGCCAGGCGCGGGTCATAGGCATTGCCGGTGGTGCCGAACAGCGTGTTGTAGGTGTGAGAGCCCAGGCCGAACTCCGGCACGTTGGTCTTGCCAATGATGATCGCACCACTGGCCCGCACCCGCGCCACGCTGATGGCGTCTTCGTTCGGTACATGCTCGGCGAACAGCGGTGAGCCCAGGGTGGTGCGCAAACCCTGGGTGGCCGCCAGGTCCTTGATGGCCTGGGGCATGCCATGCATCCAGCCACGGGAATGGCCCCGGTCCAACTCACGATCACACGCCCTCGCCTCGGCCAGCACCGCCTCGCTTTCGCGCAACGACACCAGCGCATTCACCCCAGGGTTAAAGCGCTGGATCTGCACCAGGTACGCCTGCATCACCTCTTCGCACGACACCTGCCGTCCATGAATGGCCCGCGACAGCTCAGTGGCATCCCAATCAACAATACTCAAGGCTTCACCTCTCTGGAAAACGGCAGCGGCTTGCTCGCCCGGGGCGCCTCGCGCATGCAGTAAGTGCCCAGCAGCGTCAGCACACACGCAAACAATACATAGAACGACGGCGCCACCGGCGTGCCCAGCACCTTGCTCAGCCAGGTCACGATCAACGGCGCGAAACCACCGAACACCATTACCGCCACGTTATAGGCCACCGACACGCCGGTCGAGCGCACCTCGATAGGGAACTGCTCGGCCAATGCCGTCGGCGCTGGCCCGAAGAACCCGCCAATCGCCGTGCACAACATCACCTGCATCACCAGCAGGCGCTCGATGGACGGCGCAGCGGCTACCCACACATACAACGGGTAGACCATTACGAAGAACGCCAGGGTGAAGGCCATCAACACCGGTCGCCGTCCCAACCGATCCGAGAGCAGGCCGGACAAGGGGATCACCACGGTCATCAGCGCCACCGCAAACATCTGCACCATCAGCACCTGGTCCAGCGGCAGGCCGAGGTTCTTGTGGGCGAAGGTCGGCATGTTCACCAGCACCACGTAGAACGACACCGTCGCCCCGCAGGCCAGGCCCATGGACACCAGGATGCTGCGCCGATGGTCACGCAGCACTTGCATGAGGCTCGGCGCCGGGCCGGTGGCGTTTTTACGCGCCTGGATAAACTCTTCCGGGTCTTCCATGTGCCGACGAATCCACAACCCCACCGGGCCGATCAACAAGCCCAGCACAAACGGCAGGCGCCAGCCCCACAGGTCGAGGGTTTCGGGCGAAAAGAAATGCGTGACCAACGCCACCATCGCCGCCCCGCCGAACACCGCCAGGCATTGCCCTACCAATTGCCAGGAGCCATACAAGCCCTTGCGATGGGCAGGTGCGCTCTCCACCAGAAATGCCGTGGCGCTGGCATATTCACCGCCGGTGGCAAACCCCTGAAGCATCCGCGCCACCACAATCAGCAACGGCGCACCCATGCCAATGGCGGCGTAGCTCGGCGCGAAGGCGATCAGCGCGATGGACACGGTCATCAGCCGGATAATCAACTGCATCGCCGCCTTGCGGCCTTTGCGGTCGGCATAGATGCCCAACAGGATGCCGCCCACCGGACGCATGAAAAACCCCACGCCAAAGGTGGCCAGGGCCATCAGCAGCGACGCGTATTCGTCTTCGGAGGGGAAGAACTGCCGGGCGATGATGCTGGCGAGAAAGCCGTAGACGATAAAGTCATACCATTCCAGCGCGTTGCCGATCACCGCCGCCACCACTTGGCGGGTGCGGGAAACGCCGAGTTTTGCAGTCTGCATGAGGAACACTCCATTCAACCGATACAGGGAAAGGGTCCAGCGGCAGAAAAAGGCGTTGCAGTAGGAGCGAGCTTGCTCGCGAAGGTCGTTAACGCTGACGCAGCGCTTTCCGGGAGCCCGTGTCGCTTGTGGGTTTTTCGCGAGCAAGCTCGCTCCTACAAAGGATTGGGTTATCCGGCTGGCTTGAGCCAGCTCTCGGCTAGCGCACCCCAGTAGGCTGCGCCGGTCAGCAGGATGTCGTCGTTGAAGTCATAGGCGGGGTTGTGCACCATCGGTCGCGACACACCGTTGCCGATAAACAGGTAACTGCCGGGGCAGCGTTGCAGCATCCAGGCGAAGTCTTCGCTGCCCATCAGCGTGCGGGTGTTGCCATCCACAGCGTCGGCACCGAGCAAGGCCACACCGACCTGGCGGGCGAATTCGGTTTCTTCGGCGTGGTTGACCAGCACCGGGTAGGCCGGCCGGTGTTCGATCTGCACGGTGCAGCCGAAGCTGGCGGCCTGGGTCTGGATGATCGCGTTGACCCGTTCCAGCATCTGTTCGCGTACCTTGGGGTTAAGTGCGCGCAAGCTCAGGCGCAGCAGCGCTTGCTGGGGAATCACGTTGGCGGCCTGGCCGGCTTGCAGCGCACCGACCGTAACCACGGCGGCTTCCTGGGTATCGATATTGCGCGCTACTACCGTCTGCAAGGCCATGACCATACTCGCTGCAGCCACCAGTGGATCGACCGTGAGGTGCGGCATGGAACCATGGCCGCCGACGCCTTCAAGGGTGACAGTGAGCAAGTCCTGGGACGCCATCATCGGGCCAACTCTTAATCCCAAATGCCCCGCCGGCAAGCCCGGCATATTGTGCATGCCGAACAGGCCGTCACACGGGAAGCGCTCCAGCAAACCATCCGCCAACATCGCCTCGGCACCGCCCTGGCCTTCTTCGGCGGGTTGGAAAATCAGGTTCAAGGTGCCGTCGAATTGCCGGGTCGCCGCCAGGTAGCGGGCAGCGCCGAGCAGCATGGTGGTGTGGCCGTCATGCCCGCAGGCGTGCATGCAACCGGCGTGCTGGCTGGTGTAGGCCGCACCGGTGTTTTCGATGATGGGCAACGCATCCATGTCGGCACGAATGCCCAGCGTGCGCGAACTGCTGCCATTGCGCAGCACGCCGACCACACCGGTCTTGCCGATGCCGGTATGCACCTCATAACCCCATTCCCGCAGGGAGTGCGCGACCAGCGCTGAGGTGCGGTTCTCTTCAAAGCCAAGCTCAGGATGGGCATGGATATCGTGACGCACAGCGTGCAAGTCGCTGGCAACGTCGCTGAGCCAATCCAGGATGTGCTGGTGTGGGCGCATGGTGATTCTCCTCACAGGCGGGTGTTCCCGTTCTTGTTGGCGACACACCGCCAGCTAACCGCGATGTGGGCGCGAGGACAATCAAAGGTGGTTCCACCCTGTGGAACCTGAGGCCAACCATTTTCTTAAAATCTCTGGAGATCAAAATGTGGGAGGGGGCTTGCCCCCGATGACGGACTGTCAGCCAAAACATTTCCAACTGACCCACCGCTGCCGGGATCAACAGCGAAATGCCACCGGTTGCGAGGCCACGTACATAGCGTTAATCTCCCCACCGTCGCTGCTCATCAACGACCGGGCGTGGAATCCCGAGAAAGAAGCTCATTTTGGTTGTACCAAAGGAGCAAGCTTATGCCGTACGAAACACCCTCAGCCGAAACCATCGGCTCCGCCACCTTCGCAGACTGCGGAGAAAACAAAAGCCACCTGAAACTGTTCCGCGTCAACGCCGGGGTTCCGCTTGTGGAAGCCCTCGAACACGCCTCCCACGTGCTCTACTACGCCAAAATGCTCTCCCTTGAAGCTGCCATGGACCGCAGGGCCGAGAGGTTTGCGTTCGCCTCGCATTACTTGGGCGAAATGGGCAAAGCCATCATCGACGACCTGCTGCTGGCGATGCAGCCCGGCACTCCACCTGTGCAATAAGTAATACGCGCCCGGTGCACGGCATCGGGCGCCGCAATCCCATCAGATTAATACGACGAAACTCACGGAATCGTCTGACTTTACCTTAAGTAAATCCCTCTCCAAAGTCTGGCTTGCCACTGACTCTCCCTTGCTCGTTTACCTCGATTGAAATGCGTCACGCGTTAGTTTTCTTGTCGAGACGAGGAGGAAAGTACGGCCAAAAAACTTAATGGATAAAGGGAAAAACAATGAGCGTAGGTTATTTCATTGGCCTGGGTGACAAGACCACCTGCGGCGGGGAAGTGCTGGACGGAGATAAAAGAGTCAACATCCATGGCCTTCTTCATGCCTGCGAAGGTGATCGAGTTACCTGTGGCAAGGATGGGCAAACATATAAGATCGTCGGTGGCATTTCTTACATGAACAGTCATGGCCGGCTTATGGCCGGTACGTTGGATAGTTACAGCGACTGTCCCTGTAAAGCCGAGCTGATTCCTTCAGTGTTTTCAGCTCAATATGGTAAAGATAGCGGCGCTACGAACTCCGCCAGACGAGCAGCCGAACCGGTCCGAGCCACTACCAGTTGGGCGGCGCCTTCTCAAAGCGCTTACAAACCGCCAAGCCATTCAGTCCCGTCTGCATTTAACGGTCTATCGGGCCAGGAACCAGGTTTTTATATCGTGCCCAAAAGCACTACGCGCGAGGCTTTGGAGGCCACGCTTTTTCCAGTTCTTGACCCGGCTGTAATGCGCAAGTTTCAAACGCTGAATCCCAATACAGGTCACTTCAAAGCCGGCTCAATGGTCGTGCTCAGCGATCCGAACAACACCTCCTGCACTTATCAGGAAGCGCAGTTGATGCAGGCCGCTCAACAAGTCGATGCCTCCCTGGATTCCCTTACGCCGGACGAGGCCGACTTTCTGTATCGACACGGTGCCGAAATCGCCAGCTTCATAGCCCATACCTCAACCTGGCTCGGCGTGAGTGCGGTGGTGATGGAAACGCACCTGAATAACTTGCGCAACACCCTCCAGGCCATCGAGCGTCTACACCAACAAACTTATCGTCAGCACGGCCACCTTAAGTCGTCGCAGTTCTTCACGGATCGCCAGCGTCTTATGAGCCAGCTGGATGCTCATCTGTTGAATTCCACTCGGCTGCGTGGCCACACCACCCTGGGCGATCACCCCAAGTTGAAAACAGCCCTCGGCATTTCCAGTCGTAGCTTGGTGCACCATTGGGACAAGGCCGGTGCGCCGGGGCAGATTCCGGGATATGCCGCTCACGTGGAAGCAACGAGTCGTGCTACCCAATACATGAAGGCGGGCGGTTACATCGGGATTGGGATTGGCGGAGTGTCTTCGCTGATGGCTATTGAGCAGGTATGTAACGGCGAATCTGGGCCAGCTTGTGAGAAGGTCAAGTTTACTGAAGGCGGAAAATTTGGGCTTTCTACTGCCCTCGGCGTTGCAGGTGGCGCGATGGCTAGTTCTGCCAGTGGTCCGATCTGCCTGGCGATTGGCGTAGCCACTGGAGGTATCGGAGGCGTTGTATGCATCGCAGCTATAGTAGGGACAGGCGCATGGATGGGGACGACTGTTGGTAGTATGACTGGCGAAGCTATCGGAGAAAAAATTTACGAAATGACTCAACCATGACCGGTATCGACACTTGGCCTCCCTGGGCTGCAATCTTTGTTTTGGGGGCCCCAGGTCTGCTCGCAGTTGCCGGGATTGCTCATAGTTTGCACCTGAGCCACCGTCATCTGGACGCATTAAAGGAGGCTTTGAAAAACAGTCGGTATATCTACCTATGGGGAGATAGCCTAGGAAAACGGGGCTTGATTTGGTCACTCTTGGAAATATCAAAAATCGCGGGGATGGTCGTGTGGCCGAGGGCTTATGTTCTTACCGGTGATGTAAATCCTGCTGATATCGAAACATTTCCAGCTCGTCTGAAACGGCGTCTGATCGTCAATATGACGCTGATGTTCACGTCATTCACATGGGGGGTAGTTGCCGCCATGCTTGTGAAGTTCAGGTAGCTCAAACGGGCCTCAGCCGAGGTCCGACATCAGCAAAAAACCAGCGCCGTTGCGTCCGCCAGCGCATATCCCCTGTGGGAGCGGGCTTGCTCGCGAATGCGCAATACCAGCCAATACATGTGTTGACTGACCCACCGCATTCGCGAGCAAGCCCGCTCCCACAGGAGGTGATGGGGTGTGTCAGGGAGTCAGGCGGCAGCCTTGGCGGTTGCCCATCCATCGCGCTGTATGCGTACGCCCCAACCCGCTCGCTGTCACTTCACTGCGCTCAGGCGTGTCGATAAACGCACTGATGGGCACGTACTGCTTCACATACCCCAGGCAATACTGCGCCGGGTTGTTGGCCACGTACCGGCACGAGCAGTACTCCTTGGCGGTGTACGCCGCGATGATGTCGGGGAAGGCTTGCAGGTTGACGCGCTCGTGCCAAACCCAGCCGAACAATGCGAAAAGCAACACCAGTAAAACGCTGATGAACGGATGACGACGGATCATGAGCGCACCGCCGCCAGCACGCGTTTGAGCAGTTCGTTATGCCGGTAACTGCCATCCCGATCATCGCCGTAACGCACGATCACCAGGTGTTCGTCGGGCAGCACAAACAGCGCCTGGCCCCAGTGCCCCAGAGCGGCGAAGGTAGTGGCCGGTGCGTCGGGCCAGGGTTGGGGGGCGCCGGTATTGAGCCACCAATGGCCGCCCGGCACAGCTTCATCCTGGCCGGCTTTGTAGCGGTCGAAGGGCCGGCGGTTGAAGGCGACCCAGTCCTTGGGCAGCAGTTGCCGCACGCCCCAGCGCCCATCCCGGGCCATCAGTAACCCTACTCGTGCCAGATCCCGGGCCGTGAGGTAGGCATAGGACGACGAGACAAACGTCTCATCGGCGTCGGTTTCCCAGGTTGCGTCGCGAATGCCCAAGGGCTGGAACAGCGCGTCCCACGGGTAGGTGATGTAGGCCTTGTGGCCGAGCATGCCCTTGAGCGCGGCGGACAGGATAGTGCTGTCGCCACTGGAATAACGGAAAGCCTGGCCAGGGGCGGCGACCGCCTCGGCATCCGCTGCGAATTGCGCCATGTCGGTGTGGCCACGGGTGTAGAGCATCGCCACCACCGAAGATTTCAACGGGGCGTACTCGTAGTCTTCCTGCCAGTCCAACCCGGAGGCCCAGTGCAGCAGGTCGGCCATGCTCACCTTGGGGTGCTGCTTCATCGGCGGGTAGAAACGTGCGGCGGGGTCGTTGAGTTTGAAGCGGCCTTGCCCATAGGCCACGCCCAGCACGGTAGCCATCAGGCTTTTGCTGACAGACCAGGTCAGGTGCGGCGTGCTGGCAGTGGTGGGCGCGGCGTAGCGTTCATAAATGATTTCGCCGTCACGAATGACCAGCAACGCGTCGGTGCGAATACCGTTGCGGGTGGCATCGTCGCGGGGTGGGAAAGCGTAGGCGTCCAGGGCATCGACAGCGGGGCCGGCGAGAGATGTGCCCACGGCCCACTCCTTATCAGGCCAGATTTCAGCGCGGGCATTCACGGTGACAAACAGCAGGGCAACGCACAACAGGCCTCGGACCATGGACGCAAACTCAAGGGGGCATTCAAGCCCGCGAGCCTAGCTCACGCCAGTGACAGATTTGCGACAAGGGGGCTGTCATCCAACCGTCACCGTAACTTCATGGAGCTGACACCGAGGCTACATAGCCTGACTTTGGACAACAAAGTCGACTGGCCGCAACCTGGCCGGCACCCGGAGACTCGCTATGACTCAGATCGCCCGCATCAGCGACAAAGGCAATGAACGCCGTCTGCAAGCCGAACGCCTGGTAGGCGCACAGGCATTGCAGGAAGCCCAGGCCCTGCGGTTCAACGTGTTCAGCGGCGAGTTCAACGCCAAGCTGAAAGGCGCGGAACTGGGTCTGGACATGGATGACTATGATGTTCACTGCAGCCATATCGGCGTGCGGGATTTGAACAGCGGTCGACTCGTCGCGACTACCCGTCTGCTCGACCACCAGGCCGCCAGCACCCTGGGCCGGTTCTACAGTGAAGAAGAATTCAGCCTGCATGGCCTGCTGCACTTGCAGGGCCCGATCCTGGAGATTGGCCGCACCTGCGTCGACCCGGCCTATCGCAATGGCGGCACCATCGCGGTGTTGTGGGGCGAGTTGGCCGAAGTGCTCAACCAGGGCGGCTACAGCTACCTGATGGGCTGCGCGAGCATCCCGATGCACGATGGCGGCATCCAGGCCCACGCGATCATGCAGCGCTTGCGCGAGCGCTACCTGTGCAACGAACACCTGCGCGCCGAACCGAAAAAACCACTGCCGGCCCTGGACTTGCCGTCCAACGTCATCGCCGAAATGCCGCCGCTGCTCAAGGCCTACATGCGCCTGGGCGCGAAGATCTGCGGCGAGCCGTGCTGGGATGAAGACTTCCAGGTAGCAGACGTGTTTATCCTGCTCAAGCGCGACGAGTTGTGCCCGCGCTACGCGCGCCACTTCAAGGCGGCCATGTGATGAACCGCCTGCGCATCTACGGGCGCATCGCCCGCGTGTTGTTGGTGGTGGGGCTGGGGCTGAGCATGGCCAGTGTGTTTGGCTTGTTCGAGCGCCTGGGCGTGGCTAACTCGATGGTGCGGCGCCAGCGTTGGTCGCGCTTCTTTATGGCGCGACTGACCAACGCCCTGCCCTTTCGCGTAACGGTGCATGGCGAGTTGCCGCAAACGCCGATGCTGTGGGTGAGCAATCACGTGTCCTGGACGGATATCCCGTTGCTGGGCATGGTGGCGCCGATGTCGTTTTTGTCCAAGGCCGAGGTGCGCACCTGGCCGGTGGCCGGCTGGCTAGCGGCCAAGGCTGGCAGCCTGTTTATTCGCCGCGGATCAGGTGACAGCCAACTGATCCGCAAGCAAATGACCCGTCATCTGGAGCAACAGCACCCCTTGCTGATGTTCCCCGAGGGCACCACCACCGACGGGCGCGGCCTGCGCACGTTCCACGGGCGCTTGCTGGCCAGCGCGATCGATGCGGATGTATCACTGCAGCCGGTAGCGATTCGGTATCTGCGCGACGGCCAAGTCGACCCGCTGGCACCCTTTATTGGCGATGATGATTTGCTCTCGCACCTGATGCGCTTGTTTTCCAATGACCGCGGCGATGTGGAGATTCATGTGCTCAAGCCGATTGCCTGCGCCGGGCAGGAACGTGCGGCATTGGCGTATCAGGCGCAGCAGGCGGTGCAGAAGGCATTGTTCGGCCCGGTGCCGGAAACCGAGCAAGTGGCCGCTCGGCCTGCATTCGCAGCCTGAAGCAATGTGAACTCAATCCAAATGTGGGAGCTGGCTTGCCTGCGATGGCGGTGGGTCAGCCATAACATTCTCAACCGGTAGGCCGCTATCGCCGGCAAGTCAGCTCCCACATTCAGATCTCAATAGTCAGTTGAGATTGCGCAAATTTCTGCAACTCTGGGTAGAACAGTCGAAAGTCCTCACTCAACGGCTCATACAAAACCCGCAACTCCTGCATCGCATACCCCAGTTCCTCAGGTTGTGTCAGCCGCCGCGAAATCCCGCGCAGCACCTGCTCCATCACCGCAAACTCGCGGTACGAGCCCAACCAATCATCCGCGGCCATATACGGCGCAATCTGCGCCAGCCGCCCCGGTAGTGCGGGTTCAGCCGCCAACACCCGATACACCTGCGACGTGAAACGCTCCAGAGGCTGGTCGGCATACAGCGCCCAATCCCGCGCCAGACAATGGTCAAAAAACACATCGAGCACGATGCCGGCATAGCGCCTGCGGGTCTGGCTGAAACGCGACAACGCCTCCCCCACCAAGGGGTGGCTGTCGGTGAACCGGTCGATGGAGCGATGCAGCTGGATCGCCGCTTCGATTTGCGGGCTGAACTGGCCCTGCAGGCGGCCTTTGACGAAGTCGCCATAGAGGCTGCCCAGCAATTGCGCCGGAAGTTGGCCGCCCAGGTGCAGATGTGCGAGATAATTCATGCCGCGCAGTCTACCACTGCCACCCACATATCGTTATAACCCGATATACCGATTCGCTTTGGTCTCATATCAAAATCATATTGGTATATCGGGATATTGCGATTTAAAGTTCGCCTCATCGCGATATAACGCTTTACGACACCGAGCACCCTGCCATGTCCATCGACCTCGACGAAATAATAAAAGCCCTGGCGCACCCAGTACGACGAGACATCCTCACCTGGCTCAAAGACCCGAAAGTGCAGTTCCCCGAGCAATTGCACAACCACGAATACGGCATCTGCGCCGGGCAGATCGACCAGCGCTGCGGCTTGTCCCAGTCGACCGTGTCGGCGCACCTGGCCACCTTGCAACGGGCGGGGTTGATCACCAGCCAGAAGGCCGGGCAGTGGCACTTTTTCAAGCGCAACGAGGAAGTGATCCAAGCCTTTCTCGCTGCGCTCATTACCGAACTCAGCGCACCGTAATCATCAAGGACACGCCCATGCCCCTCTCGCTACTCATACTGGCCCTGAGCGCCTTCGCCATCGGCACCACCGAGTTCGTCATCATGGGCTTGCTGCCCGATGTGGCGACGGACCTGGGTGTGTCGATTCCCGGCGCCGGCTGGCTGGTCACCGGCTACGCCCTGGGCGTGGCCATCGGCGCGCCGTTCATGGCACTGGCCACCGCCAGGCTGCCACGCAAGGCGGCGCTGGTAGCGCTGATGGGTATTTTCATTATCGGCAATCTGCTCTGTGCCCTGGCAAGCGACTACAACGTGCTGATGTTTGCCCGTGTGGTCACAGCGTTGTGCCACGGTGCGTTCTTCGGCATTGGCTCGGTGGTGGCGGCCAACCTGGTGCCGGCCAACAAACGTGCGTCGGCCGTCGCGTTGATGTTCACTGGGTTGACCCTGGCGAACGTGCTGGGCGTGCCCCTGGGTACGGCGCTGGGCCAGGAAGCCGGCTGGCGCTCGACCTTCTGGGCCGTGACCGTGATTGGCGTAATCGCCTTGATCGGCCTTATTCGCTTCCTGCCCGCCAAGCGTGACGAAGAAAAACTCGACATGCGCGCCGAACTGGCCGCCCTCAAGGGTGCCGGTATCTGGCTGTCGCTGAGCATGACCGCGCTGTTTGCCGCGTCTATGTTTACCCTCTTTACCTACGTCGCACCGCTGCTCGGCGATGTCACCGGCGTGTCGCCCAAGGGCGTGACCTGGACCCTGCTGCTGATCGGCCTGGGGCTCACCGTGGGCAACATCATCGGCGGCAAACTGGCGGACAAGCGCCTGGCGGCCACCTTGATCGGCGTGTTCATCAGCATGGCGGTGGTTTCCACGGTGTTGAGCTGGACCAGCGTTGCGGTGATACCGACTGAAATCACCCTGTTCCTGTGGGCCACCGCCTCGTTCGCCGCCGTGCCGGCGCTGCAAATCAACGTGGTGACCTTCGGCAAGGCCGCGCCGAACCTAGTATCCACCCTGAATATCGGTGCCTTCAACATCGGCAACGCCCTCGGCGCCTGGGTCGGCGGCAGCGTGATTGCCCACGGTTTCGGCCTGACCAGCGTGCCCCTGGCCGCTGCAGCACTGGCGATTCTCGCGCTGCTGGTGACCCTTATCACTTTCCGTCAGGGCGGCAACGCCGACCTGGCCCCCGCGACCAACTGATCAACTTGAAAGAGAAGGTGTTTTTTCCATGACGACTATTTTCGATCCGATCACACTGGGCGACGTGCAACTGTCGAACCGCATCATCATGGCGCCGCTGACCCGCTGCCGCGCAGACGCCGGGCGCGTGCCCAACGCGCTGATGGCCGAGTACTACGTGCAACGCGCGTCCGCGGGGCTGATCCTCAGCGAAGCCACTTCCGTGGCACCGATGGGCGTGGGCTACCCGGACACCCCCGGCATCTGGTCCAACGATCAGGTGCGCGGCTGGGCCAACATCACCAAGGCCGTGCATGGCGCGGGCGGCAAGATCTTCCTGCAGTTGTGGCACGTTGGCCGCATCTCCCACGAGTCCTACCTGAACGGCGAAACCCCGGTGGCTCCGAGTGCGGTCCAGGCTAAAGGCCACGTCAGCCTGGTTCGCCCATTGGCCGACTACCCAACCCCGCGCGCCCTGGAAACCGCTGAAATCGCCGACATCGTCGACGCTTATCGCACCGGCGCCGAGAACGCCAAGGCCGCCGGTTTCGACGGCGTGGAAATCCACGGCGCCAACGGCTACCTGCTTGACCAGTTCCTGCAGAGCAGCACCAACCAGCGCACCGACCAGTACGGTGGTTCCCTGGAAAACCGTGCGCGCCTGTTGCTGGAAGTCACCGACGCCGCCATCGAAGTCTGGGGCGCCGGCCGCGTGGGCGTGCACCTGGCACCGCGTGCTGACGCGCATGACATGGGTGACGACAACCTCGCCGAGACCTTCACCTACGTCGCCAGCGAACTGGGCAAGCGCGGCATCGCCTTCATCTGCTCCCGCGAAAAAGAAGGCGCAGACAGCCTTGGTCCACAGCTGAAAAAAGCCTTCGGCGGCGTATACATCGCCAACGAACGTTTCACCAAAGACAGCGCCAACGCCTGGCTGGCGGCGGGCAAGGCGGATGCAGTGGCCTTTGGTATTCCTTTTATCGCCAACCCGGACCTGCCGGCGCGACTGAAGGCCGATGCGCCGTTGAACGAGCCGCACCCCGAAACTTTCTATGGCAAAGGCCCGGTGGGTTACATCGACTACCCGACGCTGCCGATCTAACCTAACCCGCAAACCCAATGCGGTAGGAGCGAGCTTGCTCGCGAGAAACTAACAGGCGCCGCGTTCACTCAGGAAGCACGCGTTATCGTTGAAGTTTTTCGCGAGCAAGCTCGCTCCTACAGTGTCAGGAGCAAGTCCCCTCCCACATTTGTGCCTGTCTGTAGCCCCCCTGGAAACATCGCTTCACAGAACGGCAACAATATCGCTACAAAATACTTAGCCGGCTACCTATCAACCGCCCGCCAGGCCGTATATAAAGTCACCCCACAAATCAGCCAGAAGGACGATTGACCGTCCTTAGGCTTTACTGTTGACACAACGGGTTGCAATTACGCATTTTGTTTCAATTGCGCAGGCTGGGGCTCAGGCGCAGCATGTCCAGCCCTATATCAGCCCAGCGCTCGGCGTCCTGGTGCAGTTCAAAGCTATCGGGGACCAGCAGCCACTGGCCGATCAAACCGTGGATGAAGGCATGTATGCAGACAGCCCCACGGGTGGTGTCGAGATTTTCAGGCAGTTGCCCGCGATGAACCGCGTTACGCAACGTCAGGCTGATACGCAGGTTGCATTCCAGGCTGTGGGTCTGGCGTTGGCGGCGCATGTCACACATTTCATCGGTGAACTCGCACTTATGAAACAGAATCTCGTTGATGCGCCGGGTTTTCGGGTCCAGGGCCACTTCATGGTAGAGATGAATCAGCAGCTTGCGCATACAGCCCAGCGGGTCGACTTCATCCTCGCTTTCACTCGCCCGGGCCAATTCGTCCAGGGGTTCGTGCAGCGTATCGAGCAAGGCCTGGAGCAAATCGGACTTATTGCTGAAATGCCAATAGATAGCCCCACGCGTCACGCCCGCCAACGCGGCGATGTCCGCCAGGGTGGTACGCGCTACGCCACGCTCATAAAAGGCTTGCTCGGCGGCTTGGAGAATCTGGCTGCGCGTTTCCTGAGCTTCCTCTTTGGTGCGACGAACCATGGCAGTAAAACCTCAATCGGGACACTGTGGACGGTACTTGACCGTCATCTGAATAATTGTGGGACGACGCCGTCATGGGCGCCGAACGTACTAGAATCGAGGCTTGCGGCGGTGCTTTGTCAACATTGCGCGAAGCCTGTCAAGAGTTTACAAACAACCATGAACGTAAGTATATTGCGTAGCAAGCTACTTATCCACTCACGGCTTGTTTTTTACCCTTCCACACTTCTTGTGCGCACTCTGCGCGCCTGACCCGAGGATCTTCATGCAACTTAAGCCAGCTGTTACCGCTCTGGTCACTGCCGTCGCCCTGGCATCGCTGCTCAGCGGATGTAAAAAGGAAGAAGCGGCACCGCCCGCTCAAACCCCTCAGGTCGGCGTGGTCACCATTCAACCGCAAGCCTATACCCTGACCACCGAGCTGCCAGGCCGCACCACGGCCTTCCGCATTGCGGAAGTTCGGCCGCAGGTCAACGGCATCATTCTCAAGCGCCTGTTCAAGGAAGGCGCCGACGTGAAGGAAGGGCAACAGCTCTACCAGATCGACCCGTCGGTGTATGAAGCCACGCTCAAAAGCGCACAAGCGAGCCTGACCCAGACCAAGTCCATCACCGATCGCTACAAGCAACTGGTCGATGAACAAGCCGTCAGCCGTCAGGAATACGACACCGCCGTTGCCAACCGCATGACTGCCGAGGCAAACGTTCAAACCGCCCAGATCAACGTGCGCTACACCAAGGTGTACGCGCCGATCTCCGGGCGTATTGGCCGTTCTTCGGTAACCGAAGGCGCACTGGTCAGCAATGGCCAGGCCGACGCCATGGCGGTGATCCAGCAACTGGACCCGATCTACGTCGACGTCACGCAATCTTCAGCTGAAATGCTCAAGCTGCGTCGCGACCTGGCCAGCGGCCAACTGGAAAAAGCCGGCGACAACGCTGCCAAGGTCAAGCTGACCCTGGAAGACGGCACGGCCTACGCCCAGGACGGCAAGCTGGAGTTCTCCGAAGTGTCGGTCGACCAGACCACCGGTTCCGTGACCCTGCGCGCCGTGTTCCCCAACCCTGACCACGTGCTGCTGCCGGGCATGTTCGTACACGCCCAGTTGCTGGCCGGTGTGAACAGCAAAGCCATCCTGGCTCCGCAACAAGGCGTGACCCGTGACCTGCGCGGCATTCCGACCGCGCTGATTGTGAACAAGGACAACAAGGTCGAGCAACGCGAACTGGTTGCCAACCGTACCGCCGGTGCCTACTGGCTGGTGGAAAAAGGCCTCAATGCCGGTGATCGCGTCATCACCGAAGGCTTGCAGTACGTCAAGCCAGGCGCCGAGGTGAAGGTCACGGAAGCCTCCAACGCTAAACCCGCCGGTACTGCCGCAGCGCCTGCTGCCGCTGCTGGTCAAGGGGAGTAATCCATGTCGAAATTTTTTATCGACCGTCCCATTTTCGCCTGGGTAATTGCCCTGGTGATCATGCTGGTCGGGGCACTCTCGATCCTGAAGTTGCCCATCAACCAATACCCGGCCATTGCGCCAACGGCCATTGATATCCAGGTGACCTACCCAGGCGCTTCCGCACAAACCGTGCAGGACACCGTGGTGCAGGTCATCGAGCAACAGCTCAACGGTATCGACAACCTGCGTTATGTCTCCTCGGACAGTAACTCCGACGGCAGCATGACCATCACCGTGACCTTCAACCAGGGTACCAACCCGGATATCGCTCAGGTCCAGGTACAGAACAAGCTCAACCTGGCCACCCCACTGCTGCCGCAAGAAGTGCAGCAACAGGGTATCCGCGTGACCAAGTCGGTGAAGAACTTCCTGATGGTGATCGGTCTGGTGTCGGAAGACGGCAGCATGACCAAGGACGACCTCTCCAACTACATCGTGTCCAACATCCAGGACCCGATCTCCCGTACCGCGGGGGTGGGTGACTTCCAGGTGTTCGGTTCGCAGTACGCCATGCGTATCTGGCTCGACCCGGCCAAACTGAACAATTACCAGCTCACGCCAGTGGACGTCAGCAATGCCATCAAGGCCCAGAACGTGCAGGTGGCCACCGGTCAACTGGGCGGTCTGCCTGCCCTGCCCGGCACCCAGCTGAACGCCACGATCATCGGCAAGACGCGCCTGCAAAGCACCGAAGAATTCGCCAAGATTCTGATGAAGGTGAACACCGACGGCTCCCAGGTTCGCCTGGGTGACGTCGCGCGCATCGAACTGGGCGGCCAGAACTACAGCATCAGTGCACAGTTCAACGGCAAGCCGGCCTCGGGTATGGCGATCAAGCTGGCGGCCGGTGCCAACGCACTGGACACCGGCAAGGCCATCCGCGAAACAGTGAAGTCCCTGGAGCCGTTCTTCCCGCCTGGCATGAAGGCGGTGGTGCCCTATGACACCACCCCGGTCGTGACCGAATCGATCTCCGGTGTGGTTCACACTCTGGTCGAAGCGATCGTGCTGGTGTTCCTGGTGATGTTCCTGTTCCTGCAGAACTTCCGTGCCACCATCATCACCACCATGACCGTACCGGTGGTATTGCTGGGTACCTTCGGGATCCTGGCGGCGTGCGGCTTCACCATCAACACCTTGACCATGTTCGGCATGATCCTGGCCATCGGCTTGCTGGTGGACGATGCCATCGTCGTGGTGGAAAACGTCGAACGGGTAATGGCCGAGGAGCACCTGTCGCCCAAGGAAGCAACGATCAAGTCCATGGGCCAGATCCAGGGTGCCCTGGTGGGTATTGCCCTGGTACTGTCGGCGGTACTGCTGCCGATGGCGTTCTTCGGTGGTTCCACCGGTGTGATCTACCGGCAGTTCTCCATCACCATCGTTTCGGCGATGGCGTTGTCGGTGCTGGTTGCCCTGATCTTCACCCCGGCTTTGTGCGCCACCATGCTCAAGCCGATTGATCCGGAAAAACACGGCCAGCCCAAGCGCGGCTTCTTCGGCTGGTTCAACCGCACCTTCGACCGTGGCGTACTCAAGTACGAGCGCGGCGTGGGCGGCATGATCAAGCACAAGATCCCGGCATTCCTGGTGTATGCGCTGATCCTGGCCGGCATGATCTGGATGTTCACCCGTATTCCAAGCGCGTTCCTGCCTGAGGAAGACCAGGGTGTGATCTTCGCCCAGGTGCAGACACCGGTCGGTGCTTCGGCTGAGCGCACGCAGAAAGTCGTCGACGACATGCGCGCCTTCCTGCTGAACGACAAGGAAGGCGAGCCAGGCGAAGGCAAGGCCGTGAAGTCGGTGTTTACCGTGAACGGCTTCAACTTCGCCGGTCGTGGCCAGAGCTCCGGGCTTGCGTTCGTGATGCTCAAGCCGTGGGATGAGCGTGATTCGAGCCAGTCGGTGTTCGAAGTGGCCAAGCGTGCCCAGGGTTACTTCTTCGGGGCCTTCAAGGACGCCATGGTTTTCGCCATCGTGCCGCCTTCGGTGCTGGAGTTGGGTAACGCCACGGGTTTCGACGTGTTCCTGCAAGACCAGGGTGGCGTCGGCCACGACAAGCTGATGGCTGCACGTAACCAGTTCCTGGGTGCGGCGGCACAAAGCAAGGTGCTGGCCGGCGTGCGTCCTAACGGCGTGAACGACGAGCCGCAGTACGAGCTGACCGTTGACGACGAGAAAGCCAGTGCCCAAGGCATCAGCCTGGCGGATATCCAGCAGACCCTGGCCATTGCCTTGGGTGGTAGCTACATCAACGACTTCATCGACCGTGGTCGCGTGAAGAAGGTGTATGTACAAGGCGACGCCGCCAGCCGCATGTCGCCCGAAGACCTGGACAAATGGTACGTGCGCAGCAACGACGGGAAAATGGTGCCGCTGTCGGCCATCTCGTCGGGCAAGTGGATCTACGGTTCGCCCAAGCTTTCGCGATACAACGGTGTAGCGGCGATGGAAATCCTCGGTACCCCGGCACCGGGCTACAGTACCGGTGATGCGATGGCCGAAGTCGAACGCATCGCCAAAGAACTGCCGGCCGGTGTCGGTTACGCCTGGACAGGCCTGTCGTACGAAGAACGCCTTTCCGGTTCCCAGGCGCCAGCACTGTACGCACTGTCGCTGCTGGTCGTGTTCTTGTGCCTGGCGGCACTGTACGAAAGCTGGTCGATCCCGATCGCGGTGATTCTGGTTGTACCTCTGGGTGTGATCGGTGCACTGATCGCCACCAGCATGCGCGGTTTGTCCAACGACGTGTTCTTCCAGGTGGGCCTGTTGGTGACGGTGGGCCTGGCGGCGAAAAACGCCATCCTCATCGTGGAATTCGCCAAGGAACTGCATGAGCAAGGCAAAGGCATCGTCGAGGCGGCTATCGAAGCATCCCGCATGCGTCTGCGCCCGATCATCATGACCTCGTTGGCGTTCATGCTCGGCGTATTGCCGCTGGCAATCTCCACCGGCGCCGGTTCAGGCAGCCAGCACGCAATCGGTACCGGCGTTATCGGCGGTATGATCACGGCCACTGTGCTGGCGATCTTCTGGGTGCCACTGTTCTACGCAACCGTGTCCGCCGCTGGCGAACGCAAAAAGAAAGACACTACTGAAACTCCTAAAGAGGCTGGCCAATGAGCAAGTCGCTACTTTCCCTAGCCGTCACCGCATTCGTGCTCAGTGGCTGCTCGCTGATACCTGACTATCAGCGTCCCGAAGCGCCGGTGGCCGCGCAGTTCCCGCAGGGGCCGGCGTATTCGTCGGCCCAGGCGCCGAGCCAGGCCGCTGCCGAGCAAGGCTGGAAGCAGTTTTTCCATGACCCTGCCCTGCAACAATTGATCCAGACCGCGTTGGTGAACAACCGTGACCTGCGTGTCGCGGCGCTGAACATCGACGCCTATGCAGCGCAATACCAGATCCAGCGTGCCGACCTGTTCCCGGCGGTATCGGCCACCGGTAACGGCAGCCGTTCGCGCACCCCGGCCAAGCTGTCGCAGACCGGCGAATCGACCATCGCCAGCCAGTACTCGGCGGGCCTTGGTATCAGTTCGTATGAGCTGGACCTGTTCGGCCGCGTGCGCAGCCTCAGTGAAGAAGCGCTGCAAAAGTACTTCGCCACTGAAGAAGCGCGCCGCAGCACCCAAATCAGCCTGGTGGCCAGCGTGGCGAATGCCTACCTGACCTGGCAGGCCGACAAGGAGCTGCTCAAGCTGACCCAGGACACCCTGGCGGCCTTCGAGCAGAGCTACAAGCTCACCTCGCGCAGCAATGAAGTCGGCGTGGCCTCGGCCCTCGACCTCAGCCAGGCACGCACCTCGGTGGAAAACGCTCGTGTGCAACTGGCCCGTTACACCCGCCAGGTGGCCCAGGACGAAAACAGCCTGACCCTGCTGCTGGGCACCGGCCTGCCGGCGAATATCGCCAGCAAACCGCTGTCCGATGACCTGCTCAGCGAAGTGCCTGCCGGGTTGCCCTCGGACCTGCTGCAACGTCGCCCAGACATCGTGCAAGCCGAGTACAACCTCAAGGCCGCCAACGCCAACATTGGCGCGGCCCGTGCGGCGTTCTTCCCGAGCATCAGCCTGACCGCCAGCGCCGGTACTGCCAGCCCTACCCTGGGTGGCCTGTTCAAAGGCGGTTCGGGTACCTGGGCGTTTGCCCCGCAGATCAACATCCCGATCTTCAACGCCGGTAGCCTGCGCGCAAGCCTGGACTACTCGAAGATCCAGAAAGAGATCAACGTGGCCAACTATGAGAAGGCCATCCAGACCGGCTTCCAGGAAGTCTCCGACGGCTTGGCCGCGCGTGCGACCTACAAGCAGCAACTGGATGCCCAACGCGGCTTCGTCGAGGCTAACCAGGATTACTACCGCCTGGCCGAGCGTCGCTACCGCATTGGTGTCGACAGCAACCTGACCTTCCTCGACGCCCAGCGCCAACTGTTCAGTGCCCAGCAATCGCTGATCACCGATCGCCTGGCGCAGCTCACCAGCGAGGTCAACCTGTACAAGGCCCTCGGCGGTGGCTGGAACGAGCAGACTGCGAAGAACGAGCCGTTGAAAGAACAAGCACCGCCGTTGAAGTTGTTCTGATAGCGCAGGTGTGAAAAACCGCTTCCCTCACCGGAAGCGGTTTTTTTATGCCTGCATTGTTGCCCTTACAACTTGCGTTCGATCATCGCCCACAACCCACCTTCCCCTACTTTCATCGCCCCCGCACCGCCGCGCACCATGGCCGCCACCTGCATAAACCCAATAACAACAGGTCCACACCATGAGCACTTTCCAACCGCGCCAGCTGTTGCTGGCGGCTGCTGTCGCCAGTTCTGCCCTGCCCGTTCTCGCCCAGGATCACGGCTTTCTCGAAGACGCCAGCGCCAACCTCAACCTGCGTAATTTCTTCTTCAACCGCAACTACACCAATCCTACGAAGGCTCAGGGTGGCGCGCAGGAGTGGACGCAAAGTTTCATTCTCGACGCCAAGTCCGGGTTCACCCAAGGCACAGTCGGTTTTGGTGTGGATGTGCTGGGCTTGTACTCGCTCAAGCTTGATGGCGGGCGTGGCACGGGCGGCACGCAGTTGCTGCCGCTGGACCATGACGGTCGGCCAGCCGATGAATTTGGTCGGCTGGGCGTGGCATTCAAGGCGCGCTTTTCCAAGACCGAGCTGAAGGTGGGCGAATGGATGCCGGTGCTGCCGATCCTGCGTTCCGACGATGGCCGCTCCCTGCCACAGACCCTGCGTGGTGGGCAGATCACCTCGAAGGAAATCGACGGCCTGACCCTCTATGGCGGCCAATTCCGCGCCAACAGCCCGCGGGACGACGGCAGCATGAGCGACATGTCGATGTTCGGCAAAACCGCCTTCACCTCCGACCGTTTCAATTTCCAGGGCGCCGAATACGCGTTCAACGACAAACGCACCCAAGTCGGCGTGTGGAATGCCCAGCTCAAGGACATCTACAGCCAGCAGTTCGTCAATCTGATCCACAGCCAGCCTGTGGGCGACTGGACCCTGGGCGCCAACCTGGGCTTCTTCTACGGCAAGGACGACGGCAGCGCCCGCGCCGGCGACCTGGACAACAAAACCTGGTCCGGTTTGTTCTCGGCCAGGTACGGCGGCAACACCTTCTACGTCGGCCTGCAAAAACTCACCGGCGACAGTGCCTGGATGCGCGTCAACGGCACCAGCGGCGGCACCCTGGCCAACGACAGCTACAACTCCAGCTATGACAACGCACAGGAAAAATCCTGGCAGGTTCGCCACGACTACAACTTCGCCGCCCTCGGTGTACCGGGCCTGACCCTGATGAACCGCTATATCAGCGGCAGCAACGTGCACACCGGCACCATCACCGACGGCAAGGAATGGGGCCGCGAGACCGAAGTAGGCTATACGGTGCAAAGCGGCACGCTGAAAAACCTCAACGTGCGCTGGCGCAATTCGAGCATGCGCAGGGACTACAGCAACAACGAGTTCGATGAGAACCGGTTGATCGTCAGCTATCCGATCAGTCTGCTGTAAACCGGCATAGCACTTACTGTATGGTGCGCGCCTGCCGCTGCTGATCCCCCCAGCAGCGGCCTTTACTCGGGCGCCGCACGGCATGAAATCCTTCGCTACAGCAATCGCACTGTTTGCCCTGGCCTTGAGCCTGGGGGGCTGCATCAGCGCCCCCATCGCCCTGACGCCACAGACCGAACAGCGCCTGCTGGCCCAGGCGCCGATCCGCTTTTTGCTGACTTTCGATGACGGCCCAAGCGCCTCGGGCTACAACAATCCGAGCCGTTCGGTAGTGGCGGACCTGGCCAACAACCCGGTGCTGCCGGGGATCAAGGCGGTGTTCTTCCTGCAGACCGAAGCCGCTCGCTCCGGCGGCAGTGCCCGGGGGCGCAAGACCATGGAACGTGAATTCGCCGCTGGCCATGTCCTGGCCTTTCACACCGCCACGGCGTTTCACACCAATCATCGCTGGCTGAACGACGCCACCCTGGAACACACCCTTACCGAAGGGGCCGCAGACATTGCCGCCATCACGGGGGCGCGCCCCGTGCTGGTACGCCCCCCCTTCTGGAACTACGACAAGCGCACCTTCGCCGCCTACCAACGCCACGGCATGCACGTACTGCTGACGGACTTGAGTGCCAATGACGGCAAGATCTGGGGCTTCAACGCCAGCCCGCGTCGGCGGGCCAACCTGTATCGGCAACTGTCGGTGGTACGCGAACGCATCGCCTTGGGTGAGCTGCCAAAGGTGGAGGGGGTGATCCCGGTGGTGGTGACCTTCCATGACATCAATCGCTACACCGCGCGGCATATGAAGGAGTACTTGCAGATCCTGATGGACAGCGCTCGGGTCAACGGGTTGACGACCGCTGCCGAGCCGTTCTACACCGACACGGCCCAGCTGCAACGCGCGGCGATGGCACGTACGATCAAGGAAGTGAACGAGCCTGTGAATCTGCCGGGGGTGTGGAATTGGGTGTGGGATGCAGATACTCACTAAGAGGGAAAGTCGTACCGACCTATATATCTATTTGCAAAAATGATCATTCTAAAAACACTATAAAACTGTCATTTATAACAGCGCCCCCCGCCAATACCGAGCGCATAGAGTTGTCGACGATCGTTGTCGTCAGCAGGCATTGAACGCCGCCAACACGGCTCGAGCACCTCCTTGATCTCGCTACGGGTCACACCCAACTACAACGCGCAACCCTCGCCCGCTCGGTGAAAATTGCAAACGAAGCGGTACTTCTGCCGGGGGCTATGGCACTGGCTGTGGGGCGCCGACGCAAACTAAGCGTTCCGCAACAATTGGACTTACCGGTAGATACAGACATAAGGAACCAACCCTCAAAGTTCGCCAATAAAGAGGCACGCAATCCTTCATCTACAGGTAACCAATGATCACTCAGTCTTCCTTCACCCAAATACCAAACGCTGCCCCGATACTTTCATCGCCCTCACTTGCCTCTGGGCCTTCCAGCATTGCAACGGCGACTATTATTGAAATCCCCGGTTTCAGCGACCCTCGCTACGACAAGTACCGTCGCCACAGGTTAAACGCATTCTCACGTTTTACACCAGACCAACTCGCAGGCAAAGAAAAATACATCAACTCTGAAACATTACGACACGACAAGAATGTAAAAATAACTCATGAGGTAACCATCAATAGCCCGGATCGAAAGCCTGCCACTATCGCAGACAGCCACTTGGTAATTGAAACAGGTAACACCCATGACCGCATCAGAATAAAAAAAGGACCCGGCGAAAGTTTAACTGTACTCATCAATGAAATACCCTACCAACTAAATAACATGGCGTTCATAAATACCCCAATCTTCTGCTTGCGGATCAAAACAAACGGGGGCGACGACTGTGTGCTTGTCGACTCGGATGTTGAATTCCCTGTCGATATCGACTTAGGGGAAGGCAATGATTACGCCCAGGCGGGTTCAGGATACACCCTCATGCGCGGAGGGTCAGGCAACGACACGCTCAAACTCGGCAGAGGCGATGGTAAAGCATTCGGAGGGGACGGCGACGATCTGATGATCGCCGGTACCGGTCATGGCATGCTCAGAGGCAATAATGGCAATGACCGCATGCAAGCTGGCGAGGGCGTTGAAGGACGAGTTTTGTACATGGACGGGGGGGAGGGTCACGACTTTATGATTGTCACAAAAAACACTCTTGATAACCCGACTATTTTGCACGGAGGTAAAGGCGAAAACCTCATCGTCACTCACGGCAAGGCGACCGTATATACCGGTCGCGATAAAAACATCGTTCGCACGCACAGTGACGACACCGTAATCTACGCCAAACCAACGGATGAAATTCATCGTACCTCGGGCTCGACATTGACTCACACCGCCTACAAGGAACTGGGACACAGCGGGTATCTTGTTGACGGCTCTCAAGATTTCGTACAAAACGTAAACGATGATATTGACCTATTACGCCTCTCGCCGGTAGGCAAGCAGATGTTAGCTGAGGGTGACTCGGCAGCAAAACGTAATGATGCCCCTACGCTAATTAAAGAAACCGCCGACGAAAACGCTTACTACTACTACAACAATTCAAAACTAAAAAAACACTTTTCCACAAACAGGCCTAAGGACTTAGAATCTAAAGACCATTCGAGAGGGCAAGACTTCGGGGGCATTTCAATAACAGACGACTTAGTAGGATTAACACCATCCGACTACGGAAAAATTATTTCCAACCAACCCGGGGACGTCGCGAACGCAGGCGAAATACATTACAACCCCTCCTTTTCCATGTTTGATGGAAGTGGTCCCATTGTGGCTCTGTACCATGAGATGGCTCATGCGTATAACGGAGCCAACGGCACCGTGCTACCCGGGAGAACAAATCGGGAGCATAAGCCCCGCGGGGAACGCGATGAAGAACACCAAGCGGTTGGATTACCCACCGACGCACGGCCGTTCAACTTCATCAACAGTCCATTTGCGAAACCCACCACAACCAACCCGAAGCCGTTCACTGAAAACACACTCAGAGAAGAATTCCAACTGCCACTCAGAGAGGATTATTAGAAACAGGGCCAGCGTCTATCAGGCCGAACCTCGGGACTCCACGCCCAACTCATCCCACACTGACTCAGCCAAATGAAACGTCGCATTCGCCGCCGGGATCCCACAGTAAATCGCACTCTGCATCAACACCTCCTTGATCTCGGCGCGGGTCACGCCGTTGCTGGCGGCGGCACGCAGGTGCAGTTTCAGTTCTTCACTGCGGTTCATGCCGATCAGCATCGCGATGGTGATCAGGCTGCGGGTATGCCGAGGCAGGCCGGGGCGGGTCCAGATGTCACCCCAGGCATGGCGGGTGATCATTTCCTGGAACTCGCTGTTGAACTCAGTCAGGGCATTGAGGCTGCGGTCGACATGGGCATCGCCCAGTACTTCACGGCGCACCTGCAGGCCCTCGGCGTAACGTTGTTTTTCGTCCACAAATAGCTCCTCAGCGGGCCAGCAGAAATTCGATCACCCGGTCGCTGAACGCAGCACCGGCCTGCACGTTGGACAGGTGCGCCGCATAGAACTCGGCATACTCGGCACCCTGCACATGGCTCTGGATAAAGTGGCCGCCGGCTGGAGGCGTCACCGCGTCTTCGGTGCCGGCAATCACCAGGGTCGGCACCTTGATCGAGGACAATTGCTCACGAAAATCCGCATCGCGCACGGCGCCGCAGTTGGCGGCATACCCCTCGGGTGACGTGGCCGCGAGCATGTCGGTGATCTGCTTGGCCTGATGCGGGTTGGCAGCGGCGAAATCCGCGGTGAACCAGCGCGCAATCGACGCATCGCGCAGCGCCACCATCGCGGCTGCGCCATCACGCAGGACCATTTCGATACGCGGGTTCCACACCTCGGGCGTGCCGATCTTGGCCGCGGTATTACACACCACCAGGCGTTGCAGGCGCTCGCCGGCATGAATACCCAGCCACTGGCCGATCAAGCCACCCATGGACAGTCCGCAAAAATGCGCCTTCTGGATATCCAGCGCATCCAGCAGCGCGATCACGTCTCGGCCCAGTTGCTCGATGCTGTAAGGCCCCTCGGTCACCAGGGATTGGCCGTGGCCACGGGTGTCGAATCGCAGCACACGAAAATGCTCGGTGAAGGCCGGTATCTGGAGGTCCCACATATGCAGGTCGGTACCCAGGGAATTGGACAGCACCAATACCGGTGCGTCGGCGGGCCCCTCGAGTTGGTAATGCAGTTCGCCCTCGGCGAGTTGTACAAAAGCCACAGCGGTCTCCTCAGGCAGTCAAAGCAAAATGTTCGGTCACCGCACGCGTGACCCAGGTAGACGCCTGGCCCAGGTAGTGGGCAGGGTCGAGCAGGCGATCCAGTTCAGCCGCCGACAGCTCGGCGGTGACGTGCGGCTCATCCGCCAGTACCGCGCGCAAATGGCGCTGCTCGGCGACCGCACGTTTGCAGCACTGTTCCAGCAGATGGTGCGCGGTGTCACGGCCCAAGCGTTGGGCGAGCACGATACTCACCGCTTCGGCCAGTACCAGGCCTTGGGTCAGGTCGAGGTTCTGTGCCATGCGTTCGGCATTCACCTCCAGCCCTTCACTGACCAGAATTGCCTGATGCAAGGCACCGGACACCAAGCGGCAAATCTCTGGCAAGGTTTCCCATTCGGCGTGCCACAAGCCCAGGCTGCGTTCGTGCTCCTGGGGCATGGCGCTGAACATTGTCGCCACCAGGCCGGGTACGCGGGTGGCTGCGCTGATCAGCACCGCGGCGCCCACCGGGTTACGCTTGTGCGGCATGGTGGACGAACCGCCCTTGCCCGGCGCCGAAGGCTCGAACACCTCCGCCGCTTCGGTCTGCATCAACAGGCTGATATCGCGGCCCAACTTGCCGAGGCTACCGGCGATCAGACCGAGCAGGCTGGCAAACTCCACCAGGCGGTCACGCTGGGTGTGCCAGGGTTGCTCCGGCAAGCCCAGTTGCAACTCGGCGGCCAAGGCCTCGGCCACAGGCATGGCGTGTTCGCCGAGCGCGGCCAAGGTGCCCGAGGCGCCGCCAAATTGCAGCACCAGCAGGCGCGGCTTCAACTCGGCCAGGCGCTGGCGACTGCGCGTCACCGCGCCCAGCCAACCGGCGATTTTCATCCCCAGGGTGACCGGCGTCGCGTGCTGCAACCAGGTGCGTCCGGCCAACGGCACGCTGGCGTAACGCTGGGCCTGGGCGGCCAACACCTCCCCCAGGCGAGCCAGGTCGGCCTCGATCAATTCCACCCCACGGCGCAGTTGCAGCACCAAGCCGGTGTCCATCACATCCTGACTGGTTGCGCCCAGGTGGACATAACGCTCGGCGTCGGCATCCTCACTGGCGATCAACTTGCCCAACGCCTTCACCAATGGAATCGCAGAGTTGCCCGCCGTGGCAATCGCGCTGCCAAGGGCGTCCACGTCATACAGCGACGCCAGGCACGCCTGGGCAATCGGTGCGACGGCGGACTGGGGAATCAACCCAACCCGGGCCTGCGCCCGAGCCAGCGCCGCCTCGAAATCCAGCATGCCCTGCAAGCGCCCCTGGTCACAGAACACCTCGGCCATGCTGTCAGCGGTCAAATAAGCGTCGAACAGTTGATTGCTCGTGCGCAACGTCATAACTCATCCCTTACAGATCGTGATGCAGGTACGCCGCCTGTTTCGGCAGGCGCAAGCTGAACAGGAAGGCCACCGCCATCATCGCGGTGACGTACCAATAAAATGTGTTTTCCATGCCGATGGATTTGAGGCTCAGCGCAACCACTTCTGCCGAACCGCCAAACACCGCGTTAGCCACCGCATAGGCCAGGCCCACGCCCAAGGCACGCACCTGCGGCGGAAACATCTCCGCTTTGACCAGGCCGCTGATGGAGGTGTAGAAGCTGACAATCGCCAAGGCCAGGGTGATCAGCACAAATGCCAAAAACGGGCTGGTCACGGTTTTCAAGGTCAGCAGGATCGGCACGGTAAACAGCGTGCCAAGGCCGGCAAACCAGAGCATCGAATTACGCCGGCCGATCTTGTCGGCCAACATGCCGAACAACGGCTGCATGCACATGTACAGGAACAGCGCGCCGGTCATGATGTAGCTCGACGTCTTGGCGTGCATGCCGACGGTGTTCACCAGGTACTTCTGCATGTAGGTGGTGAAGGTATAGAAAATCAGCGAGCCGCCGGCGGTGTAGCCCAGCACCGTAATGAAGGCTTTGCCGTGGTCGCGAAACAGCGCGACGATACTGCCGGCGTCCTTGTCTTCGCGCATTTCCTTGCTGGTGGTTTCTTTCAGGGTGCGACGCAGCAGCAGGGAGATCACGGCGGCTATGGCGCCGATCACAAACGGGATGCGCCAGCCCCAGGCACGCAGTTCTTCTTCGCTGAGGATCTGTTGCAGGATCACCACCACCAGCACCGCCAGCAACTGGCCGCCGATCAGGGTCACGTACTGGAACGAAGCAAAGAAGCCACGCTGGCCCTTGAGCGCGACTTCACTCATGTAGGTGGCCGTGGTGCCGTATTCGCCGCCCACCGACAAGCCCTGGAACAGTCGTGCCACCAACAGCAGCGCCGGGGCCCAGGCACCGATGTCGTTGTAAGTGGGCAGGAAGGCGATGACCAGGGAGCCGCCGCACATCATCAGCACCGAGATCATCATCGAGTTCTTGCGCCCGTGCTTGTCGGCCACCCGGCCAAACAACCAACCACCGATCGGTCGCATCAGGAACCCGGCGGCAAACACACCGGCGGTGTTGAGCAACTGCACCGTGGGGTCGTCCGAGGGGAAAAACGCCGGGGCAAAATAAATCGCGCAGAAGGCATAGACGTAGAAGTCGAACCATTCGACCAGGTTGCCGGAGGACGCACCGACAATCGCAAAGATCCGTTTGCTGCGTTCTTCTCCGGTGTAGTGGCTGGTTTTTGTTGTCATGTTTTTTTACTCAGTGGGAACGGTTATAGCCTAGACATACTTTGCAACAACCCTGTTCCGCAAGCAGACTTTTGGATAGGTGGAGCCTGGATGATCGTTCCCACGCTCTGCGTGGGAATGCCGCATGGGACGCTCCGCGTCCTGCCGTTCGCGGGTGACGCGCAGCGTCACGGGATGCATTACCACGCAGAGCGTGGGAACGATCGTCAACAGCCAACTCAATAGTCGAAGAACACCGTTTCCTTATCTGTGCCCTGCAAAATCACATTCCACTGATATACCCCTGCCGCATCCGCCTGGGCAATCAAGGTGCCACGACGTCCTGCCGGCACACACGCCAGCAACGGGTCATCGCCGTTCAAGGCCTCACCGTCAAAATAAATCCGCGTCAGCAAGTGCTTCACCAACCCACGGGCAAACACCAGCACCACCAAATGCGGCGCTTGGGTGGTGCCCTTGAGCCCCGGCACACTGCCCGGCTTGATGGTGGTAAAACGAAAACGCCCTTCGGCATCCACCGGCACGCGGCCGAAACCTTCGAAGTTCGGGTCGAGCGCTTTGTCCTGCTCGTCTTCGGGGTGAGCATATTTGCCGACGGCGTTGGCCTGCCAGACTTCCAGCATGGCGTCGTTGACGACATCACCGTTGCCGTCCACCACCTGCCCGCTGATCGCCACGCGTTCGCCAAGGGTGGCGGTGACGGTCAGGTCTTCACGGTTCAGCCAGGTCAGGCCAATGTGGTAATACGGCCCGACGGTGTGGGACGTGGTCGCGTTGAGTGTCATCTCATTTCTCCATCGGCGTGGCGTCGCGGCCGCGCAGGACGATGTCCCAGCGGTAGCCGAGGGCATAGGAAGGAATGGTTTTTTCCAGGTCGAAGCTAGCGATCAAGCGTTGCTTGGCGCTGGTATCCGGCACGCAGTTGTAGATCGGGTCGTACTCCAGCAACGGGTCACCCGGGAAATACATTTGCGTCACCAGGCGCGTCAGCACGCTGGGGCCGAACAGCGAAAAGTGGATATGCGCCGGGCGCCAGGCGTTGTGGTGGTTGCCCCACGGGTAGGCGCCGGGCTTGATGGTCTGGAACTGGTACCAGCCATCGGCGTCGGTGACGGTGCGCCCGGTGCCGGTGAAGTTCGGGTCCAGGGGTGCATCGTGCAGGTCGCGCTTGTGGTTGTAGCGGCCGGCGGCATTGGCCTGCCAGATCTCCACGAGGATGCCCGGCACTGGCAGGCCGTTTTCGTCCAGCACACGGCCATGAATGATGATGCGCTCGCCTTGCGGCTCGCCCTCATGCTGGGCTGTCAGGTCGTTGTCCTTCTCATTGATACGTTCGGCGCCGATGGTCGGGCCGGTGATTTCCGACAAGGAATGGGGCAGGAACACCAAAGGCTGGGACGGCGAACGCAGGTTCGTCGACTGATACGCCGGGTGCAGGTAATCAGGTTGAGTGCCCGCTTGCGGGCGCCGGTAACCGGGCTTGTCACTCATGGAGCAATCCTCTTTTATTGATCAGACGCGTTCAATCGCCAGGGCCAAGCCTTGGCCGACGCCCACGCACATGGTCGCCAGGCCTTTGCTGCCGCCGGTTTTTTCCAATTGGTGCAGGGCCGTCAGTACCAACCGCGCACCACTCATCCCCAAGGGATGGCCGAGGGCAATGGCGCCGCCATTGGGGTTGACCTGGGGCGCATCGTCCGCAATACCCAGCTCGCGCAGCACCGCCAGGCCTTGGCTGGCGAAGGCTTCGTTGAGTTCGATCACATCAAAGTCGGTGACAGCCAACCCAAGGCGCTCCACCAGTTTGCGCACCGCCGGCACCGGGCCGATGCCCATCACGCGCGGGGCGACACCAGCACTGGCCATGCCCAGCACACGGGCGCGGGCGGTGAGGCCGTGTTGCTTGACGGCCTCGGCGCTGGCGAGGATCAGCGCGGCGGCGCCATCGTTGACGCCCGAGGCATTGCCAGCAGTGACGGTCTTGTCCGCGCCGTTGACCGGCTTGAGCTTGGCCAGGGCTTCCAACGTGGTGTCCCGTGGGTGTTCATCGTGTTCCGCCAGGGTTTCGCCTTTTTTATGGGCGACCCGCACCGGAACGATTTCCTCGGCAAAGAACCCGGCGGCCTGGGCAGCGGCGGTGCGTTGCTGGCTGCGCAGGGCGAAAGCGTCCTGGTCGGCGCGGGAAACCTGATAGTCATCGGCCACGTTATCGGCCGTCTGCGGCATGGCATCCACGCCGTACTGGGCCTTCATCAGCGGGTTGATAAAGCGCCAGCCAATGGTGGTGTCTTCCAACTTCATGTTGCGCGAGAACGCCGCGTCGGCCTTGCCCATCACAAACGGAGCGCGGGACATCGACTCGACGCCACCGGCAATCGCCAGCTCCATTTCACCACTGGCAATCGCACGAAAAGCGGTGCCGATGGCATCCATGCCCGAGGCGCACAGGCGGTTGAGGGTCACTCCAGGAATACTTTCCGGCAGCCCCGCCAGCAGCAACGCCATGCGTGCCACGTTGCGGTTATCTTCACCGGCCTGGTTGGCGCAGCCGAGGAAGACTTCGTCTACGGCGCTCCAGTCCACCGACGGGTTGCGCTCGATCAGCGCCTTGATCGGCAGCGCCGCCAGGTCGTCGGCACGCACCGTGGACAGGCCACCGCCGAAACGGCCGATAGGTGTGCGAATGGCATCACAGATAAAAACCTCGCGCATCAGGCTTCTCCCGGTGCTTGGCCGTGGGCAGCCGCAGTGCGCGCTTCGAGGTCACGCAGGGCGGTCAGTTCGGTCTCGGTGGGTTCAGCGGTGGTGCTCACCTGGTCGGCAAAGCGAATCGCCCAGCCGGTGGCGGCGATCACTTGCTCGCGGGTCACGCCCGGATGCAGCGCAGTGACCACGAACTCATGGCTGCCCTCCTCCGGCTCCATGATGCACAGGTCGGTAATGATGCCCACCGGGCCGGCGCCGGGCAGGCCCAGACGCTTGCGTGAGTCGCCACCTTCGCCGTGACCGACGGAGGTGATGAAGTCCAGTTTGTCCACAAACGAACGGGACGATTGCTTAAGGATGATCAACACGCTCTTGGCTGAACCTGCGATTTCCGGCGCGCCACCGGCACCCGGCAAACGCACTTTGGGCTGGTGATAATCACCGACCACGGTGGTGTTGATATTGCCGAAACGGTCGACCTGGGCCGCACCGAGAAAGCCGACATCAATGCGCCCGCCCTGCAGCCAGTAGCGAAAGATCTCACCGGTGGGCACCACGGTGTCGGCGGTCTCCGCCAACTCGCCATCACCGATGGACAGCGGCAACACACTGGGCTTGGCCCCAATCGGGCCCGACTCGTAGATCAGCACCACATCCGGCGAGGACGTCAGGCGCGCCAGGTTGGCCGCTTTCGATGGCAGGCCGATGCCGACGAAGCACACCGAGCCGTTCTTGAGGCGTCGTGCGGCGGCGACGGTCATCATTTCATTGGTGGAATAAGCCATTACTTAGCCTCCTGCGCGGCGGCCAGCTTGGCCTGGAATTCACTGAAGTCGGCAGTGCCGTGGATGTATTCGTCGATCCAGGCGGTAAAGGTGCCACGGTCGCGGGCAATCGGGTCCCACGCCTGGTAGAAACGGTTATCCCGCTCGTTGTAGCCGTGCGCGTAGGACGGATGGGCACCACCGGGTACGTGACACACCGCCGTCAGCGCCCAGGTCGGCAGCACGCAGCTGTTCATCGGCGCATTCAGGTCGTCGACGATTTCCTCGACGGTGACGATGCAGCGCTTGGCCGCCAGGGCCGCTTCCTTCTGCACCCCGAGAATGCCCCAGAGCAGCACGTTGCCTTTGCGGTCGGCTTTCTGCGCATGAATCACGGTAATGTCCGGACGCACCGACGGCACCGCCGCCAGCACTTCGCCGGTGAAGGGGCAGGTGACGGTCTTGATCAGCGGGTTGACCTTGGGCAAGTCGGAACCGGCGTAGGCACGCAACACCGCGAACGGCAGGCCGGAGGCACCGGCGACGTAGGCATTGGCCAGGTCGGCGTGGCTGTGCTCTTCGATCTCCAGCGCTTGCGGCCATTGTTTCTCTACCGCGTCGCGCAGCCGATGCAGGGAACCCACGCCCGGGTTGCCGCCCCAGGAGAAAATCAACTTGCGCGCACAGCCGGCACCGATCAACTGGTCGTAGATCAGGTCAGGCGTCATGCGCACCAGCGTCAGGTCTTTCTTGCCCTGACGAATGATTTCATGGCCTGCAGCCGTAGGGATCAGGTGGGTGAAGCCTTCGAGGGCGACGGTATCGCCGTCATTCACGAAGCGCTTGACCGCATCACGCAGGGTGAGGATTTCAGCCATGGGGTTGGGCTCCCGGTGTTGATCGAAAAAGGCGCTGAGGTGGCGCCGAAGTGCTTGAAGATTAAGCCGGGGAAATGGACCGAACAATCCGATAATCGACTGAGCGTTCGATTATCGAACCGATTGTTACTTAACTAACCATTGTAAGGAACAGGGTCAATGTGGGAGCTGGCTTGCCTGCGATGGCGCGAGTGGATTCAGCACCGATATCGCAGGCAAGCCAGCTCCCACAGGGGTAGCGATTGGTTTCAGGTGGCATCGGCATGGCTGACCATGCCCTTGATCACCACCGCTGCCGTGGCCAATGCCGCCGGAATCACCAGTGCCGTAAGCACCTGCTCGAAGTTCCAGCCCAGGCCCAGCAAAGTAGCGCCCATCCACGCCCCCAGAATCGCGCCGAAGCGGCCGATGCCGAGCATCCATGACACCCCGGTGGCACGGCCTTGGGTGGGGTAGAAACGTGCTGCCAGGGATGGCATTGCCGATTGCGCACCGTTGACGCACATCCCGGCGACCAGCACCAGGGTGGCCAACAGCGTGATGTTGCCCAGGCTCTGCCCCACCGCGTAGGCAAACACCCCGGCCAGCAGATAAAAAGTGCCGATCACTTTGTGCGGGTTGAACCGGTCCATCGCCCAGCCCACGCCCACCGCGCTCAATACCCCACCAAACTGGAACAGCGCGCCGATAAACGCGGCCTGTTCCATGCTCGCGCCGCTGTCACGCATCAAAGTGGGGAGCCAACTGGTCAGCAGGTAAACAATCACCAGGCCCATGAAGTACGTGAGCCACAACAGCAACGTGCCAGCGCTGTAGGTGCCCGAGAAAATCACTGCGAACACATTGCGGGCCTTGACGGTTTTTTGCTCCGGTACGCTGAAGTGAGTGGCCTGGGCAACGATGTTTGGCTCGATGGGGGCAAGGGTCTTGCGTACCTTGTCGGTGCCGCGATTGCGTACCACCAGGTAGCGGGCAGACTCCGGCAGCCACACCAACAGCACCACCGCCAGGATCAACGGCAGGATGCCGCCTATCAGCAACAGGCTGTGCCAGCCGAACGCGGGAATCAGCTTGGCCGAAATAAACCCACCACCGGCCATGCCGAGGTTGAAACCACAGAACATGCTGGTCACCAACAAGGATTTATGCCGCTCGGGGGTGTATTCAGACAGCAAGGTGGTGGCATTCGGCATGCCGGCGCCCAGGCCCAGACCGGTGAGAAAGCGCAGCACCAGCAACTGGTCGACATTGGTGCTGTAGGCCGACGCCAGGCTGAACGCACCAAACACCAACACCGCGCCGACCAGCACGACTTTGCGGCCAAAGCGGTCGGCCAGCGGGCCGGAACCGAGTGCGCCAAACACCATGCCGATCAACGCGGCGCTCATCACCGGGCCGAGGCTGGCGCGGTCGATGCCCCAGTCCTGGGACAGTGCCGGCGCGATAAAGCCCATGGCGGCTGTATCGAGGCCGTCGAGAAAGACAATCAGGAAACACAGGATCACCACGCGCCACTGATAGCGCGAAAGTGGCTGGGTGTTGATAAAGGACTGTACGTCCAGGGTGGTACCGACAGAAGGCTGATTCATTATTTTTATTCCACACCGATGGCGGGCTGACGACCTGGGGCCGTCATTCTTATTGGGCGGCTCCTCAGAGCGCTGCCGCACATTAATAAGCCAAGGGAAACACCGTCAATCGAGCCAGCCGGGATCTGTGCGGTCACCGAACAGCTTAGGCAAACAGCTGCGCACTCAGCTCACGGCTGGCGCTGAGCATGCTCGGTAGAAAGCGCTGCTCCAACTCACTGCGGCTGACCCGACCGGCGTGGGTGCTGACATTCAGCGCGGCCAATACCTGGCCGGACGCGTCATACACCGGCACCGCGATGGAGCGCAGGCCCTGCTCCAGTTCCTGGTCGACAATGCACCAGCCCTGCTGACGCACCTGTTGCAGGCATTCGAATAACGCTTGCGGTGTTGTCAGTGTGCGGCTGGTCTTGGTTTGCAGGTCGGCATGGTCGAGATAATCCTGCAGCGAGGCATCGTCGAGGGCGGCCAGCAGAATGCGACCCATGGACGTGCAATACGCAGGCAGGCGCCCGCCCACCGACAGGTCAACCGAGATCAGGCGCTGGGTGGTAGCGGAACGAGCGATATAGAGGATGTCATCGCCTTCAAGGGTAGCCATGTTGCAGGCTTCATGGAGCTGCTCGCTCATGCGGTCCAGGTAAGGCTGTGCCGAAACGGCCAGCGGTGTGGACGACAGATAGGCGTGACCGAGGGTCAGCACCTTGGGCAACAGCGAGTAGGTGCGCCCATCCGTGGTGGCGTAGCCGAGCTTGATCAAGGTGTGCAGGCAACGGCGCACGGCGGCGCGGGGAATTTCGGTGCGGTGGCTGATCTGGGCGATGGTCAGGTGACGCTTGCGCTCCTGGAACGCCTGCACCACGGCCAGGCCACGGGCCAGGGACGTCATGAAATCCGGATCACCGGTGAATGCCTGGATGCGCTTGGCCGGTGAAGCCACGATCGGCGGCGCCACTGATGCAAAGGAGTTGCGCAATTGATCGTTCATTTCAACGGGCCTTCTCTTGTTATCACCACGGGAGGGTTGGCGGCTATTACAAGCCGTGCCGGTCGCCCTGCACAAGTCAACGCCGGTAACATTGGGCGATTATCGGACAACCATGCGATTATCGCAATTTGGCCGGCAGGGGTGCAGATCCTGCAGATAACGTTTGAGATTTAGCTGATGTCGCCGAAAAGTGTAGGCATTCACCCTTCTATCAGTATGAATACAGATATGAAGATGACGCTGTTCACAAATACGTCGGCGATATGTAACAAAACCCAAGCACGCCGTTGACGCTTTTTAACTTCATGATGATAGTGTTATTCAAATGCGTCGCTATAATGCAACCTGTGCAGAGGTCAGCCCGGTATCACTATCGGGAGGGGAGCTCACCAGGTATTGCAGGCTGCAGGCAACGCCGGCCACAAGTACTCGCTTAAAAGAACGGCCCTCAGGCCCGTATACCAACTTGAACGGTTCTACTGTTCTATTTGGAATCGCCCCGAGCACGACTTTCAGGCATGACACTGCGCAATCAATAACTCAACTCAATTAGGTAATACTGTGACGAAAGATGAACTGCGCGCGGAACTTGAGCGCCAGGAGCAACGTTACAAGGACGTCTACGGCGGGGAAGTCACCACCTACGCCGCGCAACCTGAGCCGGAACGCAAACCATGGCGCAAACGAGCCAGCCTGCTGGATCAGGCATTTGCCCAGGAAATCCAAAAAATCGAGCAGGAACTCAAGACCGAGGAGCCCTGAGCACTTTGGTCGAGTTCAGCGCCTTGCAGTCGCTGCCGGTCAACCACTGGTTCAGCGGCCGCTGGTCAGTAACCTACAGCCACCCACGAAATTTCATACAAATGTTTCAGGCATGGCATTTTCATGACAAAAGCCCGCCTTCCGCGGCCCGCGCTTTATAAATCAAAGACTTGCCAAAGCCCCGAAAACCCTGGGATACGTGTGTCTTGCCGGTTTTTTTTCCAGGAAGATTGTTACCGATGAGCAGCTAATGCATCGATTACTGATGTTTTCTGGCATAATCGCGCCCCCTTACGACCGGGTCAGAAAACCTTCATGATCGATTTATTCAGCGGACTGGATGCTTGGGTTCTCGTGAGCCTGTTGCTCGCCCTGGCCTTTGTCCTCGCCTTCGAGTTCATCAATGGCTTTCATGACACCGCTAACGCGGTGGCCACAGTCATCTATACCAAAGCCATGCCGCCACACCTGGCCGTGTTCTTCTCCGGGGTGTTCAATTTCCTCGGCGTATTGCTCGGCGGTGTCGGTGTCGCCTACGCCATCGTGCACTTGCTGCCGGTGGAGTTACTGATCAATGTGAACACCGGCCACGGCTTGGCAATGGTCTTCTCGTTGTTGGCGGCGGCGATCACCTGGAACCTGGGCACCTGGTACTTCGGTATCCCCGCCTCCAGCTCCCACACCCTGATCGGCTCGATCCTTGGTGTCGGCCTGGCCAACGCGTTGATCAACGACATCCCCCTGGCTGACGGTGTGAACTGGCAGAAGGCCGTGGATATCGGCGCCTCCCTGGTGTTCTCGCCGATGGCGGGCTTCCTGGTCGCCGCCCTGGTGCTGATCGGCCTGAAGTGGTGGCGCCCGCTGTCTAAGATGCACAAGACCCCGGACCAGCGCCGCAAACTCGACGACAAGAAGCACCCGCCGTTCTGGAACCGCCTGGTCCTGGTGATTTCGGCCATGGCTGTAAGCTTCGTGCACGGCTCCAACGATGGCCAGAAAGGCATCGGCCTGATCATGCTGGTACTGATCGGTATCGTGCCGGCGCAGTTCGTATTGGACCTGGGCAGCACCACTTACCAGATCGAACGTACCCGCGACGCCACCCTGCACCTGAACCAGTTCTACCAGCGCAACCACGAGACCCTCGGTGAGTTCCTGGCCCTGGGCAAAAGCGTGAAGGATGACCTGCCGGGCAAGTTCCGCTGCAACCCGCAGCAGACCGAACCGACGATCAACGCGCTGCTGGGCACCCTCAAGGGCGTTTCGGACTACCACTCGCTGACGGCCGACCACCGCATCGAAGTGCGTCGCTACCTGCTTTGCCTGGATGACACCGCGAAAAAGGTCGGCAAGCTGCCAGGCCTGGACTCCCGTGAGAAGTCAGACCTGGACAAGCTGCGCAAAGACCTGACCGCCACCACCGAGTATGCTCCGTTCTGGGTGATTCTCGCGGTCGCACTGGCCCTGGGCCTGGGCACCATGGTGGGCTGGAAGCGCGTGGTACTGACCATCGGTGAGAAGATCGGCAAGCAAGGCATGACCTATGCCCAGGGCATGTCGGCGCAAATCACCACGGCCACCATGATCGGCTTTGCCAATATCTTCGCCCTGCCAGTGTCCACCACCCACGTCCTGTCTTCTGGCGTGGCGGGCACCATGGTTGCCAACAAAAGCGGCCTGCAAGGTGGCACCGTCAAGACCATCCTGATGGCCTGGGTATTGACCTTGCCAGCGACCGTAGGCCTTTCGGCCGGGTTGTTCTGGTTGGCGTCCAAGGCTTTGGGCAACTGATAGCCAGCCGGCAATAAAAAAGGTGCGATCCGCGAGGATCGCACCTTTTTTTATGCTCGTTCCCACGCTCTGCGTGGGAATGCCGCCACGGACGCTCCGCGTCCCACTCGCGCACGGGTGACGCGTAGCGTCACGGGATGCATTCCCACGCGGAGCGTGGGAACGATCAAGCCAAAAAAAAGGGCGACCGAAGTCGCCCAAAATGCCTTGCGTGCTCATGTAACCCGGAAAGACTTAAGGTTTTTTACGCTTGTTCGCGTCTTTCCAGATAAAAAATCCAAACCCTACAAAAAACAGCACCATGAGGCTAACAGTCAGCACTCCGGCGAAAACCACATTATCGAAAAACATGACCGGCCTCCTGCACTTGCCCTGTTGCGATAGGGCTAAGTTAATGGAGAAGGCGCAGTGGGAAATTGACCAGGATCAATGTCGCCCACAACGGGGCGTAAAGAAGGGGAATAACTGACCTGCATCAATGGATGCAGGGCGTTTCAACGCTTTTTCGGCTTGTTCTTGGACTTTTTCTTGGGCTTGCCCAAGGGCATGGCTTGTTCAAAGGCTTGGCGCACTTCATTCAAGCGTTTGTCATTGAGGTCGTGCACGCGCTTGGCACGTTCGGCGTTCAGGTCGATCAGCTTGTCGTCATCACTCATGGCTTGGCTTACGTCGTGGCGGGAATGCCTCAATAATGCGGCCTGCCCCGCCCGACGGCAATTAAGCGGGCGACAAAATGCAGGCCATCGACCAAAATCGGCACTTTCTACCCTGCCCAGGAGGCGCATCCAGGTGGCCTTGCACAACGACCTTCCACCGCTGCTGGCCCTGCGCGCCTTCGAGGCCGTGGCGCGGCACTTGAGTTTTATCAAGGCGGCCAACGAGTTGTCGGTGACCCAAAGCGCGCTGAGCCACCAGGTACATAAGCTCGAACACCACTTGGGCAAACCGTTGTTTATCCGGCGCACTCGTGCGATTGACCTGACGTTGGCCGGGCAAGATTACTACGCGCAAATCCGCCCTGCCCTGGACGCCATCGCCGCTGCGACGCGCAACCAACGGGGTGCGCCCAGCGCCAGTGTGTTGCGTATCGGCTTGCTGGCATCCTTTGCCACGTTATGGCTGGCGCCGCGCCTGGCCGAGTTTCTACGGTGCTACCCGCATATCCAAGTGGAGTTGCTGCCCGCCATTCAACTGGCCAACGTCGCCACGGCAGAGGTTGACCTGGCCATCCGCTACGGCAAGGGCGACTGGCCCGACGTGCGCGCCACACGCCTGATGGCCGAAACCCTGTCACCGGTATGCAGCCCTGGGTTCAAAGCCAGGCAGATCGCCAGGGGCGCGCTGTTGATGGCGACCTCCCACCGCCCTTTCGAGTGGACCGATTGGTCGGCCCATTACCAGGTCAACCTTGATCACCACCCCCGCGTGATGCTGCATGACTACAACATCGTGGTCGAAGCGACCGTGGCCGGCCAGGGGATCGCCATGGGCCGCCATCGCCTGATCGAACGCAGGCTCCATGACGGCAGCCTGGTAGAGGCCTTTGACTGGCCGCCCTATCACAGCGATATCGGCTATTGGCTGATCGCACCTCAGCGCCCGCTCAGTGAGGCGGCTGAATGCTTCAGCCAGTGGTTGAAGCAGGCGTGTGCCGACGCGTGAGGTTTTTCGATACGTCGGTTGAGATCTATCCGTTTGTCGCCCCTCGCCACCGCCAACATGCTGGAACCTTCTGACACCAGAGGATTTCACCATGACCGATTCAATCCGCCAGCGTGTACACGCCCTCGGCCTGACACTGCCCACGCCCAGCCAACCCGCTGCCAACTACGTCAATCATGTGATCAGCCAACACCAGCTGTTCATCTCGGGACAAATTCCCATGACCGATGGCAAACCCGCCTACATTGGCCGGCTGGGCGATTCTCTCAGCGATGAAGATGGCGCCCAAGCGGCGGAATTGGCGGCGCTGGGCCTGCTGGGGCAATTGAGCGACGCGTTGGGCGATGACCTGTCGCGGGTGGTGCGCATCATGCGCCTGGGCGTGTTCATTGCCAGCAGCGCCGACTTCCAGCGCCAAAGCCTGGTCGCCAATGGCGCTTCGAACCTGCTGGTCAATGCCCTCGGCGACAAGGGCCGGCACGTGCGCACCGCTGTAGGGGTCTGCAGTCTGCCGGCTGGTGTCGCCGTGGAAGTGGACGCCATTTTCGAGCTGCAGCCATGACCCCGCTGCAAGTCCAGCACTTGCGAGAAGCCACGCCCGGTTGCCAGTCCGGCATCGTGCACTTCAACCACGCCGGGGCGTCCTTGCCCAGCCAGGCGACGCTCGACGCCATCATCGAACAGCTGCAACGCGAAGCCCGCGACGGCCCGATGGAGGCCGGAGAACAGGGTGCCGTCTTAGTGGAAAAGGCCCGCCGAGCCGCCGGCAAACTGCTCAATGCGCCCGCCTCATCGATTGCCTTCGCCAGCAGTGGCTCGACGGCCTGGAGCATGGCCTTCCAGGCGCTGGGGCCATGGCAGCCGTGCGATCGTATTCTAGTGGGGCGCCACGAATGGGGCGGTAACCTGGCGAGCATGGAACTGGCCGTTCAAGCCGGGGCGCGGGTGGAGGTCATCCCGTGCGATGCCAGCGGCGCGGCCTGCCCGGTGGCGTTGGAGGCGATGCTGGATGCCAAGGTGAAGCTGATCGACCTCACCTGGCTGCCGGCCAACGGTGGCTTGATCAACCCGGCCCAGGCCATCGGCGATGTGGCCAGGCGGCATACCATTCCCTACTTCATCGACGCGGGCCAAGCCGTCGGCCAGGTGCCGGTGGATGTGCAAGCGTTGCAGTGCGATGTGCTCAAGTCCGCCGGCCGCAAACACCTGCGCGGGCCTCGCGGTACCGCGCTGCTGTATATCAGGCCGGATTTTCTGCCGCATCTGAACCCGGCCCAACGCGACGTGTTTTCAGCGCCCTGGACCGCCGAAGGCTTCCACCTGCGCAACGACGCCCGGCGCTTTGAAACCAGCGAAGTCTCTTTCGCCCTGCTGGCCGGCCTGGGCAATGCGTTGCAAGAAATCAATCACTTGGGGATTGAGCAAGTATGGCAAAGGGTCTCGAAGACCAGCGCGCGAATCCGCGAAGCACTGCGTCAGATACCGGGAATTACCTTGCATGACTTAGGCAGAACGCATTCAGGCTTGATCGCGTTCAACCTGGCCGGCTGGGACAGCTTTGAACTCAAGCAACGCCTGGCCTGCAAGCGCATCAACATCGGCGCCAATGGCGTGGCCTACACCCCGCTGGATATGCAAGCACGTGGGTTGAACAGCATTGCGCGCATCTCCGTCAGCCCGCTCAACACCGATGACGAGATTGAGTTACTGGTGAAGGCGCTGCGCGAACTGAACGATTAAACCTCGATATCCACCCACAGGCCCTGGCGCGGCGCGTCTTCGATCAGCGGCGCCACGGGCACGGTGTTGTCAGCGTTGAGCAAGTCGCCGGGAATCGGCAAATGCTGCTCCGCGTCGTCGTCGGCTTCGCGCCGGCGTTTCTGCTGCTCCTGCTGGCGACGCTGCTCTTCGCGCAGCAGAAAGGTCGATTGCTCGGCATCGCCTTTTTTCAGGTCGATCGTGCTCTCGTTGGAGCCCGGCTGAACGGGCACTACCGGCGGAATATCCGGTTTCTGGCGTGCCGGGTCGAGTTGCGACGTGACCGGCACAACACTGACGGGCAGCATGGGTGGCAGCATGATAATTATTCTCCTGATCAACAGGCTGTCGGCGGGTGGCAGGGCGACTTGAGCACCCGCGTGCCAAGCTGTGACTCAGTCGACACTCTCAAGTGCCCGCCACCCGTCGATTCAATTTCCGCCTGCCCGTACAAACAGCGTAGTTTTTGTCAGAGTTCTTGGGCGCCGGGCCGTGTTCCGTTAACATAGTCGGCTTTTTCACGGCGGGAGTCAGGCAGCATGGCGCAGCAGTATCAACCGGGGCAACGCTGGATTAGTGACAGCGAAGCAGAGCTGGGGTTAGGCACCGTTCTGGCACAGGACGGCCGCTTGTTGACCGTGCTCTATCCGGCCACTGGCGACACTCGCCAGTATGCGCTACGGAATGCGCCCCTCACTCGCGTGAGGTTTTCGCCGGGTGACACCATCACCCATTTCGAAGGCTGGAAAATGACCGTACAGGAAGTCGACGACGTCGATGGCCTGCTGGTCTACCACGGCCTCAATGGGCAGAACGAGCAGGTCACCCTGCCAGAAACCCAACTGTCCAACTTCATCCAGTTCCGCCTGGCCAGTGATCGCCTGTTCGCCGGGCAGATTGACCCGCTGGCGTGGTTCTCGCTGCGCTACCACACCCTGGAACACACCAGCCGCCAGTTGCAGTCCTCGCTGTGGGGCCTGGGTGGCGTACGCGCCCAACCGATTGCCCACCAATTGCACATCGCCCGCGAAGTCGCTGACCGTATCGCGCCACGGGTGTTGCTGGCAGACGAAGTGGGTTTGGGCAAGACCATCGAAGCAGGCCTGGTGATCCATCGCCAACTGCTCTCGGGCCGTGCCAACCGCGTACTGATCCTGGTCCCGGAAAACCTGCAGCACCAATGGCTGGTGGAAATGCGCCGCCGCTTCAACCTGCAGGTTGCGCTGTTCGATGAAGAGCGCTTTATCGAAAGCGATGCCACCAACCCGTTCGAAGACACCCAGCTTGCACTCGTTGCGCTGGAATGGCTGGTGGACGACGAGAAGGCCCAGGACGCGCTGTTCGCCGCCGGCTGGGACTTGCTGGTAGTCGACGAAGCCCACCACCTGGTGTGGCACGAAGACAAGGCCAGCGCCGAATACTCGCTGGTCGAACAACTGGCCGAAGTGATTCCTGGCGTGCTGCTGCTGACCGCCACTCCGGAACAACTTGGCCAGGACAGCCATTTTGCACGCCTGCGCCTGCTGGACCCGAACCGCTTCCACGACCTGCAAGCCTTCCGCGCCGAGAGCGAAAACTATCGCCCGGTGGCCGAAGCCGTGCAGGAGCTGCTGGACAAGGGCCGCCTGTCGCCGACCGCGCACAAGACCATTCAAGGCTTCCTCGGTGACGAAGGTGAAGCCCTGCTCACCGCCGTCAACGATGGCGACACCGAGGCCAGCGCGCGCCTGGTGCGTGAACTGCTGGACCGCCACGGCACCGGCCGCGTGCTGTTTCGCAACACCCGTGCTGCGGTGCAAGGCTTCCCCGAGCGCAAGCTGCACGCCTACCCGCTACCGAACCCGGACGAATACCTCGAACTGCCCCTGGGCGAACACGCCGAGCTGTACCCGGAAGTCAGCTTCCAGGCGCAACCGGACATCGAGGAAGAGAACCGCTGGTGGCGTTTCGACCCTCGGGTCGAGTGGCTGATCGACCAGTTGAAAATGCTCAAGCGCACCAAGGTCCTGGTGATCTGCGCCCACGCCGAAACCGCCATGGACCTGGAAGACGCCCTGCGTGTGCGCTCCGGCATCCCGGCCACGGTGTTCCACGAAGGCATGAATATTCTGGAGCGTGACCGCGCCGCTGCCTATTTTGCCGATGAAGAGTTCGGTGCCCAGGTGCTGATCTGCTCGGAAATCGGCAGTGAAGGCCGCAACTTCCAGTTCTCCCATCACCTGGTGCTGTTCGACCTGCCGTCCCACCCCGACCTGCTGGAACAGCGCATCGGGCGCCTGGACCGGATCGGCCAGAAACACGTGATCGAACTGCACGTGCCCTACCTGGAAACCAGCCCGCAAGAGCGCCTGTTCCAGTGGTACCACGAGGCGCTCAATGCCTTCCTCAACACCTGCCCGACCGGCAACGCCTTGCAGCATCAGTTCGGCCCACGCCTGCTGCCCTTGCTGGAAGCCGCCGACGACGGCGAGTGGCAAGCCCTGATCGACGAAGCCCGTGCCGAGCGCGAGCGTCTGGAGCAGGAGCTGCACACCGGTCGCGACCGCTTGCTCGAACTCAATTCAGGCGGCGCTGGCGAAGGCGATGCACTGGTCGAGGACATCCTCGAACAAGACGACCAGTTCGCCCTGCCGATCTATATGGAAACCCTGTTCGACGCATTCGGCATCGACAGCGAAGACCATTCGGAAAACGCGCTGATCCTCAAGCCCAGCGAAAAAATGCTCGACGCCAGCTTCCCCCTGGGCGACGACGAAGGCGTGACCATCACCTACGACCGTAACCAGGCGCTGTCGCGCGAAGACATGCAGTTCATCACCTGGGAACACCCGATGGTGCAAGGCGGCATGGACCTGGTGCTGTCCGGTTCCATGGGCAACACCGCCGTGGCACTGATCAAGAACAAGGCGCTCAAGCCAGGCACCGTATTGCTTGAACTGCTGTATGTCAGCGAAGTGGTCGCCCCGCGCTCCCTGCAACTGGGTCGCTACCTGCCACCGGCCGCCTTGCGCTGCCTGCTGGATGCCAACGGCAATGACCTGTCGGGCCGCGTGTCGTTCGTGACCTTGAATGACCAGCTGGAAAGCGTGCCACGGGCCAGCGCGAACAAATTCGTACAGGCGCAGCGCGACCAACTCACACCGCGCATCAACGCCGGTGAAGAGAAGATCGCCCCGCGTCACGCCGAGCGTGTAGCCGAAGCCAAGCGTCGCCTGGCGGCAGACACCGACGAAGAGCTGGCGCGCCTGACCGCACTGCAAGCGGTCAACCCGACCGTGCGTGACAGCGAGTTGGTCGCCTTGCGCAACCAGCGCGAGCAAGGCCTGGCCATGCTCGATAAAGCGGCACTGCGACTGGAAGCGATTCGGGTGTTGGTGGCGGGTTGATAATCCGCTGAACGTAAAAGGCCCGCGCAATGCGGGCCTTTTTATTAGCCTTAGAGATCGTTCCCACGCTCGGCGTGGGAATGCATCATGTGACGCTCTGCGTCACGACTTTAAAGCGGACCCAGAGCGTCCAGAGCGGCGTTCCCACGCAGAGCATGGGAACGATCACTCGGTCTCACGCCGTTGCCGCCGCTGCCGGCACCTCGACCGCACTCAACCCTTCCTTCATCCGCTTGGCATCGCGCACAAAACTGCGCGAGGCCTGGAACAGAAACAGCATGGTCAAGAACAACGCCACTGGAATCAGGTACATGGCGTCATGCAAGCCTACCGCTTTATAAGCCTCTGTCATCTGCTGCGCCCCAGCCGCATACATCGCTGAATGGGCAAAGTGATCGGATAACGCCCCGACCACCACCGGCCCCATGCCACCGCCGAGCAGATACAGCCCGGCAAAGAACAGCGCCATCGCCGTTGCGCGCAAGCGTGGTTCGACCACGTCCTGGATCGCGGTATACACGCAGGTATAGAAGTTGTAGGCAAACAGCCAGCCCACACTGAACAGCGCGACAAACACCCCGATTTCGACACGCCCGGCATGCAATGCCCAGGCAGTGGTGACCGTGGAGATGATCAAGCTGAAGGCGGCAAACAACAGTCGGCCATTGGCGACCCGCTGATGAATCTTGTCGGCAATCCAGCCCCCCAGCGTCAGGCCCACCAAACCGGTCAGGCCGACGATGACACCCGTCGCGACGGCCGCGTCCTGCAACGGCATGAGGAAATAGCGCTGCAGCATCGGCACCAGGAACGAGTTGCACGCATAGGTGGCAAAGTTAAAGCACAACCCGGCCAGCACCAGCCACAGAAAGGTCGGCACAGCCAGCACGCGACGGATCGGGCGGTCGACGCGCTCTTGGGAGACTTGCACGGTTTCCGCCGCACCACGCTTGGGTTCTTTTATGTAGAACATAAACACCGCAAGGATAAGACCCGGCACCGCCGCGATAAAGAAGGGCGCGCGCCAGCTGTCGAACGCCTTGACCATCGCACCGATCGTAAAGAACGCCAGCAACAGGCCCAACGGCAGGCCAAGCATGAAAATCCCCATGGCTCGGGCACGGCGGTGGGCGGGAAAGAGGTCGCCAATCAGCGAATTGGCCGCGGGTGCATAGCTGGCTTCGCCGATGCCAATGCCCATGCGCACCAGCAGGAAGGTCCAGAAACTGCCGACCATGCCGTTGACCGCCGTCAGCCCACTCCAGGCGAACAGGCCCCAACCCATCAACTTGCTGCGTGAACCGGTGTCGGCCAGGCGCCCGAGCGGCAGCCCGGCAATGGCGTAGACGATGGTAAAAGCGGTGCCGATGATACCGAGCTGGAAGTCGCTCAGGTGCCATTCCATGCGGATGGGCTCAATGATGATCGCGGGAATGGTGCGGTCAAAAAAGTTGAACAGGTTAGCGAGGAACAGCAGGAACAGAATGCGCCAGGCATTCGCCGCTTGGGTCGAGTTCTGCATGGGTCCGTCTCTTTTATTGTTATGAGAGCTGCGATGCCCGATGCATCCTGCTCAGGTCACTGCAACATAGTCAGGCTGTCAGTGATTGTCTGTAATGATTCGTAAAGCTGATAGGACATGATTTCACCCAGGCAACAGCGGATTTTGCCCACGAAAATATAAGTGCGTGCCCCTCTTCCCAATGGCGATGGCACGGATAGAATGGCGAGCCTTTCGTAGCACCCTCCTCCTACTTTTCTTATTGATGACGCCCATGTCCGAAGCCAGTCCGTGTCTGAATTGCGGTGCCTGCTGTTCACACTTTCGCGTGTCTTTCTTCTGGGGTGAGTGCGCCTCGTCCGGGGGCACGGTGCCCGATGACCTGGTGGTGCAGATCAACCCCAGCCGCGTGGCGATGATCGGCACCGATCAGAAACCTGCACGGTGCTGCAGCCTTGAAGGTGAAGTCGGACAGGCCACCAGCTGCTCTATTTATGAGCAACGCTCCAGCGTATGCCGTGAGTTCGACTCGTCCTGGAGCCAGGGCGAGCAAAATGTCGATTGCGACGCCGCCCGTGCCGCATTCGGCCTGGCGCCGCTGGAAGCCCCACACTTCGAACTCGACCTGCCCATCAGCGCTTAGCACCAAACGCTATGGAAGGCATGTCAAAATAATTTGAGATCAAAACGCCATTACTCATGGCAAATCTTCGGAGACTTCTATACTCGATCTCATCGGTCATCGCCTCTGGCAGTGACATGGCTCTATGACGGGATACGCTATGGAATGGCTGGGGCAGCACTTTTTTACCGACCTTCCAGACAGTGGGCATTTATTACTCAATTGCAGTCATAACCCCTTTCTGGTGCTACTGGCGTACCTGGTCGCCTGCGCGGCGGGCTTCGGTACGCTGGACATGGCCGAACGTGTGGGCCATGTCGAAGACCCCACCGCCCGCCGCCATTGGCGCTGGCTGGGCGCGGGTTGCCTGGCAGGCGGAATCTGGTCGACCCATTTCATCAGCATGCTGGCGTTCCAGGCCCCCATCGCCATTCACTACGAATTGATCATGACGTTCGCCTCGCTGCTGATCGCCCTGATCGCCTCGCTGCTCGCCATGCAGACCCTCAGTCATACTCACCTGCGCTTTCATCAGTACCTGGTGGCTTCGGTGTGGATGGGACTGGGTATCGCGCTGATGCACTACGTGGGCATGTCGGCCATGCGCTCCCAGGCCCAGGTGTACTTCGAAACACGGCTGTTCCTGGCCTCGGTGGCGATTGCCATCGGCGCCAGCCTGGCGGCATTGTTGCTGTCCAGCTACCTGCGCAACGGAACCGGCATGTTTCACCAACTGCTCAAATACGCCGCCAGCCTGGTGCTGGGGGCCGGGATCCTGAGCATGCATTTCACCGGCATGGCGGCCATGCAAATGCTGGTGCCCGCTGGCGCGGATCTTTCATTGCCGGTGGATGGCAGTCCGATTCAACTGGGGTTGTCGGTGGCGGTAATTACCTTGCTGGTGATCGGCAGTAGTGTCAGCGCAGCCCTGGCAGATAAAAAGCTGCAGCACAAAGAGCGGGACCTGCGCCGGGTCAATGCGCTGCTCAGCGAACTCGACCAGGCCCGCGCTTCACTGCAACAAGTGGCCCACTTCGATGCGCTGACCAGCCTGCTCAACCGCCGTGGTTTCAATCAGATCTTCGCGGAAAAGGTTGCGGAAAAAACCCGAAGCCAAGGCATGCTGGCGGTAATCTTTCTCGACATTGATCACTTCAAGCGCATCAATGACAGCCTTGGCCACGATGCGGGCGACCAGTTGCTCACGGTGCTGGCCGGGCATATCAAGGGCTCGATACGCAGCCATGAAGATGTAGTGGCACGCTTTGGCGGCGATGAATTCTGCATTCTGATCACTATTCATCACCGCGACGAAGCCCGGCAGATGGCCCAGCGCATCATGCAGAAGATGAAAGAGCCCATCGAGCTGGCTGGCCGGCGCATGGTGATGACCACCAGCATCGGCATCAGCCTGTTTCCCGAGGACGGCCACACCTGCGAAGAGCTGCTGAAAACTGCCGACCTGGCGCTGTACCAATCCAAGGACGCGGGGCGCAACAGCTTGCACTTCTTCAGCTCCAACCTGAAAACACGCGCGTTCCTTGAGCTGCAACTGGAGGAGGAACTGCGCGCCGCCTTGCGTACGCGCAACCAGCTGGTGCTGTTTTATCAGCCGATCTTCGACATGAAGCTGGGCAAGGTCACGCGCCTGGAAGCCCTGGTGCGCTGGCAACACCCCCAACACGGGCTGCTGGCTCCGGACCGCTTTATCGGCATTGCCGAGAACAACGGGCTGATCGCCGAGCTGGACCACTGGGTATTGCGCCAGGCCTGTCACGACCTGAGCCTGTTGTCTGACCGGGGCTACACCGAGTTGATCATGGCGGTAAACTGCTCGGCGTTGAACCTGGCGCGTGACGAACTGGCCGATGAAATCGAAGACGCCCTGCGCTTCGCCGGAATAGGCACCAACCGACTTGAACTGGAAGTCACTGAAAATGCGCTGATGGGCAACATCAGCAGCACCCTGGCACTGTTGCGGCAAATTCGCGCCCTGGGTGTGTCACTGGCCATCGATGACTTCGGCACTGGCTATTCGTCGCTGGCTTATCTCAAGCGCTTGCCGCTCAACACCTTGAAGATCGACCGCTCGTTTATCCAGGACATTCCCAAATCCACCGCAGACAGTGAAATCGTCCAGGCGGTTATCGGCATGGCCCACACCCTGCACTTGCAGGTGGTTACCGAAGGCGTGGAAACCCAGGCACAGTTCGAGTTGCTGCTCAAGCATGGCTGTGACTACATCCAAGGCTACCTGCTCAGCCCGGCGGTGCCTTTCAATGACATCATCGGCGTGATGCAGGGGATCGCCATGCGCAACCCGCTATACCCGCTCAGCGTAGAGAACAACGACGCTCCACAGCCAAAAGACCCGGCGCCAGGGCGTATCGGCCCGCCGTCTATTGTCAGGCCGATTCGCTGAGACCCAGGCACGGGGAGTGGTGGTGTAATCGCTGCTTCTCTTCACGCCGGGTCATACCTGGAAACAATTGCGCCACTCATTCCTTCGGACCTCAACTGTTCCCGTGACGCTTACGTCACCCTCGGCTGTGACCTTTCTCTACGGCAAGGTGCCATCACGCGTTCAGCGGTTACTCGGCTACACACTTCAGCGCGTGAAAAATACGCACCTTTTTCGTGCGCGCCATTCTTATGCTGCCCTTTCCTGGATCAGGATCCATGGCGAGACCACCACTGCCCATAAGCTTGGATCCCGTTCGACCAGGTCCAATGCCCGCGTCGCAGACACCTCGCCAAGGGTGCCTGCAGCCAGCCAGGCGGCGACTTTGTCACGGTTGTCTTCGGCCATTCCTTCGGCGGCCTCGATCAAATCCAGGCCGGCATCGACCCACAATAGGGCACCCTTGGCAAAGAACGGTTCAAGCTCCTTCCAGGAAATTTCGGCGGTTTCACCGAGCAGCTTGGCATAGAGGGTGCTTGGTTCTTGCGTCATGGGAATTCACCTGAGTAGAAAATCGGCGCAATCATAGCCCCGTCGCTCAGGCAGAAAAACCCAGTAGCAAATGAAGTAGCGATTGAAACTGCCAGGAAAGCCAAGGAATGCCTTGAAAGCTGTTAGCAGCCCGGCGCAATTCTGTCTTTTTCTTTCACTTAAGCGACATACCCAGGTTTTGCCCCCAGCTGCCAGCTTTTCAAGCGATCAGCCGGCGCTCTACACTGTACCGGTACAGTTGCCAGGGCAATGCCGGGGGGATATCCGCGATATCTGATCCGGTTCTGCAGCTCACAAGGCCGCTAGAACTATAAAAAATACAACAGTAAGAGTGGAGCACTATGAATAAGGCTACTAAGCAGATTTCCAAACTGTTTGCCGCTATGGTCCTGGCTGGGGTTGCCGGCCATTCGTTCGCAGCCGACACCATCAAGATCGGCATCGCCGGTCCCAAGACCGGTCCGGTGACGCAATACGGCGACATGCAATTCATGGGTGCCAAGCAAGCCATCAAAGACATCAACGCCAAGGGCGGCGTAGACGGCAAGATGCTTGAGGCCAAGGAATACGACGACGCTTGCGATCCAAAACAAGCCGTGGCCGTTGCCAACAAAGTGGTCAATGATGGCGTCAAGTTCGTCGTCGGCCACCTCTGCTCCAGCTCCACTCAGCCAGCATCGGATATCTATGAAGACGAAGGCGTCATCATGATCACCCCCGCTGCCACCAGCCCTGAAATCACTTCCCGTGGCTACAAGCTGATTTTCCGCACCATCGGCCTGGACAGCGCGCAAGGCCCAGCGGCCGGCAACTACATCGCCGACCACGTGAAACCGAAAATCGTTGCCGTGCTGCACGACAAGCAGCAATACGGTGAAGGTATCGCCAGCGCCGTGAAGAAGACCCTTGAAGAAAAAGGCACCAAGGTTGCCGTCTTCGAAGGCCTGAACGCCGGTGACAAAGACTTCTCCTCGATCATCCAGAAGCTCAAGCAAGCCAACGTCGACTTCGTCTACTACGGCGGCTACCACCCTGAGCTGGGCCTGATCCTGCGCCAAGCCAAGGAAAAAGGCCTGAACGCCAAGTTCATGGGCCCAGAGGGCGTGGGTAACGACTCCATCTCGCAAATCGCCCAGGGCGCTTCCGAAGGCCTGCTGGTGACCCTGCCGAAATCCTTCGACACCGACCCTGCCAACAAAGCCATCGTTGAAGAGTTCGCGAAGAACAAACAGGACCCAACCGGTCCGTTCGTATTCCCGGCGTACTCGGCAGTTGAAGTCATCGCCGGCGGTATCGCTGCCGCGAAGAGCGAAGACACCGCCAAAGTGGCCGAGGCCATCCACGCGGGTACCTTCAAGACCCCTACCGGCGATCTGAGCTTCGACGCCAAGGGCGACCTGAAGGACTTCAAGTTCGTGGTCTACGAATGGCACTTCGGTAAACCAAAAACCGAAGTCTCCCCTCAGTAAGCCAGGCGTTACTGGTCAACAAGCCCACTGTGCAAGCAGTGGGCTTTGTTTTACGAGGTTTATGGGCCATGTCACCCGCGATCCGGGCGCTGGCTCACCTGAAAATCTTAAAACCGTCACCAGCGGTTCGCTGGCAAACGCTTCGTGCAACCTGGTCACAGAACAGGGCACCGAGCCGGAAATGACTCCACCAGTGAAATGCGTATCGGGTTTTTAGGAGCGCTGTAATGCCTGAGATCTATCATTTTTTCCAACAGCTGGTTAATGGCCTGACCATTGGCAGCACCTATGCCTTGATAGCCATTGGCTACACAATGGTTTACGGCATCATTGGAATGATCAACTTCGCCCATGGCGAGGTGTACATGATTGGTTCCTACGTGGCCTTTATCGCCCTTGCCGGGCTGGCCATGATGGGGATCCACTCCCTGCCGCTATTGATGACCGCTGCGTTCCTGGCGTCGATCATCGTAACCAGTGCCTATGGCTACAGCATCGAGCGGGTTGCCTACCGTCCCCTGCGGGGCAGCAACCGTTTGATCCCGCTGATTTCCGCGATCGGCATGTCGATTTTCCTGCAGAACACCGTATTGCTGTCCCAGGACTCCAAGGACAAGTCCATTCCCAACCTGATTCCGGGGAGCATCTCCTTCGGCCCGGGTGGCGCACAAGAAGTGCTGATTTCGTACATGCAGATTCTGGTTTTCGTGGTCACCCTGGTGGCCATGCTGGGCCTGACGCTGTTCATCTCCCGCTCCCGTCTGGGGCGCGCCTGCCGGGCCTGCGCCGAAGACATCAAGATGGCCAACCTGCTGGGCATCAACACCAACAACATCATCGCCCTGACCTTCGTCATTGGTGCTGCGCTGGCGGCCGTGGCGGCCGTGTTGCTGAGCATGCAATACGGCGTGATCAACCCCAACGCCGGTTTCCTAGTGGGCCTCAAGGCCTTTACCGCAGCGGTATTGGGCGGCATCGGCAGCATTCCGGGCGCCATGCTCGGCGGGCTGGTGCTGGGTGTGGCCGAAGCCTTTGGCGCCGATATCTTCGGTGACCAGTACAAGGACGTCGTCGCGTTCGGCCTGTTGGTTCTGGTGTTGTTGTTCCGTCCGACCGGCATCCTGGGCCGTCCGGAGGTTGAGAAAGTATGAGCAGATATCTTAAATCGGCGTTTTTCAGCGCCTTGCTGGTGTGGGCCGTGGCCTTCCCGGTACTCGGCCTCAAGCTGAGCATTGTCGGCATCAACCTGGAAGTGCACGGCACCGGGCCTGTGACCCTGACCGTCATCGCCCTGTGTTCGGTGCTGATGTTCCTGCGCGTACTGTTCACCCAGCAGGTCGGTGCCTTGTTCAAGGGCAACCGTGGCCCGTTGGTGTCGCCCAAGGTCAGCCAATTTCTGACCCTGCCGCGCACCCAGCGCTACATCATCATCGGGTTGATCATCGCGGCGCTGATCTGGCCGTTCTTCGGCTCGCGCGGCGCGGTCGACATTGCCACGCTGATCCTGATCTACGTGTTGCTGGGCCTGGGCCTGAACATCGTGGTGGGCCTGGCAGGCTTGCTCGACCTGGGTTATGTGGGCTTCTACGCCGTGGGTGCCTATACCTACGCGCTGCTCTCGCATTACCTGGGCTGGAGCTTCTGGATCTGCCTGCCATTGGCGGGTATGGCGGCGGCCACGTTCGGCTTCCTGCTGGGCTTCCCGGTGCTGCGCCTGCGCGGTGACTACCTGGCCATCGTGACCCTGGGCTTCGGCGAAATCATTCGCCTGTTCCTGCGTAACCTCACCGATATCACCGGTGGCCCCAACGGTATCAGCAGCATTCCCAAGCCGACGTTCTTCGGGCTGTCGTTCGACCGCACCGCCGCCGAAGGCATGCAGACCTTCCACGAGTACTTCGGGATTGCCTACAACCCGGTGAGCAAAGTGGTGTTCCTGTACCTGGTGGCGCTGCTTTTGGCGTTGGCGGCACTGTTCGTGATCAACCGCCTGCTGCGCATGCCCATCGGCCGTGCGTGGGAAGCGCTGCGCGAAGATGAAATCGCCTGCCGTGCCCTGGGCCTGAACCCGACCATCATCAAGCTTTCCGCATTCACCCTGGGCGCTGCATTCGCCGGTTTTGCCGGCAGCTTCTTCGCCGCTCGCCAAGGCCTGGTGACGCCGGAATCGTTCACCTTTATCGAGTCGGCGATCATTCTCGCCATCGTGGTACTGGGTGGCATGGGCTCGCAACTGGGCGTGATCCTGGCGGCCATCGTGATGATCCTGCTGCCGGAAATGATGCGTGAGTTCAGCGAATACCGCATGTTGATGTTCGGCGCCATGATGGTGCTGATGATGATCTGGCGCCCTCAAGGCCTGCTGCCCATGCAACGTCCACACATGGAGCTGCGCAAATGAGCCGCGAGATCCTGAAAGTCGAAAACCTGAGCATGCGCTTCGGTGGTTTGCTGGCGGTCAATGGCGTGGCCCTGTCCGTCAAAGAGAAACAAGTGGTAGCGCTGATCGGCCCCAACGGCGCCGGCAAGACCACGGTGTTCAACTGCCTCACCGGCTTCTACAAGCCGAGCGGCGGCAGCATCCTGCTGGACGGCCAACCCATACAGGGCCTGGCCGGCCACGAAATCGCCCGCAAAGGCGTGGTGCGTACCTTCCAGAACGTGCGGTTGTTCAAGGACATGACGGCGGTCGAGAACCTGCTGATCGCCCAGCACCGTCATTTGAACACCAACTTCTTTGCGGGCCTGTTCAAGACCCCGGCGTTCCGCAAGAGCGAGCGCGAGGCCATGGAGTACGCGGCGTACTGGCTGGACAAGGTCAACCTGACCGAGTTTGCCAACCGCCCGGCAGGCACCCTCGCCTACGGCCAGCAGCGTCGCCTGGAAATCGCCCGTTGCATGATGACCCGCCCGCGGATTCTGATGCTCGACGAACCCGCCGCCGGCCTGAACCCCAAGGAAACCGAAGACCTCAAGGCGCTGATCAGCGTGCTGCGCGAGGAAAACAACGCCACGGTGCTGTTGATCGAACACGACATGAAACTGGTCATGAGCATCTCCGACCATATCGTGGTGATCAACCAGGGCACGCCGCTGGCCAACGGGACGCCGGAGCAGATCCGCGACAATCCTGAAGTGATCAAAGCCTACTTGGGGGAAGCGTAAAATGCTGCAATTCGAAAACGTTTCCACTTTCTACGGCAAGATCCAGGCCCTGCACAGCGTCAATGTGGAAGTGCGCCAGGGTGAGATTGTCACCCTGATCGGCGCCAACGGTGCCGGCAAATCGACCTTGCTGATGACCTTGTGCGGTTCGCCGCAAGCCTACAGTGGCAGCATCCGCTACATGGGTGAAGAACTGGTGGGCAAGCACTCCGCCGAGATCATGCGCAAGAGCATTGCGGTGGTACCGGAAGGCCGTCGAGTGTTTTCGCGCCTGACCGTGGAAGAGAACCTGGCCATGGGTGGGTTCTTTACCGACAAGGGCGATTACCAGGAACAAATGGACAAGGTGCTGCACCTGTTCCCCCGCCTCAAGGAACGCTTCAGCCAGCGCGGCGGCACCATGTCCGGCGGCGAGCAGCAAATGCTCGCCATCGGCCGGGCGCTGATGAGCAAGCCCAAGCTGTTGTTGCTGGACGAGCCTTCCCTGGGCCTGGCACCGATCATCATCCAGCAGATCTTCGACATCATCGAACAGCTGCGCAAGGACGGTGTGACGGTGTTTTTGGTGGAGCAGAACGCCAACCAGGCGCTGAAAATCGCTGACCGTGCCTATGTGCTGGAGAATGGCCGGGTGGTGATGCAGGGTACGGGTGAGCAATTGCTGACCGATCCGAAGGTGCGGGAGGCGTACCTCGGCGGCTAAGAAAGAGTGAGTTCAGAGTGGGAGCTGGCTTGTGTGGGAGCTGGCTTGCCTGCGATAGCATCACCCCGGTGTATCTGAAAAACCGAGGCGTTTGCATCGCGGGCAAGCCCGACTCCCACATTTGCGTTGTATAAGTCATTAAACAGGTGTTGTTTGCAGTTTTTTTCGATGGCTTTGTAACGAATTCCCTCCCCCTTTCTCTAGTGGTGCATGCAGGCAATCAAGCCTGCGCATTCAACCACTGCTGGAGACACACCATGACCACCAAACTGTCCGCCGCCACCCTCGTCCTGGCCCTTGGTTCTGCCCTGAGCCTGTCCGCCCTGACCACCACCGCCCACGCGGCCGACGACATGCAGAAATGCTTCGGCGTGGCTGAAGCCGGCAAGAATGACTGCGCCGCGGGCGCCGGTACGTCCTGCGCTGGCACCTCCAAAACCAAAGACCAGGCCAATGCCTGGAAGCTGGTCCCCGCCGGCACTTGCACCAAGACCCCAAGCACCACCTCGCCGACCGGTTTTGGCCAGGAAGCGGCCTTCACCGCCAAATCCTGAACCCCGCGCAGCCTGAGTACTGATGATGACGCCTACAGCCCAACACGCGGTCTCACCGGCTCAGGTGCCCGGCCTCCCCTATCGGGCCGGGCTGGGGCTCAAGACCGAGCACTTCACCGAGGTGCTCGAGACCCGCCCCGACATTGGTTTTTTCGAAGTACACGCCGAAAACTACATGGTGGCCGGCGGCCCGTTTCATCACTACTTGGGGTTGATTCGTGCGCAGTACCCCCTGTCTCTGCACGGCGTCGGCCTGTCCATCGGCGGCGAAGCCCCCTTGGATCGCGAGCACCTGGCACGCCTGGCCACGCTGATCGAACGCTATCAACCCCAGTCTTTTTCCGAACACCTGGCCTGGTCCAGCCACGGCCCGGTGTTTCTCAACGACTTGCTGCCCCTGGCCTACGACGCCTGCACCCTGGAGCGGGTATGCGAACACGTGGATCAGGTACAGAGCGCGCTCAAGCGGCCGATGCTGTTGGAAAACCCCTCCACTTACCTGCAGTTCCAGCGCTCTACCCTGGACGAAACCGACTTCATCAGCCAGATAGTCCGCCGTACCGGTTGCGGCCTGCTGCTCGACGTCAACAACGTCTACGTGTCCTGCATCAATCATCAGCGCGACCCGCTGACCTACATCGATGCCTTGCCATTGCACGCAGTGGGTGAGATTCATCTGGCCGGTTTTGCCGAAGACACCGACAGCCTGGGCGACCGCCTGCTGATTGATGACCACGGCGCGCCGATCGATAACGCCGTGTGGCAGCTTTACGCACAGGTACTGGCGCGGACCGGAGCGGTGGCGACGCTGATCGAGCGGGATAACCAGGTGCCCGCGTTCAGCGTGTTGCAAAAAGAGGCCCGGCAGGCCGAATGGTATTTGTCGCAGGTGGCCCGATGAGCATTCAGCAAACATTCGCCGAGGCTTTACTGGCCCCGCAAGCAACCTGCCCCGAGGGCGTGTTCAGCAGCAACGGTGCTGAACCGGCGAGCCGCTTTGCGGTGTATCGAAACAATGTCCATAGCGCTTTGATCAATGCTTTGGCAGCCGCCTACCCGGTGGCGCGGCAACTGGTCGGCGATGAGTTTTTCCGCGCCATGGCCGGCCTGTATGCCCAGGCCCACCCGCCCACCAGCCCCTTGATCAATGAGTACGGCGGCACGTTCGCTGACTTTATCCAGGGTTTCGAACCAGCCTGGAGCGTGCCCTACCTGGCCGATGTCGCCCGGCTGGAACGCTTGAGGGTCCGCGCTTATCACGCGGCGGATTGCCAGGTTTTGGATCAGCACAGCGTACTTCGGCAACTGCAAGGTTGCGCGCAACTGGGGCAACTGCGTGTACGACTGCATCCATCACTTGCCACGCTGGAATCGTCCTACGCGGTGGTATCGGTTTGGGCGGCGCACCAGGCCGACGGGGCCATCGCCAGCTTGAACCCATGGCATGCCCAAGGCGGGCTGGTCTTGCGCCAAGGGTTGGTGGTCAAGGTATTCGCCATCGACCGCGGGTCTGTGACCTTTATCAACCGACTCAACCAAGGCGCAGGGCTGGAAATGGCCATAGCTGATGCCCTGAAAGCCTCTGACGAATTCGACTTGCACCTATGTCTCACGCTGTTGATCAGCCACGACGCCATCACCCATTTGCATCTGCAACCAGAGGTATCGCCATGAACTTTCCCGCTCCCTGCCTGGTAAAACGAACCGTCGCACTGTTTGAAAAAATCCCCTACAGCCTGATCGCCTTTATCGCGCGCTTCTCCATTGCTGCGGTGTTCTGGAAGTCTGGCCAGACCAAGGTCGAAGGCTTTGCCATTGACCTGATCAGCGGCACCTTCCAATGGGGTGAGCCCAAACTCGCCGCCTCGACGCTCTTTTTGTTTCGCAGCGAATACCAATTACCTCTGCTGTCGCCAGAGGTGGCCGCGCACCTGGCAACCTTTGCCGAGCACTTTTTTCCGGTATTGATTCTGCTGGGGTTCGCCACGCGCTTCTCGGCCCTGGCCTTGATAGGCATGACCTTGACCATCCAGCTGTTCGTCTACCCTGACGCCTACCCCACTCACGGCACCTGGCTTGCGCTGTTATTGTTGTTGCTTGCCAAAGGCCCCGGGTGCCTGTCCATCGACCACCTGATTGCCCGTCGTTATCGCTGAAGCCGATCCAGCGCTTCGCCGCTGCGCTTGAACCAGTCCACCAGGTAGTCGGCCAACACCTGGGTACGCCGAGGCAAACCGCCCTGGTAGGGATGCACCAAGTACATCGGCATGCTGCGTGTCTGATAATCGCGCAGCAGCCAGCGCAATCGGCCGTCAGCCAGCTCCGTGGGTAGAACGTAGGACGGCAGGCGGGCAATACCGGCGCCGACCAACGCTGCTTTTTTCAACAGGTTGTAGTGGTTGGAGGCGAAGGTGCCGCTCACCTTTACCCGCAGCAATTCGTGTTGCTGGTGGTACAACCATTCCTCGCGGCCACTGTAATGACTGTTGAGCAAACAGCTGTGCGCCGCCAGGTCCGCTGGGGTCTGCGGCTCGCCATGCTGTTCCAGATAAGCCGGGCTGGCGCAGGTCATCTCATGCCAGGCCAGCAAAGGTTTAGCCACCAAGCGTTCATGTTCGATGGCGCCCGACCGTACCCCCAAGTCAAAACCATCCCGTGCCAAGTCTCGGTAGTTGTTATTGAGCTCCAGCTCGATCTGCACCTGCGGGTATTGCTTGGAGAACTCCAGCAGCAAGCCATCGAAGAAGGTTTCACCCAACGACACTGGAACGGTCATACGCACAGGGCCAGCCAAATCATCTTTGAGCCGCGCCAATGCCTGGCGGGCGCGTTCCACCTGCACCACCAATGCTTGTGCCTGGGGCAGCAACGCCGCGCCGGCAGCAGTCAGGCTCAGCTTGCGCGTGGTGCGGTGCAGCAAAACCACGGCAAACTGCGCTTCCAACTGGCTGATGCGCTTGGACAACTGCCCTTTGCTGCAGCCCAATTGTGCGGCCGCCACGGTGAAACTGCCGGCTTCGATCAGCACGGCGAACGCCGCCAAGTCATCCATTTCGCTCATGGACTGTTTCCATTTGAAAACCAAAGGTTGCCTATTAGCACGTTTATCCAATTAAAAAGCCACACTAGACTGAACGCAAATCCCAACCCCTGTAGGAGCGAGCTTGCTCGCGAAAAACTCAAGATCGCCGCCGTGTAGTCAGTTTTACCGCGTGATCGTTGACGTTCTTCGCGAGCAAGCTCACTCCTACAGGGCATCAGCCCAGAGGAACAGTACGATGAAAATCCTATTGATCGGTGCCAGCGGCACCATCGGTTCAGCGGTCAAGGCGGAACTGGCCCAGCGCCACGAAGTGATCAGCATCGGCCGCACCAGCGGTGACTTCCAGGTGGATATCAGCGATAGCGCCTCGATCCGTAAGCTGTTCGAACAGACCGGCAAGTTCGACGCCCTGATCTGCGCGGCAGGCAGCGTCAACTTCGTGCCCCTGGCAGACATGAACGACAGCGATTTCGAACTGGGCCTGCGTGACAAGCTGATGGGCCAGGTCAACCTGCTGTTGATCGGCCGTGAGTACGCCAACGACGGTGCTTCGTTCACGTTCACCAGCGGCATCCTGAACCGTGATCCGATCCGTACCGGCGCTTCGGCGGCCTTGGTCAACGGTGCGCTGGACGCCTTCGTCAAAGCGGCGGCCATTGAATTGCCTCGCGGCCTGCGTATCAACTCGGTCAGCCCGACTGTGCTACTGGAAGCCATGGGCAGCTATGCCCCTTATTTCCGTGGCTACAAACCTGCCCCCGCCGCCGATGTGGCGCTGGCTTACGCAAAAAGCGTCGAGGGCCTACAAACTGGTCAGACCTTTATCGTGGGATGAGGGTGAGTACTGTAAGAAACGCCTGAAGCTGGCAAGCGGGCTTGTGATGCACGGCCAGCCTGCGTAACGTGGCGGCACTTGCCTGGAGACCCGATAATGCGCGCCGCCCGTACCCTCGTCCTGTTTGCCTTGCTTCCTGTATTCGCCGCCTGCCAATTGTTCGAAAGCGAGCCGGCCAAGCCATCGACTGTCGGGCTGACCCGTATGCAGGGTGAGTTGACCGCGGTGGACGGCAAACTGCTGTTCCAGCCGTGCGGCGACCAGCGTAGCTACGTGGTCAACGACACCGGCGGCACCAGCGTCCTGCAGGAAGCCGCCTCGCTGGCCGGCCAGCAGGGCAAGCTGTTTGCCGACCTGCGCGGCAAGTTTTCCGGGGTCGCCAGCGGCACCCAGGGTTCAGTGGACCTGCAACAGCTGTATCGCGTCGAACGCTCGACTTCAGCGTGCTCCGACCCGGACTTCAAGCGCATGATCCTGCGGGCCAACGGCCATAAACCCGCCTGGGCAATGAATGTCACGGCCAAGGGCATGGTGCTGGAACGCGAAGGCCATCCACCTTTGGCAGTACCCTACGTCGAGGAACAACTGGGCGACGGCCGCTTCAATCTGATGACCGAAGCCAACAACCAGCACATCGAACTGTGGGTGGCGCCCCAGCGCTGCGTCGACAGTGTGAGCGGCAGCCTGCAACACATGAGCGCCGAGTTGCGCGTGAACGGCCAGGTGCAGCGTGGTTGCGCAGCATTCGGCGGCTCGCGGGACGACTGATTAGGCCCTGTGCTGTTTTAACCTGACGGAAACTTGCCATTGGGGCTTATAATCGCCGGTTTGCAAAACAGCCGGCCTCCTTGCCCGCCGCCTACCGGATCCTGTCATGTTACGAATCACCGAACTCAAGCTGCCCATCGACCATCCCGAAGAAGACCTGCGCACTGCCATCGTGCAGCGCCTGGGCATCGCCAGTGATGACCTGCTCGATTTCACCCTGTTCAAGCGCAGCTACGATGCGCGTAAAAAGACCTCCGAGCTGTGCTTCATCTACACCGTCGACCTGAACGTGAAGGGTGAAGCCGCCCTGCTGCTCAAGTTTGCCGACGACCGCAATGTCAATCCGGCACCGGATGTCAGCTACAAGGTGGTGGGCCAGGCGCCGGAAGGCCTGGCTGAGCGGCCAATCGTGGTGGGCTTCGGTCCCTGCGGGATTTTCGCCGGGCTGCTGCTGGCACAGATGGGCTTCAAGCCGATCATCCTCGAGCGCGGCAAGGAAGTGCGCCAACGCACCAAGGACACCTGGGGCCTGTGGCGCAAAAGCGTGCTCAACCCCGAGTCCAACGTGCAATTCGGTGAAGGCGGCGCAGGCACCTTCTCCGACGGCAAGCTGTACAGCCAGATCAAGGACCCGAAATTCCACGGTCGCAAAGTGCTGCACGAGTTCGTCAAGGCCGGCGCGCCGGAAGAAATTCTCTACGTCAGCAAGCCCCACATCGGCACCTTCCGCCTGACCGGCGTGGTGGAAAACATGCGCGAGCAGATCATCGCCCTGGGCGGTGAAGTGCGCTTCGAGCAGCGGGTCACCGACGTGTTGATCGAAGACGGCCAGTTGAACGGCGTGGTCATCGACGGCGGCGAGCAGATCCTCTCCAAGCACGTGATTCTTGCCCTGGGCCACAGCGCCCGTGACACCTTCCGCATGCTCCACGACCGTGGCGTGTACATGGAAGCCAAGCCGTTCTCGGTGGGTTTCCGTATCGAACACCCACAGTCGCTGATCGACGCCGCACGCCTGGGTAAATACGCCGGCCACCCGAAGCTGGGTGCTGCGGACTACAAGCTGGTGCACCACGCCAAGAACGGCCGTTCGGTCTACAGCTTCTGCATGTGCCCCGGCGGCACCGTCGTGGCTGCGACCTCGGAGCCCCATCGCGTCGTGACCAACGGCATGAGCCAATACTCGCGTAACGAGCGCAATGCCAACTCTGGCATCGTGGTAGGCATTACCCCCGAGGTGGATTACCCGGGTGGCCCGCTGGCCGGTATCGAGTTGCAGGAGCGCCTGGAGTCCCACGCCTACATCCTCGGCGGCAGCAACTACGAGGCCCCGGCGCAACTGGTGGGCGACTTCATCGCCGGCAAACCCTCCACCGCGCTGGGCAGTGTGGAGCCGTCCTACAAACCCGGCGTGTCGCTGGGTGACCTGGCCCTGGCCCTGCCGGACTTCGCCATCGAAGCCATCCGCGAAGCCTTGCCGGCGTTTGAGAAACAGATCAAAGGTTACTCGCTGCACGATGCGGTGCTGACCGGCATCGAGACCCGCACCTCATCGCCCTTGCGCATTACCCGCAACGAGTCAATGCAGAGCCTGAACGTCAAAGGCTTGTTCCCGGCCGGAGAAGGCGCGGGGTATGCCGGTGGGATTCTGTCGGCGGGTGTCGACGGGATTCGGATCGCCGAGGCGTTGGCGCGGGATATGCTCGGCATCCACGGTTGAAGCTTCGAGTTGTAAGCTTCAAGCCACAAGCTAAAAACAGGTATGCATCCTGCTTTTCTTGTAGCTTGGAGCTTACAACTTGGCGCTGCTTGTCAGATATTAGCGCGCAGGATGTTAGCGGGTAGCGCCTCACCGCGCTCGACACTCGCCGCAACCGCCGCGATCAACCCTTCCAGCTCATAGCCCTGCCCCGCCAGCCAAGCTTGATCGTAATAGGTCGTGGCATAGCGCTCACCACCATCGCACAAGATCGCAACGATCGACCCCGACTCCCCCGCCGCTTTCATCTGTTGCGCCGCCATCAGCGCACCGATCAGGTTGGTCCCGCTGGACCCGCCAACCCGTCGTCCCAAATGCTCAGCCAGGTAATGCATGGCCGCCAGGGACAATGCATCCGGTACCTTGACCATGGCGTCAATCACCGCCGGCAGAAACGAGGCCTCCACACGTGGGCGACCAATCCCTTCAATCCGTGAGCCACAGTCCAGGCGCAGGCTGGCGTCACCACTCTGGTAGAAGTCGAAGAACACCGAGCGTTCGGCGTCGGCACATAGGACACGCGTGCAATGTTGACGATAACGCACATAGCGGCCCAGGGTCGCGGTGGTGCCGCCGGTGCCAGGGCTGGAAATCAACCAACTCGGCTCCGGGTGCTGTTCAAAGCGCATCTGCTGGAAGATCGATTCGGCGATGTTGTTGTTCGCCCGCCAGTCGGTGGCACGTTCGGCGTAAGTGAACTGGTCCATGAAGTGACCACCGCTTTCCTGGGCCAGGCGTTCGGATTCGGCGTAGATCTGCGTCGGGTCCTGGACCAGATGGCTCTTCCCACCATAGAAGGCAATCTGGGCGATCTTCTCTTGGGACGTGGTAGCGGGCATGACGGCAATGAACGGCAAGCCGAGCAAGCGCGCGAAGTAGGCTTCCGAGATCGCGGTGGAGCCGCTGGACGCTTCAATAACGGGGGCGCCAGGCTTGAGCCAACCATTGCACAGCGCATACAGGAACAACGAGCGCGCCAGCCGGTGTTTCAGGCTGCCGGTGGGGTGGCTGGACTCATCCTTGAAGTACAACTCGATGCCTGGCAAACCCGGTAATGGCAGCGGGATCAGGTGGGTGTCGGCGCTCCGCTGGAAGTCCGCTTCAATGATACGAATGGCTTCGCGGGCCCAGGTACGGTGGTCGCTCATGGTGGCTTCTCTAAAGGTTTTCAGCGGTGATCTTAGGATGTTTCCCACGCTTCACACAGATACAGTGACGACGCAATTGGACACACAATTGCTAGTCTTTAACCCACCGATGTTCCGGCCAACCACTTATAACAAATAAGAATATAACTTTTGTTTTAACAACTAACGGTACGGGTTAGGGTACCCACCTATTGAACCTGGATTGGAGAGCATCCCTTGCCTCTGCGTAGCACTTTCACCCGTTTCTTCCAGCTGGAAGCCGCCAGTGGTCTGTTGTTGATCGCCGCTGCCGCTTTGGCGCTGATTATCAACAACTCACCGTTGTCGCACCTGTACAACGCCTTTCTCGACACGCCGGTGGTGGCTCAGGTTGGCGCGTTGAAAATCGCCAAGCCGGCGCTGCTTTGGATCAACGATGGCCTGATGGCCCTGTTTTTCCTGCTGATCGGCCTGGAGGTCAAGCGTGAGCTGCTGGATGGTCACCTGTCCAAGCCTTCGCAAGTGGTGCTGCCTGGCGCAGCGGCCATCGGCGGCATGGTGGTGCCGGCGCTGATCTACTGGGCGCTTAACAAGGACAACCCGGCCGCCCTGGCCGGCTGGGCGATCCCCATGGCCACCGACATCGCCTTTGCGCTGGGCGTTCTGGCCCTGCTGGGCAAGCGCGTACCAGTGTCGCTGAAGCTGTTCCTGATGACCCTGGCGATCATTGATGACCTTGGCGCCATCATCGTCATTGCCTTGTTCTATTCCGCTGACTTGTCCACGGCATCCCTGGCGGGCGCGGGGGCGTGCTTGATTGCGCTGATTGCGATGAACCGCCTGGGCGTGATCAAGCTGGGGCCGTATATGATCATCGGCCTGATCCTGTGGGTGTGCGTGCTCAAGAGCGGTGTGCATGCGACCTTGGCGGGTGTAACCCTGGCGTTCTGCATTCCACTGCGCACCAAGAATGCCGAAACCTCACCGCTGCTGAGCCTGGAACACGCCCTGCACCCCTGGGTGGCCTACGCCATCCTGCCGCTGTTCGCGTTCGCCAATGCCGGTGTGTCACTCACCGGTGTCAGCCTGGAGAGCTTCACCCACTCCGTGCCCATGGGCATCGCCGCGGGCCTGTTGATCGGCAAGACAGTCGGTGTGTTCGGCCTCACCTGGCTGGCGATCAAGACCGGCATCGCCTCACTGCCCAGCGGCGCCAATTGGGGCCAGGTACTGGGCGTGGCGATCCTGTGCGGGATCGGCTTCACCATGAGCCTGTTTGTCGGCTCCCTGGCGTTTGTGCCGGGCGCCAGTGAGTTTGCCGGTGAAGATCGCATGGGGATTCTGACCGGGTCGATCCTGGCGGCCTTTATCGGGTATGCCGTGACGGCGATGGCAAGTCGCAAGAAAGTCGTCGTTGCATGATTGAAGTCAGTCAGTTGTAGGAGCGAGCTTGCTTGCGAAAAACTTAGAGGCGCCGCGTTCATTCATTGAGCACGCGTTATCGTTAACGTTTTTCGCGAGCAAGCTCGCTCCTACAAAAAAACCCCCAACCGGTCACCCGGTTGGGGGTTTTTCTTCGCCTGTAGCTCAAGGCTTAGCGAGTAACGCGGCTGGTACCGTCGACGGTCATGATGCGTACGCGGTCACCAATGCGGAAGATTTCATTTTCCTGCACGGCTTGTACGTAGGCACGCATGCTGCCGTCGTCTTCGCGCACGGTGATTTCCACACCTTGGGTACGGGTCAGGCCTTCTTCGGTGGCCGAGCCCAGCAGGCCGCCCGCAACTGCGCCGATCACAGCAGTCACGATGCTGCCACGGCCGCCACCGATGGCGCTGCCGCCAACGCCGCCGATGACTGCGCCCGCGGCGCCGCCGATTGGGGTCTTGGTCCCTTCGATTTTCACCGGACGCAGGGATTCGATGGTGCCCATGCGAACGGTCTGTACACGACGCGCCTCATCACGAGAGTACGAGTCGCCGGTCAGACTCGAGGCGCAGCCACCCAACAGCAACGACAGGGTGGTAAAGCAGGCAACTAGTAAAACGGACTTACGCATAGCATCAACTCCAAAGGACAGGTATTCATTAAACGCTGTGGCTTGGCGCGTGTCACGGCGCACCAGGCAGAAACTTGCTTTCATTCAGCCTGAGTACAGACTGCCAGCACCAGAGAACTCGACGAACGGTAACCAAGCCAGGGTACGGAACCATGCCATAACCGGCTCGATCAGTGTAGCCGCACAGCCGAAAGCGTCCGAAGTCTCTTGAACAGAGACTTCGACGCAACGGTGTTGATTCAGGTGGAATGACGAAAGGTGACGCTCAGGGCGCCAGGCGCTCGCGGCACCATTGGCCGTCTTGCAAGCGGTAGTTGAGGCGATCATGCAGGCGGCTGGCGCGGCCTTGCCAGAACTCGATGCGCTCAGGCAGTAAACGGTACCCACCCCAATGCTCGGGGCAATCGGGCTGGGTATCGCTGAAACGCTCTTCAGTGGCCTTGAGCAGCGCCTGCAGCTCTTCGCGATCACGAATGACTTTGCTCTGCGGAGAGGCCCAGGCGCCCAGGCGGCTGCCCAACGGGCGCACCTGATAATAAGCATCCGACTCTGCAGGCGTGACCTTGGCCACGCGCCCTTCAATGCGTACCTGGCGCTCCAGGGTTGGCCAGAAGAAGGTCATGGCCGCAAACGGCCGCGCCGCGAGTTGTTCACCCTTGGCGCTCTGATAGTTGGTGAAGAAGGTAAAGCCCTGTGCATCCAGGCCCTTGAGCAGCAGGATGCGGCAGTGCGGGCGGCCGTCCTGATCCACCGTCGCCAGCGTCATGGCATTGGCCTCCACTGGCGGCTGTTCGGTTTTCACCGCATCAGCAAACCAATGGTGGAACAACGCAAACGGCTCGTCCGGGGCCTGGGCCTCGCTCAAACCGTCCCGTGTGTAGTCACGGCGCATATCGGCCAGTGCCTGGGTCATGCGGCTTTATCCTTGTGGTTCAACAGCTCAGTTCTTCGCCTGGTCGTTCGAAGCGGGCGCCGCCTTGGCTTTTGCCGTGGCAGGTTTCTTCGCAGCCGGCTTGGCCGCAGCCTTTTTAGCCGCTGGCTTGGCCGCCGCTTTCTTGGCCGTGGCCTTTTTGGCAGGCGCTTTGGCCGCCGGTGCTGGCGCAGGCACATTCTGCACCGCGACCATTTCGGCTACGGGCGGGGTCTTGCCGGAGTTGTACTTGCTCAGCAGTGCCAACATCGTTGTACGCTGAGTGAACATGATTTCCATGCGACGGTTCAGCGCACGCCCCTGATTGCTGTCGTTGGCGGCACGCGGCATAAGGTCGCCCATGCCACGCAGCATCAAGCGATCCTGTTTCAGACCACTCAGGCTGAAAATCGAGGCAATGGACTGCGCACGTTCCTTGCTCAACGCCTGGCTGGCCGGGGCGCTGCCCGTGGCATCAACGTGGCCCAGCACCAGTACGGCGGTCTTCGGGTCAGCTTCGACGGCCTTGGCCACCCGCGTGAACGGGCCCAGGGTCACCGGCAGCAACATGGCCGGACGCTTCGGGTTGTAGGAGCCGTCTACCGGGGCAATCACCACCAGGGTGTTGTCACGGCGCTCCAGTTGCAGGTTGCTGTCCTTGATGGCGGCACGCAGGCGTGGTTCGTATTCGTCCAGCCAGGCTTGGGTGATCTTCGGGTCAGGCATTTGTACATTGGTCACATCGACCTTGGCCAATGGCTTTGGCTTGCTTTCGAACGGCCACCACCAGCGCGGCTCGCTGTCGGTCTTGGCGACGACAGGTGCGGCGTCCGAGGCCGGGGTTGCCGCCTTGAGGTCGGCTTTCAGGTCGGCCTTGGCGTCGGCGGCTTTGTCTTCGGCACTCTTGGTGGAAAACGGCCACCAGCTGTAACCGGTGTCGGCTTTGGCAGCCGGGGCAGCGGCAGCAGCGGTGACAGGCTCAACAGGCTTGGCACCGGCGGCCGGCTTGGCGTCGGGTTTGGCATCCGACTTGGCGTCGGTCTGGGCCACTGGATCCTTGGTCGCCGTTTTGTCAGATCCAAATGACCACCAATGCCCACCTTCGGCATCATTTTGTGGAGTTTGTGCACAACCCGTAATAGTGAGGCACAGCGCCAGTGCCAAAGACTTGTTCGATAACATGAGATATCCACAAAATGAGAAAAAACCAGAGGGTCGCAGGACCCGTTAAACAGACGCTAAAAGAACATTCAAGTTACAACATGTCGTTCAGCATCTTTTTTATACTTGCCTTTGTAACAAAAAATTGTGAAACAGCAAGGGGTTTATAGACAACCGGCCAATATTCCGACCAACTTCTGGGCCCGCGGGTCCATAAGTACGTAGGGACCCAGGGTATTAGTCACAAAACCGAAGGCTACATCATGTTCAGGGTCGGCAAACCCGACTGAGCCCCCTGCCCCGGGATGCCCGAATGCACGTGGCCCAAGGCCGAACGTGGCATTGGGCAACTGCGGTTGATCCAACATGCAGCCCAGGCCGAAGCGGGTTTGGGTCAATAAGGTTTTATCCAGCCCGATACTGTGCTCGCGGGTCAATTGTTCGAGCATGTCGCTTTCCAGCAAACTACCGTCCAACAAACCACTATAAAACCCGGCCAGGCTGCGTGCATTACCGTGGCCATTCGCCGCAGGCTGCTGCATGCGTCGCCATTCAGGCTTATTAGTGCTGGTCAGAATAGACGGTGGATTGGCAAATGCACGGGTAGTCATCGCCGCCGGCTCGCGCATCATTACTTGAAGTAACCGTTGCGCGGCTTCATCCCCCACAGTGCCTTTGCTGCGCGCTATATGAGCGACGCGATAAAACTCTTCATCCGCCAGGCCTACATGGAAGTCCAGCCCCAATGGGCGTGCCACCCGCGCCACAATCGACTCCCCCGGCCCGCGCCCGTCGGCGCGGCGCAACAGTTCGCCAACCAGCCAGCCGTAGGTGATCGCCTCATAGCCGTGGCCCTGGCCCGGTGTCCACCACGGGGATTCTGCCGCCAGGGTATCGACCATCAATTGCCAGTCGTACAACGCTTCGGTAGGCAGCATTTCGCGGATGGCGGGCAGCCCGGCCTGGTGGCAGAGCAACTGGCGCAGCGTGATCGCGTCCTTGCCAGCAGCGGCAAACTCCGGCCAGTACTCGGCTACCGGCGCATCGAGCTTGAGCTTGCCTTCGGCCACCAGTTGCAGGGCAGTCACTGCCGTGAAGGTCTTGGTGCAGGAGAACAGGTTGACGATGGTATCGCTGTGCCAGGCCTCGGCACCGTCCTTGTCGGCAGTACCGGCCCACAGGTCGACGACGGTTTGCCCGCCGATCTGGATGCACAGCCCGGCACCACGCTCCTGAGGATCATCGAACAGGGCGGCGAAGGCTTCGCGCACCGCTTCGAACTGCAGCTCGTAATGACCCTGAATCTGCACCTAAGTCCCCTCGGAAAACACCATGAAAAGTGGTCGCCATTCTTTCAGCCATTGTAGGTTTTGTGAACCCGTCAACGATGAATCAATGACCGTTTCCAGCGTGTCCACCGGCATGCCCAGCGCCCTGCCCCGCGCCTTTGCCGTCGCGCCCCGGCTTGCCGGCTTCACTTTCACGCATCGCTTGGGTGGCCTTGGCTTTTTGCGCCTCACGGCCCAACTGGTCGAGCGCGGCCAGGTTGCTCTTGCGCACCGTCTCGACAAAGCCCTGGAAGGGTACATCGGTGATGCCGACCAGGCCGAAATGGCCGTTTTCACCATCCAGCAGACGCCCGGTTACCGGCTGGTCCAGGTACTGGAACCAGTGCACCCCGACAATCGACGGCTCGGCCACCGCCTGCTTGAGGAACGCGGAGTACGCCGCGCCGCGGTCCTCTTCGCGGGCCAGTTGCGTCACGCCGCCCCAGAACGGGCCGCGGTCGGCGGAGCCAAAGTTGAATTCGGTGATCAGTACCGGTTTGTCCAGCGCACGCAGGGCGGCGAAGTCGTAACCGTCCTGGGGTTTCAAGGTGTACATGTTGAAGCTCAGCACGTCGCAATACTGCGCGCACGAAGCGACGGCCTCGGGCGTGCTCACCGCAAAACGGCCGCCTAGCAACAGCTGGTTGGGTGCGTGCCACTTCAGCGAGTCGGAAATGGTCTTGAAGTAAGCATCGGCGAAGGTCTTCTGGAAATACTTGAAGTCGGCTTCGATTTCCGGGTGTTCAGGGCTGGGCATCGGCGGCTCGAAGCCTGGGTCTTCCATCAGTTCCCAACCAGCCAGTTGAATACCCCAGGCTTTGGAAAGGCCCTCTTCATTGCGATATTTATCGCGCAGTTGCTTGAGGAAGGCGCGCTTGGCCGGCACGTCGGTGGTCATGCGCAGGGTGCCGTACGCCAGGGCGTAGCGGGATTTTGCATCCTCGCCAGGACCGGCCCAGGCCAGTTCGTTGTCGGCAAAGAAACCGATCAGCCAAGGATCGTCACGGTGATCGCGTGCGGCAATAGCCACTGCGCGCTCGGTGGCCATGGCAAAGCGCGGGTCAAAGGGGTCGGGCATGCCGCCCCACCAGTCGGTGCCGGTGCTGATGCTGGCATAGTCACCGACAATCGACAGCGGCAAGGTGTACGGCACGCGGTCGGCAGTGGCCAGGTCCGGATCGCTCCAGTTGCCGACGGTGTTGAAGCCCCAGGCTTGCAGGCGATCGAGGGTATGGGTCACCCAGCGTGGCTGGTCCAACGCGTCCCCGCCGTAAGTGCGTTGCAGGTTGGCGCCATAGAAATCGTACCAACGCCCCGAGCCAAAACCGCGGCCTTCACCGGCGCCGTTGCCGGTGCGGCTGTCGTCGCTGCCGTAGTACTTGTCAAAGGGTTCGCCGGCCTTGGGCAGCGCCGCGAACATCCACTCGCGCCCCGCCACGTAGGTCTGGCTGTTGTCCGGCGCCACGGTGTTCACCCCCAGCGAGTAGAACGGATGCCCGTCCGGCGTCACCAGGTACCAGCGGCCGTCGCGCTTCTGGGTGCGGAAAAAGCCGCTGGCGTCGAAGGCCGGGCCCTTCTTCCAGCCACCGTATTGATCCAGGGAGGACTTGTCCCGCTCGGCCAGCCAGGTCTTGAGCTGCTGTTGTTCCTTGGCGGCCGATGCCTTGAGTTGCTCGTCGTTGCTGACCTTCTCCGGCCAGCGCGCGCGGTTGGATTGGCCATAGGCATCCACTAGTTCAGTGTAGGCAGCCTTCAATACTGGCTCGCTGTCCTGCACGCCAAAGCGCTCAAGCAGGATACTTTGAGCGGCAATGGGCTTGAGCATTGACAGGGTCACCGAGACGACCTGGCTGCGGTCGATTTCTCCGGCGCTGGCGGCCAGCAACACCCGCTGGCCATCCACGGTCATCGGCATCGGCGGGCCGGCCTTCATGCCTTGGCTCAGCGGTGAGTTGGCTTGCAGCGGGACGAGCAGCGTCTGGGCCGGGCCGGCCGGCAGGTCGATGCGGCTGACGAGCGTCTTGCCGTCGGCGCTCTGCACCTTGACGTAAAGGGTCAGCGCCCAGTTCATCGCGCTCTGGATACGCAGGCTCATGGCGCTCGATTGCGACCAATCCCACGTCCCCGTCTGCGGGCTGAGCACCAGGCTCGGCTCGGCCGCTGGGTTGAAGGTGATGCGGCGCAGCACCTCGCCTTCGGGGGTTTGTTCGGCGTTGTATTGCGGCAGGCTGGCGTCCTGGGTCGCCACCTTGACCACATCGGCAGGCCGGACGAAGTTGAACAGCGTTTGTTGCCCCTCGGGCGCCGCCATCAACGGCGCAGCGAACAGCAGGGCAAAAAGAGCGGGCAGCGTGCGAATCATACGAACAAGGTTCTCCCAAACGGCCGATGACTGGCCTGATGATAGTGATGAGATAGACCACAGAGTGGGCGAATCCGCCCACGGTGGCTTAAGAAATTTCGCGCCTGAACGGCGGCAATGCATTGAGGATCGCCTTGCCATAGCGCTGGGTAACCAGGCGACGGTCGAGCAAGGTGATGGTGCCGCGGTCTTCTTCGGTACGCAGCAGACGCCCGCAGGCCTGCACCAGCTTCAGTGAAGCATCCGGCACCGAGATTTCCATGAACGGGTTGCCGCCCCGGGCTTCGATCCATTCGGCCAGTGCGGCCTCGACCGGGTCATCCGGCACCGAGAACGGGATTTTGGCGATCACCACGTGTTCGCAGTAGGCACCGGGCAAGTCCACGCCTTCGGCAAAGCTGGCCAGGCCGAACAACACACTGGAATCCCCACCGTCGACCCGCGCTTTGTGCTTGTTCAGGGTTTCCTGCTTGGACAGGTTGCCCTGGATAAACACCTGCTTGCGCCAGTCGCGGTCGAGGCCGTCGAACACGTCCTGCATCTGTTTGCGCGACGAGAACAGCACCAAGGTGCCGCGGGAGCCTTCCACCAACGACGGCAGATCGCGAATGATCGCCGCCGTGTGCGCGGCCGCGTCCCGTGGGTCGGCCTTGAGGTCCGGCACCCGAAGCACGCCGGCGTCAGCGTGATGAAACGGGCTGGGCACCACGGCGGTGACGGCCTTTTTCGGCAGGCCGGCGCGCATGCGGAAGCGGTCAAAGGTGCCCAGGGCCGTCAGCGTGGCCGAGGTTACCAGGCAGCCGTAGGCGACGTTCCACAGGTTGCGGCGCAGCATTTCAGCGGCGAGGATCGGACTGGCGTTGACCTCGATATCGAACAGCGCACCGCTTTCCGACAACGTCAGCCAGCGGGCCATGGGCGGGTTGTCTTCCGGGTCTTCGACGGTAAAGGCGGTCCACAGCTCCCAATTGCCTTGGGAACGAGACAGCAAACTGCCGAACAAGGGATACCACTCTTCGGCCTGGTTGCTGGCGATGCCGATATTGACCTCGCCATCCATGCCTTCCTTGAGCAAATCCGTCAGGCGGGTGAACAGGTCGGTCAGGCGTGAAAAGCCTTTCTTCAGCTCGATGCCCATTTCGCGCATGTGCTCGGGAATCATCCCGCCGACAAAACGGTGACGCGGGCGCTCTCGGCCTTCGACGTCTTCACCGGGCTTGAAGTCCGCCACCTGCTCGCAGGCGCTGAACATGAACTGCTGCTGGGTCTTGATCTCGCGCGCCAGCTCCGGCACTTGCTCGATCAACTTGCCCAGGTCGCCGGGCAACGGGTGCTGGGCCAGTAACTTGGTGAGGTTCTTGGCAGTGGTTTCCAGCCAGTCGGCCGTGGAGCGCAAGCGGGTGTAATGGGCGAAATGGCCAATGGCCTTGTCTGGCAGGTGGTGGCCTTCGTCGAACACATAGAGGGTGTCGCGTGGGTCGGGCAGTACCGCACCGCCACCCAGGGCAAGGTCAGCCAATACCATATCGTGGTTGGTGACGATGACATCTACCTTGCCCATGCCTTCGCGCGCCTTGTAGAAGGCGCACTGGCCGAAGTTGGGGCAATGGCGGTTGGTGCATTGGCTGTGGTCGGTGGTCAGGCGCGCCCAGTCTGAATCTTCCAGGGCGGTGGGCCAACTGTCGCGGTCGCCGTCCCATTTGTTGCCGGCCAGCTTCTCGATCATGCTGGTAAACAGCTTCTGGCTGGCCTCATCCACCTCGATCTTGAAGCCTTCTTCTTCGAACAAGGAGGCAGTGGCGGTTTGGGCGTGGCCTTCCTGCAGCAATACGTCGAGCTTGGACAGGCACATATAGCGGCCACGGCCCTTGGCCAGGGCGAAGGTAAAGCTCAAGCCGCTGTTGCGCATCAGGTCGGGCAAGTCTTTGTAGACAATCTGCTCTTGCAGCGCGACGGTAGCGGTGGCAATCACCAATCGCTTGCCAGCAGCCTTGGCCGTAGGGATCGCGGCCAGGCTGTAGGCCACGGTCTTGCCGGTACCGGTACCGGCCTCGACGGCCACTACCGCAGGCTCACCCTCGCGGCGGCCTTCGTCGTCGGTGTCGATATCCCCGAGGACTTTTGCCACTTCGGCGATCATCAGGCGTTGGCCGTAGCGCGGTTTCAAGCTCTTGGCTTCGAGAAAACGCGAATAGGCGCCCTGGATCGTGGTTTTGAGTTCAGTGCTGATCATGGATAGTCGGGCGCAAAAAACGCTGGATAAATTTTCAGTGGTTCGGATCGGCCGCTATCATACCCCGCTAATTAATCCCGCGCAGAACGGAGTACCACAATGACCGCGTTTAGCCTCGCCTATACCCTGCATGTACTGGCCGCCTTAATCTGGGTAGGCGGCATGTTTTTCGCCTGGATGATCCTGCGCCCCGCCGCCGTGGCGGCACTTGAGGGCCCTGCCCGGCTCAAGCTGTGGGCAAATGTGTTTCAACGTTTTTTTGTTTGGGTATGGGTGGCGGTGGTGCTTTTGCCGATCAGCGGCATTGGTTTGCTGCAACTGCGCTTCAGTGGTTTTGAGACCGCGCCGCGTTATGTACAGGTGATGATGGGGTTGTATCTGGTGATGACGGCGTTGTTTATCCGCATCCAGGCCTTGAAGTTCCCGGAGCTGAAGGCGGCGGTGGCGGCTGAGGATTGGCCGGCGGGCGCGGCTGCGCTGGGGCAGATTCGGAGGTTGGTGGGGATTAATTTGATCGTGGGGTTGGTGGTGGTGGCGGTGGCTTCGGCTCGGCCGATGTTCTGAGCTGTTGGCTTGCCCTAACGCGTGTAGGAGCGAGCTTGCTCGCGAAAAACTCACAGACGCCGCGTTTATTCAGGAAGCACGCGTTATCGTTGACGTTTTTCGCGAGCAAGCTGGCTCTTACAGCCGCTGGATGGTCACAGACCCCGCAGGCCCAGCCGGCCCCGGTTGCCCCTCCAACCCTGGTCGGCCCTTTTCGCCGCCGTCCGCGCGGTACACCAGGCAGCCCTTGGACTGCCCGCCCTTGCCGGGTTTACCTGCCACACCCGCCAGGCCTCCAGCCCCGCCATCGACCCAGACCTTGATCTGTTCAGCCGGGAATTCCTGTGGCAACTCCAGGCGTACCTGGGCGCCCGCTGCCCCTGGCCGGCCATCGCCGCCGTTATCGCCATTAAAGCCGCGCCCGGCTGAACCCCAGGTGCAACCCGGGTCCACGCCGTTGGCACCGTCCAGGCCCGCATATCCTTGGGCTCCAGCGCCACCACGGGCATCCACCGACAGCGCTTCGGCAGTCAGCGAGTTAATGCGCAAGGTCAGATCACGTCCAGCCTTGGCGGGTTTTTCGTGGGTGCCGGGGGCGCCCCGTGAGGTGATCTGGCTACCGTGCTCCAACTGCGCCTCGCGTACCTGCATTTGCAAGGCGGTATTGCCAGGCACAATGGTGATGCGTGCGTCGCGCCCCAAGTGCAGCTCATCCACCGTGACCTGGCTGATGGTGGCCGGAATCAGCAAGGTGCCGTAGTCCGCCACGTCCAGGCGCTCGAGCTGCAACACGCTGGTACTGCTGGGCAAGCGCATCAACGAATTGGTTTCGACACTGACGCTCTGGGCCAGGGCAACGGGGCTGACCAACAGGGCCAACAGAAAAACCTTACGCATCATGGGGCTCCTGAGTGTTTTCAAATTTTTCTTTGAGCGCACAGTAACGACTTCTACCGGCGATTTGCCAGTGAAGGATCAAAAAACTTCAATTCCACCTCGGTGGGTATCGACCGCCGCGCTCTAGGCCCACGCGCCCAGCCGCGCTAGTCTCTACGGTCTTGATGCGAGGATCTGCAATGACCGCTGGAATTTCTGCCCGTACGCCCCAACAAGCCTTGGCGGCCCTGCTGGACCTTCACAGGCCAAAACGCCTGTTGTTAGTGGGCGCCAGCCAATTTCCGGCGCTGGATGCCTTCCGGGCTGCGCACGCGGATACCGAGGTGTTCTATGCCGCGCCAGGGCCGTTGCCGGAAGACCTCGCGGTGCAGCGCTTTGACCTCGCGCTGGTGGTCGACTGCCTGGAGCACCTGTCCAAACCCCAAGGCCTGACCCTGCTCGGAGGCATCCGTAACCTCAACGCCAGCCGCATTGCCGTGCTGGTCGACCTGGGTGCCTGCGACTGGAAGGACACCGACTTTTTCTCCCTGGCCCTGCAAGCCGGCGAACGCTTCCAACGCGATGATCAGGTGCTGACGCTGTTTACCTATGATCTGCTTGACTATAAACAGGTGCCGGACTGGCTCAACGCCCGCTTCTGGGCCAACCCGGAAAACTTCGGAAAGTATTGGTGGTAACCCGATGAGTACATCCATTTGCCCGTGCGGCAGCGGCAATCTGCTGGATGCCTGCTGCGGCCATTACCACGCCGGCCACCCGGCCCCCTGCGCCAGCGCGTTGATGCGCTCGCGCTACAGCGCCTATGTGCTGGGCCTAGTCGATTACCTGGTCGCCACTACGCTGCCTGCGCAACAGGCTGGCCTGGACCGCGACGCCATTGCCGCCTGGAGTGCCCAGAGCACCTGGCTGGGCCTGGAGGTGGAAAGCTCCGAGGTATTCGGCGGCCAGCCTGAGCACGCCTTTGTCACCTTTACCGCGCGCTGGCATGACGCTGCCGGTGAACATAGTCACCGCGAGCAGTCTTCTTTCGTACAGAATGAAGGGCGCTGGTACTTCATCGATCCTACGGTAGAAGTGAAGGCCGGACGTAACGATGCCTGTTTGTGTGGCAGCGGGCAGAAATTCAAGAAGTGCTGTTCCAGCTACTTCTAATCACTCGACGGGGATAGCGCCATGCTTCGAATGTATAGCTTGATGCTGGCGTTGACCCTGGGCCTGACCGGCTGCGCGTCCTGGTTCGAAGACGACGCGCCGCCCCCCCACGTTTCCCTGGTCAAGGTCGAAGTGGTGCGGGCCAAGATGCTGGAACAGAAATTCAAGCTGTACTTTCGCGTGGACAACCGCGACGACGCCGACCTGACCGTGCGCGGCCTGGTCTACAAGGTCAGCCTGGGCAATCTGGTGTTGACCGAAGGCGAGTCCAACGAGTGGCTGACCGTACCGCCACGCGGTCATAAATTCTTCAAGGTCTCGGTGCGCACCAACCTCTGGCCACAGGTGCGTGAGGTGGTGCAGATGCTGAAAAATCCCGACCGGCCCGTGCCTTATCGTTTAGAAGGCGAACTGAAAACCGGATTATTCATCGGTAATGACGTGCAGGTGGCACACAATGGCGAGATAATCCCCGGCGATTTTATTCCGGAGCAACATCGATGACACAGCAACCTCATGTCCATGGTCCTGACTGCAACCACGATCATGATCATCATGATCACGACCACGGCCATGTCCACGGCCCGAACTGCGGCCACGCTCACCAGGAGCCGGTGCGCAATGCGTTGAAGGACGTAGGCCGCAACGATCCTTGCCCGTGCGGCAGCGAGAAGAAATTCAAGAAGTGCCACGGCGCTTAAACCGCACGGGTAGGAGCGAGCTTGCTCGCGAAAAACGTCAACGATAGCGCGCGTTTTCTGAGTAAACGCGGCGCCTATGGGTTTCTCGCGAGCAAGCTCGCTCCTACAAAACCTTAAGCCACCTCGATTGGTGGCTGTTTCAAGTTCTCACGCAATTGCCAAAACTCCCGCTTGCGTCGTTTCGCCGCGCTCACTAACGTAGCGCCTTTACTGACGCTACCCCCCGCAGGAGCTTTGCCATGGCCTCGCCAGCCCTCTTACATTTTCTTCCCCGGTTCGGCGTTGCCGCGGCAGTGGTCAGTGCCTTGGGCCTGGCCGGTTGCCAGCTCCAGAACACCCAGGACACCCTGCCGCCCGTTGCCGGCGTGCAGCCAATCAAGGGCCTGGCACAGAATGTGTCGGTGCGCCGCAATACCCAAGGCATGCCGCTGATCGAAAGCAACACCTTCCACGACGCTTTGTTCAGCCTCGGTTACGTACACGCCAGCGACCGCATCACCCAGATGGTCACCCTGCGCCTGCTAGCCCAGGGCCGTCTGGCGGAAATGTCGGGGCCGCAAGTGCTGGACGTCGACCGTTTTATGCGGGCGGTCAACCTCAAGAAAAGCGCTGGCGAGTTGTACAACGCTTCATCGCCGCGCCTCAAACGCTTCTTTGAAGTGTATGCCCGAGGCGTCAACGCCTACCTGTTCCGTTATCGCGACAAGTTGCCGACGGACCTGGCCCAGAGCGGCTACAAGCCCGAGTACTGGAAGCCGGAAGATTCGGCGCTGCTGTTCTGCCTGCTCAACTTCAGCCAGTCGAGCAATCTGCAGGAGGAGCTTTCGTCCCTGGTGCTGGCGCAAAAGGTCGGCGTCGACAAACTCGCCTGGCTCACCCCAAGCGCACCGGACGAACCCGTCCCGCTGGCCGAAGCCGACAAGCTCAAAGGCGTCAACCTGAACCAGATCACCGGCCTCGCCGGGCTGGAGACGGTGGGCCAGCAATTGCGCGGCCTCAATGCCCTGGGCGTCACCACCTCAAGCAACTGGGCCATTGGCCCACAACGCAGCCGCAGCGGCAAAAGCCTGTTGGCCAACGATATCGCCACGCAGCCACAAGCACCGTCGCCGTGGAACTACGTGCAGATTCGTGCGCCCAAATACCAGGCCGTCGGTGCTTCGATTGCCGGCCTGCCGACCCTGCTGGCTGGTTTCAACGGCAAAGTGGCGTGGAGCATGAGCGCGGTCAAGGGCGACACCCAGGACCTGTTCCTGGAGAAGGTCAAACGCCAGGGCAGTGCGCTGTACTACGAGAACAACGGCAAATGGCTGCCGGCCGGCGTGCGCAACGAAACCTTCTTCATCAAGGGCCAGCGCTCGATTCGCGAAGTGGTGTACGAAACCCGCCACGGCGCTCTGCTCAACAGCAGCCAGGCGCTCACCAGCGGTCTTGGCCTGGCCTTGCAAACCGCCGACTTCAAGGACGACAAGAGCCTGGATGCGTTCTTCGACCTGTCCCGCGCACAAAACGCCGGCAAGGCCTCGGATGCTACCCGCGAGATTCGCGCCATCGCCCTGAACATGATCTTCGCCGACGCCAGCAACATCGGCTGGCAGGTCACCGGCCGTTTCCCCAACCGCCGCGAAGGCGAAGGCCTGTTGCCATCGCCGGGCTGGGACACGCGCTTTGACTGGGACGGCTACGCCGACGCGATGCTGCACCCGTACGACCAGGACCCGGCCCAAGGCTGGATCGGCACCGCCAACCAGCGTACCGCGCCGCGTGGCTACGGCATGCAACTGTCCAACGCCTGGGATGCACCGGAGCGCAGCGAGCGCCTGGCGCAACTGGCCAACGCCGGCAAGCATGACAGCCGCAGCCTGATCGCCATGCAATACGACCAGACCACCCTCTTCGCCGCCAAACTCAAGAACATGTTCCAGGCACCCGGCATGGCCCAGCCGCTCAAGCAGGCCATCGAGGCCCTGCCGACAGCGGAACGTGCCAAGGCCCGCGAAGCACTGGAGCGCCTGATGGCCTTCGATGGTCGGCTGGCAACCACCTCGGCTGACGCGGCGATCTATGAATTATTCCTGCAAGAAAGCGCCCGGCAAATCTTCCTCGACAAACTCGGCCCGGAAAACAGCGCCAGTTGGAAAGCCTTCGTCAGCAACGCCAGCCTGTCCTACTCGGCCATCGCCGACCACCTGCTGGGCCGTGAAGACAGCCCATTCTGGGATGACACGCGTACACCGCAAAAAGAAGACAAACCCGCGATCCTGGCTCGCACCCTGGCCGCCGCCATCACTACTGGCGACAGCCAACTGGGCGCCGACCACAAGGCTTGGCAGTGGGGCAAGCTGCACAGCACCACCTGGAAAAATACCAGCGGCCAGGTCATCCGCGGTCCCTTTGCCAGCGGTGGCGACCACAATACCTTGAACCCGGCGCCGTATAGCTGGGGCCAGGATTTCAACGCGACCCAGGTGTCGGCGCTGCGCATGATCATCGACTTCGGCCAAGTGGAACCGATGATGGGCCAGGGCGGCATCGGCCAATCCGGCAACCCGGCCAGCCCCAACTATGTCAATGGCATCGACCCGTCGCTGAAGGCGCAATACCTGAGCTTTCCGATGCAGCCGCAGAACTTTGAAAAGGTGTATGGCAAGACAAGGTTGACCCTGACGCCTGGTAAGTAACCGGGCTTCCTTGACGAAACCGGATAACGCTGTGGGAGCTGGCTTGCCTCAATGCCAGTCAGTTAAGGGCTTTTTGTAGGAGCGAGCTTGCTCGCGAAAAACTCACAGGCGCCGCTTTCATTCAGCAAGCACGCGTTATCGTTGACGATTTTCGCGAGCAAGCTCGCTCCTACAGTCGGCGATGGCCGCTTGACTGACTGGCATTGTGGTTTGCCTGCGATAGCAGCCGACGGTAACCACGATGCGAAGCGAGCCGCTCTTGATCTTGCTCTTGATCTGCTTTTGATCTTGATCTTAGGCGCCCCGTCAAACCACGCTGGCCGGAATTCGACAGGGATTTGGGGGGTAAACCGGCAGGGATGCCGGTTTAGCCGCCCCGCGCCATGGATGGCGCGTGGCGGCGGCCCCCCAAATCACTGGCGGATTACGGGCACACCGAGCCCAAGCGAGGTGCCGAGTGGTGGGGCAAGAGCCTTTTTGGTTACTTTTGGCTGGGCCGGCATTCCGGGCTCTTTTCCAAAAGTGACCCGCTGTAAAAGCGGAACCCTAAGTGGCCGTTACCGCAGAAATGGATATGTACACAGATAACAGCTTCGGCTGTCAGGCCGCCATCGCAGGCAAGCCAGCTCCCACAGTTGGATCGTCGGGTGTCAGGTAGATAGGTGTCGGCTTTCAGACCGTCATCGCAGGCAAGCCAACTCCCACCTTTGTACTACCTGCATTCAGATAGAACTTCTGCACCCAGCCCCGCCTCATAACTAACAAGCCCACCGCCCCGGCACCCCCATGGATCTTGTCATCGCCCGCCCCGAAGGCCTCTACTGCCCTGCCGGTGATTTTTATATCGACCCCTGGCGCCCAGTGGAACGTGCGGTCATCACCCACGCCCACGGCGACCACGCCCGCACCGGGAATCAACACTACCTGGCCGCCGCCCCCGGCGAAGGTATCCTGCGCTGGCGCCTGGGCCAGGACATTAACCTGCAAACCCTGGCCTACGGTGAACGGTTGGTGCATCACGGCGTGACTTTGAGTTTCCATCCCGCCGGGCATGTACTGGGCTCGGCCCAGGTACGCCTGGAATACCAGGGCGAGGTCTGGGTGGCGTCCGGCGACTACAAGGTCGAACCCGATGGTACCTGCGCGCCCTTCGAACCGGTGCGTTGCCACACCTTTATCACCGAATCCACCTTCGGCCTGCCGATTTACCGCTGGCAGCCCCAGGCGCAGATTTTTGCCGGGATCAATGACTGGTGGCAGGCCAATATCGCCAGCGGCAAAGCCAGCGTGTTGTTCTGCTACTCCTTCGGCAAGGCCCAACGCATCCTCCATGGGCTGGACGCCAGCATCGGCCCGATCCTCAGCCACGGCACGGTCGAACCGTTGAACCGGGTGTACCGCGAAGCGGGCATCTACATCCCCGAGACGCTGTATGCCGGCGACTTCAAAAAGACCGACCCACTGCTGCGCCAAGCCCTGATCATCGCCCCGCCCTCCGCTGGAGGCAGTACCTGGATGCGCCGCTTTGGCGACTACAGCGACGCCTTCGCCAGCGGCTGGATGCGCCTGCGCGGTACCAGACGGCGGCGCGGCGTGGACCGTGGCTTCGTGCTCTCGGACCACGCCGACTGGCCGGGCCTGTTATGGGCCATCGAACAAACCGGCGCGCAACGGGTGATGGTCACCCATGGTTCGGTCGGTGTGTTGGTACGCCACCTGCGGGAAAAGGGCTTGGATGCCCAAGGCTTCAGCACCGAATACGGTGACGACGAAGAAGAGGCCACGGCATGAAAGCCTTCGCTGAGCTGTACGCTAACCTCGACGCCACCACTTCCAGCAATGCCAAGCTCGCCGCCCTGCAGGCCTACTTTCTGCAGGCGCCGCCAGCAGATGCCGCTTGGGCCGTTTACTTTCTTAGCGGCGGGAGGCCACGACAGCTGGTGCCGACGCGCCTGCTACGGGACATGGCCACCGAAGCGGCCGGCATCGAACCCTGGCTGTTCGAAGAGAGCTACCAGTCCGTAGGTGACCTGGCCGAGACGATCTCACTGCTCCTGCCAGAATCCACCTACACATCCGAAGACGGCCTGGCCGTGTGGCTGGAAGAAAAACTGCTGCCCCTGCGCGGTCTGCCCCCCTTGGACCTTACAGACCGGCTGCCGGCGCTGTGGGCGCAACTGGACCAACCGAGCCTGATGGTGTGCATCAAATTGATCACCGGCAGCTTCCGGGTCGGGGTATCCAAACTGCTGGTGACCCGCGCCCTCGCCGCCATGGCCGATCTCGACAGCAAACGCGTGGCGCAGCGGCTAGTGGGCTACACCGATTTGTCGAACCGTCCCACAGCCGAGGGCTATCTCAAGCTGATCGCCGCCGAATCGTCCGACGAACACGCGCAACGTGGCGGGCAACCCTATCCGTTTTTTCTGGCTCACGGGCTGGCGCAACCGGTGGAGCAATTCGACACGCTGCTCGGTTCACCCGCCGATTGGCAGGTGGAATGGAAGTTTGATGGCATTCGCGCACAACTGGTCAAGCGCGAGGGACGCCTGTGGGTCTGGTCTCGCGGTGAAGAGTTGCTGACTGAACGCTTCCCCGAACTCCATAGCCTGGTCAGTGGCCTGCCCGACGGTACGGTGATCGATGGCGAAATCGTGGTGTGGAAAGACTCGGTGCAACCCTTCGCGCTGCTGCAACAGCGCATTGGCCGCAAGACCCTGAGTAAAAAAGTCCTTGAGGATGCGCCAGTGGCGGTGCTCGCCTACGACTTGCTGGAGTATCAGGGCGACGACTGGCGCAACCACATCCAGGCCGAACGTCGCACCCAATTGGAACAGGTGATCGCTACGTGCAACCAACCGGTGTTATTGCCTTCGCCCTTGCTGGAAGGCAAAACCTGGGCAGCCTTGGCCGAGCAGCGCGAAGCCTCTCGCAGCCTGGGCGTGGAAGGCATGATGCTCAAGGATCGCAACGGCCTCTACGGCGTGGGCCGCACCAAAGACATGGGCCTGTGGTGGAAGTGGAAGGTCGACCCCTTCAGCGTCGACGCCGTGTTGATCTACGCCCAGCGCGGCCATGGCCGGCGCGCCAGCCTCTACAGCGACTACACCTTCGCGGTATGGGACGGCCCACCGGGAAGCGAGCGCACACTGGTGCCGTTCGCCAAGGCGTATTCCGGGCTGACCGACGAGGAAATGCGCAAGGTTGACGCCATTGTGCGCAAAACCACGGTGGAGAAGTTCGGCCCGGTCAGCAGCGTGACGCCCAGCATGGTGTTTGAGTTGGGTTTTGAAGGGATTGCCCTGTCCAAGCGGCACAAGAGCGGGATTGCGGTGCGGTTTCCGCGGATGCTGCGCTGGCGCCAGGACAAGGCGGTGGATGAAGCGGACAACCTGGCCACGCTACAAGACTTGCTGACTTGACATAGCCCGCTCCCACATGCCTGGTCTACCTTTGACCCGAAATAGTGCGCTCATTTGCTGACGCCCATTTTTGGGCGCCGCCTACACTTGGAACTGCCTTATCCCACCGTTTAAAAAGCCCATCCGGAACTATGGTGCAGAAATTGCTACTTGTGATGGGTCTGACACCGTTCAGTAACAGTCCTAATCGCGCCACAAGCGCTTATCTTGGTTTCCAGGGATTACATAATGAAAAAAGCATTGCTGACCCTTTCTGCACTAGCTCTGTGCATGGCTGCTGGTGTTGCTACAGCCAAGGAATACAAGGAATTGCGTTTTGGTGTCGACCCTTCCTACGCACCGTTCGAATCCAAGGCCGCCGACGGTAGCCTGGTGGGCTTCGATATCGACCTGGGCAATGCGATCTGCGCGGAGCTGAAGGTCAAGTGCAAGTGGGTCGAAAGTGACTTCGACGGCATGATCCCGGGCCTGAAAGCCAATAAATTCGATGGCGTGATTTCGTCGATGACCGTGACCCCCGTGCGCGAGAAGGCGATCGACTTCTCCTCTGAGCTGTTCTCCGGCCCGACTTCGCTGGTGTTCAAGAAAGGCGCTGGCTATTCGACGCCAGAATCTCTCAAGGGCAAATCCGTGGGTTACGAGCAAGGCACCATCCAGGAAGCCTACGCCAAGGCCGTACTGGATAAAGCCGGGGTGACCACCAAGGCTTACGCCAACCAGGACCAGGTGTACGCCGACCTGACCTCCGGGCGCCTCGACGCTTCCGTGCAGGACATGCTCCAAGCCGAACTGGGCTTCCTCAAGTCGCCAGCCGGTGCTGGCTATGAAGTGAGCGCCGCTATCGACGACCCGCTGCTGCCGTCGAAAACCGCCGTCGGTATCAAAAAAGGTAACACTGAACTCAAGGCGCTTTTGGATAAAGGTATCAAAGCGTTACACGATGATGGCACCTACGCCACTATCCAGAAGAAACACTTTGGCGATCTGAACATGTACAGCGGCAAATAATGCCTGGGGCGCCCTGCTTCGGGTGGGGCGCTTTTTTATCGCCATAGGTCCTGATTTATGTTCGAAGATCTGTTGCAAACCCTCGGGCTGAGCGCATTCAGCTTGAAGGGTTTCGGCCCGCTGTTGCTGCAAGGCACCTGGATGACCATCAAGTTGTCGGTGCTGTCCCTGGCCGTCAGCGTATTGCTGGGCCTGCTCGGCGCCAGCGCCAAACTGTCCAGCCTGGCCATTGTGCGTATCCCCGCCCAGCTCTATACCACTCTGATTCGCGGTGTGCCGGACCTGGTGCTGATGCTGTTGATTTTCTACAGCCTGCAAACCTGGCTCAGTGGCTTTACCGACTTTATGGAATGGGAATACATCGAGATCGACCCGTTCAGCGCCGGGGTGATCACCCTGGGCTTTATCTACGGTGCGTATTTCACCGAAACCTTTCGCGGTGCGATCCTCGCCGTGCCCCGCGGCCAACTCGAAGCCGCCACCGCTTACGGGCTCAAGCGCGGGCAGCGGTTTCGCTACGTGACCTTCCCGCAGATGATGCGCTTTGCGCTGCCGGGCATCGGCAATAACTGGATGGTGATGCTCAAGGCCACCGCACTGGTGTCGATCATCGGCCTCGCAGACTTGGTAAAAGCCGCCCAGGACGCTGGCAAGAGCACCTATCAACTGTTTTATTTCCTGGTGCTGGCGGCGCTGATCTACCTGTTGATCACCAGCGCCTCCAACTTTGTCTTGCGCCGACTTGAACGTCGCTACTCCGCAGGCGCCCGGGAGGCAGTGCGATGATCGAGCTATTGCAGGAATACTGGCGCCCTTTTCTTTACAGCGACGGCCAGCACATCACCGGCCTGGCCATGACCTTGTGGCTGCTCAGCGCCTCATTGGTCATCGGTTTTCTGGTGTCGATTCCACTGTCCATCGCCCGCGTTTCGCGCAAGCGCCTGGTGCGTTGGCCCGTGCAGTTCTACACCTACCTGTTTCGTGGCACTCCGCTCTATATCCAATTGCTGATCTGCTACACCGGCATCTACAGCCTTGCCGCCGTACGAGCACAACCGGTGCTGGATGCGTTCTTTCGCGACGCGATGAACTGCACCCTGCTCGCCTTCGCCCTCAACACTTGCGCCTACACCACGGAGATTTTCGCCGGGGCAATCCGCAGCATGGCCCACGGCGAAGTCGAGGCGGCCAAGGCTTACGGCCTCAGTGGCTGGAAGCTGTACGCCTACGTGATCATGCCTTCCGCGTTGCGACGCTCGTTGCCCTACTACAGCAACGAAGTGATCCTGATGCTGCATTCGACCACCGTGGCCTTTACCGCGACGATCCCGGACATCCTCAAAGTGGCGCGGGATGCCAACTCTGCCACCTTCATGACCTTCCAGTCATTTGGCATTGCCGCACTGATCTATCTGACGGTGACCTTTGCCCTGGTGGGCCTGTTTCGCCTGGCGGAACGTCGTTGGCTGGCCTTTCTCGGGCCTAGCCACTAAGGAGCTTGCATGCACCATCAGCTACATGACCTGATCGCACCGGTGCCCGGCACGGCGCGGCAGATCCACAGTTTTCACTTCGGCCCGCAGCAGCCCGAAGGCAAGGTGTACATCCAGTCCTCCCTGCATGCCGATGAATTGCCAGGCATGCTGGTGGCCTGGCATTTAAAGGCGCGCCTGGCAGAACTTGAAGCGACCGGGCGCTTGCGCAGCGAAATCGTGCTGGTGCCCGTCGCCAACCCGGTGGGCCTGGAACAGGTATTGATGGATATCCCCTTGGGCCGCTACGAACTGGAAAGCGGGCAGAACTTCAATCGCCTGTTTGTCGACCTCAGCGAAGACGTCGGTAACCAGGTCGAAGACCTGCTGGGCGATGATCCGCAGCGCAATGCCCAATTGATCCGCAGCGCACTGTCCCGCGCCCTGGCCGCGCACACCGCCCAGACCCAGTTGCACTCCCAACGCCTGGTGCTGCAACGCCTGGCCTGTGATGCCGACGTGGTGCTGGACCTGCATTGCGACTTCGAAGCCGTGGCGCACCTGTACACCACGCCCGAAGCCTGGCCACAGGTAGAACCGTTGGCGCGCTACCTGGGCTCGGAGGCCAACTTGTTGGCCACCGATTCCGGTGGGCAGTCTTTTGACGAGTGTTTCACCCTGGTGTGGTGGCAGTTGCAGCAACGCTTCGGCGAACGCTACCCGATCCCCATGGGCAGCTTGTCGGTGACCGTCGAGCTGCGTGGCCAGGGCGATGTCAACCACGGCCTCGCCGCGCTGGACTGCCAGGCCATCATTGATTATTTGATCCACTTCGGCACCATTCGCGGCGATGCAGCCCCCTTGCCTGCCCTGGCCTACCCGGCTACGCCGTTGGCGGCGGTGGAGCCCGTGACCACTGCAGTGGGTGGCTTGCTCGTGTTCAGCGCCCTGCCGGGGGAATACCTGGAGGCGGGGCAATTGGTCGCTGAAATCATCGATCCCATTACAGACCGCGTGACGCCTGTGCACTGCCAGCACGCCGGGCTGCTTTACGCCCGTTCGCTACGCCGCATGGCCACGGCCGGCATGGTGATCTGCCATGTCGCCGGCACACAGGCCTACCGCAGCGGTTATCTACTTTCGCCTTGAGGATGCATGCCACATGTACAAACTGACCGTTGAAGGCCTGCACAAAAGCTATGGCGACAATCAAGTGCTCAAAGGTGTGTCGCTCAAGGCCAAGACCGGTGATGTGATCAGCCTGATCGGCGCCAGTGGCTCAGGCAAGAGTACCTTCCTGCGCTGTATCAACTTTTTGGAAACCCCCAACGATGGCGCCATGACCCTGGACGGCCAGGCGATCCGCATGGTCAGCGACCGCCATGGCATGCGCGTGGCCGACGACGCCGAGTTGCAACGCTTTCGCACACGGCTGGCGATGGTGTTCCAGCACTTCAACTTGTGGAGCCACATGAGCGTGCTGGAAAACATCACCATGGCCCCGCGCCGCGTGCTGGGTTGCAGTAAAAAGGACGCCGAAGACCGTGCCCGCCGCTACCTGGACAAAGTCGGGCTGCCGGCGCGCGTGGCTGATCAATACCCGGCGTTCCTCTCCGGCGGCCAGCAGCAGCGTGTCGCCATCGCCCGCGCCCTGGCCATGGAGCCGGAGGTGATGCTGTTCGATGAACCCACGTCGGCGCTGGACCCGGAGCTGGTGGGCGAAGTGTTGAAGGTGATCCAGGGCCTGGCCGAGGAAGGCCGAACCATGATTATGGTGACCCACGAGATGAGCTTTGCGCGCAAGGTTTCAAGCCAGGTGCTGTTCCTGCACCAGGGCCTGGTCGAGGAGCAGGGCTTGCCGGAGGATGTGCTGGGCAATCCGAAAAGCGAACGCCTGCAACAGTTTCTGAGTGGCAATTTGAAGTAGGCGCGAGCTTGCTGTGGCGAGGGAGCTTGCTCCCGCTGGGGCGCGAAGCGGCCCCCGCTCTTTGTTCAAAAAGACGGGGACTGCTACGCAGTCCAGCGGGAGCAAGCTCCCTCGCCACAGGGCAGCGCTTCTGCTTGACTGAATGGCATTAGGCAGTTGAACGTCGGCGCTGCCTCAGGGGTCTTTAAACTAACCCCTCCAGAGCGTCCGCTGCCGCATGGCAAAACCCCATGATTTCGCCAAGCAATGGTTTGCCACCCAAGGCTGGAAGCCATTCGCCTTTCAGAAAGAGGTATGGGCCGCGGTCAAGGCCGGCCAGTCGGGGTTACTGCATGCCAGCACCGGGGCGGGTAAAACCTATGCCTTGTGGTTTGCCGCACTCAACCGTTTCGCCATTACCCGCCCGCCCGCTACAAGCAAGCGCAAACCGCCTGCCGAGCCGCTGACCGTCCTGTGGATCACGCCGATGCGCGCCCTGGCCGCCGACTCCGCACGTGCCCTGCAAGCCCCGCTGGAGGCCCTGCAGATTCCCTGGAGTGTAGGTCTGCGCACCGGTGACACCAGCAGCAGTGAACGCGCACGCCAGATCCGCCGCCAGCCCACCGCTCTGGTCACCACTCCGGAAAGCCTGACCCTGATGCTGGCCCGTGCCGACAGTGAAACCAGCCTGGCGCACCTGCGCATGGTCATCGTGGATGAATGGCACGAACTGATCGGCAATAAGCGCGGCGTGCAGTTGCAACTGGCACTGGCACGCTTGCGGCGCTGGCATCCTGAATTGATGGTGTGGGGTATTTCCGCGACGCTGGGTAATCAGGCCCACGCTTTGGAGGTACTGGTCCCACAGGGCGGCGGCATCAATGTACAGGGGCAAACGGCCAAGGCACTGAAGGTCGACACCTTGCTGCCGCCCGTCACCGAGCGCTTTCCCTGGGCAGGGCATATCGGCTTGAAGATGTTGCCGCAAGTGGTCGCCGAGGTAGAGGCCAGCAGCAGTTGCCTGGTATTTACCAACACCCGGGCCCAATCGGAAATCTGGTACCAGGCGATTCTCGACGCCCGACCGGACTGGGCCGGATTAATTGCACTGCACCACGGCTCGCTATCGCGGGAGACCCGGGACTGGGTGGAGCGAGCGTTGAAAGACGGGCAACTCAAAGCGGTGGTGTGCACGTCCAGCCTGGACCTGGGCGTGGACTTCTTGCCGGTGGAACGGGTGCTGCAAATCGGCTCCGCCAAGGGCGTAGCGCGGCTGATGCAACGCGCCGGGCGCTCCGGCCACGCACCAGGGCGGCCCTCACGGGTAACGCTGGTGCCCACCCACAGCCTGGAGCTGGTGGAAGCCGCAGCCGCCCAGGATGCGATCGCCCAACGGCGCATCGAAGCGCGGGAATCACCGTACAAGCCGCTGGATGTGCTGGTCCAACACTTGGTCAGCATGGCCTTGGGTGGCGGGTTTACTCCGGCGGCACTGTTGGACGAAGTGCGCGGCGCCTGGGCCTATCGCGACCTCACCGAAGCGGATTGGGCCTGGGCCCTGGGGTTTGTGCGCCATGGTGGCCTGTCACTCACCGCTTATCCGGATTACCGCCGGGTGGAGCCCGATGAGCACGGCATCTGGCGTGTTCCGGATGCCCGCCTGGCACGCCGCCATCGCATGAGCGTGGGCACCATCGTCAGTGATGCCAGTATCCAGCTCAAGTTCTGGAGCAAGGGCGGCGGCGGCAAGAACCTGGGCAGTGTCGAGGAAGGCTTTATTGCAAGGCTCAAGCCGGGGGATGGGTTTCTGTTTGCCGGGCGCTTGCTGGAACTGGTGCGTGTGGAAAACATGACCGCCTATGTGCGCCGCAGCAACGCGAAAAAAGCCGCCGTGCCACGCTGGAATGGCGGGCGCATGCCCCTTTCCAACGAACTGGCCCAGGCGGTGGTCGAGCGTTTTGATGCCGCCGCGCATGGGCACTTCGACGGCCCAGAGATGAAGGCGGTGCAACCGTTGCTGCACACCCAATTGCGCTGGTCCGGCCTGCCGACACGCGAACATCTGCTGGCCGAGAACCTGCGGTCGCGGGAGGGCTGGCACCTGTTTCTGTACCCATTCGCTGGCCGCCAGGTACACCTGGGCCTAGCCAGTTTGCTGGCGTGGCGGGTCAGCCAGCAGCAGCCGCTGACCTTTTCGATTGCGGTGAATGATTATGGCCTGGAACTGTTGAGCGCCACCGAGGTGCAGTGGCCCCAATTGTTGAATACTCGGTTGCTGAGCCCCCAAGGCCTGCTGGCTGACGTAATTGCCAGCCTCAATGCCGGGGAACTGGCCCTGCGCCGCTTTCGCGAGATTGCGCGAATCGCCGGGCTGGTATTTGCCGGGTATCCCGGCGCGCCAAAAAGTACGCGACAAGTGCAGGCTTCCAGTGGTTTGTTCTTTGAAGTGTTCAAGCAATATGACCCACAAAATCTGCTGCTGGCCCAGGCCGGGGAAGAAGTGCTGCGGGACGAGCTGGATATTCGCCGACTGGAACAGACGCTGAATCATCTGTCGACATTGAAGCTAGACCTGCACAGGATCCAGCGGCCCACGCCCCTGGCCTTTCCGCTGCTGGTAGAACGGATGCGCGAAAGCATGAGCTCGGAAAAACTCTCGGAGCGCATCGCGCGGATGGTCAAGGACCTGGAAAAAGTCGCCGACAAAGGGCAAGGCTGATGCATTACCCACTGACGGTTGAAGGCGAAGAACTCTGGCTATTGCCGGACAAGGCCGTGTATTGGCCCGCACGCCGATGCCTGCTGATTGCCGATGCGCATTTTGGCAAGGCCTCGGCCTATCGCAGCCTGGGACAACCGGTGCCACAGGGCACGACTACGGCCAACCTGGAACGCCTGGACAGGCTCGTATCGGCCCTACCGTGCGGGCAGTTGATCTTTCTCGGGGATTTCCTTCACGGTCCCGGCTCTCACGCCAGCGGCACCCTGAACGCAATCAGGGCCTGGCGTGAGCGCAATCGCACATTGGCCTTGACCTTGATTCGCGGCAATCACGACAAAAGCGCCGGCGACCCACCGTTGGATCTGGGCATCGAGGTGATCCCCGAGCCCCTGCTGATGGGCCCTTTCGCCTTGCAACATGAGCCAGACGCCCACGCCAGCCATCATGTACTGGCGGGGCATGTGCATCCGGTGTACCACCTGCGCGGCAAAGGGCGCCAGCGGCTACGCCTGCCGTGCTTCCAGATCGGCACTCAGGTTAGCCTGCTGCCAGCCTTCGGCGCGTTCACAGGGGGTTATGCCGTGGAGCAGGCCCAAGACCAGCGAATCTTTGTGATTGGCGATCACCAGGTCTGGCCGATTCAATGAATCGAGACAAGCCTACTCAGGTATCAGGCAACGGGCGCGGGTGGCGGCTCGTCCGGTAAGGTCGGCTCACCCGGCTCGGTAGGCTGCGGGTAATCAGGTTCGGGTTGACCAGGGATGCCCCCCGCGTGCGCGGGATTGGCCATCAAGGACCAGGCCAGAACACCAATCTGGTTGGGTTCAAGCCGGGCGAGTTCTGCGCTGATTCGCGGGTCGATCTTCATAGGGTACTCCTCAAGTATGGCCCGACGCGTTTCACACGCGCCGAAGCAGTACACCTAGATAGAGTCACTTTCTGCAGACAAATTCCCTTTACCCGTAGGCGCTTTCGATCAAGCGCGTGGGAGAGTGACGCCGCGCTGGCCCTGATACTTGCCCGCACGGTCCTTGTAGGACACTTCACAGGCCTCATCGGACTGCAGGAACAGCATCTGTGCCACGCCTTCGTTGGCGTAGATTTTCGCCGGCAAGGTCGTGGTGTTGGAGAATTCCAGGGTGACGTGGCCTTCCCACTCAGGCTCAAGCGGCGTGACATTGACGATAATCCCGCAGCGGGCATAGGTGCTTTTACCCAGGCAGATGGTCAGCACGTCGCGAGGAATACGGAAGAACTCCACGGTGCGCGCCAGGGCGAAGGAGTTGGGCGGGATGATGCACACGTCGCTCTTGACGTCGACGAAGCTCTTTTCGTCGAAGTTTTTCGGATCGACGATCGCCGAATTGATGTTGGTGAACACCTTGAATTCATCGGCGCAACGCACGTCGTAGCCATAGCTGGAAACGCCGTACGAAATCACGCGCTCGTCGCCTTCGCCACGAATCTGGCGTTCGACGAACGGCTCGATCATGCCGTGTTCCTGCGCCATGCGGCGAATCCACTTGTCCGATTTGATGCTCATGGCGGTGTCCTGAATAGCGAGGCGAAAAAAATCTGTGGGCCATCTTACCGGGGCCGGCGTTGGGGTTCAAAGGCCGCACCGGTTTTCTTGATCAATGCACTGCCAGCTATAAGCCGCAGCCAGCGTGGCCGGGGCCCGGGTGCCCGGCGCCAATGACTGTAAATACCACCGCCAGTCACGAAATTAGAGAAACCTTCGGAAATACCATTGGCACGTTCCTGAAAAAGGGTTAAGGTGGCGCCACTGTGCTGCTTGTGTCACTGAGAATCTCTACACGATATGTTGAATTTCGATCCAACCATCTCCAAGAATTTTTCCTGCTCTTTGCACTCAGTCTCGGCCAGGGCTTTTCCTGAGTCGCAGTTAACTTTGTCCAAGGAGATACACCATGTCTAATCGCCAAACTGGTACCGTTAAGTGGTTCAACGATGAAAAAGGCTTCGGCTTCATCACTCCACAATCCGGTGACGACCTGTTCGTTCACTTCAAAGCTATCCAATCCGACGGCTTCAAAAGCCTGAAAGAAGGCCAACAGGTTTCTTTCATCGCTACCCGCGGTCAGAAAGGCATGCAAGCTGAAGAAGTTCAAGTTATCTAACTTGTACTGATTTAGTCGAAAAAACCCCGCCCTTAAAAGCGGGGTTTTTTTATGCCTGAATTTTGGCTGCTCGTTCCCACGCTCCGTGTGGTAATGCTTTTTGTGACGCTCTGCGTCACCCCTGCATGCCCACGCAAAGCGTGGAACGATCAGCACACCGATGTAATGACGGACACAAAAAAATGTGGGAGCGCAGCTGTATGTGGGAGCTGGCTTGCCTTCGATGCTATCGACTCGGTGCACTAGCTATACCGAGTTGATGCTATCGCAGGCAAGCCAGCTCCCACACAAGCCGGCTCCCACATTTTTGTCTTGTGTCGCTTATTGGAACAACGACTCACTCGACAAGCCATTCTTCTCCAGGATCTCGCGCAAGCGCTTGAGGCCCTCTACCTGGATCTGCCGCACCCGCTCACGGGTCAGGCCGATCTCCAGGCCTACATCCTCCAGGGTGCTGCTCTCATGGCCGCGCAGGCCGAAGCGGCGAATCACCACTTCACGCTGCTTGTCCGTGAGCTCTGAGAGCCACTGGTCAATACTTTGGGAAAGATCATCGTCTTGCAGCAGCTCGCAAGGGTCTGTCGGACGATCATCGGTCAGGGTGTCCAGCAGGGTCTTATCCGAATCCGGCCCCAGCGAGACATCGACCGAAGAGACACGCTCGTTAAGGCCCAGCATGCGCTTGACCTCCCCTACCGGTTTTTCCAGGAGGTTGGCAATCTCTTCAGGCGAAGGTTCATGATCGAGTTTTTGCGTCAGCTCACGCGCCGCCCGCAGGTAGACGTTGAGCTCCTTGACCACATGGATCGGCAACCGGATCGTGCGGGTCTGATTCATGATCGCCCGTTCGATGGTCTGGCGAATCCACCAGGTGGCATAGGTGGAGAAACGGAAGCCCCGCTCAGGGTCGAACTTCTCCACAGCCCGGATCAAGCCCAGGTTACCCTCCTCGATCAGGTCCAACAGGGAAAGCCCACGATTGACGTAGCGTCGGGCGATCTTCACCACCAGGCGCAGGTTGCTTTCAATCATGCGCTTACGCCCAGCCGGATCGCCCTTCTGCGACAGACGCGCAAAATGGACTTCTTCTTCGGGGGTCAACAGAGGGGAAAAGCCGATTTCATTGAGGTACAGCTGGGTCGCATCGAGCGCCCGCGTGTAATCAACGTACTTGTGCTGCTTCAACGCGGCAGCATTTTTGGATTTGGTGCGAACTGAAGGTGGTGATACCCCTTCATTATCTGACATCGTTTCCAAATCGATGCCGGTCTCCATAAGGAGAACCTCATCGTCGATGTCAAACTCCGGCACTTCTTTACTGAGAGCCATTGTTATAGTCCTTTGGTGAGTTCGACCTCAAGCTCAAGCGACGCCTCTATCCTTGGCAACGCTGGAGCCTGTTCCTTCTACGTGAGGGAACAGGCTGTGCAACACATCAACGACGGGGCAGGAATTGCAGCGGATCTACAGGCTTCCCTTGGCGGCGAATCTCAAAGTGCAGTTTCACCCGGTCTGTGCCCGTTGACCCCATTTCGGCAATCGTCTGTCCGACCTTGACCTGCTGCCCCTCCCGAACCAACAACCTGCGGTTATGACCGTAGGCACTGACGTAGGTATCGCTGTGTTTGATGATGACCAGCTCGCCGTAGCCCCGCAAACCACTCCCGGCGTACACCACCGTCCCATCAGACGCAGCTAAAACAGGCTGTCCCAAATCCCCGGCGATATCAATGCCTTTATTCAAACTACCGTTTGAAGAGAATTTTCCAATCAACACTCCGTTTGAAGGCCATCCCCATCCGGTCGGCGCAGGCCCGGCAGGTGGCAACGGCGCGGGTGGCGGCTTGCTCGCAACCGTCGGCGTGGCGCTGCCTGCAGGCCGAGTGATGATGGTGGTCTTGCTCGAGGACGATGGCGAAGATCCCGACTTTGTCACAACTGCCGTAGGTGCAGAACCTGAGCGACCATCGAAACGAATGGTCTGCCCCGGATGGATCGTATACGGCACAGGAATGTTGTTACGGGCGGCCAGCGCCTTGTAGTCCCAGCCATAACGAAAGGCAATCGAGAACAGGGTGTCGCCTTTGCGCACCACGTATTGGCCAGTGGTGACCGTAGGTCTCTGGGGGGTTGCGTTGGTACGGTCAACGACCCGCGCACCGCCGGATGGCGTGCTCGAGCAGGCTGCCAATAAGGAACTCAAGACAAGGCCAAGCACCAGTCGCTGAAAGCTTGTTTTACTCATTCGCTGCGCAGGACCTGTGAGACTCACCCGCCGCTCCCTTTGTGGTGGCTGAACGTTAACGCCTGTATCAGGCTTGAAATATGACGCAAGTATAACTGGGCATTGGCTTTTTACTGGCACCTGACTGAAAGGAAAAATTCATCATGTTTAATCGTGGCTGCCAGACATGTTGATTCAATGGACCCCGCCGTAAGACACATCCGCGCTTACAGAATTCACTGCCTGCGAATAAATGATCAGGCCAGCGGGCCGTTGAGCAAGGGTACGAACCGCACGGCGCCGAGTACATGCCGGGAAAAACCTTCGTCCTCACGGATAATAAGCATCAACTGTTGCACTTCGCCGGAGCCCACCGGGATGACCAGCCGCCCGCCAGGCGCCAATTGATCCAGCAAGGCTTGCGGCACATCGGTGGCCACGGCGGTGACGATGATACCGTTGTAGGGCGCCAGCGCCGGCCAGCCCTCCCAACCATCGCCCCAGCGGAATACCACGTTGCGCAGGTTCAGCTCCACCAGACGCTCTTTGGCCCGGTCCTGTAGCACCTTGATGCGCTCGACCGAAAACACCCGCTCTACCAATTGCGACAGCACGGCCGTCTGGTAGCCGGAGCCGGTACCAATCTCCAGCACCTTGTCCAACGGCCCCGCCGCCAGCAATAGCTCGCTCATACGCGCAACCATATAGGGCTGAGAAATGGTCTGGTTGTGGCCGATGGGCAACGCTGTGTCTTCATAGGCGCGATGCGCCAGCGCCTCATCGACAAACAGGTGCCGCGGCGTGCGCCGGATCACTTCCAGCACCTGCGCGTTGGACAAGCCTTCTTCATACAGACGCTGGATCAACCGCTCCCGGGTGCGCTGGGAGGTCATCCCGATGCCACGGCGCAACAGGTCGTCTTGTTCACGAGCCATCAACGCAGTCCCTCCAGCCAGCCATCAAGGCCACTGAAGGCATCACTGAAGGTGCGATCAAACAGCAGAGGGGTAACGGAGACATAGCCTTGCATCACCGCATGAAAGTCGGTGCCTTCGCCGCCATCCTCGGCGTCGCCGGCGGCGGCGATCCAATACCCTTCCTTGCCGCGAGGGTCGACCACCTTCAAGGGCGCCGCCGCACGGGCGCGATGACCCAGGCGCGTGAGTTGGATACCGCGAATATGGTCGAGGGGCAAGTTGGGGATATTGACGTTGAGCACCGTACGCGGCGGCAGGTCCAGGGAAGCATGGGCCTCCACCAACTTGCGCGCGTAGTAGGCTGCCGTCGCCAGGTTATCCAGTTGCCGCGAAGCAAAGGAAAAGGCAAAGCCGGTGCGGCCCAGGAAGCGCCCTTCAAGGGCGGCCGCCACGGTGCCGGAATACAGCACGTCATCACCCAGGTTGGCGCCCAGGTTGATCCCCGAGACCACCAGGTCTGGCTGGTGCTCCAGCAGACTGTTGATCGCCAGGTGCACGCAGTCGGTGGGGGTGCCGTTAACGCTGATAAAGCCATTGGCCAGGACCCGCGGATGCAGCGGACGGTCGAGCGTCAGCGAACTGCTGGCGCCGCTCTTGTCCTGGTCGGGGGCAACCACCACGCACTCGGCGTAATCCTGCAGCGCAGCATGGAGCGCGGCAAGACCGGGTGCGGTGGCACCGTCATCGTTTGATATCAGAATACGCATGGGCTGTCCGTCTGCCCCACCGGCACCAGATCAACAAGCTCGCGCACCAAGACAGTGGCGAAGCATCCGGCCGGCAGGACGAATTCCAATTGCAGAATGTCAGGCCCGGGATAATGCCACGTCAACCCGCCAATGGGCAGTCGCAGAATGCGACGTTCCTGGCTCATTCCCGCCTTCACCAGCCAATCACGTAGGTCTGCTTCGCCAGCGGCGACAGATTGTTCCAGCTCGTACGTAAGACCTTTCGCCGGCGAGTCGCCTTCGCCCCACTGCGGGCCGGTGGGATGCAGGTCCAGGATCGCCAGGCGCGGGTCACTGCATTCAGCTTCCCCGGCCGGAAAAAAACTGCGACTGTCGGTAAACGCCAGCAGATCGCCAACTTGGGCACGCTGCCATGAACCGTCGGCGACGCGAGCCGCCAACACTTGGTTGAACAGGTAACTGCGAGCCGTGGACAGCAAGCGCGAGCGCACGTTGCGCTGCTCGGGCAGGGCCTTGCGGGCAGCCCACTCGCGAGCATCCACCACATTGCCGCCGTTGTGGCCAAAACGCTGGGTGCCGAAATAATTGGGGATGCCGTGCCGGGCAATCAACTGCAGACGTGCGTCGATGGCAGCGGTGTCGCCGGCCAATTGGGTCAGGCGCAAGGTGAAACCATTGGCCGAATGGGCCCCACGCTGCAACTTGCGCTTGTGACGGGCGGTTTTCAGGATCTTGAGGGTGTCGTTTTCTGCGCCGCTCATGTCCGGGTCGGCCTTGCCGGGCAATTGCACGCTGAACCACTGGCGGGTCAGGGCCTGACGATCCTTGAGCCCGGCATAGCTGACGGTGCGCAATGGCACCCCAGCGGCTTTGGCGATACGCCGTGCCGCTTCCTCAGTGTTCAAGCCGCGCTTTTCCACCCACAGCCACAGGTGCTCGCCATCGCCGGTCAGCGGGATGTCCAGCACCTCATCAACCTGGAAGTCTTCGGCCGTGGCCTTCAGTACCGCGCTGCCCAGGGCCTCGCCATAGGCCCGCGGGCCCAGCAGTTGCAGGTCGTTCATGCGCGCAGCAACAAGGCGACGGAGTGCACCGCAATGCCCTCTTCACGACCGGTAAACCCGAGCTTTTCGGTGGTGGTGGCTTTCACGTTGACTTGATCCAATTCAATTTGCAGGTCTGCGGCGATCACTGCGCGCATCGCTTCAATATGGGGGGCCATTTTCGGCGCCTGGGCGACGATGGTGTTATCGACGTTGCCGACCTTCCAGCCCTTGGCATGGATCAGGCCGACCACATGGCGCAGCAACACACGACTGTCCGCCCCCTTGAAGGTGGGGTCGGTGTCCGGAAAGTGCTTGCCGATATCGCCTAATGCAGCCGCGCCGAGCAAGGCATCGCTCAAGGCGTGCAGGACCACGTCGCCGTCGGAATGAGCCAGCAACCCATGGTGGTGTGCAATGCGCACGCCGCCCAGGGTGATGAAATCGCCTTCAGCGAAACGGTGCACATCGTAGCCGTGGCCAATACGCATAAAAAAACGCCCCGATTTAATTCAGGGCGTGATTCTACCTACTTTTGCCTCAGATTAACCGAGCAAAGCACGCCCATGATGACGCAAATGGTCTTCAATGAAGCTGGCGATGAAAAAGTAGCTGTGGTCGTAGCCAGGCTGCAGGCGCAGTTCCAGCGGATGGTTGGCTGCCTTGGCCGCCTGCAGCAGGGCTTCGGGCTTGAGCTGAACGGCGAGGAAATCGTCGCGATCGCCCTGGTCCACCAACAGCGGCAGCTTTTCCGAGGCTTCGCTGATCAGCACGCACGCATCCCATTCACGCCACTTAGAGCGCTCTTCACCCAAATAACGGGAAAAGGCTTTCTGACCCCATGGGCAGTCCATCGGGTTGTTGATCGGCGAAAACGCCGACACCGACAGGTAACGTCCAGGGTTGCGCAGCGCGCAGACCAGCGCACCGTGACCGCCCATGGAGTGGCCGCTGATGCCGCGCTTATCCGACGCAGGGAAATGCGCTTCCACCAAGGCCGGTAACTCCTGTACCACGTAGTCATGCATCCGATAGTGCTTGGCCCAGGGTTCCTGGGTGGCATTGAGGTAGAAACCGGCGCCGAGGCCAAAATCCCAGGCGTTGTCCGGATCGTCCGGCACACCGGGGCCACGGGGGCTGGTGTCCGGTGCAACGATGATCAAGCCCAACTCGGCGGCCATGCGCTGGGCGCCGGCTTTCTGCATGAAGTTCTCATCGGTGCAGGTCAGACCGGACAGCCAATACAGCACCGGTAATTTACCGCCCTGCTCTGCTTGCGGCGGCAGATAGACCGCGAAGGTCATGTCGCAACCGAGCACGTGGGAGCTGTGTTTGTAGCGTTTATGCCAGCCGCCAGAACTCTTTTGGCAGGAGATATTTTCCAGGGTCATGGGAATGCTCCCAGCTGCAAGTTGCAAGCCTCAAGCTGCAAGTAAGGCGTACACCTACTTGCAGCTTGTCACTTGTAGCTTGCCGCTGCTTCAAAAATGAATGACGGTACGAATGCTCTTGCCTTCATGCATCAGGTCAAACGCTTTGTTGATATCTTCCAGGCCCATGGTGTGGGTGATGAAGGTATCCAGCGGGATTTCGCCGGTCTGGGCCATTTCCACGTAGCTTGGCAATTCGGTACGACCGCGCACGCCACCAAACGCCGAACCACGCCAGACGCGCCCGGTGACCAGTTGGAATGGGCGAGTGGCAATTTCCTGGCCAGCACCGGCCACACCGATGATCACCGACTCGCCCCAGCCTTTGTGGCAGCACTCAAGGGCCGCACGCATCAGTTGTACGTTGCCGATGCACTCGAAGGAGAAATCCACGCCGCCGTCAGTCAGGTCGACAATCACGTCCTGGATCGGGCGATCGTAGTCCTTAGGGTTGATGCAATCGGTAGCGCCCAGTTGCTTGGCGATTTCGAACTTGGCCGGGTTGATATCGATGGCGATGATGCGCCCGGCCTTGGCCTTGACTGCACCGATAATCGCCGACAGGCCAATACCGCCCAGACCGAAGACGGCCACCGTGTCGCCCGGCTTGACCTTGGCGGTGTTGATCACCGCACCGATGCCAGTGGTGACGCCACAACCGAGCAGGCAGACTTTTTCCAACGGCGCTTCTTTAGGAATCTTGGCCACGGAGATTTCCGGCAGCACGGTGTACTCGGAGAACGTCGAGGTGCCCATATAGTGGAAAATCGGCTGGCCCTTGTAGGAGAAACGCGTGGTGCCATCCGGCATCAAGCCCTTGCCCTGCGTGGCGCGGATGGCCTGGCACAGGTTGGTCTTGCCACTCAGGCAGAACTTGCACTTGCCGCATTCCGGGGTGTACAGCGGGATCACGTGATCGCCCACAGCGACCGAAGTCACGCCCTCGCCAATGGCTTCCACCACTGCGCCGCCTTCATGGCCGAGGATCGACGGAAAAATGCCTTCCGGGTCGGCGCCCGACAAGGTGTAGGCGTCGGTGTGGCACACGCCGGACGCAACTACCCGCAGCAGCACCTCGCCAGCCTTGGGCATGGCGACATCCACTTCAACAATCTCAAGGGGCTTCTTGGCTTCGAAGGCTACGGCGGCACGGGACTTGATCATCCAGGTTTCTCCATCGGGTTAAAAACTGAGACGGTGAGTGTAAATCATGACCCATTGATGAATAATCCGGACCAAAGCAAAACATTATTGCTGTACAGGGACAATCACCATGCTGGAGAACCGCTGGGAAGGCATTGACGAGTTTGTCGCGGTGGCCGAATGCAGCCAGTTCACGGCGGCGGCCGAACGGTTGGGGGTGTCTTCATCCCATGTCAGCCGGCAAGTGGCGCGTCTTGAAGAACGCCTGCAAACCCGATTGCTGTACCGCAGTACGCGCAAGGTGACCTTGACCGAAGCCGGTCAGACCTTCCTGCAGCACTGCCAACGCCTACAGGACGGTCGCGAGGAAGCGTTGCGGGCGGTGGGCGACCTGACCAGCGAACCCAAGGGCATGTTGCGCATGACCTGCGCCGTGGCCTATGGCGAACGTTTTATCGTGCCGCTGGTGACGCGGTTCATGGCGCACTATCCGCAACTGCGCGTGGACATCGAGTTGACCAACCGCTCGCTGGACCTGGTCCATGAAGGCCTCGACCTGGCCATCCGCCTGGGACGCCTGCAAGACTCGCGCATGGTCGCCAGCCGCCTGGCGCCTCGGCGCATGTACCTGTGCGCCTCCCCCTCCTACCTCGAACGGTACGGTCGACCACACAGCTTGTCGGAGTTGAGCCGGCATAACTGTCTGATTGGCAGCTCGGATATCTGGCAAATGGCCCAGGATGGGCGGGAATTTTCCCAGCGTGTGCAAGGCAATTGGCGCTGCAACAGTGGGCAAGCGGTGCTGGATGCGGCGTTGCAAGGCATGGGCTTGTGCCAGTTGCCGGATTACTACGTGCTGGAGCATCTGCACAGCGGGGCGTTGGTGTCGCTGCTGCAGGCTCATCAACCGCCGAATACCGCCGTGTGGGCGCTGTATCCGCAGCAGCGGCATTTGTCGCCGAAGGTGAGGAAGCTGGTGGACTTCTTGAAGGTGGGGTTGGCGCAGAGGCCGGAGTACAAGCATTGAACTGAGGGGGCCTGCATCGGCCTCATCGCGGGCAAGCCCGGCTCTCACAGTTGACCGCGTTGTCTGATGTGGCAGCGATCAAATGTGGGAGCTGGCTTGCCTGCGATGCAGCAGACTCGGTCTGACGGGTTACCGCCGGTTAGCCCAGCGCAACTTCAACCACTCCAGGTCTTCCGGCCGAGTCACCTTGATATTGTCCGAACGCCCTTCGATCAGGCGCGGTGCCTGCCCAGACCATTCCATGGCCGACGCTTCATCGGTGATCACCGCATCGGCCACCAGGCTGTCGGCCAAGGCGCGATGCAAGGCGCCCAGGCGGAACATCTGCGGCGTGTAAGCCTGCCAGATCAGGCTGCGATCAATGGTGTCCACCACACGGCCGTGCTTGTCGACACGCTTGAGGGTGTCGCGCGCCGGCACCGCCAGCAGGCCGCCTACCGGATCGTCAGCCAGTTCCGCCAACAAGTTGTCGAGGTCATCACGGCTCAGGTTAGGCCGCGCAGCGTCATGCACCAACACCCAGTCGTCATCACTTGCGCCCAGGGCGTTGAGTTGCAGCAGCGCATTGAGTACCGAGCCGGAACGTTCCGAGCCCCCGTCGGCACGCTGGATACGCGGGTCATTGGCGCATGCCAAGGTGGGCCAATAAGGATCGTCAATTGCAAGACTGACCACCAGGCCCTTGAGGCATGGATGGTCGAGAAAACAGCCGAGGCTGTGTTCGAGAATAGTGCGCCCGCCCAATTGCAGGTACTGCTTGGGACGGTCCGCAGCCATACGGGCACCGACGCCCGCGGCAGGAATCACGGCCCAGAAGGCCGGTAAATCGTAGCTCATTGGGCCAACTGGTAGAGGGTCTCGCCCTCCTTGACCATGCCCAACTCATGACGAGCCCGCTCTTCAACGGTCTCCGTGCCTTTTTTCAGCTCAAGCACTTCAGCGTCGAGGACACGGTTGCGCTCCAGCAGGCGTTCGTTTTCGGCACGCTGGTCGGCAATTTGCTGGGTCAACTCTTCCACCTGCGCAAAGCTGCCATTACCGACCCATAGGCGGTACTGCAGGCCAGCCAGCAACAAGAGCAAGACGAGGAACAACCAATTGGGACTGCGCATCGAAATCCGGGTATCCATTGAATAAAGACAGTCATGCAAACCTTTTGCAGCAACTGATAGCACAAAGCCTGGAAAACCCAGGCTTGCGCTTGTCAGTCAGCAGATTAGCGCCGAAATTCACATTTTCGTGAGATTTCCGACGCAATCCGCCGACTTTTTACCATTTACTGTTCAGCCGCGAAACTCGGCGCGACCGTTGTACTTGGCTTTACCTGCCAATTGCTCTTCGATGCGCAGCAATTGGTTGTACTTGGAAACGCGATCGGAACGGCACAGGGAACCGGTCTTGATCTGGCCCGCCGAAGTACCCACGGCCAGGTCGGCAATGGTGGAATCTTCGGTTTCGCCGGAGCGATGGGAGATCACGGCGGTGTAGCCCGCGGCCTTGGCCATCTGGATGGCTTCCAGGGTTTCGGTCAGGGTGCCGATCTGGTTGAACTTGATCAGGATCGAGTTGGCGATCTTCTTGTCGATGCCTTCTTTCAGGATCTTGGTGTTGGTCACGAACAGGTCGTCACCCACCAGCTGGATTTTTTCGCCGATCTTGTCGGTGAGGATTTTCCAGCCATCCCAGTCGGACTCGTCCAGGCCGTCTTCGATCGAGATGATCGGGTAGCGCTGGGTCAAGCCTTTGAGGTATTCAGCGAAGCCTTCGGAGTCGAACACCTGGCCTTCGCCGGACAGGTTGTACTTACCGTCTTCATAGAATTCGCTGGCGGCGCAGTCCAGGGCCAGGGTCACGTCGGTGCCCAGCGTGTAGCCAGCGTTGGCCACTGCTTCGGAGATGACTTTCAGTGCATCTTCGTTGGAGGCCAGGTTCGGCGCGAAACCACCTTCGTCACCCACGGCAGTGCTCAGGCCACGGGCCTTCAGTACAGCCTTGAGGTGATGGAAAATCTCGGTGCCCATGCGCAGGCCTTCGGAGAAGGACTTGGCGCCCACTGGCTGCACCATGAATTCCTGGATGTCGACGTTGTTATCCGCGTGCTCGCCACCGTTGATGATGTTCATCATCGGCACCGGCATCGAGTAGACGCCCGGAGTGCCATTCAGGTTGGCAATGTGTGCGTACAACGGCAGGTCCTGGTCCTGGGCTGCTGCCTTGGCGGCGGCCAGGGATACCGCGAGGATGGCGTTGGCGCCGAGGCTGCCTTTGTTTTCAGTGCCGTCGAGCTTGATCATCGCGTGGTCCAGGGCTTTCTGGTCCAGCGGGTCCTTGCCCAGCAACAGGTCACGAATCGGACCGTTGATGTTGGCTACAGCCTTGAGTACACCCTTGCCCAGGTAACGGCTCTTGTCGCCATCACGCAGTTCCAGCGCTTCGCGCGAACCGGTGGAAGCACCGGACGGCGCGCAGGCGCTGCCGATGATGCCGTTATCGAGAAGCACGTCGGCTTCGACGGTGGGGTTGCCACGGGAGTCGAGAACTTCACGACCTTTGATGTCGACGATTTTTGCCATTGTTGTAAACACTCCAAAGTTGACGAAAACGACGCAGCTGAAGGAAATCTTTTGACCGACCGCAAGGGTGGAACAACGGGGCAGGCTTGCAGACGACAAGGCTCAGGCCCGGGGGCCTGAGCGTAAAGCGTGGGAAATTCTACCGGAGAAATGCCAGTTACGCGGTCTCTACCGTCGGAAAACTCTTGACCAGCTCGTCCAACTGCTTGAGTTGGGCCAGGAATGGCTCCAGCTTGTCCAGGCGCAGGGCGCATGGGCCATCACATTTGGCGTTGTCCGGGTCCGGGTGAGCTTCAAGGAACAGGCCCGCCAGGGACTGGCTCATGCCCGCCTTGGCCAGGTCCGTCACCTGGGCACGTCGCCCGCCAGCGGAGTCCGAGCGACCACCGGGCATTTGCAGCGCGTGGGTCACGTCGAAGAACACTGGGTATTCGAACTGTTTCATGATGCCGAAACCGAGCATGTCCACCACGAGGTTGTTATAGCCGAAGCTCGAACCCCGCTCGCAAAGGATCAACTGGTCGTTACCCGCTTCCACGCATTTGCTCAGGATGTGTTTCATCTCCTGAGGAGCGAGGAATTGGGCTTTCTTGATGTTGATCACCGCGCCGGTCTTGGCCATGGCGACCACGAGGTCGGTCTGGCGCGAAAGGAAAGCCGGCAACTGGATGATGTCGCACACCTCGGCGACCACGGCAGCCTGCTCAGGCTCGTGGACGTCGGTGATGATCGGCACGCCGAAGGCTTGCTTGATGTCCTGGAAGATCCGCATGCCTTCTTCAAGGCCCGGGCCGCGATAGGAGGTCACGGACGAACGGTTGGCCTTGTCGAAGCTGGCCTTGAAGACGTAAGGAATACCCAGCTTCTGGGTGACCCGCACGTACTCTTCACACACCTGCATCGCCATGTCGCGGCTTTCCAGCACGTTCATGCCGCCGAACAGCACCATGGGCTTGTCGTTGGCAATCTCGATGTCGCCTACGCGAATGATCTTCTGGGCCATCAGGTTTACGCCTTCTTCTGATGTTGCGTCAGTGCTGCTTTGACGAAACCACTGAACAACGGGTGACCGTCACGCGGTGTCGAGGTGAACTCCGGGTGGAACTGGCAAGCCACGAACCACGGATGATCCGGTGCCTCGACCACTTCAACCAGCTTGCCATCACCGGAGCGGCCGGAGATTTTCAGGCCAGCTTCTTTGATCTGCGGCAGCAGGTTGTTGTTCACTTCGTAACGGTGGCGGTGACGCTCGACGATCACATCCTTGCCGTAGCAGTCGTGTACCAGCGAGCCGGCTTCCAGCAGGCAATCCTGTGCACCCAGGCGCATGGTGCCGCCCAGGTCGGACGTTTCGGTACGGGTTTCAACGGCGCCGGTGGCGTCTTCCCACTCGGTGATCAGGCCCACGACCGGATGGCCGCTGGTGTGATCGAACTCGGTGGAGTTGGCGTCTTTCCAGCCCAGCACGTTACGGGCGAACTCGATAACAGCCACTTGCATGCCCAGGCAGATACCCAGGTACGGCACCTTGTTTTCACGAGCGTACTGCACTGCGGTGATCTTGCCTTCCACGCCACGCAGGCCGAAACCGCCGGGGACGAGGATAGCGTCAACACCTTCGAGCAGCGCGGTGCCCTGGTTCTCGATGTCTTCGGAATCGATGTAGCGCAGGTTGACCTTGGTACGGTTGCTGATACCGGCGTGGCTCATCGCTTCGATCAGCGACTTGTACGCGTCCAGCAGTTCCATGTACTTGCCGACCATGGCGATGGTGACTTCATGCTCAGGGTTGAGCTTGGCGTCGACAACCGCTTCCCACTCGGACAGGTCGGCGCCGCCGCACTGCAGGCCGAAACGCTCGACCACAAAATCATCCAGCCCCTGAGAATGCAGGATGCCCGGGATCTTGTAGATGGTGTCGGCGTCTTCCAGGGCAATCACCGCACGTTCTTCAACGTTGGTGAACTGCGCGATCTTGCGGCGCGAGGAAATGTCGATCGGGTGATCGGAGCGGCATACCAGCACATCCGGCTGCAGGCCGATGGAACGCAGTTCCTTGACCGAATGCTGGGTAGGCTTGGTTTTGGTTTCGCCGGCAGTGGCGATGTACGGCACGAGTGTCAGGTGCATCAGCATCGCGCGCTTGGCGCCGACTTCGAAACGCAACTGGCGGATGGCTTCGAGGAACGGTTGGGACTCGATGTCACCCACGGTGCCACCGATCTCGACCATCGCCACGTCGGCATCGCCTGCACCCTTGATAATGCGGCGCTTGATTTCGTCGGTGATGTGCGGGATCACCTGGATGGTTGCACCCAGGTAGTCACCACGGCGCTCTTTGCGCAGCACGTGCTCGTAGACACGGCCGGTGGTGAAGTTGTTGTTCTGGGTCATGGTCGTGCGGATGAACCGCTCGTAGTGGCCCAGGTCCAGGTCGGTCTCGGCGCCGTCGTGGGTGACGAACACTTCACCGTGCTGGAACGGGCTCATGGTGCCCGGGTCAACGTTGATGTACGGGTCCAGCTTGAGCATGGTGACCTTAAGTCCCCGCGCCTCCAGGATGGCCGCCAATGAAGCGGAGGCAATGCCTTTCCCCAATGAAGAAACAACACCGCCCGTGACGAATATGTAGCGCGTCATGAAAAACCCTAGAAGTCTGCGTTAAAGCGGTCCGAGCCGCCGGGGAAAGCGAAGGAAGGCCGAAGCCCCCGATCACCTGCATTAATCACAGTGCACCTTTCAAAAAAACCGCCGCGTTGTGACAGACCAGCAATGAAGCACCGGTACGTTGATCGCTACACATTTTTTGGAATCGCCCAGCAAAGACTGCTTGGTAATCGGCAACGACTGCGATTCAGGCGAATCCACAGAAGTTGTATCAAGAAGGGAGCGTAGTCTACCGGAAAGGCGCTATCAGCTCAAACCTTGATCGCAGGTCTGTGGCAACCAATCCAATTGCACCTCACCCACCGACCTGGACCATGCCCCCGCAACACTTGGCACAGCCAGCAATTGCTCGCCCCGATAGACCAGCGGCAATCTGCCACGGGCGAAGCCCGGCATGCCGCTTTCATTCAGCAGACGCTTGAGATCCCGCCGGCCTCGGCCCGCTACGTCGATGATTTCGCCACCCTGGCGATAACGCACCTCCAGCGGGCCTTCGGGGGCCTTGCCGATAAACCTCAATTGACCATTGCCCGTTAACTCTAGTGGATCTTGCGGATCGGGCCAGCTCACCGATGCGTCGGAAAACTCCGACCAGGTCGAGGGCAACCACCAGATGCGTTCACCACTACGCTGCATTTGGCCGTCGGCCAGGCGCCACAGAGGCTGTGCGTCGCTCTTGGCATCGCGCAGGGCATGCCAACCGGCCCAGTGGTCGCTATCGGGTAAACGGGTCAGTGGCGTGAGCCAATGCCGCAGGGCGTTACGCTGGCGGGCATCGGATAGCTCGCGCAATGGTTCAAGCGCTAGGGACGGCAGAGGCAACCAGGGAAACGCAGAAGGCTGATCGGCGCGCTGCAGGTCCATCATCGCCAATTCGTCGAGCAGCCCTTGAGCCTCAGCCATGTGTTCAGCCGTGCGAGCCAGGTGGGTGATCGCCTGTGGCCAGCGTTTCGTCAGCGCGGGAAGTACGTGGTGACGCAGGTAATTGCGGGAAAACCGTGGATCAACGTTGGAGGGGTCGTCGATCCACTGCAACTGATGCTGATGGGCGTAGGCTTCCAGGTCGCTACGGGAAAATGCCAGCAACGGCCGCACCAAGCCCCCCTGCGCCAAGGGGCGATGCTCAGGCATAGCCGCCAGCCCTCTTACACCGGCGCCACGCAGCAGGCGAAACAGCAGGGTTTCGGCTTGATCGTCGCGATGCTGGCCAGTGAAAAGCACCTCCCCCACCCCTAGGACCTGCATGAACGCTTGGTAGCGCGCCTCGCGGGCCGCACGTTCAAGACTCGCCCCCTCACTGACCTGCACGCGCATGACGCGCAAAGGTACGCCCAGGCTGTCGCAGACCGATTGGCAATGAGAGGGCCAAGCATCGGCAGCAGCTTGCAGGCCATGGTGGACATGGACGGCGCTGACAGGAGGCAGATTTTCGATTTTGGCCAATGAGGCCAGGAGGTGCAGCAGAACGGTGGAGTCGAGACCGCCGGAGAATGCGATATGCCAGGCCGGCGCGCTGCGCCAGTCGGCCAGGGTGTGCAGGAGTGTGGCCGGCAGGGTTGGTTTCATCACACGTCACCGCCGCAAAGCTTGAATACGTCCGTCAGCATACACAAAACAAATGTGGGAGCCGGGCTTGCCCGCGATGCAGGCACCTCGAGGTATCAGTGATACCAAGGTGATGCTATCGCCGGCAAGCCAGCTCCCACACAAGCCGGCTCCCGCATTGGGTACAGCGTCGGCTTAGAGGCCGTAGCTCATCAGGCGCTCATAACGACGAGCCAGCAGCGCTTCGTTATCTAGCTTCTTGAGCATCGCCAGTTGCGACCCCAACTCGGCACGGATGGTCGCAGCAGCGGCAGCCGGGTCACGGTGGGCGCCGCCCAGTGGCTCGGCGATGACCTTGTCCACGATACCCAGGCCTTTGAGGCGATCGGCGGTGATGCCCATGGCTTCGGCAGCGTCCGGCGCCTTTTCGGCGGTTTTCCACAGGATCGAGGCACAACCTTCCGGCGAGATCACCGCGTAGGTCGAGTACTGCAACATGTTCAGTTGGTCGCAGACACCAATGGCCAACGCACCGCCGGAACCACCTTCACCGATCACGGTGGCGATGATCGGAGTTTTCAGGCGGGCCATGACGCGCAGGTTCCAGGCAATCGCTTCGCTCTGGTTGCGCTCTTCGGCGTCGATACCCGGGTAGGCACCCGGCGTGTCGATGAAGGTCAGGATCGGCATCTTGAAGCGCTCGGCCATTTCCATCAGGCGGCACGCCTTGCGATAGCCTTCCGGGCGCGGCATACCGAAGTTGCGGCGTACTTTCTCGCGCACTTCACGGCCCTTCTGGTGACCGATGACCATCACCGGCTGGTCGTCCAGGCGAGCGATGCCGCCCACGATGGCTGCGTCGTCGGAGAAGTGACGGTCGCCGTGCAACTCGTCGAACTCGGTGAAGATGTGTTCGATGTAGTCCAGGGTGTAGGGACGGCGCGGATGGCGAGCCAGGCGCGCGATCTGCCAGCTGGTCAGCTTGCCGAAGATGTCTTCGGTGAGCGTGCTGCTCTTGTCTTGCAGGCGAGCGATTTCATCACCGATGTTCAGCGAATTGTCATTGCCGACCAGGCGCAGCTCTTCGATCTTGGCTTGCAGGTCAGCGATCGGCTGTTCGAAATCAAGAAAATTCGGGTTCATAAGCGTCCGTCTTGGGTCGACGGCCAAGGGGTGCCTGGCCAGCCGGTTGTCTATTCGCGCCCTACCTTAAGGGAGAGGCGCGTTTAGGTCGAGATTAAATGTTTAGTCGAGATCAGATCTATATGACCGTCAACGGTATTGGAGGAAGACGTTGTCTCGCCCGAACTGGTCACGCAAAGCTTGAATCAAGCCATCAGCGGGATCAATTCGCCACGTCTCACCAAACTGCAACATGGCCTTGGCATCGCTGCCGGTGTACTCCATGGTCACCGGGCATGCGCCACGATGGCGTTTAAGCAGGTCACCCAACCAGCGTAGCTGATCACCTTTAAGCGCTTCGGTCTTGACCTTCAGGCGCAGGCTTTCGGCCAGGTTGGTGCGGGCGTCTTCCATGCTCATCACGCGCTTGATGCGCAGGCGCAGGCCACCGGAGAAGTCATCATTGCTGACCTCCCCTTCCACCACCACCATGGCGTCGGTCTGCAACAGCGATTGGGCGGAGTGAAACGCGTCGGCAAACAATGACGCTTCGATGCGGCCCGAGCGGTCATCGAGGGTGATGAAGCCCATCTTGTCGCCCTTCTTATTTTTCATCACCCGCAGGGCGATGATCATACCGGCAACCGTCTGGGTATCCCGCGCCGGTTTCAGGTCGATGATGCGCTGGCGGGCAAAACGGCGGATTTCGCCTTCGTACTCGTCAATCGGGTGGCCAGTGAGGTACAGGCCCAAGGTGTCTTTTTCACCCTTGAGGCGCTCCTTCAGAGTCAGCTCCTTGGCCTTGCGGTGATTCGCGTAGACATCCGCATCTTCTTCGACGAACAGCCCGCCAAACAGGTCGGCGTGGCCGCTGTCATGGGTACGGGCGGTCTGTTCGGCGGCCTTGATCGCCTCTTCCATGGCGGTCAGCAGCACCGCACGGTTGCGGTCGATATTGGCCTGGTAAGCCTTCGGCTCATCATGAAAATACGGGCCAAGACGGTCGAGTGCGCCGCTGCGGATCAGGCCATCGAGGGTACGCTTGTTGATGCGCTTGAGGTCAACGCGTGCGCAAAAGTCGAACAGGTCCTTGAACGGCCCGTCCTGACGCGCTTCGGTAATGGCCTCGACCGGGCCTTCGCCCACGCCTTTGATCGCGCCGAGGCCATAGATGATGCGGCCTTCGTCGTTCACCGTGAACTTGAACTCCGAAGCGTTCACGTCCGGGGCGTCGAGGCGCAGCTTCATGGTGCGCACTTCCTCGATCAAGGTCACGACCTTGTCGGTGTTGTGCATATCCGCCGAAAGTACCGCCGCCATGAACGGTGCCGGGTAGTGGGCTTTCAGCCAGGCGGTCTGGTACGACACCAGGCCATAGGCGGCGGAGTGGGATTTGTTGAAGCCATAACCGGCGAACTTTTCTACCAGGTCGAAGATGTTACCGGCCAGGTCGGCATCGATGTTGTTGGTGGCGCAACCTTCAATGAAACCGCCGCGCTGCTTGGCCATTTCCTCGGGCTTTTTCTTACCCATGGCGCGACGTAGCATGTCCGCACCGCCGAGGGTGTAGCCGGCCATCACCTGGGCGATCTGCATCACCTGTTCCTGGTACAGGATGATGCCGTAGGTCGGCGCCAGTACGGGCTTGAGGCCTTCATACTGATAGTCGGAATGCGGGTAAGCCAGCTCGGCCCGGCCGTGTTTACGGTTGATGAAGTCATCCACCATGCCCGATTGCAGCGGGCCCGGACGGAACAGGGCCACCAGTGCGATCAAGTCTTCCAGGCAGTCGGGCTTGAGCTTTTTGATCAGCTCCTTCATGCCCCGGGATTCAAGCTGGAACACTGCGGTGGTTTCGGCTTTTTGCAGCAGGCTGTACGTCGGCTTGTCGTCCAGCGGGATAAACGCGATATCCAGCGGTTCTTCGCCGACCTTGGCACGGTCGCGGTTGATGGTCTTGAGTGCCCAGTCGATGATCGTCAGAGTCCGCAGGCCGAGGAAGTCGAACTTCACCAGGCCGGCGGCCTCCACGTCGTCCTTGTCGAACTGGGTGACCAGGCCGTCGCCTTCTTCATCGCAATAGATCGGCGAAAAGTCGGTGAGCTTGGTCGGCGCAATAACCACACCACCGGCGTGTTTACCGACGTTACGCACCACGCCCTCGAGCTTGCGCGCCATGTCCCAGATTTCGGCGGCTTCTTCATCGACCTTGATGAAGTCGCGCAGGATTTCTTCCTGCTCGTAGGCTTTTTCCAGGGTCATGCCGACTTCGAACGGGATCATCTTCGACAGGCGGTCCGCCAAACCGTAGGACTTGCCCTGCACCCGCGCCACGTCGCGGATTACCGCTTTGGCGGCCATGGAGCCGAAGGTGATGATCTGACTTACCGCGTTGCGACCGTATTTTTCGGCCACGTACTCAATCACGCGGTCACGGCCATCCATGCAGAAGTCGACGTCGAAGTCGGGCATGGAAACCCGTTCCGGGTTCAGGAACCGTTCGAACAGCAGGTCATATTCAAGCGGGTCAAGGTCGGTGATCTTCTGTACGTAGGCCACCAGCGAGCCAGCACCTGACCCCCGGCCAGGGCCTACCGGCACACCGTTGTTTTTGGCCCACTGGATAAAGTCCATTACGATCAGGAAGTAACCGGGGAACCCCATCTGGATAATGATATCCAGCTCGAAATTCAACCGATCGACATACACCTGGCGCTTGGCTTCGTAGTCCTCGGTGGTGTCCTTGGGCAGCAGGACGCTGAGGCGTTCCTCCAGGCCATCGAACGACACTTTGCGAAAGTATTCGTCGATGGTCATGCCATCGGGAATCGGGAAGTTGGGCAGGAAGTGTTTGCCCAGCTTCACTTCGATGTTGCAGCGCTTGGCGATCTCGACGGAGTTTTCCAGGGCCTCGGGCAAGTCGCTGAACAGCTCCGCCATTTCCTCGGCGCTTTTGAGGTACTGCTCTTCGCTGTAGTTCTTCGAGCGGCGCGGGTCATCCAAGGCACGGCCTTCGCCGATGCACACGCGGGTCTCGTGGGCTTCGAAATCTTCTTTCTTGATAAAGCGCACATCATTGGTCGCCACCAGCGGCGCACCCAACTTATCGGCCAGGGCTACGGCAGCGTGCAGATGCTCTTCATCGTTGGGGCGGTTGGTGCGCTGGACTTCCAGGTAGAACCGGCCTGGGAACACCTGCATCCACTCACGCGCCAGCACTTCGGCTTCCTGAGGGTTGCCGCCCAGCAGCGCGATACCGATTTCGCCCTCTTTGGCCGCCGAGAGCATGATCAGTCCTTCGCTGGCTTCGGCCACCCACTCGCGCTCGATGATGATCGAGCCGTTGCGCTGACCATCGATAAAGCCACGGGAGATCAGTTCGGTGAGGTTGCGATAACCCACGCCGTTCATCGCCAGCAGGCTGATGCGGCTCAGGGGGTTATCCGGGTCTTTGTTGGACAGCCACAGATCGGCGCCGCAGATCGGCTTGATGCCGGCGCCCATGGCGTTCTTGTAGAACTTGACCAGGGAACACATGTTGTTCTGGTCGGTAACCGCAACCGCAGGCATGTTCATGCCCACCAGGGTTTTGACCAGCGGTTTGATCCGTACCAGGCCGTCGACCAGGGAGTACTCAGTGTGCAGGCGTAGATGAACGAATGAAGCCGGCATAGTGATCCTGTCTTGATACATGAAAACAACAAGGCCCGGATTGTACCGGGCCTGGGTAAAAACATCAGCCTTGCTGCTATACCTCGATCAGACTTTCACGGGCCTCATAAGCCTGGCGCACCGGGGCAAACGAGCGGCGATGGATCGGGGTGGGGCCGAGCCGAGCCAGGGCTTCCAGATGAACGGGGGTCGGGTAGCCTTTATGGCCACCAATGCCGTAGCCGGGATAGATCAATTCGAACGCGGCCATTTCACGGTCGCGGCTGACCTTGGCCAGGATCGAGGCGGCGGCAATGGCGGGAACCTTGCTATCGCCCTTGACCACCGCTTCGGACGGCATTGTCAGTTTGGGGCAGCGGTTACCGTCGATCATCGCCATTTTCGGGGTGATGTGCAGCCCTTCCACAGCGCGCTGCATCGCCAGCATGGTGGCGTGCAGGATATTCAGCTCGTCGATTTCTTCGACTTCAGCCCGGGCGATATGCCAGCTCAGGGCTTTCTCACAGATCTCGTCATAGAGCTTTTCGCGACGGGCTTCGGTGAGCTTCTTCGAATCGTTGAGCCCCAGGATCGGGCGGTTCGGATCAAGGATCACCGCCGCCGTGACCACTGCGCCACACAGCGGGCCGCGCCCGACTTCGTCAACACCCGCCACCAGTTCGTGGGCTTGGGCGACGAGACTGAAATCCAGGCCCATTTGCATGGTCATAAGGCTTCCTGTTTATGGCCGATCAGGGTCAACACAGCGTCGGCCGCCTGGTTCGAGGCATCACGGCGTAACGTGCGGTGAATATCGTCGAAACCACGGGTCTGCTCTTCGCCGCCGTCAATCAAGGGTAGTAGGGTTTGCGCAAGCGCTTCGGGCGTTGCATCGTCCTGCAACAACTCCGGCACTAGCAGGCGCTGGGCCAGCAGGTTGGGCAAGGAAATGTAAGGGCTCTTGACCATGCGCTTGAGGATCCAGAAGGTCAGTGGCGCCAGGCGATAGGCCACGACCATCGGCCGCTTGTACAGCAGGGCCTCAAGTGTGGCAGTGCCCGAGGCGATCAACACCGCATCGCAGGCTGCCAGGGCCAGGTGGGACTGGCCATCGAGCAGGGTCAACGGCAGGTTGCGGCCTTCCAGCAGGGTTTCGATCTGTGCACGACGTTGTGGACTGGCGCAAGGCAGCACAAAGCGGATTCCCGGCTTTTGCGCCTGAAGACGTTCGGCAGCATCAAAAAACAACGCCCCCAAACGCCCCACCTCACCGCCACGACTGCCTGGCATCAACGCCACCAACGGGCCATCGGGCAGGCCCAGCTCGGCGCGCGCAGCCGCACGATCAGCCTGCAAGGGAATGGCGTCAGCCAGGGTGTGGCCGACAAACCGCACCGGCACGCCCTTCTCCTCGTAGAACCGGGCTTCGAATGGAAGCAAGGTCAACATCAGGTCGCAGCCTTCGCGAATTTTCAATACACGCTTCTGGCGCCACGCCCACACGGATGGGCTAACGTAGTGCACGGTCTTGATCCCGGCCTGGCGCAACTTGAGTTCGATATTGAGCGTGAAGTCCGGCGCATCGATGCCGATAAAGACGTCAGGTTTTTCTTCGATCAGCGTCTTGATCAGCAGCTTGCGACGAGCCAGCAGCTCACGAAGGCGCCCCAAGACTTCCACCAGTCCCATGACCGACAGGCGCTCCATGGGGAAATAGGAGGTCAGGCCTTCAGCCTGCATCAACGGGCCGCCGACCCCGATAAATTCCACCGCCGGATGCTGGGCCTTGAGCGCGCGCATCAAGCCAGCACCCAGGATATCGCCGGAAGCTTCACCGGCCACGAGCGCAATACGCAGAGTGGCCATGATCAGCGGGTGATGCCGCGAGTCGAGGTCTGGATAGAATCACGGAATACAGCGACTTCCGGGAACTGCGTGGCAGGCTCGGCCAACTCGGCCAGGGCCTGCTCCACGGTCAACCCTTGGCGGTAAACCGTCTTGTAGGCACGGCGCAGGGCGTGGATGGCTTCTTCGCTGAAACCACGACGACGCATGCCTTCAAAATTCATGCTGCGGGCTTCGGCAGGATTGCCGAACACCGTCACGAATGCCGGGACATCCTTGCCGATGGCGGTGCCCATACCGGAAAAGCTGTGGGCGCCGATATGGCAGTATTGATGTACCAGGGTGAAGCCGGAAAGGATCGCCCAGTCATCAACGTGCACATGGCCTGCCAACGCAGTGTTGTTGACCAGGATGCAATGATTGCCGATCACGCTGTCATGGCCGATGTGCGCATAGGCCATGACCAGGTTGTGATCACCCAAGGTGGTTTCGGCGCGATCTTGCACGGTGCCACGGTGAATGGTGACGCCTTCACGGATAATATTGTGGTCACCGATTACCAGGCGTGTTTCTTCACCCTTGTACTTCATGTCCGGGGTGTCTTCGCCTACCGAGGAAAACTGGTAGATGCGATTGTGTTTGCCAATACGGGTCGGACCCTTGAGGATCACGTGCGGCCCGATGACAGTCCCCTCGCCGATTTCCACACCTGCGCCGACGATCGACCAAGGGCCGACCTCAACGTCGGCGGCCAGTACGGCCGACGGATCGATGATTGCGCGAGGGTCAATCAAACTCATAGTTTGCGTTCCGCACAGATGATCTCGGCAGAGCACACCGGCTTGCCATCTACCGAGGCCTGGCATTCGAACTTCCAGATCTGGCGTTTGCAACTGATGAACTTGGCTTCCAGGATCAACTGGTCACCCGGGGTGACCGGGTTGCGAAAACGCAGCTTGTCCGAACCCACGAAATAGTAAAGCGTGCCGTCAGCAGGCTTGAGGTCGAGCATTTTGAAACCAAGGATACCGGCAGCCTGGGCCATGGCTTCGATGATCAACACACCTGGCATGATTGGATGCGCAGGAAAGTGACCATTGAAGAATGGTTCGTTGATGCTGACATTCTTGTAGGCACGAATGCGCTTTTCCTCGACATTGAGGTCCACTACGCGGTCCACCAGCAGGAACGGGTAACGGTGAGGCAGGTATTCGCGAATCTCGTTGATGTCCATCATTTCGGGGGGAAGCCTGTAATAAAGATTGGGGGCGGGCGCACCAGGCGCACGCCCCGCTAGCAAATCAAGGAGGCCGTCTAGCGGCTGCGCACACTTGATATGGAAATGGTATCAGCCTTCTGATGAAGCATTACCGCCAGGGGTCACGTCCCCGACACGCTTTTCAAGCTGTTTGATACGTCGTGCCATGTCGTCGATCTTCCTCAAACGCGCGGCACTCTTGCGCCATTCGGCCGCAGGTTGCATCGCGGTACCGGACGAGTAGGCCCCTGGCTCTGTGATCGAGTGGGTCACCATGGTCATGCCGGTGATGAAGACGTTGTCGCAAATATCGATATGCCCCACCAGCCCAACGCCACCGGCGAGCATGCAATGCTTGCCGATCTTGGTGCTGCCGGAGATGCCCACGCAGGCAGCCATGGCGGTGTGATCGCCAATCTGCACGTTGTGGGCGATCTGGATCTGGTTATCGAGCTTCACACCGTTACCGATCACGGTATCGGCCAGAGCCCCGCGATCCACCGCAGTGTTTACACCGATCTCCACATCATCGCCGATCAATACGCCACCGACCTGGGCGATCTTGTGCCAGACACCTTTGGAGTTGGCAAAGCCAAAGCCTTCGCCGCCGATAACAGCACCGGACTGAATGACCACACGCTGACCAATACGCACATCGTGGTAGAGGGTCACGCGGGGGGCCAGCCAACCATCGGCACCAATTTCACAGCGTGCACCGATAAAGCAGTGGGCACCCACGGTGACACCAGCACCAATACGCGCCCCGCTTTCGATCACGGCGAATGCACCGATGCTGGCGGCAGGATCAACCTGGGCATCATCGGCGATCACGGCAGACGGGTGAATACCACCGGCCGCCTTCGGCTTGGGATCGAACAGGTGCGACGCCTTGGCGTACGACAGGTACGGATCGGCCACCACCAGCGCATCCCCGGTAAACCCTTCGGCGTCGGCGGCCTTCAGCAACACGGCTGCGGCCTGGCAGTCGACCAGGTATTTACGGTATTGAGGATTTGCGAGGAAGCTCAACTGAGCTGGGCCAGCCTCCTGCAAGGTGGCTAGCCCAGTGATTTCTTTCTCCTTGGAGCCACGCAAGGTGGCTCCCAGGAACTCGGCCAACTCGCCGAGCTTGATAGTCGCTGTCATGGTTTACTTCAGCTGGTTCATGCGCTCGATCACCTGGCGGGTGATGTCGTATTGAGGCTTGACGTCGATCACGGCGCCACGCTCGAACACCAGGTCAAAGGCACCCTTCTTGATGACTTCTTCCACAGCGCTGTCCAATTTCGGCTTGAGCTGCTTGAGCATTTCGCGGTCGGCCACAGCCTTGGCTTCGTTCAGCTCCTTGGATTGGAACTGGTAGTCACGGGCCTTTTGCTTGAATTCAAGCTCCAGACGCTCGCGCTCGCCTTGCTGCATCTTGTCGCCACCGGCTACCAGGCGGTCCTGGATGCCCTTGGCGCTGCTTTCCAGCGTCTTGAGCTTGGTCAGCTGCGGACCGAATTTCTTCTCGGCATCCACGGCGTATCGCTTGGCCGCATCGGACTCCAGCAGGGCCATCTGATAGTTCAGGACCGCGATTTTCATTTCGGCGAAGGCCGGGGTGGTGACCAGCACAGTGGCCAGCAAGACCAATTGAGTCAACTTACGCACGATGTACTCCTACAGAATCCGTTGTCGTTATCTTAGGTCAGACGCTTAGAACGTCTGGCCGAGGGAGAATTGGAAAATCTGGGTTTCAGCGTTATCCGGTTTCTTGATCGGCATGGCCAGAGCAAAGCTCAACGGGCCCAGCGCAGTCACCCAGGTCACACCCACGCCCACGGAGCTCGCCAGGTTGCTGAGGCTCACGTCGTTGCACTGAGTGTTGGACTTCACGCCACTTGGGTTGGTGATCTGATCGCACTTGGAGTCAAACACGTTACCCACGTCCCAGAAGACCGAAGTACGCAGGGAACGCTGATCTTTTACGAATGGCAGCGGGAACAGAATTTCGGCACCACCCTGGATCAGCACGTTACCACCGAAAGGAAGCGGGTCGTTGTCGGAGTCCACTTGCGTACCCTGGTTACCTGTAAAGGCCTGGCCACGGCTCGGCGTGCCACGCGGACCCAAGGTACTGTCCTTGAAGCCACGTACCGAGTTGAAGCCACCTGCATAGTAGTTTTCATAGAACGGCAAGCCATTGGTCGAACCATAGCCGTCACCATAGCCCAACTCTGTGTGCAGGCGCATGGTGTAGTTATCGCTCAACGGCTGGAACAACTGGCCGCGGTAGTCGAGCTTGAAGAACGACAGGTCGCTGCCCGGCGTAGTGACTTCCGCGGTCAGGCTCTGGGAGTGGCCGCGGGTTGCCAGTACGCCTTTGTTCAGGGTCGACTCGGACCAGCCGGCAGACGCCTTGAAGTTCAGGAACTTGTCGCCTTCACGACGGGTGAAGTCGAAGATTTCGTCCACGGTGTACACACCGGTCTTGATCTCATCCTGCTGGGCTGTAAGGCCGAAGGTCAGGCGCGAGGTCTCGCTGATCGGGTAACCCACGTTGACACCGGCGCCCAGGCTGTCGATCGCATAGCTTGCAACGTCAACATCGAGGTCTTTGTAGTCGGTGGTGCGATAGAAGGCGTTGTAGCCCAGGCTCACACCGTCTGCAGTCCAGTAGGGGTCGGTGTAGCCGAAGTTGTATCGGCTCTGGTATTCGCTGCGGGTCAGGCCGATGGACACACGGTTACCGGTACCCAGGAAGTTGTTCTGCGTGATGGAACCACCCAGGATCAAACCGGCACTCTGGGCGAAACCGACGCTGGCGGTGATCGAACCCGAGGCTTGTTCTTCAACGGCGTAGTTCACATCAACCTGGTCATCCACACCCGGTACGGCCGGGGTTTCGACGTTGACTTCCTTGAAGAAGCCCAGGCGCTCAAGACGGGTCTTGGACTGGTCGATCAGGTAGGTCGAAGCCCAGCCACCTTCCATCTGACGCATTTCACGACGCAGCACTTCGTCCGCGGACTTGGTGTTGCCACGGAAGTTGATACGGTTGACGTAGGCACGCTTGCCCGGATCGACGACGAAGGTGATGTCCACGGTGTGGTCTTCATCATTCGGGGTCGGCACGCCGTTGACGTTGGCGAAGGTATAGCCTTCGTTACCCAGGCGGCGGGTGATCAGTTCTGAGGTGGTGGTCATCAGCTTGCGCGAGAACACCTGGTCCTTCTGCACGAGCAGCAGGGACTTGACCTGGTCTTCAGGCACTTTCAGGTCGCCGCTGAGCTTGACGTCACGAACCTTGTACTTCTCGCCTTCGTTGACGTTGACGGTGATATAGACGTGCTTCTTGTCCGGGGTGATGGACACCTGGGTCGAAGCGATGTCCATGTTGATGTAGCCACGGTCCAGGTAGTAGGAGCGCAGGCGTTCCAGGTCACCGGAGAGTTTTTCACGGGCGTACTTGTCATCGTTCTTGAAGAACGACAACCAGTTGGTGGTCTTGAGTTCGAACAGGTCGACCAGGTCTTCATCAGGGAACTTGGTGTTGCCCACGACGTTGATGTGCTGGATGGCGGCCACGGTGCCTTCGTTGATGTTGACCTTCAGGCCCACACGGTTACGAGGCTGGGGGATCACTTCGGTTTCCACGGTCGCGGAGTAGCGGCCCTGGGCAACGTACTGGCGTTGCAACTCGTTACGCACACCCTCAAGGGTTGCGCGCTGGAAGATCTCGCCCTCGGCCAGGCCCGATTGCTTCAGGCCCTTCATCAGGTCTTCAGTGGAGATGGCCTTGTTACCTTCGATCGCGATACTGGCGACGGAAGGTCGCTCGACGACCGTGATGACCAGGACGTTGCCTTCGCGACCCAGTTGGATATCTTGAAAGAACCCGGTTTTGAACAGCGCACGAGTGGATTCCACCAGGCGACGATCATCCGCCTGTTCCCCGACGTTCAACGGCAAGGCACCAAAGACGCTACCCGCGGAGACCCGCTGGAGGCCATTGACGCGAATATCGGAGATGGTGAAGGACTCGGCGTGAACTTCGGCGATCATCAATACGGTGAGAACCGCAGTTAGCAGCAGACGTTTCATGAAGTCCTTTCTTATTCCAACTGGCAATAAACAAACTGCCGCAAAATGCGGCAGATTCGCAATTCAGCGAAGCGTTACAGACGTCCCAGATCGTTGACCAGGGCTAACAACATCACCCCGACCACCAAACTGATACCAATCTGTATCCCCCAACCCTGCACCCGATCCGACAAGGGGCGACCACGCACCCACTCGACCAGATAAAACAGCAGATGCCCCCCATCCAATACTGGAATGGGCAGCAAATTCAGAACCCCAAGGCTAATACTCAGATAAGCCAGGAAATTCAGGAAATCCGCGACACCCGACTGGGCAGAAGCGCCCGCCACTTTAGCAATGGTTATCGGTCCACTCAAGTTTTTTACCGAGAGCTCACCGAACAACATTTTCTTGAGGGATTCGAGGGTCAGCACGCTCATGGTCCAGGTGCGTTTCGCGCCCTCTGCAATCGCTGCCAAAGGCCCGTAACTGACCTCTCGCACCATCGATGGCGGCCATTCGACACCTTTGACCCCTGCCCCCAGGTAGCCCCCGGCCGCCTTGGCTTCGCCTCGCACCGACAGGGTCACGGGGACGTCGATTTGAGCACCGTCGCGCTCAACTTTCAGCACAATTTTGGTATCAGGGCGCACACGCACCAGGTCGACCACCTGCTGCCAGTCATCCAGCGCCTGGCCATCAAGGGCCAACAGGCGATCACCGGTTTTCAGGCCAGCAGCCTGGGCCGGCCCCTTTGGATCCAGCTCGGCCAGCACCGGCGGCAAGGCCGGACGCCAAGGGCGGATCCCGAGGGATTTGATCGGATCGGGCTCATCGGCGCCCTTGAGCCAATGGTCCAGCGCCAATGCCCGCGGGGTTTCGGCGCTGGAGCCCTGGTCACGCACTACCACATTGACGGTGCCGCTTTCACCCAGGCGACGCACCAACTGCAAATTGACCGCGCCCCACCCTGTGGTGGGTTCGCCATCAATCGATACAATTTCCTGCCCTGCCGTCAGGCCCGCCTTGGCCGCGATGCTGTCGGCTTCGACCGCGCCAATGACCGGGCGCACCTGCTGGCTGCCCAGCATGGCCAAGACCCAGAAGAACACCATCGCCAACAGGAAGTTGGCGATCGGTCCCGCCGCGACAATCGCAATACGCTGACGAACGGTCTTGCGATTGAAGGATTGGTCCAGCTGGTCTGCAGGCACTTCGCCTTCGCGCTCATCGAGCATCTTGACGTAGCCGCCCAAAGGGATAGCAGCAATGACAAACTCAGTGCCGCGGCGATCATGCCAGCGCAACAACGGCATGCCGAAACCGACGGAAAAGCGCAATACCTTGACGCCGCAACGACGCGCCACCCAGAAGTGGCCGAATTCGTGGAAGGTCACCAACACACCCAGAGCAACCAGGGTGCCGACAATCATGTAGAGCGCACTCATCTAATTTCTCCGCATTTCAATCCAATGCCTGAAGACTCAAATCTGCCCGCGGCCTAACCCGCATTGCGATCCAACCATTGCCCGGCCAGGACTCGGGCCTTGTTGTCGGCCTCGAACACCGCCTCCAGGTCATTCACTGCCACTACCGGCTCAAGCGCCAGGACGTCCTCGATGATACTCGCGATCTGCGGAAAGCGGATGCGCCGCTCAAGAAACGCCGCCACGGCAACTTCGTTGGCCGCGTTAAGCATCGCCGGGGCACTGTTACCCGCCTCGGCCGCTTGCCGCGCCAGGCGCAAACAAGGGAAACGCTGCTCGTCCGGGGCTTCGAAGTCCAGGCGCGCGATTGCAAACAAGTCCAACGGTGCTACGCCGGAATCAATCCGCTCAGGCCACGCCAAGGCGTTGGCGATCGGTGTGCGCATGTCCGGGTTACCCAATTGCGCCAACACCGAACCATCCACGTAATCGACCAGGGAATGGATCACACTTTGTGGGTGAATGACCACCTCAACCTGGTCAGGCCGCGCATCGAACAGCCAGCATGCCTCGATCAACTCCAGGCCCTTGTTCATCATGCTCGCCGAATCCACGGAGATTTTGCGCCCCATGGACCAGTTCGGGTGAGCGCATGCCTGATCGGGAGACACATGGTCCAGCTCGGCCGACGGAGTCTGGCGGAATGGGCCACCCGATGCCGTCAGCAGAATCCGGCGCACGCCGACCTGGCTCAAGCCGCGGGCAAAATCACCGGGCATGCACTGGAAGATGGCGTTGTGCTCGCTGTCCAGAGGCAGCAGCACCGCTCCGCTCTTACGCACCGCTTGCATAAAGAGTGCGCCGGACATGACCAAGGCTTCTTTGTTGGCCAGCAGGATTTTCTTGCCAGCATCGACTGCCGCCAAGGTCGGGCGCAAACCTGCCGCACCGACAATCGCCGCCACCACCGCATCCACGTCCGCATCGGCCGAGACCTGGCATAAGCCTGCCTCGCCAACCAATACCTGAGTAGCCAGCCCGGCAGCCCGCAGATCATCCTGCAGACTGCGAGCCGCAGCAGCTTCCGGCACCACGGCAAAGCGCGGCGAGTGACGCACGCACAAGGCCAGCAACTCGCGCAAACGCGTGAAGCCGGTCAGGGCGAAAACCTGATAGCGATCGGGGTGACGCGCGATGACATCCAGGGTACTGAGCCCGACCGAGCCGGTCGCACCCAGCACCGTAACCTGCTGCAGGCGGCTCACGAAGCGATCATCCACAACAGCACGGCAAAAATAGGCAGCGCGGCGGTGAGGCTGTCGATACGGTCAAGCACACCGCCATGGCCTGGCAGCAGGTTACTGCTGTCCTTGATGCCCGCCTGGCGTTTGAACATGCTCTCGGTAAGGTCGCCCACCACCGAGATGAAGACGACAATAGCCGTCCCCAGCAAGGCCAGAAGCACTTCCTTTACTGACCAGTCACGCACCACACCGACCACCAGGGTGATCAGCAGCGTCAAGGCCAAGCCGCCGTATACGCCTTCCCAGCTCTTGCCAGGGCTTACGGCCGGGGCCAGCTTGCGTTTGCCAAAAGCTCTACCCGAGAAGTAGGCACCAATGTCGGCGCCCCATACCAACACCATCACAGCCAGGATCAATTCGTTGCCCAGCGGGTAACGCTTGATCTCCACCAGCCCTTGCCAGGCCGGCAAGAGGATCGCCAGGCCAATCACCAGCTTGCAGGCCACGCTGGACCACTGGCTACTGGTGCGCGGATAGGTGAGCACCAGGAAAGTCGCCAACGCCCACCACAACACTGCAGCCCCCAGCACCCAGGGCGCGATGTCCGGCAGGATGTACATGAAGAACAACAACAGCGCGACCAAGGCGGCATAGGCCATACGCGGCAACTGGTTGACAAAGCCTGCCAGGCGCGCCCACTCCCACGCACCAAGGGTCACAACCAGGCCGATGAACAGCGCAAAGCCGGAACCGTCGAGCAGGAAAAAACCGCACAAGGCAATCGGCAGCAGGATCAGCGCCGTGATGATTCGTTGTTTAAGCATTTAAACCCGGGCTCCAGCTTCGATCTGCTCGCTCGTTTTACCGAAGCGACGCTGACGGGAAGCGAAATCAGCCAGTGCATTACGCATGGCTTCGTGTTTGAAGTCCGGCCAGAACAGGTCGGAGAAGTACAGCTCGGTGTAGGCCAGCTGCCACAGCAGGAAATTGCTGATGCGATGCTCGCCACCGGTGCGAATGCACAAGTCCGGCAACGGCAGGTCGCCGGTCACCAGGCAGGTTTGCAACAGTTGGGGCGTGATGTCGTCCGGGCGCAGATGGCCGGCCTGCACTTCGCGGGCCAGCCGCTGCGCAGCCTGGGCAATATCCCACTGGCCACCGTAGTTGGCTGCGATCTGCAACACAAAACGGTTACTACCGGCAGTGATGGCCTCGGCTTCGCGCATGGCCGCTTGCAGCTCCGGATGGAACCGCGAGCGATCACCAATGATGCGCAGACTGATGTTGTTGTCGTTGAGGCGCTTGGCCTCACGACGCAGAGCCTTGAAGAACAGGTCCATCAAGGCACTGACTTCATCGGCGGGTCGCTGCCAGTTCTCACTTGAGAACGCGAACAAGGTCAATACTTCGACCTTGGCCTCGGCACACACCTCAATCACCGCCCTTACCGCGTCAACACCCGCTTTATGCCCGGCAACACCCGGCATAAAGCGTTTTTTCGCCCAGCGATTATTCCCATCCATGATGATCGCGACATGGCGCGGCACCACGGAGGGCACAGTCTGCTTGGTCTTTTCCATGAAGGCGTCCTGACCCCTTATACGGCCATCAGGTCCTTTTCTTTTTCTTCAGTCGCCTTGGTGATCTGGGCTTCGGCGTCCTTGGTCAGCTTGTCGATATCAGCGACGGCACGGCGCTCTTCGTCTTCGCTGATTTCCTTGTCCTTGACCAGCTTCTTCAGATCGCCCAGTGCATCGCGGCGGATGTTACGCACGGCAACGCGCGCATCTTCAGCAGCACTGCGCGCCTGCTTGGTGAAGCCCTTGCGGGTTTCTTCGGTCAGGGCTGGCATGGAGATCAGCAGCAACTCGCCCAGGTTGGTCGGGTTGAGGTTCAGGCCGGCACTCTGGATAGCCTTGTCGACGGCGGCGAGCATGTTGCGCTCGAAGGCAACAACTTGCAGGGTACGCGAATCCTTCACGGTCACGTTGGCCACACCGCTCAGCGGGGTGTCGGAACCGTAGTAAGGCACCATCACGCTGCCCAGGATGCTTGGGTGCGCCTTGCCAGTACGGATCTGGCCAAAGGCGTGGCTCAAGGATTCCAGGGATTTCTGCATACGCGCCTGGGCGTCTTTCTTGATTTCGTTGATCATTGTTGGCCTTCCTCGATCAGAGTCCCTTCTGCGCCGCCGTGTACGATATTCAGCAGGGCGCCGGGCTTGTTCATGTTAAATACGCGCAGCGGCATCTTGTGGTCGCGGCACAGGCAGATAGCGGTCAGGTCCATGACACCCAGCTTGCGATCCAGTACTTCATCGTAGGTCAGATGATCGAACTTCTCGGCATGCGGGTCTTTGAATGGGTCTGCAGTGTATACGCCATCCACCTTGGTCGCCTTCAACACCACGTCGGCATCGATTTCGATAGCACGCAGGCATGCGGCCGAGTCGGTAGTGAAGAACGGGTTACCTGTGCCAGCAGCAAAGATCACCACTTCCTTGGAGTTCAGGTGGCGCATGGCTTTGCGGCGATCATAGTGATCGGTCACGCCAACCATGGAAATTGCCGACATCACGATGGCCGAGATGTTGGCGCGCTCCAGGGCGTCGCGCATGGCGAGGGCGTTCATCACAGTGGCCAGCATGCCCATGTGGTCGCCGGTAACCCGATCCATACCGGCCGCACTCAGTGCCGCACCGCGGAACAGGTTGCCACCACCAATCACCAGGCCGACCTGCACGCCGATACCGACCAACTGGCCGACTTCCAGCGCCATGCGGTCAAGCACCTTGGGGTCGATCCCGAACTCTTCCGAGCCCATCAGGGCCTCGCCGCTGAGCTTGAGTAGAATGCGTTTATAGCGAGCCTGATAACCACTGCCCTGCTGAGCCATTGCGAATCTCTCCTGCGGCGTATTTTTTAAAAATTCTTGGCGAGCCGTTTACGGCTTGCGTTCACTCTAGCTGGACGCTGTCACAGCGCCATCGGAACACGGCTTTGTAAGCCAGTTCCGAGAGGAAACCAAATAAAATTGGCCTTCCCATTTGAAAAGAGGCTGCGCGCGTGAGCGGGCAGCCTCTTTCGGCGACAGTTTGGAACTGTCTTATTGCTTGGCGGCAGCCAGCTGGGCAGCAACTTCTTCAGCGAAGTTGTCGACCGGCTTCTCGATGCCTTCGCCTACTTTGAAGTAAGTGAAGGAAACGATTTCAGCACCGGCTTTCTTGGCCAGTTCGCCAACCTTGATTTCAGGGTTCTTGACGAACGCCTGCTCAACCAGGCTTGCTTCGGCCAGGAACTTGCTGATACGGCCTTTGACCATGTTCTCAACAATGTTTTCTGGCTTGCCTTTGATTTTTTCTTCGTTCAGCTGCAGGAACACAGCTTTTTCACGCTCGATCGCTTCGGCCGAAACTTCCGAAGGCAGCAGGAACTCAGGGTTGCTTGCAGCAACGTGCATCGCGATGTCTTTGGCCAGCTCAACGTCGCCGCCTTTCAGAACAACTGCAACACCGATTTTGTTGCCGTGCAGGTAGCCACCAACTACATCACCTTCAACGCGAACCAGGCGACGGATGTTGACGTTTTCGCCAACCTTGCCGACCAGTACCAGGCGAGCTGCTTCTTGAGCTTCGATCAGAGGCTCAACAGTGGTCAGCTTGTCAGCGAAAGCTTTTTCGACGCTGGCAGCAACGAATGCCTTGAAGTCATCCTGCAGAGCCAGGAAGTCGGTCTGGGAGTTCACTTCCAGCAGAACGGCGGATTTGCCGTCTTCTTTCAGAGCGATAGCGCCTTCAGCAGCCACGTTGCCTGCTTTCTTGGCAGCCTTGATGGCGCCGGAAGCACGCATGTCATCAATGGCTTTTTCGATGTCGCCGCCGGCCTTGGTCAAGGCCTTTTTGCAATCCATCATGCCTTCGCCGGTACGCTCACGCAGTTCTTTAACCAACGCTGCAGTAATCTCTGCCATTTCAAAATCCTCTTGGATAGGTTTTCAACCATTCCACCCGATCAAACGGGCGATCAATTCTTCCCGAATCTCCGTTGTAGGCCGCTGCACGTTACAAATAATGTAGCTGCGCTGCCGACAAATGGTTTTCGAGGTGGCAAAAAGGGGGCCAAGCCCCCTTTTTGCTTACTGAGTCAACGCCAGGGCGTCAATTACTCAGCGGCAGCTACCGGAGCTTCTTCAACGAACTGCTCGGTACCACCAGCAACGTGGTTGCGACCACGGATTACAGCGTCAGCCATCGAACCCATGTACAACTGGATAGCGCGGATTGCGTCATCGTTGCCTGGGATGATGTAGTCAACGCCTTCCGGGCTGCTGTTGGTATCGACTACGCCGATAACCGGGATGCCCAGCTTGTTGGCTTCGGTGATCGCGATGCGCTCGTGATCAACGTCGATAACGAACAGTGCGTCAGGCAGACCGCCCATGTCCTTGATACCACCCAGGGAACGATCGAGCTTTTCCAGGTCACGGGAGCGCATCAGCGCTTCTTTCTTGGTCAGCTTGGCGAAAGTACCGTCTTCGGCTTGCACTTCAAGGTCACGCAGACGCTTGATGGAAGCACGGATGGTTTTGAAGTTGGTCAGCATGCCGCCCAACCAGCGGTGATCGACGTACGGCGAACCGCAACGTGCTGCTTCTTCAGCAACGATCTTGCCAGCGGAACGCTTGGTGCCGACGAACAGGATCTTGTTTTTGCCCTGGGCCAGACGCTCTACGAAAGTCAGCGCTTCGTTGAACATTGGCAGGGTTTTTTCAAGGTTGATAATGTGAATCTTGTTACGCGCGCCGAAAATGTACTTACCCATTTTCGGGTTCCAGTAACGGGTCTGGTGACCGAAGTGCACACCGGCCTTCAGCATATCGCGCATGTTGACTTGGGACATGATAGTTCCTTAATAAGTCGGGTTTGGCCTCCACGTATCCCAATGACCAACCAGCGGCATCAAGGCCTCCGGCACCCAGGTCATCGTGTCGACACGTGTGTGGATTTAAGCTTTGCGGGGTATCCCCGGAAAGCGGCGCATTTTATACCACAGCATCGGCAAAAACGAAACCCGCAATCACACTTGCCGGTCGTCGTCTTTGCGTAAGCCCTTGAATACAGCCAACATGCCTCTACCTCATAGAGAGAAGCGATCACCAGACGCGCATGATTTGCCAGCATCGTCTGTTAGAATCGCGTTTTTTGGGACTTGCGCGAATGCTGTACCCCTTTGTCGCGCTCCCCGTGAACCGTATTGATTTCAGCGCGTCGCGCTAGAGAGAGCCTGTATGACCGTTACCTTGAAAACCGCCGAAGACATCGCAGGCATGCGCGTTGCCGGCAAACTGGCTGCCGACGTGCTGGAAATGATCGCCGAACACGTCAAGCCCGGCGTCACCACCGAAGCGCTGGACCGCATTTGCCACGACTATATAGTCGACGTGCAAAAAGCCATCCCTGCCCCGCTGAATTACAAAGGCTTCCCCAAGTCGATCTGCACCTCGATCAACCACGTGGTCTGCCACGGCATTCCCGGTGACAAGCCACTGAAAGACGGCGACACCCTGAACATCGACGTCACGGTGATCAAGGATGGTTACCACGGCGACACCAGCCGCATGTTCCACGTCGGTAATGTGCCGGTATGGGCCGAGCGTCTGTCCCAGGTCACCCAGGAATGCATGTACAAGGCCATCGAGATCGTCAAGCCCGGCTGCCGCCTGGGTGACATCGGTGAAGTGATCCAGAAGCACGCGGAAAAGAACGGCTTCTCGGTGGTGCGCGAGTTCTGCGGCCACGGTATCGGCAAGGTGTTCCACGAAGAGCCGCAGATTCTGCATTACGGCCGCGCCGGCACCGGCATGGAACTCAAGGCCGGCATGACGTTCACCATCGAACCGATGATCAACCAAGGCAAGGCCGACACCAAGGTGCTGGGCGACGGCTGGACCGCCATCACCAAGGACCGCAAGCTCTCGGCCCAGTGGGAGCACACCCTGCTGGTCACCGACACCGGCTACGAGATCTTCACCCTGCGCGCTGACGACACCATCCCACGCGTTTCTGCCTGAAGGTCGCCCAGGTTTTCCCGCAACGTGTTGTGACTGACTGATAGATAGAAAGGAAAGCCGAACGATGCCCCAGGTGGATCCCGAACTCTTCGACCGTGGCCAATTCCAGGCCGAGCTGGCACTGAAGGCAAGCCCCATCGCCGCCTTCAAGAAGGCCATCCGCCAAGCCCGCGAGGTGCTCGATGCGCGCTTTCGCAGCGGCCGGGATATTCGCCGCCTGATCGAAGACCGCGCCTGGTTCGTCGATAACATCCTGCAAAAGGCCTGGGAGCAGTTCAATTGGAGTTTCGACGCCGATATCGCCCTGGTGGCGGTCGGCGGCTACGGTCGCGGCGAACTGCACCCCTACTCCGACATCGACCTGCTGATCCTGCTGGACCAGGCCGATCACGAGATCTTTCGCGATTCCATCGAGCGCTTTCTGACGTTGCTGTGGGACATCGGCCTGGAAGTCGGCCAGAGCGTACGCTCGGTGGACGAATGCGCCGAAGAGGCCCGTGCCGATCTGACGGTGGTCACCAATCTGATGGAAAGCCGCACCATCTGTGGCCCCGAGCGCCTGCGCCAGCGCATGCTTGAAGTCACCAGTACCGCACACATGTGGCCAAGCAAAGACTTTTTCCTGGCCAAGCGCGCCGAGCAAAAAGCCCGGCACCACAAGTACAACGACACCGAATACAACCTGGAACCCAACGTCAAAGGCTCACCCGGTGGGCTGCGGGATATCCAGACAATCTTGTGGGTGGCGCGCCGTCAATACGGCACGCTGAACCTGCGCGCCCTGGCCGGCGAAGGCTTTCTGGTGGAGAGTGAAAATTCCCTGCTGGCCTCGTCCCAGGAATTCCTGTGGAAGGTGCGCTACGCCCTGCACATGCTGGCCGGTCGTTCCGAAGACCGCCTGCTCTTCGATCACCAGCGCTCTATCGCTACCCTTCTGGGCTTTGAAGGCGAAGATGCGAAGACCAGCATCGAGAGCTTCATGCAGCAGTATTACCGGGTAGTCATGAGCATTGCCCAGCTCAGCGACTTGATCATCCAGCACTTCGAAGAAGTGATCCTGGCCCCCGAAGACGAAGCGCCACCGCAGCCGATCAATGCGCGTTTCCAGTTGCACGACGGATATATCGAAGCACGCAACGACAACGTGTTCCGCCGCACCCCGTTCGCCATGCTGGAAATCTTCGTGTTGATGGCCCAGCAGCCGGAGATCAAAGGCGTGCGCGCCGATACCATCCGCTTGCTGCGGGAAAACCGTCACCTGATCGACGACGATTTTCGCAACGACATTCGCAATACCAGCCTGTTTATCGAGCTGTTCAAGTGCCGCATCGGCATCCATCGCAACCTGCGGCGCATGAACCGCTACGGCATTCTGGGGCGCTACCTGCCGGAGTTCGGCTTTATCGTCGGGCAGATGCAGCACGACCTGTTCCATATCTATACCGTCGATGCCCACACCCTGAACCTGATCAAGCACCTGCGTAAGTTGCAGTACACGCAGGTGTCAGAGAAATTCCCGCTGGCCAGTAAGCTGATGGCCAAGCTGCCCAAGCCCGAGTTGATTTACCTGGCCGGCTTGTACCACGACATCGGCAAGGGCCGGCATGGCGACCACTCGGAGATCGGCGCGGTGGATGCCGAAGCCTTCTGCCAGCGCCACCAGTTGCCGTTGTGGGACAGCCGCCTGATTGTCTGGCTGGTGCAGAACCACCTGGTGATGTCGACCACGGCCCAGCGCAAGGACTTGTCCGACCCACAGGTGATTCACGACTTTGCCGGCATCGTCGGCGATGAGACCCGTCTCGACTACCTCTATGTGCTGACCGTCTCCGATATCAACGCCACTAACCCCACGCTGTGGAACTCCTGGCGTGCCAGCCTGTTGCGCCAGCTGTACACCGAAACCAAGCGCGCCCTGCGCCGTGGCCTGGAGAACCCGGTGGACCGCGAAGAGCAGATCCGCCGCACCCAAAGCGCAGCCCTGGATATCCTGGTGCGCGGCGGTAACGACCCGGACGACGTCGAGCAACTCTGGTCGCAACTGGGTGATGATTACTTCCTGCGCCACACCGCCGGCGACGTGGCCTGGCACAGTGACGCAATCCTGCAGCAACCCGCCGATGGCGGCCCGTTGGTCTTGATCAAGGAAACCACCCAGCGCGAATTCGAAGGCGGCACGCAGATCTTCATCTACGCGCCCGACCAGCACGACTTCTTCGCCGTGACCGTGGCGGCCATGGACCAGCTCAACCTGAACATCCATGACGCCCGGGTCATCACCTCCAGCAGCCAGTTCACCCTCGACACCTACATCGTGCTCGACGCCGACGGCGACTCGATTGGCGACAACCCGGCGCGCGTGAAAAAGATCCGCGAGGGCCTCACCGAAGCCCTGCGCAACCCCGACGACTACCCCACCATCATCCAGCGCCGGGTGCCGCGCCAGCTCAAGCATTTTGCCTTTGCGCCTCAGGTGACCATTTCCAACGACGCACAGCGCCCGGTGACGGTGCTGGAGCTCAGCGCACCGGATCGCCCAGGCCTGCTGGCGCGTATCGGCGGGATTTTCCTGGAGTTCGACCTGTCATTGCAAAATGCCAAGATTGCGACCCTGGGCGAGCGGGTGGAAGACGTGTTCTTTATCACCGATGCCGACAACCAGCCACTGTCCGACCCGGAGCTGTGCCTGCGTTTACAGGCGGCAATCGTGGAGCAGTTGAGCGTGACCCAGGAACCCGGTGTCGAGCTGACCAGACTGACTATTTGAATTCTTAACTTTGTGAACACGAGTCATGTGGGAGCCGGCTTGCCTGCGATGCAGACACCTCGGCCCGTCCGATCGACCGCAGATCGCAGGCAGGCCAGCTCCCACAGATCCGCGCTCACCGTGATAGAGGCTTATATGAACAACGCCCTTAACCAGTTGCAGCCCTACCCCTTCGAGAAGCTGCGCGCCCTGCTCGGCAGCGTGACGCCGAACCCGGACAAACGCCCGATCGCACTGTCCATCGGCGAGCCCAAGCACACGTCACCGGCCTTCGTTGCCGAGGCCTTGAGCAATAACCTCGATCAAATGGCGGTGTACCCCACCACGTTGGGTATCCCGGCACTGCGTGAAGCCATCGGCGCCTGGTGCGAACGCCGCTTCAACGTGCCCAAGGGCTGGCTGGACCCGGCGCGCAACATCCTGCCGGTCAACGGTACGCGCGAGGCGTTGTTTGCCTTCACCCAGACCGTGGTCAACCGTGGCGACGATGCACTGGTTGTGAGCCCCAACCCGTTCTACCAGATCTACGAAGGCGCCGCGTTCCTGGCCGGGGCCAAGCCGCATTACCTGCCGTGCCTGGATAGCAACGGCTTCAATCCAGACTTCGATGCTGTCTCTGCGGATATCTGGAAACGTTGCCAGATCCTGTTCCTGTGCTCCCCCGGTAACCCGACCGGTGCGCTGATTCCAGTCGCCACGCTGAAAAAACTCATCGCCCTGGCCGATAAATACGATTTCGTCATCGCCGCCGACGAATGCTACAGCGAACTGTACTTCGACGAACAAACCCCACCCCCGGGCCTGCTCAGCGCCTGCGTCGAACTGGGCCGTCAGGACTTCAAGCGTTGCGTGGTATTCCACAGCCTATCCAAGCGCTCCAACCTGCCAGGCCTGCGTTCAGGCTTCGTGGCCGGCGACGCCGAGATCCTCAAGGCCTTTTTGCTGTACCGCACCTACCATGGCTGCGCGATGCCGGTGCAAACCCAGTTGGCCAGCATCGCCGCCTGGCAGGACGAGGCCCATGTACTGGCCAACCGTGACCTGTACCGCGAGAAGTTCGACGCAGTGCTGGCGATCCTCAAGCCGGTGCTGGACGTGCAAAGCCCGGACGGCGGCTTTTACTTGTGGCCGAATGTACAAGGCGATGACGCCGCCTTCTGCCGCGATTTGTTCGTGGAAGAACATGTGACGGTGGTGCCGGGCTCTTACCTGTCGCGGGAAGTGGACGGCTTTAACCCAGGTGCGGGGCGTGTGCGCCTGGCATTGGTTGCGCCGTTGGCCGAATGCGTGGAAGCGGCTGAGCGGATTCGGGACTTTATCCAGCGTCGCCGTTAAGGGCTTGCGGGTCACTTCATGTGACCCAAATTCGCCTCGCTCATATCCAATTCCGCCAGCACCTCCCTCAATACGTCATCACCAATCTGGTGGTGACGGCTCAAGCTGTACAACTCCAACCGTTGGGCGCGCAGAGCCTTGAGCCGCAGCTTGCGCTCAAGCAGGTCCATTTGCTGCGCCAGCGCCTGAGCTTCAGCCGAATCGTTGAAGACTTCCAATTGATGGCGATATTCCGACATCAGCCGTGCCTTCAGTTCGGTAGCCAATGCCGCCTGGGCGGCGTCCGGCGTGTCGGCCTCGACTGGCTCGTCGGCCTCCAGTGCATGAATCGCGGCCACGGCGGTCTTTTTCCAGGCTTCGCGCACTTCTTTGTGGCGTTTTTCATCCGGGCTATTCTCGACGCCGCGTAACAGCAGCGGCAGCGCGATACAGGCAGCGACCAGTGATAACAGGATCACACCGGCAGCGATAAAGATCAGCAGGTCACGCTCAGGGAAATCCTGGCCAGGCGCCAACAGCAAGGGCACCGACATGACGCCTGCCAGGGTCACCGCACCGCGTACACCGCCGACGGTCAACAACCAGCAGGAACGGGCCGTCGGCACCAGGGTCAGCGCGCTTTTGCCACGTAGCCTGCGCAGCAACCCTGACAGCCGCCAGATGCTTTGCACCCAGATGAAGCGCAATACCACCAGCACCAGAAAGATCGCCACCACATCCAGGCAGCGATACATCAAGGTGGGCCACAGCGTGGTTTCATGGCTGACCACGGCCTTGATGATGTCTGGCAGTTGCAGACCGAGCAGCAGGAAGATCAGGCCGTTAAAGGCAAACTCCAGCAACGACCACACGCTGCGGTTGAGCAGGCGCGTGCTGGTCTGGCGCGGCAGCAGGTCGAGCCAGCTTTGCATCATGCCCGCTGCCACCGCCGAGAGGATGCCGGACGCGCCCAGGCGTTCAGCCAGTACGTACGCAGCAAAGGGCAGCAACAACATGAACACCACATGGGTCGCCGGGTCGTCCCAACCGCGCGCGATCATCCAGGCGCGCAGGCGGCCGACCAGCCAGCTCAACGCCACACCGATCGCCAGCCCGCCCACCGCCACTAACACAAACGTCAGGCTGGCATCCGCCAGGGAAAAGACCCCGGTCAACGCAGCGGCCAGGGCGAACTTGAAAGTCACGAGGCCCGACGCGTCATTCATCAAGGCCTCGCCCTGGAGCATGTGCATCAGCGGCTTGGGCAAACGGTTCTGGGAAATGGCCGACACCGCCACAGCGTCCGTCGGCGAGAGCACCGCTGCCAGGGCAAAGGCCACCGGCAAGGGGATCGAGGGCAGCAACCAATGAATGAAGTAACCGGCGCCCACCACGGTGAACAGCACCAGCCCCACCGCCAATGTCAGGATCGGGCCACGCAGGTGCCACAACTCACGCTTGGGCATGCGCCAACCATCGGAAAACAACAGTGGCGGCAGGAACAGAAACAGGAACAGCTCAGGGTCCAGCGCCACATGCAGCCCCAACGTGGGCCAGGCCAGCAAGGCGCCGGCGGCGATCTGCACCAGGGGCAAGGGCAGTGGGATGATGCGCCCGATCAGGCGCGAAAAGCTGACCAGCATCAGCAGGATAAGAACGGTGTAGGCGGTTTGCATAACGCGGGTTTCCCGGACAATCGGCTTGCAACGACACATCAGGCAACAACTGGCCGTTGAAGTGCCATATTACCCGGCTATGTTACCTGGCTATGTTACTCGCCTATGCTGCGCACTGGCACTTTGCACAAAAGTCGCACGCTGTTGACGAGCGGCGCCGAAACCCGCTGGTCGTGGCATAATCGGCGATCTTTCATTTTCATACGTCCAAAGGGGGGCAATTCCTTGAGTGCTTCAAGCAAAACCTTGCACCTTTTCGGCATCAAAGCCTGCGACACCATGAAAAAGGCGCGCACGTGGCTCGATGAGCACGGGGTGAGCTATGAGTTCCATGACTACAAAACGGCCGGTATCGACCGCGAACACTTGACCCAATGGTGCAACGAGCACGGTTGGCAGGTGGTTTTGAACCGTGCGGGCACCACCTTTCGCAAACTCGAAGACGAACGCAAAGCCGATCTCGATCAGTCGAAAGCCATTGAATTGATGCTCGCACAACCCTCGATGATCAAGCGCCCGGTGCTCGATCTCGGTGACAGAACCCTGATTGGCTTCAAGCCAGATAGTTATTCGGCGGCCCTCAAGTAGGCCAGCCTTCCATTTTTGTAGAGGTAACAGCATGTCCAATTCCCTGTTCAGCCTGGGCTTCGGCGTCGGCACTCAGAACCGCCAAGGTGCTTGGCTGGAAGTGTTTTACGCACAACCCTTGCTCAATCCATCGGCTGAAATCGTTGCCGCCATCGCACCGATCCTCGGTTACACCGAAGGCAACCAGGCGATCACCTTCACCGTGAGCCAGGCCCTGCAACTGGCCGACGCGCTCAAAGGCGTCGATGCTGCCCAGGCCGCCCTGCTCAGCCGTCTGGCTGAAAGCCACACGCCGCTGGTCGCGACCTTGCTGGCCGAAGACGCCGCACTGACCTCCACGCCCGAGGCCTACCTCAAGCTGCACCTGCTGTCCCATCGCCTGGTCAAGCCCCACGGCCTGAGCCTGGCCGGTGTGTTCCCGCAGTTGCCGAACGTGGCCTGGACCAGCCAGGGCGCTATCGACATCAATGAACTGGCCGAGCGCCAACTGGAAGCGCGCCTGCGTGGCGACCTGCTGGAAGTGTTCTCGGTGGACAAGTTCCCGAAAATGACCGACTACGTCGTACCGGCTGGCGTGCGTATCGCTGACGCTGCACGTATCCGTCTGGGCGCGTACGTGGGCGAAGGCACCACCGTGATGCACGAAGGCTTCGTCAACTTCAACGCGGGCACCGAAGGCCCGGGCATGATCGAAGGTCGCGTATCGGCGGGCGTATTCGTCGGCAAGGGCTCGGACCTGGGCGGCGGTTGCTCCACCATGGGCACCCTGTCGGGCGGCGGCAATATCGTGATCAAGGTGGGCGAAGGCTGCCTGATCGGCGCCAACGCCGGTACCGGTATCCCATTGGGCGACCGCAACACCGTGGAGTCGGGCCTCTACATCACCGCCGGCACCAAGGTTGCCCTGCTGGACGAGCAGAACCAACTGGTCAAGGTGGTCAAGGCACGCGAGTTGGCTGGCCAGCCGGACCTGCTGTTCCGTCGTAACTCCGAGACCGGTGCCGTGGAGTGCAAAACCCACAAATCGGCCATCGAACTGAACGAAGCGCTGCACGCTCACAACTAAGCAGCCACTCGATGCCACTAGCGGGCCGCACCCTCGGGGGCGGCCCGCTTATACGAGTCTTGATCACCATGCTTGTGCCCTCCCCCTGGCGCGCCGACTTCCCGGCCATCGCCACCCTGCAACGGCAAGACCAGACCTATCTGGACAGCGCCGCCACCACGCAAAAACCCCAAGCCCTGCTGGATGCCATCAATCATTACTACGCCAATGGCGCAGCGAATGTGCACCGTGCCCAGCATTTGCCCGGGGCCCATGCTACCCAGGCCTTTGAAGACAGCCGCAGCAAGGTCGCGCAGTGGTTGAACGCAGGTGACAGCGGGCAGGTTGTGTTTACCCACGGCGCAACGTCTGCGCTGAACCTCCTGGCCTATGGCCTGGAACACTTATTCAATGCGGGCGATGAGATTGCTATCAGCGCCCTGGAACACCACGCCAACCTGTTGCCCTGGCAGCAATTGGCCAAACGCCGCGCGCTCACGCTGGTGGTATTACCCTTGGACGATGAAGGCGTAATCGACCTGGACGCCGCAGCCCGCTTGATTGGCCCACGCACGCGCCTGCTGGCGGTGAGCCAGTTGTCCAACGTGCTCGGGGCCTGGCAGCCGCTGCAAGCCTTGCTGGCGCTGGCCCAGGCACACGGCGCCCTCACGGTGGTGGACGGCGCCCAAGGCATCGTCCATGGCCGCCACGACGTACAGGCCCTCGGCTGCGACTTCTACGTGTTCTCCAGCCACAAACTCTACGGCCCGGACGGCGTCGGCGTACTGTATGGCCGTAATGAGGCCCTGCACCACCTGCGCCACTGGCAGTTCGGCGGCGAGATGGTGCAACAGGCCGACTACCACAGCGCCAGCTTTCGCCCCGCGCCGCTGGGCTTTGAAGCCGGCACCCCACCGATTGCCAGTGTGATCGGCCTGGGCGCGAGCCTGGATTACCTGAGCTCGCTGGATGCCTCGGCGGTGATCGCCCACGAAGCCGCCCTGCATGACTACCTGCTGCGCGGGCTTAAGGCACGCAATGGCGTGCGCGTGCTGGGATCGCCGCAGGTGGCGCTGGTGAGTTTTGTGGTGGAGGGCGTGCACAACGCCGACCTCGCCCACCTGCTGACCGAGCAAGGCATTGCTGTGCGCGCCGGTCATCACTGCGCGATGCCATTGTTGAAGGCAATGCATCTGTCAGGCGCAATCCGCGTTTCCCTGGCGCTCTACAACGATTCCGACGACCTGGAACGCTTTTTTGAAGCGTTGGACCAGGCGCTGGATATGTTGCGATGAGCTTGCCAGTGGACGCCATGGCCGCGCTGGAGGCCTTCCAGGCTGTGGGCAGCTGGGAGCAGCGCGCACGGATGCTGATGCAATGGGGTGAACGCTTGCCCGCCCTGGCTGATGACGAAAAGGTCGACGCTAACCTGGTGCAAGGTTGTGAAAGCCTAGTGTGGTTGGTGGGCCGCTTGCAGGACGGCCATTGGCAGTTTGCTGCGAGCAGCGAGGCACGGATGATTCGCGGGTTGGTGGCGTTGCTGCTGGCGCGGGTCAACGGCTTGTCGGCTGATCAATTGCAAGCGGTCGACCTGCCTGGCTGGTTCAATCAACTGGGCCTGTCGCGCCAACTATCGCCGTCGCGCAGCAATGGCTTGAATGCCGTACTGCAACGCATGCGAGACCTGACGCGTACACAGAAATAATGTGGGAGCTGGCTTGCCTGCGATAGCGGCGAATCAGTCAGTATTTTCAGTGGCTGACACACCGCTATCGCAGGCAAGCCAGCTCCCACAATTTGGATCTATATTCGGCAATGAGATTTAGCTGGGTTTGATGCGCTCCGACGGCCTGCGCACTCCCGCCACAATCTTGTCCACCGCCTTGGTCGCCGCCACCATGCCGAACGTGGCCGTGACCATCATCACTGCGCCAAACCCTCCGGCGCAGTCCAGCTTCACGCCATCACCGACAAAACTCTTCTGCAAACAGATGCTGCCATCGGGCTTGGGATAGCGCAGTTGCTCGGTGGAAAACACGCAGGGCACGCTGTAATGGCGGGTCACCGTGCGCGAGAAGCCATAATCGCGGCGCAAGGTAGAGCGTACTTTCGACGCCAGCGGATCATTGAAGGTGCGGTTCAGGTCGCACACCTGGATCAGCGTGGGGTCAATCTGCCCGCCGGCACCGCCAGTAGTGATGATCTGGATCTTGCGACGCTTGCACCAGGCAATCAGCGCCGCCTTGGCGTTGACCGCGTCGATGCAGTCGATCACGCAGTCGATAGTCGGGGTGATGTACTCGGCCATGGTGTCGCGGGTGACGAAGTCTGCCACCGCGTGCACGGTGCACTCAGGATTAATACCGCGCAAACGCTCGGCCATCACTTCGACCTTGGGCTTGCCCACGGTGCTGTCCAAGGCATGCAACTGACGGTTGCTGTTGCTGACGCAGACATCGTCCAGGTCAAACAGCGAAATCTCGCCCACCCCGCAGCGGGCAATCGCTTCCGCCGCCCAGGAACCCACGCCGCCGACGCCGACAATCGCCACATGGGCCGCTTTCAAGCGCTCCAGGCCCTCAAGCCCGTACAAGCGGGCGACGCCTGCAAACCGCGGATCTTCTGTACTCATCATCATTACCCCAAAAACCGGCGCGCATTATAGGGCTACGGAGCGGCAAGTTTTAAGCTACAAGTTACAAGTGAAGAACTTAGATGGAGTTTCGCAGACTAACGTCCGGCTTTTCTCTGTCTGCTGTACGCTCAGGGAAGCGCCAGTGTAGGATGCGCGCCGTTCGGCGCAGGCCGACACCTCTTTCGTTCCGCACCCTTTGGAACCCGACATAACCATGGCATCGCGTAAATTTGGACTCAACCTGGTGGTGGTGCTGGCAATTGCCGCGCTGTTCACCGGTTTCTGGGCGCTGATCAACCGCCCGGTCACCGCTCCCAACTGGCCCGATCAGATCTCCGGTTTTTCCTACTCGCCGTTCCAGCAAGGCCAGTACCCGCAGAAAGGCCAGTACCCTACCGACGAACAGATGCGTCAGGACCTTGCGATCATGAGCAAGCTGACGGACAACATCCGTACCTACTCGGTGGACGGCCCCCTGGGGGATATACCCAAGCTGGCCGAAGAGTTTGGCCTGCGCGTGACCCTGGGGATCTGGATCAGCCCGGACCTTGAGCGTAACGAGCGGGAGATCCAGCGCGCTATCGAGATCGCCAACACCTCGCGCAGCGTCGTGCGCGTAGTGGTGGGCAACGAAGCGTTGTTCCGTGAAGAAATCACCCCCGAAGCCCTGATCGTGCTGCTCGACCGCGTGCGCGCCGCCGTGAAAGTCCCGGTGACCACCTCCGAGCAATGGCACATCTGGGAAAAGAACCCGCAACTGGCCAAGCACGTCGACCTGATCGCCGCGCACATCCTGCCGTTCTGGGAATACATCCCAATGGACAAGGCCGGCCAGTACGTTCTCGACCGCGCCAAGGACCTGAAGAAAGCCTTCCCGAAAAAGCCACTGCTGCTATCGGAAGTGGGCTGGCCGAGCAACGGCCGTATGCGCGGTGGCAATGAGTCGTCGCCGGCCGACCAGGCGATTTACCTGCGTACGCTGGTCAACAAGCTCAACCGCCAGGGTTACAACTACTTTGTGATCGAGGCCTTCGACCAGCCGTGGAAGGTCAGCGACGAAGGGTCGGCGGGTGCGTATTGGGGTGTATTCAATGCCGCGCGCCAGCAAAAATTCAATTTTGACGGCCCGGTGGTGGCGATTCCGCAATGGCGGGTACTGGCCATCGGTTCGGTGGTGCTTGCGCTGCTGTCCCTGACCCTGTTGATGATCGATGGCTCGGCCCTGCGCCAGCGGGGCCGTACCTTCCTGACCTTCATTGCGTTCCTGTGCGGGTCGGTGCTGGTCTGGATCGGCTACGACTACAGCCAGCAATACAGCACGTGGTTCAGCGTGACGGTCGGGGTGTTGCTGGCACTCGGCGCCCTGGGCGTGTTCATTGTGTTGCTGACCGAAGCCCATGAGCTGGCAGAAGCGGTGTGGACCCACAAGCGCCGGCGTGAATTCCTGCCCGTGGAAGGCGACTCGGACTACCGCCCGAAAGTGTCGATCCACGTGCCGTGCTACAACGAGCCACCGGAAATGGTCAAGCAGACCCTCGACGCCCTGGCCGCCCTCGATTATCCGGACTATGAAGTCCTGATCATCGACAACAACACCAAGGACCCGGCGGTGTGGGAGCCGGTGCGCGACTACTGCGAAACCCTCGGCCCGCGCTTCAAGTTCTTCCACGTCGCGCCCCTGGCCGGTTTCAAGGGCGGCGCGCTGAACTACCTGATCCCGCACACCGCCAAGGATGCCGAAGTGATCGCAGTGATCGACTCGGACTACTGCGTATCGCCGAACTGGCTCAAGCACATGGTGCCGCACTTCGCCGACCCGAAAATCGCCGTGGTGCAGTCGCCCCAGGATTACCGCGACCAGAACGAAAGCACCTTCAAGAAGCTCTGCTACGCCGAATACAAGGGCTTCTTCCATATCGGCATGGTCACCCGTAACGACCGTGACGCGATCATCCAACACGGCACCATGACCATGACCCGCCGCTCGGTGCTTGAAGAGCTGGGCTGGGCCGACTGGTGCATCTGTGAAGACGCCGAACTGGGCCTTCGCGTATTCGAAAAAGGCCTGTCCGCGGCGTACTACCACGACAGCTACGGCAAGGGTTTGATGCCGGATACCTTTATCGACTTCAAGAAACAGCGTTTCCGCTGGGCCTATGGCGCGATCCAGATCATCAAGCGCCACACCGCCAGCCTGTTGCGCGGCAAAGACACCGAACTGACCCGTGGCCAGCGCTACCACTTCCTTGCGGGCTGGTTGCCGTGGGTGGCCGATGGCATGAACATCTTCTTTACCGTCGGCGCCCTGTTGTGGTCTGCGGCGATGATCATCGTGCCGACTCGGGTCGACCCGCCATTGCTGATTTTCGCAATCCCGCCGTTGGCGTTGTTTGTGTTCAAAGTCGGCAAGATCATCTTCCTCTATCGTCGTGCGGTAGGTGTGAACTTGAAAGATGCGTTCTGCGCGGCGCTGGCCGGGTTGGCGCTGTCTCATACCATCGCCAAGGCGGTGTTGTACGGCTTCTTCACCAGCAGCATTCCGTTCTTTCGTACACCGAAAAACGCGGATAACCACGGCTTCTGGGTGGCGATTTCCGAAGCCCGCGAAGAAATGTTCATCATGCTGCTGCTATGGGGCGCGGCGCTGGGGATCTACCTGGTGCAAGGCCTGCCGAGCAATGACATTCGCTTCTGGGTGGTGATGTTGCTGGTACAGTCGCTGCCGTACGTGGCGGCGCTGATCATGGCGTTCTTGTCGTCGCTGCCCAAACCTTCTACGGCGCCTGAGGCTGCGCCGGCGGCGTAAAAAGTCACGCGATGCACTAAACGGCGGCCCTTGGCCGCCGTTTTGCTATAAGATAACGGCCCTTTTGCATGCCTTACACCCATCACTGTAGGAGCGAGCTTGCTCGCGAAAATCGTTAACGATAACGCGGGCATCCTGAATGCACGCGGTGCCCTTGAGTTTTTCGCGAGCGAGCTCGCTCCTACAGTTAGAACGTCGCCGCCTCGATTTCCGGAGTTCCCCCCATGACGGCCCATGCCGACCTTTCGCCGACCCTTCAACTTGCCATCGACCTGATCCGTCGCCCGTCGGTCACGCCGATCGATGCCGATTGCCAGAAGCTGATGATGCAGCGCCTGGGCGACGCCGGTTTTGCGCTTGAACCGATGCGCATCGAAGATGTGGACAACTTCTGGGCCACCCACGGCAAGCACGAAGGCCCGGTGCTGTGTTTTGCCGGTCACACCGACGTGGTGCCGACCGGCCCGGTAAAGGCCTGGCAGAACGACCCGTTCGACGCGTTGATCGATGACAACGGCATGCTCTGCGGCCGTGGGGCGGCGGACATGAAAGGCAGCCTGGCGGCGATGCTGGTGGCGGCGGAACGTTTCGTCAGCGACTACCCGGACCACAAGGGTTCGGTCGCCTTCCTGATCACCAGCGACGAAGAAGGCCCGGCGCACCACGGCACCAAGGCCGTGATCGAACGCCTGGCCGCACGCAACGAGCGCCTGGACTGGTGCATCGTCGGCGAACCGTCGAGCACCAGCCTGGTGGGCGACGTGGTCAAGAACGGCCGCCGAGGCTCCCTTGGCGCCACCTTGACCGTGCGCGGTGTACAGGGCCATGTGGCTTACCCGCATCTGGCAAAGAACCCGATCCACCTGTCCGCACCGGCCCTGGCCGAACTCGCTGCCGAGCATTGGGATGACGGCAACGCGTTCTTCCCGCCAACCAGTTTCCAGATTTCCAACCTCAACTCCGGTACTGGCGCCACCAATGTGATCCCGGGTGACCTGACGGCGGTGTTCAACTTCCGTTTTTCCACCGAATCCACCGTCGAGGGCCTGCAACAACGCGTCGCGGCCATTCTCGACAAACATGGCCTGGACTGGCACGTGGAGTGGGCGCTGTCGGGCCTGCCGTTCCTCACCGAGCCAGGCGCTCTGTTGGATGCAGTGTCGGCCAGCATCCTGGCGATCACCGGGCGCGAGACCCAGGCGTCCACCAGTGGCGGCACCTCCGATGGGCGCTTCATTGCAACGTTGGGCACCCAGGTGGTCGAACTGGGCCCGGTGAACGCGACGATCCACCAGGTCAACGAACGCATCCTGGCCAGCGACCTCGACGTGCTGACCGAAATCTATTACCAGACCCTGATCAAGTTGCTCGCCTGATGCTTGCCTGCCCCATTTGCAGTGCACCGCTCAATACCGTGGACAATGGCGTGGCGTGCCCGGCCGGGCACCGCTTCGACCGCGCGCGCCAGGGTTATTTGAACCTGTTGCCGGTGCAGCACAAGAACAGCCGCGACCCAGGCGACAACCTGGCCATGGTCGAGGCGCGCCGCGACTTCCTCAACGCTGGCCACTATGCGCCAGTGGCCAAGCGCCTGGCCGAACTGGCCGTCGAGCGTGCACCGCAGCGCTGGGTCGACATTGGGTGTGGCGAGGGTTACTACACCGCGCAAATTGCCCAGGCCCTACCCCACGCCGATGGCTATGCCCTGGATATCTCCAAGGAAGCGGTCAAGCGCGCGTGCAAACGCAACCCGGCGCTGACCTGGTTGATCGCCAGCATGGCCCGCGTGCCATTGGCCGATGCCAGCTGCCAGTTCCTCGCCAGCGTGTTCAGCCCGTTGGACTGGCAAGAGGCCAAGCGCCTGCTCAGTCCCGGCGGCGGTTTGATGAAGGTCGGCCCGACCAGCGGCCACTTGATGGAACTGCGCGAGCGTCTTTACGACGAGGTACGCGAGTACACCGACGACAAACACCTGGCCCTGGTGCCGGACGGTATGAGCCTTGCTCACAGTGAAACCCTGGAATTCACCCTGAGCCTGGCCGAAGCCCAGGACCGCGCCAACCTGCTGGCGATGACGCCCCACGGCTGGCGGGCCAGTGCCGAGCGCCGCCACGAGGTGATCGAGGCGGCCGAGCCGCTGCAGGTCACGGTGTCGATGCGTTACGATTATTTCGTGCTTCAATGACTGACGTTCACCCATCCGCGAATGGATTTTCGAATCCCGCAACGAGGAACATCCATGCGCCAACCCGATATTGAGATTTACCTGAAGGACGCCGACGTCGATCACAAGGCCATCGCTGCCTGGCTGGGCGCCGCACTCGGCCCGTGTACCGACTGGGTCCAGAAAGGCCAGACCTACAAGTGCAAGGCCGGCAGCGTGCCGGTGACCTGGCTGCCCAAGGCGGTGGGCAAATGGAACAGCCTGTACCTGGAAAGCGACCAGACCCCATGGGACGACGACATTGCCTGCGCCCGCGCCGCGTTTGCCGCGCTGAACGTCGAAGTGCGTTGCGCGCCGGGCACCTGGGTTGAGGAAGAAGGTGAGGAAAGTGCCGACACCTGGATTCGCATCAGCGAAGACGGTGAAGAACAGATCACCTGGAAGACCGCCTGAAGATCGTTCCCACGCTCTGCGTGGGAAAGTAGCCTGGGACGCTCTGCGTCCCAAAGCGTGACGCGGAGCGTCACAAGAGGCGTTCCCACGCAGAGCGTGGGAACGATCAAACAACGTTGCTACAGGCCCACCACATCCTCCGCCTGCAAGCCCTTCTCGCCCGTCACCACGGCGTATTCCACCTGCTGGCCTTCTGCCAACGAGCGGTGGCCTTCACCGCGAATGGCGCGGTAGTGCACAAACACATCCTTGCCATCTTCACGCTGGATAAAGCCGTAGCCCTTTGCATCGTTGAACCACTTCACATTGCCGGTTTCGCGCGTTGACATCTGTTCACTCCCACTGGTTTTTTATTGTTGAGTCGCTCGCATTGAACTGCCGAGTATAAGACAGGCTCAAAAACCATCAACTCAACTTTACATCGCTGCTTTTTTGCCGATTTTCGGCGAATACGGCACACTACCCGCCCGAGCGCCTGCTCGGTTTTTTCCACTTGAAGCAGCTCGCCTATGACCCGCTCCCCGTTCCGCCGTCTGGTGTTTGGCACCTTGCGCCGACTGTTGTACCTCTGGGTTCGCTCAGAGACGATCAACCAGTCGTCCCTAACCCTCAACCTGGACCGCAGCCGGCCGGTTTTCTACGTCCTGCAATCACCCTCCCTGACCGAGTTGGCGGTGGTCGATGCCGAGTGCACCAAGGCTGGCCTGCCACGTCCGGTGCTGCCGGTGTCGGTGGGGCCGTTGATGGAGCCTGCGGCGTTCTTCTACCTCACGCCGGATCCGGATTGGCTCGGCCGCCAGGACAAGCGCGGTGCGCCGCCCACCCTGACGCGCTTGGTCAACACCCTCACCGACCACGCCGAAGAGAATGCACAAATCATTCCGGTCAGTGTGTTCTGGGGCCAATCCCCCGAAAGCGAGTCCAGCCCGTGGAAGCTGTTGTTCGCCGACAGCTGGGCGGTCACCGGGCGTCTACGCCGGTTGTTGAGCATCCTGATCCTGGGGCGCAAGACTCGCGTGCAATTCTCCGCGCCTATCAACCTGCGTGAATTGATCGAGCACAATAAAGGTCACGAACGCACCGTACGCATGGCCCAGCGCATCCTGCGTGTGCACTTCCGTAACCTGAAGACGGCAGTGATCGGCCCCGACCTGTCCCACCGCCGTAATCTGGTCAAGGGCCTGGTCAATATGCCGCTGGTACGCCAAGCCATTGCGGATGAAGCCGAACGCGAAAAGATCGCCCCGGAAAAAGCCAAGGCCCTGGCCCTGCGCTATGGCAACGAGATTGCCTCGGATTACACCTACACCGCGATCCGCTTCCTGGAAGTGGTATTGAGCTGGTTCTGGAACAAGATCTACGACGGTATCAAGGTCAATAACATCGAGGGCGTGCAAAAGGTGGCCCAAGGCTACGAGGTGATCTACGTGCCTTGCCACCGCAGCCACATCGACTATCTGCTGCTGTCCTACCTGCTGTTCAAGAACGGCCTGACCCCACCGCACATCGCCGCCGGCATCAACCTCAACATGCCGGTGATCGGCAGCCTGCTGCGCCGTGGCGGTGCGTTTTTCATGCGCCGCACCTTCAAGGGCAACCCTTTGTACACCTCGGTGTTCAACGAATACCTGCACACCCTGTTTACCAAGGGTTTCCCGGTGGAATACTTCGTCGAAGGCGGCCGCTCGCGCACCGGGCGCATGCTGCAACCGAAAACCGGCATGCTGGCGATCACCTTGCGCAGCTTCCTGCGTTCCTCGCGCATGCCCATCGTGTTCGTGCCGGTGTATATCGGCTATGAGCGCGTGCTCGAAGGCCGCACTTACCTGGGCGAACTGCGTGGCGCGAGCAAGAAGAAAGAGTCGATCTTCGATATTTTCAAAGTGGTCGGCGCGCTCAAGCAGCGCTTCGGCCAAGTGGCGGTCAACTTCGGCGAGCCGATCAAGCTGGCGGAGTTCCTCGACGCCGAGCAACCGGACTGGCGCGCCCAGGAACTGGGGCCGAACTACAAACCGGCCTGGCTCAACGAAACCACCAATCGCCTCGGCGAACAGGTGGCGCGTCATTTGAACGAAGCCGCTGCGGTGAACCCGGTGAACCTGGTGGCGCTGGCCCTGCTGTCCACCACCCGCCTGGCCCTGGATGAACAGGCCATGGCCCGCCAACTGGACCTGTACCTGGCGTTGTTGCGTCGTGTGCCCTACTCGCCCCATACCACTTTGCCGGAGGGCGATGGCCTGGCGCTGATCAAGCACGTCAAGGACATGAACCTGTTGTCCGAACAGAGCGACGCCCTGGGCAAAATCGTTTATCTGGATGAGCAGAATGCCGTCCTGATGACCTACTACCGCAACAATGTGCTGCACATCTTCGCCCTGCCAGCGTTGCTGGCGAGCTTCTTCCAGAGCAGTTCGCGCATGACCCGCGAACAGATCCTGCGCTACACCCACGCGCTCTACCCGTACCTGCAATCAGAGCTGTTTATCCGTTGGTCGCTGGAGGACCTGGACAGCGTGGTCGACCAGTGGCTGGACGCGTTTGTCGAACAAGGCCTGCTGCGTTTCGAAAACGCCGTATACCTGCGCCCGGCGCCGAGTTCGCGGCACTTTGTGCTGCTGACGCTGCTGTCCAAGAGCATCGCCCAGACCCTGCAACGTTTCTACATGGCGATCTCGTTACTGCTCAACAGCGGCCAGAACAGCATCAGCGCCGAAGAGCTGGAAGACCTGTGCACGATCATGGCCCAGCGCCTGTCGATCCTGCACGGCCTCAATGCCCCGGAATTCTTCGACAAGAGTCTTTTCCGACATTTTATCCAGACGTTGCTGGAGCAAGATGTGCTGCGCCGCGATGAAGCCGGCAAGCTGGGCTATCACGACCTGCTCGGCGAACTGGCCGAAGGCGCCGCCAAACGCGTACTGCCGGCGGATATTCGCCTGTCGATCCGCCAGGTTGCCTTGCACCGCGTGGACGGCGCAGCCGAGGCTGCGGCCGAACCGGTTGCCGTCAACCCTGAAGCACAGCGCTAGACTGAATGAGGCGCCGGGCGGATTCCGGCGCCGTTGAAAAGGAGCCGCACCTTGAAAAAACTCATCCTCCTGGGCCTGACCGCCCTGCTCGGAGCCTGCCACTCGATGACCCCAACCCCGAAGGCCAGCCTCGACGGCGAAGTGTTCTACCTGCAACGTATCGCCCTGCCGCCAGCCGCCACCTTGAGTGTCAGCCTGCAGGACGTGTCCTTGATGGACGCCCCGGCCGTGACCCTCGCCGAACAGAAAGGCCCGGTCAAAGGCCAGGTGCCGCTGCCGTTTCACCTGAGCTATGACCCGGCCCAGGTTAAGCCAGGCCACACATACTCGGTCAGCGCTCGCATCGAGCTGGACGGCAAGCTACTGTTTATCACCACCGAGCGGCACACCGTGCAGCTCAACGGCCAGGACCCACAACCGCTGCGCCTGCGCGTGGATGCGGCTGCACACTGATCATTCCCACTTCATAAGGAAGCGCCCATGCTCCGCAAATCTCTTCGCCTCACCGCCCTGTGTGCTGGCTTGCTATTCGGCGCCAACGCCATGGCCCTGGATCTCGGCAGCCTGTCCCAGGGTGACGCCAGCGGCGGCCTCAAGGATGCCTTGACCCAAGGTGCACAGATTGCTGTGAAACAGCTCGGGACGCCCGGTGGTTTCAGCAACAACCCGGACGTGAAGATCGGCCTGCCGGGCAAACTCGGCAAAGTCGCCGACAAGTTGAAAATGTTCGGCATGGGTGACCAGGTCACGCAGCTGGAAACCAGCATGAACAAGGCGGCGGAAACCGCCGTGACCCAGGCCCAGCCGATCCTGGTCAACGCTGTGAAGAACATGAGCGTGACCGACGCCAAGGGCATTCTCAGCGGTGGCCAGGACTCCGCCACCCAGTACCTGAACAAAAGCAGCCGTGAAGAGATTCGCGCCAAGTTCCTGCCTATCGTCAAGGCCGCCACCGACAAAGTCGGCGTGGCCCAGCAGTACAACGCCCTCGCCGGCAAGGCCGCGGCCTTTGGCGCGGTGGACGCCAAGAGCGCCAACGTTGAGAACTACGTGACCGAGCAGGCCCTGGATGGTTTGTTCAAGATGATTGCGCAGCAGGAAGAAACGATTCGCAAGAATCCAGCGGCTGCGGCTACCAGCTTGGCCAAGAAGGTGTTTGGCGCGCTGTAAAACCTGCCGATCTGCCCTGCCCCCCCACAAGCGCCTCGTATTCTCGAGGCGTTTGCGCAAAAAAGAGCCTCAAAGTCAGTAATTTATGGCCGCCTTCATGACAATCGTCAGCTCAACGGTTTTTATGTAGCAACACTTCGGAGGGGGCTCGGGATTGCACTCTTCAGGAGGTTTGGGTTTGCATTCCTCAGGAGGCTTGGGTCTGCATTCCTCAGGAGGTTTGGGTCTGAAACTCTCAAGGGGCTTGGGTTTGCAATACCCAGGGCGCTTGGGCTTACAACGTTCAGGAGGGCTGGGTTTACACTTTTCAGGAGGTTTTGGCCTGCTGGGCGGACGCAGAAAAGCCTTCAAACTAGCTATACACATGGCGAACTCCTTAAATTCATTCCAATCACTACTGTTTCTGCCGACGAGCAAGAGCAGTAGGTACCTGCCAACCAGGTAACATTGAGTGGCAATCAATAAGGAAAGGTTCCTAGGCCCGTGTAGTGAGCTTCCTATCTCTCACATAGGAAAATTGCTCATTCTGCCGCATGCCCACGGTGACGGGGCGCGTACTCTCTACGCCCCGACAACCGAGATGACAGCCTGATTATCCAGCGTCCTTTTTGACGCGAAACCACGCGGCATAAAGCGCCGGGAGAAAGAGCAAGGTCAATGCCGTAGCCACGATCAACCCTCCCATGATCGCCACGGCCATCGGCCCGAAGAACACACTGCGCGACAGTGGAATCATCGCCAGCACCGCCGCCAGTGCCGTCAGAACAATCGGGCGAAAGCGTCGGACCGTAGCTTCGATAATCGCCTGCCAAGGTGCCAGGCCGGCCTTGATGTCTTGCTCGATCTGGTCCACCAAAATCACCGAGTTACGCATGATCATTCCCGACAGCGCGATGGTGCCAAGCATGGCGACGAAGCCGAAGGGTTGGTGGAATACCAGCAGGAACAGGGTCACGCCGATCAGCCCCAACGGTGCGGTGAGAAAGACCATCGCCGTGCGCGAAAAGCTGCGCAGTTGCAGCATCAGCAAGGTCAGCACCACCACGATAAACAGCGGTACGCCGGCCTTCACCGAGTTTTGCCCACGCGCTGAATCTTCAACCGTGCCGCCCACTTCCAGCAAGTAACCGTCCGGCAGTTCGGCACGTACATCGGCGAGCGTCGGCAAGATCTGCTGCACGAGGGTCGCCGGCTGTTCCTTGCCATAGATATCGGCCCGCACAGTCACCGTGGGCAAGCGGTTGCGATGCCAGATGATGCCCTCTTCGAAGCCATATTCGAGGGTGGCAATTTGCGACAGCGCCACGCTTTTACCATTGTCGGTGGGCACGGCAAGGCTCGGCAGGCGCGACAGTTCGCTACGCTCATGCACCGTGCCGCGCAGGAGGATCTCGATCAATTCGTTGTCCTCACGGTACTGGCTGACGCTGGAGCCGGTCAGGGAACTCTGCAGGAATTTCGCCAGGTTGGCGGTGCTCACGCCGAGGGCGCGGGCACGGTCCTGGTCGATATTCAGGTACACGATTTTGCTTGGCTCTTCCCAGTCCAAGTGCACATTGACCACATGGGTATTTTCGCGAACCTTCGCCGCCACTTTGCGCGCCAGCGCGCGCACCTCTTCGATGTGCTCGCCGGTCACGCGAAACTGCACCGGGTAGCCTACGGGCGGGCCGTTCTCCAGCCGTGTGACACGCGAACGCAGTTCGGGAAATTGCTCGTTGAGGGTTTCGATCAGCCAGGTGCGCAGGCTTTCTCGCTCCTCGATGGTGTTAGCCAGCACCACAAACTGGGCGAAGCTGGCAGCGGGCAATTGCTGGTCCAGTGGCAGGTAAAACCGCGGCGAACCGGTGCCCGCGTAGGCGACATAGTTGTTGATGCCGGCATGCTCCTTGAGCAACGCCTCCAGGCGTTTGACCTGTTCGGCGGTGTTGCTGAGCGAAGCGCCCTCGGCCAGTTTCAGGTCGACCATCAACTCCAGGCGACCGGAAGCCGGGAAGAACTGTTGCGGCACGAAGCGGAACAGTGCAACCGAGCCGATAAACAGCAGCAAGGTCAGCACGATCACGGTTTTACGCCGTTGCACGCACCACTCCACCAGACGTCTTACACGCTGATAGAAGGGTGTGCCGTAAGGGTCCGGGCCGTCGGTACCGTGTTTGGCAGCGTGAATCTTCGCCAGGTCGGGCAGGAGTTTTTCCCCCAGGTACGGCACAAACACCACGGCTGCCACCCAGGAGGCCAGCAGTGCGATGGTCACCACCTGGAAGATCGAGCGGGTGTATTCCCCGGTGCTCGATTGCGCGGTGGCAATCGGCAAGAAGCCCGCCGCCGTGATCAGGGTGCCGGTGAGCATAGGGAACGCGGTACTGGTCCAGGCGAAACTCGCAGCCTTGAGCCGGTCGTAGCCCTGCTCCATTTTGATCGCCATCATTTCCACGGCGATGATCGCGTCATCTACCAACAAGCCCAGTGCCAGGACCAAGGCGCCAAGGGAAATCTTGTGCAGGCCGATGCCCAGGTAATACATGCTGGCAAAGGTCATCGCCAGTACCAGCGGAATCGTCAGGGCAACGACCATGCCGGTGCGCACACCGAGGGAGAAAAAGCTCACCAGCAAAACAATCGCCAACGCTTCAGCCAGTACCTGGACAAACTCGCCGACGCTAGTCTTTACCGCTGCTGGTTGGTCCGACACTTTGCGCAGCTCCATCCCTGCCGGAAGGTTCTTTTGCAGGCGTGCGAATTGCGCTTCAAGGGCCTTGCCCAATACGAGGATGTCGCCACCGTCGCGCATGGCCACGGCCAGGCCGATGGCATCTGCGCCCATGTAGCGCATGCGCGGTGCCGGTGGGTCGTTGAAACCTCGATGGATGTCAGCCACGTCACCGATGCGGAAAGTGCGATCCCCCACGCGTATCGGAAAGTTGCGGATCTCTTCCACCGTCTTGAAGTTGCCAGAAACGCGCAATTGCACGCGCTCGGTAGGGGTTTCAAAGAAGCCGGCGGTGGACACCGCATTTTGTTCCTGCAACGCCTGCTGTACCGCAGCCAAAGGCAAGCCGAGGGTAGCGAGCTTGAGGTTGGACAGCTCGATCCAGATCTTCTCGTCCTGCAAGCCGAGCAACTCGACCTTGCCCACATCCGGGACACGTTGCAGCTGGATCTGGATGCGATCGGCGTAGTCCTTGAGCACGGCATAGTCGAATCCGTCGCCGGTCAGGGCGTAGATATTGCCGAACGTGGTGCCGAACTCATCGTTGAAAAACGGCCCCTGGATATCCGGCGGCAAGGTGTGGCGGATGTCGCTGATTTTCTTGCGCACCTGATACCACAACTCGGGAATCTGCGCCGAACGCATCGAATCACGGGCAATAAAGGTGACCTGGGATTCACCGGGGCGGGAGAACGACACGATGCGTTCGTACTCACCGGTCTCCATGAGTTTTTTCTCGATTCGCTCGGTGACCTGGCGCGATACCTCCTGGGCCGTGGCCCCGGGCCAGTTGGTCTTGATCACCATGGCCTTGAAGGTAAAGGGCGGGTCTTCGCTTTGCCCCAGCTTGGTGTAGGACAAGGTGCCAACCACGGCCAGCAGGATCATCAGGAACAGTACGATCTGGCGATTACGCAACGCCCATTCGGAAAGATTGAAACCCATGGGGACTACTCCTTGGCCGCCAGATTAACCACACGGTTGGAGCGATCCACCGGGCGCACTAATTGGCCCTCATGGAGTACATGCACGCCTGCGGCAACCACCCAATCGGTGGCGGCCAATCCTTCCAGTATCGGTACCGTGTTTTCGCCAAAGGCACCCATGCGCACGGGAGTGCGTTCAAGGGTGTTGTCCGGTTGTACGCGCCAGACGTAGGACGCGCCGTTTTCGGCACTCAGGGCAGACAAGGGTACCGACAGCGCAATGACACCGTCGGCCTGGATGAAAACCCGCGCACTTTGGCCCAGTTCGGCGGGCACTTTGCCGCCGGTGAAGGCCACACGCGCGGCGAAAGTGCGGGATTTGGGGTCGGCCGCGGGAGACAGCTCACGAATGCGCCCGGCAAAACGTTGCTCTGGCTGGCTCCATAACTCCACCGACACTGGCTGGCCGACCTTGAAGCGGCCAAAGCCCTGTTCAGGCAGGCTGATCAACACTTCACGCTCGCCATCGGTGGCCACGGTGAACACGGTCTGGCCAGCGGAAACCACTTGCCCCACTTCGACGGCACGCTTGGCGACCACACCATCCTGGGGCGCACGCAGCACGGCGTAGCCGGCCTGGTTGCTGGACACATCGAACTCGGCCTTGATCTGCTTGAGGCGCGCTTCACCGGCTCGGTAGAGGTTTTCGGAATTGTCGTACTGCGACCGACTGACCATCTGCCGGTCCATCAAGGTCTTGTAGCGATCTCGTTCCGCACGCACCAGGCTGAGATTGGCCTCTGCAGCGGCTACTTGAGCGCGGGTCGCTTCCAGTTGCAGGCGCACGTCCTGGGGGTCGAGTTCGGCCAGCGGCTGGTTGGCCTTGACCCACTCGCCCTCCTCCACCAGGCGCTTGCTGACTTTACCGCCGATGCGAAAGGCGAGGTCCGGCTCATAACGGGCACGCACCTCACCGGGGTAGCTGTCCATAGCCTGTGCCGAAGGCTGCGGTTGCACCACCATGGCCGGACGTACGGTGGTCTGGGCCGCTTCTTCATGGCCGCACGCGGCCAACAGGAAGACCAGGCTGACAGGCAAAGCAAGGGGCAGGAAAGCGCTGCGCATGCTGAAGGACCTTTCGCAAATAGAGCTTGGAATAATTATACTGGCCGGTATGTTATTAATACCAAACTCACCAGTCCAGTATTAAAGGTGAAAATGTCCGACAATCCTCTGAACACCGCAAGCCCCGGGCGTCCCAAGGACATGGCAAAACGCCAGGCAATCCTCGAATCGGCGAAATCGCTGTTTCTGGACAAGGGTTATGCGAACACCAGCATGGACGCCGTTGCCCTGGCGGCCGGCGTATCGAAGCTCACGGTTTACAGCCACTTCACCGACAAGGAGACGCTGTTCACCGCTGCGGTGGTGGCCAAATGTGAAGAGCAGTTGCCGGTGATGTACTTCGAGCTTCCCGAAGGCATGCCCGTCGAGACGGTGTTGCTCAACATCGCACGCGGCTTTCATCGGCTGATCAACAGCGAGGAGTCGGTAAACCTGCATCGCCTGATGATGACCACCGGCAATCAGGACGTGAAACTCTCCCAGATCTTCTTCAACGCCGGCCCCATGCGCATGCTGCAAGGCATGGAGCGCCTGCTCGGCAAGATTCACCAGGGCGGCGCCCTGAGCATCGACACACCGTTCAAAGCCGCGGAGCACTTCTTTTGCCTGCTCAAGGGCACGGCGAACTTCCGCTTGTTGTATGGCTGCGGCGGACAATTGAGCGCGCAAGAAGCCGAAGAGCATGTGCAGGACGTGGTGAAGTTGTTTATGCGGGCCTATCGCAGCACGGGGCTCGACAGCACTGCATAGGCGGTAGCAACCGACGGTAACCACGATGCGAAGCGAGTCGCTCTTGATCTGCTTTTGATCTGCTTTTGATTTTGATCTTAAGCGCCCCGTCAAACCACGCTGGCCGGAATTCGACAGGGATTTGGGGGATAAACCGGCAGGGATGCCGGTTTAGCCGCCCCGCGCCATGGATGGCGCGTGGCGGCGGCCCCCCAAATCACTGGCGGATTACGGGCACACCGAGCCTAAGCGAGGTGCCGAGTGGTGGGGCAAGAGCGTTTTGCTTACTTTGGCCTGGGCCGGCATCCCGGCTTTTGCAAAGTGAGCCGCCGTCAGGGCGGAACCCTAAGTGTAGCGGCTCGCGTTTGAAAACACGCGGGCTCGCATTCAGCGGCATTTCTGGCTCACATTAACTGCAACCAGCCAAAGGCTCCGGCTCACATTAATTGCAAATGGGCTTGCATTCGACGCCGTAGACTCGCGTTCCATTGTGACGGGCTCACATTATCTGCAAATGACCGGCAGTGGTTGCGGTCACAGAGGTGTGCTCCCCCCACCGTCAAGCTCAGAGCCGTATCGTAAGGAATAGTGACCACTACCGTTTGTCGGTCGCGATATGCATAAGTGCATTTTTGTTGCCTCTCTATACTGGATACCCATACAGTATTAATGCGATATGGTGAAAAGTGGAGAAGGCGGGGATTCTCGTTCGTTGAGCTTCTCAAAAACTGACAACCCAAGAGGCGAAGCCGTTCATCAGAGAGTAGTAAGGCAACGAGAGAACCATCCGTCCATCCTACTGAGATGTACAAAGCTCTTATGCTGTACCTAGCGAAAAGGAGAATTCACTATGGCTAATGGCGATACGATTCATCTGCCAGAAATTGAAATCAATGCTATTAATAAATATGAACCTCAGACATTCGGAGGGGGTGGTGGTGACAGTGATTTTTCACATAGTCACACCGGACAGCTCATTAACGTTGCAACGCGTACTTATGTGCTTAACACATACCCTCCCATCATTTCCCAGAATGTTAAGGACCAGGAGGCAAGCTTTGCAGCGAATCTTCAGTCGATGCCTGAATCTATTGCACAAAGCATTACTGCAATAGAACAAAATGAAGGCAGTCCCGCGAGCGAAGTCGAGAAAATCGAACAGCATATTCGTTCGGTAGATACGCTAATTGCTCAAAAAGCACAGGCTGCTGCTGCTCAAAAAGTGATTGCTGACAAGTACTACTATGGAGACTTCTTTTATTATCCGACGATGCAGTTTATTAAAGATGCAATCAGCGGAAGCAAGACAAATTACCCTCCGGATAAAAATTATAAAGAATGGTACGCCTCACTTGAGGCTTCGTATGCTGCAAAATATAGCAACCGCGAGATCGACTATTTGAATGCCCTGAAGCAGAACCTTCAGGCACAGGCTAATCAAGCACGTGCAGACGCCGAGGCTAAACGTATTGCCGATGAGGCGGCAGCTGCGGAAGCCGCAAGGGTTGCAGATGAGGCTGAAGCCAAACGCGTGGCTGATGAGGCAGCCGCTGCTGAAGCGGCGCGAGTAGCGGCAGAGGCAGAAGCTAAGCGTATCGCTGATGAGGCCGCTGCAGCAGAAGCTGCCAGGTTAGCCGCCGAAGCTGAAGCCAAGCGCATTGCTGATGAAGCGGCCGCTGCAGAGGCAGCAAGAATTGCTGCTGAAGCTGCAGCACTTAAAGCCGCTAATACGTATAGGCTGCCCGCTGACGGTGCGAGTCAGTTAAGTACTGCGGCTGGCTCTATCGCCATTACTGCCGGTTCAGGTCTTACGCTGGATGCGGCTATTCAGGCTGCAAAGGTAGCCTTAGGCACTGTTGTAAGTGCTGCCACGGCAGTGGGCATTGGCGCGCTGGTCTATTCACCATCACTGGGTAATGGTGAGCTACCTTCGACCATGCTTAACACGCCGGCCAAGGATTTAGCGCCTAATCTTCCCGAAAATCTTGCCGAGATCGCCGCGGCGGGAGGAACTGTGGATGTGCCCTACCGAATTTATGGCGATCAGTCCAAATACTCGGTAGTGGCCACCCAGCCCACTGGAGGGTTAGCACCTACCGTCCCGGTAAGAGCGCTAGTGCTTGATCCTGTGGCCAATGCCTATACGTTCACTACAACTGACTCACCACCGATCACCCTGACGTTCCCAATCGCAGTACCAGGTAATAGCTCGACGGCGACGCCTGCGCAGCCTGTCGAAACCCCGGCGTATACCGGGATTACACTGACACCGATTGAGGTCAAAGCTGAGCCGTTTCCGGTAGTCGGCCAGTTGGAGATTCGGGACGCTATTTACGTTTACCCCGCAGATTCGGGTTTACCGCCGATTTATGCGGTATTTAGTAGTCCGTACGAAGGGGCTACCACCAAAGGTGAGCACAGCGGTCGGATGTACAATCCTGATAAGGCGGGCGGCCCCATTCAGAGTCTAGACTGGACAACCGCAGCGGTGACTCAGGAAGGTATTGACCTCGTTAAGCTGCATACGAGCAGATTCGACCCATCAGACGCAAATGTTGTGATGATTGACCGTCTGGAAAAAATCCTAACTGGCGAATTGGCCATTACCGATGTCGATAAGCGATTTTACACCCATGAGATTCGTGAGCTAGAGCGGTATAGGGCTCTAGGTATAGCGGATGGAGTGAAACCGAACGACGATGGCGCCACTTGGAATAATACTCATGCCGCGACTTTAGAGGATTTCAAGCTTAAAGATGCTGACGAATTACTCTATACGCCAGAAGCTATAGTCGCAGAAAACAAACAAATATACGGAGAATAACATGAGCAACATCAATGATATCGTAAACTCTGAATCCCCAAGAGATGTCGTTCTTTTTATAGTAAGAAATAAGTCAATTTCATATCCGATGCTGGATCGACTATATAACAGGAATGGCTGGGTAAATATTGGTAATAATCTTGAGCTATTAAAGCTTGTTCATAACATGAGACTGGAAGGGCTGATTGATAATTCTGATGGGGGAATTAAAAAAGGTCCTAATTGGAAAGAGCCAGCCTTTATGGCTGAGAATAAGTATACGCTTGAGTGATATGTAGGTCTGCAAAAGAAAGCCCAGCTCAAGCTGGGCTTTCTTTGTAAGCGTACGGGCAAACCGTCTTGCACGACTAAGCCGGACGCCACCTATGCGGCAGCAACTCTGCAATCTCACTTGCCCGCTGCGTAGGCAGGCGCGTCAGCACATCCTTCAGGTAGGCATAGGGATCGTGCCCATTGTTCCGGGCCGACTGAATCAAACTCATGATCGCAGCGGCGCGTTTGCCGCTGCGTAGCGACCCAGCAAAGAGCCAGTTCTTGCGCCCCAGCGCCCAAGGCCGTATCTGGTTCTCACACCAATTATTATCAATAGGCACGGCCCCGTCATCGAGGTAGCGCGACAGCGCCGTCCAGCGTTTCAAGCTGTAATCCAAGGCTTTGCCAATGGCCGAACCGTTATGCACGATGTCGCGCTGGGCAACCATCCAGGCATGCAACGCATCCATCACGGGTACCGCCTTTTCCTGCCGTATTCGGCGGCGTATGTCCGGTTCTAGATCCTCGATTTCCCCCTCGATCTCGTACAGCGCCTGCATGTAACGCAAGGCTTGCTCAGCCAGCGCGCTCTTGTGAGTCGCATGCAGTTCGAAGAACTTGCGCCGGGCATGAGCCATGCAGCCGATTTCAGTCACGCCGAGTTCGAAGCTGGCCTTGTAATCGCCGAAATCATCGCAGGCCAGCTTGCCCTTCCAGTCTTGTAGGAAGTTACGCGCATGCTCGCCGGCCCGGCTGAGGCTGAAGTCGTAAACTACAGCCGAGGTTTCGCAAAACGGGCTGGTCCTTCGGTGGTTGCGTCAGGAAGGTGTGTTGGCCGGACGGATACGCTTCGCCGACGTGCCGCACTGGTGAAGATGCGTGTTGCTCTGAACCAGAGCTGGGCAGGTGAGCCGTTGCTCAAAGCCTCGTCCAAGAGCATTTCAGCTTGTCTTGATAGACATGAAGCGCTCATTGAAAAACGGATATTAGCTGCTGTCACTGAAGCGGGTGTCTTGCATCAAGTCAGGCGCTGCCAAGCCGTAGAGGGCATTGGTTTTCTTACGGCAGTTGCCCTGACTATGGCCTTTCAACGAGGAGAGTTTGAAAGTGCTGACGCTTATATTGCTTTTCTGGGAATGGACTTGAGGGTGTCCGACTCAGGGCAAATGAACGGACGTCGTTCGTTAAGCAAGAAAGGAGACTCAGAGATCCGCAGGTTGCTGCATAACGCGGCGTCAGCCGGTATTAGGTCAGAAGCCTGGAAGCCTTTATACGAGGGCTATCTGGCCAGGGGCCTGAAAACAACTCAAGCCCTGGTCATCATCGCCCGCAAGTTAGCGCGTATCGCCTTTTCGCTCATGAAAAACCAGAGCGAGTACCAATCAAAAGCGGGTTTGGGGGCTTCCCCCCAACCATAGAATCTCCCACATCTGGATTGCGGCGCACCTGGGAGATAAGTGCTGCTGTTTGCAGCTTACGGCTTGAGCGCTTTCTTGGGATAAATGTCGTAGCGGCTGGACTTGCCATCCAGCGCATGGCTTGGCTTCGGCCCCTCAATACAGGGTGCCTTGCGCGGCCGCTTGACCACCACCCGATGGCTGGCCAAAGCCAGAGCGGCCGCAAGCAACGCCGGTGCATCCGGGTCATCGCCCACCAACGGCCGGAACAGGCGCATTTCCTTCTTCACCAGGGCAGTTTTCTCACGGTGCGGAAACATTGGGTCCAGGTAGATCACCTGAGGCGGCTCGCCCTGCCAATTGAGCATCACGTCGATGGAGTTGCCCTTGAGCAGCTTCATGCGCGCCACAATCGGCGCCACGTCAAAATCTTCGGCAGCGCGTGCCAGGCCATCTTCGAGCAAGGCGCCGATCAACGGCTGGCGCTCGATCAGGCTCATCTCACACCCGAGGCTGGCCAGCACGAACGCGTCCTTGCCCAAGCCAGCCGTGGCATCCAGCACTCGCGGGCGCACGCCCTGGGCGATGCCCACCGCCTTGGCGATCATCTGCCCGCTGCCACCACCATACAATCGCCGATGCGCCGCGCCGCCTTCGACAAAGTCGACCCGCACCGGCCCTGGCGCATCAGGCCCAAGCTGTTGCAACTGCAAGCCGTGCTCCCCCACTTGCAGGGAAAAATCCGCATCGGCCACCTGCAGAGGCAACCCCAGCAGCGAAGCCCACTGTTCAGCGCGGGCCTGGAAGCTGTCAGCCAAGGCTTGGACCTGGATGCGGCTGGCCGCTGGTTGTTCGTTCATCAATCGCCACGCTCAAAAATATTAAGGATCGGCAAACAACGGCCGATAAAAATCACAGTCAGGTATTTTGCCAGAGCTGAGCGTCGACCGAGAAAAATGTCAGACATTCTTCCCCTTTCCATCGGTGTACTGCCGACCCACAACCATTACGGCCTGCGCAATACCCAAGCGCTGGCCGGGGTGAGTCATGTGTGGCAGGACTTCTTCGCCCGCGCGTTGGCCGAGCAGCTCGGTGAAACGCCGGACGCGCTCGCCGCCAAGGCGCCCGCCCCGGCAGACCCGGCAGTTGAACCCCGCGAAGGCGCCGACCTGCTGGCGCAGATCCTCACCCAGCGTGAGTGCGATGTGAAAGACACCGAGATCGCCCCGCCGGAACCGCTCTTCCTGCCGATTGCCGAGTTCGAAACCGAGCTGCTGCCACCGGCCGCCACGCCGTTCCCGGAAGAAGAAGTCATCGCCCAGCAACGCCAACAAGCGTTTGAGAGCGAGTGGGTGCGCCCCATCGTGCTGAACGCCGGCCAACCGCTACCCGGGCCAGGCCCCGCGCCACAACCACGCCCACTGCACCTGCCGATTGCCGAATTCGAGCTGGACCTGCTGCCACCGGCCGCCACGCCGTACCCTGAAGAAGAGCTGCTGGCGCAGCAAAAGGCACTGGATTTCGATTACTACTGGGCACGCCCGCTGGTGACCCACAACCTGCGCCTGGCCGCCTGAACCCTAGCGACACACCCACCAACGCCCCATGTCGAGATGGAAATGGTTGCGATGAGCCGCGTTGTAGTCCGGGCTCAACACCACGTTGAAATCATCACAGGCGCCATCGCGTACCAAACGCAGGAAACGCGCACTGTCGCTCTGCCCCGGCCAATCCTTGAGCACGCTGATGCTGCGCCCATCCGCCAGGCGAAAACCGGCGATATCCAGCGCATTGGCCGAGGCATGCTGGCTGAGTCGACCGTCGGCGCGGTTGTAGATATTACGGCAGGCAAAACTGCCCAAATGCTCGACGCGGCTCACCGCCTGGCCAAACACGGCCTGGGCCGCCGGTTGCAGGCTATGGCGCTCGAACAAGGCGAACGCCACCGCCAGCGGGCAACTGGCGAGAAAGCTGCTGCTCAAGGCCACGTCAGCGCCCTGCACACGCAGAATATTGCGCAAGGGGCACGCCGCATCAGCCGGTGTATCGGCCTGGCGGCTCACGCGCAGACCAGAGGTGTTCAACACCTGGTCACACAGCGCCGGATCGTCCTGCAAACGACTGAGCTTGTAGCGCGTCAACAGGTTGGGGCTGGCCCGCACATCCAAGGGCGCCCAGGGGTTCCACTCGGCCGGCATCGGCACCCAACCCCGCCAGACGGCCAACGCAAATGCGCCCACCAGCACCAGCAACACACTCAATGTCTTGACCACACCCACGGCTCGACCCTCAAAGTAGCCCGAGCTGCTCCGCCACGGGTTCTCGATGCAAGGCAGGCAGCGGCGGTAGCCCTGGCAGGCGCACCATCAGCTTGGCGTGGAAGCGCAGCGCCAGTTGTGCCGCGAGACGATTGTCCGAGGTGTGCAGGAACATATAGGGCGTGCGGCCCTCTTCGATCCAACTGGCGATCTTTTCCACCCATGGGATCAGGAACGGGTCATTGGCCTCAAGGTCCGGATGCCCGATGAAGCGCACCTGGGGAAACTGCGTCAGGGCCGCTGGGCGCGGTGGCACCCGGGGCTTTTTGGACTGGGCATGCAGCACCGCTTCCGAGGTAGAGGTACAACTGAACAGGGCACGTGGATCGAGGCAGATGCGCTCGACACCGCGATCGCGCAACAGGCGGTTGAGCATGCGCTCAGCATCACCCTTGGCGAAGAACAGTTCATGACGCACCTCCACGGCCAGCGGCCGATCAATGCCATCGAGAAATCCAGCCAGCTCCGCCAGGCGTGGCGGCGTAAAGCTCTTCGAGAGCTGCAGCCACAGCGGTGAAACGCGCTCACCCAAAGGGCTCATCAAGCCGACAAAACTTTCTGCCGCCGGCAACTGTTCACGCAAATCGCCAGCATGGCTGATATCGCCGGGAAATTTGGCGGTGAAGCGAAAATCATCAGGCATGATTTCGGCCCAGCGCTGCACAGTGGCGGCCGAGGGGCGAGCATAAAAAGTGGTATTGCCCTCAACGGCGTTGAAGACCTGGGAATAGAGCCCGAGGTAATCGCTGGAACGTGCCTCAACGGGATACAGGTACTCGCGCCAGGCGTTTTCACTCCAGGACGGGCAGCCGATGTAATAAGGCAAACGCATCAGATATGGATATCGAGACCCAGCACTTCCATATCCCATTCGACAAAGCCGGCAGTGGTCAGGTAGCTGGCCAAGGCGGTGGCAACGCTTTTGCTCATGGAACGGGGAAAGACCATGTCTTGCTGACGGGCAGGAACGCCGCTGATGCGGGCGCTCGAGGCGCCTTGAGCTTTGGAAGGCGTATCGGTGTGTACTTCGATGAAGTCCGGTGAATCCTCGACGGACTCGTCTACCGTCACGCTCGCCTTGCGCGGCTTACGCTTGAGGGGGTACGACTGTGAGGAAAAACCGTCTATACGCATACATGCAGACTCGGTATCAATGATGGCAATTTAGCGGCACTTTCCATGGCGCGCAAATGCTCTGGTGATAACTAGAACACATAATTTGTAAAAGGTTTAAAAACCCAGGCAAATTCTGACGATTGGCGAAATTTGCCGCGTAACACCCACCTTTTTGGCGTCAAATAATCCCGCGTTCGGCCTTGGTCTGCGCGACTTTATCGCGCAGGTACACCGGTGCTGCCTGGTCCGCCGCAATCGCCTCGCCGCGCTCGAATGCGAAACGTGCCAACGCCAGCAGGTCTTCGGCGTGTGGCAACATCGCCGCGTCCTGCTCGGCACAGGTCACCTTGATGCGTTCGCCATAACCCCAACCCGTGCCGGCACCGAACCAATCGCCGCTGGCGTCAGCGGGCAACTGCGCCGCTTCGGGGGCCAGCACCGCTTCCGCACCGACCAGGCGCATTTCGCCTGCAGTCTCACGGTAGCAACCCCAGTAAACTTCATCCATGCGCGCATCAATTGCCGCTGCCACTTGCGACGCCCCGTGCTCACGCAACGCGCGCTGGGCCAGTACCGCCAGGTTGGACACCGGCAACACCGGGCGCTCCAGCGCAAAGGCCAGGCCCTGCACCACGCCGATGGCGATGCGCACGCCAGTGAACGCACCTGGGCCACGGCCAAACGCGATGGCATCCACGGCAGCCAGGGTGGTACCGGCGTCTTCAAGCAGTTGCTTAATCATCGGCAACAATTTCTGCGCGTGCAGGCGCGGGATCACCTCGTAGTGGCTCGTGACCTTGCCATCGTGCAGCAAGGCAACGGAGCAAGCTTCAGTCGCGGTGTCCAGGGCCAGCAGGGTACTCATCGGTGTGGGTGTCCAAGTCGGAAAAAAGTGCGCCAGTATAAACAACAACGACCCGCAAGCGGGCCGTTGTCTGTGCCGCTGATCAAGGGATCAGCTCAGTGCTTGCAGCACCTTGGCGGTGATGGCCTCTACCGAGCCCACACCAGGGATGTGGCTGTATTTCGGCTTGCCCTGGGCTGCGGACAGCTTCTGGTAGAAGTCCACCAGGGGCTTGGTCTGGGAATGGTAGACCGACAGGCGATGACGCACGGTTTCTTCGGTGTCGTCTTTACGCTGCACCAGGTCTTCGCCGGTGACATCGTCCTTGCCTTCCACTTTCGGCGGGTTGTAGACGATGTGGTACACGCGGCCAGAGCCTTCGTGAACACGACGGCCAGCGATACGCTGGACGATCTCTTCGTCTTCAACCGCGATTTCGACCACGGCGTCCAACTCCACGCCCGCCTTCACCAAGGCTTCAGCCTGGGGAATGGTGCGTGGGAAGCCGTCGAACAGGAAACCGTTCTTGCAGTCTTCCTGGCTGATGCGTTCCTTGACCAGGTTGATGATCAGGTCATCGGAGACCAGGCCGCCGCTGTCCATCACGCTCTTGGCGATCAGGCCCAGTTCGGTGCCAGCCTTGACGGCCGCACGCAGCATGTCGCCGGTGGAGATTTGTGGAATGCCGAATTTTTCAGTGATGAACTTTGCCTGAGTACCTTTACCGGCCCCGGGAGCTCCCAGCAGAATGACGCGCATCGATGTGCTCCTCAATTTTTTATAGAGATGACGCTCGGATTCGCCGCGTGGGGCCAATCTCGTAAAAATGTGGTTCTAGGCCGATCAAACGGCCAAAGGCTGATCAAGATACACAGCGGGCCCTCACCATACAAGCCGCCAAAAGTCGGAGAAACCCGCGCCGCACATGCGTCAGCGCCAGGGTGTGCCTGAGCGCAACCCACCCTCTCAAACGACGACCGCCCGTTTCCGGGCGGTCGTCGCGGTTTATCCGCAAGCCATTGAGTACACGCAAAAAACCTCAGCCGGTGTTGCGCAAACCGGCCGCGATACCGGCCACGGACACCAGCAGCGCCTGTTCCAGAGGGCTGTCTTGGGCAGCCTCCTGCTGACGGGAACGTGCCAGCAACTCGGCCTGCAACAGGTGCAAGGGGTCGAGGTAGGTGTTGCGCAGGCGGATGAACTCCAGGGTGTCGGGGCTATGGGCCAGCAGCTGCGACTGGCCGGTCAGGCCAAGGACCACGTCACACGCCTGCGACAATAGGTCGCGTAAGTGCGCACCCAATGCCAGCAGGTCCGGCTGCACCAGGCGCTCATCATAAAGACGGGCGATATCGGCATCGGCCTTGGCCAGGACCATTTCCAGCATGTCGATGCGCGTGCGAAAGAACGGCCACTGCTCGCGCATCTGCCCCAGCAATTGACCTTCACCGCGCTCCAGCGCCTTGCTCAGTGCCGCTTCCCAGCCGAGCCAGGCGGGCAGCATCAGGCGCGTCTGGGTCCAGCCAAAGATCCATGGGATGGCGCGCAAGCTCTCAATCCCGCCCGCACGACGCTTGGCCGGGCGACTGCCCAAAGGCAAACGGCCCAACTCCTGCTCCGGCGTGGACTGGCGGAAGTACTCGACGAACTGCGGATTTTCCCGCACCACGGCCCGGTAAGCGCTGACACCGTCTGCCGCCAGTTCGTCCATCAGATGACGCCAGGCAGGCTCGGGAGGCGGCGGCGGTAACAGGGTCGCTTCCAGTACCGCGGCCAGGTAGAGATTGAGGTTCTGCTCAGCGATATCCGGCAGGCCGAATTTGAAGCGAATCATCTCTCCCTGCTCAGTGGTGCGGAACCGCCCCGCTACCGAGCCCGGTGGCTGCGACAGGATGGCAGCGTGCGCCGGGCCACCGCCACGACCAACAGTGCCGCCGCGACCGTGGAACAACAACAGCTCCACCTGTTGCTCGCGGCAGATGTCCACCAGGCGCTCCTGGGCGCGGTACTGTGCCCAGGCGGCGGCCGTGGTGCCGGCGTCCTTGGCCGAGTCCGAGTAGCCAATCATCACTTCCTGCGGGCCCTGCAAGCGCGCGCGGTAACCCGGTAGTTGCAACAGGCGCTCCATCACCGGCCCGGCGTTGTCCAGGTCGGCCAGGGTCTCGAACAATGGCACTACGCGCATTGGCCGCTGTACACCGGATTCCTTCAACAGCAGTTGCACCGCCAGCACATCCGACGCGGCGCCGGCCATGGAGATGACATACGAACCTAATGATGCGGCTGGTGCGGCGGCGATTTCCTTGCAGGTATTGAGCACCTCGGCAGTGTCCGCCGAGGGTTTGAAGTAACCCGGCAGCAATGGCCGCCGATTGGTCAGTTCCTGGGTGAGGAAGCTGATACGCGCATCCTCATCCCAGTCCTCATAACGCCCCAGGCCCAGGTAATCGGTGATTTCGGTCATGGCCGCCGAGTGACGGCTGGAGTCCTGGCGCACATCCAGGCGCACCAGGAACAGGCCGAACGTCACGGCACGGCGCAGGCAGTCGAGCAGCGGGCCATCGGCGATCACGCCCATGCCGCATTCGTGCAGCGATTGGTAGCACAGTTGTAGCGGGTCCAGCAGGTCGCGGTTGTTCTGCAACACCTCGGCCGGCGCCGGGGTGGTGCTGGTCAACGAGGTGTGGGCCCACTGGCGCGTGGCGCGCAGGCGTTCACGCAGTTGCTTTAGCAAGGCACGATAAGGTTCGACGCTGTCGCCGACTTTGGCTTGCAACGCCGGGCTGGCCTGTTGCATCGACAGCTCGGAGGCCAATTGATCAATGTCACGCAGATACAAATCCGCCGCCATCCAACGCGCCAGCAACAGCACTTCGCGCGTGACCGGCGCGGTGACGTTCGGGTTGCCGTCACGATCGCCACCCATCCACGAAGCAAAGCGAATCGGCGCAGCCTCCAGGGGCAGGCGCAGGCCGGTGGCGGCGTGCAGGGCCTGGTCGGCCTTGCGCAGGTAATTGGGGATGGCGTGCCACAGCGAATGCTCGATCACCGCAAAGCCCCATTTGGCTTCGTCCACCGGGGTGGGCCGCACCCGACGGATTTCTTCGGTGTGCCAGGCTTCGGCGATCAAGCGTTGCAAGCGCTCGCGAATCTGCTCGCGCTCGGCGGTGGTGAGGTCGCGGTGATCCTGCAAGGCCAGTTGCGCAGCAATGGCATCGTATTTCTGGATCAGCGTGCGGCGGGCCACTTCGGTGGGGTGGGCGGTGAGCACCAGCTCGATGTCCAGCCGCGCCAACTGCCGGGCCAGGGATTCATTGCTGTGACCTTCACTTTGCAGACGGGCCAGCAACTCCGGCAACACCCGGGATTCGAACGGCGCGGGTTGCGATTCATCGCGCCGATGAATCAATTGATATTGTTCGGCAATGTTGGCCAGGTTGAGGAACTGGTTGAAGGCTCGGGCCACCGGCAGCAGTTCGTCCTCCTGCAACTGGTTGAGGCTGGCGCTCAACTCATCGCCAGCGGCTTTCTCTGAAACGGCTCCGCGACGGTCGGCCTTGGCGCCTTTGCGGATCTGCTCGATCTTCTCGAGGAAAGCCTCGCCGTACTGCTCTCGAATGGTGTTGCCCAACAGCTCACCCAGCAGGTGAACATCCTCACGCAAGCGTGCATCGATATCACTCATCAGCCAATCTCCAGCCAGAAATCCGGGACGCGCAGGTGCTTCAGAGTGCCGCCGACGTCGGTTTCTGACAAGGCCGAACGCAAACGACTTTAAACCTTGGCGCTTGCAGCTAGTCTCAACGGTGAGTCGCCGCGTCATCCGCGCAGGCGGCTGGTCGCTCATCACCGCCTGCCATCGCAGGCTTTATTGAGGTAGCCATGAAAATTCGAGAACTGGCCCAGCATTGGGAAGAAACCGCCAAGGGTCGCTTGACCAAGACTGAATACGCCATTCATCTGGATGTAGAAGCCGCTGCACGGCTGGCGGCCATTGCCGAGATGTACCCCAAGCGCCATGTCGAAGAACTGCTCGGCGAGTTGATCGGTGCCGCCCTAGAAGAGCTGGAAGCCAGCTTTCCCTACATCCAGGGCCAGCAGGTAATTGCCACTGACGAAGAGGGTGACCCGCTGTATGAAGACGTCGGCCCCACGCCACGCTTTCTTACTTTATCCCGTCGCCACTTACATGATTTGTCGGCCGGCGCTGACGAACAAAAACACTGATAAACATTTATTGACGTCAATTAAACCCACGTATTTCGGGCCTTTTACAGGCCCGGAGGTACCGCTGCGCACCGCGAAAGTTCCATTTTTCAAACACTGACCAATCAGTCAGATATTTTTTTAGGCAAATCGCCATATCCGCTGAACTTTTGAAAAAAGCCTCCGGTCACAGCCAGTAGCCATCACTTGTGGAACGGTCGTTTGAACGGACGCCATGTGCTTTACCGACGGGCCCGAAATCGATACGCCCAGATGGATTTTGATGTTTTTCAGGAGTTATCCAATGGAGTTGAAGACGATGAACACCAGCACTGCCAAATCCTCGTTTAACCACCTGCGCGGGCTCAAATTGGCCGCGCTGGCAATCGGCACCAGCTTCGTTCTGGCTGGCTGCGCCGGCAACCCTCCAACCGAGCAGTACGCCGTAACCCAATCGGCCGTCAACAGCGCAGTCAGCGCCGGCGGTACCGAGTATGCGGCGGTGGAAATGAAGTCGGCCCAGGACAAGCTCAAAGAAGCTGAGATTGCCATGCACGACAAGAACTACGACAAGGCTCGCCAATTGGCTGAACAAGCCGAGTGGGATGCTCGCGTCGCTGAGCGTAAAGCCCAGGCTGCCAAGGCTCAACAGGCTGTGAAGGATTCCCAGAAGGCTGTTGAAGAACTGCGTAAGGAAGGCATGCGCCCAGCTGCAATCATGCAGAAGTAAGCCGCAGCCCCTTGACTGCATCGCACCTGATATCGAATTGAAAGGACGACACGACTATGCGTAAACAATTGATGATCCCTGCCCTGCTGGCGATGAGCGTTGCCTTGGCGGCCTGCTCCACCCCGCCGAACGCGAACCTGGAAAATGCGCGGACCAATTTCTCGTCCCTGCAAACCAACCCGCAAGCCACCAAGCTGGCGGCGCTGGAAACCAAAGACGCCAGCGAATGGCTGGACAAGGCTGACAAGGCCTACCGCGACAAGGAAGACGAGAAGAAAGTCGACCAGTTGGCCTACCTGACCAACCAGCGCGTTGAAGTGGCCAAGGACACCATCGTCCTGCGCGAATCCGAGGCCAAGCTGAAAAACGCTGGTGACGAACGTGCCCGCGCCCTGCTGGACGCTCGTGACGCACAAATCAAGCAACTGCAAAACAGCTTGAACGCCAAACAAACCGATCGCGGCACCCTGGTGACTTTCGGTGACGTGCTGTTCGCCACCAACAAGTCCGATCTGAAATCCAGCGGCCTGGTGAACATCACCAAGCTGGCTCAGTTCCTTCGCGATAACCCAGACCGTAAAGTGATCGTCGAAGGCTATACCGACAGCACCGGTTCCGACTCGTACAACCAGAGCCTGTCTGAGCGTCGTGCCGCTTCTGTTCAGCGTGCACTGGCTCAACAAGGCGTGGATATCTCGCGTATCGTGACCCAGGGTTATGGCAAGGAATACCCGGTTGCCGATAACGGCAGCGTCTCCGGCCGCGCCATGAACCGTCGCGTGGAAGTGACCATTTCCAACGACAACCAGCCGGTCAAGCCACGGTCTTCCGTTGCTAACTGATTGATGCTGGATAAAAAACCCACCTTACGGTGGGTTTTTTTTGGGTTCGTCGAACCCGACTGGACGATGTGTATCTTCGAGCGGCATTTCTATCTTCGCGCTCGATAGCTTGTCCATCAGTTGGCTAAGCTCATGCGTCTGGGCAACTTTGCGCTCCAGTTCTTCATGCCCTCTCGCCATGTTCAACATATTGCGTATCGCAGCAATAGTAATCGCCACTGTCTCGGCCCCAATCTTTATGAGTCATGACGCTTTTGTGGCTTCTGACGCAAGACGGTTCCCGTTATTCATGTTACTGCTGGAAATCAATGGAAATCTTTGCGCTACCTTCGCCACCAGGCTTGCTGCCTTCGCCATCGGCGCCTTTACCCTCTTGGCCTTCCATTGCTTTAAGCTTTTCCTCGAGTTCTTTCAGCAGTTTTTTAAGGTCATCCATAGCGCCTCCCGAACCGCCGCCGCCCTCTGAACCACCGGCACCTTGAGATTGCATCTGACCTATTTGCTTCTTCAGATCCTCAATCTCTTTCTTGAGGCTGCCTACGTCACCGGATTGTTGACCTGCATCTTGAGCGCCAAAACCACCTTGGGAAGGACCAACTCCACTTATAGACATATGTGACTCCAAATCAAGTTAAAGAGTTAACCGAATCAGCGTTGCTGCTCGGTCCCAAATCAGTGGCAACTCACTCAAAATGGTTCCAGCTTTCCCCACACTGCCTGTCCTACTGCTCCAGTTTCGGCGTTTCTTGACCTATACAACGTACGGCCTGCTTCTTGTTGTTCACCAGCACGCCGCTCAAGCCTTTCTGCTCGGTATCAAACATCACCAATACGCCGTCAACACACTGCGCCACTTGCGCGGCCGGGGTCAGGGAGACTTTGTAATCTTCGCCCGGTATGGTCTTGAGCATGGTGAAATCGCTGAGCAGCAACGCATCTTCCGGCTTGGCGAAGTGCAGATAGCCGTAGTACCACAGGCAGCCAACGGTGCCGAGGATGGTACCGATGCCGGTGAGGATCAGCGGGATCATGTTGCGTTCTTCGCTCATTGCGGGCTCTCTGATGAGTCAACTTTAGGAATAGGGTAATTCGGAATTTCCCCCAGGCGACGCAAGCCGTTGAAGTGCTGAGGGTCGTCCAGATAACGCAGCATGACGGTCTGCCAGGTTTTGTCGGCAAAGGTCTGCACATGGCCGCCACGGGTCAGTTGCAACACCCTGGGCGGTGGCGCCGCTTGATACAGGCGGATCCCATTGGCCACCGGCACGATCGGGTCATCCAGGCTGTGGAACAGCAGCTTGGGCACACCGGTCAACCGGGGAATGGCATTGATCGCACTGTCGGCGTCGGGCACCAGCCACGACAGCGGCACCTGCAACGGCCAGGTTAACCAGGAAGTGCTCAGGGCGAATTGTCCTACGTCACGATAACTGGCTGGCACGCCGTCCAGTACCAAGGCTTTTAGCTGGGCTTGACGCTCCGGGTGGGCTGCCAGGTAATGCACCGCCAGTGCACCGCCCAGGCTTTGGCCGAGAATAACCAACGGTTGCCCCTGGGTTTCAGGCGCCTTGTCGATCCAGCCGAAGGCGGCGTCGATATCCTGGTAGATCGCCGGCAACGACGGCTTGCCTTCCGACAGCCCATAGCCGCGATAGTCCAGCAACAGCACTTGATAACCCTGCTCCGGCAACCACCAACTGCCCCCCAGGTGCCAGGCGAGGTTGCCGCCGTTGCCGTGCAAATGCAGGACTGTGCCCTTGAGCGGGACACCGGGTTTTGCCGGCAGCCACCAGGCATGCAGTTTCACGCCATCTGCGGTGGTGAGCGTGACGTCGCGGTATTGCAGGTGGGCTTTTTCCGGGGTGAAGGGTAGGCCGGGCTCGGGGTAGAACAGCAAGGAGCTGCAGCCGTTCAATGTGAGTAGCAGGCATAAAATGCCGAGGATTCTCATCCGTTGAAACCTCGCGAAAGTTCTGAAGACCAGTAAAGATCAAATGTGGGAGCTGGCTTGCCTGCGATAGCGGTCTATCAGTGACTGAGTGCTGGCTGACCCAGCGCTATCGCAGGCAAGCCAGCTCCCACATTTTTTGATTCGGTTTCGTCAGTTACAGGATATTGGAGTAATCCGCCTCGATCCGGTCCAGGCTCAAGTGGTTGAGGAAGTTGGAGAAGCACATCCAGGCCGCCAGCGCGTTCATGTCACGAAACTGCTCCGGCAGGTACTTGGGCGGCACCACCAGGCCTTCGTCGACCAACTGGCGCAGGGTACGCATGTCTTCAAGGGTGGTCTTGCCGCAGAACAGCAGCGGCACTTGCTCCAGCTTGCCTTTGCGCACGGCGAGCTGGATGTAGTTGTAGACCATGATAAAGCCCTTGAGGTAGGACAAATCCTTGGTAAATGGCAGGCCGGTGGGCACCGAGCCACGAAATACCCGGCTGGCATTCCCATAGCTTTCGGCCATTTCAAAGCCTTGCTCGCGGAAGAACTCGAACACCTGCAGGAAGTCAGCGCCCTCCTCCACCATATGGATGGCGCGGGTCCGGTTGGTGAGTTTGCGCAGGCGGCTGGGGTAGGAGGCAAACGTGATGATTTCCATCAGGATCGCCAGGCCTTCCTGGGTGACGGTGGACGACGGCGGGCCCTTGGACAGAAACGTGCAGATCGGCTGGTTCTGGCCGTTAAGGGTGGTGCCCACATGCACCAACCCTTCATGCACTTCGAGGGCGCGCACGTCGCGGTCATTGAACATCGCATCGGCGCGGATCTTGATGTAGTCGGCGCCCGCTGCCGCATCGGCGACGATGCCGTCGGACTCGAACACGCGGATGGTCTCTTCGGCTTCGCCAAACACCTTGTTCAGGCGCGTTTGCAGCAGGCTGACCGCGTCCTTGGCGGTGAGGGTCTTGGCTTCGTCCTTGAGGTCACCCCGGCCATCGATGTTGTTCAGGTAGTCGGAGAGCATCAGGCCAAGGTCGGCCAGGGTCGGGTCGCCGGCGTGGAACGCATCGGAGGCGGCGCCGTAAAGCTCTTGGGAAATCAGACCGAAGTCCTCGGTGCCGCGCGCTTCAAGCATGCGCACCACCATGCGGTATTCACGGCACATGCGCCGCATGATCTGCCCCACCGGACTGAATTGCCCAAGGCGACGGGTGATGTCGCGCTCGATGTTCTGAAACTCCAGCTTCACCGCACTGGAATCGAACGACAGCGGCCGGTTCAGGTAGTAATCACGGTCTACGGCAGGCATCGCCTTGCCCTTGGCCTTGAGAAATCCCTGACGAATGTTCTCGTCCCATTTCACCGCATCAAGGACGCGGATCGGTGTTTGCGCCAGCACAATGCGATCGGACAAGGTGCGTATCGTCTGCTGGTAATCGTCCACCCGGTGCTTCCTCTTTAAACGTTATTGGCCCACGCGCAGTTAGCGCACGGCTTCACATCTGAGCAGCAGACCCATCAGAGGTAGGAGCTGGCTTGCCTGCCCCCACCCAAAGCAGATTGCGCACAGGGCTAGGCCGAGGCCAATACCAGGTGCATGTGACGCTTGAGGATTTCAAGCATCTCGTCACCCGTCAAAGGCTCTGCGCCGCCCAACAGGCCCTGATATTCCATCCGACTGATGATAGCCGTCAACACCTTGGCATCCTGCTGTGGCTCACGGGAACCCAATACCTGGAAAAACTGCCCGGTGCCCTGCAACAGGATCTGTTGGTGGGAGCGTACCAGTTCGGCCAGGCGCGGGTTGAGCAGGGCTTCCTGGCGAAAAGCCTGCTCGGCCATCAGGTATTCGCGGCGGTTGGTCAGCTGGCGCAGCACATAGTCGGCGGTCAGGCGGGCGATATCATCGGCCAGTTGCGAGCGCGACTGCGGGCTGCCGTCACCATAGGCGACCATCTCGCGCAACAGGCCTTCGTTGCGCACCCACAGCTTGCCCATGAAAGCGGCGCTGCGCTCCACGTATTGGGCGAAGGTGTCGGTGAGCAGGTCGTCGATGTCTTTGAAGTAATAGGTGGTGGCCGACAGCGGCACCCCCGCCTCTGCCGCCACTGCCCGATGACGTACGGCCCGCACGCCATCGCGCACGACGATACGCATGGCCGCATCGAGAATGTCTTGCCGGCGCTGCTCGCTGCCCCGCCGACTGGCCTTGCGGCCCTGGTACTGAACACTTTCAGCCACGGCAGCAGCAATGCCGGCGGCACCTTCTTGAGCCATTATGCGGTTCACCACACTTCTTCCTTTAGAGGTGACGCGGAGCGTCACAGAGTGCACTCCCACGCGGAGCGTGGGAACGATCAATGACGAGCACCACTTGAACAGGCCACATAAAAAAGCCGCCTTATAAAAGGCGGCTTCGGATTTCGCTACGGTTACGCTTGTGGCCGCATGTGCGGGAACAGGATCACGTCGCGGATCGACGGCGAGTTGGTCAACAACATCACCAGACGGTCAATGCCGATACCTTCACCGGCAGTCGGCGGCATGCCGTACTCCAGGGCCCGAACGAAGTCGGCATCGTAGTGCATGGCTTCGTCGTCACCGGCGTCCTTGTCGGCCACCTGGGCCATGAAGCGCTCGGCCTGGTCTTCCGCATCGTTAAGCTCGGAATAGGCGTTGGCGATTTCGCGGCCACCGATGAACAGCTCGAAACGGTCGGTGACGTTCGGGTTGTCGTCGTTGCGACGGGCCAGCGGCGACACTTCGAACGGGTATTGGGTAATGAAGTGCGGCTGTTCCAGCTTGTGCTCCACCAGTTCTTCGAAAATCATCACCTGCAGCTTGCCCAGGCCTTCGAAGCCCAGCACCTTGGCGCCGGCTTTCTTGGCAATGGCACGGGCCTTGTCGATGTCGTTGAGGTCGTCAGCGGTCAGCTCGGGGTTGTACTTGAGGATCGAGTCGAACACCGACAAGCGCACGAATGGCTCGCCGAAGTGGAACACCTTGTCGCCGTACGGCACGTCTGTGCTGCCCAGCACCAGCTGTGCCAGCTCGCGGAACAGCTCTTCGGTCAGGTCCATGTTGTCTTCGTAGTCGGCGTAGGCCTGGTAGAACTCCAACATGGTGAATTCAGGGTTGTGACGGGTCGAGACGCCTTCGTTACGGAAGTTGCGGTTGATCTCGAACACCTTTTCAAAGCCGCCAACAACAAGCCGCTTGAGGTACAGCTCAGGCGCAATACGCAGGAACATTTCCATGTCCAGCGCGTTGTGGTGGGTCTCGAACGGCTTGGCTGCGGCACCACCCGGGATGGTCTGCAGCATCGGGGTTTCCACTTCCAGGAAGTCACGCTGCATCAGGAAGCTGCGGATGTGAGCAATGACTTGCGAGCGTACGCGGAAGGTCTGGCGCACGTCTTCGTTGACGATCAGGTCAACGTAGCGCTGGCGATAGCGCTGTTCGGTGTCGGTCAGGCCGTGGTGCTTGTCTGGCAGCGGGCGCAGGGACTTGGTCAGCAGGCGTACATTGGTCATCTCGACGTACAGGTCGCCCTTGCCGGAACGGGCCAGGGTGCCTTCGGCGGCGATGATGTCGCCCATGTCCCAGGTTTTCACCGAGGCCAGGGTTTCTTCGGACAGGGTCTTGCGGTTGACGTAGACCTGGATGCGACCGGTCATGTCCTGGATCACCATGAACGAGCCACGGTTGAGCATGATGCGACCTGCCACCTTGACCGGGATCGCAGCCTCTGCCAGTTCTTCCTTGGTCTTGTCCGCGTATTGCTTCTGCAAGGCATCGCAGTAGTTGTCGCGACGGAAGTCATTGGGGAAGGCGTTACCCTTGGCGCGCTCGGCAGCAAGCTTTTCCTTGCGCAGGGCGATCAGGGAGTTTTCTTCCTGTTGCAGGGCTTGCGGGTCGAGTTGTTGGTCGCTCATGTCTTTAAATATTCCATCAGGTTCGTTGCCCCCAGCCTTCGGCGGGGGATCGCGGGCAAGCCCGCTCCCACAGAGGGTATTAGAGGCCGGATTTCAGGCTGGCTTCCAGGTATTCGTCGATATCGCCGTCGAGTACCTTGTCGCAGTCGCTGCGTTCGATGTTAGTGCGCAGATCCTTGATCCGCGAGGCATCGAGCACGTACGAACGGATCTGGTGCCCCCAGCCGATATCCGACTTGGTGTCTTCCAGCGCCTGGGAAGCGGCGTTGCGCTTCTGCATTTCCTGCTCGTACAACTTGGCCCGCAGCATTTTCATGGCGGTGTCCTTGTTGGCGTGCTGGGAACGTTCGTTCTGGCAGCTGACCACGGTGTTGGTCGGTACGTGGGTGATACGTACGGCCGAGTCAGTGGTGTTTACGTGCTGACCACCAGCGCCGGAGGAACGGTAGGTGTCGATCCGCAGGTCGGCCGGGTTGATCTCGATTTCCACTTTGTCGTCGATCTCTGGCGAGACGAACACCGCAGAGAATGAGGTGTGGCGACGGTTGCCGGAGTCGAACGGGCTCTTGCGCACCAGGCGGTGCACGCCGATCTCGGTGCGCAGCCAGCCAAAGGCGTATTCGCCCTTGATGTGTACGGTCGCACCCTTGATACCGGCCACTTCACCGGCGGACAGTTCCATGATGGTCGCGTCGAAACCGCGCTTGTCGGCCCAGCGCAGGTACATGCGCAGCAGGATGTTGGCCCAGTCCTGGGCTTCGGTGCCACCGGAACCGGCCTGGATATCCAGGTAGGCGTTGTTCGGGTCCATTTCGTGGCTGAACATGCGGCGGAATTCAAGCTTGGCGAGGTTTTCCTCGAGACGGGCCAGCTCGGCGACAACATCGCCCACTGCGCCTTCGTCGTTTTCTTCGACGGCCATGTCCAGCAGGTCGCGGCAATCACCCAGGCCGGTGTTCAGTTCGTCGAGGGTATCGACAATCTGTGCCAGCGCAGCGCGCTCGCGCCCCAGTTCCTGGGCGTATTCAGGTTTGTTCCAGACACTCGGATCTTCAAGCTCGCGATTGACCTCGGTCAGACGCTCATGCTTTTGATCGTAGTCAAAGATACCCCCGAATAGTTTCGGAGCGCTCGGACAGGTCCTTGATGGTGTTAAGGATCGGGTTGATTTCCATGGCGGGCAGCACTCGTTGGCGAACTTTTGAAAGCCGGCGAGTATAACGGCAAACGGCTGGAAACGGCAGCCCGCTTGGTCGATTCTGCCAAGACAGCGCTTGCCTCTCGTCACGCTTGCTTCGGTGACAGACACGTGACCCTCAGAGCATTTCCTATAGGTTGACGATGCCGCGCGTTAGAAAACCCGACCTACTACTCGCTAAAACCAGACCGTTCATCTGTTTATACAAATAATTTGAAAATCCAAATCAGAGCCTGCCTAAAAGACCACAAACCAACCCACTCCAATAAAAACAAACAATTAGGTTTCTAGCCAAATCATCCCAAGACTCAAGTGATAAACATACAAGAATATAAATACATCAGTTTCAGAACCGTCTTACAGAGTCTCCTACACGCATAAAATCAAATCAAAACGCCATCAGTTTTTTCTTTCTTCCCTCTCAAATAAGTTTGATCAAAGCGCCTGAGTTTTTTTCTTCAGGACGCACAAACTCTAACGATCACTCTCATAAAAATGGAGAGGCCCTATGGCACAACAAGGGTGGCAGCCAGGACAACCTTTAGAACTCAAGCCGACGATAATTACCGCAGGGAGACGAAACACTTATTGGGGTGGTGAAGGCGGAGGCTACGTAGGAAGTGGAGATGGCTGGGGCCTTCAAGAAGGGCCACGTCGGGGTGAAGGAGACCGTAGCCGCTTCAGGCAGTTTGACTTCCCTAGCACCACCGCCGATTTCATTGGAGAGCAAAAGTACAATCAATCCTTGATTGACGCGGAGTACAGCGCACGGTTCGCAACGCTCACGACTGACACTGAACGCGAACTCGCAGAGAAACAGCAAGCCGCGAAAGCTTCACAGGCACTCACAGAGACAGCCTCAGCCATTCTCGATCAAAAAATCGCATTTGAAATCATCGACGCGAAAAAATCCAAATACGCCAGTACTGCGCCACTCATCTATGGGCTCTATGATCAAAGCCCTTTTTACCTGATGGAAAACTTAACTTATACAAAGCTACGTGAAACGCTTGCCTCTTCTGACCCGATAAAAAATCTGCGCGATGCCTACACACTTTACGACAACGTCTGGAGGGCCGCACAAGAACTCAAGGCTCTCTCGCTCTCCATAGACATTCTGACTAAAAAACTTTCAGGGTTGGCAAAGGCCCGGCAAACGCTGGAGGCCAATTTAGCCGAACAGGATCCTGGCTGGGAAAATTTACACAATGAGTATCTGAAGGCCATTGCAGATGAGTTGGAAATTCAGGTGCAGTTGCTGCCGGAATACCTGCAGGTGGAACTCGCCTCTCTTGCCGGTTCGGTCGTTGGATTGACACCCGACCAGACCCTCATGCGTTACAAAAACACGCTGGACAAAATGATCGAAAAAACGATGGCTGCGATCAAACCTATTGACCCACCGTTAGCCATAAACCGGAACGGGTTGATGATTTACTATCCCGCAGCCAACCCACAGGTTACACCGCCACTCAGCAAACCCGAGCTTGAGGGACTCAAACAGCTTATTTATCTGCAGCAGAACACCGCGCTTGGGGTGAGATGGCTCAGCCACCATGATTTTGTGCTGAAGTCAGAGTCCGCGCGGTTTCTTGCCAACGCCTCCAATGCAATCAGCGACCTCGCAGAACGTGCGCAGCAGGTCGCAACGGCCCAAGCGCGTATTGAAGCGGTAAGAGTAGCCAATACCTATCGACTGTCGGGCACTGCTGCTGCGACTCAAGCGATAGTCATGACCTCAGTCGGAACTATCGCTACAGCAGAGGGGGTTACCGTCACGCTGCGAGCCGCTATTGGGGCAGCAGTGGCCGCATTGACGGAATTGGCCGCCAGTACCGCGAGTGGCTTGATGGTCGGTGTTTCAGCGCTGATCTATTCTCCCAAACTCGCGAACGGAGAACTTCCAGAGCGTTATGCGCTTGGCACACCGATCTCAACCTTGGTACCAGGCCTCGACGAGTCGACGATAAGTTCGGCAGTCAACGGCACAATCGACCTGCCGGTTCGAATGAGTTCGAGGACGGCCGCAGATGGGCGGTCAGAAGTTTTTGTGGTCAACACCGATGGTGCAAGCGTGCCTTCCAGGGTCAAAGTGGTTACTGCGACCTATGATCCTGGGCAGAAGGTATACACCGTCACGACAAGTGACATTCCACCAAGAACGTTGATTTGGACACCTATTTCCGCTCCTGGAGATAGCTCAACAACGCTGCCACCGGCCCCGCCTGAAACGCCCGTCTATGCAGGCGCCGACACAATTCCAGTCGAGGGTAGGGTTGACAGTTTTCCAGCCGTTGTTGAAGCTGGATTTGACGACTTCATCATCGTTTTCCCGGTCGATTCTGGCCTGCCTCCAATCTATGTCATGTTCAGGGATCGGCGTGAAGATCCCGGAATCGTGACAGGCAATGGGCAATCTATAACCGGCTCTTGGCTGGGAGCGGCCTCCCAGGGTGAAGGAGTCCCTATACCATCGCAAATTGCCGCAAAACTGAGAGGTCAAGAATTTAAAAACTTCAAGGCATTTCGTGAAGCATTCTGGAAAACGGTTGCTAGCGACTCGGAACTGGCTAGTCAGTTAAACCGTCAAAACCTAAGAAGAATACTAAACGGCAAGGCGCCCTATACTAGCGAACTAGAACATGCTGGAAAATCTAGTAAATTCGAACTTCACCATAAAATATTCATTTCCCAAGGCGGAGAAATTTTCGACATCGACAATATCCACATAGTCACTCCAAAACTTCATAAGCGTATTCACGGCAAAGGTAATTAAGATGAAAAGCTCAATTTCCGAGTACACAGAAAGCGAATTTTTAAAATTTGTAATTTCTCTTTGTGATGCGAGTGCTCGCTCTGAGGAAGAAGATGACGAAATGCTATTAGAATTCAAGCGACTTACGGAGCATCCTGATGGGTCAGATCTCGTCTATTATCCAAGAAAGGGTAGAGAAGACAGTCCAGAAGGCATTGTAAAAGAGGTCAAAGAGTGGCGCGCGAATAATGGCAAGCCTGGATTCAGAATAGAATAACGCCGTCCTGCCCCCTGCCATCGGCTCTACAACGATGGCAGATTTCTTAGCTCAAAAACTTTCATATGTAATCAATTCGGATGAGTACGAAACTCAGGAGTGCAAGGGGGAAGTCCCCCTCGCACATTGAAGTTGGCCTCTAATTACTCGATACCAACCTGATTACGCCCATTGTTCTTGGCCGTGTACAACCCCTTGTCCGCCGCCATGATCAGCTGCCGGCAGTCCGTACCCTGGACAGGCGTCAACGTCGACAGCCCGATACTGATGGTCAGGCTGGCACCTTCAGCCGGGGCGATGTGCGGGATTTTCAACGCCGCCACCGCCATGCGCAGTTTTTCCGCGACCAGGCGTGCGCCGCCCGGCGAGGTGTTGGGCAGGACCAGTGCGAACTCTTCGCCACCGTAGCGCGCCGGCAAGTCCGAAGGGCGGCTGCTGGCATCGCGAATGGTGGCGGCGACTTTGCGCAAGGCTTCGTCGCCCTCGACGTGGCCGAAGCTGTCGTTGTAGGTCTTGAAGAAGTCCACATCGATCATCAGCAACGAGAGTTGGGTCTGGTCGCGCATGGCGCGGCGCCATTCCAGCTCCAGGTATTCGTCGAAGTGGCGGCGGTTGGACAGCCCGGTCAGGCCATCGGAGTTCATCAGGCGTTGCAGCACCAGGTTGGTGTCTAGCAACTGTTGCTGGCTGACCCGCAACGCGCGGTAGGCCGCGTCGCGCTGCAACAGCGTCATGTAGGAGCGCGAGTGATAGCGGATGCGCGCCACCAGTTCGATGTTGTCGGGCAGCTTGACCAGATAATCGTTGGCCCCGGCCGCAAAGGCCGCGCTTTTGATCAGTGGGTCCTCTTTGGTGGACAGCACGATGATCGGGATATTCGCGGTGGCCGGGTGATTGCGGTACTCACGCACCAGGGTCAGGCCGTCCAGGCCCGGCATCACCAGGTCTTGCAGGATCACCGTGGGCTTGATGCGGATCGCCTGGGCTATCGCCTGGTGCGGGTCGGCGCAAAAATGGAAGTCGATGTTCTCTTCATGGGCCAGGCCACGCCGCACGGCTTCACCGATCATGGCCTGGTCGTCGACCAGCAGCACCATGGCGGCGTTTTCGTCGGTCTTGAAGTCGTCGAGCTGTAAATCATTCATGTGCAATCACCTGAATTACTACCTGCAAGCCAGCACGGCGGGAGATTTTTGTTCATTTTGCAAAGACCTCCAGCAATCGGGGCGCAATTCTATCCAGTGGGCGAATTTCAACAGCAGCATCAATCGCCGCCGCCGCTTTGGGCATGCCATACACCGCCGAGCTCTGTTGGTCCTGGGCGATGGTCAAATATCCTTGTTCACGCATCAGCTTGAGGCCCTGGGCGCCGTCGCGCCCCATGCCGGTGAGCAAGACGCCAACGGCGTCACCGTTCCAGTAACTGGCGACGCTTTCGAAAAACACGTCGATGGAGGGCCGGTAAATCTCGTTCACCGGCTCTGCGGTATAGGCTAGCGTGCCATTTTTCAACAAGCGAATATGGTGGTTGGTTCCGGCCAGCAATACCACGCCGGGTTGAGGCGGCTCGCCCTCACAGGCCAGGCGCACCGGCAGGCCGGAAGCGCTGCTCAGCCACTCGGCCATGCCGGCGGCGAAGACCTGGTCCACATGCTGTACCAGCACGATGGCGGCGGGAAAATCCCGGGGCAAACCCTTGAGCAGAACTTCCAGTGCCGCCGGCCCACCAGCCGAAGAACCAATGGCCACCAGCCGTTGACGCTTGCCGGTGACCCGCTGCGGCGGGGTTTCGGCACGCACCCGCGTGCCGCGCTGGCCGATCAGCCAACCAATATTGAGGATCTTGCGCAGCAGGGGCGCGGCCGCATCCTTGGGGTTGCCAACGCCCAGTGCCGGGGTGTCCACCACATCCAGGGCGCCGTGACCCATGGCTTCGAATACGCGGCTGACGTTGGCCTGGCGGTCGACAGTGACGATCACAATCGGGCAAGGCGTGTCGGCCATGATCTGCCGGGTGGCCTCCACCCCATCCATCACCGGCATGATCAGGTCCATCAGGATCAGGTCCGGGGTCAGCTCGGCGCAACGCTGTACCGCTTCCAGGCCATTGCTGGCCACCCATACCACCTCGTGGGCGGGCTCGTAACTCAGGGCGCGGCGCAAGGCCTCCACCGCCAGGGGCATGTCATTGACGATCGCAATCCTCATGCCCGGGCGCCTCCAATCAGTTCAACCACGGCGTCGAGCAAGGCGTCGTCATGGAAACTGGCTTTGGCTAGATAATAGTCGGCCCCGGCGTCGAGGCCACGGCGGCGGTCTTCTTCACGATCCTTGTAGGAAACCACCATCACCGGCAACGATTGCAGGCGACTGTCACGGCGCAAAAGTGTGACCAATTCAATACCGTCCATGCGAGGCATATCAATATCAGTGATAAGCAGGTCGAAGTCCTCGGAGCGCAATGCGTTCCAGCCATCCATGCCATCGACCGCAACAGCGACTTCATAACCACGATTGAGTAATAATTTGCGTTGCAGCTCGCGCACCGTCAGTGAGTCGTCCACCACCAGCACACGCTTGCGCGGCGCTTCGGTGGCCTGCTGGCTGCGCCGGGCAATGCGCTCCAGGCGACCGGCGTTGAGCAATTTATCCACCGAACGCAGCATGTCTTCGACATCGACGATCAACACCACCGAGCCGTCATCGAGCAAGGCCCCGGCAGAAATGTCCTGGACTTTGCCCAGGCGATCATCCAGCGGCAACACCACCAGGGTGCGCTCGCCGATAAAGCGCTCCACGGCAATCCCGTACACGGCATCGCGCTCGCGGATCACCACCACCTTCAAGGTATCTGACGGGTTCTGCCCCGGCGGGCGCTGCAGCAACTGGCTGGCGGCAACCAGGCCGACGTGCCGGCCCTCATGCCAGAAGTGCTGGCGGCCTTCCAACTGCACGATGTCGTCGGGCGCCAGGTCGCACATGCGTTCGATATGCGCCAGGGGAAAGGCATAGGCTTCTTCGCCGACTTCCACCACCAGGCTGCGCACCACCGACAGGGTCAACGGCACCTCAAGATGGAAGCGGCTGCCCTGCCCCGCCGTCTGCTCCAGCACCACCGCGCCGCGCAGTTGACGAACCATATGTTGCACCGCGTCCAGGCCGACCCCGCGCCCGGACACTTCGGTGACTTTGTCGCGCAGGCTGAACCCTGGCAAGAAGAGGAACGTGAGCAGTTCCTCTTCACTCAGACGCAGGGCCGTTTCAACCGGCGACAGATGGCGGTCGACGATGGTGCCGCGCAGGCGCTCGAGGTCGACACCGTTGCCGTCATCGCTCAATTCCAGCACCAACAACCCGGCCTGATGGGACGCACGCAGGCGAATCAAGCCTTCCGCCGGCTTGCCCGCCAGCACGCGTTGCTCAGGGGTTTCGATGCCGTGATCGACCGCATTGCGTAATAGATGGGTGAGCGGCGCTTCGAGTTTTTCCAGCACGTCCCGGTCGACCTGGGTCTTTTCGCCCTCAATCTCCAGGCGCACTTGCTTGCCCAGGCTGCGACCTAAGTCACGCACCATGCGCACCTGCCCGGCCAGCACATCGGCAAACGGCCGCATGCGGCAGGCCAATGCGGTGTCGTAGAGCACCTGGGCGCGCTGGCCGGCCTGCCAGCCGAACTCATCCAGCTCGGCGTTTTTTTCCGCCAGCAGGGCCTGGGCTTCACTCAGCAGGCGACGGGTATCGGCCAGGGCCTCCTGGGCTTCCAGGTTCAGATCCAGCGACTTGAGCTGGCCGTCCAGGGCATCCAGCGCACGCAAGCTGTTACTTTGAATGCGCTTGAGGCGTTGCAGGCTGGCCAGGTACGGCTTGAGCCGCTGGGTTTCCACCAGGGATTTGCTGGACAAGTCCAACAGACTGTTCAAGCGCTCAGCCGTCACCCGCAGCACACGCTCGCCGCCTTCGGTCATGCGCTTGTTCTGGCGCGGCGCGTCACTGCCGAGCGGTGGCGCAGGCTCCAGCTCGGGCTCCAGCAGCAGCGCGTCAAACCGCGGCGCGGGGATGGGCTCGGGTTTTGGCACGGGCGTGACAATCGGCTGCGAGGGATCGAGCAAGCGCTCCATCAGCGCTACGTACGCCTCGATATCCGCCGGCCCCACATCGTTGCCCGGGGTGGCGATACGCATCAGCAGATCAGTACCTTGCAGTAATGCGTCGATATGTTCAGGTTGCAGGTACAGGCGGCCTTCCTGGGCGCTGACCAGGCAATCTTCCATGACGTGGGCCACGCTGACGCCGGCATCCACACCGACAATCCGCGCCGCCCCTTTAAGTGAATGCGCGGCGCGCATGCAGGCTTCGAGCTGGTCGGCCTGGGTCGGGTTGCGTTCCAGCGCCAGCAGGCCCGCGCTCAACACTTGGGTCTGCGCATCAGCCTCCAGGCTGAACAGTTCCAACAGCGAGGCATCGCGCATCTGGTCGGGGGTCATGCGAGGCTCCGGGTCACGGCGGACAACAATTGCGCTTCGTCCAGCCAACGCAGGCTGCGGCCTTTCCACTGCAACACGCCTTGGGTGTAGCGTGCGCTGGCCTGGGTGCCGGACACCGATGCGGCCTTCAAGGTGCGCTCATCGATGGCATGGATGCCGTCTACTTCATCCACCGGCACCACGACCGGGCCGTCCTGGGCAGCGATGATCAGCATGCGCGGCATGATCCGCCCGCCGCTGGCGCCGGCACTGGTGCTGTCCAGGCCCAACAGTTCCACCAGTGACAGGCACGCCACCAGCGCCCCGCGTACGTTGGCCACGCCCAGCAGCGCTCGGGAACGCTGGTGCGGCAGCGAGTGGATCGGCTGCAACGGCGCCACTTCCACCAGGCAACGGGTGGCGATACCGAGCCATTCTTCGCCGAGGCGGAACATCAACAGCGAACGGGTGACCACCTCGTTATCCGCTTCGGCAGTTGCCTGCGCATGATGGTCGTCCTGTTGCAGTGCGTAGCGGTCGAGCAGGCGTGTGGCGGCGGCGGAATACACCGAGCAATTGCGGCAGTGGATATGCTCGGCCAACAACGGGCAGGACTTGTCGCCATGAATACCGATGCGGTTCCAACAGTCGTCAATGGCTTGGGTATCGGTCAGCGTCAGGTCCAGGCCTGCGGTGTCGAGCGCGTCAGGGCTACTCATCGTTTGGACTCACTGTCAGCTCGCTCGCTACGGGCGGCGCGTGCCTGAAGACGGCGCGCGCCGGCACTGTCACCCTGGGACTCGAGCAACGCGGCCAGGTGCATCAGGGCCTGGGGATGCTGCGGTTCCAGATACAGGGCTTTTCGGTAATACCCTTGGGCCTCCAGGGCACTGCCAGCCACATCGCTGAGCAGCCCCAACCAGTAAAACACCTGGGCGGCCGGCGGGTGATTGCTCAAATACCGTTCGCAGGCCGCTCGGGCCTCGGCACTTTTGCCCTCGTTGGCCAGGGTTGCGATCTGGCTGAGCAAATCCCCGGCATCGGTAGTCACCACTTTGACCGGTGGCACGTTGGGGCTGACGGTGCTGAACGGCCGCGGCTTGAGCGGTATCGGCGCCGCCCTACGCTGCGGTAGCGGCGCGGGCGTCGGTTTGACCACAGGTGCAACCGGCGGGGCCGGTTCTACATGCCGACTGAAGGCAAAGGACTGCGGCACACCGATGGAGCGCATGCCGTGACGCCCCAGGAGGCTGCCCTCGGCCGGGCCGATAAACAGCACACCGTCTACGTGAGTCAATTCCTTGAGCACATCAAAGACCTGTTTCTGGGTCGGCTGGTCGAAGTAGATCAGCAAGTTGCGGCAGAACACAAAATCGTAGGTTGGCTCATTCGCCAGCAGTGCCGGGTCCAGCAAGTTGCCGACTTGCAGGCGCACTTGTTCGCGCACCCGGTCGGCGATGCGGTAATTACCTGCGTCTTCAGTGAAGTGACGGTCACGAAACTCAAGGTCGGCGCCGCGAAACGAGTTCTTGCCGTACACGCCCCGCCGCGCGCGCTCCACCGACAGCGGGCTGACATCCATGCCCTGCACTTTGAACTGGTGGGGCGCCAGGCCCGCATCGAGCAAGGCCATGGCAATCGAATAGGGTTCTTCGCCCGTCGAACACGGCAGGCTGAGAATACGCAGGGCGCGCAGCTGATTGATCTCGGCCAGACGCACCTGGGCCAGGCGGGCCAGGGTTGCAAAGGATTCGGGATAGCGGAAAAACCAGGTCTCGGGGACGATCACCGCTTCGATCAGCGCCTGCTGCTCGTCATGGGAGGTTTGCAGGTGTTGCCAGTAAGCCTCCGCCGACTGCGACTGGGACGACTGGCAGCGCTGGCGCACCGCGCGTTCGATAATCGCCTCGCCCACCGAAGCGACGTCCAGGCCGATGCGTTCTTTCAAAAACGCGAAAAACCGCGGGTCATTGCTCATAGGCTCAACTCGGCGGAAAACAGCAAGGCGCGCACTGGAGCGGTCAACAGATCCGCAACGCCAATCCACTGCATCAAGCCCTGGGCATCTTCACGCACCGGCCCCAGGTACGGCGCCTGCCGGTTGTCCAGGCCATAGGGCTGGAATTCGGCGGGATCGCAACGCAGGGTGTCGGTGGCCTGTTCCAAAATCAGCCCCAGCCAACGCGCCTCACTCCAGGGCTGCGGCTGGTAATTGACCAGCACCAGGCGCGTGCTGGTACGCGCCTGAGCCGAAGTGCCGAACGTCAGGGCGCTCAAGTCGATGACCGGCACCAGCACCCCACGATGGGCGAAGATACCCGCCACCCACAAGGGCGCTTGGGCGATAGGTTTGAGCGCCAGGCGCGGCAGTACCTCGGCCACTTCCGTAGCCTTGAGGGCAAAGCGTTCGTTGCCGATGCGAAACACCAGAAACAACGCCTTTTTCGCTGCCGGGACGGCACCGCGTTTAGCCGCGAGCTCGCTCATCAGACTTTGAAACGCGAGACGCCGCTGCGCAGACCGACCGCAACCTGGCTCAGTTCATCAATGGCAAAGCTGGCCTGGCGCAGGGATTCGACGGTCTGGCTGCTGGCATCGCCCAATTGCACCAGCGCGTGGTTGATCTGCTCGGCACCGGTGGCCTGGGCCTGCATGCCTTCGTTGACCATCAACACCCGCGGCGCCAGGGCCTGTACCTGATGGATGATCTGCGACAGTTGCTCGCCCACTTGCTGCACCTCAGACATGCCGCGGCGCACCTCCTCGGAGAATTTGTCCATGCCCATCACCCCTGCCGACACCGCCGACTGGATCTCACGCACCATTTGCTCAATGTCGTAGGTCGCCACAGCGGTCTGGTCGGCCAGGCGGCGCACTTCGGTGGCAACCACGGCAAAGCCGCGGCCGTACTCGCCGGCTTTCTCGGCCTCGATCGCAGCATTGAGGGACAACAGGTTGGTCTGGTCGGCCACCTTGACGATGGTGACTACCACCTGGTTGATGTTGCCGGCCTTCTCATTGAGGATCGCCAGCTTGGCGTTGACCAGGTCGGCGGCGCCCATCACCGAGTGCATGGTTTCTTCCATGCGGGCCAGGCCCTGCTGGCCGGAACCGGCAGCCACCGAGGCCTGGTCGGCGGCGGTGGACACTTCGGTCATGGTGCGGACCAAGTCCTTGGACGTGGCGGCAATCTCGCGGGAAGTGGCGCCGATTTCGGTGGTGGTGGCTGCGGTTTCTGTCGCGGTCGCCTGTTGCTGCTTGGAGGTCGCGGCAATCTCGGTGACCGAGGTGGTGACCTGCACCGATGAACGCTGCGCCTGGGACACCAGGGCAGTCAGCTCGGTCATCATGTCGTTGAAGCCGGTTTCAACCGCGTTGAATTCGTCCTTGCGCTCCAGGTTCAGGCGCTTGCTCAGGTCACCGGTGCGCATGACTTCGAGGATTTGAACGATGCGCTGCATCGGCGCCATGATCGCGCGCATCAGCAACAGGCCACACAGCGCGGCGGCGAGAATCGCCAGCAACAGCGAGACGCCCATGCTGATCTTCGCGGCCGCTACCGCATCATCGATGGCGGCGGTGGCGTTGTCGGCGACCTGCTTGTTCTCATTGATAATGTCATTGAGCTTCATGCGGCCTGCTGTCCAGGCGGGGGTCAGTTGCTCGTTGAACAACCTCAGTGCTTCGGCGGCGTTATTGCTCTGATGGGCCGCCAAAACCTGGGCGAGAATCTGGTTGTAGCTCTGGTGCAGTTTTTCGAAGGCATCGAATTCGGTGCGATCCTGGGTGATATTGATCGTCCCTGCGTAGCTGGCCATATGTTGCTCAAGCCGAGCCTCAAAAGACTTGTAGTCCTGTTTGTCGGCTTCGGAAATGCCCTGGTTCTCGTGGATCCCGACCAACTCCTGGGTCTGCAGGTAGCTGTCGACCCAGGCGCTGCGAATCATGGAGCTGAAAAACACCCCGGGCACCGCATCGTCCCGCACTGAGTTTTCGCTGATTTCGATTTTCAGCAGGCGCGAATACGAGACCACGACCATCAGCAGCATGATCGCGATAATTACCGCAAAGCTCGCCAAAATCCTTTGGCGCAGGGTCCAGTTCTTCACAGTAATTCCTCGCAGGGCCATTCAAATGGAGGGGAGTATAGCTGAGCGGCTGCGCGCTTTTATCAAGGCTTTTGATGTGCAGTGCACAGAATGCAGATGTGCTCGCGTTGGCCACAGCTATCTACACAATTTTGGTACGGCGCTGGACCTGTGGCGAGGGAGCTTGCTCCCGTGACGGCCTGACAGCCGACGCCTACCCACCTGCCCCCCCACGATCTGAATGTGGGAGCTGGTTGCCTGCGATGGCGGCCTGACAGTCAACACAGCTGGATTGTGTACATATCCATTCCTGCGGCAATGGCCGCTTAGGGTTCCGCCCTGACGGCGGCTCACTTTTGAAAAGCGCAAAAGTAAGCAAAACGCTCTTGCCCCACCACTCGGCACCTCGCCCAGGCTCGGTGTGCCCGTAATCCGCCAGTGATTTGGGGGGCCGCCGCCACGCGCCATCCATGGCGCGGGGCGGCTAAACCGGCATCCCTGCCGGTTTACCCCCCAAATCCCTGTCGAATTCCGGCCAGCGTGGTTTAACGGGGCGCCTGAGATCAAGATCACAAGCAGATCAAAAGCAAGATCAAGAGCGGCTCGCTTCGCATCGTGGTTACGGTGTTGGTGCCTATGCCGCGATGGCGTGAGTCAGTCAGTCAGTCAGTCAGTCAGTCAGTCAGTCAGTCAGAAATAGAGTGACTGGCCCACCGCATTCGCGGGCAAGCCTGCTCCCACAGGTTTGACTGGCGTGTGGCCCTATTTATGCGTTTAGCCGTACTTGTTTTTCCAGCTCAAGCTTCAAGCCTGGTTCAAGTTTCAGTTGGCGTGCCAGTTCGTCCAGGTAGGCTTTTTCCATGAAGTTTTCTTCGTCCACCAGCATCACGCTGGCGATGTACATTTCGGCGGCCATTTCCGGGGTGCTGGCGGCGCGGGCAACGTCGGTTGGGTCCAGGGGCTTGTTGAGTTCGGCGTGCAGCCAGTGTTGCAGCTCCTGGTCGTTGTCCAGCTTGGTAAATTCGCCTTCGATCAAGGCGCGCTCGCGCTCATCCACATGCCCATCAGCCTTGGCCGCGGCCACCAGTGCCTTGAGAATGCCCTGGCTGTGTTGCTCCACCTGGTCAGCCGGCAGGCGGTCGATGGTTTGCGGCTCGCCTTGGGGCGCGCTGGCCTGCTGGGCTTGCCAGTTGCCGTAAGCCTTGTAGGCAATCACACCCAGTGCGGCCAAGCCGCCGTAGGTGAGCGCCTTGCCGCCGAATTTGCGGGCTTTCTTATTGCCCAGCAGCAAGCCCATGGCCCCCGCCGCCAGGGCGCCGCCGCCGGCACCGCCGAGCATGCTGCCGAGCCCGCCACCGCTGAGCAAGCCGCCGAGGGCGCCCTTGTCATTGGATTTGCGTTGGCCGCCGGCCTTGTTTTGCAACATGTCCTGGCCAGACTTGAGCAACTGATCGAGCAATCCACGGGTATTCATTCGTAGCCTCCAGACACTTGGGTTCGTAGGACCAATAGGCCTCCAGCGTAAAATTAAGTGCCAAAAAGCCGCGATCTAGAGTGCTTCCAGATGTAACGTCATCCTGCGATGCTGGAAATGTCTTGTTGCACATGCAACGCCATCATCCCGCCATCAATCAATTTGCCTTGTTCATCGAACCGCTTAAGCTATCCGGCGTCTGTTTATTGTCCGTTGCGTTTGGCCGAAGGCATGTCCGAACCGTTATTTCTGATCCGATACGTGCCAGGAACGGCGCGGGATTTGCTCACGACAGGTTGTCTCTATGCACCGCAGGAATTTGCTCAAAGCATCCATGGCCATTGCGGCTTACACCGGGTTGTCGGCCAGTGGCCTGCTGGCCGCGCAGGCCTGGGCCGGGAATCGGGCTGCCGATGGCAAGGCCGTGGCGTTCGATTTCGAATCGCTCAAGGCCCAGGCCAAGCAATTGGCCACCCGTGGCTACCAGGACACTAAGCAGGTGCTGCCGCCGACCCTGGCCACCATGACCCCGCAGAATTTCAACGCCATCGGCTATGACCGTAACCATTCGCTGTGGAAGGAGTTGAACGGCCAACTGGACGTGCAGTTCTTCCACGTCGGCATGGGCTTCAAGACGCCGGTGCGTATGCACAGCGTCGACCCAAAGACCCGTGAAGCCCGCGAAGTGCATTTTCGCCCTTCACTGTTCAACTATGAAAAAACCACGGTGGACACCCAGCAACTGACCGGGGACCTGGGTTTCTCCGGCTTCAAGCTGTTCAAGGCGCCGGAGTTGGACCGCCATGACGTGCTGTCGTTTCTCGGCGCCAGCTACTTCCGTGCGGTGGATTCCACCGGCCAGTACGGCCTCTCGGCGCGTGGCCTGGCGATTGATACCTACGCGAAAAAACGCGAGGAATTCCCCGATTTCACGCAGTTCTGGTTCGAAACCCCGGACAAGAACGCCACGCGCTTTGTGGTCTACGCCCTGCTCGACTCGCCAAGCGCCACCGGCGCCTACCGCTTCGATATCGACTGCCAGGCCAACCAAGTGGTGATGGCGATCGACGCGCACATCAATGCGCGCACCGCCATCGAGCAACTGGGCATCGCGCCCATGACTAGTATGTTCAGCTGCGGCACCCATGAGCGCCGCATGTGCGACACCATTCACCCGCAAATCCACGACTCGGACCGCCTGGCCATGTGGCGCGGCAACGGCGAGTGGATCTGCCGGCCCCTGAACAACCCGGCCAAGCTGCAATTCAACGCGTTCGCCGACACCAACCCCAAAGGCTTCGGCCTGGTGCAGACCGACCATGAGTTCGCCAGCTACCAGGACACCGTCGACTGGTACAGCAAACGCCCAAGCCTGTGGGTTGAACCGACCACGGCCTGGGGCGAAGGCTCCATCGACTTGCTGGAAATCCCCACCACTGGCGAAACCCTGGACAATATCGTGGCCTTCTGGACCCCGAAAAAGCCCGTGGCCGCGGGTGATTCGCTCAACTACGGCTACAAGCTGTACTGGAGCGCACTGCCGCCGGTGAGCACGCCGCTGGCACAGGTCGACGCGACCCGTTCGGGCATGGGCGGCTTTACCGAAGGCTGGGCACCCGGCGAGCATTATCCGAAGGTATGGGCGCGGCGTTTCGCCGTAGACTTCAAGGGCGGCGGCCTGGATCGCTTGCCAGCGGGCACCGGCATCGAGCCGGTGGTGACTTGTTCCCATGGTGAGGTGAAGGATTTCAGCGTGCTGGTGCTGGATAACATCAAGGGCTATCGCATCCTGTTCGACTGGTACCCCACCAGCGACAGCGTGGACCCCGTCGAATTGCGCCTGTTTATACGAACCCAGGACCGCACCCTGAGTGAAACCTGGCTGTATCAGTACTTCCCGCCAGCACCGGAGCAGCGCAAGTACACCTGAAACTAACCGCCTGATCATTCCCACGCCGCAGCGTGGGAATGATCACAGTTGGCTTAGAACCGCGACACGCTTTTCATCGCACCAATCAGATACCGCATCGCCACCTGATCGCTCTCGGTCAGCGCCCGGTATTGCACCAGCAACTCCATCTCATCTGAACTCAACCTTCGACCCCGCAAGGACATCCGACGGCTCAGAAAAGACGCCACCGCACCCGCTACGCCATAGGACTTGGCCATGGACCGCTACTCCTGATATCAGTCAAACACTCCTGGTGCCCATTTCCAAACTCCCGGGAAGCGCAACGGCTTCGCGGACCAACCGCCTGTCTCCCTGGGCCAGGAGTCGGGCTTACCCTTAGCGTAGAAACTATCTCATCATTCGTGGGATTTTTTTAGAGTATTAACTTAAAAAATAACGGCGGTAATAAAAACCTACAGCCATTACTCACGCAGGGGTCGATACAGGTGAATGTCTAGCGGTTCTTGCGCATAAAGCTCAGCGTGGGGTTGCTGCAACAGACGGCAACCATGGCGCAGGTAAAAGTCCACAGTGTTACGCGACTCCGTCGCCGAGATATAGAGCGCTTGGGCCCCCACTTGCCGGCCGTGCTCGCAAGCCAGCGCCAACAACCGCCCGCCCAGGCCAGAACCGCGGGCACTGTGGCTGACATGCAGGAATTTCAGCTGCCGCATCAGCAGGCCCTGGTGATGGAACGGCCGATTGTCCACCACCACTGCGGCAACCAGCACCTGGCCGTCGAATACGCCCCATAACCACCCGCCGCGCTGGAGGCAGGCACGCAGCGCCACCGCATCCTGTTCAGCCTCGCCTTCGGGCCAGCCGTGCATGTCATGATGTGTGGCATACAACACCAGTTCGCCGCAGTCCATGCGATAGCACTCCGGGATCAGCTCCGTACGATCGATGGTTGCCAGCAAAGGGATATCGTCTTCGGTTAACGCGCGTTCCACCAGCATAAGCTTCTCCTGCTTAACAACCGCCAAGGATCAGCCTTCCTATAAACGCGAGCAAGAAAAAACCCACCGTATCAGGGTGGGTTTGGCACAGAGGTAAGTAGGGTCAATCCCGCAGATCCGACTCATGGATCGGCTGGTCCCGATGGGTTGCCCGCTGGTACTGCGCCGGCCAGATGGCTTTGCGTCCGCCCAGGTCATCGTCGGCATGCAACGGCCAGTACGGGTCGCGCAGCAGTTCACGGGCCAGAAAAATAATGTCAGCCTGGCAGGTACGCAGGATGTGCTCGGCCTGGGCCGGTTCGGTAATCATGCCGACCGTGCCGGTGGCGATGCCCGATTCCTTTCGCACGCGCTCGGCGAAGCGCGTCTGGTAGCCGGGGCCGGTGGGAATCTCGGCATTGGCGGCGGTACCACCGGACGACACGTCGATCAGATCCACCCCGAGGTCTTTCAGGCGGCGCGCCAACTCCACGGTTTCATCCGGGTTCCAACCGTCTTCCACCCAATCGGTGGCCGACACGCGCACAAACAGCGGCAACTCCTCAGGCCACACGGCGCGCACGGCCTTGGTGACTTCCAGCACAAGGCGAATGCGGTTTTCGAAGGAGCCGCCGTAGTGGTCCTGACGCTGGTTGCTGATCGGCGAGAGAAACTGGTGCAGCAGGTACCCGTGGGCGGCATGGATTTCCACCACCTCAAAGCCTGCGGTCAAGGCGCGCCTGGCGGCGGCGACAAAGTCGGCGATTACTTGCTGGATCTGTGCTTCGTCCAGTGGCTTGGGCTGGGTGTGATTGGGGTCGAAGGCAATCGGCGAGGGCCCCACCGGCACCCAGCCGCCCTCCTCCGGCTTGACGCTGCCGTGTTTGCCGATCCATGGCCGGTGGGTGCTGGCCTTGCGCCCGGCGTGGGCCAATTGAATACCCGCCACCGCGCCCTGGGCCGCGATAAAACGGGTGATGCGCCGCAATGGTTCGATCTGGGTGTCGTTCCACAGGCCCAGGTCCTGGGCGGTGATACGGCCATCGGCGGTCACCGCCGTGGCCTCGGTAAAAATCAGCCCGGCGCCACCCACGGCCCGGCTGCCGAGGTGCACCAGGTGCCAGTCATTGGCCAGGCCATCGTCGCTGGAGTATTGGCACATGGGTGAAACCGCGATGCGGTTTAGCAGGGTCAATTGGCGCAGGGTATAAGGTTCGAGCAGCTGACTCATGGCGCACCTCTTCTGGGTTCTGTGGGCACTGTTCAACAGTGCATAGAGCCTAGTCGACAACCATCGTTTGCACAGGGTTCAGAAAGGAAAGCGGGAGCCGATTGCCGGCTCCCGGTAGGCAGCGCCTTACATCTCGACCTGGGTGCCCAACTCGATCACACGGTTGACCGGCAGTTTGAAGAACCGCAGGTTGCCGTTGGCGTTTTTCAACATGAAGGCAAACAACACTTCACGCCAACGGGCCATGCCTTTGATGCGCGAGGCAATTACCGTTTCACGGCTGAGGAAGTAGGTGGTGCGCATCGGGCTGAAGTCCAGGTCATCCAGATGGCACAGTTTCAGCGCTTCAGGCACGTCCGGTTCATCGGTGAACCCGAAGTGCAGGATCACGCGGAAGAAGCCTTCGCCATAGGCATCCACCTCGAAGCGTCGCGCCGCTGGCACCCGTGGAATGTCTTCGTAAACCACGGTCAACAGCACCACCTGCTCATGCAGCACCTGGTTATGCAGCAGGTTGTGCAACAGCGCATGGGGCACGGCGTCGGGCCGCGCGGTGAGGAACACCGCCGTGCCCTGAACGCGATGGGGCGGCTGTACGCGGATACTGCTGATAAAGATCGGCAACGGCAGGCCACCCTCGTCGAGACGGCCGACCAGCAATTGCTTGCCGCGCTTCCAGGTGGTCATCAGCACGAACAGCACGATCCCCGCCAGTACCGGGAAGGCGCCGCCCTGGAGGATCTTCGGCGCGTTGGCGGCGAAGAACAGGCCATCCACCAACAGGCAGCAGAGCAACAGCGGCACGGCCAGCACCGGTGGCCATTTCCACAGCAGCAGCATCACCGCTGATACCAGGATGGTGGTCATCAGCATGGTGCCGGTCACCGCCACACCGTAGGCCGAGGCCAGAGCGCCGGAAGATTCGAAACCCAGCACCAGCAGGATCACGCCGACCATCAACGACCAGTTCACTGCACCAATGTAGATCTGGCCCTGTTCGGCACTGGAGGTGTGCTGGATATGCATGCGCGGGATGTAACCCAGCTGGATTGCCTGGCGGGTCAACGAGAACGCGCCGGAAATCACCGCCTGGGAAGCAATCACCGTGGCCATGGTGGACAAGCCCACCAACGGGACCAGTGCCCAGCTCGGCGCCAGCAGGTAGAACGGGTTGCGCGCCGCCTCCGGATCGCCCAGCAGCATCGCGCCCTGGCCAAAATAGTTCAGCACCAGCGCCGGCAGCACCAGCAGGAACCAGGCGCGGGCGATGGGTTTGCGGCCGAAGTGGCCCATGTCGGCGTACAACGCTTCAGCGCCGGTCAATGCCAGCACCACCGCGCCGAGGATCGCCACGCCAATACCGGGGTGAACCATGAAGAAGCGCACGCCCCATGCCGGGTTCAGCGCATTGAGCACTTCGGGTTGCTGCAGAATGCCGTACCCCCCCAGGCCGCCCAATACCAGGAACCAGGTAACCATCACCGGGCCAAACAGCTTGCCGATGCGGTCGGTGCCGTGTTTCTGGATCAGGAACAGCGCCACCAGCACCACCAGGGCAATGGGCACTACCCATTTTTCCAGGCCGTCGAACGCCAGTTCCAAGCCTTCGATGGCCGACAACACCGAAATTGCCGGGGTGATCATACTGTCGCCGTAGAACAACGCCGCGCCACACAGGCCACACACCACCAGGAAACTGCGCAATTTCGTGTGCTTCCCGGCAGCTCGCCGGGCCAACGCGGTGAGGGCCATGATGCCGCCCTCGCCCTGGTTGTCGGCACGCAGCACGAACAATACGTACTTGATCGACACCACCCAGATCAGCGACCAGAAGATCAGCGCCAGGATCCCCAGGACGCCGTCATGGTTGACCTGCACCCCATAACCACCGTTGAACACCTCTTTAAGGGTGTAGAGCGGGCTGGTCCCGATATCGCCATAAACCACGCCGACCGCCGCTACCAGCATGCCAATCGGCTTGGCTTTTGAATGCTCGGCACCTGCTGCCTGACTACTTGCCTGACCCATCAACCACTCCTGCCCTTTGACCTGAGGTCTTTTATAAACAGCGCTTCTAAGCTGACCCTAGCATGCGCCGTTTTACTTCTCGTAACAGACGTTTTATTGACCCAAGGGCTTTACCCGTGCGCAACGGCGCGAAGCATAGCGCAGCACTCGTCGTATTTCCCCGTTCAAGTGAACGGGGTGTCGTTTTAGGCAATCAGTCATAGCGGCCACAGCAGCACTTTGGCGCCTTTTTGCCTGCATTGATCACATTTACGGCCAACCGTATATTCCTGGCCCGGCTCAGTCGTGCTGCGTGGGTGGTGTGAGCAGGAGCGCCTTGGCCGGATTACCTGATCAGTCATTCGTGCATTCGCATGGCGCGCAGTCGATATAAAAACTCAACTATCGGACTGTCTCTTTTAAGATACACTCCTCATGTACGAAGTGAAACACGTACTGTCAATCAACGGCGTGGATATCTACCAGGCTTGGCTGGATACAGTGCAGGACACGCGTTCGAAAGCAAGAATCACCACCAGAGTGGATCGGGCGTCCCTTGGTCACTTTGGCGTTACCGAGCCAGTGGGTGATGGGGTCTTTGAGATGAAGCTCGACTTCGGCCCAGGGTTTCGCGTGTATTACGCAGTCCAGGATCGAAAAATCATTTTCCTATTGGGCGGTGGTTCGAAGGCCAGACAGCAGAACGATATCGATCAGGCCAAGGCTCTCTGGAAATCTTACAAGGTGCAGCAAAAATGACCATTCGTACCCGCCCGCACGAAGATAGCGTTCTGGAAATGCTTCGCAACGACGAAGCATTCGCCCTCGAATATTTATCTGTCGCGCTTGAGGAAATAGATGAAGCCGGTGGCGAGGACGCTTTCCTTGTCGCTATCCGTCGAGTGGCGGAAGCTCGTGGTGGGATGCTCAGCTTGTCGCAGAACACAGGACTCAATCGAGCAAACCTCTACAGGTCCATCGGCGTCGGCGGTGATCCTAAGCTCTCCACTTTGCTTAAAGTCCTCCAGGCGTTAGGTGTGGGCATGTCTAAAGTGGTATCGCACCGAACAGAACAAGACGTCCAGGCTTAAGCGCGCGCCAGTAGCTATGGGGATTACCCGGCGCAGCACTCGTCGTATTTCCCTGCATAAAGCTGGTCAAGTGCGCTGCCCGTCGATAGAATTGCGCACTTTTTGATCAGAGGCGCACCAAGCGCCCATCCGTTGCCTTGTCGTGCACGACCGGCAGCGTCATTCAATACCGAGGTTAGACATGTCCACCACCATCGCAAAAGCCAACCCTAAGGTTGGCTTTGTTTCCCTGGGTTGCCCGAAGGCGCTTGTCGACTCCGAGCGCATCCTCACGCAATTGCGTATGGAAGGCTACGACGTCGTGTCCACTTACCAGGACGCCGATGTGGTGGTGGTCAACACCTGCGGCTTCATCGACTCGGCCAAGGCCGAATCGCTGGAAGTGATCGGCGAAGCCATCAAGGAAAACGGCAAGGTCATCGTGACCGGTTGCATGGGGGTGGAAGAAGGCAATATCCGCAACGTGCACCCGAGCGTGCTGGCCGTGACCGGCCCGCAGCAGTACGAGCAGGTGGTCAACGCCGTGCACGAAGTGGTGCCGCCACGTCAGGACCACAACCCGCTGATCGACCTGGTGCCGCCCCAGGGCATCAAACTGACCCCGCGTCACTACGCGTACCTGAAGATTTCTGAAGGCTGCAACCACAGCTGCAGCTTCTGCATCATCCCGTCGATGCGCGGCAAGCTGGTGAGCCGTCCGGTCGGTGATGTGCTTGATGAGGCCCAGCGCCTGGTCAAGTCTGGCGTCAAGGAGCTGCTGGTGATCTCCCAGGACACCAGCGCTTACGGCGTCGATGTGAAATACCGCACCGGCTTCTGGAACGGCGCGCCGGTGAAAACCCGCATGACCGAGCTGTGCGAAGCCCTCAGCAGCCTGGGCGTGTGGGTGCGCCTGCACTATGTTTACCCTTACCCGCACGTGGACGAGTTGATCCCGTTGATGGCCGCCGGCAAGATCCTGCCGTACCTGGACATCCCGTTCCAGCACGCCAGCCCGAAAGTGCTCAAGGCGATGAAACGCCCGGCGTTCGAAGACAAGACCCTGGCACGCATCAAGAACTGGCGCGAGATCTGCCCGGAGCTGATCATCCGCTCCACCTTCATCGTCGGTTTCCCCGGCGAGACCGAGGAAGACTTCCAGTACCTGTTGGACTGGCTGACCGAAGCGCAGCTAGACCGCGTCGGTTGCTTCCAGTACTCGCCGGTGGAAGGTGCACCGGCCAACCTGCTGGACTTGGCCGTGGTACCGGACGACGTCAAGCAAGACCGTTGGGAGCGCTTCATGGCGCACCAGCAGGCCATCAGCTCGGCACGCCTGCAACTGCGCATCGGCAAGGAAATCGAAGTGCTGATCGATGAAGTCGACGAGCAAGGCGCGGTAGGTCGTTGCTTCTTCGACGCCCCAGAAATCGACGGTAACGTATTTATCGACGATGCCAGCGGCCTGAAGCCGGGTGACAAAGTCTGGTGCACCGTGACCGACGCCGACGAGTACGACTTGTGGGCTGAAAAGCGCGACTGATCGCACGGTGATAAAAAAGCCTCGCCTCTGAGAAGATGCGGGGCTTTTTTAGGTCTATCGTATTGTCCATCAACCCCGAATACAGCAAGGGACAGCGGGTATGCGTCAGCATTCGGTGATTCACACACCTAAAACCAGCGACTACACGCGCCTGGTGCAGATCTGGGAGGACTCGGTACGCGCTACCCACGACTTCCTCCCGGACAGCTATATCGACATGTTGAAAAACCTGGTGCTGACCCGGTACCTCGATGCGGTCATGCTGATCTGCACCAAGGACTCATGCCAACGCATCACCGGGTTCGCCGGAGTGTCCGCGGGCAAGGTGGAGATGCTGTTTATCGACCCGCACCACCGTGGCCAGGGACTGGGCCGGCAATTGCTGGGTTACGCGATCGAACACATGAATGCCGATGAACTGGACGTCAACGAACAGAACCCCCAGGCCCTGGGTTTTTACCTCAAGCAAGGCTTCGAGGTGATCGGGCGAACAGAACATGATGGGCTTGGGCAGCCTTATCCATTGCTGCACCTGCGTCTACACCAGCAGCAACGGGCCCGTAATGCCTGAACTGTGGGAGCTGGCTTGCCTGCGAAGGCGTCGGGTCAGTCTACCCATCCGGTGCTGGTATACCGCCATCGCAGGCAAGCCAGCTCCCACATTTGACCCGTGTTGTGTCAGTTAAGTAATTGTTATGGCCCATGTGCTGAAATGGGGCCGGGATTAACCGGCGCCAGGCAGGTACAATAGTGGCCCCCTTTTGTTACGGCCCTTGTCATGACTGACCCCATACGCCTCTCCAAACGCCTTATCGAACTGGTCGGTTGCTCCCGTCGGGAGGCTGAGTTGTTTATCGAAGGCGGCTGGGTCTCGGTGGACGGCGAAGTGATCGACGAGCCGCAGTTCAAGGTCACTGACGAGAAGGTCGAGCTGGACCCGGAAGCTAAAGCCACCGCGCCAGAGCCGGTGACTATCCTGCTGCACGCTCCCGCAGGCGTGGATGCTGAAACCGCCATGGCCTCGATCAGCGCCGAAACCCTGTCTGAAGAGCACCGTTTCGGCAAGCGCCCGCTCAAGGGGCACTTTCTGCGCCTGAGCGCCAGCGCCGACCTGCAAGCCAAGGCCAGTGGCCTGCTAGTGTTCACCCAAGACTGGAAGATTCTGCGCAAGTTGACCGCCGATGCCGCCAAGATCGAGCAGGAATACGTGGTGGAAGTCGAAGGCGACATGGTTGCCCACGGCCTTAACCGCTTGAACCACGGCCTGACCTACAAAGGCAAAGAGCTGCCTGCCGTCAAAGCCAGCTGGCAGAACGAGAACCGCCTGCGCTTTGCGATGAAAAATCCGCAACCCGGCGTGATCGCGCTGTTCTGCGAAGCCGTTGGCCTGAAAGTCATCGCCATCCGCCGCATCCGCATCGGCGGCGTGTCCATCGGCAAGGTGCCAGTGGGCCAATGGCGTTACCTGTCCGGCAAAGAAAAGTTTTAAGCCGTTCCCTTTTCCCGACACCGCCTGATTCCGGCGGTGTCATCAGTTGAATACCAGGATTGCCCACCATGATTCACAACGACGTACTGCGCAGCGTGCGCTACATGCTCGACATCAGCGACAACAAGATGGTCGAGATCATCAAGCTCGGCGGCATGGACGTGACCAAGGAAGACCTACTGACCTACCTCAAGAAAGATGAGGAAGAAGGCTTCGTGTTCTGCCCGGATGAAGTCATGGCTCACTTCCTCGATGGCTTGGTGATTTTCAAGCGCGGCAAGGACGAAAGCCGCCCGCCGCAACCGATCGAAACCCCGGTGACCAACAACATCATTCTGAAAAAGCTGCGCGTGGCCTTCGAACTGAAGGAAGACGACATGCATGCAATCCTCAAGGCGGCGGAGTTCCCGGTGTCCAAGCCAGAGCTGAGCGCGCTGTTTCGCAAGTTTGGTCATACCAACTACCGCACCTGTGGCGATCAGTTGCTGCGTAACTTCCTCAAGGGCCTGACCTTGCGGGTCCGTGCCTAAGCCATGAGTTACCAGATCTCGCCCGTCGGCTTCGTACGCTCCTGTTTCAAGGAGAAGTTCGCCATCCCGCGCCAACCGCAACTGGCACCGGCTGCCCGTGGCGTGCTGGAGCTGGTAGCGCCGTTCGACCAGGGTGAGGCGGTGCAGGGGCTGGAGCAGGTCAGCCATGTGTGGCTGCTGTTTCTGTTTCATCAGGCCCTGGAAGACAAGCCACGCCTGAAAGTGCGCCCGCCACGCCTGGGCGGCAATACGTCCATGGGCGTGTTTGCCACCCGCGCAACCCATCGCCCCAATGGCATCGGCCAGTCGGTGGTGAAGCTGGACAAGGTGGAACCGGGGCGCCTGTGGATTTCCGGCATAGATTTGCTCGATGGCACGCCGGTGTTGGATATCAAGCCGTATGTGCCTTATGCCGATATCGTGGATGCCGCCACCAACGACATCGCCAGCGATGCGCCCGCGCTGATCGGCGTGCAATGGCTCAAGGCTGCACTGCAACAGGCGCAAGGCCATGCACAGCGCCTTGGTGAACCGTTGGTGGAGCTGATTGAACAGTGCCTGGCACAGGACCCGCGGCCGGCGTATCAGGTTCCGACGTCGGAACGCGAATACGGTGTGCGGTTCTGGGATGTGGATGTGCGCTGGCACTACCCGGAGCCGGGGATGATTTGTGTGCTGGAAGTGGTTTCGGCGCAGTAAATCGCAGAAACGCAAAAGCCCGCGCTGCCTTCACAGGCAACGCGGGCTTTTCTTTGCAACGCATTCGACTGTAGGAGCGAGCTTGCTCGCGAAAAACGAGCAGGCACCGCGTTCAGTCAAGATGCCAGCGTTATCGTTGGCGTTCTTCGCGAGCAAGCTCGCTCCTACAAGTAACCCGAGGTCACTTTTCGACGAACGCACGCTCGATCAGGTAGTCACCCGGCTCACGCATCCGTGGCGAAACCTTGAGGCCGAAGCTGTTCAACACTTCGCTGGTCTCATCCAACATACTTGGGCTGCCACACAGCATGGCGCGGTCGTCTTCGGGGTTGATCGGCGGCAGGCCGATGTCGCTGAACAGCTTGCCGCTGCGCATCAGGTCGGTCAGGCGGCCTTCGTTTTCGAACGGCTCGCGGGTCACGGTCGGGTAGTAGATCAACTTGTCACGCAGGGCCTCACCGAAGAACTCGTTCTGCGGCAGGTGCTCGGTGATGAATTCGCGGTAGGCGACTTCGTTGACGTAGCGCACGCCGTGGCACAGGATGACTTTTTCGAAGCGCTCGTAGGTCTCAGGGTCCTGGATCACACTCATGAACGGGGCGAGGCCAGTACCGGTGCTGAGCAGATACAGATGCTTGCCCGGCTTCAAATCGTCAAGCACCAGAGTACCTGTCGGTTTTTTGCTGATGATGATCTCGTCGCCTTCCTTCAGATGCTGCAACTGGGAAGTCAGCGGGCCATCGGGCACCTTGATGCTGAAGAACTCCAGATGCTCTTCCCAGTTCGGGCTGGCAATGGAGTAAGCGCGCATGAGCGGGCGGCCGTTGGGTTGTTGCAGGCCGATCATCACGAACTGACCGTTCTCGAAGCGCAGGCCCGGATCGCGGGTGCACTTGAAGCTGAACAGAGTGTCGTTCCAGTGATGAACACTGAGGACACGCTCGTGGTTCATGTTGCTCATGTACGGGGGACTCCTGGAAATGGGTCTGCGCCAAAGGTATGGATGCGCAATTGCACAGCATTCTAATGGCGGCGACAATATCTGTTAACTGGATTATTAAGATAAGGGTTATCGGTTATATCGATATGCGATTTACTCTCCGTCAACTGCAAGTTTTCGTCGCCGTCGCCCAGCAGGAAAGCGTCTCGCGCGCTGCTGGCCTTCTGGCCTTATCTCAATCCGCCGCCAGCACCTCGATTACCGAGCTGGAGCGTCAATCCAGCTGCCAATTATTCGACCGCGCCGGCAAACGCCTGAGCCTCAACGCCCTCGGTCACCAGCTGTTACCCCAGGCCGTGGCATTGCTGGACCAAGCCAAGGAGATCGAAGACCTGCTCAACGGCAAGTCCGGCTTCGGTTCCCTGGCGGTCGGCGCCACGCTGACCATCGGCAATTACCTGGCGACGCTGCTGATTGGCAGCTTTATGCAGCAGCATCCCGAGAGCCAGGTGAAACTGCATGTGCAGAACACTGCGCATATCGTGCATCAGGTGGCGCACTACGAAATTGACCTGGGTCTAATCGAAGGCGACTGCAGCCACCCGGATATCGAGGTGCAGACGTGGGTAGAAGATGAGCTGGTGGTGTTCTGTGCGCCCCAGCATCATTTGGCCAAGCGTGGCGTGGCCACCATGGACGAGTTGACCCACGAAGCGTGGATCCTGCGAGAACAAGGCTCGGGCACGCGCCTGACCTTCGACCAGGCTATGCGTCACCACCGTAGCGCACTGAATATCCGCCTGGAGTTGGAACACACCGAGGCAATCAAGCGAGCTGTGGAGTCAGGCTTGGGGATTGGCTGCATTTCGCGGCTGGCGCTGCGTGATGCCTTCCGCCGTGGCAGCCTGGTGCCGGTAGAAACCCCGGACCTGGACCTGGCCCGGCAGTTCTACTTCATCTGGCACAAGCAGAAGTACCAGACCTCGGCGATGCGCGAGTTTCTCGAACTATGCCGCGCTTTCACCGCTGGGGTGCAGCGCAGCGACGAGATCGTACTGCCGAGTATCGCGTGATCCTCAGATCAGGATCACCGCCCATACCAGGGTGATCATGGTCAGTGCCACGAATTGCGCGGCGCTGCCCATGTCCTTGGCGTTTTTTGACAGCGGGTGGCGGTCCAGGGAAATACGGTCAATGGCCGCTTCTACCGCTGAGTTGAGCAATTCGACGATCAGCGCCAACAAACACACTGCAATCAGCAGCGCCCGTTCAACCCGGCTGACCTGCAGGAAAAAGCTCAAGGGGATCAGGATGACGTTCAGCAACACCAACTGGCGGAATGCCGCCTCGCCAGTGAAAGCCGCACGCAGGCCATCCAGGGAATAGCCCCCTGCGTTGAAGATACGTTTGATACCGGTTTGACCCTTGAAAGGCGACATAGATGTAGGCAACTGAACCAAAGAAGTGGGGAAGCTAGATCACGCAAAGTCAAAAAAGCGTGAAGCGGCTGTAACTTAATGTTGCGAGATTGACTCAAGTTGCTGCAAAAGCAACGCCGCCTGAGTGCGCGTACGCACGCCCAACTTACGGAAAATCGCCGTAACGTGGGCCTTGATGGTCGCTTCCGACACACTCAACTCGTAGGCAATCTGCTTGTTCAACAAACCTTCGCAAACCATGGTCAATACCCGGAACTGCTGGGGCGTCAAGCTGGCCAGTCCATCGCGGGCAGCCTTGGCTTCGTCGGACACATTGATTTCTTCAAACGCCTGGGGTGGCCAGGACACATCGCCGTCCAACACCGTGCGCACGGCTTTCTGGATATCTTCCATCGCGCTGGACTTGGGAATGAAACCGCTGGCGCCAAACTCCTTGGAGCGCACCACCACGTCGGCTTCTTCCTGGGCCGACACCATCACCACGGGGATCTGCGGGTATTGGCCACGCAGCAGCACCAGCCCTGAAAAACCGTAGGCGCCCGGCATGTTCAGGTCGAGCAACACCAGGTCCCAGTCGGATTTTTCAGTCAGGCGGGCTTCCAGTTCGGCAATGCTGGCTACTTCGACCAAACGTACATCGGGGCCAAGGCCCAGGGTTACGGCCTGATGCAGTGCGCTGCGAAACAGCGGGTGGTCATCGGCAATCAGGATTTCGTATGTGGCCATTGGTTAAATGATCCTGTTTTTTATGGGAGCCCTGATGGGTTCAGGGTTCACCAATACACGAGGCGACGGCCGGGCAGCGATCGCCACAGGGCCCGCTCAACGTCAAAAACACATGAAACGACGTCGATAATTCAGGGTTGCGCCCAATCGGCGCACAGCATGCCCAGCGTAGCCTGGAGGGTCAAGCACTACGCCCGTGGGGATTTTAGCGGGTTGCGGGCTTACAGTGCCATCATGCAAACGTCGTCTGGTTATCCCGCCGGGATGTAGAGTGCAAGGCGCGTATGCACGGTGTCTGCCGCATCCAGTGGCAGTTGGAACTTGGCAGCCAGGTAATGGGTGCTGAACACATCGAGATAGGCATCCAGCACTTCGCTGGCGGCCAGGTCCTCGGCCAGCTCCAGGCACAGCGCCGCCACCTCGGCGGTGCAGAAGTGGTCATCACGCTTGGAGCGCCGTAGCTTGTAACGCGACAGTTGCTCGGGTGCCAGGCTCAGCACCGGTAAATGTTCCAGATAGGGACTTTTGCGAAACATCTTGCGCGCTTCGCTCCAGGTGCCGTCCAGCAGGATGAACAGTGGGCGCTTGCCCTCCTCCACGCGCACTTCACTGACCACCCGTTGCGGCGCCACGAATTCACCGGGAAATACGATGTAGGGTTGCCACTGCGGGTCGGCCAGCAGCCTGAGCAACTCGGGGTCGACTTCGGTACGCGACCAGGCGAATGCGGTGGTGTCGTGTATGACATCGGCGATCAGCCAGCCCGTGTTACTGGGCTTCATCGGTTCTACGTCATGCATCAACAGGCACATGGCGGACTTGGCTTCTACCTGAGGCCGCCAGGCACACAGGCAGTACTCAGGAATGACCCGACAGCCGGGACAGCGCTCAGCACGGGAACCCCGATTGAGAAACGGCCTGACGGCACGCGCCAGACGCTGGGTACGCAAACGGGAGACGGCGTGACTCATCGGGCACGCGGCGAAGAAAAGGAAATCGACACGGAACAAACTCGTGAAAAACAGAAGTCCAGCAGTTTACCAGCGATACGCCTGGCTGTAGTGGCAAGGGCTCACCTATAATTGCGCGCCACTGAACGCACAGCCCAGTGGCTGGTCTATGCACCAGTAACCGAATCAGGAGAGTTTCATGCTGCGTTCCATGCTGCGCCTTGTTGCCCCATCCGTCGCCCTTGCGCTGGTCTTGCCTATGGGCGCCCACGCGGCCTCGCTGCTGGAGGCTCAAATGAACAAGAAGCTGCAAAGCGTCGCGGCCGAAAGCAACAAGGACCTGCCCCGGGAAATCGATGAAAAAACCCTGGAAGTCGCCTACACCGTTGAAGGGATGCAACTGATCGATCACCTCAGCGTGCTGCCTGACCGTGCCGAACAGATGCGCGCCAACCCCAAGGCTGTGTATTTCCAGCTGGGCCGCAGTGTGTGCACCAACCCGGGCTACCGCGAGCTGATGGCCAAGGGCGCAGTGATGCGCTACGAAATTACCGAGAACAAGACCAATCGCCCGGTGGCTTCCGTCAAGTTCGCAGAGGCCGATTGCCCGGCTCCGGCGAAAAAGAAAAAGTAACCTCTGCTTGACCCTCCCGCGCTGCTTCCCAGCGGCGCGCACGCTTCCTCTGCGTTTGCCACCAACGACTAAACTGCGTAATGAACTCCCAATAAGCGGTTGCCAGCCAAGGGTTTTTCGGCCCATGATCAGTTCATCCCAGATGCCCGCCCACCACAGTTTTTAATGCTGTTCTGTCATATTTCAGGGCAAAAAAGGCCTGCCCTCCTGCGGCATGCCGCGACACAAGCAGTGTCGTGGCCCAGGCGACGTTCTCGTCGACTACCCAGGCCCTGTAAAGAAGGAGAAATTGAATGCCTTATGAATCGAATGATTTGCTGCTTCGTCATTTTGAAGAAAACGGGACCGACCTCACTCAGCAGGTCGACGCACAAATTCAGTTGATCGCCCCCAACAGCCCGAATATCCCTCTTTATCGAGACATGATCCTCACCGTCCTGCGCATGGCCCAGGACGACCGTGATCGCTGGAACGCCAAGATCACCCTGCGTGCCATCCGTGAACTGGACCATGCTTTTCGGGTGCTCGAACAATTCAAGGGCCGGCGCAAAGTCACGGTATTTGGCTCGGCGCGTACGCCAGTGGAAAGCCCGCTGTATGCGCTGGCCCGAGAGGTGGGTGCGGCGTTGGCACGTTCCGACCTGATGGTCATCACCGGTGGCGGTGGCGGGATCATGGCCGCAGCCCACGAAGGCGCGGGCCTGGAGCACAGCCTGGGGTTCAATATCACCCTGCCCTTTGAACAGCATGCCAACCCAACCATTGATGGCACCGACAACCTGCTGTCATTCCACTTCTTCTTTACCCGTAAGCTGTTCTTCGTCAAAGAAGCCGACGCGCTGGTGTTGTGCCCTGGCGGCTTCGGCACCCTCGACGAGGCATTGGAAGTGCTGACCCTGATCCAGACCGGCAAGAGCCCGCTGGTGCCGGTAGTGCTACTGGATGCGCCGGGCGGTGGATTCTGGCAAGGCGCCCTGGATTTCATCCGCAGCCAGCTGGAAGCCAATCGCTACATCCTGCCCACCGACCTCAAACTGGTCCGCCTGGTCTACAGCGCCGAAGAGGCGGTGGACGAAATCAACCAGTTCTACGCCAACTTCCACTCCACCCGTTGGCTTAAGCGTGAGTTTGTGGTGCGCATGAATCATCCACTGAGTGACCGCGCCCTGGCCCATATGCAGCAAGCGTTTGCCAGCCTGCGGCTCAGTGGCGAGTTCCAGCAACTCGCCTATACGGGCGAAGACCATGACGAACCGAGGTTCAGCCATTTGACGCGTTTGGTGTTCAATTTCAACGGTCGCGATCAGGGGCGATTGCGGGAGTTGGTGGATTACATCAACCTGCCGGAGAACTGGGCACAGGCCCAGGGCAAGGCACAGCAACGGATGACACCAGAAACAGCGTGATTTTTTGCAGGCAAAAAAAAAGGCCCACTATTTTCATAGTGGGCCTTTTGTTTTTTGCTCAGTCGTCCATATCCCGACCGCTCAATAAGCGGCTGATCATGTCCATCGAAAACCCGCGATAACTCAAGAAGCGACCTTGCTTCGCACGCTCCTTGGCATCAATAGGAAGATGCCCAGCAAACTTGCGACGCCAGGTTTCCTCCAACTGCGACTGCCAACTGATACCGCACTCACGTAGCGCAAGGTCAATATCGGCACGTTGCAGTCCACGCTGGCTCAACTCTTCGCGAATCCGCGCAGGTCCATAACCGGAGCGTGCGCGGTAAGACACAAAGCTTTCGAGGTAACGGGCTTCCGACAACAGCCCTTCTTCCGTCAACCGGTCGAGGGCTGTTTCGATCATCTCAGGCTCTGCGCCGCGCTGACGCAACTTACGTGTCAGTTCGACTCGACCATGCTCGCGGCGAGCGAGCAGGTCCATCGCAGTGCGCCGAACGGCGACGAGTGTATCCAGTACAACAGTCATCGCTTGCTTCAGACGTCAGTATCGGCTTCTTCCATTTCATCTACCGGCTCGCGGTTGGCAGCCGCCTTCACGTCCGGCGCTGCGGTCAACAGCTTGTCGCGGATCTGCTTCTCAAGCGTGGCAGCGATATCCGGGTTATCCGCCAGGAACTTGGCCGAGTTGGCCTTGCCCTGACCGATCTTGCTGCCGTTGTAGGCATACCAGGCACCGGACTTCTCGACGAAACCGTGCAGTACGCCCAGGTCGATCATCTCGCCGTTCAGGTAGATACCCTTACCGTAGAGAATCTGGAACTCAGCCTGACGGAATGGCGGGGCCACTTTGTTCTTCACGACCTTGACGCGGGTTTCGCTACCAACAACCTCGTCACCTTCCTTCACCGCGCCAGTACGGCGGATATCCAGACGGACCGAAGCGTAGAACTTCAGCGCGTTACCACCGGTGGTGGTTTCCGGGCTGCCGAACATCACGCCGATCTTCATACGGATCTGGTTGATGAAGATCACCAGGCAGTTGGCGTTCTTGATGTTACCGGTGATTTTACGCAGCGCCTGGGACATCAGGCGGGCTTGCAGGCCCACGTGCATGTCGCCCATTTCGCCTTCGATTTCAGCCTTGGGTACCAGGGCAGCCACGGAGTCGACCACGATCACGTCGATGGCGTTGGAGCGCACCAGCATGTCGGTGATTTCCAGGGCTTGCTCGCCGGTGTCCGGCTGGGAAACCAGCAGGTCATCAACGTTGACGCCCAGCTTGCCGGCGTATTCAGGATCCAGGGCGTGCTCGGCGTCGACGAACGCACAGGTGGCGCCCATTTTCTGCGCCTGGGCAATCACCGACAGGGTCAGGGTGGTTTTACCGGAAGATTCAGGACCGTAGATTTCAACGATACGGCCTTTTGGCAGGCCGCCAATGCCGAGCGCGATGTCCAGACCCAGAGAGCCAGTGGAAATAGCCGGGATCGCCTGACGGTCGTGATCGCCCATACGCATTACGGCACCCTTGCCGAATTGACGTTCGATCTGACCCAGGGCCGCAGCCAAGGCTTTCTTCTTGTTGTCGTCCATTAAAGTCCTCACGTAATCAATAAGGCCTGACGGCCAACACCTGTATAAGTAGACAGTATTGTTCCACAAAGATCCGAGATCGCCTACCCCTGATTGTCTATTTCTGCTGCAGCTCGTCGCAACAAGCCCTCCAGCGCGGCTTTTACCGTTTGTCGGCGGACCTCGTCGCGGTTGCCGGGGAAGTGTGCAAGCTCAGCCGTCACCTCTTCACCCACGGCAAAAGCCAGCCAAACGGTGCCCACCGGCTTGTCCGGCGAACCGCCATCGGGGCCGGCCACACCGCTGACCGCCACGGCGAACCGCGCCAGGCTTTTTTCCTGCGCGCCGCGGGCCATCGCCTCCACCACTTCCTGGCTGACAGCCCCGACTTTGGCGAACAGTTTTTCCGGTACATTCAACTGCCGGGTCTTCTGTCGGTTGGAATAAGTGACATAGCCCGCCTCGAACCAGGCCGAACTGCCCGGGATCCGCGTGATGGCTTCGGCGATGCCGCCGCCGGTACAGGACTCGGCAGTGGTGACGTGGGCACTGAGCACCTGCAAACGGCGCCCCAGTTCGGCAGCCAGTTGAGTGATTTCCTTCACGATCGTCTCCAGGAATGGGCGGGGGTTTGCCTACCCTACAGGAGCCCATCGACCATGCAAGGTACAGAGTGCATCAAGACGCTAATGCGCGACGGCCTGCACGTAGGCCTGGCAAGCACGCAAGGCGATCAGGGCGTTATCGCCGTCGTCGGTGATGCGGATAATTCGCTGAGCATGCGCCGGGTCAAGTCGGGCTCGCGAGGTTGCATGAACCACGCCGCCGGGGCTGGGGGCGGCAGGCACTGTGCAGCCAGTGGTGACGGTGGCGAGAAGGACTGACAGCCGCACATCAGCAGTGGCCAGACGATCGCGCAGAGCCGCTTGATTACGCAGGGCATCGTTCAATTCCTGAATGTGTTGGTGATCGCTGGTAGAGATTTGCTGTTCAAGGGCCAGGCGTTTGGCCTGTTCAGCCTGTTGTTGCTGAAGAATTGCCTGGCTTTGTTGGCTGAGCGCCTGTGTATGTCGGACCGATTGCAGCTCCAACTGCGCCCCGTATCGCCACGCCTGCACCTGCCAAACAAGCGCCATGAGCAGGCACACACCGACCAAGCGAAACGCACCTAGGAAACGCATAGCACCGCCTTCGCTCGCACCCACAACCGCAAACGATCGTCCAGACCGTTGAGCCCACCATTGATACGGCGAGTGATGGTGGTGAACTGGTCTTTGTCGGCGAGCTCATTGAGGCCGTTGCTTTGCCAGAACCAGGCGGCAGATTCGCAGGCCCACTGTGGCTGCTCCAGCAATTTTGGTTGCCGCAGCAGACGATCGTCACCAAACAGAGCTTGGCTACACGCCATGTAATTACGGCGCCCGGTGATCTGGATCAACCCCCTGCCCCGATACATTTGCCCATCACCGTCCGCCTCAGGGGTGTTGCCCAGCCGCGCGGCCAAGCTGCCGGTGTCGTACTTGCTCAGGTATTGATCGCTACCCAATTCGCGCACGTACTGTAACTGGGCAGACTCGTGACCGATTTGGGCGAGGAAGGCGGCGACGCGACGGGCCGTATTGATCTGATGCCCCGCAAAGGCCGCATTTAGAAAGGTTAAAAAAATGCCCGCGCGAAGGCGGGCTCCAGGCATTACACCCAGAAGCTGAGCATGTGTGATTACCATGGGTTTTACTCTAAGGAAGGATCTACACCGACAAACCGCTGGCCTGGACCGTACTCCGATAGCCACCTTTTCGCTCGCCCCTGGATTTCACCGTTTTAATCGACCAGCGCCCTTGCATGAACCTCGGCCACGACTCATCCAGCAGCAACAGGCCTTCAGCAGCCAGCGAAGGATTACCCGGGCAGGCCACATCGATCTGCAACCCTTCGCGCCCCACCCGCCGCATCTCTCCCTGCGCCGCCGAGCGTGCTTCGTCCTCGCTCTGGTATCGCTGTGTCACCACTTTGAAGGGTGCGATGCCCACCTTGACGACACGCTGTTTTCCGGCTGCCGCGTCCCACCATGACGTTTGCGCGCCGTTGTATTTGGCACGGCTGGTTTCGGTGAAACTGGCGCTGATGAACGCGCGGTCACCTGGACGATTGTCATGGGTAATCGACAACCGTACATCCGGCAATGCCTTGCCCGACAGCGTCTTGATCTGGCCTTTGCGCCCCAGTACATACAGCTCATCGACAGGCTTGGCCACCGCATCGAAGCGCTTGGCCAGGCGCGTCAGAAAAGCCATGTCGCTTTCATTGGTCTGATCGATGTGCGCGATCGGCTCACCGTCGAGTTCAGGCGCCACACGCGGTGAAAAACCGTATCGGGTGGTCAGTTGGCGAAACAGCGCACCCAGGGTTATCGGCCCATGGCTGGCGGTGCGGCGCTGTTTGAATTCGTGCTCGTCGAACGGTGCCGCCGTGGCCACCAGCACCAGTCTCAATGGGAACATCGACGGCGTGCGCTGGGTAATCTTGAACACACCCTTATCCACCAGGCCCGATTCCAGATAGCCAATACGCAGGCCAATTTTGCCGCCCAGATCGGGCAGCCCTTCAAGCCCCTCGATATCGAGGGTCAACTTCAGTTGATCAGATACAAACCCCGCTGCGTCGGTATGCTCCCACTCCAAGAGCCTCTCGTTGAATAACGCGGCATTGGCTCCGTATAGCTCCACTACAGGTGTAAATCCGAGTGCCATGATGGCTCCTTAATCCCAGGCGGAAACCGGCCGGCTCGCAACCGGTTGCGCGTCCAATTCGGGCACCAGCACGCTGACGCCCGCTGGCAGTACCGCGCCCTGTTCAGCCAACTCCGGGTTCAAGCGCCACAACGCTTCTTCTGCGGCATCATCACTGCGTCCCAGTTCACGGTAGAGCAACAGGTTCACCGAGTCGCCGGCAATACTTCGAACCCTACGCATTGACGAACTCCTCCAGTAACAATGTCCAATTGATCACCATGGCCGTCCCGTCGTCGATCACGCTGGCTTGTTTTTCACTGATCGACTGGATGGTCCATAGCCCCCAGTTACGCCCCAACCCGTCCACCAAAGGCAACGGCGCCCGCAGGGCCTGCAGGGTGCGCAACTCATCCAGGCGCGCCATGCCATCGGCGCGCGCAGCCTTGCCGCCCAATGCCAGCGTTTCGAGCCCCTGGCCGACCTGGCTGGATTTAGGTTTGCCGGCAATGATGTCGAGACTGACCCAGCCCCCGCTGCTACCACGATCAAGCGTGTCGTAGGCGAACCCACGGGACAGCCCGAAAATAAAAGTACCCAAGACCATCTGTTGTCGCATCACACAGCTCCATCGGTGAGTGCTGCGCCGCGTCGGGTCGCCAGCAGGTTGTCCATCGACAGCGGGGTAAATTGCGCTTCGATCTGTTGCACCACGAGCGCCGCCAGCTGGTGATGGCTGGCTTGCTCAGGCGCGGTGATGGTGATTTGCGGGGCGAAGTTGATTTGGCGGTTGTCGGCCTGAGGGGCGTTGAGGTTTTTGCTGACCTCCGTGGGGGATGGCAGGCGATCGCCCGTCCCCATCACTTTTTCAGCCAGCCACGCACCGACGTCACTGCCCACGAAAGTGCCCACGGCGCCACCGACTACCTTACCGATTGCGCCCCCGGCGACGCCGCCCATCACACCGCCCAACACTGTGCCGGCACCCGGAACAACCGAACCGATAACAGCTCCCGCCAGCGTGCCGACCGCTCGGCCTATCGCCATCCCGGCCACATCACCGACGACACCGCCGGCAACACCGCCGCCGATGGAGCCCACGCTAGTGCCGACCGTTTGACCCAGGTTTCCGGTCATCGCGCCTTGCGTCATCTCGACACCGGCCTGGGCCACCACCAAACCCAGGGGGACCCCTTTGGCCAGCTTGCTCACCTTCGCCGCCTTGCCAGAGATGCCAGGGCCGGAAGCAGACGGGCGATTACCGTTGTGCCCGTCATTACTCGGGGCTTTGCGCTGGCTGTCCGGCGGTGTGGTTTTATTCCCTGCTGCCGGCCCCTCTCCGAGCACTTTCCCTGCGACCTTTTCGAAAATCTTGTCCTTCACGGCACCGAAAACACCGGAAACCACCGGGATCAGCACCGCCCCCGCCAGAGTGACGGCAGCGGCAGCCTTGGGCAGGCCTTCCGCGAGCCAAGCCACGGCACTGACCAGGCCGTTCATTGCGGTCAGCGAGGCATCCACAACGGGGGCCAGCGCTGTATCAGAGGCGGTGCTCAAGCGTGTGGTACTGGCCTCGTAGGCTTGCCGACGTGCGTAAGTAGAGTCCGCACGAACCGCGGCCGAACGCAGCACCGAACCTTGGTCGCCCAGCGTCGAAGTGGCGTAGGTGGATTTTTCTGCGACCAGCGAAAAGGCCTGTTTCACGCTGTCGATCACCGGTACCAGGCTCAGAATCGTCTGGTTGCCGTCGAACAACTGCGTCGCCAGCACCGCCTGCCTTTCGGCAGGTTGCGACTTGAGCGCCTCCAGCACCGTAAGCACGGCCTGTGGGGCGTCCTGTTTCATGCCCGCCGCGAGTACTTTTGGATCAAGCTTGAGCTCTGCCCAGGCACTGCGTTGCCCTGCAGAGGCGTTGTCGCCTTTAGCCAGGACGGCGCTGATTTTTTCCAGCCCGGCACCAGCAACAACCTTGTTGTTACCTGCGCTCAACAACGCCGCCGAAAGCGCTGCAGCCTGTTCGGGACTCATGCCCGCAGCCTTCGCGGCAGCGCCCTGGAGTTGCACAACAGCGCCGATATCCGCCGATTCGGCCTTGAGCGATACCTGGGTGCCCAGCACGTTTGTTGCGTCGGCAAGGTCCAAGGCTTGTGCGCGATCAAGGTGCATTGACTCGCGCCAGCCGCCCATGATTTCGCCGGCATTTTTGACGTCGATCTTGAACGCCGTCGCCAGGATCGCAGCGTCGCGAGCGAACTGCTGCAGGTCTGCCCGGCGCCCAACGGGGTCGATATTGCCCGATGCGTCCTTGCGATCACTGCCGATACCGGAACGGGCGGCGGCATACTCGACCTTCGCGAGGTCGACGGCACTGGCACCACTGGCAGCCACCACCGGCTCGGACGCCATGGCAAGGTTGGCTTCACGCAATGCCTTGCGCTCATGCCGGGCAAACATCAACAGTTGATCAATATCGGTCATCGCGGCGTCCAGCGCCTGCGAGGGTGTGCGCTTGTCTGTAGCCGCGACGGTCTTCGTACCCTCTGCGCTCCCGGCAGTTTGAGCTTGCCGGGCGTCCATCACTTTGAGCAATGAGACGTTGAAAAGCTCCAGCGTATCGACCAACCGTACCTGCCCGTCCGCCAGATGCTTGATCTGCAAGCTGGCATCGGCCAATGCCAGGGCCAAACTCGCCGCACTCCCCGGTGCCACCTCAAGCGGGCTCGGCAGCGCTTGGGTGATAGGTTTGAGACTGGCCTGCATTCCTGTCATCTGAAGTGCGCCCTGAGTCATCACGCCGTCCTTGGCAATGGCTGACCCTGCTCCATGATTACTATCTGCCATTGCGCTCTACTCCTGTTTGACGCCAAGACGACTGATTGCGATGTCGTAGCGGCGCAATGCTTTGCCGGCTTCCCAATCGAGGATTTCCGCTTCGTTCACCGAGTAAACCAGCGGCACTACATCGAGAATCACTTCGATGTCGCGCTCCGAAAGAAGTCCGCCGGTTTGTTTAAAAAATCGTCGATGCGCTCCTGCAGCTCGGTCCAGTCGGGCACGGTCAGGCCGGCAAGATCGGGAATCATCAGGCCGGTACAATGGGCGGTGATGAACTCGGCACGCTCTTTGTTAGTGGCTAGCTTTTTCATCACCTTGGTAGCGCGCAGGGCGGGCATTTCCAGGGGCAGTTCCGACAGGTTTCGGCCGGCGGCTTCCAGGGGTAATAGCAGGTGGACAGGCTGGTCGTGGGTCGTCACGTCCTGTTCTTTCAGGAAGAACGAGGCCGGCCGTGTCGACATTTCGTGTACGTACTGCGCAATGCTCACGTAGTCCGGGCGCTTGAGTTGGTCGAGCTCTTTTTCCGACAGGCCGGTGGCGAGTTTCGCCAGTTCGAAGAACTGGTCGTCCTCGTCATCACCGGCCCGGGCCAGCGCGTCTTTCTGCGCGGCGTAGAACAACGGCTTGAGTTGAACCTGCTCGATCATTGCACCGGTGTCGGCGGTGATCGGGGACAGCAGGATGTGCAACGGTGGCATCCAGGCCATGGGGAATTCCTTGTTGAGCGGTGTTGAAAAGTGCGAAAAATCTAAACCTGAGCATGGGCCCTGTGGGAGCTGGCTTGCCTGCGATGGCATCCACTCGATACACCAGGGATACCGAGTCGCCTACATCGCAGGCAAGCCAGCTCCCACCTTGACCGTGCTCGCTTCAGATTGCGCTGGCCTTTAAGGCATCAGTACGGCGCGGCGCGCATCGCCAAGAATGTCGACACCGTTCAGTACGAACTTCTGGGTGCGCACGTCGATGTCGATCACCGAAACGCCATTTTCCAGACGGTTGTAGGTACGGCAGGACAGTTCCAGTGTGGTGGTGGCCTTGTCTCCCATCTTCAGCTTCGCCTCCTCCAGGGATTTGAGCTTGCCGCCGACGGTGTGGTAGGTGAAGTAGGTTTTGCCATCCTGATCCTGGCCGGCTTCACGCACGTTCAGCAAAATGTCGTCGCCCATGCGCACGCCCAGGGCCAGCATGATTTCCGGGCCCGCACCTTGCAGCACCAGCTTGGCATTGAGCACCTTGCCGCTCTTGGCCATTTCCTCGGCAATAAAGCGCCCGCCGGACATAAGCTCCATGTCGAACTCGATCTTCGGCGGGGTGAACTCTTCCACGGTTGCGGACAACGGCAGGCCTTGAAGGGTGGCCGCAATGGCCTGTCTGACTCGGTTGGTAAACATTAGAGAACGTCCTCCAGGAACTGCTCGATGATTTCATCGCGGGCGTTGAGTTGATAAACCATGTGTTCGTTCGGTGCGTAGCGGCCGTAGTCGATGACGATGAACCAGGTGCCGTTTTTGTACTTCTCGACGCTGTTCAGCTCCGGGTGCAGGTACACGCTGCCGCCGGGAATGGTTTCGTCGGCCACCAGGGTTTGCAGCCAGTCGTTGATGCGCTTGACCTCCTGATCCATGAAGGACTTGGTGAGGTTCTTGGCCATGGCTTTCTGGCCGGCCTTGACCAGCTTGCGGCTGATGGCATCTTCCAGGCCGACGTAGCTGATGAACTTGCCGGTGATGGAGCGGTTGCCCAACAGCGAGAAGCCGCCGAGGATGGTGCGGGCGTAGTAGCTCACGCCGTAGCGGTTGAGCAAGTCGCCTTCGGTGGAGGTGTCGAGGATGTTGTACTCGACCACGCGGGAAACGTCCTCGGCGAACGTCACCTGGTTACCTGGACTTTCCCACTGCTTGACCTTGGCCAATGCGGCAATGGCCAGCGAGGATGGCGACAGGAACACGTTTTTCTTCGCGGCCTTGGAGTACACCGACGGCATGTTGTGCACCAGCAGGCAACGGTCGAAGCCGAGGTCGGCCCCGCCCAGTTCGCCGCTGTAGGTCACTTGGTCGGCAACGGACGCGTCCTTGCCATCCAGTACCACACGGGCCTTGATGCGCTTGCCGAAGGAGGCGAACTCACCAGCCACAGCCTTGGTGCCGGTAAAGCCTGGAGCGCCGATGATGGTCAGGTCTTCAGGCACGCTGCTCAGGGCCGCCAGGCCCAGTTTGCGACCGGTGACCGGGTCGTTGCCGCCGATCACATTATTGATCGTATCGGCCGGGGTGGCGCCTTCCTCGACGATGACCACATAGACCGGCACCTTGACCACTTTGAGGATCTGGTATACCGCCTGGAACAGGGTGCCCGACTCGGTGCCGGTAGGGTCCAGCAGCGCCTGGGTGGTGAAGCTGTTGATACGAAACGGCGCGTTTTTCGGGATCGAGGCATGGGCATTCGGCGCAGTGCCGACCAGGCCAATGACGTTATCGCCAAGGCCACCCATGGCCTCGGGGGATTCAGTGGCATTCACAGTGATGCCGTTGTGCTCGAAGTTCAGGACTTCTGCCATGGTTATTCAGCCTTCTTCGGGGTGGAGTTGAGGACGCTGGTCAGTTCCAGGCGGCCAGCGGTGCGCAGGGCGGATGCTTCGACGTCGAGCAGTTCCAGCTCCTCACCGGCGGTAGACCAATGGCCGTTGCCGATGGGGAATGGGATGAGGACGGTGTAGGTTTGGCGGGTGGGCATGGGTGGAAATCTCCGGGTGGGAAATGCAAAAGCCCCTGCGAGGGGGGGCTTTGGGGAGGCGAAAAAAAACCGCTTTCGCGGTGGGTTTACTTATCTTCTGGCAAGGGGAAGCGCGCCTTGATTTCGGCTACTTTGGCTCGCCATTCTTTTTCCTTTTCAGCCGTACCGTCGAATTGCCATTCGAGGTACATCGGGTCAGCTTCGCTGACGTAGGCAGAGCGGCGGGCAGCAATAGTGCTAGCGAGCGCGGCTGCGGACGTGGCGTTCTCGATCAGCGCTTGAGCTGCCTGATCACTAAAGCCTAGACCTTTAAGTGTCTGCACGCTGGCGGGTACGTTGATCAACGAGTCACCCGCAGGGGTTACCAACTTTTCGATAAACAAAGTCATTTGATCAGTCCTTAAACCTTGGCGGTATAGCGAATGTCGTTATCGTGGGAATAAGCCAAGCGCTTCTCTTCGAGGGTTTTACCGAGCGCAACCTCTGCCTGAGCCAAGGAATAAGGTTTCACCGCCCAACGAACTTCCCAATCGGCGTTAACGTCATCTTTCATAATCACTTCAGTGTCTAACTTACTGTAATTAACAGGATAATCAAATGTTTTGGTGATGGTATAGCTCAGCCCGCCCCTCAGGTACATCCCAGAAAACTGTGGAGCATTCGTTAGTTGTCCAGCGACCAAACCCAAGTACATGGGTTTGAGCCCAGTAACGGCACGTGCTGTACAAACCATGCCAAACGAAACACCTCTCACCGTTTCACGGTAAGTCTGAGAAATGCGCTTGATAGCCAGGAAGTTAGCGTCACCGTTCCATATATACCCGACACCCTCGAGTTGCAAGTTCAAGCCAGCGATGTGATAAACCCCCTCACCGAAGGGTGCTTTGTCACTGTCTCGATAATATACCCGCGAAACGGTAATTTCTGTTTCACCCGCCTCGTTACCGGGCATAGTCCACCAAACAGGATAAAACACGTCGGTAGACAACCCAGTGAGGTCTATATCCTGTTTATAAAGCGCACGACCATTAATATCCTTCGCCTGCACACTATTACGCCAAGCAGCAAACTGATTTGAAGCCGCCTCTACCCGCGCATCAATCTTCCCAATTTGGTTAGTAACCGTCTCCGTAAGCTTGTTACATGCATCCACAACTTTTGTGATAGTCGTTTCAAGTCCCATCATCAACTCCCTGTCAGTTAATCTTTCCAGCACTTTTGTCAGTGCTACTACTTCGCCTCGAGATGCATAACCCGAAACATCAAATCAACGTGGCGGGACATATTGCCAACCGAAGCCGCCGCCATAATCGCGATCTCCTCCGCCAACAACAGATTCAAGTTGTCACTCCCCACCACAATCGTCACGCTATCCGCCGGCAACGGCGAAACATCCAGCGTAAACTTCTGCAGCACCCGCGCCGCCGCCGCTTTATACGTCAGCAACGTCCCCGCCACGGAATACACCGCCAGCAAGGTGCCGCTGGCGAGGTAAAACCCGAACTCGCCAATCTCATACTCACCGTCGCCATCGAACAGCGCGGCCATCCTGAGTTGGCGCTCGCCCAGGTCTTCGTAATCGACGATGGCCACCCGTTGGCGCTCGTCACGCAAGGCCACTTCCGTGCCGTCGGGGTTGTAGCGGCCGGTGCCGGCGCCGATGTGGGTGATTTCGCCTTTGAGGCCCTGGTTCTTTGCCTGCAGCACTTCATCCAAACCTTTGGAGGTGAAGCGCACCAAGCGCGTGATTTCATCTGTCATGGCTGCGCCCTGAGGTCGTAATCGTTAATGGTGTAGTGCTGGGCAACCCCGGCACTGTTTAGCCGGGCAACCAGCGCCAAGTCCGGCAACGCGCCGTTCAGGTAGAACTCGCCGTCGCTTAAAGGCGCGTCGAGCACTTGCGTGAGCGCGAGCCGGCCTTCGGTTTCATGCACGATGGTAATCGTCGCCTGGTCGCGTTCACTTTTCGCTGCGTTGATACGCCGGATCAGCCGGTTGTGGTCGCCGCTGGACCAACTGCGCCCGATGATCGCCTGCACGTCGAAGGTGTAAGGCACGCCCAGCGGACGTTGCTGGTACCAGGCGCTGATATTGGGCGTGAAGCCCAATGACTCCACCGCATGACTCAGCGCCTTGGGTGTGCCGGCCTGGCGCTGGATCTGCCAGGACAAGGCCACGGTCAGGCGTTTCTCCGCCTCGCTGGCCTCGGCATCCCACTCGCTGACGCCACGGTCTGCGGCCAGGTAAGGCAGGAATTCGCTGGGGGTGTGCAGCGGGTTCATCAGTGCCGGAAACGGCGGGGTGACGCGCTCAAGCAATGTGCCGAAGCCCAGGTCCAACGCCTTTTCCAGCGGTGAGCTGTTGGCGGGCAGCAAACTCGCTTTGGGTTCACTCATAGCGTGCGCACCTCCACCTCGACGCCCGTGCAATGCGGGGCCTGGAACGCGGTGCTGACAATCGGCGCCAGCGGTTCGAGGATTTGCAGCTGCGCAGCGCCGGCACTGTGGATGGCGTAGTCGATCCAGCTGGGGTCCACCCGCCCTTCCAGGCGGTGGCAGGACTCTGCGTAATCTTGCAGCAGTTTCTGCGCCGCCACTTGGGTCAGGCCCGAGTCCGGGCCGGCGTTGATCTTGGCCACCACGCGAATTTTGTAGGGTTGAATCTGCGCGCCTTGGACGCTGACCAGGTCGGTTTCGGGCCGTACATCCGGCCGTGCGAAATGTCGACGTACACCGTCAAGCAAGTCGGCAGATGGCGTGCCGTCACCCTCCCTGGAAAGCACGGTGACCATGACTTCCCCCGGTGCGGTGCGTCGGGCGTTGCCGTCCTTGATCTGCGCCGCATAGCCGTCAGGGTCGAAGGTGTAGGTGACCGTCACCACACCCGGCGTCGCGCTCTGTACTTTCACCGCCGGGCGCTCGCCGAGGGTGAACACTTCGCGGCGATACTGCATGCGTGATCCCGCTGCCGGCGCGTGGGGGGCCAAGTAGTAACGCAGGCGAGCGTCGTCGTCGCTTTCCAGGGTTGGCGGCACCGGCGGGAACGCCGCCGGGTCGCCAGGGTCGAGCATTTGGCGTTCAAGGCCCATATCGGCCAGGCGTGCATCCAGGTTACTGCCGGTTGCCCACCACGCCAGCATCTGCTTGATGCGGGCATTGTATTTGCGTTCGTGGGTTTGCAGACGCACGCAAAAAGCCTCCAGGGCCAGGGTCAGCAGTTCGCTCTCGTTGTCGAGGCTGACCTGGAGTTTGGCTGCGCTTTGCGGCGCGCGGGTGGCGACATAGTCGATGACAAACGCTTTGAATTCGGCCAGCAACGGTTCGAACTCATCGACCTTAATGATGGCCGGTTCCGCCAGTTGGTTCTGGCCGGGGATCAGCATGCTCATGTCACGACCTCGAAGGATTGTTGGCGGTTTTTCCAGGTGCCGGCAAACCGCAACAGCAGGCCGGCGCCTTGGCGAGTGGCGACAATGACCTGAGGGTCGAAGTCGCCGATGCCGTTGTGGGTGTTGTAGAAGGCCTGCGCGGCGTGGCTCTGGGCGAGGATCAACAGGTCGTCGCCGAGGTTCTGGCCGAGCAACTGTGGGATCAGCGAGCCGTACAACGGGCGTTTTTGCCGAGTGCCCACAGGGGTGGTCAGCGCTCGGGTGGCGCGCTGCACAAATTGCAGCCAGTCGTCGACGGCCGCCCCGGTGTTCCTATCGATTCCAAGCATGGGGTGTCCTTATCGGGGGCTGATGACGCGTCCTTGATGGTCCACCACCGGGCCGCTGAAGTGCGCGCCGCCGGCATCCAGCAACAGACTGGTGCCGCCGACTTGCAGGGTGATGCCTTGGGCGTTGAGGGTCAGGCTGGCGGCGCCGACTTTGACGTCAACCTGTTCGCGGGAACCGCTGAAGCTGGTCGGGCCGTTGACCCAGTTGAAGGTGTGGCTGGCGTCGTCATAGTCGCTTTGGGTGCCATCTTGATGCCGGCGCCGAGTCAGCGTTGCCACGCTGGAGACCGGCGGGAAGCGATCACTGTTAAGGCCGAACAGGGCCACGGATTGCACACCGCCCTCCCCCCCGCCGTAGTTGAGCAGCAGGCATTGCTCACCCACCGTGGGGATGCGGGTTTCGGTTTGTGCACCGGCACTGGGGTTGAAAAAGCGGATCGCCGGGGTGAGCAAGTCACCGTGGCTGACCTTGCAGGTGTTGCTGGCCGCATCGACCTGCTGGCAGATGCCGATCCGGCAGAAGCTCTCGGCGCGGCGGTAGAGGTCCTCGAGCTGGGACTCCATCTCGGCCAGGCGTTCGACGATCGGTCCCAATTGCATGCGTAACAGCGCGTCGAACATGGGCTACTCCGCCAGTGGCTTGTATTGGGCCGGGTCGTCGATGTTGGAGACGTCCCAGGTGCAGGCAAATAGCGGTTGGCCTGTGGGATCGTCGAGTAGCGTCGGCCCCAGATAGAGAGTTTGCGTGAAGGAAACCGTCCAGGTGTCGTAGTCCGTTTCTACGGAAGTGCGCAAAGCGGGCGCAGCGACGATATTCGCCGGCAAATCGCACTGTGCCGGGGGCAGGTTCCATCGGTTATCCAGCACCAGGTCCATCAGTTGGCTGGCCAGGTCGCAGGCATCGAACGCCAATGCACCGGGAGCAACCATGGCCCTGAGTGAGATGGCCAAGACGTGGGCTTTGCGCCCCTCTCGAGAGCGAATGCCAGGGCCATTACCTTCGACCGTAACCATTACGCCGTTTTTTTCAGCGTCGCCCTGGAAGTCCTGGTGGCTCCCCACCTTGAGGCCCGGGAGGGCTGCATGCAGCGCCGCGCCAACGGCCTGCGGCAGTTGCGATGGCTTTTCGATAAGCGTCATTTTAGTAGCGTCCTTGCAACAATTACTGCGGGTCCTGGCGGGAGCCTTGGTTGATCCCGATGCGCTTGGCCGCCCACCGCTCGTAAAGGCCGATAGCCACGTCGGCACCGGCCATGGCGGTCAGGCAACCAATGGCGCCGGCGGTCCAGATCGACATGCCGGCGGCATAGCACAGCATCAAAGCCGAAACCCCGCAAACCATGCACGCCCCGGAACGCAGGGCCAGGCGGCGGATCAACGACCAACCGCGGGCGCCCTCCTTGTCGGCCCGCCACATCTCGCCGGATACACCGCCGATCACTGCCAGTACGATGACCAGCCAGATAGGCATCTCCGCTAACGCTTGCTGTTCACTTGTCATGTCACGCCTCCTGGCTGAGCAATAAATAGTCCGTATTTCATTTACAAATGCTTGAGTAGGTAGGCATTCCAAAAAGCCCGGTCGCCCGGGCTTTTCAGTAATGATGTCCTCGGACTTTCGGCGCTACTGGCGCGGTACGGTCCTTTCCTCGATGTTTTTCCGACCACGATCCCTGTCTGCCGGATAACTGCTTTTGGTGCTTTACGCTGCACACCCGGGTCAGTTGCCAACCCTCTGAACCGTTAAGGCCGGTTCATCGCTGCCTGTTGTTGAAGCGTTGAAACTAAAGAGCGTCGGCATCCTTGCCGGTGTTGCCTGGCATCCCTGCCATCGCTTCGATGGCGTCCTTGCCGATGTTGCGTGCCTTCCTTGTCTTCCTTGGCAGCATCCTTGCCGCCTCCACCAGGCCTTGTTGGCTGGCTTGAGATGAAGAATATGCATGTATGCATATACAGTCAATGCACAAATGCATTTATTTTTGCTGCCGGAATGCACGGATGCATTCGAAGCCTGGCGGGCTTGGGTTTTGCCGGTTTCCTATGGACGAAAAAAAACCCGCACATGGGCGGGTTTCTTCTTACGCGTGGAGGTTAGCGGGCGTACATGCCCCACCAGAAAACATGACCGAGGATGCTGATCTGCTCATCCTGGATATCCTGGAAGCTGTAGTCCTCATCGGGGTGTTCATCACGGTTGAAGCTGCGCAGGCGAATACCGGAAGGTAGGCGGTAGAGCTGTTTAACCCGCAACTGGCCGTTGTGATTGATGGCATACAGGTCGCCATCCACGATATCCCCAATGCCGCTCTTGCCGGCATTCACCCCTACCGTGGCGCCGTCGCGCAATACCGGCAACATACTGTTGCCACGTACCGTCACGCATTTGGCCTGGTCGAACTGCACACCATTATGCCGCAGGCTGCGCTTGACGAACCGCAGACTGGCTTTCTCACTTTCCTCGATGACGAATCTTCCTGATCCAGCAGCCAATTCAACCTCGCGCAGAAAGGGGATCGACACCTCGTCATCATTAACGGGGGTGTCGTCGTCCCACAGGCTTATGTCCTTGAGTTCCGAATGCATCGGGTCGCGCCCATCGTCGCGCACAACGCCCACTGCTGCGCGCCCGCGCAGGTAATCAGTACTGACGCGAAAATACTCGGCGATGCGCGAGATGTGTTTATCCGACGGATCAACGATCTTGCCGCTGAGGATCCGGGACAATGTGGATTGAGGCACGCCGGTGCGCCGATGGAGCTCCGTGGGGGAGATCCGGTCGCGATCCAGCAGTTCTCTTAAGACGATAGAAACGTTGCGTTTTTGCATAACGCGGATAGTGACGGGAGTTTCTGAGGTTGGCAAATGCTAAATTGCATATTTATGCATTAAACATCCGACTTTCAATTAATTCGAATCAAAATACTGTATATACACCCAGCTATCTGCATTCTACTATTCTGCCAGCTTGGTATTGCTGCCGATCAACACCTTGCATGTCGACAACTCAAGGCCTATGTATAAAACTCTTTGACAACGTAGCCAGCAACGACGGAGGTGCTCATGGCTTATTCAGCGCTAGCTGTTGCTAACGCCTTCATTGAACGCGCGAAGGAAGGCAAGGTTTCGGGCCTGACCCCGATGAAGCTGCAGAAACTGCTGTTCTATACACAGTCCTGGCATTTGCGCGAACGGGACCAGCCCCTGATGGATGACCACTTCGCCCGCTGGCAATATGGCCCGGTCATCCCGTCGCTTTACCATGAGTTGAAATCCTACGGTAATCGCCCGGTGACCGCGCTGCTCAGCAACCTGAAGCCCGACGCCGAAGACATTGTCTTCGTGACACCGAGGGTTCCTGAGAGCGATACCTACACCCATCGTTTGATTGACCGGATCATTAACAAATACGGCAAATGGTCCGGCACCCAACTGTCCAACCTGTCCCACGAGGACGGCACAGCCTGGGCCCTCAAGGGTGCCGACGGTTCCGCCATCGACTGGGAAGACATGGCAACACTCATTCACCCAAAGAGCCGCATCCGTGAGTGAAGAACTCGACAACCTGGAACTCACCCTGCCCCCCGCGGCAGGGCCTGACCAGGACACCCAAGCCGGTGGCGAGCAAGCCATAGGCACCGACGATGAAAGAAACCAGAACCTCAAAGACCAGAAGGCCGAACGGCAACTGCGCAAGAAGTATGCGGGACGTGCATTCTGGTTTGCCGCCTGCGGTGTGATCTTCTGGGCGGTTCTTTTGGTTTGGAATGGGTGGTCGACGTATTACTCGGATAAAGCGCCGTTCTCGGACAATGTATTGATTGCCATCACTACGGCGACTTCAATCAATTTGTTTGCGGCGTTTCTTGGGGTGATCAGAGGGTTGTTTCCGGCCAGTGGGCGTAGATCCAAATAGTCTGATCGTATTCACGACCCGCGTTTCTATCTCGTATTGAGATATGAATGCGCGTAGGTCAGCCCCTGATTTTCAGGGCTCTGACCGGATTGTCTAACGCTGCTGCAATGCCTGATTGAACCGCTAACCTGTGGCGAGGGCGCTTGCTCCCGCTCGGCTGCGTAGCAGCCATTTTCCAGGGACGCTTCGCGCTCCAGCGGGAGCAAGCTCCCTCGCCACGGTTATGTTGGTGTTTCTTGAGGCGGCACCGCTTTCGTGGTTTACCTGGCCGCTTGCGACCTGCGAAGGTCCAACCTCGCGTGTTAACCTTGCCGCCATCGCAAAAAATGCTGGGCCAAGCGCCCCCTTTGCCCCATCACTTTCAACGAATTTGCCTATTACCCAATGAGTAAAAACTCCTCCGATCTGTCCTCCCACACCCCGATGATGCAGCAGTACTGGCGCCTGAAAAACCAGCACCCTGATCAGTTGATGTTCTATCGCATGGGCGACTTCTACGAGATCTTCTATGAAGACGCGAAGAAGGCCGCCAAGCTGCTGGACATCACCCTGACCGCGCGTGGGCAGTCGGCGGGGCAGTCGATTCCGATGTGTGGGATTCCTTACCACTCGTTGGAAGGCTACCTGGTCAAGCTGGTGAAGCTGGGTGAGTCGGTGGTGATCTGTGAGCAGATCGGCGACCCGGCCACCAGTAAAGGGCCGGTGGAGCGTCAGGTAGTACGCATTATTACGCCGGGCACGGTGAGTGATGAGGCGTTGCTGGATGAGCGTCGCGACAACCTGATTGCGGCGGTGTTGGGCGATGAGCGTTTGTTCGGCCTGTCGGTGCTGGATATCACCAGCGGCAACTTCAGCGTGCTGGAGATCAAGGGCTGGGAGAACCTGCTGGCGGAACTTGAGCGTATCAATCCGGTGGAGTTGTTGATTCCGGATGATTGGCCCAAGGACTTGCCGGCAGAGAAACGTCGTGGGACCAAGCGTCGTGCACCGTGGGATTTCGAGCGCGACTCTGCGCTGAAAAGTCTGTGCCAGCAGTTCTCGGTGCAGGACCTTAAAGGCTTCGGTTGCGAAACCCTGACCCTGGCCATCGGTGCCGCAGGCTGCTTGCTCAGCTACGCCAAGGAAACCCAGCGCACTGCTCTGCCTCACTTGCGCAGCCTGCGCCATGAGCGTCTGGACGATACCGTGGTGCTCGATGGCGCCAGCCGTCGCAACCTGGAACTGGACACCAACCTGGCCGGTGGGCGTGATAACACCCTGCAATCGGTGGTGGACCGTTGCCAGACCGCGATGGGCAGCCGTTTGCTGACCCGTTGGTTGAACCGTCCGCTGCGGGATTTGACGGTGCTGCAAGCGCGCCAGTCTTCCATTACCTGCCTGCTCGACGGCTATCGCTTTGAAAAACTGCAGCCGCAACTGAAAGAGATTGGCGATATCGAGCGCATCCTGGCGCGGATCGGCCTGCGCAATGCGCGGCCCCGCGACTTGGCGCGCCTGCGCGATGCCTTGAGCGCCCTGCCGCAGCTGCAAGTCGCGATGACCGAACTGGACACGCCGCACCTGCAACAGCTTGCCGTCACCGCTGGCACTTACCCGGACCTCGCGGCGCTGCTGGAAAAGGCCATTATCGACAACCCGCCGGCGATCATTCGTGACGGCGGCGTGTTGAAAACCGGCTACGACAGCGAGCTGGATGAGCTGCAATCCCTGAGCGAAAACGCCGGGCAGTTCCTGATCGACCTGGAAGCCCGCGAAAAAGCCCGTACGGGCCTGGCCAACCTGAAGGTCGGCTACAACCGCGTGCATGGCTACTTTATCGAGCTGCCGAGCAAGCAGGCCGAGTCGGCGCCTATCGACTATCAACGTCGCCAGACCCTCAAAGGCGCCGAGCGTTTTATCACCCCTGAGCTCAAAGAGTTCGAAGACAAGGCGCTGTCAGCCAAAAGCCGCGCCCTGGCGCGGGAAAAAATGCTCTACGAAGCCTTGCTCGAGGACTTGATCAGCCGCCTGGCGCCGTTGCAAGACACCGCCGCCGCCCTGGCGGAGCTGGATGTATTGAGCAACCTCGCCGAACGTGCGCTGAACCTGGACCTCAATTGCCCACGGTTTGTCAGCGAACCGTGCATGCGTATCGTGCAAGGTCGTCACCCGGTGGTAGAGCAGGTGCTGACCACGCCGTTCGTCGCCAATGACCTGTCGCTGGACGACGATACCCGCATGTTGGTGATCACCGGTCCGAACATGGGTGGTAAATCCACTTACATGCGCCAGACCGCGCTTATCGTGTTGTTGGCGCATATCGGCAGCTTCGTACCGGCAGCCAGTTGCGAATTGTCCCTGATAGACCGCATTTTCACGCGGATCGGCTCCAGCGATGACCTGGCCGGCGGCCGTTCGACCTTTATGGTGGAAATGAGCGAAACCGCCAACATTCTGCACAACGCCACCGAACGCAGCCTGGTGCTGATGGACGAAGTGGGCCGCGGCACCAGCACCTTCGACGGCCTGTCCCTGGCCTGGGCCGCGGCCGAACGCTTGGCGCATCTGCGTGCGTACACGCTGTTCGCCACGCACTACTTCGAGCTGACGGTGTTGCCGGAAAGCGAGCCGCTGGTGGCCAACGTGCATCTCAATGCCACCGAGCACAACGAGCGCATCGTGTTCCTGCACCATGTGCTGCCAGGGCCGGCGAGCCAGAGTTATGGTCTGGCCGTGGCGCAGTTGGCCGGTGTGCCGAACGAGGTGATCACCCGTGCCCGCGAACACCTCAGCCGCCTGGAAACAACAGCGCTGCCCCATGAAACCGTGGTCGCCAGCCCTGCCAAGGCCAGCAAGAAACCTGCCGCGCCGCACCAGAGCGATATGTTCGCCAGCTTGCCCCATCCAGTGCTGGATGAGTTGGCAAAACTTGACTTGGATGACTTGACGCCGCGTAAAGCGCTCGAAATGTTATATGCACTGAAGACTCGGATATAACGCAGACGCTTGCAAGCTGATAGAATCTCGCGCGGTTTGGGATGCTGCGGGCTTTTAGCCTGGTCCGCAGACTATCGCTCTCAAACCTCGCGAACCCCACCACAAGGGGTTTCGCTGCCGCCGCCTGAGGAGAAAATTAGAAATGACCTTCGTCGTCACCGACAACTGCATCAAGTGCAAGTACACCGACTGCGTAGAAGTCTGTCCGGTGGACTGCTTCTACGAAGGCCCGAATTTCCTGGTTATCCACCCGGATGAGTGCATCGACTGCGCCCTGTGTGAACCAGAATGCCCGGCCGTCGCGATTTTCTCCGAGGACGAAGTGCCTGCGGGCATGGAGCAATTCATTCAATTGAACGTCGAGCTGGCCGAAGTGTGGCCAAACATCACCGAGCGCAAAGATCCGATGCCGGATGCCGCTGAATGGGATGGCAAGCCCAACAAAATTGAGCAACTAGAGCGCTAAAGCGCCGCTGCCCAACAAAAAAAGGCCCCTTGAGGGCCTTTTTTGCGTTCGGGTGCCTGCATTCACTTTTCTACAGGCAAAAAAAAGGGGCGGTATGACCCGCCCACATTTTTTCCCTAGTCCCTGTATTCCTTTTCATCATCCTGATGAATCGCATCCTGCGACGTTCCTTCAAACCATCGTTCCTTGATGGCTGTGCCAATCCGTGGACACAGGGCTGATGTTAGAGCGTTCCCAGAGAAGTTCAACGCGATCCCCACGGCGGGCTGACAAACTTTTCCGCTCGCCAGAATTAAAATAATCTTTATTTTTCAAAAGCTTAGATAATAGCTTCGTCGATTCAAGACGTACGTAACCGCTAAAAAAACCAAACACTTACGGAAAAGTAAGCGAATGCTTACACGCGCATTACGCAAAGTAGCAGCAAGCCCTATTGGCGCCCCACCTGTAGGAGCGAGCTCGCTCGCGAAAAACCTGAGAGCACCACGGATCGTCAGGCTTTTCACGTAACCGTTAAAGCCTAATCAATCGTCGCTCACGGTAATGGTCGGCATCGCCGGCGTCGTCGCTTCCTGCAAAACAATCCGCGCACCGACGTGACGGGCCAATTCCTGATAGATCATCGCGATCTGCCCATCAGCCTCTGCCGCTACGGTAGGTTTGCCACCATCGGCCTGCTCGCGAATCTCCATCGCCAATGGCAACGATGCCAACAGTTCAACGCCATACTGGGTAGCGAGCTTCTCGCCCCCACCTTCACCGAACAGATGCTCGGCATGCCCGCAGTTGGAACAGATGTGCACCGCCATGTTTTCCACAACACCCAGCACCGGGATGTTGACCTTGCGGAACATCTCCACACCTTTCCTGGCGTCGAGCAGCGCCAGGTCCTGAGGCGTGGTGACAATCACTGCACCGGCCACCGGAACTTTCTGCGCAAGGGTCAACTGAATGTCGCCGGTGCCTGGCGGCATGTCGATCACCAGGTAGTCGAGGTCGCCCCAAGCCGTTTGTGTGACCAGTTGCAGCAACGCACCGGAGACCATCGGCCCGCGCCAGACCATCGGCGTGTTGTCATCGGTGAGAAACGCCATGGACATCACTTCCACACCCAGCGACTCGATGGGCACAAACCATTTTTGATCCTTCACCTTCGGCCGCGTGCCTTCGGCGATGCCGAACATCACGCCCTGGCTCGGCCCGTAGATGTCGGCATCGAGGATGCCCACGCGCGCACCTTCCCGCGCCAGGGCCAGGGCCAGGTTGGCCGCCGTGGTCGATTTACCCACACCGCCCTTGCCGGACGCCACCGCCACCACGTTCTTGACGTTGGCCAGGCCCGGGATCTGCGCCTGGGCCTTGTGCGGCGCGATCACACATTGGATATCGACCTTGGCCGAACCCACGCCGTCCAGGCCCTCGATGGCCATTTGCAACATCTGCGCCCAACCGCTTTTGAACAAACCCGCGGCATAACCCAGTTGCAACTGCACCGACACTTGGTCGCCCTGGACCTCGATGGCACGCACACAACCGGCACTGACCGGGTCCTGGTTCAAATAAGGGTCGGTGTACTGGCGAAGAACGGCTTCCACCGCTGCGCGATTGACGGCGCTCATGGGCTACTCCCGAAAAAAGACTGACTGAAACAGGCGGCTATCCTAACCGTTCCAGCCGCCGAGCGGCATGCTTTCGAAGGTGCGCAAGATACTGAAACAGCGTCACGGGGTGAAATAAATTTCCCGGCGCTTTATAGTGGCCGACCTCCGTTTCATCAAGTAGCCGAGCCCCATGTCCGAGCCACGCAAGATCCTCGTTACCAGCGCCCTGCCCTATGCCAATGGTTCGATCCATCTTGGCCATATGCTTGAGTACATCCAGACCGATATGTGGGTGCGCTTCCAGAAGCATCGCGGCAATCAATGCATTTATGTCTGCGCGGACGACGCCCACGGTTCGGCCATCATGTTGCGCGCCGAAAAGGAAGGCATCACCCCGGAACAACTGATCGCCAATGTGCAGGCTGAACACAGCGCCGACTTTGCCGAGTTTCTGGTGGACTTCGATAACTTCCATTCGACCCACTCGGACGAAAACCGCGAGCTGTCGAGCCAGATCTACCTGCGGCTGAAAGAAGCCGGGCACATCGACCAACGTTCGGTGACCCAGTATTTCGACCCGGAAAAGAAGATGTTCCTGGCCGACCGTTTCATCAAGGGCACCTGCCCGAAATGCGGCACCGAAGACCAGTACGGCGACAACTGCGAAAAATGCGGCGCGACCTACGCACCGACCGACTTGAAGGATCCCAAGTCAGCGATCTCCGGCGCCACTCCGGTGCTTAAAGACTCGCAGCACTTCTTCTTCAAGCTCCCGGATTTCCAGCAAATGCTGCAAACCTGGACGCGCAGCGGCACCTTGCAGGACGCCGTGGCCAACAAACTCTCCGAATGGCTCGACAGTGGCCTGCAGCAGTGGGACATCTCCCGCGACGCGCCGTACTTCGGCTTCGAGATCCCGGGCGAGCCGGGCAAGTACTTCTATGTATGGCTGGACGCGCCGATCGGCTACATGGCCAGCTTCAAAAACCTGTGCGACCGCACCCCGGAGCTGGACTTCGACGCGTTCTGGGGCAAGGACTCCACCGCCGAGCTGTACCACTTCATCGGCAAGGACATCGTCAACTTCCACGCGCTGTTCTGGCCAGCAATGCTTGAAGGCTCGGGCTACCGCAAGCCGACCGGTATTGCCGTGCACGGCTACCTGACGGTCAACGGCCAGAAAATGTCCAAGTCCCGTGGCACCTTTATCAAGGCGCGCACCTACCTGGACCACCTGTCGCCGGAATACCTGCGCTATTACTACGCGTCCAAGCTGGGCCGTGGCGTCGACGACCTGGACCTGAACCTGGAAGACTTCGTACAGAAGGTCAACTCGGACCTGGTGGGTAAAGTCGTCAACATCGCCAGCCGTTGCGCCGGGTTTATCCACAAGGGCAACGCCGGTGTACTGGTCGCCGAGAACGCCGCACCGGAACTGACCGACGCCTTCCTGGCCGCCGCGCCGAGCATCGCCGACGCTTATGAAGCCCGCGACTTTGCCCGCGCCATGCGCGAGATCATGGGCCTGGCCGACCGCGCCAACGCCTGGATCGCCGACAAGGCGCCGTGGTCACTGAACAAGCAGGAAGGCAAGGAAGCTGAAGTCCAGGCGATCTGCGCCACCGGAGTCAACCTGTTCCGTCAGTTGGTGATCTTCCTCAAGCCGGTGCTGCCATTGCTGGCCGCCGATGCCGAGGCGTTCCTCAACGTACCGCCGTTGAGCTGGAACGATCACACCACCTTGCTCGGCAATCATCAGTTGAACGCGTTCAAGCCCTTGATGACCCGAATTGACCCGGTGAAAGTCCAGGCAATGACCGACGCTTCGAAAGAAGACCTGGTCGCCAGCCAGACTGATACCGGCCAATCCACGCCGGCGGGCAATGGCGAGCTGGCCAAGGACCCGATTTCCCCGGAAATCGATTTCGACGCCTTTGCCGCCGTGGATCTGCGCGTGGCGCTGATCATCAAGGCCGAAGCCGTCGAAGGTGCCGACAAGCTGCTGCGCCTGACGCTGGATATCGGTGACGAGCAGCGCAACGTGTTTTCCGGCATCAAGAGCGCTTACCCGGACCCGTCCAAGCTCGATGGCCGCCTGACCATGATGATCGCCAACCTCAAGCCACGGAAAATGAAGTTCGGCATTTCCGAAGGCATGGTGATGGCTGCGGGCCCTGGCGGCGAAGAAATCTACCTGCTGAGCCCGGACAGCGGTGCCAAGCCGGGTCAACGCATCAAGTAACCTCTGCAAAATGCCCCGCTGTTGCTAACGGCGGGGCTTCTCAGCTTGCCCTCCTCCCTGGGCCGGGCGTCAACGCTATGATCACAGCATGAACCTCATTCAACGTATCGACGCGCTGCTGCCGCAGACTCAATGCGGCAAGTGCGGGCACCCGGGTTGCAAGCCTTACGCAGAAAGCATCGCTAAAGGCGAAGCCATCAACAAGTGCCCGCCCGGTGGGCAGGAAACCATTGAGGGGCTCGCGCAACTGCTGCGCCTGCCGGTACTGGAGCTGGACACCAGCCGTGGAGATGCGCCTGCGCAAGTCGCCTATATCCGCGAGGGCGAATGCATCGGCTGTACCAAATGCATCCAGGCCTGCCCGGTGGACGCCATTGTGGGTGCCGCCAAGTTGATGCACACCGTGATTGTCGACGAGTGCACAGGTTGCGACCTGTGTGTTGCGCCCTGCCCTGTCGACTGTATCGAGATGCGCCCGCTTGCTGACGTTGTGCCTATCGTCGGTGACTTGGCCAGCAACGATGATGAACGGCGTGCACGCGACCTCAAACGCAACCGGGCGCGGCGACGCTTCGAACAACGTAACGCCCGCCTGCAACGTGAAGAAGCCTGCAAGCTCGCCGAACGCCTGGCACGAGCCAAGCGCGCAGCGCCGATGGAGGTTGCACCGGTCGATAACACTCAGGCCGCTCAGGACGCTGCGATCAAGCAGGCCAAAAGCAGCGTCGCCATGAGTCGCGCTCAGTTGCACAAATCCTTGAAAGCGTTTGGGCATCCGCCGACCTTTGAGCAACAGTCGCAATTGATTATGCTGCAGCGACAGTTCGAGGCATCCGAGCAGGCGCTTGCCGCACTGGAGGCCAACACCTCACCGCAGCCACCGAAGACGGCCACAAAAAGCGCCGAGTTCAAGCGCGCAAAAATCCAGCTGGCCATGCGCCGTGCAGCGTTGAAAAAGGCTCAGGATCACCATGCTGACGAGCATCAATTGGCAACCTTGAAAGCTGCATTGAATGACGCCGAGCAAACGCTGCAAGATGCCGAGGCCAACGGCTGACCCACTGCGCTGTGTATTACTAACATCACGCCGACCGCCTGCAAGGAAACGTCTGTCCCTATGAATGCCGCAAAACGCCTGGAAATCTTCCGAAGGTTTCACGAAGACAATCCGGAACCGAAAACCGAACTGGCCTACTCCTCACCGTTCGAATTACTGATTGCGGTGATCCTTTCGGCTCAATCCACGGACGTTGGCGTTAACAAGGCCACGGCGAAGCTGTACCCCGTGGCCAATACACCCGCCGCGATTTACGCTCTGGGTGTGGAAGGCCTGTCCGAATACATCAAGACCATCGGCCTGTATAACAGCAAGGCCAAGAATGTGATCGAAACGTGCCGCCTGCTGTTGGAGCTGCATGGAGGCGAGGTACCACAAACCCGCGAAGCCCTCGAAGCCTTGCCTGGCGTGGGCCGCAAAACGGCAAACGTGGTGCTCAATACGGCGTTTCGGCAGTTGACCATGGCGGTGGACACGCACATTTTCCGCGTCAGCAACCGAACCGGCATTGCACGGGGCAAGAATGTGGTTGAGGTGGAAAAGCAATTGATGAAGTTCGTGCCCAAGCCCTATCTGCTCGACTCCCACCATTGGCTGATCCTGCACGGACGCTACGTTTGCCAGGCCCGCAAGCCGCGCTGCGGCAGCTGCCGTATCGAAGACTTGTGCGAATACAAGGACAAGACCTCCGACGATTGAGCGATCATTGGTTTTTGTGATCAGACGATTGAAAAAATCTTTTTTACCCGTTCGCGGATTATCGCTATAAGGAGCCCCAACGGCAGTCTTAGCCTGGAGTTAACCTTATGAGCGCTGGCAACGAACAACTGGAAGTGGAAGACGACCTCGTTGAGTCGGATGACGATGTGGTAGAGGCACCTGTGGCAGAGGTGGCCAAGACCAATTTAAGCAAACGCCGCACTATCGACAATCTTCTGGAAGAGCGACGCTTGCAAAAACAGCTGGCCGATTACGACTTCGATCTCTGATCGAGCCGTTGACGGCCGGAAGCCTCCCTGACGGAGGCTTTTTTCTGCCGGTTACACGGGTATTCAAGGGGGGCAATATCCTCCTAGACCAAGCCGTTGCGCTGGGCCAGTTCGATCAGGTCCACGAGGGACCTGGCATTGAGCTTGAGCAGCAAGCGCGTCTTGTAGGTACTGACGGTTTTGTTGCTGAGGAACATGCCATCGGCAATTTCCTTGTTGGTTTTGCCACGGGCCAGTTGCTGCAGCACCATCATCTCCCGTCCCGATAAGCGTTCGACCATGTCGGCTTCACTGGCATTGCCCATGGTTGACCGCACTGAGTTGAGCGCCTGGTTCGGGAAATAGCTATAGCCGGAAAGCACCGCCTTGATGGCACTGAGCAACTCTGTCAGATCCTGCTGCTTGCACACATAGCCGGCGGCACCCGCCTGCATGCAGCGCATGGAAAAATGGCCAGGCGCCTGGGACGTCAGCACCAGCACCTTGAACGAGACGGCTTGCTTGGTCGAAGCCAGCCGACAAATAACTTCCAGGCCGTCGAGCTTGGGGATTCCGATATCCAGTATCACAATATCCGGCATATGTTCCCGTGCAAGTTGCAACGCATCGACACCGTTATCAGTCTCGGCAACGACCTCATAACCATGACGCTCCATTAGCATGCGCACAGCAAGACGAATGACGGGATGATCATCCACGATCAGCACTTTATTCATGAGAAAGTCCAATTTCGCTGTTCGAATTATTTAGAGCAAACACAATAGCCTAGTCGATTACTAGTTGGCATAGCATTCCCCCCCCGAGCAAGAGCAGGCAGAGACCCAACCCACAAGAAGATAGGAATTAGCCTACAAAAATTCGCCAACTTAGATGCATAGAGCTTTATGGTTGCTTTCAGACCTTTCTCGACGCGTACATATTTTGAGTGAAAGATCATGACCATCAGCCCGTGAAAGTAAACGTGCCGCACAAGTCTTTCAGGAAATACCCCTTGTTTGTCGCAATGGCGCCAGCAAACCGCCCCGGAAAAACTATCCGCATTAGTTCCATTTAACATATTTCGACACTTCCATAATTCCTACAGAAAATTCAAAAACTCACATATCCATTGCAGCTACATGAGTGAATTTTCTGTCAGACATAGTTCCCCCTCAGATGTAAAAAATCATTCAACCTTAAAAACATAAAGATAAACTGGATAATAATTGCGCAAGTTACGAAAAAATCCTTAAACACACGCTAAACGCTAATAAACAGCGCCGCATCTAAAATCCAGGCAAAAAAAATGACCCCTTGCAAAAGGGGCCATTTTTCACGACGGGCGCACGGTTCAGAACAACGAGCGGCCCTTGTTGGCAGCAATGCGCATGCGCAGTGCGTTCAACTTGATGAAGCCTGCCGCGTCCGCCTGATTGTAGGCGCCGCCGTCTTCTTCGAAGGTGGCGATGTTGGAGTCGAACAGCGACTCATCGGACTTGCGGCCGGTGACGATCACGTTGCCCTTGTACAGCTTCAGGCGCACGACACCGTTCACGTGAGCCTGGGAGGCGTCGATCATCTGTTGCAGCATCAGACGCTCAGGGCTCCACCAGTAACCGGTGTAGATCAGGCTGGCATACTTGGGCATCAGCTCGTCTTTAAGGTGGGCGACTTCACGGTCCAGGGTGATGGACTCGATGGCGCGGTGGGCACGCAGCATGATGGTGCCGCCCGGGGTTTCGTAGCAACCGCGAGACTTCATGCCCACATAACGGTTCTCGACGATGTCGAGACGGCCGATACCATGCTGACCGCCGATACGGTTCAGGGTCGCCAGTACGGTGGCCGGGGTCATTTCAACGCCGTCCAGCGCAACGATGTCGCCGTTGCGGTAAGTCAGTTTCAGGTACTGCGCCTTGTCTGGAGCGTTCTCCGGGGAGACCGTCCATTTCCACATATCTTCTTCGTGCTCGGTCCAGGTGTCTTCCAGCACGCCGCCTTCATAGGAAATGTGCAGCAGGTTGGCGTCCATCGAGTACGGCGACTTCTTCTTGCCATGGCGCTCGATCGGAATAGCGTGCTTTTCAGCGTAATCCATCAGCTTTTCACGGGACAGCAGGTCCCATTCACGCCACGGCGCAATGACTTTAACGCCTGGCTTGAGTGCGTAGGCACCCAGTTCGAAACGTACCTGGTCGTTGCCCTTGCCGGTGGCGCCGTGAGAAATGGCGTCGGCGCCCGTTTCGTTGGCGATCTCGATCAGGCGCTTGGCGATCAGCGGACGTGCGATGGAGGTACCCAGCAGGTACTCACCTTCGTAGACAGTGTTGGCGCGAAACATCGGGAAAACGAAATCGCGGACGAACTCTTCGCGCAGGTCGTCAATGTAGATCTCTTTCACGCCCATGGCTTGCGCCTTGGCACGTGCAGGTTCGACCTCTTCACCCTGACCCAGGTCAGCGGTGAAGGTCACCACTTCACAGTTATAAGTATCCTGCAGCCACTTGAGGATCACCGAAGTGTCCAGGCCGCCGGAATACGCGAGAACGACCTTGTTTACGTCGGCCATGCCATCACTCCACGGGGTTGTACGGAAAGGCGACGATTCTACCGATCAAAACCGTGAAATTACAGGGGCGCGACAGCAAATGAAGATAAAGCGACAGATTATGTCGAGTGGGCGACCGATGGTCGCCTCTTATGAGGTAGCCGCCGGGTTGCTCGGCGCAGTGGCCTGAGGCGCCGGTTTCTCTGGGGTAGCCACCCGCTCAAGCTGAATATTTACACGGCGGTTACGCGCACGGTTGGTGGCATTAGTGTTGGGCGCCAAGGGGTAGCTTTCGCCATGGAAGCGCATCGTGATTTGCGATTCCTGAATGCCGTTGGCCTTGAAGTAGTCCATCACCGCCAGGGCGCGGCGCCGTGAGACGTCACGGTTGGTCAGGCGATTGCCACTGTTGTCGGAATGACCGTTCAACTCGACATGATTGACCGTGGGATCGGCTTTCATGAATGCCAGGATCACCGACAACTTCTTCTTGGCCGCCGCGTCCAGCTCAATACCACCACCGGGGAAGCCCACTTCAGTCTGTTTGACCTGGTCGTAATTCATGGGCAGCAGCTTGGTGGTGCACACCTGATAATCGTTGTACGCCTTGTTGAACTTCACAGGCAGCAGGCGAATTTCCGAGTAGCCGCCTTGACGTCCGTAATGCCGCACGGTCGGGCTGCGCCCTTCAAGCAAACCCGTGAACAGGCGGCCGGCCTGGGCCTGGGAGCTATTGAACAGGACGTCGCCGCTGCCGACACGCACGGCCCCAAGGTTGATATCACCTCGGCCCGGCTGCCACGGCGCGGCCGCGGCCAATAAGGTTGCCGAGCCGGCGCCGAGGGTGCCGCCATAGGTTTTCAGACGAAACGTTGCCTGCTCGCCGGCCCGGCGCACGAACTCACCGGAACCGAAATCGGTGATCGGCTGGGTCAGGCGGCACTCGAACTGATCGCCCTCTACCTTCCACTCAATATTCTCCAGACGTGTCTGGAACGTGAGGGCCGCCGCAGGCAGGCTGGCGAACACACTGAGCAGGGCTAGATAATACTGGCGCACGGGAGGCTCCACTGGTTTCTACAACACTTCAAAGCGTCATACATCGTTAAGGCATACCCGGAGATATCGGTAGCATCCGGCAAAACTTGATAGCGAGTGCCTGCAAGAGTCTTTTCCGGTAGCATTCCCACCAGATTGACCCGCCTGGAATCCCCAATGTCCGACCGCCTGACCCTGCTGCGTCCCGACGACTGGCATATTCATCTTCGCGATGGTGCTGCGTTACCCCAAACCGTGGCCGATGTGGCCCGCACGTTTGGCCGTGCCATCATCATGCCTAACCTGGTAGCTCCGGTGCGCAATGCCGCAGAAGCCGACGCCTATCGCCAGCGCATCCTCGCTGCACGACCGGCCGGCAGCCGCTTCGAACCGTTGATGGTGCTCTACCTGACCGACCGCACCCAGCCTGAAGAAATTCGTGAAGCCAAGGCCAGCGGTTATGTGCACGCCGCCAAGCTGTACCCGGCAGGTGCGACCACCAACTCCGATTCCGGTGTAACCAGTATCGACAAGATCCTGCCGGCGATCGAAGCCATGGCGGAGGTCGGCATGCCATTGCTGATCCACGGGGAAGTCACTCGTGGCGACGTGGATGTGTTCGATCGCGAAAAAATCTTCATCGATGAACACATGCGTCGTGTGGTCGAGTTGTTCCCTACGCTCAAAGTGGTGTTTGAACACATCACCACCGCCGATGCGGTGCAGTTCGTCAGCGAAGCGTCGGCCAACGTTGGCGCGACCATCACCGCTCATCACCTGCTCTACAACCGCAACCACATGCTGGTGGGCGGGATTCGGCCGCATTTCTATTGCCTGCCTATCCTCAAGCGCAATACCCACCAGGTGGCACTGCTGGATGCCGCCACCAGCGGCAGCCCGAAGTTCTTCCTCGGCACCGACTCTGCGCCACATGCCCAGCACGCCAAGGAAGCCGCATGCGGCTGCGCCGGCTGCTACACCGCGTTTGCCGCCATCGAGTTGTACGCCGAAGCTTTCGAACAGCGTAACGCGCTGGACAAACTCGAAGGTTTCGCCAGCCTCAACGGCCCGCGTTTCTACGGCCTGCCGGCGAATACCGACCGCATTACCCTGGTCCGTGAAGACTGGACCGCCCCTGCCAGCCTGCCGTTTGGCGAGCTGACCGTTATCCCGCTGCGCGCCGGTGAAACACTGCGCTGGCGCCTGCTGGAGGAAAGCAAGTGAGTGAAGACCATTACGACGACGAACAAGAGCACGGCGGTGGCGGCTCGCGCCATCCGATGGCCGAGCGTTTTCGCGGCTATCTGCCGGTCGTCATCGACGTAGAAACCGGTGGTTTCAACTGCGCCACCGATGCCTTGCTGGAAATTGCCGCAACCACCATCGGCATGGACGAACAGGGCTTTGTGTACCCGGAGCACACCCATTTCTTTCGCGTCGAGCCGTTTGAAGGCGCCAATATCGAAGCCGCTGCCCTGGAATTCACCGGGATCAAGCTCGACCACCCACTGCGTATGGCGGTAAGTGAAGAAGCGGCGCTGACCGATATCTTCCGTGGCGTGCGCAAGGCGTTGAAGGCCAATGGCTGCAAACGTGCGATCCTGGTCGGCCACAACAGCAGTTTCGACCTGGGCTTCCTGAACGCCGCCGTGGCGCGGCTGGACATGAAGCGCAACCCGTTTCATCCGTTCTCCAGTTTCGACACCGCAACGCTTGCCGGCCTGGCCTACGGTCAGACCGTTCTGGCCAAAGCCTGCCAGGCGGCCGGTATCGACTTTGACGGGCGTGAAGCCCACTCGGCCCGCTACGACACCGAAAAGACCGCCGAGCTGTTCTGCGGCATCGTCAATCGGTGGAAACAGATGGGCGGCTGGGAAGACTTCAACGACTGAAGGCAAATCCCACGCATAAAAAAACCGGCCTTTTCAGGCCGGTTTTTTTGTACCGTGACGTTGGCTTACAGCTTGCCAGCGTTCTCGGTCAGGTAAGCCGCAACGCCTTCTGGCGAAGCGTTCATGCCTTTGTCGCCTTTTTTCCAGTTGGCAGGGCAGACTTCGCCGTGCTCTTCGTGGAATTGCAGCGCGTCGACCAGGCGGATCAGCTCTTCCATGTTACGGCCCAGCGGCAGGTCGTTGATGATCTGCGAACGCACAACGCCCTTGTCGTCGATCAGGAACGCGCCACGGAACGCCACGCCGCCTTCGGACTCAACGTCGTAGGCCTTGGCGATGTCGTGCTTCATGTCGGCAGCCATGGTGTATTTGACTTTGCCGATGCCGCCGTCGTTGATGGCGGTGTTGCGCCAGGCGTTGTGGGTGAAATGGGAGTCGATGGAAACCGCGACCACTTCAACATTGCGCGCTTTGAAATCGTCCATGCGGTGGTCCAGGGCGATCAGCTCTGAAGGGCAGACGAAGGTGAAGTCCAGCGGGTAGAAGAACACCAGGCCGTATTTGCCTTTGATGGCTTCAGACAGCTTGAAGCTGTCTACGATTTCGCCATTGCCGAGGACGGCTGGTACGTCGAAATCCGGGGCTTGTTTACCGACGAGTACGCTCATTGGATATCTCCTGATATAGGGGTGACGATTGAAGTAAAAGGACCGGTCGAGTCTGCCTGTGGAAACAGACAGAAATATGACGCAATCACGCTTCGTGAAGACCGACCATCATACACCGAAAAAACCGTTCGTCAGCGCACGGGCAATTCCCCCCGGATTGCTGCTGAAACTATTTTGACAATCATTCTCGTTAACATTAAGATCCATCGCACTTAAGCCATAAACCCGCGACGGTTCTCACTTATGTATGTCTGCCTCTGCACTGGCGTCACCGACGGACAAATCCGCGAAGCAATCTATGAAGGTTGCTGCAGCTACAAAGAAGTGCGTGAAACCACCGGCGTTGCCAGCCAGTGCGGCAAATGTGCTTGCCTGGCCAAGCAAGTGGTACGGGAAACCCTGACGCAGCTGCAAACAGCCCAGGCCGCACTCCCCTACTCGACAGAATTTACACACGCCTGATAGGCATGTTTTAAAGAACCGGACCTTGTGTCCGGTTTTTTTATGCCTGTAATTCAATTAGTTAGCGCCAAGACGCGGAACACAAACATTCTTATTCCGATTAATTTTCATTTATTATTCAATAACTTAGGTTTGACACTAGGATTTTCACCGCTCAGACTCCGCCCTATACACAGCTATTACAGGGCAGGACCCCAGTCATGAAAGGCGACATCTCAGTCATCCAGCAACTCAACAAAATCCTTGCCAATGAACTGGTCGCGATCAATCAGTACTTCCTGCATGCGCGCATGTACGATGACTGGGGCCTGGAAAAGCTCGGCAAGCGTGAATACAAAGAATCGATCAAGGCCATGAAGGACGCCGACGCGCTGATCAAGCGCATCCTGTTCCTGGAAGGCCTGCCGAATGTGCAGGACCTGGGCAAGCTGAACATCGGCGAGCACACCCAGGAAATGATCAGCAGCGACCTGGGCTTTGAGCGCAAGAGCCACAGCGACCTGAAGGTTGGTATCGCTCACTGCGAAACCAAGGGCGATTTCGGCAGCCGTGAACTGTTGGAAGATATCCTGGAAGATCAGGAAGAGCATATCGACTGGCTTGAAACCCAGTTGGGCCTGATCGACAAGGTCAGCCTGGAGAATTACCTGCAATCGCAGATGGGCGAATAACTGCGTTTGTTATCACTGTAGGAGCGAGCTTGCTCGCGAAGAACGTCAACGATCACGCAGCGCATCTGATTTAACGCGTTGCCTGGGCGACCTTCGCGAGCAAGCTCGCTCCTACAGAAAAGCTCAAAAAAAGCCCCGCTCTCTTGTGAGAAGCGGGGCTTTTTATTGCTAGCCAATTAGGCGTCAGTCTTGGCCGCTGCTTTTTCCGCTGCGTCCTTGATCAGCGCTTGCAGCGAACCATCAGCTGCCATTTCAGTGATGATGTCGCTACCGCCAACCAGCTCACCGGCTACCCACAACTGCGGGAAAGTCGGCCAGTTGGCGTACTTTGGCAGGTTGGCGCGGATTTCAGGGTTTTGCAGGATATCCACGTAAGCGAACTTCTCGCCACATGCCATCACAGCCTGGGACGCCTTTGCGGAGAAACCGCATTGAGGCGCGTTAGGTGCGCCCTTCATGTAAAGCAGAATGGTGTTGTTGGCAATCTGCTCTTTGATCGTTTCGATGATATCCATGGAACACCTCTGCAGGAACTTTGCGACTCACGGGTCGGCACGGTGGCGCATTGTAACGCAAAAATCCAGCAGGATGCTCAGGCCGCCGCCACCTTCACCGGTACGCCGTTGAGCGCCGCATTACCCGACAACTCGTCCAATTGCCGCTCGTCGGTCAAGTCATTGGCACTCGCCCCCGGCTGGCCGCTCGCGATGCTCATCTGCACGCCCGGACGACCGTGGCCCCAGCCGTGAGGCAGGCTGACCACACCCGGCATCATGTCCGTGCTGGCCGCTACTTCCACCTCGACCATACCGATACGCGAACTCACCCGCACCCGCTGGCCATCGCTCAACTGACGGCTAGCCAGATCATCGGGGTGCATCAGCAGTTGATGGCGTGGCTTACCCTTCACCAGCCGGTGATAGTTATGCATCCAGGAATTATTGCTGCGCACATGCCGCCTGCCAATCAATAGCAGTTCGTCGGCCACCGGCACCGGCTGCGCGGCGAAACGCGCCAGGTCTGCCAGGATCACGGCCGGTGCCGCTTGCACCTTGCCATCCGCGGTTTTCAAACGTGCCGCGAGGTTGGGCTTGAGCGGCCCCAGGTCGACGCCATGGGGATGATCCGCCAGCATGGCCACCGACAGTTTATGACTGGATGCGTCACCATAGGCACCCGCACGCAGGCCAAAGTCGATCATCTGTGCCGGTGGCAGGGTGGGCCTGAGCACCGCGCCAGTGTGCGCCGCGAACGCCTTGGCCAAGCCGACAAAGATCTCCCAGTCATGCAATGCACCCTCAGGCTTGGGCAGGATGGCGCGATTGAAGCGTGTGACATTGCGTACCGCGAACAAATTGAAGGTAGTGTCGTAGTGATCGTTTTCCAGCGCCGAGGTGGAAGGCAAGATCAGGTCGGCATAACGCGTGGTCTCGTTGATATACAGGTCGATGCTGACCATGAACTCCAACCCGTCCAGGGCTTGTTCCAATTGGCGGCCGTTAGGCGTGGACAGTACCGGGTTGCCGGCCACCGTCACCAGGGCGCGGATCTGCCCATCACCCTCGGTCAGCATTTCTTCGGCCAGCGCCGACACCGGCAGTTCTCCGCCGTACTCCGGCCGCCCGGACACGCGGCTCTGCCAGCGGTTGAAATGGCCGCCGCTGGTGGAGGCCACCAGGTCCACCGCGGGGCTGGTGCAGAGCGCGCCGCCGACACGGTCCAGGTTGCCGGTCACCAGGTTGATCAGTTGCACCAGCCAATGGCACAGCGTGCCAAACGCCTGGGTCGAGACCCCCATGCGGCCATAACAGACGGCCTTGTCAGCGCCGGCGAAGTCCCTGGCCAACTGGCGAATCTGCTCGGCAGGCACCGCACACTGGCGGCTCATGGCCTCGGCATCGAAGCCGGCAATCGCCTTGCGTACATCATCCAGGCCTTGCACCGGCAAATGGCTTTCGCGTGTCAGCCCTTCGGAGAACAAAGTGTTGAGCACCCCAAACAACAATGCCGCATCGCCGCCGGGGCGTACGAACACATGCTGGTCCGCGATGGCTGCCGTCTCGCTGCGCCGAGGGTCGACCACCACCACTTTTCCGCCCCGCGCCTGGATGGCCTTGAGGCGTTTCTCCACATCGGGCACGGTCATGATGCTGCCATTGGAAGCCAGCGGGTTGCCGCCGAGAATCAACATGAAGTCGGTCTGGTCGATATCGGGTATGGGCAACAACAGGCCGTGGCCGTACATCAGGTGACTGGTGAGGTGATGAGGCAGTTGGTCTACCGAGGTCGCGGAAAAACGATTGCGCGTCTTCAACAGCCCTAGAAAGTAGTTGCTGTGGGTCATCAACCCATAGTTATGCACGCTTGGGTTGCCCTGATACACCGCCACCGCGTTCTGCCCATGCCGCGCCTGGATACCCGCAAGCCGCTCGGCCACCAGGGCAAAGGCTTCATCCCAGCCAATCGGCTGCCATTCGCTGCCCACCCGCCGCATGGGTTGGTGCAGGCGGTCCGGGTCATTCTGGATGTCCTGCAGGGCCACCGCCTTGGGGCAGATGTGGCCGCGACTGAAACTGTCCAGAGGGTCGCCCTTGATCGAGGTGATCGCCAGGCTACCATCTTCGGCTTGGGTGGTTTCCAGGGTGAGGCCGCAGATGGCTTCGCACAGGTGGCAGGCACGGTGGTGGAGAGTCTTGGTCATGGCCAGTCTCTTTTATAGGGGCTTTGACTCAACTATGGGCCGCGACCACTTGGCGCGCCAGCAACCTTCGCGTTGTGAATCGACGGGCATAGGCCAGGGCATGGCTAAGCATGAGCAAATGTTTCAGAAACCTTGTCAGCAGGCGCTGAAACCGACGCGACCTGGCCCAAGCCCGCCCCCGCGCATTGCAAAAGGCCTGGACGCCAGTGTACAAATGGCTCGCTGCTGTCAGGAATTCGTCTTCAAACCGCGCCAGCGCCCTGCTTGAACACCCCTAAAGCCGTAGCCCTATTGGTAAAACGCGACATTTAATGTCAATATCGCGTCTTCCCCTATTTCGTCGCCCCGTGCGGCTTTCGCCGCAGGTCTCGCCCGTTGTCGCAATAAACAAGGCTTTGAGTATCTGCGGTCTGTTGCAAAAGGTAGTTAATGATGAGCGCAAGGCACTTTCTCTCCCTGATGGATTGCACGCCCGAAGAGCTGGTCAGCGTGATCCGTCGAGGCATTGAGCTTAAAGACCTGCGTAACCGCGGTGTACTGTTTGAGCCGTTGAAAAACCGGGTACTCGGGATGATTTTCGAAAAGTCCTCGACCCGCACACGCCTGTCGTTCGAAGCCGGCATGATCCAGCTGGGTGGCCAGGCCATCTTCCTGTCACCGCGCGACACCCAATTGGGCCGTGGTGAGCCGATCAGCGATTGCGCCATCGTGATGTCGCGCATGCTCGATGCCGTGATGATCCGTACCTTCGCCCACAGCACCTTGACCGAATTTGCCGCCAACTCCCGTGTGCCCGTGATCAACGGCCTGTCCGATGACCTGCACCCCTGCCAGTTGCTGGCCGACATGCAAACCTTCCTCGAGCACCGTGGCTCGATCCAAGGCAAGACCGTGGCCTGGATCGGCGATGGCAACAACATGTGCAACAGCTATATAGAAGCGGCGATCCAGTTCGACTTCCACCTGCGCATCGCCTGCCCTGAAGGCTACGAGCCCAGCGCCGAGTTCATGGCCAAGGCCGATGGCCGTGTGCAACTGCTGCGCGATCCGAAAGACGCAGTGGTCGGCGCGCACCTGGTCAGCACCGACGTCTGGACCTCCATGGGCCAGGAAGACGAAACCGCCAAGCGCCTGGCCCAGTTCGCGCCGTTCCAGGTGACCCGTGCGTTGCTCGACCTGGCCGCGCCAGACGTGCTGTTCATGCACTGCCTGCCCGCCCACCGGGGCGAAGAAATCAGCCAGGACCTGCTCGACGATTCGCGCTCAGTCGCGTGGGATCAGGCCGAGAACCGCCTGCATGCGCAAAAAGCCTTGCTCGAATTCCTCGTACCACCGTCGTACCACCACGCATGAGCCAGTCATTACTGCTGAACCTGCGCAATCTGGCCTGCGGCTATCAAGACCAGCGCGTCGTGCAGAACCTCAACCTGCACCTCAACGCCGGCGATATCGGTTGCCTGCTCGGCTCTTCAGGGTGTGGCAAAACCACTACCCTGCGCGCGATTGCTGGCTTTGAGCCGGTGCATGAAGGCGAAATCAGCCTGGCGGGCGAAGTCATCTCCCGTGCCGGTTTCACCCTCGCCCCGGAAAAACGTCGTATCGGCATGGTGTTCCAGGACTACGCGTTGTTCCCGCACCTGAGCGTGGCTGACAACATCGCCTTTGGCATTCGCAAGCACCCGCAAAAAGAGCGCGTAGTTGCCGAGTTGCTGGAACTGGTCAACTTGAAGAACCTGGGCAAGCGCTTCCCCCATGAGCTTTCCGGTGGTCAGCAACAACGCGTCGCTCTCGCCCGGGCCCTGGCGCCGGAGCCGCAACTGCTGTTGCTGGATGAACCCTTTTCCAACCTCGATGGCGAACTGCGCCGCAAGCTCAGCCATGAAGTGCGCGACATCCTCAAGGCTCGCGGCACCAGCGCGATCCTGGTAACCCATGATCAGGAAGAGGCCTTCGCCGTCAGCGATCACGTCGGGGTCTTCAAGGAAGGCCGCCTTGAGCAGTGGGACACGCCGTACAACCTCTATCACGAACCGCAGACGCCTTACGTCGCCAGTTTCATCGGCCAAGGGTATTTCATCCGTGGTCGGCTGAACTCGCCCGAATCGGTCAGCACTGAACTGGGCGACCTGCGCGGCAACCGTGCCTACACCTTGCCGACCGGCGCTGCGGTGGACGTGCTGCTGCGCCCGGACGATATCGTGTATGCGCCGGACAGCGCGTTGAAAGCCCGGATCGTCGGCAAGACCTTCCTCGGCGCCTCAACGCTGTACCGGTTACAGCTGCCGACCGGCGCTCAGCTGGAGTCGATTTTCCCCAGCCATGCCGATCACCAAGTGGGCGCGGAGGTGGGGATTCGTGTGGCGGCTGAGCATTTGGTGGTGTTCCAGGCATCCGGCAGCACAGCGGCGCAAATTCCTGCTGTTGAGTCAGGCGTGCGCCGCCACAGCGTCGCTCACTGATAAAACTGGGTCGGGATGTAGGAGCTGGCTTGCCTGCGATGCAGACAACTCGGGTTATCTGTTACACCGCGTTGATGCTATCGCAGGCAAGCCAGCTCCCACATTTGATCCTCATAGACTTCAAAGAATGCATATCAGGCCCGCCCGATCGGTGCGAATTTGGCCTGGGTGTGTTCAGCCAACACCGCCGCTGGCAATTCAACTTCCAATCCTCTTCTGCCCGCGCTGACAAAAATCGTTGCAAAGGGTTGCGCCGTTTCATCGATAAACGTGCGCAGCCGCTTCTTCTGACCCAGCGGGCTGATGCCGCCCAACAGATAACCCGTGGAACGCTGCGCCGCTGCCGGGTCAGCCATTTCGACTTTCTTCACACCCGCAGCATGAGCCAGGGCTTTCAAGTCCAGACTTCCGACGACCGGCACAACCGCCACCAACAATTCACCCTTCTCACTGCTCGCCAGCAGCGTCTTGAACACTTGGGCCGGGTCCAGGCTCAATTTTTCCGCGGCCTCCAGCCCATACGAGGCTGCCTTGGGATCATGTTCATAACTATGCACACGATGTTCGGCGCGAACTTTTTTCAACAGGTCCAATGCAGGGGTCATAACGGCTCCGGGCGGGCAAACTGATGGCCAATTCTAGGCCAAGCCTACCTAAAACGCTCTAGCACAGACCTATCACCGCAAAAGCAACGCGCCTTGGCCATGATCATTCACCACACCAATAGTTCGGAAATGACCAATGGTTCACTTTCGACCTTTGACAGCGGTCATTCTTGTCTATATTTTTTCGTTTCCGAATACCGTAGGAATAATCCTCTGGTACTCCGCAGTAAGCCGCGATCCAGGATGGGGATCCTTCTCGTGGTGAATATCGCGCAACTGCCCGTTGAGGCCGTGCGCAAGACAAGAACAACAATTGAGGTTTTCCATGACAACTGCTCTTCAACAGCCTTCACTTTCGAGCCAATGCATGGCCGAATTCCTGGGCACCGCGCTGCTGATCTTCTTCGGTACAGGATGCGTCGCCGCGCTCAAGGTCGCGGGTGCGAGCTTTGGCTTGTGGGAAATCAGTATCATCTGGGGGGTCGGCGTGAGCATGGCGATCTACCTGAGTGCCGGTATTTCCGGGGCTCACCTCAACCCGGCGGTCAGTATCGCCCTGTGCATCTTTGCCGATTTTGAAAAGCGCAAACTGCCCTTCTATATTCTTGCCCAGGTCGCCGGCGCCTTTTGCTCCGCCGCCCTGGTGTACACGCTCTACAGCAATCTGTTTTTCGATTACGAACAAACTCACCACATGGTCCGCGGCTCCCAAGCCAGCCTGGAATTGGCGTCGGTGTTCTCCACCTATCCCCATGCGCTGCTGAGCACGGCCCAGGCATTCCTGGTGGAGATGGTCATCACCGCCATCCTGATGGGCGTGATCATGGCTCTGACCGATGATAACAACGGTCTGCCACGCGGCCCCCTGGCCCCCCTGCTGATCGGTTTGCTGATCGCCGTAATCGGCAGCGCCATGGGCCCGTTGACTGGCTTTGCGATGAACCCGGCACGGGATTTCGGTCCCAAGCTGATGACCTTTTTCGCCGGTTGGGGTGAAATGGCCTTTACTGGCGGTCGCGATATTCCTTATTTCCTGGTGCCGATTTTCGCTCCGATTGTCGGCGCATGCCTGGGCGCTGCGGCCTATCGCGGGCTGATTGCTCGCCACCTGCCGAGCGCCGCACCGGCTATCGCTGAAGAAACACCTGACACGGCTGTCAACGGCAAGACTCGTATTTCCTGAAAGCGCCAGCCTGGTCCCCTGCCCTTCGCGGCCCAGGCTGATTTCTGACTTCCTTATTTCGTCCAAGGCAATTGACATGACCGACCTTCAGAATAAGAACTACATCATTGCCCTTGATCAGGGCACCACCAGTTCCCGGGCGATCATCTTCGATCGTGACGCCAACGTGGTGTGTACCGCCCAGCGTGAATTCGTCCAGCACTACCCGCAGGCTGGCTGGGTTGAACATGACCCGATGGAAATCTTCGCCACCCAGAGCGCGGTGATGGTCGAAGCGCTGGCGCAGGCCGGCCTGCACCATGACCAGGTGGCCGCCATCGGTATCACCAACCAGCGTGAAACCACGGTGGTCTGGGACAAGATCACCGGCCGCCCGATCTATAACGCTATTGTCTGGCAGTGCCGCCGCAGTACCGAGATCTGCCAGCAGCTCAAGCGCGACGGCCATGAGCAATACATCAGCGACACCACGGGCCTTGTGACCGACCCATACTTCTCCGGCACCAAGCTCAAGTGGATCCTCGACAACGTCGAAGGCAGTCGCGAACGTGCGCGCAATGGCGAACTGCTGTTCGGCACCGTCGACAGCTGGCTGATCTGGAAATTTACCGGCGGCAAGACCCACGTCACCGACTACACCAACGCGTCGCGCACCATGCTCTTCAACATCCACACCCTGGAGTGGGATGCGAAGATGCTGGAGATTCTCGACATCCCACGGGAAATGCTCCCTGAAGTGAAGTCGTCGTCGGAAATCTATGGCCGTACCAAGAGCGGCATCGCTATCGGTGGCATTGCCGGCGACCAGCAAGCGGCCCTGTTTGGCCAGATGTGCGTGGAAGCGGGCCAGGCCAAGAACACCTACGGCACCGGCTGCTTCCTGCTGATGAACACCGGCGACAAGGCGGTGAAATCCAAGCACGGCATGCTCACCACCATTGCCTGCGGCCCGCGCGGTGAGGTGGCCTATGCCCTGGAAGGCGCGGTCTTCAACGGTGGCTCCACCGTGCAATGGCTACGTGACGAGCTGAAGATCATCAACGATGCCCACGACACCGAATACTTTGCCGGCAAGGTCAAGGACAGCAACGGCGTGTACCTGGTACCCGCTTTCACCGGTCTCGGCGCGCCCTACTGGGACCCGTATGCCCGTGGCGCACTGTTCGGCCTGACCCGTGGCGTACGCGTAGACCACATCATTCGCGCAGCCCTGGAGTCGATTGCCTACCAGACCCGCGACGTCCTCGACGCCATGCAACAGGACTCGGGCGAACGCCTCAAGGCCCTGCGCGTGGACGGCGGCGCGGTTGCCAACAACTTCCTGATGCAATTCCAGGCCGACATCCTCGGCACCCAGGTAGAACGCCCGCAAATGCGCGAGACCACCGCCCTCGGCGCGGCCTACCTGGCGGGCCTGGCGTGTGGCTTCTGGGGCAGCCTGGACGAGTTGCGCGGCAAGGCGGTAATCGAGCGCGAGTTCGAGCCACAGCTGGACGAGGCGGCCAAAGAGAAACTCTACGCCGGCTGGCAAAAAGCTGTGAGCCGCACCCGTGACTGGGAGCCGCACGAAGGCGCCGAATAAGCCAAGCGCTGGCTTACGGCAGGTTGTAACTGGCAGGGAGCGGATTCCTGCGTCATCATGGGCCACTTTTGTATGGCAGCCCAAAGGACGCCCCATGAATCTGCCTCCCCGCCAACAACAAATCCTCGAACTGGTCCGCGAACGCGGGTACGTCAGTATCGAGGAAATGGCGCAGCTATTCGTTGTCACCCCGCAAACCATCCGCCGCGATATCAACCAGCTGGCGGACGCCAACCTGTTGCGCCGCTACCACGGCGGCGCAGCCTATGACTCCAGTGTCGAGAACACCGCGTACGCCATGCGTGCCGACCAGATGCGCGACGAGAAGCAACGCATCGGTGAAGCCATCGCCGCGCAGATTCCCGATCATGCCTCGCTGTTCATCAACATCGGCACCACCACCGAATCCATCGCCCGTGCGCTGCTCAATCACAGCCACCTGAAAATCATCACCAACAACCTCAACGTCGCCACCATGCTCAGTGCCAAGGACGACTTCGATGTGTTGCTCACCGGCGGCAATGTGCGCCGTGACGGTGGTGTGGTGGGCCAGGCCAGTGTCGACTTCATCAACCAGTTCAAGGTCGACTTTGCCCTGGTGGGCATCAGCGGGATCGACGAGGACGGCAGCCTGCTGGACTTCGATTACCAGGAGGTGCGGGTTTCCCAGGCAATCATCGCCAATGCGCGGCAGGTGATCCTGGCGGCGGACTCCAGCAAATTCGGGCGCAATGCCATGATTCGCCTGGGGCCGATCAGCCTGGTGGACTGCCTGGTGACTGACCAGCAGCCGGTGCCGGCGTTGGTGCAAGTGCTGAATGAGCACAAGGTGCGGCTGGAAGTCGTTTAGCGCCTGTTCAGGCGTCATCGCGGGCAAGCCCGACTCCCACAGTTTGAAATGCGATCAAATGTGGGAGCCGGGCTTGCCCGCGATGACGGCCTCACTCACACCCATACATTCACCTTTGTTCATGATTCTTCCTTTCCCCGCCCTTCGATGAGTTTTTTCAATCGAAGTCGGGTGGCTGTGCCCGCAATTATCAGCTACCATTTTCGCAAATGAACATTCATGTTCGAATTCCAAGACGAAAAGATCGCGAGGCCAGCCGATGAACCCTTCCACCTTGCCTGCTCCACCGCTTGCCGAAGTCTATGACGTAGCCGTAATTGGTGGCGGGATCAATGGCGTCGGGATTGCAGCAGACGCAGCCGGTCGCGGTTTGTCGGTATTCCTTTGCGAAAAGGATGACTTGGCCAGCCACACCTCATCGGCCAGCAGCAAGCTGATCCACGGTGGACTGCGTTACCTGGAGCATTACGAATTCCGTCTGGTGCGTGAAGCATTGGCCGAACGCGAAGTACTGCTGGCCAAGGCACCGCACATCGTCAAGCAAATGCGCTTCGTACTGCCGCACCGCCCGCACCTGCGCCCGGCCTGGATGATTCGTGCTGGTCTGTTCCTTTATGACCACTTGGGCAAGCGCGAAAAGCTCGCGGGTTCCAAAAGCCTCAAGTTCGGTGCCGACAGCCCGCTGAAAAGCGAAATCACCAAAGGCTTTGAATACTCCGACTGCTGGGTCGACGACGCCCGTCTGGTGGTACTCAACGCCATGGCTGCCCGCGAGAAAGGCGCGCACATCCACACCCAGACCCGTTGCGTCAGCGCCAAGCGCAGCAACGGCATGTGGGAAATGAACATGGAACGTGCCGACGGCAGCCTGTTCTCGATCCGCGCCCGCGCCTTGGTGAATGCCGCCGGCCCATGGGTGGCCAAATTCATCCGGGACGACCTGAAGCTGGATTCACCGTACGGCATTCGTCTGATCCAGGGCAGCCACCTGATCGTGCCGAGACTGTACGAGGGTGCTCACGCGCATATTCTGCAAAACGAGGACCAACGCATCGTCTTCACCATTCCGTACCTGAACCACTTGACCATCATCGGCACCACCGACCGCGAATACACCGGCGACCCGGCTGCAGTGGCGATCACCGAAGGTGAAACCGACTACATGCTTAAAGTGGTCAACGCGCACTTCAAGAAACAACTGAGCCGTGACGATATCGTCCACACCTACTCCGGCGTGCGCCCACTGTGCAATGACGAGTCGGACAACCCGTCGGCCATTACACGTGACTACACCCTGTCGCTGTCCGGCGGCACCGGCGAAGCGCCGATCCTGTCGGTGTTCGGTGGCAAGCTGACCACCTATCGCAAACTGGCTGAGTCGGCCATGGCCCAACTGGCGCCGTACTTCACCCAGATGCGCCCAAGCTGGACTGCCACAGCCAGCCTGCCCGGTGGCGAACACATGACTACCCCAGAAGCCCTGGCCGATGCCATCCGCGCCAAGTTCGACTGGGTACCGAGCGAGATCGCCCGTCGCTGGTCCACCACTTACGGCAGCCGCACTTGGCGCTTGCTGGAAGGCGTGCAATCGCTCGCCGATCTGGGTGACCACTTGGGTGGCGGCCTCTATACCCGCGAAGTCGACTACCTGTGCGCCGAAGAGTGGGTAACACAACCGCAGGACGTGCTGTGGCGCCGTACCAAGCTTGGCCTGTTCACCACGCCGCAAGAGCAGGAAAACCTGCAGCGCTACTTGTCCAAGGTCGAGCAGAACCGCAGCAAGATCGAAGCCGCCTGACCGCCCCAGTGTAGGAGCGAGCTTGCTCGCGAAAAACCCGAGAGCGCCGCGTTTATTCAGCATAAACGCGGCGTTTTTGCGTTTTTCGCGAGCAAGCTCGCTCCTACGGACTATTCGGTTTTCCGAACGCACACCTCTGCCCTATTCGGTTTGCCGGACTACCGACCGAAAATACTGCCGACACAAAAAGTTAATTTCCATATAAATCATGAAGTTATCCTTTTGTTTTCGGTATGGCACGACTCATGCTCTACACTCTTCAACGATTGCCTGAGGCGCCTTAGGAGCCGTCACGGGCAGTCGCTTTACAAGAGAGCCGTTCAGCTGGCTTCATAAAAAAAACAAATGTCGAGGAAGTATTGATGCGCATCGTTCCCCATATCCTGGGCGCAGCTATCGCTGCTGCTCTGATCAGCACTCCAGTTTTTGCCGCCGAACTCACCGGCACACTGAAGAAAATCAACGACTCCGGCACCATCACTCTCGCTCACCGCGACAGCTCCATTCCGTTTTCCTACATCGCGGATGGCTCGGGCAAACCCGTGGGCTACTCCCACGACATCCAGTTGGCCGTTGTCGAGCAACTGAAAAAAGACCTGAACAAACCCGACCTCAAAGCCAAGTACAACCTGGTGACCTCGCAAACCCGTATCCCGTTGATCCAGAACGGCACCGCGGATCTGGAGTGCGGCTCCACCACCAACAACACCGAACGCGCCCAGCAAGTTGATTTCACCGTCAACATCTTCGAAATCGGCACCCGCCTGCTGGTCAAGAAAGACAAGGAAGGCAAGCCGTCCTACGCTGACTTTGCCGACCTGAAAGGCAAAAACGTCGTGACCACCGCCGGTACCACGTCCGAGCGCATCATCAAGGCGATGAACGCCGACAAGCAGATGGGCATGAACGTTATCTCCGCCAAAGACCACGGCGAATCCTTCCAGATGCTCGAAAGCGGCCGCGCCGTTGCATTCATGATGGACGACGCCCTGCTGGCCGGTGAAGAAGCCAAGGCCAAGAAGCCGGACGACTGGGTCATTACCGGTACTCCGCAGTCCTTTGAAGCCTACGCTTGCATGGTTCGCAAAGGCGACCCGGACTTCAAGAAAGCCGTGGATGACGCCATTGTCGCCCTGTACAAGTCCGGCGAGATCAACAAGATCTACGCCAAATGGTTCGAAAGCCCGATCCCACCGAAAGGCCTGAACCTTAACTTCCCGATGAGCGACAAGGTCAAGGAGCTGATCGCTAACCCTAGCGACAAACCAGCGCCAGAAGTAAAAATCTGATACCTGACTAAGCTTATGTCCTGAGGGAGCCAACCCTCCCTCAGGCGTCTGTAATTACCTGCTGGTTTTAACTTGGAACACTCGACCTGGCGGTTTTCGAGCCGATCGTGTGTGCCTGGCGTTCAACGTCAGGCGGGAACGGATCTTCCCCAAGCGGGTGCTTGTACATCGATCGATCTCGAGGGGAGACCCTAATGAATTACAACTGGGACTGGGGCGTGTTCTTCAAGTCCACCGGCGTGGGCAGCGAGACTTATCTCGACTGGTACCTCTCCGGGCTGGGCTGGACCATCGCCATCGCTGTCGTGGCATGGATTATCGCCTTGCTGCTGGGCTCCATTCTGGGGGTCATGCGCACTGTGCCAAACCGCCTCGTATCGGGCATCGCGACCTGCTACGTGGAACTGTTTCGTAACGTGCCGCTGCTGGTTCAGCTGTTCATCTGGTACTTCCTGGTACCGGACATGCTGCCGCAGAACCTGCAGGACTGGTACAAACAAGACCTGAACCCGACCACCTCGGCCTACCTGAGCGTCGTGGTGTGCCTGGGCCTGTTCACCGCCGCCCGTGTGTGCGAGCAAGTGCGTACCGGTATCCAGGCGCTGCCACGCGGCCAGGAATCCGCGGCGCGCGCCATGGGCTTCAAGCTGCCGCAGATCTACTGGAACGTGCTGCTGCCCCAGGCTTACCGCATCATCATTCCGCCGCTTACCTCGGAATTCCTCAACGTGTTCAAGAACTCCTCCGTGGCGTCCTTGATCGGCTTGATGGAACTGCTGGCGCAAACCAAACAGACCGCCGAGTTCTCGGCCAACCTGTTTGAAGCCTTCACCCTGGCCACGCTGATCTACTTCACCCTGAACATGAGCCTGATGCTGCTGATGCGCGTGGTCGAGAAGAAAGTCGCGGTGCCCGGCCTGATCTCCGTGGGGGGCAAATAATGGACTTCGATTTCAGCGGCATCATCCCCGCCATTCCAGGCCTGTGGAACGGCATGGTCATGACCTTGAAGCTGATGGTCATGGGCGTGGTCGGCGGCATCATCATCGGGACCATCCTGGCCCTGATGCGCTTGTCGTCCAACAAACTGCTGTCCCGCGTGGCCGGCGCCTACGTGAACTACTTCCGCTCGATCCCCTTGCTGCTGGTGATCACCTGGTTCTACCTGGCGGTGCCGTTCGTGCTGCGCTGGATCACCGGCGAAGACACCCCTATCGGCGCGTTCACCTCCTGCGTCGTGGCGTTCATGATGTTCGAGGCCGCGTACTTCTGCGAAATCGTACGAGCCGGTGTGCAGTCGATTCCCAAGGGCCAGATGGCGGCGGCACAAGCCATGGGCATGACCTACGGCCAGACCATGCGCCTGATCATCCTGCCCCAGGCGTTCCGCAAGATGACGCCGTTGCTGCTGCAACAGTCGATCATCCTGTTCCAGGACACCTCCCTGGTCTACACCGTGGGCCTGGTGGACTTCCTCAACTCCGCCCGCTCCAACGGCGACATCATCGGCCGCTCCAATGAGTTCCTGATCTTCGCCGGTGTCGTCTACTTCATCATCAGCTTTTCCGCCTCGCTGCTGGTCAAGCGTCTGCAAAAAAGGTTTGCCGTATGATCTCTATCAAGAACATCAACAAGTGGTATGGCGACTTCCAGGTGCTGACCGATTGCAGCACCGAGGTTAAAAAAGGCGAAGTGATCGTGGTGTGCGGGCCATCCGGCTCGGGCAAATCCACCCTGATCAAGTGCGTCAACGCACTGGAACCGTTCCAGAAGGGCGACATCGTGGTCGACGGCACCTCCATCGCCGACCCGAAGACCAACCTGCCAAAACTGCGTTCGCGCGTAGGCATGGTGTTCCAGCACTTCGAGCTGTTCCCGCACCTGACCATCACCGAAAACCTGACCATCGCGCAGATCAAGGTGCTGGGCCGCAGCAAGGAAGAGGCCACCAAGAAGGGCCTGCAACTGCTCGACCGCGTGGGCTTGTCGGCACACGCCCACAAGCACCCAGGCCAGCTCTCCGGCGGCCAGCAACAACGTGTGGCGATTGCCCGCGCCCTGGCCATGGACCCGATCGTCATGCTGTTCGACGAACCGACCTCGGCGCTGGACCCGGAAATGGTCAACGAAGTGCTCGACGTGATGGTGCAACTGGCCCACGAAGGCATGACCATGATGTGCGTGACCCACGAAATGGGCTTTGCGCGCAAAGTGGCCGACCGCGTGATCTTCATGGACGCCGGCAAGATCATCGAAGACTGCCCGAAAGAAGAGTTCTTCGGCGACATCAGCGCCCGCTCCGAGCGTGCGCAGCACTTCCTCGAGAAAATCCTGCAGCACTAAAAGCAACACCGTTCGTCCTGTAGGAGCCGGGCTTGTGTGGGAGCTGGCTTGCCTGCGATGGCATCGCCTCGGTGCAACTGTTACACCGAGGCGCCTGCATCGCGGGCAAGCCCGGCTCCCACACAAGCCCGCTCTTACACTGGCGAGAAGTAGCTGACCCAAGGCATCTGTGATGAAATGCGACCCCAATCAATATCGCGCCGCGCCGCCATCACTTGCCGTGAAGCCTCGTCTGATACGCCAACTGTTCCTGCCGCCGTTGATCATCGCCCTGATGGTCGGCCTGGGTTATATCGGCTTCTGGGTCAGTGACTACTACGGCATCCGCACCCTCAGCGACAACGGCGAACGCCAGTTGGAGCTGCACGCCCGCACCGTCGAAAGCGAACTGAGCAAGTACACCTACCTGCCCAGCCTGCTGGAACTGGAGTCCAGTGTTTCCCAACTGCTCGCCGACCCGAACCAGGAAACCCGCAAGACGGTCAACGACTACCTCGAAGGCCTGAACCGCCGCAGTCGCAGCCGCGCCATCTATGTAATGGACACCACCGGCCGTGTGCTGGCCACCAGTAACTGGCGCGATGCCGACAGTTACCAAGGTGAGGACCTGTCCTTTCGCGCCTATTTCCAGAACGCTGTACGCGGCCAGCCCGGTCGTTTCTACGGCATCGGCAGCACCAACGGCGAACCCGGCTATTACCTGGCCCACGGCCTGGAAGAGCACGGCAAGATCATCGGCGTCGCCGTGGTCAAGGTGCGCCTCGAAGCCCTTGAAGAGCGCTGGCAACGTGCGCGCCTCGAAGCTTTCGTGAGCGATGAGAACGGCATCATTATTCTTTCCAGCGACCCGGCGCGTCGCCTCAAGGCTGTACGCCCGCTGAGCGATGACACCAAGGACCGCCTGGCCCACAGCCTGCAATATTACTGGGCGACGCTCAATGAACTGCAACCCCTGGCCCGTGAGCGCCTGAACGAAGGCACCGAGAAACTGACCTTCCCGGCCAACACCGAAGTGGTCAACGACCAGCACGCCGTCAGCTACCTGGCGCAGACCCGCCCGCTGAACGACACACCGTGGAATTTCACCCTGCTCACCCCGCTCAACGACCTGCGCCGCGCTGCGATCAACCAGGGCATCCTGGTGGCCGTCGCCTTTGGCCTGGTCGCCTTCCTGCTGATTGCCTGGAACGAGCGACGCAAGGTCATCGCCACCCGCCTCGCCGCACGGGAAGCCTTGCAGGAAGCCAACAGCCAGCTTGAGCGTCGGATTGCCGAACGCACCGCCGACCTGCGCGCCAGCAACGAACGGCTCAAGGGCCAGATTCGCGAACGACGCCAGGCCGAAGAAACCCTGCGCCACGCCCAGGACGAACTGGTGCAGGCCGGCAAACTTGCGGCCATTGGCCAGATGTCCACCAGCATCGCCCACGAACTGAACCAGCCGCTGGCAGCGCTGCGCACGCTGTCGGGCAACACCGTACGCTTCCTTGAGCGCGGCGCCCTGGACACTGCCAGCACCAACCTCAAGACCATCAACGAACTGATCGACCGCATGGGCCGCATCACCGCCAGCCTGCGCTCCTTTGCCCGGCGCGGTGACGACCAGGGCGAAGCCAGCCTCGGCAAGGCCGTGGACGCCGCGTTCCAGGTGCTCGGCGCGCGCCTGGACAGCCTGCCGTTGACCGTGCACCGTGACTTTGCCAACGCCCAATTGCAGATCGACCAGACCCGCCTGGAGCAGATCCTGGTCAACCTGATCGGTAACGCGCTCGATGCGATGCAGGCCCAAGCAGTGCCGCAACTGTGGCTGGAAGGCCAGAGCGGCGACGGCAAATACCGCCTGCTGGTGCGTGATAATGGCCACGGCATCGACCCCGAAGCACGCAAGCATTTGTTCGAACCCTTCTTTACCACCAAGCCCGGCGAACAAGGCCTGGGCCTGGGCCTGACCCTTTCCGCCAGCCTCGCGGCCGCCACCGGCGGTAGCCTTGCCGTGGAACATCCGGCCAATGGTGGTACCGCCTTTGTCCTGAACCTGCCATTGGTGGGCGCTCAACGAGCTGAGTCGACATGAATACACAAGCCCAAGACCTTACCGTCCTGATCGTCGAAGACGACCCCCATGTACTGCTCGGTTGCCAGCAAGCATTGGCGCTCGAAGACATCACCAGCGTCGGCGTGGGCAGCGCCGAAGAAGCGCTCAAGCGCATCGGCGAAAACTTTGCCGGCATCGTCATCAGCGATATCCGCCTGCCGGGCATCGATGGCCTGGAACTGCTGACCCGCCTCAAGGCCTTGGATAAAAGCCTGCCGGTGGTGTTGATCACCGGGCATGGCGATATCTCCATGGCGGTGGGCGCCATGCGTAACGGCGCCTACGACTTCATGGAGAAACCCTTCTCGCCCGAACGCCTGGTGGACGTGGCACGCCGCGCCCTGGAACAACGCGGGCTGGCGCGGGAAGTCTGGTCGCTACGCCGGCAACTGGCCGAACGCGACTCACTGGAAGGCCGCATCATCGGCCGCTCGCCGGCCATGCAAAACCTGCGCGAACTGATTGCCAATGTCGCCGATACCTCGGCCAACGTGCTGATCGAAGGCGAGACCGGCACCGGCAAGGAACTGGTCGCGCGCTGCCTGCATGATTTCAGCCGGCGCCATACCCACCAGTTCGTCGCCCTCAACTGCGGTGGCCTGCCGGAAAACCTGTTTGAAAGCGAGATTTTCGGCCACGAGGCCAACGCCTTCACCGGCGCCGGCAAACGTCGCATCGGCAAGATCGAGCATGCCCATCAAGGCACGCTGTTCCTCGATGAAGTAGAGAGCATGCCGATCAACCTGCAGATCAAATTGCTGCGGGTGCTGCAAGAACGTACGTTGGAACGCCTGGGTTCGAACCAGAGCGTGGCGGTGGATTGCCGGGTAATCGCTGCCACCAAGTCCGACCTCGACGAGTTGAGCCGCGCCAGCCAGTTCCGCAGCGACCTGTACTACCGCCTCAACGTCGTCACCCTGGAACTGCCGCCTTTGCGCGAACGGCGCGAAGACATCCTGCAACTGTTCGAACACTTCCTGCAGCAATCGTCGCTACGCTTCGACCGGGCGGTGCCGGAGCTGGACAACCAGACCCTATCCAGCCTGATGAGCCACGACTGGCCAGGCAACGTGCGTGAGCTGCGCAACGTCGCCGAACGTTTCGCCCTCGGCCTGCCCGCCTTCAAGAAAAGCGGCGCCGGCAGCGGCAACCAAGGGGTTGCCTTTACCGAGGCGGTGGAAGCCTTTGAGCGCAACCTACTCAACGATGCCCTGCAACGCAGCGGCGGGAACCTGACCCAGGCCAGCCAGGAACTGGGGATGGCCAAGACCACCCTGTTCGACAAGGTCAAGAAATACGGGTTGAGTCACTGATGGATCTGTTCCTGAAGGCTGCACTTGGCGCCGCAGTGGTGCTGATCCTGGCGGCGCTGGCCAAGACCAGAAACTATTACATCGCAGGCTTGGTGCCGCTGTTTCCCACTTTTGCGCTGATCGCCCATTACATCGTCGGCAAAGGCCGAACGGTTGCGGACTTGAAGACCACGATCCTGTTCGGGATGTGGTCGATCATTCCGTACTTTGTGTATTTGGCGACGCTGTATGTGATGGTCGATCGGCTGCGGTTGGAGGCATCGCTGGCAGTCGCCGCCGTGGCCTGGTTGATGGCCGCGACGGTGTTGGTCAGCGTGTGGGTACGCCTGCACACCTGACGCAACACGGCAGATTGTTCCCACGCTCCCGCGTGGGAATGCAGCCAAGGACGCTCCGCGTCCACACGCGTGACGCAGAGCGTCACCAGAGGCACTCCCACGTGGAGCGTGGGAGCGATCATGAGTTACCACACTCAGATCAGCGCACGATCTTGTCGACCTGAATCCCCAGCTTCTTCAGGCGATACCAGAAGCTCCTTTCGGAAATCCCGATCCGCTGCGCCGCCGCGGCCTGCACCCCATTGCTCTCCTGCAGCGCCGCAAGAATATAGGCTTTCTCCACTTCGGCCAGCGCCGCATCCAGATCCCGCGGCACGCCTGGGCCGTCGCTGAGGATCGCGGTCACATCACCCTCGCTCGGTGTGGAAGCAAACAAATACCCGGGCAAATCAATATCCTCGATCACCGATGAAGCCGCCACGATGGTTGCGCGCTCCACGCAGTTTTGCAGCTCGCGGATATTGCCCGGCCAGTGATACGCAGCCATGGCCTGCAACGCCTCGGGGCTGAAACCGGTGATACGTTTGCCAGTGGTGGCGCTCAAAGTGTGAGCGAAGTGGCGCGCCAGGGGCGCGATGTCTTCCACGCGTTCGCGCAACGACGGCAACGGAATCGGAAAGACATTGAGGCGGTAATACAGGTCTTCGCGAAACTCCTTGGCCGCCACCGCATCCAGCAGGTTCTTGTTGGTGGCGGCAATTACTCGTACATCCACCTTGCGCTCGCGGGGGTCGCCTACCGGCTCGATAACCCTCTCCTGCAAGGCGCGCAGAATCTTGGCCTGCAACGCCAAGGGCATATCACCGACTTCATCCAGAAACAGCGTGCCCTTGTCGGCCTGCATGAAACGCCCTACCCGGTCAGCCACGGCGCCGGTGAACGCGCCTTTGCGATGGCCGAACATTTCGCTTTCCAACAAGCCTTCAGGAATGGCTGCGCAATTGACCGCCACGAAGGGTTGGTCGGCACGGCTGCCATGCTTGTGGATGGCGCGGGCGACCATTTCCTTGCCAGTGCCGCTTTCGCCGGTCAGCAGGATAGTAGCGTTGCTGTCACGCACCGAATCCACCGCCTGGAGCACTTGGCGAAACGCCGGACTGTCGCCCACCAGGCTGTCGAACTGAGCATGCTCGTCCAGCTCGGCGCGCATGCGCGCGTTGTCGCGCATGATGTCGCGAAATTGCAGGGCCTTGGCCACGGTGATGTCCAGCTCGTCGATGTCGAACGGCTTGGCAATGTAGTCATAGGCACCGTTACGCATCGACTGCACGGCGTTTTTCACCGTGCTGTAGGCCGTCATCACGATTACCGGCAAAGTCGGATAACGCACCTTGATCTCGGCCAGCAACGCCGGCCCGTCCATGCCCGGCATGCGCCAGTCGCTGATGACCAGGTCGATGTCCTCCTCCCCCAGCACCTTGAGCGCATGCAGGCCATTGCCCGCGCTGAACACCTGGATGCCGTTCTGGCTCAAGGCCTGGGTCAGCAGATCACAGAGCTTGGGCTCGTCGTCGACCACCAATACGTTATGCGTCATGCCCGTCCTCATCTTCACCGTCGTCTTCACCGTCAGCCGGAATGTACAGGCTGAAGGTCGCGCCGGCATCTTTCTCACTGGCGCATTCGATGCTGCCGTCGTGACTTTCCATGATCGAATAGACTTTGGCCAGGCCCAGGCCTGTGCCCGAGGCCTTGGTGGTGACGAATGGCGTGAAGATGCGCTCCACCATGTCCGCCGGGATGCCTTCGCCGGTATCGGCGATGCTGATCACAGTGTTGTCGCCCACGCTGCGAATGCCCAGGGTCAGGCGCCCGCCGTCGGGCATCGCGTCGACGGCGTTGAGAATCAGGTTGAGACAGGCCTGTTTGAGCTGCTTGGCATCGGCGTAGATCGTCGCGCCAGGCGCTTGGTCGTCGATCTGCCCGTCAATGCGATGGCTACTCAGCTCCGGGCCGCAGAAACCGAGGATTTCTTCCACCAGGGCGCGTGCCGGTTGCTGCACGCGTATCGGCGGGTTGGGCTTGGCGAAATCGAGGAACTCGGTAATCAGCTCGTTGATGCGGCTGACTTCGCTGATGACATATTCCAGGTGACGCTTGTCGGTTTCCGCCAGGTCAGCGCGCCGATGCAACAGTTGGGTGGCGGTCTTGATGATGCCCAGTGGGTTGCGAATTTCGTGAGCCAGGCCCATGGCGACTTCACCCAGGGCATGCAAGCGGTCACGCCGACGCAGTTGGGCTTCCAGATGATGCAACTCGCCCAGGCGTTCGGTCATGTGGTTGAAGGTGCTGCTCAATTGCGCCAGTTCGTCACCGCCACTGACCACCACACGGTGCGCATAACTGCCCGAGATCACCGCATCCACGCCCTGGGACAAATCGCGCAGGGGCTTGGTCAGGCGCCGCGACACCAACAACCCGGCCGCCAGTGACAGCGCCGAGCTGACCAGGAAGATCAGCACGAACAAGTTGCTCTGGTTCACCAACCCCACCAGGCTGGTATGGCGTAGCAGGCCGCTGAAGATCACGCCTTGCAACTCGCCGGCATCATTGAAAATCGGCCAATACAAACCGCTGTACTGGTTAGTGAACTGCTCGCTGGGCTGCTTGGTGCTCCGCAGGTAGGCCTCGACATTCTTGGGGATGCGCGAGGGGTGATTGGCGAAGCGCTGGGTGGAAAATATTTCGGAAAAACCGGCAGGGTTGGCCAAATACAGACGCAGGTCGAGGGAATGCACATCGGCCACGCTGGTGAGGAAACTGCTGTCCAGGTAAGTGGCGACCAGCAACAGGTAATCAACGCCGTCACGGCTGGTTTCGAAGGTGGACACCACCAGGCCCGTGCTCACGCCGGCGACTTGCACGGTTTGCAGCACCGCGTTGCTGGTGAGGTTGATCTGCCTGACGATGTCATCGGCGGCCGTGCTGAACATCACTTTACGGTCGCTGGTGCGGATCAGCGCGACCACGTCGATATCGGTGGCATCGGCAATGTCGGCGGTGAGCCGGTCATGCTTCTCGGCATTTTTGGACGACGGCGGGCTGGTATAGCGCAGGAACAGCTTGGCCATGCGCGCGTTGTCGTGAAGGATGTCGCCGATTTCGTCCTTGACGATCTTGGTCGACTCTTGCAGCCAGATACGCACGTTGCTGTCGAAAATCTGCGACAGCGTGGTGGCTGCCAGCTCAGCCGCGATCATGGTGGGAATCACGCTGACCAGCCAGAACGCCAGCACCAGCTTGCGCTGGACGCTCCAACGCGAGATGGCAAAGGGGCGGGCTTTCTGGCGGGTCTTGGTAATCATCAGATTTCGCTTATCGCAGCAGCCATGGCAGGGTCGGAACGATCCGGTCGAATAAACAGTTTTACAAGCTTGAGCAGGCCGTTGACCAGCCGGTTGCGGTGGCGGAAGAACAGGCTGTTGCCCTCGAACTCGCACCCCAGGCGCAGTTTACTGGCATACCCGGCCTGGCCGCACTCGTACACCGGAATACGGTGTTCAATACAATAGTCGACATTGGTCAACCAACTGCGGAAGTACAGGTTGTACTCGCGGCTGAACTCAAGGTCATGGCCAAAGAACTTGTCCACCAGCCGATGCTCATCCAGCAGGATAAGGTTGAACGCCACCAGGCGCTCGTCCACCCAGTACAGAACACAGACCGCCCGCTCGTGCAGGTGTTCGAGCACGCCCGTGAAGTAACCGGCGGGCAGGCGTTCGAACTGCAAGTCTGCGCGCGCGAGCGTGGATTCATACAGGCGCATGACCTCAGGCAGCACGTCATCGATATTACGCCGCCACTCGACCCGCGGCCCTGGTGCGCGCAGTTTGCGGCGCAGGTCCTTGCGCGTGGATTTGCCCAGCGACCCCAGGTAGGCATCCACCGAGCCATAAGGCAGCGGCAACACCCCCGTGGGCAAACTGGGCATGCTTTGAAAGCCTGCGGCAAGGCAGCTCTGGGCCCAATGCGGGTCGTTGGTGGGCGCATCCTTGACCGCCAGCAAGCCGATACCGAGCGCGTCGGCATCGCTGCGCGCAGCCTCCAGTAACTGCTGCAACAGCAACGGGCGCCGGGATTCGGGCACATGGCTCGCGACACCGGCATCACAGCGTTCAGCCACCGGCGAACCGATGGCGTACAACGCCAATTGCAAAACGCCAGGCCACAGCTGCTCCAGGCGCTCGGTCAAGCGCTTGCCGGCCCCCGACACCGTGGTGTCGAGGCGATAATGGGTGACGAACGCGGCAGCCACGGCCACCAGCGTTTGATCCTCGAAGACCGCGAGGTAACGCCACTGAAAGTCATCGATCGCGGCGTTTTCCACGGCCAGGTAATAGTCCCAATCCTCCAGGGCACCGGGAAAACAGTCGTTCCAGGCATCGCGCTGGATAGCCCGGATGGTCGGGAAGGCTTGGGTGGTTATCACAGTTTTTCCTTATCAACGCCGTTCTACTGTAGGAGCGAGCTTGCTGTGGCGAGGGAGCTTGCTCCCGCTCGACTGCGCAGCAGTCGCAGGCTTTTGGGGGTGCTTCGCACCCCAGCGCAAGCAAGCTTGCTCGCCACAGCAAGCTCGCTCCTACAAGTAAACTAATCACGCCACACGATTGAGTTGCACTGCGTGCTGCTCGACAAACCTGGCACTCAACTCGATCACCCGCCGGTACTGCAAATCGACGGTGATCATGTGGTAGCAGTTGTCCAACAGGATCTTGGTCACCGGCCCGCCGAGGTGGCGCTCCACGTAATCGGCGTTCCAGCGGCTGGTGATGTCGTCCTCAATGGAGTGCAGCACCAGCGCCGGCACCTTGATCTGGGGCATGCGCTTCTTGACCACGGCGTTCATGCGGTGCAGCTCGCGCACGGTGATGCCTTCCATGGTCAGCAACCCCGCCTCACTGCTCTCGCCTTCCTTCATCTGCCGCTCGACGATGGCCCGCAGGCGCTCGTTCTTGATGCCGTAGGGCGGCTTCTCCTCGAAGCTGCAAATGTGCACGCCGAACGGAATCTTCATCAGCAACGGCGTGAGGAACGCCAGCTTGTTGATGCTCCAGCCGTCGTACTTCAAGGTGGTGGAATACATCAGCAACCCAGCGACTTGCCCAGGATGTTCGGACGCCACATACATCGACATCACCGCGCCCATGGACAAACCGCCGACAAACACCTGCCCGTGGCGTTGCTTGACTTGTACGAAGGTCTTGCGCACGCCTTCGTACCAGTCCTGCCAGCCGGTGGCCTGCAGGTCGCTGTTGTCGCCGCAGTGCCCCGCCAGTGTGGGCACATACACCGTGCAGTTGCCTGCCTTGGCCAGGCCCTTGGCGACCTGGCGCAATTCAGTCGGCGTGCCGGTCAGGCCGTGGATCAACAGGATCCCGACCGGACCATCACCGAGAACGAAACCGGCAGTGCCTTCACCGAGGTCGATCCCTTGAGCATTCACCGCTTGGTCGCTCGCACCAGCAGTTGCTCGAGCAACTTCAGGCCCAGGTCGATTTCCGGGTAGCTGATTTCCAGGGACGGCGCCAGGGTGATCACGTTCTTGTAGTAACCGCCTACGTCGAGGATCAGCCCGAGTTTCTGGCCGTCTACCAGCATGTCGCCTTTCATGCCTTCTTCGACCATGTAGTCCAGGGTCGCTTTGTCCGGGGTGAAGCCATCCGGGCCGCAGATTTCGCAGCGCAGCGCCAGGCCCAGGCCGTCCACATCGCCGATGATGGGGAAGCGTTTTTGCAAGTCTTGCAGGCCTTCCAGGAAGTATTTGCCCTTGGCCATGACCATGGCGCCGTAGTCGACTTCGCTGGTCATCTTGAACATTTCCAGGCCCACCGCGGTACCCAACGGGTTGGAGGCGAAGGTGGAGTGAGTCGAACCTGGCGGGAACACCTTCGGGTTGATCAACTCTTCACGGGCCCAGATACCGCCCAATGGGTTGAGACCATTGGTCAACGCCTTGCCGAACACGATCACGTCCGGCTGTACATCGAAGTGCTCGATCGACCAGAGTTTGCCGGTGCGATAGAAGCCCATCTGGATTTCGTCGGACACCATCAGGATGCCGTGCTGGTCCAGGACGTGCTTGAGCTCGCGGTAGAAATTCATCGGCGGGATCACGTAGCCGCCGGTGCCCTGGATCGGCTCGACATAGAAAGCTGCGTATTCGCACTGGTTGGTCTTAGGGTCCCACACGCCGTTGTATTCGGTCTCGAACAAGCGGGCGAACTGCTGCACGCAATGGCTGCCGTACTCTTCCTTGGTCATGCCCTTCGGGCCACGGAAGTGGTAAGGGAATGGGATGAAATTGGCGCGTTCGCCAAAGTGGCCGTAGCGACGACGATAGCGGAAGCTGGAGGTGATCGACGAGGCGCCGAGGGTGCGCCCGTGGTAGCCGCCTTCGAAGGCGAACATCAAGCTTTTGCCGTTGCTGGCGTTGCGCACCACCTTCAGGGAATCTTCGATGGACTGCGAACCGCCGACGTTGAAGTGCACACGGCCATCGAGGCCGAACTTGTTCTTGGCATCGACCGCGATCATTTCCGACAGCTCGATCTTGCCTTTGTGCAGGTACTGGCTGGCGATTTGCGGCAAGGTGTCGATCTGCTTTTTCAGCGCGTTGTTCAGGCGCGGGTTGGCATAGCCGAAGTTGACGGCCGAGTACCACATCTGCAGGTCGAGGTAGGCCTGGTCTTCGGTGTCCCACACATAGGAGCCTTCGCAGCGGCTGAAAATACGCGGCGGCTCGATGTAGTGAACGGTGTCGCCGTAGGAGCAATACTTGGCTTCTTTATCCAGAAGCACCTGGTCTTCAGCGGTAGCGATACGGATGTCAGACATGATGGAAGAGTTCCTGATTGTCAGAAGAGGTGTTGAAGGTGGTGGCGTTGGCGGCGAGGCCTTGTGGCAGCTTGGCCAGCAACGCCGGCACTTGCGCAAAGCTGTCGAAGCGCGCATGAGGAATCTGGTGGGCGGCGCAGTAGTCGGCGAGGCTGCCCTTGGCGAACACGAAGTCGGCGGTGGAGGCCACGCACATGTCGGACTTGCCGTCGCCGATCACCAGCACGCGCTTGTTGCGCGGCGTGGATTTGCACTTGCAGTTGCCGGCAGCGGCGCGACAGGCATCGCTGGCATACGGGAAGTCGATGCGCCAGCTGTCCTGGTCGACCTGTCGCAGGCGGTTGGCGAGGATCGGCAACAAGGTCACGTAGTTGCGCGAAAGGATGCGGGCAATGCCCTGCTCGATGCCATCGCTGACCACTTCGATGGAAGCACCCAGGCCCATGACGTGATCGACAAAATCCGGGAAGTCCGGGTCGATCTCGACGCTGTCAAAGTACGCCAGCAGTTCAGCCGGGGTGGCCTTGATCAGCGCCAGTTGGCGGCTCAGGCATTCGCGTGAACCGATATGCCCATCCAGCCATTCCTGCTCAATGGTTTCCCACTCGGGGCCGGCGAAGCGTTGGAGGACGTTGTCGATGACATCGGTGGGGGTAATGGTCCCGTCGAAGTCACACACGATATGCCAGTTGATCATCTGCCTTTCCTTTAGGTAAAGGGCCTTGGAGGAGCGCGCTGTATGCGCTTGCCAAGGGATAGAGCAGGGACTGTGCCAACTGGCGAAAACCCCGCAGGGCTGGGGGTTAGGGCGAAATGCGCGGCGATAGGTGTCGCGGGAGCTACAATTTTTGTAGCTTGCTACAAACAACATGAGTGCTTGCGCAGGCGCGTCGGTTTGCGCGTTCATGCGCGCCTGCCCACCTTCAGGAAACGTCCCCATGTCCAAGCTCGCTGCTGCTGTATTCACCGGTTTACTTGGAGGGTGGGGCCTTTGCAGTGCCGCGTGGGCAGAAGGCATCACGGGCGACGTGGGCGCGGGCCTCAGCTATCAGCCCCACGACCCCAGCGGCAGCCGCTACGAAACCCGGCCTGTGCCTTACCTGGACCTGGATTGGGGTGACGTCAGCCTGAGTACCGATGACGGCCTCACCTGGAGCGCCCTGGATACCCACGGCCTTACCGCTGGCCCCTATATCAACTACCTGCCGGGGCGTACTTCCAACGGCGAGTTGCAGGGCCTGCGCAACGTGTCGGACATGGCCGAGGTGGGCGGTTTCGTCCAATACGCCCCGGCCGATTTCTGGCGGGTCTATGCGCAATTGGGCCAGGCCGTGGGCGGCGGGCATTCCCAGAGCGGCGCCCTGGGTAAAATCGGCGGCGAACTGGGTTACCCCGTGGGTGGCGGGATTATCGGCAGCAATAGCCTGGTTGCGCATTTTGCCGACGCGCGGCAGACCAATACCTTCTTCGGCGTGGACAACAACGAAGCCGTCGCTTCAGGCTTGCGGCCCTATAAAGCGAGCGGGGGCTTCCAGAACGTGACGCTGAGCCAAAGCTTCGCCTTCCCCCTGGCGCCCCATTGGTCGCTGCTGACCAGCGCCAGCTGGGTACACCTGGTGGGGTCGGCGGCCAAGAGCAGCATCGTCAAGGAGGCTGGCCATGTGAATCAGGGCCAGGTGCAGACGGCGATCAGCTACACCTTTGACTGAATCACCTGGGAGCAAAATTGTGGGAGCGGGCTTGCTCGCGAAAGCAGTGTGTCAGTCACCCGATACTTCAGTGATCCACCGCATTCGCGAGCACGCCCGCTCCCACAATGGGCCTGTGTTTCATAGCTCTATCTTCAGTGTTCCTCGCCCTCAGCCAACAGTGCGATACCACCGATAATTACCACCACGCCCACCCAATGCAACACGCTGATGTGCTCCCCCAACCCCAGCCAAGAGCCCAGCAGCACCGCCACAAACACCAGCGAACTCAGCGGAAACGCCAGGGACAAACTGCTACGCCGCAGGATCAGCATCCACACAAAAAACGCACCCAGATAGCTGGCAATCGCCGCCAGAATCCCCGGGTTGCGCGCCACGTCCGCCAGCCATTGCCAACTGAAGTCCATCGGCCCCAACTGATCGCCGGCCACCTTGGTGAACAACTGCCCGGCGCTTTCGGTGGCGATCAGCAGTGCCCATAGCACCAGGGTGCCAACACGCCCATGCAGCCAGCCGGTATTGATTGTTTGCGTTGTCATGCCTGATTCCCCGCGATCGCTACCAACATCACACCTAAGGTAATCACCAGCGTGCCCAGCCAACGACGCCGACTGACGGTCTCCTTGAGCACCACCCTGCCTGCCAGTACCACCAGGCAATAGGCCAACGCCGCCAGCGGAAACAGCAGACTCAAGGGCGCACGGGACAGCGCTTCGAGCCACACAAAAAACTCAATCACGTAGGCGCCGACGCCGGCCCACAACAGCGGCGCATTGAACACCTGGCCCCAGAACGCACGCAGGCGAAAACCGCCATCGAGTTGCGGCAAACGGTCCACGCCCAATTTGAAACACAGCTGACCAATCACATCGAGGACGATGGAAAACGCCAGTAACAACACCACGGTCAGGGTCACGGGAACAGTTCCTCAAACAGGTCGATCAAGGCTTCATTGGTTGCCGCATTACGCTGCAAGTCTTGCGGGCTCCAGCGCTCCGGTGGCGGCTGGTCGGACTTGGCTTCCCAGCGCTTGAACGCGTTGCTGAATGCCGGCGTAGCGAACTCACCGCAGACGTCGATCCCAATGATGCGTTTACCCGCCGCCAACGCCCGCAGGGCCTGGAGCAAATGGGTCAGGCGCATGCCGCCCTGGTCCCAGTTGGTGGCGGCGTCTTCACTGGCGAGCACATCTTTGTCGATGGTGATCCAGATCGCCTCGGTGGGCAGGCTGGCAATCATCTGGTCGAGGTAGGCGCCCCAATCCAGGTCCGCCAGGTTGCGCCAGTGCAGGTGGTTTTCCTGTTGCTGGTGGCCGGCGCCGTCCCCCACCCGGCCCCAGACCTTGGACGGCGGATGCTGCCAGGGAAACAGCTGCAAACGCCCGCGCTTGAGGGCGCCAAGGTTGCCGCCGCGCAGTTGCGGGTTATGCAGGTCATCGCTGCACGGGCCGAGGGTGACGATGCGTTGGATCGCTGGCATCTTCAGCGCCCGGTTGACCCACGAACCACAGTGCCGCTTGGGCGCAAAGCGCACCCAGTCTGGGTGGTTGTCAAAGTGAATCAGGCTGACGGGCTCTTTGAGGTCGGCCAAAAACGCTGGCGTAAGGTGGTGATAATCGCCGGAGCCGACAAACAGCATTTCCGGGCGCGCGTCACGGGGCCGTGTCCGTTGGGCCAGGCGCTCGACGAAACGCTTCCAGGTTTTTTCGGTGGACCACAAACGCAATTTCGGGCCCAAGTCCAGCAGGTCCAGGCGCGTGGCCCGACCGCTGGCCAACCGCCGGGCAATCGGTGCCTGGCCGGTGAGGCTGTGGTCAAGGTCAAGAATATTCAAGGTAAGTTTCACCCCTAATGGCAGTGCCCAACCGCAGGCCGGTTGGGCTTTAGGGGGGTAATGCAAGGGATGGGCCAGCGCTTCTCTTAATGCCGACACAGATCAAATGTGGGAGCTGGCTTGCCTGCGATGGCCATAGGTCTTCACACAACTTTGTGAGTTGTAACAGCAGACGCTAACCACGATGCGAAGCGAGTCGCTCTTGCTCTGCTTTTGATCTTAAGCGCCCCGTTAAACCACGCTGGCCGAACGCAGGCTTGAATTCGTGGGTAACCCGGCAGGACGCCGGGTTAGCCGCCCCGCGCCATGGATGGCGCGTGGCGGCGGCCCACGGATTCAAGCCTGTGTTCGGGCACACCGAGCCCAAGCGAGGTGCCGAGTGGTGGGGCAAGAGCCCTTTGGTTACTTTGGGCTGGGCCGGCATTCCGGCTCTTTTCCAAAGTGACCCGCCGTCAGGGCGGAACCCTAAGTGGCCGTTACCGCAGCAATGGATATGTACACGGTCCAACTGTGTCGCCTGTCAGGCCGCCTTCGCGAGCAAGCCCGCTCCCACAGTTTGATCGCGGGGTGTCAGGTAGATAGGCGTTGGCTGGTAGGCCGTCTTCGCAGGCAAGCCAGCTCCCACATTTGGATCGTGGTGTGTCAGTTAGATCAGCGCCGGCTGTCAGTCCGTCACGGGAGCAAGCTCCCTCGCCACAGGTCCAGCGTCACACCAAAGCTGTGTAGATACCTATGCTGCGATGGCAGTGTTTCAGTCAACTCATTTGCAACTGACAGCCAGCTCCCACATTTTGCTGCGTGCTCGGCCTCAGGATTTCGATTCGTTGATGATCTGGCGAATCGCGCCGACGAAGGCTTCCGCCGGTTGCCCACCGCTCACCGCATATTGGTCATTGAAGACAATGGTCGGCACCGAACTCACTCCACGAGAAACCCACAGCTGTTCCTGCTCGCGGACTTCGGCGGCGTATTCATCGCTGGCAAGAATCTCGGCGGCGCGCGCAATGTCCAGCCCTACGCTCTCGGCGATGATCGCCAGGGTCGCGTGGTCGGAAGGGTCCTGGCCATCGCTGAAATACGCCTTGAACAGCGCTTCCTTGAGGTTGTATTGCAAACCTTCCAACCCGGCCCAATGCAACAGGCGGTGCGCGTCGAAGGTGTTGTAGATACGGCTCTGGCCGTCGGTGCGGAACGCAAAGCCCAATGCGGCGCCCATGTCGCGGATACGCGCACGATTAGCCTGGGACTCTTCAGCCGTGGAGCCGTATTTTTCAGTGATGTGCTCGACGATGTTCTGACCGATGGCGGGCATGTTGGGGTTCAGTTCGAACGGCTGGAAATGAATCTCGGCCTGCACTTCGCTGCCGAGCTGGTCGAGGGCTTCGGTCAGGCCACGCAGGCCGATGATGCACCAGGGGCAGGATACGTCGCTGACGAAATCGATTTTCAGGGGAGTACTCATGGTGGGCAACCTCGCGTGCAGTCATGCGTATACATAAGGTTGCACGATACACCACCTTCACAGCACCTTCGAAGGCTCGCTCAAATCGATCTGCGCCCAGTGCGCGGCATCCTGGCGATGGGCTTGCAGGTAGGGCAACACCGCCGCCAGCAAGGGCGCCTTGAACGCTTCCTGAAAACGGTGGGCCAGGCCGGGAATCAATTTCAACTGGCTGCCCTGGATATGCGCGGCCAGATGCACGCCGTGCATCACCGGCAGCAAGGGATCGGCGGTGCCGTGGACGACCAACGCAGGCACGCGCAGTTGGTTGAGCAAGGGCACACGGCTTGGCTCGGCCAGGATTGCCATGATCTGGCGCTTCACGCCTTCGGGGTTGAAGGCGCGGTCATAGGACAGCGCCGCCTGGTGCAGCAACGCCTGGCGATCGTCCTTGATATCCGGGCTGCCCAACGCCGCGAGCAAATCCGCCTGTTGCTCCAGCGCCACCTCACGATTGGGCGCGCTGCGCCGCGAGAGCAATTGCACCAGCGCCGCGTTCGGAGCGGGCAAGCCCTCGGCGCCGGAGCTGGTCATGATCAGGGTCAGGCTTTCCACGCGCTGTGGCGCCATGGCCGCCAGGTGTTGAGCGATCATGCCGCCCATGCTCGCGCCGAGTACGTGAAATTGCTGCACCTGCAGCGCGTCCATCAAGCCCAGGGCGTCGTCGGCCATGTCGGTCAACGTATAAGGCGCAGCCACCGGCAAGCCGAGCTTGTAGCGCAGCACTTCGAAGGTCAGGTTGGCGCTCGCCGGCGCCTGCCGCCAGGTGGACAGGCCGACGTCGCGGTTGTCGTAGCGAATCACCCGAAAGCCTTGTTCGCACAGGGCCACCACCACTTCGTCCGGCCAGTGGATCAACTGCCCGCCCAGGCCCATTACCAGCAGCAACGCAGGGTCGGACGCACGGCCGATACTTTGATAGGCGATGCTCACCTGAGCCAGGTCGACCGTTTGGGTCGGGACATTGACATCACATCGAGACGCCGCAAAAGACGGCAGGCCGAACAGTAGAGCGGCCACTAAAAACAACGCACGCATGAAAAACACCAAAACGCAGAACCCCAGTAGAGCGCGAGTCTGATGAAGTTTGTTCAAGCGCGCTGCCACAGTTCGATGACAGTTTGATGAAGAGCGCCCAGTGGTCATGGTCGACACGCCCCACAACATGAGACAAAATCAAGCATTCCGTTTTCGTCGCAAATTTTCTTCATGGAGCGCCTGTGCTCGAAATCCGTCACTTGAAAACCCTGCACGCCTTGCGCGAAGCCGACAGCCTGGTGGAAGCCGCCGAACGCCTGCACCTGACCCAGTCCGCCCTCTCCCATCAGTTCAAAGAACTGGAAGAGCGCCTGGGCATGCCGCTGTTCGTGCGCAAGACCAAACCGGTGCGCTTCACCAGCGCCGGCCTGCGCCTGCTGCAATTGGCCGACGCCACCCTGCCGTTGTTGCGCGGTGCCGAGCGCGATATTGCGCGGCTGGCCGGGGGTACCGCTGGGCGCTTGCACATGGCGATCGAATGCCACAGTTGTTTCCAGTGGCTGATGCCGACCATCGACCAGTTCCGCGATGCCTGGCCGGAAGTCGAGCTGGACCTGGCCTCGGGCTTTGCCTTCGCGCCGCTGCCGGCCCTGGCCCGTGGCGACCTGGACCTGGTGGTGACCTCCGACCCGCTGGAACTGCCGGGTATCACCTACGTGCCGCTGTTCACCTACGAAGCCATGCTGGCGGTGGCCAACCAGCACGCGCTGGCGAACAAGTCCTACATCGTGCCGGAAGACCTGCAGACAGAAACCCTGATCACCTACCCGGTGGAACGTGACCGCCTGGACATCTTCACCCGCTTCCTGGAACCGGCCGACGTTGAACCGGCCCAGGTGCGGACTTCGGAGCTGACCGTGATGATGATGCAACTGGTGGCCAGCGGCCGTGGGGTGTGCGGTATGCCCCACTGGGCGCTGCATGAATACAGCTCACGCGGGTATGTGAAGGCCAAGCGGTTGGGTGAGAAGGGTTTGTTCGCCACCTTGTATGCGGGCATTCGTGCCGACATGCTGGATGCACCTTATATGCGCGACTTCTTGCTGACGGCCAAGGACACCTCGTTTTCCACCTTGGATGGCGTAAGCGCGGTGCGTTGAGCGGGCTCTGAGTGTGCGGGCGAGTGCCGATCGTTCCCACGCTCTGCGTGGGAATGCCGCCAAGGACGCTCTGCGTCCACGTGGTGACGCGGAGCGTCACGGGATGCGTGCCCACGCAGAGCGTTGGAACGATCAATGGAGCTCGCGCCACATGTGGATCTTGTCGAAGTATTCGACGCCTACCCGCACGGCCAGTGGCTCCAGGCCGTACTGAATGAAACCGCAGCGCTGGTAGAGCGCAAAGGCCGCGTCATTGCCGGCGGTGACGGTCAGCTGGATCAGTTTGAGGCGCGGGTGGCGGCGGGCTTCTTCCAGTGCGGCTTGCACCAGCTGCCGCCCCAGCCCTTGCTGTTGATAAGCCTCGGTCACGTACATGCCGAACAAGGTCACCTTGTGCCGCGCCTTTTCGCGAGGCTCGTAGGCCAGGCCAACGATGCCGGCCAGTCGCTCCCCATCAAAGCCGCCAAACAGGCAATCCAGCGGGCTGTCGAGACGCTTTTCCCACCAGCTCAATGGCATCGAGGCGCGCTCCGCGACACTGGACGTGAACGCTTGCGGATACGCGCCATAGGCCTCGAGCATCAATGCCCGATAGGCTTGCGCATCGTCGGCGTCCAGCGGGCGAATCATCATGCGGTAGCCAGCGAATCACGATAGAACGGCAGGATCAAATCGCGCGTCAATGGCGCCAGATGCAAGTCGCCTTCGCCCATGGGATCGATCCAGCACACCTCTTCAATCTCTGCTGCAGGGGTGACGGCGACGTCGACCTGCACCTTGAACAACTCCGCCTCTACGGTAAAACCCGGTTCGTTGGCCGCGGGTGCCGAGAACTGGCCAAGATAGACGGCTTGGCTCGGATCAACGCGCAGGTTCAGCTCCTCGTGCAACTCACGGACGAGCGCCTCGGCAGGTTGCTCGCCGGCGTCGATTTTGCCGCCCGGTTGCATGAAAGCCAGGGTATCGCGCTTGCGCACAAGCAGGGTTTGACCGTCGCCACGGACCAACAGCGCGGCTGCAATGCGGATAGTCTTGGACATGGAAGGCCCTCTCTGGGATTGAAAAGCGGCCAAGGATCCCACGCGCATTCTGCACACGCAACTCGCGCGTGCAGGGCGATTTTTTCCGACATACATACACCACAGGGTCCAGTTTCGGCCACCCTAAACTCGCAAACTCATATTCAGCAGGGCTCGCTGCACCTCGGTGCGCCGCGCTCTTTTATAAGAGTTTACTCATGCACAATTCATTGCCCACCCTCAAACAATCATCCACTGACGAACCACAACCGCTGCCGGCCGACAGCACGTCAACCCCTACCGTGCAACCGATGACGCTTGCGGTCGTGCCGCCGGCTTCACTTTCTGCCGAAGAACAACTGGCTTACCTCACCCGTGAACTCGACAAACTCAATGCACAGACCTCTGAACTGGTAAGGCGACAGCCGAGTGTCGGCCGCGTGTACCAGCAGCAATTGGCCGAGATGTTTCCCGATGCACATCTGCCCATCAATCCCAACCAGATTTTTTATAGCCGCTATCGCGAAGACCAGGAAGGACAAAAGCACCTGCTGTCCTGCGAACCACTGGGCTCGCTGCTGGCCACCTTACGCGCGCCTGGCGCAGAGTCTTATCTGACCCAGGAGAGCGGCGCCTTCTACCGCGAATGCAACACCCTGGACACCGATAAAATCCTCTCTGCCAATGCCTCGACGACAACCCTGGCCGCCAGGCTGGAAATAGCCATCACGTTGAGCCTGAATACATTCTGGGGGGCTGGCGAGCCCTCCCAAGCCAACACGGAGGAGCAATTGGTCGCACTGCGACGACAAGTGCTAGCCCATCAACTGGCATTGCGCTCGGTGGACGGCACGTTGTCGGCGCATGCACGGACGCTGGCGCAGAACGTGCTCAAGTACCCAAGTGCTGCGGCACGTGAACAGGTGTTTACCGTCGACAACAGGCCCACGGTGTACCGACTGGCCCTGGAGAATGGCGGTGAATTCGCCGGCGCATTCATTCTGACACCCACGGGCACGACGCCTCTGACGGGCAAAGTGATGCTCTATAGCCCAAGCGAGGAGTTTGAGGAGTTTGAAAACCTGGCGCGTTTGAATGACACCGTCGCAGCCCGCATACAAGACGGCGCAGCGCCAGGCAAGCTGTTGATCGCAAGCCTGCCGACAGCCGCTCGTACCGCGCTGAGCGGCTTGCCCGTACTGACGACGGCCCCGTCCCAGATAGACGCTGACGTGATTGCTGACAGTGTCCGTGCATTGCGAGTCAGGCAACATTTCTCCGTTCGCGAAGCCTTGCGCAGGGAGACGTTGCCCTCCACAGGCGAGCTCGACCTGGCCGCAGACCTGACGCCACAGTGGGATGTCGCTAATGCTTTTATGGTGCGCAATCTACGCCTGTTGACGGCCGAACCCGCATGGTTGAAAACCGCCGGCGAGCAAGACCAAGCTCGGTACAGGCAACTGGAACAAGAACTGATCGACAGCAATGAGGAACTCACACCTCATCTTGAGAGAATCTTGACACTGGAAGCGTTCTCCCAACAGGAGACCGACAAGGTGCTGAAAAAACAGAAACCTGTGTATGCCAACGTTGATATTGACCCTTATAGAAGCCTGGTTCATCTGCGCGTCACAACGTCCTCCCGGTCGGCCGAAATGACGGGGTATCGTAACGAGGAAGCCACCATTGTCTACATCAGCGAAGACCGCAAGATCAATATCCCGCAGTGCCTGCCAGGCAAAAAACTGACGTGGGGCACCTGGCGTACCCAAACCGTGGTGGATCTGCGCACACTGGGAAGTTATACCCAACGTAATGTCGACCCATGGTCGGTGCATGGCATACATAGAACGATCAATGCCACCGCCAACATTATTGACACAGCCGGCAACCCTCACGGAAAACTTGGCAACGATGATTTGCGCGCACTCGCAACAGAAGCTGACATTGGCCAAAAATACGATACGTATCTGCGGTCAACCTTCTCGCAGAGCAGTGGGACAAGCAGCTTCGCTACAGTCTGGCAGCGCGCCAACGCGGCAAAAATGAATAAGGACGCGCTTGAGAACCGTCTCAACCCTGACGTAGCCAAACTGTTTACATTCCAGACGCCAGGCAGTGGGTTTGACTGGATAAAAGCCGTCACTGAACACCCTGATTCAACCACCCGCCCCCGAGTCAGCGAATTCGAGATAGAGGTCAACCTACTGGTATTGGGCGCCGCGCAAGAGAGGGGCCAAGGCGGGCAGGTCATGCATCGTGTCCTGGTCATTCATCGAAAAGGCACCAAGCCTGACGGGGTCAGTGTGCTGTATACCCCGGATGCACCAGATGGCGTTGCCTTCCGGGAGCTGACCAAGGGGCTGGTGGAGCTGGACACGCTGAAAGCAAAACCGGAATGGCAGACCTATTTCACTTCCCAGATGGCCACTAAGGATACGAAAGAGATCACACGGATCTTCAACGATACGCGCAGTGTGTACCGCTATACCTTGACGCCGATAACCGGCAATTTCCACGCATACCTGTATTCGGCGCAACTGGGTTTTCAACTCGCGCACGCCGACTACCGTTCACGGAGCAATGCGCAAATTTTCCGCGAATCGACGGTAAACGCCTTTATGTTCGGGGTGGAAACTGCCGATTTTCTGCTCGGGTTGATACCCGGCAAAACCGCCCTGTCGTTTTTGCGCCGAGCTATCAACCGCGGATTAGGCGTGGCCAAGCAGCTGGGGCGGCGCATTCCGGGGCTGGCCAGTAAAGTCGGTACGGACAGGAGCACCGCCATTGTACTGACGGGTGCCTCCCTCCGCCCGTTGGAACCCGCCTGGGTCAATGTGATGCCATATCGGTTGCCTGAGCAAATAGAGCCGTTCTTTGACGTAGTGGAGTTTGCCGACACCCACCGATACAGACTGTCGCGCCAGTCGGGCCGCGCACCGTGTTTTTTTGATAAACACAATAACCAGTTCATCGCGATGCGCGACCCAACAGGCCGCTATCACCTGTATCAGTCCTATGTAGAAGACGGCGCACGCTATGTAAAAGACCCGGCAGGTCACCACGTGGACTTTATGGTCGTACCGGGAGACGCAAAGAGCTGGAAGCCCCGTTTCGAACGAGACGCTGTGGGCGGAGGTTCCGTTCTGGGTGCCCTGCGTCCTCTCACCCCTGAACAGCAAGTGGATGCGGACCTGATCGCGGCGATGCGGCTTTTTGCAACAGAAGGGGAAATGCGGGATTTCGTGCGCGTCATAGAACAAACCGACGCTTCCCTGAAGCTCGATTTGATCACTCGCGCCCGACAACAGCTTGGCACCCTGGATGAAGCTGAATTTCGCCGCTGGATGTCGAACTCGAAAAGCTTGAGCCGAGTCAATCAAGAGAGATTACGTAGTTCCCTGTTAAACCTGCGGCTCGAACTGGCCACGGTTGAACATATACACCTGTCGACACAACATTTTGCGCAACCCCTGTCTGCGCGGGACAAGGAAGAACTGTTTAAAAAAGTCAAAAGGCTCATAGGCAAAAACGAGAACCTCGACAAACAAATCAGAACATCGATTGCCGTTGCCGACCCCGATACTGGCGCACAATTTGTCGGGTACGCCATCACCCAAAAACACCAGCATGCGATGAATAAATTCGCAGCAAAATATGAACTTTATACTTGGCGGGATGCTGCACTGAAAGTGTTTGCATACAAGCCCGAACACCTCGTACGTATTAATCAACTCGCCTCAGATCTCGGAATTACACGCCAGGAAGCGATACGTCGATTCTTATTGCTGCCTGAGACAAAAAGCACCCTGGATGCCTTCATGACGGAGACCTTCAAGGCCAAACTCGCCAAGCTTCAAGTCACCTCCTTTTCAGAGGATTTCAAAAAATCCGGTATTCCCTATATCGCCCTATCCCGAGGCCAGCATGGGGCAGATACTGGCGTAGCGATGGTAGACAGTAGAGACGTCACAGCATTCGAAAAAGCCCTGCCCAAGTTTGCAACGCCTCTGGAGTTCGAAGTCGCCCGCGTTCAAACCCATAGAGTTGAAAGGCCAGCGCCGGCGCTGCCTGTCGGGCCGGAAGTCGTGCCCACTCGCGATCCGCACATCAACATCGTGAAGCTGGATGAACTGGCGAAAACCCAGAAAAAACTCCTGCCCACCCCCGCCACCGCCAAACTTGAGGAGATCACCCAGGATATCCAAGCCGGTCGCCTCAGCCGCAAGCGAATAGGCAACTTCACCTATGTCGATCTCCCCCAGGTGCAGCCCGGCACAGGCCGTGGTCTTTGGCGCGTGGCAATTGAACAAAACGGCAAAGAAGGTGGCAAAGATGTCTACATCATCAGGGGTATCTTTGATTACCACGCCAGCAAGCACGTAGCCTGGGGCGTATAACTACAGGAGGGGCGGCACCTCGTCCGGCGCCCTGATAAACACACTGTACTTGGCGCCCTCCATCGCCTCGAACGCGATCAGCTTGTCCACCAGTGGCAAGTTCAGCACCTTGCCGGCATTGAGCAATAACATGCCGTTGTCGGCATTGAGGTTGCGCGCCAGCACCATGCCGGCTTCCAGCTCACGGGTGGAGAGGACTTTTACCGTCGGATCACCCAGGGTCACATCGCTGAGGAAGGTCGCGCAGGCTTGCACGAAATCTTCCACCAACGCCGGGTCATACAGGCGCCCGGCGTACTTGCGGATATACAACAGCGCCTCGTCGCTGTTGAGGTGCCGCTCCAGGATCAGGCCTTTCTGCAATTCGATAAAGTCCACCGCCAGCTTCAGCAGCCGTGAACCGGGCGGGATCGCATCGCCCTTGAGGTGGTCGGGAAATCCCGTGCCGTCCCAACGTTCCTGGTGATGACGAATGATCCGCGCCGCGTCCTTCATCGGCTCAAGGGTCATCAGCAGCGACTCGCTCTGCCCCGGATACTCACGGTACAAGCCGCGGTCGGTGCTATGCAGTTTGTCCGACGGTGCAACCATCATGCTGTCGGTCCAGCTCAACTTGCCGATGTTGTACAACGCGGCGGCCATGGTCAGGTCACGGGTGCTGGATTCGTCCATGGACTGGGCGGCGCAATACACCCGGATCAACTCGATCAACGCACGGTTGGTCTGTTTGTCCTTGGGCAAGCGCAGGTTGGCCAGCAGCGAAAACACTTCGGTCCCGGTCACGTAGCTGCGCTTGAGCTCATCGTAGGCCAGGTCGAGCATGTCGGCGGTTTGTTGCAACTCGGCGGTACGCGCCGCCACGCGTTTTTCCAGGGTGGCGTTGAGTAGCTTGAGCTGTTCGGTCTGGTCTCGGGCCAGGCGTTCAAGGCGTTGGTGCTCGAGGGTTTGCTGCAACACCAGTTGCAACTCTTCGTCGTTCCAGGGTTTGCTGATGTAGCGGTGGATCTGCCCGTCGTTGATCGCCTTGATGATGGTGGTCAGGTCTGCGTAACCGGTGAGCAGGATGCGGCTGGTGGCGGGGTACAGGCGGTGGACCTCGGCCAGCAGCGTGGCGCCGTCCATGCCGGGCATGCGCGCATCGCTCATCACCAGATCGATAGGCCGGGTCGCCATGATCTCCAGCGCCTGGGCGCCGCTGGTGGCCAATACCACGTCATAGGGCTGGCCGCGCAACAGGCGGCGCAGGCTGTTAAGGATCGACTCTTCATCGTCGACCAGCAAAACAGCGGACTTCGTAGCGAGTTGTTCATCCATGGCGACTCTGCCTTCAAATTAAACGAAGTTAGGCTAAATTGAATCCGCGCAATACAAAGCGCGATTGATTTGACGCCAACTGGCCGTCGATATCAAGGGAACTCAACTATGCTGCACTGCATGCTCGCGCCCCGTTCAGTTGTAGAACCAGGGAAGGAATTGTCATGCCATCAAGCCTTTTGCACGTGCCGAATGCGCCATGAGGACGGAATCGGGCAGGGTAAACCGGCGCATCCTGATCGTGGATGACACGGCTTCGATCCACCAGGATTTTCGCAAGATCCTCTGTGCCGACGAGCATGGCGAGCCCTCCCTCGACACCCTGGAGTCCACCCTCTTCGGCACCACCGCGCCGGCGCGCCAGGCGTTTGACCTGGATTCGGCCTATCAGGGCCAGGAAGCCTTGGCGCTGGTCAAAAAAGCCCTCGACGCCCATTCGCCGTACGCCATGGTGTTTATCGACATGCGCATGCCCCCAGGCTGGGACGGCCTGCACACCATCGAACAGTTGTGGGAGGCGGACCCCAACCTGCAAATCGCGCTCTGCACGGCCTATTCCGACTACTCCTTCGAGGCAATCGAAGCGCGCCTGAAATACAACGACCAACTGCTGATCCTGAAAAAGCCCTTCGACCACCTGGAAATCCGCCAGATGGCCAGCGCCCTGACCTGGAAATGGCAACTGGCCCAGGACGCGGCCCTCAAAGTGATCAGCCTGGAGCGCACCATCGAGGAACGCGTGCAGGAGCTGCTCAAGGTCTCGCACTTATTGCAATACGACGCCCTGACGGAGTTACCCAACAGCACGTTGCTGGGCGACCGCCTGACCCAGGCGATCGCCTTGGGCCGCAGGCACGACACGCAACTGGCGGTGATGTTTCTGGGGCTCGACCGCTTCAAGCGCATCAACAACGCCCTGGGCTATCCGGCCGGCGACGAGGTGCTTGCACAGGTCAGCCTGAGCCTGGTGGCGGCGGTGCGGGCGTCGGATTCGGTGTTTCGTTATGGCTCTGACGAGTTCGTGGTGCTGCTTAACGATATCCAGCATCCCCAGCAAACCCAGCACATTGCGCAAAAGGTACTCAATGCTGTCAGCGCGACTCGCCATGTCGCGGGGCATGACCTGAGTGTGAGCGCCAGCCTGGGCATCAGTATTTACCCCGATGACAGCGACAATGCCGTGGGTTTGCTCAAGCACGCTGAAACCGCGATGCGCACCAGCAAAGAACGCGGCCCGGGGGATTTCAGCTTTTACACCGAAGACATGAACCTGCGCGCCCAGCATCAGCAAAACCTGGAAAGCGCGATCCGCCAGGCGCTGGACCGCGATGAATTTGTGCTGCATTACCAACCCAAGCTGGCGCTGGAGTCCGGGCGCATCGTCGGTGCGGAAGCGCTGACCCGCTGGTTTCGACCGCAGTCGGGTTGGGTCAGCCCGGCGGAGTTCATTCCGGTCGCCGAAGACAGCGGCCTGATCGTGCGCCTGACTCAGTGGGTACTGCGCCAAGCCTGCGCACAAGCCCAAGCCTGGCGTGAGATGGGCCTGGCGCCCCTGCGCATGTCGGTGAACATTTCGGCAATCGACTTTCGCCAACGGGACTTCGTCGACAACCTGGCCGCCATCCTGAAAGAAACAGGCCTGCCGCCCACCCAACTGGAACTGGAAATCACCGAAAGCGTGCTGATGCAGAACGTCGACGAAACCGTGGAAACCCTGCAAAAGATCAAGGCCATGGGCATCCGCCTGGCCCTGGACGATTTCGGCACCGGCTACTCCAGCCTCAGCTACCTGCGGCGCTTTCCCATCGACGTGCTGAAGATCGACCAATCCTTCGTGCGCGGCCTGCGCATCAATAGCCAGGACGAACAACTGATCAGCGCTATCATCGGCATGGGCAAGAGCCTGGAGCTGAACATCATTGCCGAAGGTGTGGAAACCGTCGACCAATTGAATTTCCTCAAAGCCCAGCGGTGTGAGGAGGGCCAGGGCTTTCTGTTCAGCAAGGCGCTGCCTTCGAAAGATTTTGTGCAGCTGCTGCAAACGGATAGCGCGACACTGATGCCGGATCAATAAAATAAATAGCCCTGGGCCTGCAAGGAGTGCTCGCTTGAGCAATGTCGTAAACCACCGTTCCGGCCTGATGTTCGCGTTATGCCTGAGCACCGCATCGCTGTCAGCCGCACCGCTGGACGAAGCGCTCAAGCCCTTGCCGGCGGTTCCAGTACTGGACCCGGCCAAGGTTGAGTTGGGTCGCCAGTTGTTCAATGAGCCGCGCTTGTCGGTCAACAACACCTTGTCCTGCGCGAGCTGTCACCAACTGACCAGCGGCGGCGCCGACAACAAGCCATTCTCCATTGGCTTTGACGGCAAACCGGTGCAGATCAATACCCCTTCCGTATTCAATGCCAGCCTGAACTTCAAACAGTTCTGGAACGGTCGGGTGGACACGCTGCAGGCCCAGGTCGAGCAGGTGGTGATCAGCCCGGTGGAAATGGGCAGTGACTGGAATACCGTGGTGCGCAACCTGTCCGCCCTGCCCGCCTACCAGAACGCGTTCAAACAGGCCTATCCCGATGGCGTCACCGCTTCCAATGTGCAAAACGCCCTGGCCACCTACGAGCGTACGCTGCTGACACCCAATTCGCGGTTTGACCAATACTTGCTGGGCAACACCGATATCCTGACCCGCCAGGAAAAATACGGCTACCAACGCTTCAAGGATTACGGCTGCATTGCCTGTCACCAGGGCGTGAACATTGGCGGCAATATGTTCCAGAAATTCGGCGTGATGGGCGATTACTTCAAGGCCCGCGGCAACCCGCTGGAATCGGACCTGGGGCGCTACCTGCTGACCCAGGATGAAGAAGACCGCCATGTGTTCAAGGTGCCCAGCCTGCGCAATGTGGCCGTCACGGCGCCGTACTTCCACGACGCCTCGGCCAAGACCCTTGAAGAGGCGGTTGACGTGATGTTCAAGTACCAGTTGGGGCGCAACCCGTCCCAGGAAGACAAGGACCTGATTATCCAGTTTCTCAAGACCCTGACCGGCGAATGGGCGGGCAAGCCGTTATGAGACCCTTGTCACGCCGACGCACCAGCCAAATCCTGCTAGGCCTCATCACCCTGTTCCTGGCCTCCACCCTGGTGTTTTTGTACCTCAAGTCTTCACGCGACCAGACAGCCACTTATACCCAGTCGCGCGACTTGATCCGCCAACTCCAGCAGCTCAATGCTCAGTGGGACAGCGAAGTACTCAAGGCCCGCATCGCGATCACCCACAACTACGACCCACTGGTCACACCGCTGACCGAAATGACCCGTATCGGCGCTGAACTGGAAAGCCGCGACACCTACCACAGCGCTGCCGACCTGCCCGGTTGGCAAGCCAGCCATGCGGCGTACCTGACGGCCATCGAGGAAAAAGCCCGGCTCGTCGACCAGTTCAAATCCCACAACGCAGTGCTGCGTAACTCATTGGCTTTTTTGCCGACGGCCGAAGACGACATCCAGGCCCAATTCAACAGCATGACCGACGAAGGCCGCCTGCAACTGCAAAGCGTGGCCACCGACACTTACGACCTGCTGCTCAGCAGCCTGGAGTTCGCCCAAGTCACCAGCGACGAACGTGCCGCCGATATCCTGGTGGGCCTGGGCAAGCTGGCCATCAACCAACAGAGCCTGCCCAGCGAGTTCCAGGCACCGGTGGAGATCCTCAGCAATCATATTTCGCTGATCCTGCGCGAACAGCCACTGGTCAACAGCCTGCTCGAGCGGATTGCCGCCGTGCCGGTGGCCGAACACCTCGATGACCTGACCACTCACCTCAATCAGGACCAGCAGGCTACGGACCTCATCGATCATCAGTACCATCGCTACCTGCTGATCTTCTCGACCTTGCTGGTGGTGCTGCTGCTTTACCTGGCGGTGCGCCTGTTGCGCAGTTTCGCCGAGATCAACCGCGTCAACCGAGCGTTGCAGGCCGCCAACGAAACCCTGGAACAACGGGTGGAGCGGCGCACGCAACAGCTCAAGGATGCCCAGAGCGAGCTGATGAACAGCGCCCGCCAGGCCGGCATGGCGGAGATCGCCACCAACGTGCTGCACAACGTCGGCAACGTGCTCAACAGTGTGAACATCTCTGCCGACCTGGTCAGCCGCAAGCTGCGCAGCAGCAAGGCACTCGGCCTGGGCAAGGCCATGCAACTGATCAACGCTCACCAAGGCGACCTGGGCACCTTCCTTACCGAGGATGAAAAGGGCAAGTTGCTGCCGGGCTATCTGAACCAGTTGGTCGAAGCGATTGCCATCGAACAGCAAGGCATGAGCGATGAGCTGGCGCAGTTGAGCAAAAGCGTGGACCACATCAAGGACATCGTCTCGACCCAGCAATCCTATGCGGGTGCGTCTACCTTGCTGGAGCCGGTCAATATCAGCGCCTTGATGGACGACGCCCTGCGCATGAACGCCGGCGCGCTGAGCCGTCACCATGTCACTGTTGTGAAGGCGTACGCCCCGGTGCCGGAGATCTTGGCGGACAAGCACAGGTTATTGCTGATCATGGTCAACCTGATCAGCAACGCCAAATACGCCATGGACAAACTGTCTGAGCGGCCACGGCAAATCACCCTGGCGGTGGAATCGGTAGGCGACGAGACCCTGAAGATCAGTGTGAAGGACGATGGCGAAGGCATACCGCCCGAGAACATGGCACGCATCTTCACCCACGGTTTTACCACCCGCAAGGAGGGCCACGGTTTCGGCCTGCACAGCTGCGCCCTGGCCGCCGTGGAAATGAACGGCCAGCTCAGCGCCCACAGCGACGGGCCGGGCCTTGGCGCCGTCTTCACCTTGACCATCCCCATGACCCTTGCCGGAAGCAGCTCATGAACCAACCTCCCAACCGGCGCATCCTGCTGATCGATGACACACCGTCCATTCATGAGGATTTTCGCAAGATCCTGATGCCCGACGAAGCCTCAACCGAAGCGCTGGATGAGATGGAGTCGGCACTGTTTGGCGACACCGCCAAACCTCAAATCCAGGCATTCGAACTGCACGGCGCGTATGGCGGCGAGGAAGGCCTGGGCTTGCTGACCAGCGCCATGGCGCAACAGCGCCCCTATGCCTTGGCCTTCGTTGACATGCGCATGCCCCAGGGCTGGGACGGCGCCAAGACCATTGAAGAACTGTGGAAAGTCGCCCCCGACCTGCAAGTGGTGGTGTGCACCGCCTACTCGGACTATTCCTGGGATGACCTGTTGTTTCGCCTGCACGCCCACGACCGCCTGCTGATCCTGAAAAAGCCGTTCGACAACATAGAAGTCCAGCAAATGGCCAACACCCTGGCCAACAAATGGGACATGGCGCGCCGCGCCTCCTTGCAAACCTCGCAGCTGGAGCGGTTGGTGGAAGAGCGCACCCAAGCGCTGCAACTGGAAATTGAAGAGCGCAAGCACCTGGAAAGCCAACTGGTGCAGTCGGAAAAACTCGCCTCGCTGGGGCAACTCGCGGCCGGCGTCGCCCATGAGATCAACAACCCCGTGGGCTTTATTTCCTCCAACCTCAGCACCCTCGACAGTTACTTCAAGCAGCTGCAACAGATGCTCGATGCCTACCAGCGCAGCGAAGCGCACATCGGGGCGCCAGAACATCGCGAACCGCTCATGGCATTGCGCAACGAGCTGGACCTGGATTTTCTCAAGGACGACATTCCGATCCTGATCCGCGAATCCAAGGAAGGCATCGGCCGCGTGGTGCAGATCGTCAAGGACCTGAAGAACTTTTCACGGGTGGATAACGACCAGACCTGGCAATTCGCGAACCTGCAGCAAGGCATCGATTCGACGCTGAACATCGTCGCCAGCGAACTCAAGTACAAGGCCGATGTGGTCAAGCACTACACGCCGCTGCCAGAAATCGAGTGCCTGGCTTCGCAACTCAACCAGGTGGTGATGAACCTGGTGATCAACGCCGCACAAGCCATGGGCCCTGAGCGCGGCACCATCACCATCAGCAACGGGGTGGACGGCGAGAACGTGTGGCTGGAAGTCGCAGACAACGGCTGTGGGATTGCCCCCGACACCGTGCAGAAGATCTTCGACCCGTTCTTCACCACCAAGCCTGTGGGCGAAGGTACCGGGTTGGGTTTGTCGTTGTCCTACGGGATCGTCAAGAAACACCGTGGCGATATCAGCGTCAGCAGTGAGGTGGGCAAGGGTACGAAGTTTCGGGTAGTGCTGCCGATTCGGCAGACGGCGGCGTAGGGCACGCCGCCGAATCATGCTCATGCGTCAGCTTTTTTCGGGCTCGACCCAAACGATGCAAAACGCTTGTTGAACCCGGCAATCCGGCCTTCGGCCTGGGTCTTGCGCTGCTGGCCGGTGTAGACCGGGTGCGAGGCGCTGGAGACGTCCAGGGGGATGTAGGGATAGGTGTTGCCGTCGCTGTGTTTCTGGGTGCGATCACTGTCGGCGGTGGAACCGATGAGGAAGAACACATCGGCGGCGGTGTCGTGGAACAGCACGGTGCGGTAGTCGGGGTGGATACCAGCTTTCATGAGGCCTCCGGGGCGTCTGGGTGCGGTTGATTTGTTATACAGTAACACAACACCGAACATCCAAACGAGAACCTCTTGCAATAAAGGTAGAGCGCGAGGAGCTATGGGGCCTTCTGGAAATCCGTTTCCTGGGGCGTCCAACCATTGAAAACCAAACTGGCTTAACTGCTGATCTTATCCAGTGCTGACTGGGCCTCATTCGGCTTGGCTTCGTTGTTCTTCACGGCATTGATATACCCTTTAACGACGCCGACAAGATCTCCTCTCGTAGCGCTGGCGAGCGCTTCATCGAAACCATCAGCCCGAGTTTTGTCAAAACCCGCCTTGGCCCCTTTGATAGCTCCGATCACTCCCGGTTCCGAATCGCCAATACCTAGAAGAATGTTGCTGAGTCCAGGGATAAACCGGGTTCTCTTTCCAGCCTCGCCGGCAGCCCATTGCACGTTATCTTTGTTGGTGCCGTCCTTCCTGACATGGGTGTCGCTAGTACTATCCAGACGGTGATGCTCACGCAAGGCTAAATAACCCTGCTCCGTAAAGTCTTTCCACACGCCTGCAGGTGTACCGTGCCGAGCGTCGCCGCTATGGGTAATGCCTTCAAGGTCGCCATTGCCGTGGGCCTTGCCTCGGTGTTCTCCGTCAGCCGATAAGGACGTATCGATATAGTTGAGCACCCGCGCAGCGTTGAAGGCTGCATCAGCCCGTGCGTCCGGGTCTTTGTTGTTGCTCGTCCAATCCCCAAGAAGTTTGTAAGCCAATGAGCGATTGATATCTTTTTGATGACCCAGTTTTTTGAGGATCGGATTATCGTTGATGATTTGTTCGGCGGTGCGGTTATCACCCGGTGGGCGGCCTGTGGCGATCTCCGGCTTTCGGCTCACATCCTGCTCAGGTTTTTCGATGCCTTCAATGCGTTTGTGTTCTTGGGCGACTTGCTCCCGTAGCGGGCCGGTTAACTGGCTTTTATTCCAATCGTGGCTGGAGGGGGCAGAATTCCAGACATTGGAAAAAACATTCGCTACCGCTATCGATGTCGTCATAGGTAAGTCACTCGTTTTGGTCGTTATAAACTCCCTCTTGATAAAGTGTCCTTACTTCACAGCGCCCGGTCACAACCAGACACTCAATGAATGGTGACGGGGCAGCAATACGTTCCTGATCAAGCTGATAGTTTTTTTGTCGGTACAAATACGCAGAGGCTCAAATAGCTGACTGGACGATCAATCCTTGTCCGTGCTTTGTCGACAGGTGCAGAATGGTTAATCGACCTGAAGAGTCCGAACCCAAGGAAACCGTATGAGCCTGTCCTTGTTAAGCCGCTACGCCTTCTTTGCTGTGTGCGTCATTTTCACCCTCGCCAGCCTCCCCTTTATCGAACATGAATGGCTGTGGCCGATCACGCTGGTAACCGGCGTACTCAGCCTGATCGGCATTGTCGACCTGCTGCAAAGCCCCCATGCGGTGCGTCGCAACTATCCGATCCTGGGCAATATCCGTTACCTGGTAGAAACCATCCGCCCGGAAATCCGCCAGTACCTGCTGGAGTCTGACAGCGACGCCCTGCCCTTCTCCCGCGCCCAGCGCTCGCTGGTGTATTCGCGCGCCAAGAACGAAACGGCAGACAAACCCTTCGGCACCCTGATTGACGTGTACCAGTCAGGCTTCGAATTTATCGGCCACTCCATGCGCCCTGCGCCACTGAGCGACCCCAGCAGTTTTCGCGTGATGGTCGGCGGACCGCAGTGCACACAGCCGTACTCGGCGTCGGTGTTCAATATCTCGGCGATGAGTTTCGGCTCATTGAGCGCCAACGCGATCCGGGCACTCAACCACGGCGCCAAGCTCGGCAACTTTGCCCACGACACCGGCGAAGGCAGCATCAGCCCCTACCATCGCGAAAACGGCGGCGACCTCACCTGGGAACTGGGCAGCGGCTACTTTGGCTGCCGCACCAGCGACGGCCGTTTCGACCCCGAACGCTTCGCCGTGCAGGCTCAGAACCCCCAAGTGCGCATGATCGAAATCAAGATGAGCCAAGGCGCCAAGCCCGGCCATGGAGGGATTTTGCCCAAGCACAAGGTCACCCAGGAAATCGCCGACACCCGCGGCATCATGATGGGTGAAGACTGCATCTCGCCGTCGCGTCACAGCGCGTTTTCCACGCCGATCGAGCTGATGCAGTTCATCGCTCAGTTGCGCGAACTGTCCGGCGGCAAACCTGTGGGCTTCAAGTTCTGCTTAGGCCATCCGTGGGAATTCATGGGCATCGCCAAGGCCATGCTCGAAACCGGCATCCTTCCGGACTTTATCGTGGTGGACGGCAAGGAAGGCGGTACCGGTGCCGCGCCGGTGGAATTCACCGACCATATCGGCGTACCGCTGCGCGAAGGCCTGCTGTTCGTGCATAACACCCTGGTGGGCCTAAACCTGCGCGACAAGATCAAGCTCGGCGCCAGCGGCAAGATTGTCAGCGCGTTCGACATCGCCAGCGTCCTGGCCATCGGCGCCGACTGGGCCAACTCGGCACGCGGCTTTATGTTCGCCATCGGCTGCATTCAGTCTCAGTCATGCCACACCAACAAATGCCCGACTGGCGTCGCCACCCAAGACCCGCTGCGCCAACGCGCGCTGGTGGTGCCGGACAAGGCCCAGCGCGTGTTCAACTTCCACCGCAACACGCTGCACGCTTTGGCAGAAATGCTCGCCGCCGCCGGGCTGGAGCATCCGTCGCAGTTGTCGGCCAAGCATTTGGTACGTCGGATGTCGGCGACGGAGATCAAGCTGTTCTCTCAGTTGCATGTGTTTCTCAAGCCTGGGGAGTTGCTCACCGGTGAAGTGAATGGCGAGTTCTATTCGCGCATGTGGCAGATGGCGCGGGCGGACAGTTTCGAGCCTCATGAAACCGCAGCAGCCTGAAGGACGCCTGCCATGCTGAAAGTCATCGCTGAAGACTTCATCAAGCCGGAACACCTGGAAACCGTGCGCCCTTGGTACGCTGAACTGGTGGAAAAAACCCGCCAGGAACCGCTGTGCATCGCCTACGATTTGTTCATCGATCAAAAAGACCCCGGGCACTTCATTTTTATCGAGCAATGGCCAGATCAAGCGGCGCTGGATGCGCACTGCCAGACCGAGCACTTCACCCGGTTGGTGCCCCAGATCAATGAGCATCAAGCCAAGCCGTGCCGGGTCTTGTTGATGGACGTTTTCTGACAAGACCCACCGCCTGCTGAACCGGACCACCGACGGCATCGTTGAAAACAAGGAGATTCACATGCCGTTACTGGACTTCGCCGCAATCGCCGCGCAACTGCCCGACAGTTGGACATCCACACGCCTGGGCCAGGTTGGCCCGGCGCGGATCAAAGTACTGCGCATGGATGAACAGACGTACGGGGAAGAAACCCACGACTACAACGAAGGGTTGTTGGTGATCAGTGGGTACTTGCACCTGCGCATCGGTGATCAAGCCATCAGGGTGGACGCCGGCCAGATGTACCTGGTGGAAGCCGGCACTGCCCACGGTGTGCTCGCCGGCAGCCAGGGCACCCTGGTGATCATTGATCTCTAGAGACATTCAGTAATACCCAGCCTTTGCAATTGCTTACAAATACCGCCAACCTCCGCCCGCCCGACGTGCGGCGACGCCCGCGCTCACCTATCGTCATTAAACAACTTGTTCAAGAGCCCGCTGCCATGCTGAACGGACGCGACCCGCGCATCGACTTTTTTCGGGGCCTGGCGTTGATCTTCATTTTCTGGGATCACGTGCCTCACAACCCCCTCGCCAACATCACCGTGCAGAACTTCGGGTTCAGTGACGCCGCGGAAATCTTCGTGTTCCTGGCCGGCTACGCAGCCGTGCTGGCCTACGGCAAGATTCTGCAGCGCGAGGGCTATCTCTTCGCCTGCCTGAAAATCCTGCGTCGGGTGTGGACACTCTACGTGGCGCATATTTTCCTGTTGGCGCTGTTGATGGGCATCGTGATTTTCGCCAACAGCCATATCGAGACTCGCGACCTGGTGCAGGAAATGGGCCTGGGGTATTTTCTCAGCGATACCCAACAGGCCTTGATGGATGAGTTGCTGCTGCGCTTCAAGCCCAACCTCACCGACCCGTTGCCGTTGTACATCGTGCTGATTCTGAGCCTGCCGCTCACCCTGCCACTGCTGGTGTATGTGCCCAACGTGATGGTGGCGATCTCGGTGGCGGTGTACCTGCTGGCGCCCTGGCAGGGCTGGAATTTGCCCGCGAGCAACGGCGGAGTGTGGTACTTCAACCCCATCACCTGGCAATGCTTGTTCATCCTCGGCGGCGCAGCCGCGTTGCGCTCACCCAGCCGCGCCGAAGCGCGGCCGTTGCTGCGCCAACCCTTGTTCGTGGCCGCTGCGCTCTACGTGTTGGTGACCTGTGTGATCACCTTGTCTTGGCGCTGGCCCGAGGTGCATGACGCCTGGATGCCACGCGTGATTGGCGAATGGCTGTACCCCATCAGCAAGACCGACCTGTCCCCGGTGCGCCTGCTGCACTTCCTGGCATTGGCCTACGTCACCGCCAAATTGCTCCCCGACGTCGGCTGGACGCAGCAGTGGCTGGCCCTGCAATTGGCGAGGATGGGGCGTTACTCCCTGGAAGTGTTTTGCCTGGGCGTGGTGCTGGCGCCACTGGCCGACATGCTCAATGCCATGGCCGGCGACAGCCTGGCGATCAAGTTATCCACGGCCTTGGCGGGCGCTGTGTTGATGGGCTTATTGGCGGCATGGCTGGACCTGAACAAGCGCCTGGACCAACGATACGCCAGCCGCGCCGTCGTCACGACTACATAGTTAGCGACGCCGCCGGACACCAGGATGGCAACTGAACCACCGCTTTCGCAGGCAAGCCAGCTCCCACATTGGTCGTGTATTGCCCACAGGATCAACGCCCGGCACAGATCCCCTGTGGGAGCGGGCCTGCCCGCGAAAGCGGAGTGTCAGTCACTGACTTTTTAACTGCACCACCGCTATCGCAGGCAAGCCAGCTCCCACATTGGTTGGGTATTGCCCACAGGATCAACGCCCGGCACAGATCCCCCTGTGGGAGCGGGCTTGCTCGCGAAGGCTGCGGGCCAGTCAATTAATCTGCAACTGAACCACCGCTATCGCAGGCAAGCCCGCACATTTAAACGGAGCGGGTCGCGCTGCTATTGGCGACGGCGGGCTGCAACTTGAATACGTAGTACAACACGGTCAACAGCACCAGGAACGCAGGCCCGACATACAGCGCCACACGGGTCTCCGGGAAGTACGCCATCAGGCCCACCACCAGCACCAGGAACGCCAGCGCCAGGTAGGAGCTGACCGGGTACAGCCACATGCGGTACTTGAGGGCCGCCTGCTCCGCTGGGCTCAGGCCTTTGCGGAATTTGAGCTGGGCCAGCAGGATCATCAGCCAGGTCCAGATCGCGCCGAAGGTGGCGATGGACGTCACCCATACGAACACCTGGTCCGGCACCAGGTAGTTGAGCAGTACGCCCAATAACAAGGCAAAGATCGACAACAGCAAGGCCTTGCGTGGCACGCCGTTACTGGAGGTGGTGCCGAACGTCGCCGGCGCCTGGCCGTTCTGCGCCAGGCTGTAGAGCATACGCCCGGTGCTGAAGATGCCGCCGTTGCAGGACGACAGCGCGGCGGTGATCACCACGAAGTTGATAATACCCGCGGCAGTCTTGATGCCCAGACGCTCGAAGGTCATCACGAACGGGCTGCCCTGGGTGCCGATTTCATTCCACGGGTAGATCGACAGGATCACGAACAGCGCGCCCACGTAGAACAGCAGGATGCGCCAGAACACCGAGCCGATGGCGCTGGGAATGGTCTTCTGCGGGTTACGCGCTTCACCGGCGGTAAGGCCGATCATCTCGACGCCCAGGTAGGCGAACATCACCATTTGCAGGGACATCAACACGCCCTGCACACCATTGGGCATGAAGCCACCATGGGTCCACAGGTTGGAAATGCCCAACGCCACGCCGTCATTGCCGAAACCGAAGGCGATGATACCGACGCCACCGATCACCATTGCAATGATGGTGACGATCTTGATCAGCGCGAACCAGAACTCGAACTCACCGAACGCCTTGACCGCGATCAGGTTGATGGTGCCCATGCTGATCAGCGCCGCCAGTGCCCAGATCCAGCGTGGCGTGTCGGGGAACCAGACCCCCATGTACACCGCCACCGCGGTAATTTCTGCGACGCAGGTCACCAGCCACAGGAACCAGTAGTTCCAACCGGTGAGAAAGCCTGCCAATGGACCGAGGTAATCCTGCGCATAGCGGCTGAACGAACCGGCCACCGGGTTGTGCACGGCCATCTCTCCGAGGGCGCGCATGATCACCAGGATCGCCAGGCCGCCAATGATGTAGGAGAGCATGATCGCCGGGCCGGCCATTTCGATGGCCTTGGCCGACCCCAGGAACAGCCCCACACCGATACACGCGCCGAGCGCCATCAGGCGGATATGCCGTTCGCCGAGTTCGCGTTTGAGCGGGCCGCCTTGAGCGGTCTCGCCAGGGGGCAGTGGTTTGCCGACAGGCATAGGAATACAACCTCATTTTGTTATTGGATTTAGCCACCGAGCCTGGGCGTATCCGCGGATGGGCTGATACACCGGCTGGACCGGACTCGCCTCATGGGCAAATCCGCCTGGTGCGACTCACGCGCACAGGTCAGCGGGCGTGCAGTATAAAAAGCTAACGTCAGGTCTTTTCACTCAATAAACAGGGAAATTTGGCGATAAGCCCCGAGAAAAACCGCTTGGACGGTGCAAGCACCAAGCGTCTAGATCGGCCTTCCCGGCGCGAAACGGCGCAGAGTATTGCATAACCGGTCAGGATCGGGACACCTGGGGGCAAGCACATGATGGCGCGGTTCTGCACCCCGAGGCCGTTCAAATGTGGGAGCCGGCGTGCCGTTCAGTCCACACTGAAAAACAAACGTCTGGCCAGCAGCCGGGAAATGCTCGCACGGTCGATGTCCAGGGTTTGCTGCACGCGCCCGGTCTGGCCGCTGCGCATTCGGGCGAACGCCTGGGCTTCAGCTTCGGCCTGGGCCTGGCGCCCCAGGCGCTGCTGCTCGGGGCTTTTGATGTGGGCGGCGGTGTAGTGATCGTCCGGGCCCAGGCGGGTTCCATAGTGAAAGTGCGCGTAACACAGCGGCTGCGCCGTTTGCGCATCCTGCACAACATAGACTTGCAGAAAATCCACGGTTTTACCCTTGAGGCGTACGCGGGCACCTTGTCGCTGGATGCGCACCTCATTGAGCGCGTGCAGGAAATCGACATCTTCGGCCCGCGTCAGCTTGAGTTTGCTGGCCCGGACACGCGCCTCGACACCCGCCGCCTCCAGGCGCGTCGCCGCGGCCCGCAAGTCGCTGGCCCGCACCCTGGCGTTGGCCTGCTGGGTGGCGGCCAGCCGTGACACGTCCAGGCTGCGTAATTTTCTGTCGATATCCGCCGCCACCATACGCCGACTGTTGGCTTGCGCCACCAACAGGGCTTGCAGGGATTCGGGCTCACACCTGTCCGACATGCCTTGCACCTTCGCAATCGCGTTGTCGACGCCTGCCAACAGCCGCAGGCCCTTGTTCACCAGCGCTCCCAGTTGCGGGTTGGCCGTACGGGGTTTGGCCGGCGGTTCCACCGCTTCCCATACGCCGTCGTCGGCCTCGGTGAAGGTGGCGATCACACTGCCCTTGTCGTCCACCAGCTCTGCGGTGCCGGTCGGGCCTTTGACCCGGGCCACATACACATCGCGGTTGCGCGTGCGGATGATCTTTTTTTGCCGCGAGCCTGCTGCCTCTGCCTTGACCGACACCACGCCGGGGGCGGTGTCCAGCAGGTCAGCCAGTTGCTCCTCAACCTGACGGTGCAGGCCAGACAGCAACGTCTGGAGTTTTTGCAGATTGGCCAAGTCAAAGGTGTCCGGCGCCATGGCGCGCCAGAACTGAATGTGGTCGTCGGTGAGCGCATAGATGCGCCCCAGGCTTTTGAGCACTTCTACACGTTCTTCCCGCGCGATGGAAAGATGCTCCAGGTCCGCCAGGGAGCGGCTGGCCCAGCGGGCACGATTGATCACCTGGTTCAAGCTGTCAAAAAACTCCGCCTCCAGCGGTGGGCCTTCGATATCAATGGTGATGCCCCACAGTGTGGTCACTTGCAACGCTTGCAAATCCAGGACCGAAGGCCTTGCAGCCAAGTCATTTTGCAGCTCGCGGGCCTTGTTGCGCCCAAGCCGCGGCACTGCCCTGAGTTGGTCAATATAGGTTTTTTCCAGCGTGCGCCAGCGAATCGCCGCCTCCTCGGCTGCCACTTGCTCACGCATGTTGCGGTCCAGGTCAGCATGGGCCTGGCGATTAAGATCGGAGCCGGCTTCGTCCTCACTCTCATCTTGCAGGACATCGAGCAGAGGGCGGATGCGCGCATTGATCTGCAGCATCTGCTCACGCGTGTCGGCATCCAGTAATTGCAGGCCCAGAATCAGTGATTCCAGCACTTCACAAAGTTCTTCTTCATACCGAGGCCGTGGCTTGATCGCACGCAAACGCATCAGCAATTGCAGCTCTTGTTGCGAGGACGTCACCTTATTCTGCATTTCCTTGCGGTAGCGTTCCTCAAGTTGCGCCAACTGTGCCTCGGTAACCTTGCCCTTTGATTCGCGCGCCAGCTTACGCGCCACGATCATGGCTGCACCGGCCCTGTCACGTGCGCGCCCAGCATCACGATATTGCTGTTCAAGGCTCGGCTCGGACACTTCAAGTGCCTGCAGTTCGGCTTCGAGCGCGGAATCGGCATTGCCCCCTGGCAAGTGCAATCGCGCATCAAAATCCCAATACCCGTCACCCAAGGATTTCAACCAGGGACCTTTCTCGCGGCCATCGGCGCTGACGACCCGCACCGCATTGGCCTCGTCCACCACCCGATACACGTGCCCGCGTACCAAGGCATGCCATTGCGGTGGTGAAAAGGAAGTGTCATAGACCAAACCCTGGCGCGGGCCGCTTTGCTCGGCGTTGCTCCATTCTCCGGAGAAAACCCTGAGGCTCAGGCGGCGTGCCCGAGCATTCTGCGCGGTGGTCAGGTCTTTACGCGCATTACTCCAACGGATCGGGGTGTGGAACATTGCAGGCACGGGGACACGAACGGGCACCGACGCGGCGGGCTCGGCGCGTGCCAACGGCGCAAAGACGGGGTGCTCCAGTTGCAGCGCCTGATGGGGGGCGTGGGGCGTGGCCTGGTGCGCAAGAATTGCCATCAGGTTGCTCAGTACATCCGTAACGGCTTTGTTCCTGGCCTGTTCATCGTCGCTGGCCAGGTCCTGAATATCCTGCTGCAGGCTGTCGACCAATTGCACCAGCCATCCGCCCAATTGCAACGGCCCGCTGGTCAACGGCAGGACACTGGCAAACAACAGCCAACCTACCTCTTTCATATGGGCCCAGCGTTGTTCGGCGTTCGATACCGATTGCCGGTCAGCCAGGGCAACCAGAGCCTTTGCCGTGCCGTTGAACACCAGGGTGCAGGGGCCTTGCGTGCCCAACTGCTTGTGCAGTTGCGCCGCCGGCGGTTTGTCATACACGCCGAACTCATCGCCAGGCAAAAAGCGACGGATATGCGGTTCATTGAAGCCGCCGTTGGCGTAGACCGCCTGGCGTGCCGGAGCGATCCAGGTCAACACGCTGTCCTGTAATGGGCCTGGCGCCTTGATGGCCTCGAACAACGCTTGGATCGACGCGTACTCCTGCAACATCGGTTCGAGCAATGGCCGGTACAGCAGATGCACGCCCGCCTGCCCGGCCCTTGGGCCAATGATGAAGTGCGCGGTCACCTCATCGGCGTCAGCAGCCGCCGAAGCCTTGAACGCCAGCGGCCACAGCGCCATTGCCTGGCCCTGTACCGTACGATCGGCCAGGCGCGATTGCAGCGCAGCCTGCACGCGCCTGAAGCCATCCAGCGTCAGGCCGTGCTCGTCCTTGATCTTCAGTTCCAACGCCAGCATCGGCAACTGCACGCGTAATTGGCGCTTGAACAACTGCAAGCGCCGAGCGTTTTCGGTTGGATCATCCAACAGCTTTCTTTTCAACAAAGCCGGGTAAGCCTGGCCGACGTCAGCCGTTTGCACACACCCGCTCAGCAGGTCGTAAGTCAACCAACCGGGCGCCGGGGCGTCGTTCAACGTGATGCTGGTGACGGTGTGAGGGAACCCGGCCAGGTTTTCCAGCGCCAGTTCGGTCAGGCTTACGGTGATCAGGTCGACTTCGCCCGCTATGAAACCTCCCGGCACCGGCACTGCGGCGGCAATCACCCGTTTAAAGGTCAGCTGAACATCGGCAGGCAGCACTTTGCGCGCCGCAGGTTGAGCGTGCAGGCAAGTTTTGAGCGCGTCATCGGCAAACTGACGGATCGAGTCGATACCGTCGAGATACTGTTTTCCGCCATTTTGCTCGCGGGCCACCACCAGCGCCTGGAGCAGGCGCGCATAGGCGATGCTGTCTTGCTCGTCGGCGTGAGCCAGCCACAGCGGCATGGCGCTGCGCAGCGCTTGCTGACGCGCGCCCAGGCTGGCGACGAACCAGCGTCGCGGATCGGTGATGTAGTCGAGCAACGCCTGATGCTGCCCCGGTGCAAGTGCCAGGTTGCGGTCGATCCGGTCGATGTCGCGCAGTTGACGTGCCAGGTAGCTCGCCGCCAGGGCGTCGAACGGATCGCTGTCAACGTCCTCGGCAAACCATTGCTCTACGCGCGCGCCCTCAGCAAAAGCCGGCAACCATGCAGCGATTTCGTCCTCGTCGCGCAGCGGGTGCAGGCCACTGGCCGGGCTGAACAGCAAGCGCTGTTGTCCGTGAATAAGGACCAGCACCGGCAGCATCTCGACGGGCGGCCCCGCCAGGTAAACCGCCTGTACCCGCAATGCATCGCCGTGGGCGCTCCACTCGTTATCCGGACGAATCGGATGCAGCAGGGTTTTGGGGAACAGTGTGGCGAATTGCTCTTCGCTGTATCCCGGCGGCTTGGGTGAGTCATACAGCAGTGTCAGCAGGTCATCCGACAGGTAGCCCCAGCGCGTCATGTTCACCGGCAACTCTTCACACCACCAGGCTTGCAGGCGTCGTACGTAGGTCCTCCACAACAGCGCGCCGCAGCGGTTGATCAGCCGCTCCAGTTCAACCAGGCTCGGGCCACCTTCCACAAACACCTCGCGCACCCGTTGGGCGACCACGTGATAGTCCGCCACCAGCAACACCGGGCCGGCGAGGGCCAGGCGTTGCAGCAGCCACTCGGACAAGGCCTGGTAAACGAGGCTACCGTCAGTGTCGGCGGGCGCAGCGATATAAATCAGACCGGCCTGCCATTTGTGTTCAGCAAAATGCTGGTCAAGGTAGGCCTGGGCGCTTTCTTGCGCTACCGCCAGCAATGACGGCGGCTCGCGAAACAACGTTTCGATTTGCTCGCTCGTGATGAGGTGCTGTGAGTCGGCTGGAGGGGTGGAAGCGGTCATGTTGATACTCTGAGGGCAGTTAAAATCAAACGCTAACCGCCGCCGAGCGACCCGCTGGCCTAGACAATTAACGCCTGCCATGACGCGCTGTGTGCTGCCCCGTCGACAAACTTCATGGGCAAGGCAATTCGCGTCTACGCTTCAGACAAGTCCGATCAATCTGTAGGAATGGATCAGTCGACTATGGGCGCACTGTGGCAAACCGACTCGCACAAGGCTGAAGCCGACAGCCCGTCACCCGCCCCATTGCCGAAAAAATTCAGACCGCCCCGGCCATGGCGCCGGCTGTTCTGGCTGATCCTGCTGCTGGTGCTGCTCGCCCTGGGTTTTGCCGTGTTGCGCGAGATGCACAGCGCTCGCTGGCAGGCTCGCACCCTCAGCCAATGGGCCGCGCAGTTGACCTACCGCGTCGAACCCGGAGCCAGCGATGCGATCCTGTACCCCGGCGCCGGGCCCTTCGATCAGCGCCTGGGCTACAGCGCCCTGGGCGACTTCCTGCCGCGCCTGCTCAAGCGTAATTACGTGATCGAGTCCCAGGCACGCTTCTCCGCGGCGCTGATGAACTACAGCCGTCACGGTCTGTTTATTCCCTACGCAGAAAAAATCCAGGCCGGGCTGAGCATCACCGATTGCCGCGCCGCGCCGCTGTATCAATTCAATTACCCGACGCAGTTGTATGCGCAGTTCAGCGACGTGCCACCGTTGATGGTGCGCAGCCTGCTGTTTATCGAAAACCGCGAGTTGCTCGACCCGCAGCCGGCCCAGGCCAACCCGGCGGTGGACTGGCCGCGCTTTGCCAAGGCCGCGTGGTCACAGGTTGCGCGCCAGTTGCACCTGCCGGGGCAAACGGCGGGCGGCAGCACCCTGGCCACGCAGTTGGAAAAGTACCGCCATTCGCCGGACGGCCTGACCCTGTCGGGCAGCGAAAAACTGCGCCAGATGCTCTCGGCCAGTGTGCGCGCCTATCAGCACGGCCCCGACACCCTCCTCGCTCGGCAGAACGTGGTGCGCGACTACCTCAACAGCGTGCCGCTTTCGGCAGTGCCCGGCCACGGCGAAGTGCACGGCATGGCCGAAGGCCTGCGGGTGTGGTATGGCGCCGACTTCAACCAGGTCAACCGGGCCCTGGCCGACACCACGAACACCGCGCCCAGCCTGGCGGCCCGTGGCCTGGCGTTGCGCCAAGTGCTGTCGCTGATGATCGCCCAGCGCCGCCCGTCCCACTACCTGACCAAGGGCCGCGATGAGCTGGCGCAGTTGACCGACAGTCACCTGCGACTGCTGGCGCAACAGGGCGTGATCGAGCCGGGATTATTGAAGGCAGCGCTGGCCAGCCAGGTCACCTACCGCGACTGGCAGCAACAACCGACCACCCAGAAGATCGAGGCCAACAAAGGCATCAGCGTGGCCCGCAGCCGCCTGGCCGCGCTGCTCGATCGCCCGCTGTACGACCTCGACCGCCTGGACCTGTCCGCCACCAGCACCTTGCAAGGCCGACTGCAGGAGCAAATCACCGCGTACCTCAAGCAACTGGCCGACCCGGTCTATGCCAAAGAGATCGGGCTGCTGGGCGAGCGCTTGCTCACCCCCGCCAGCACGCCGCAGGTGCGCTACAGCTTTACCTTGTTCGAGCGCACCGCCGACAGCGCGCGCGTGCGGGTGCAAACCGACAACACCGACCAGCCGTTCGACATCAACGAGGGCAGCAAGCTTGAATTGGGTTCTACCGCCAAGTTGCGCGTGCTGACCACCTACCTGCAAATCATCGCCGAGCTACATGAGCGCTACGGCGCATTGACGCCAGCAGCGTTGAAAAAAGTCGAGGTCGCCGAGCAGGACCGCCTCAGCCGTTGGGCCGTGGACTACCTGCTGCAAAATCCCGGCAAATCCTTGGCAGACATGCTCGAAGCGGCCTTGGACCGCACCTATTCGGCCAGCCCCGGCGAAAGCTTTTTCACCGGTGGCGGCCTGCACCGCTTCCATAACTTTCGCAACCAGGACAACGGCCGCAACCCGAGCCTGCGCGATGCCCTGCGCGAGTCGATCAACCTGCCGTTCATCCGCCTGATGCGCGACCTGGTGCGCTACGTCACCTACACCAGCGCCAACAACAGCGCGCAGTTGCTCAAGGACGACAGCGAGCCACGCCGCCAGGAATACCTGGCGCAATTCGCCGACCGCGAAGGCACCGCTTTTTTGCTCAAGTTCTGGAAGAAGTACCAGAAAAAAGACACCCAGGCGCGCCTGGAAACCTTCCTCGACAGTCTGCATCCCACGCCGATCCGCCTGGCGGCTGTGCACCGATACCTGCTGCCCGACGCCAGCCGCGAGAGTTTCAACAGCTTCCTGCGTGCGCGCCTGGCGGGAACCAAAGGCCAGCAGACGCTGAACGACAAACGCCTCGACACGCTGTACGACAGCTACGGCCCAGGCGCCTATGACTTGCCTGACCAAGGCTATATCGCCAAGGTGCACCCGCTGGACCTGTGGCTGATGGGCTACCTGCTCAACCATCCGGACGCGACGTTCAGCGAGATCGTCAAAGCCAGTCAGTTCGAACGCCAGGAGGTTTACAGCTGGTTATTCAAAAGCCGCCATCAGAGCGCCCGCGACGGGCGTATCCGCACCATGCTGGAGATCGAAGCGTTTCTGGATATTCATCAGCGCTGGAAAGCCGTGGGTTATCCGTTTGACCATCTGGTGCCATCGTTGGCGACCGCCATCGGCAGCTCCGGCGACCGCCCGGCAGCGCTGGCCGAGTTGATGGGCATCATCCTCAATGACGGCGTACGCATTCCGGTGCTGCGCATCGACAGCCTGCACTTTGCTGCCGGTACGCCCTATGACACCCGCCTGATCAATGCCCCCGACCGCGCCCGCCGAGTGATGCCTTCCGAGGTGGCGACGGCCCTGCGCGGCGCGCTCTCCCAGGTGGTCGATGCCGGCACCGCCAAACGCGTCGCCGGCAGTTTCAAACACGCCGACGGCACACCGTTGGCCATGGGCGGCAAGACCGGCACTGGCGATAACCGTATCGAAGCCATCGGTGCCGGCGGGCGCATTCTCAGCTCCAAAGCGATCAACCGCACCGCCACCTTTGTGTTTTATATCGGCGAGCGCCACTTCGGCACGCTCACCGCCTTCGTGCCCGGCAGTTCGGCGCAGGGTTTCACCTTCACCTCGGCGCTGCCGGTGCAGGTGCTCAAAGGCATGGCGCCCCTATTGATGCCATACCTGCAAGGCGACGAGCAGAACGCCTGCGTGAGCAGCACCGGTAAATAAGCGTGCAGCGCAAACTGCGATGCAATGGTTATGTATTGGCCTTTCATGGGCATGGGTATCTACACAACTTTTGTAGCCACTGCCGACGCTAACCACGATGCGAAGCGAGCCGCTCTTGCTCTTGCTCTTGCTCTTGCTCTTGCTCTGCTTTTGATCTTGATCTTAGGCGCCCCGTCAAACCACGCTGGCCGGAATTCGACAGGGATTTGGGGGGTAAACCGGCAGGGATGCCGGTTTAGCCGCCCCGCGCCATGGATGGCGCGTGGCGGCGGCCCCCCAAATCACTGGCGGATTACGGGCACACCGAGCCTAAGCGAGGTGCCGAGTGGTGGGGCAAGAGCCTTTTGGTTACTTTTGGGCTCTTTCAAAAGTGACCCGCTGTAAAAGCGGAACCAATAGTGGCCGTTACCCAAACAACGGATATGTACTCGATCCGATCCAACATCCTGACCGGCTGCCAGGCCGCCATCGGGGGCAAGCCCCCTCCCACAGGTCCGGCGTCGCACCAAAAAGTTGTGTAGATACCCATGCTTTCATGGACGTGATTAGGGTAAGTCATCTGACTTACAGACAACCCAACCCTGTTATTCGAGCCCCGCTACCCGCACGCAGCTGGACCAGCACCGGCTCACATCGGACGACGAGGCCGGTATTCATCTGGCCTATCGCAGTACGCTGGTAGCCCGGTTGAGAAGGTTGGGAGCGTTACCTTGAGCAGCAGAACCCCACCGCCAAATGGAACAACGGCAACACCTTCGACCTGAAGTACCAGCAGCTCGATGAAATGAGCCCAAACGGTCAAGGCGCCAGAAAATCAAACATCAGGTGCACCGTGCCGTAGTAGGACCCGCCCTGGTATCCACCCTGCGGCTCGATCGGAGCAATCTCCAGCTCGACGCGCCGGCCCATGCCCGCCTCGTCAGCGCTGAGTATCTGGGTCGAGTCCAGGGTCAGGGGCACCCGGTTGAACAGCACGCGCAAATCAATACGGTCGCGGCCGCTCAACAGATAGGGCACGTCCCCCAGCCGCGCGGCTACGCCGCCATTGAGGTTTTTCACGTCGAAGTTCTTGCGCAGGCGCCCGAGCCTGGAGGTCGCCAGGTCCCATGCCAGCAGTTGGTCCTGCGCCATCCAGTCGGGTTCGGAGGGCAGCACATAGGCTTCGTGGATCGGAATAGTGACCGACACATCAAAACTCTGGCGTTCCTGAAACGCCTGTACCGGCGCGCCGATGAATAACGTTGCGACCAGCCCCGCCCATACCGTCAGTTGCTTGAACATTGTCATCACCCGTTGCTGTTGACCCTCATCGGTGTTTTGTCGCGGCCTTCGATCATCTGGAAGCGGTATTCACGCCCGGGCTTCTTCTCAAGCTGCCATTGGCGCCCCGGCAGAATGTGGTGCTTGGTGGTGGCTTCGCAGTCGGTTTTTTTCGCCGCTGAACAGTCCCGGAACTCATCGAGTACCACCACGCTGTTGCCGGCGTTGCGCAGTGTGTACTGGTCGGCGGTCTCGACGACCTTCGTATCGAAGCGGGTGTCCTTGGGCCGAACGAAAAACACCGTGCCGTAACCGGCCATGACGTTGACGCCGGCGGCGAGATCTTTTTTGTACTCGTCGCGCTCGGCGTCGGTCACGGCGAAGTCGTCTTCCTTCTCCGGCACCACCGGGATGAAGCGCACCCGGAAGTAACGCTCCTTGTCGCGCTCGCCCATGTACAGCAAGCGCGTCCCCTGGCGCCCGCCCGCCGGAACGATCAACCGCGCCGGGCTGGCCATCAGGCCGTCGCGGCTGGTGGCGGCGCCCTTGTCATCCGTCAGGGAGGCCACCGGGATTTCCCTGGACGTGCCGTCGGCGTTATAGACAATTTCCAGCACATTGACCTTGATAAAGGCGGTGCTGGTGCCGCCGTTGAACACCCGCTTGAGATAAGAACTGCGGTCGCCCTCCAAGTAGTCATACACCACGCCGACATTGATCGCCGGCCCGGCCTGCGCCGCCAATGACATCAGCAACAGCCCAGCCCCTAACACTGCTTGTTTCATGTTTGATTACGCCTTATTGATTGAACGCGGCCCACCACAGGGAGCCGATATGCGAGCCGGGCTCGCCTAGACTTCCGAATCCCAGATCACCGTGGCCACGCCGGAATAGGTGCTGCCGGGTTTCTTGAGCATGTCGGCCACGTCATCCTTGCCCACCTCGAAATGCAACTTGCCCTCGCGGTTGTTCACGTACTGCAACGGCTGGAACAGTTCGGTGCCGACGCCGTCGAGGCGCAGGGGCAGGGGCAGTTTGTTCACGCCCTGGTCGTGCTGATCACGCAAGCCATAGGGCAGGCTCACGGCGACTTGAAGCGGCACTTCGTCACCGTCGTTGTTACGCAGGCCACAGGTGTTGCCGATCACCAGCCCGCACTCCAGGGTCATCTTGAAACGTGAGCTGGCGGAGATTGCGAAGGTCTGGTCACGCCATAGCCGCGAGGGGCGCCGCCCCTGGTTGAGCCAGGCCTGCCAACCGCCCTCGGGTAACAGCTCGATGCGATTGCCGCCCGCCGGCAGGTCAATCTTGAGCACGTGCTCCACCGACAAGATGAAGTTGAAGGTCAGGGTGTTTTCGTCGGGGATCATGGTTGTGCCGAAATCCATATCGCCGCCCGGGCCCATGGTGTAAGTGATGGAACCCTCATAAGTACCAGCGTCCATACCCAGAGGGTTTGGTGTCTTGAGTTCGTAGCCGTACTCAAGCGTGCTGTAGCTCATCCGCCCGATTTCCATACCATTTGTAACGCTGCAGGCTCCGGCGTTCTCTGGAACGATCCAGAAAAAAAGCGCATACGCTTGTCCCGCCGCCATGTAATTGATCGGCAAGCACGGTGCCGGCGCCCCTCGCCAATAAGCGTTCCAGCCCACGCCTGGCGTGGCCCAGCCGGACACACCCGGTGGATAAGAGACATTCCACCGTCCCCCAATACCGGCAATGCGCATCTGTACCGTCTCCGCACGACCGGTGACGGTGTGAGTCACTTGCAGATCGCGAAATGCCGAGGGCACCTTGAAATAGGCGCTCTGGCGCGGATCCTCCGGAAACGCCGGTATCGGCCCATTGGAATAGGCCCGGAACGAACTGTTACGAATACTGAAGGTATTGACCGCCTCGCACCTGGCTGGAACGTGCCAGGGACACAAGCCACTTTGCGGCGTGGTATTGACGAATTTATTGCTCGTTGGGTTGGCCGGATCGGGGCGAAACACCGCCGTGATCTGCTCGACGATAGCCAGTGCCGGCAAGCTGTAGGTAGCGCCCAAAACCAGCGCGAATGCACAGAGCCCCAAGCGTTTTTTCATTGCGGTAATCAAGGTCATGAACTCCCGTTTCAACCGCCGTCAACCGGCGGTTTCGCCCTTGTGGTTAGCTTCGGCCAGCGTGTCCGGCGTGCAGCGCAGATCACCGATCATCAGCACGTCGTTTTCATCCGGCGCAGTGCTCGGGTCCAGGCGGAACTGGCAGAGCAACTGGTTCTGGTAGCGCACCTGCAGGGTCGGCGCGCTGGCGCTCATCTCCATGGAGAAGAACCCGTCCACTTCGCTGACCCCACGGCTGGCGTGATTGATTACGTGATGGCCTTTAAGCGGCGCGCCGCGTTCATCCAGCAGGCGGCCGAGTACGGTGACGGTTTTCATCACGGTGATCTTGCGGTAGTCCACGCCGCCCTTGTTCAGGTGGTAACTGGAGCGTGCGGGCTGGATGTTCGCCGCCGGCGGGTGGTTGCCTTCGAAGTCGAAGCTCACGCTGCTGCTCTTGTAGGCCGAGACCGGCACGTAGTTGCGCCCCGGACGCAGTACCGAGCTGCCGCCGCCCAGGTCGTCGGCGCGCAGGGCGATCTCGTCGAGGTCGGTTTCCACATCGATGATCATCCCCGCGCCGTTGCCCTGGTACTGGCTGCTGAGCAGCATTTTCCCGGCGCCCGCGACGAAGGTGCTGTTGAGGTTCAAGCCACCACTGAAATCGCCATTGAAGGAGCTGCGCTGCACAAAGCCGTCGCCGCTGACCACGTCGGTACTGAAGTTGGCCATGCCTGACAGGCCGACGCCGTAGGTATCAGTGATCGCCGTGGCCGAGACACTTTGCAGCACATGGTCGGTGAGGTTCTGCCGATACGTGATCGACGCATTGTTATCGCGGCCGCCATCACGGGCGGTGCGGGTGCCGATGCTGCCGGAAATCTGCCGGCCATCGCTGCCCAGGTTCACGCTCAGGCTCACATCCACGCCACGGTTACGCTGGTCATTGGTGCCGGCGCTGCCGGGGCGGTCGAACACCGAGAAACGCCAGTTGGCATCACTGCCGAAAAAGCTGTCGTGACGGCTCCAGCCCAGGTCCAGCCCCGCACCTTCGACGTTGCCTTGGCTGTGGGACACTCGCATGTTCAAAGTGTTTTTCGCATCAAGGCGATGGTTGACCGACAACGCCGAATTGCTGGCCTGGCCGACAAAGGTGTTGCGCCGCAGGCGCGTGCCGTCGGGCAAGGTTTCGTAGGTGTCGCGGGTGTCGAGCCAGCTGCGGTTGTGACTGAACACCAGGTTGGTCGCGCCGAAGCTGTAGAGCCCTTGCAGGTCAAGGCCCGTGCCGTGTTCACGGGTTTGATAAACATTGGCATAGAGGCTGGTGTTGTCGGCAACGGTCCAGTCCACCGAGCTGCCATATTGCAGTTGCTCGCGCACCTGGCGGGCTGACAGGCCAAGAATCACCCGTGGATGCAGCAGGTAATTGAGCGACGCGCCGGCCGTCACCGCACCCGAGGCTTGCTCGTCCCAGTTGCTGAACAGCTTGGTTTCGCGCCCGGCGAACAGGTTGTAGCGCCAGCGGTCTTCGGCGTTGCGCCAGTTACCGGGCTTGTACACCAGCTCCTGGGTAGTGCTGGTGGTGAGGCCGTCTTCCACCAGGCGTACTTCCACTTCATAGATACCGCCGGGCAGTGGCCGGGTGTCCAGGGTTTGCAGGCCGGCGGCCACGGCCTGGGTGTTGATCAGCAAGCCGTTGCGATAGATCTCTACCGCTGCCTGACGGTTGGCGGTGACGTAGATCGGGTACACGCTGGGCTTGGGGTTGTTGATCGCCAGGCTGTCGGAGCTGCCGTACATGACGCCCAAGGCAGTGTCGGGGCTGGCGCCGAAGCTGCGAAGTTGACGGGTCAGGCCATCGGAATTGGGGGTGAAGTGGCCAAGGCGAAAAAATTGCCCTTCCAGTTCACGCTGGGTATACAGCTCATGAATCGCGTGGCGCATGGGTTGGTCATTACCGCTCTGGCGCGCCAGTTGCAGGTTGAACACCTGGCTCCAGTTGCCCACGCTGGAACTGGCTTGCAAACCATAACGGCCGCCGAGGCTGTCTTGCTGACCGCCATTGAGGTTGAGCTGGTTGTTGATGATCAACCCCAGGCTGCCGCCGTCGGGCTGGTCGTAAAAGCGCGGGGCTTCGCTACTCAGTTCAACGTCCTGCGTGAGGATCGACAACTGCGAGCTTTCCAGATTGTAGTAAGCAGAGATCATCTTTTGCGGGCAAGACTGGGTGCAGGCGCCCAACGCCACGCCTTTTTCCAGCAGGCCTTGCCAGGTGTCGCGGGTGGCAGCCGGCACCTTGCTGTCGCCGGTGTCGGTGAATTCGAGCAGGGTGACGCGGTCATCCCGGGACAGCACGATCAGCGCTTCGCCAAGCAGTTGGTGGTCCAGGTCTACGCGCACCGCCAGGGGTACATCGAAAAAGTGATCGGCAAAGCCTGCGGGCAAGCCTTGGGCCTGAGTGATCAGGCTGCCGGGCGTGGCTGCACCGGAAGCAGCAGGTGCCGCCAGCGCACTCGTACATATCAGCAGCGCAAGCGCAGCCGCGATAGGCGTCATCGGGAACATGAACGGATACTCTGAATGCCAGGAGACCAGAATCAAAAACCAGGCCGGCGAACGGAGGAGGCATTCGCCGACCTGAAAAGTCATGCCCGCGCCAAGCGGGCATCAAGTGGCATCAAGGCGCTACTGGCAGTACCGCGTCGAAGACCACTGGCATCACGGAGGTGTACGAACCGCGCTGAGTCGCCGAAGGCTTGGCTGCGACGATGCGCATCTCCGCACCTACGCCTGGGGTGGAGTCGGCTTCGTTGACCACTTCCTGTGGGGTGCCGGTCAGGGTCACGCCATTGAGGGTGGTGGTGAGCGGGATGTTCTGGCTTGGGTCACCGTTGAACAGCACGGCCGGGCCGCCTTCGATGTAGGCGTGAACCGAACCATTGGTGTTCTTGATGTCGTAGATGGCGCTCAACGGCGCCAGCTCACCGCTGACCAGGTTGTAGGTCATGATTTCATCGCGACCCCAGTTCGGGTCACGCGGCTGGGCGTGGAACACAGTAGTCGGGATGGTGGCCTTCATGTTGACGGTGTGGCTGGCTTCACCGGCAGCAAAAGCTGTTACCGAGGAGGACAGCGCCATAACAGCCAGGGGAACAGCAATCGCGAACTTCTTGAACATGGTCAATACCTGTAGTTATCAACATTGAGTGATTCGTCGCCAAGTAACCGCCTTAACAACGAACGCGCCGCCGTTAGTTGCAACGCCAAACAATGATCAACTCAAAACAACAGTAGGTATGCAGGCAACCTCTCACGCCTTCGTAGCCCTATTAATCAGGGATTGAGAGAAAAACATGGCACTTTGCCAAAACTTTCAAAGTAGCTGTAAGAACAAGACTACAACACAAAAAACAGGGCCAACCAAAAGAACTTTCGCTCAGAAAAATACCACAAACAAGCTGCCGGACATAAACTTAACTGAGTTTAAACTCTAATTAAAGTTATGACTCTAAAATCAATTGTATTCCACGTATTCCAAGGTCCTCTGCCGGAAAAGGCGCCGACGACCGTTGGTCGCCAAGCCCTATCGTCACGTTAAGATATATCTTAAGTTATATCTAAACCTGTCTGGAGAGACTGCATGAGAAACGAACCTCGCGGTGAATTCGAAAAACGTGGCGGTCGCGGTCCTCGCGTCTTCGCACCGGGTGATCTGAAATTACTGCTGCTGGCGCTGATCGCCGAACAACCATGCCACGGCTACGACCTGATCCGCCGCATCGAAAGCCTGTTCGACGGCGCCTACAGCCCCAGCCCCGGCGTGATCTACCCGACCTTGACCTTCCTCGAAGAAAGCGAGCTGATCAGCGGCAATGCCGAAGGCGGAAAAAAGCACTACACAATCACCGACGCCGGTCGTCTCTTTCTAAGTGAGCAGGCCGTTGCTCTGGACGGCGTGCGCATGCGCATCGACGTCAGCAAACGCTCACTGCGCGGCCACGACCGCCCACCTGAAATCCACGAAGCGGTGCATAACCTGCGCCATGCCTTGCATTCGCACAACGGGCACTGGAGCCCACAGGAAATCGTTCGTGTTGCGGCGCTGCTCAACCGCACCGCTCAAGCCATTGCCGACGGGACAGACCAATGAACACACAAGCCATTCACCGCGTAACCCATGAAATAAAACGCCGCCGCCTGGAAGTGCTGCGGGTGGTGGACATCACCCCGCGCATGCGCCGCATCACACTGGGCGGGCCTGAGCTGGCGGGCTTTGTCAGCCTGGGCAGCGACGATCACATCAAGCTGCTGTTCCCACAGAACGCCGCCGAGCAAGCGGCGCTGGAAAGCCCGACGTTCGCCATCAAGGGCGACGGCCCGCAACCGGCCATGCGCGACTACACGCCGCGACGCTACGACCTGAAAATCGGCGAGCTGGATATCGACTTCGTGCTGCATGGCGATGGCCCTGCCTCCACCTGGGCCGAGCAGGTACAGGTCGGTCAGCACCTGTATATCGGTGGGCCACGTGGTTCGATGATCGTGCCGGACATTTTCGACAGCTACCTGCTGATCGGCGACGAAACCGCCCTGCCCGCCATCGGTCGACGCCTGGAAGAACTGCCGGCCGGGCGCAAGGTGCTGGCGGTGATTGAAATCGCCGATGCGGCGGAGCAACAAGCGCTGCAAAGCGCGGCGGACGTCGAGATTATTTGGGTGATGCGCGGCCAGGATGACCTGCTCGACGTGGTGCGCAACCTGACGCTGCCCAGCGGCACGCTGTACAGCTTTGTCGCCACCGAAACCAAGTTGTCACGCCAGGTACGGCGGGTGCTGCTGGATACGCACAAGGTCAATGAGGAATACCTCAAGGCCGTGGGTTACTGGCGTGCTGAGGGCAGCGAAGAAGAATGAATAAGGTGGGAGCTGGCTTGCCTGCTCCCACCTTAATGGTGCTCACTTTAAATCGAGGGTGATTTGAGGCGCTTGTCCAGGCCAACGATCACCAGCCCAATGACGATAAACCCTGCCAAAATCCCTCCGGCATTCACAAACACTTGTGGATAACCGAGGCTGTCCACATCCATGAACGGGTACTGATACTGCCCGAGCATATGCCCCCGCAGCAGCACATAACCGAAGTACACCAATGGGTAGATCACCCAGCCGGCAATGTGTTTGAGCCGCAACGTACCCTTGGGCACGCACCGCCACCAATACACCACAAACAACAACGGCATGACGTCGTGCAGCAATTCATCGGCGATAAATTGAAAGCCTTGCGGGCTCCACAGATGCCGCAGCAGCAGGTTGTAGGCCAGGCTCACCACCACGATGCTCGCGGCAATCGCGCTACTGATGCGAGGCGCGAGGAAGAACCGCTTGGCGGCTGAGTCGCGCTTGACCAGTGAGTAGCTGAGCACCACGACCACCAGGGTATTGGTCAGAACGGTGAAGAAGCTGAAGAAACTGATCAGGCCGCCCAGCAAGCTCGCGCCACTAGCCCAGCGCGAATAGAGAATCAGGTATTGCTGGATCGCCAACCCCACCCAACCGGCCAAGGCTGCCGCCGCAACAAAGCGCTTCATGCACTCAATCCAGTGGGCGTTTGGTACGCATCAGCTTGACGTACAAGCCTTCGACCTTTTCCCGCGCCCACGGGGTTTTGCGCAGGAAAGTCAGGCTCGACTTGATGCTCGGGTCACTCTTGAAGCAGCGGATATCAATGCGCTCGGCCAAGCCGCTCCACTCGTAATGCTCCACCAGGGTGGTGAGCACGTGCTGCAGGGTCACACCGTGGAGCGGGTCGTTGCTTGTCGCGGTCATGCCGGGCCTTTTGCAAAAAGAGGAACACAGCCGCGCACCTTAGCCGACGGGGCGAGCAGGTGGAAGCATCGCATTGAATATAGCCCGCCAGGAAAAGTTCCCCTTTTTCACAGAAAAGAGATGTTATATTGTAACTTAAATTATCAGTCATTTTGCCCAGGAATTTCCGATGTCGCTGCCTTCTCTCTGGCGCTTGTCGCCCCTCGCCGCCGCCCTGTTGATTGGCTCCCAGGCCCATGCCCTTGAACTGCCACCCCAAGTAGTCACCGGCAACCCGCTGGGCAGCACACAACTCGCCTCGCCCACCACCGTGCTGGAAGGCGATGATCTGACCCTGCAACAAAAAGGCAGCCTCGGTGAAACCCTGAACAAGCAGCCGGGCGTGTCGTCTTCGTACTTTGGCCCGGGGGCCAGCCGCCCAATCATTCGCGGCCAGGATGGCGACCGCATTCGCATCCTGCGTAACGGCGTGGGGGCGCTGGATGCCTCGTCGCTGTCCTACGACCACGCGGTGCCACTGGACCCGATCAACGTTGACCGCATCGAAATCGTGCGGGGCCCGGCAGCCCTGCTGTACGGCGGCAGCGCCATCGGTGGGGTGGTCAACACCTTCGACAATCGCATCCCCACCGAAGCCATCGAAGGCATCCATGGCGCTGGCGAGTTGCGCTACGGCGGCGCCGACACCACCCGCAGCAGCGCCGGCAAGCTGGAAGCCGGCAACGGCACCTTCGCCTTGCACCTGGATGCCAATGCGCGCGAGTTCAACGACCTTAAAATCCCAGGCTATGCCCGCAGCCGCCACGCGCCGGAAAGCGAAAACGGACCCGGCAAAAACGGGCGCCTGGGTAACAGCAATGGGCGCCAGGACGGCGGCGCGGTGGGCGGTTCCTACACCTGGGACGATGGTTATGCCGGGCTGTCCTACAGTAATTACGACAGTAACTACGGCTCACCCGCCGAGCAGGATGTGCGCATCCGCATGAAACAGGACCACTACGCCTTTGCCTCCGAGATTCGCAACCTGCAAGGGCCGTTTACCTCGGTGAAAATCGACGCCGGGTACACCGACTACGAACACCGCGAAATCGAAGGCGGTGAAACCGGCACCACCTTCAAGAACAAAGGCTATGAAGCGCGGGTGGAAGCTCGTCACCAGCCGATTGGCCCATTCGATGGCGTGGTCGGCGCCCAAGTGACCCGCAACGAGTTCTCGGCCCTGGGCGAAGAAGCCTTCGTGCCGCAGACCGACACCAACGCCGGCGCGCTGTTTATCCTCGAAGAAATGCAAGCCACCGAACGCCTGAAACTCAGCCTCGGCGCACGCCTGGAACACACCAGCGTCGACCCGAACGCCAAAGGCAACGAGCGTTTTGCCAATGCCGACAATAGCAGTGACTTCACCGCCGGTAGCCTGTCGTCAGGTGCGGTGTACACCCTCACGCCGATCTGGTCCCTGGCTGCCACCCTCGGCTACACCGAACGCGCGCCGACCTTTTACGAGCTGTACGCCAACGGCGCCCACGTTGCCACCGGTACCTACGAGTTGGGCGATGCCAACCTGAAGAAAGAAAAGGCCGTGTCCAGCGACCTGGCCCTGCGCTTTGACAACGGCACCCACAAGGGCAGCTTTGGCGTGTTCTATAGCCACTTCTCCAATTACATCGGCTTGTTGGGCACGGGTCGTACCCTGAACGATGAAGGCGAAGAGGACGCGAGTGGTATTCCCGAGTACGAATATTCTGGCGTGCGCGCACGTTTCGCCGGATTCGAAGCCCAGGATCACTGGAAGCTCGGCGAAGGCGCCTACGGTAAGTTTGCGCTGGAACTGTCGGGCGACTACACCCGTGCCACCAACCTGGACACCGGCGAAGCCTTGCCGCGCATTGCGCCATTGCGTTTGAACAGTGGCTTGCTGTGGGAACTGGATCGCTGGCAAGCGCGTATCGACGTGGAACATGCCGCAGGCCAAGGGCGTGTGCCGGATAACGAAAGCGGCACCGATGGCTACACCACCCTCGGCGCCAGCGCGGGGTATCGCTTCAATGTGGGCGGCAGCCAGTGGCTGGCGTTCGTCAATGGCGAGAACCTGACCAACCAGACCGTGCGCTATGCCAGCTCGATCCTGCGCGACATCGCACCGGCGCCGGGGCGCAGTGTGCAGTTCGGCATCCGCACCACTTTCTAACCGTCACCTCACCCCCCCTGTAGGAGCGAGCTTGCTCGCGAAAAACGCCAACGATAACGCGCGCTTCCTGAATAAACGCGGCGCCTGTGAGTTTTTCGCGAGCAAGCTCGCTCCTACAGAGATAGAGCCTGCCATCAGGCTATTTTTGCAGCGACTATCTGTCACTGTTACCAAAACTGAAATGATGCATCTTGCGATTCACCCTTTCTCAAAACGCCCCGCCGCATTATCCTTCGCAACAATCTGAAACGCTTCACCTCCCGGTCGACTCCCTTTGCCGAATTTCTTCCTGCACAAAGACAGCGCTGTCTTGAATCGACCTGCGCCAGGGGATTGATTGCCCGCCTGTGGATAACCAAGTTATCCACAGAAAAAACCAAAAATAACGATGAACCAAGCCCGAGCCGAATCGTCATCTACAGTGAGTGAAGCACGGGGTTACATAATTCCAACGTAACGGAGAAACACACTATGAGCACTGATGGTGCCTCAAGCCCAAGCCGCCTGTTGCCCAGGCTGCTGGGGGTCTTGCTGCTGATCATGGGGCTGGCCTTGCTGGCCGGTGGCGTCAAGCTGAGTATGCTCGGCGGGTCGCTGTACTACCTGCTGGCCGGTATCGGCATTGCCGTGACCGGCGTATTGCTGCTGGCCACTCGCCGCGCCGCGCTGGGCCTGTATGCACTGGTGTTGTTTGCCAGCACCGTGTGGGCCTTGTGGGAAGTGGGCCTAGACTGGTGGCAACTGGTGCCGCGTCTGGCCCTGCTGTTCGCCCTTGGCATCGTCATGCTGCTGCCGTGGTTTCGTCGGCCATTGCTGCGTGGCCAAGCCGCACCGCTGGGCACTGGCGCGCTGAGCGTTGCCGTGGTGCTGGCGGGCGCGACCGCCCTGGCCAGCCAATTCACCAACCCAGGTGAAATGGTCAAGACCGGCCAACTGGACCGCGACGCGGTGCCGGGTATGGCCAGCGCTGCGCCAACCCAGGCCGATGGCGACTGGAACTCCTATGGCCGTTCGGCCTTTGGTGATCGTTACTCGCCACTGGCACAGATCACCCCGGAGAATGCCCATAAGCTGGTGCCGGCGTGGACTTATCGCACTGGCGACATCCCTGGCCCAGGCGATCCCGGTGAAACCACCGCGGAAAATACCCCGCTGAAAGTCAATGGCATGCTCTACGTGTGCACACCGCACAGCCAAGTGATTGCCCTGGACCCGGATACCGGCAAGGAAATCTGGCGTTTCGACCCGAAGATCACCACCCAGGGTGCTGAGAGCTTCAAAGGTTGGGCGCACATGACCTGCCGTGGCGTGTCGTACCACGATGACGCCGCTTACGCTTCCGAGCAGAGCCCGACTGGCACTGCCAGCCCGGCCGCCGCTCCGAATGCCTGCCCGAAACGCATCTTCGTGCCGACCGCCGACACCCGTCTGATCGCCCTGAACGCCGACACCGGCAAGATGTGCGAAGACTTCGGTGACAAAGGTCAGGTCGACCTGCGTGCCAACATCGGTAGCTTCGCCCCAGGCGGTTACTACTCCACGTCGCCACCGGCCGTGACCAAGAACCTGGTCGTGATCGGCGGTCACGTGACTGACAACGTTTCCATCGACGAGCCAAGCGGCGTGATCCGCGCGTTCGACGTGCACACCGGCAAGCTGGTGTGGAACTGGGACAGCGGCAACCCGGACGACACCACCCCGTTGGCCGAGGGCAAGACCTACACCCGCAACTCGCCGAACATGTGGTCCATGTTCGCCGTGGATGAAAAACTCGGCATGCTCTACCTGCCGATGGGCAACCAGATGCCCGACCAGTACGGCGGCGACCGTACCGATGAGTCCGAGAAGTACGCCGCGGGCCTGACCGCCCTGGACATCGACACCGGCCATGTGAAGTGGACCTTCCAGTTCACCCACCACGACCTGTGGGACATGGACGTGGGCGGCCAGCCTTCGCTGATCGACATCAAGACCGCTGCGGGCGTGAAGCAAGCCGTGATGGCGTCGACCAAGCAAGGCAGCATCTACGTGCTGGACCGCGCCACTGGCCAGCCAGTGGTGCCCGTCAATGAAATCCCGGTGCCACAGGGCGCAGTGGCGGGCGACCGCACCTCCCCTACCCAACCCAAGTCCGACCTGAACTTCATGCCGCCGCCGTTGAAAGAACGCGACATGTGGGGCGTGACACCGTTCGACCAGATGCTGTGCCGGATCGATTTCAAATCCATGCGCTACGACGGCCCGTTCACCCCGCCGTCCCTGCAAGGTTCGATCGTGTACCCAGGCAACTTCGGCGTGTTCGACTGGGGCGGTATCTCGGTTGACCCGGTGCGCCAGATCGCCTTCGTGAACCCAAGCTACATGGCGTTCAAATCGAAGCTGATCCCGGCTGCCGACATTGCCAAGCAAGGCCCACGCGTCAGCGAAACCGAAGGCGTGCAGCCGAACAAAGGCGCCCCGTATGGTGTGATCCTTGAAGCACTGCTGTCGCCGATGGGCCTGCCGTGCCAGGCACCGGCCTGGGGCTACGTGGCGGCGGTCGACCTGACCACCCACCAGACCATCTGGATGCACAAGAACGGCACCGTGCGTGACAGCTCGCCGGTTCCAATCCCACTGACCATGGGCGTGCCTAGCCTGGGTGGTACGTTCACCACCGCCGGTGGCGTCGCGTTCCTCAGCGGCACCCTGGACCAGTACTTGCGTGCCTATGACGTGAAAAACGGCAAGCAACTGTGGGAAGGCCGCCTGCCTGCAGGCGCGCAAACCACCCCGATGACCTACACCGGCAAGGACGGCAAGCAATACGTGCTGGTCATGGCGGGCGGTCACGGTTCCCTGGGGACCAAGCAGGGTGATTATGTAATGGCGTTCAAACTGCCGGATTAAGTAGCGCTGGCGGTAAAAAAGCGGCGGCCCGAACGGGCAGCCGCTTTTTTTTTGCCTGCTGATAATGCCCCAGCGTTTCCCCTCAACCCTTTAAAACTAATTTAGTGCGCACGCCCTGCGTAATACAAAAGGCGTACGGATAAAACTTTAAAGGGAGCTTCACTGCATGACGGACCATGTCGCTACAAAACCGATTCTTTCCACCCCCACAAAAATCCTGGAACTTGAACACCTCAATACTGCAAGTTTGAAAAAACTCATCAGTGGCCAAGTGCTTGCCATTCGGGTACCTGAATTTGCCAACGCAACCACCAGCGCACGGTTGATTCAGGCCATCGACGATACCGCCACCCTGGAACACTACGGCCATGAAACCTACGAAGAGGGGCGCGTCGTTCAGCACTTCTATGGTGTGCATCGCTGGGGCACCCCGTTCAACTCCACGTACGGCAAGGCCGCCGGCGGTGACGCCCAAGAAAAATATTATGCAGACGCGGCCCGTATGCGCGGCCTTATCGACAGCCTCTGTGCGCCGCAAAAACCGCCCATTCAACAACTGATGGAACAGTTCCAGGCGCTCTGGCCGCAAGGTGCAACAGCCGCTTCGTTCCAGGGCCAAGCGATGTTTTGCGGGATCATCCGCGTCATGTTCCCGGAGACGGCGCACCTCTCGGAAACGGTGCCCCATGTGGATTGCCTGCCCCGCACAATCGCTGAACTGCAGCATCAATTCAGCGCCAATATCTACCTGCAAACACCGCCTTCGGGGGGCGAGCTGATCATCTGGGATACCCAAGCTTTTAGCTATGACGAGGTCAAGCGCTTCGAGGGTGCCCAACTGCCCGAACAGTGTTTACAAAAACCGCTGCGCATCCGCCCACGCAAGAACGAACTGGTGCTCATCAATACCCGCCGCCCCCACGCCATCTGCGGGTTCGATTCGGGAAAACGCGTCAGCATGCAGTCGTTTATCGGCTATACCCCCGGCGAACCGTTTTACTTCTGGTGCTAATACTTTATTGCTCGTGCACATGGACGTTTATCTATGACCCCCGAAGAATTCCGCCAACATGGCTATGCCATGATCGACCTGATTGCAGACTACCGACAGAACATCGAACAACGCGGCGTGCAGCCCACCACCCGACCTGGCGAGATCAAAGCTGCCCTGCCGGCCAGCCCGCCTGACACCGCCGAACCGTTCGAACAGATCATGGGCGACGTCGAAAAACTGATCATGCCCGGCTTGCTGCATTGGCAGCATCCCAGTTTCTTCGGGTTCTTCCCTTCCAATGTGGAACTGTCCTCAGTGCTGGGCGATTGCCTGAGCACCGGCCTGGGTGTGATTGGGTTGTCCTGGCAATCCAGTCCGGCTCTCACCGAAATAGAGGAAGTCACCACTGACTGGCTGCGCGACATGCTCGGCCTGGGCAACACGTGGAGCGGTGTGATCCAGGACTCTGCGTCCACCTCCACGCTGGTGGCGCTTATCAGCGCCCGGGAACGCAGCTCCGATTACGCGCTGATGCACAACGGCCTGCAAAACAGCAGCGCGCCCCTGATCGTCTACACCTCAGCCCATGCCCACAGCTCGGTCAACAAGGCGGCGATCCTGGCCGGGTTCGGCCAGAACCATATCCGCACCATCGCCACCGACGCACACCATGCAATGTCGCCCCAGGCACTGGCGCACGCCATCGAACAGGACCTGGCCGCCGGCAACACGCCCTGCGTGGTGATTGCCACCACCGGCACCACAGCCGCCATGGCGATCGACCCCCTGGAGGCCATTGGCGACCTCACCCAACGCTACGGCCTGTGGCTGCATGTGGACTCGGCCATGGCCGGCGCCGCAATGATCCTGCCAGAATGCCGGGCCTTGTGGGATGGCATCGAAAAGGCTGACTCCCTAGTGCTCAACCCGCACAAATGGCTGGGCGCGGCCTTCGATTGCTCGGTGTACTTCGTGCGCGACCCCGAGCATTTGATTCGCATCATGACCACCAACCCGAGTTACCTGCAGTCCAGCGCAGACGGCCAAGTGCGAAACTACCGTGACTGGCGGATCTCCCTGGGCAGCCGTTTCCGCGCCTTGAAGTTGTGGTTCCTGATACGCGAGCAAGGCGTCAGCGGCCTGCAAGCGCGGTTGCGGCGAGACCTGGCCAATGCGCGCTGGCTGGCAGAGCAGATCGAAGCCACTGAGCACTGGACACTGGTGGCCCCGCCCGCCTTGCAAACCCTGTGCATTCGCCATGAACCGCCGGGTTTGGAAGGCCAGGCACTGGACCATCACACGCGAGCCTGGGCAGAAAAACTCAACCAGTCAGGCGATGCCTACGTCACCCCCGCCATCCTCGATGAGCGCTGGATGGTGAGGGTGTCCATCGGCGCGCTGGGCACCGAGCATCAGCATGTCCAAAGGTTGTGGGTGCGATTGCAAGCCCTGGTCGCTTGAACGCAGCCAAAGTAGCCCCCTGTGGCGAGGGAGCTTGCTCCCGCAGGGCTGCGCAGCGGCCCGAAAATCCTGGGAGCGCTTCGCACTCCAGCGGGAGCAAGCTCCCTCGCCACAGTCAAACTGTCTAGGTTGGCACCTGCTCACGCCGCATCCACCGCTCGAACGCCATGGCATTGAGCGGCCGGCTGATCAGGTAGCCCTGGGCCGTGTCGCAGTTCCAGCGTTTGAGCAAGGTGAGGCTGTGTTCGAACTCCACGCCCTCGGCGACCACCTTGAGCCCCAGGCTATGGCTCATCTCGATGGTGGAGCGCACGATCACGCCGTCGCCGCTGGTGCTGTCGAGGTTGCGCACAAAGGACTGGTCGATCTTCAGCTCTTGCACCGGTAGGCGCTGCAATTGGGCGAGGGACGAGTAACCGGTGCCGAAATCATCCACCGACAGGCTGATCCCGCAATTGCGCAACTGCTCCAGCACGCTGAGGGCCTGCTGCGGGTTGTGCATGATGGCGCTCTCGGTAATCTCGAAAATCAAATGCTCGGCGCCCACGTGGTATTGGGCCAATAACGCAGTGACGCGAATGGCCAAGTCATCATCCGCCAAGTCGTTCACGGAGATATTCACCGACAGCTGGATAACCAGCCCACGCTGCGCCCATTCGGCAATCTGGCGGATGGCTTCCTCGATCACCCACAGGGTCAGGGCACCCATGCTGCCAGTGCGTTCGGCCAAAGGAATGAACTCCCCGGGAGACACTTGCCCCAGCGTCGCGTGTTGCCAGCGCAGCAAGGCTTCGGCCTGGCTCACATGGCCGTGCCGCAGGTCGAGCTTGGGCTGGTAGCACAGGAACAACTCGCCTTCGATCACGGCGCGGCGCAAGTCGCGAATCAGGGTGATCTGGCGTTGGTGGGCGAGGTCGCGGTCCGGTTGGTAGATCTGCAAATGCCCCGGCAGGTTGGCCGCGTCGTGCCGGGCGATGGCCGCGCGGTTGATCAACTCTTCCACCTGCTGCCCATCAGCAGGGTACGCGGCGATGCCGATGCTCACTTCATGGCGCACTTCGTCATTACCGATGCGCAGGGGTTCGGTCAACGCCCCATGCAACTGGTCGGCGCGGGCCACGGCAGAGTCGATCTCGGTGTTTTCAAGCAACAACAGAAACTCACTGCCGGCGATGCGCGCGGCGGTGTCGCTGGCCAACAGGCTGCTGGACAAGCAGCGGCTGGCCTCGCACAACATGTGCTCGACACCTTCGGGGCCAAACCCTTCGTTGATGACTCGGTAGTTTTCAATCCCCACGTACAGCAACACCACCGACCGCCGTGCGCTGATCGCACTGCCCAGGCGCTCCATGGCCAAGGCACGGTTGGGCAATCCGGTGAGCGGGTCATGCAAGGCATTGTGGGCCAGTTGCCGTTCGCGCAGGGCGATGCCGCTTTGCATGGCATTGAACGCCCGCGCCAGCAGGCCGAACTCGTCGTGGCTGCGCACCCGCACCGGGGTGCGGTAGTCACCGGCCCCGATCCGTTCAGCGGCTTGCACCAGCGCATTGAGCGGGCGTGACACTCGCCGCGCCAGGAATAATGCCACCGCCAGCGAGACCAGCAGCACCGCCAGGGCAATCCCCATGAACTGCCGGTCCAGCGGCGCGAAGGATTCCAGCGCATGGTCCAGCGGGCTTTGCAGCAACACACGCACTTCATCGCCTTCGCCGCTGTTGGCCAAGGGCAACACCTGGCTGAGCACACGCTGGCCATGGAACAGCTGGATCTTCGCCTCAGGATCGACCTGCGTGCCATGCAAGAGGTTGATAATGCTTGGGCGCCAATTGCCAGGGTGGGTGGTGAACAGCTGACCGAGATGGCCGTCCTGCACACTGAGGAACGACACCTCCAGGTTGCTCATGGAGCGCAGTTCATGGGCGAATTGCGTGTCCATGGGAAAGCCCATGACCACGCGTGCGATCGGCACAGGCCCGAGCACATCTTTTTGCACCAGCAAATAGGGGCGCCCGGCCATGGCGACGATCAACATTTGCTGGCCGCTGCGCCGCGCCTTGCGCAAGGCATCGGCATACGGGAACAACTGGCCCCGCGTCTGCACCAGCAGGGTACTGACCATGACCCTGTCATCCAGGCCCAGCACCACCACTTCGCTGGAACTGACCCCGGTGCCATGGGTGCCCAGGGCCTCCAGGATCGGCACCGTCCGGCCGCCGGCCACCGCCTGCTTGAACGGCCCATCGGCGGTGAGCCAGTCCAACCCGTACTGCAAGCGCCGCCCGCGCAAGTCCAGCAGGCGCTCGAACACCTGACGCCCGGTGTTCAACTGTACGTCGGCCTGGTTCTCCACCGCACGGGTGGTGGCAGCGTGCACGGCAAAATAGGTGGCGGCCACGACCACCAGCAACAACAGCGCCAGCACTCCGGCTATGCGGGTCTGAAACGTGTGGCGCCAGTGCATGGCCGCGCCCTCGGGCCGCGCTCGTCGCTCTTGGCCGTGCTTTCCTTGTGTCATACGCGTCCCTGCCGACTGCTAACCGGCGTCAAAAAAACATCCTTTTTTATGGGGAATTTTATTAAAGCAGGTTAGCTGGGACTGGGGATAAGTAAACCCAATAAAAGCTGGGTCTAGCCGTCACATTATTGACGATCAGTTCGAAAAGCGGAGGGGTAAAGTACGTTGACCGCAACTCTCCCGTTATTTCATGCAAATTGTTGCTAACGACGCCCCCCCATTGAAACCACCGCAACCCCGCCCCATCTAACCTGCATACTTACTGATGCAGGTGCCCCATGAGCGACCAGCAAGAATTTCCAGATTACGACCTCAACGATTACGCCGACCCCGAAAACGCTGAAGCCCCCTCGTCCAATACTGGCCTTGCCCTGCCTGGGCAAAACCTGCCGGACAAGGTCTACATCATCCCGATCCACAACCGGCCGTTTTTTCCGGCACAAGTGTTGCCGGTGATCGTCAATGAAGAACCCTGGGCCGAAACCCTGGAGCTGGTGAGCAAATCCGACCACCATTCCCTTGCGCTGTTTTTCATGGACACGCCGCCCGAAGACCCACGGCACTTCGACACCTCCGCCCTGCCGCTGTACGGCACCCTGGTGAAGGTGCACCACGCCAGCCGCGAGAACGGCAAGCTGCAGTTCGTCGCCCAGGGCCTGACCCGCGTGCGCATCAAGACCTGGCTCAAGCACCACCGCCCACCTTACCTGGTGGAAGTCGAATACCCGCACCAGCCCAGCGAGCCGACCGATGAGGTCAAGGCCTACGGCATGGCGCTGATCAATGCGATCAAGGAACTGCTGCCCCTCAACCCGCTGTACAGCGAAGAGTTGAAGAACTACCTCAACCGCTTCAGCCCCAACGATCCGTCGCCGCTCACCGACTTTGCCGCGGCACTCACCTCGGCGACAGGTAATGAACTGCAGGAAGTGCTGGACTGCGTGCCCATGCTCAAACGCATGGAAAAAGTGCTGCCGATGCTGCGCAAAGAGGTGGAAGTCGCGCGCCTGCAAAAAGAACTCTCCGCCGAGGTAAACCGCAAGATCGGCGAGCACCAGCGTGAGTTCTTCCTCAAGGAACAACTCAAGGTCATCCAGCAGGAGCTGGGCCTGACCAAGGACGATCGCAGCGCCGATGTCGAACAGTTCGAACAGCGCCTGCAAGGCAAAGTGCTGCCGGCGCAAGCGAAAAAACGCATTGATGAAGAACTGAACAAACTGTCGATCCTGGAAACCGGTTCGCCGGAATACGCCGTCACGCGCAACTACCTGGACTGGGCCACCTCGGTGCCGTGGGGCGTGTACGGAGAAGACAAACTCGACCTCAAGCACGCGCGCAAAGTGCTCGACAATCACCATGCGGGCCTGGATGACATCAAGAGCCGCATCCTCGAATTCCTAGCGGTGGGCGCCTACAAGGGCGAAGTCGCCGGTTCCATCGTATTGCTGGTAGGCCCGCCGGGCGTGGGCAAGACGAGTGTGGGCAAGTCCATCGCCGAATCCCTGGGGCGGCCGTTCTATCGCTTCAGTGTCGGCGGCATGCGCGACGAGGCCGAGATCAAGGGCCACCGGCGCACCTACATCGGCGCCCTGCCTGGCAAGCTGGTGCAGGCGTTGAAAGACGTGGAAGTGATGAACCCGGTGATCATGCTCGACGAGATCGACAAGATGGGCCAGAGCTTCCAGGGCGACCCGGCGTCGGCGCTGCTCGAAACCCTGGACCCGGAGCAGAACGTCGAATTCCTCGACCACTACCTGGACCTGCGCCTGGACCTGTCCAAAGTGCTGTTCGTGTGCACCGCCAACACCCTGGACTCAATCCCCGGTCCATTGCTGGACCGCATGGAAGTGATTCGCCTGTCGGGCTATATCACCGAAGAAAAAGTCGCCATCGCCAAGCGCCACTTGTGGCCCAAGCAGTTGGAAAAAGCCGGCGTGGCCAAAAACAGCCTGACCATCACCGACGGCGCCTTGCGCGCCTTGATCGACGGTTATGCGCGAGAGGCCGGCGTGCGTCAGTTGGAGAAACAACTGGGCAAGCTGGTGCGCAAGGCGGTGGTAAAACTGCTGGATGAGCCTGACTCGGTGATCAAGATCGGCAACAAGGACCTGGAAAGCTCCCTGGGCATGCCGGTATTCCGTAATGAGCAAGTGCTGTCCGGCACCGGCGTGATTACCGGCCTGGCGTGGACCAGCATGGGCGGCGCCACCTTGCCGATCGAAGCGACGCGCATCCACACGCTCAACCGCGGCTTCAAGCTCACCGGGCAGTTGGGTGAAGTGATGAAAGAGTCCGCCGAAATCGCCTACAGCTACATTAGTTCCAACCTGAAGTCGTTTGGCGGCGATGCGAAGTTCTTCGACGAAGCCTTCGTGCACTTGCACGTGCCGGAAGGCGCCACGCCGAAAGACGGCCCGAGTGCCGGCGTGACCATGGCCAGTGCGTTGCTGTCCCTGGCCCGCAACCAACCGCCGAAAAAAGGCGTGGCGATGACCGGCGAACTGACCTTGACCGGGCATGTACTGCCGATTGGCGGGGTGCGCGAGAAGGTGATTGCGGCGCGGCGCCAGAAGATTCACGAGTTGATCTTGCCGGAGCCCAACCGTGGCAGCTTTGAAGAGTTGCCGGACTATTTGAAGGAAGGGATGACGGTGCACTTTGCCAAGCGGTTTGCGGATGTGGCGAAGGTGCTCTTCTGATAAATATCCAGACCTGATCATTCCCACGCTCTGCGTGGGAATACATCCAGTGACGCTCCGCGTCACAAAGCGGACGTGGAGCGTCCAAGGCAACGTTCCCACGCAGAGCGTGGGAACGATCGGCCAACGCAAAACCCACCTTGTCACACCTTGTCTCATCTTCGGTTATGCTCCCCCTTCGTCGTGTATTAACGGAGCCTTCATGACCGCTGCCCGCCTGCTTCTTCCCTTGAGCCTTGTCTTGCTGGCCGCATGCGCCAGTGCCCCCAAGCAAAACGTCAGCGTGGACAACCAGAGCGCCTGCCCGCTCCAGCTTAAAAACGGGCAAAACCTGATCCTCACCCTGCCCAGCAACCCCACCACCGGTTACCGCTGGGCCATCCAGGACTCCGCCGGCGGCGTGTTGCGCGCCTTGAGCCCCGAGGTCTACAGCAGCACCGAGTCCGGCGTGATCGGCGGTGGCGGCCAGTCCACCTGGCGCTTCCAGGCGTTTGCCGCAGGGCAAGGGCGTTTGCGTCTGACGTCCCAGCAACCTTGGGAGCCGGAGGCCGAACCTGTCGAAACCTTTGACTGCGCCATTACGGTGAACTGATATGCCATGGCTGATCCTTGCCTTGATGGGCGCCGGCACCTTTGTCTATGGCTTGGCGACCCATGCGACGCTGCTGTGCCTGCTGGTCAAGCCACTGCCGGTGCTGGCGCTGCTGGGTTGGCTGCATGACGCGCCGCCCACCGAGTATCGACGCTGGATTAGCCTGGGGTTGATTTTTTCCCTGGTGGGCGACGTGTTGCTCGCCTGGCCAGGCGACCTGTTTATCTTTGGCCTGGGCGCGTTTCTGTTCGCGCATTTGGCCTATCTCAAAGCTTATTTCAGTGACTGTCGGCGCTTGGCGCTGCTGCCGCTGGTGCTGGCCCTCGGCGTGGGCGCAATCTTGCTTAGCATCCTGATCTCCCACGGCCTCGGTGAGCTATTGATACCGGTGGTGGTTTACGCACTGGTGATCAGCGCCATGCTCTGGCGTGCGTTGGCGCGACTGGGCAGCGAGGTGCCCAAACGTTCGGCATGGCTGGCGGCGGCGGGTGCGGTGTCGTTTGTGGTTTCCGACGCGCTGATCGGCATCAATCGGTTTGTGCTGGCGTTCGAGGCAGCGCCGTATTTGCTGATCGCCACCTACTGGCTCGGACAGTGGGGCATCACCGCCTCGGCTTTCCATCAGACAACCCGCGCATCCGAGGGCCAACTTGGCTAAAATGCCGGCCTTTCCCCCACCGTCGCCGGAACAACCGTGAGCAAAGAACCCGATCGCCTATTCGCCCAGCCCCTGCCCCAGGTGCCGGACTTCGCCTTTAACGAGGATGTGGTGCGGGTGTTCCCGGACATGATCAAGCGCTCGGTGCCGGGTTACCCCACCATCGTCGAGAACCTCGGCGTGCTGGCCGCGCAATTTGCCCAGCCCCACAGCGTACTGTATGACCTGGGCTCTTCCCTGGGGGCCGTGACCCAAGCCCTGCGCCGCCATGTACGCACCGAGGGTTGCCGGGTGATCGCCGTGGATAACTCCGCCGCGATGGTCGAGCGCTGTCGCGAATACCTCAATGGCCAGGACTCGATGTTCCAAGAGTTGCTGCCCGTGGAGGTGATCGAGGGCGATATTCTCGCCCTGCAATTCAAGCCCGCCTCGGTGGTGGCCCTGAACTTCACCCTGCAATTTATCGCCCCAAAGGAGCGCCTGGCGTTGCTGGGGCGCATTCGCCAGGCGCTGCTGCCGGGCGGGGCATTGATCCTCTCGGAAAAGCTGCGCTTCAACGATGTTGATGAACACGCGCTGCTGACCGACCTGCATATCGCCTTCAAGCGCGCCAACGGCTACAGCGAGCTGGAAATCGCCCAGAAGCGCAGCGCCATCGAAAACGTCATGAAGCCCGACAGCCTCGAAGAACACCGCGAACGCCTGCTGGCGGCCGGGTTCTCGAAAGTCGTGCCGTGGTTCCAGTGTCTTAACTTTGCCTCGTTGATTGCCTTGCCATGATTGATTTGTCCCCCCTCGCCCGCCACCTGGTCGGCACTCCTTTGGCCGTGTGGGCCCAGGGCCTGCAAGCGCAACTCGATAGCAAGATGGAAAAAGGCCATGGCGACCTGGAGCGCTGGCAGAGCGCCTTGGATGCATTGCCGAAGATCCAGCCCAACAGCGTAGATTTGCTCAACGGCCTGGCGCTGGACACCGATTGCGACGACGCCACCCGCGCACAGATGCACACGGCGCTGATGGGCCTGAGCCCCTGGCGCAAAGGCCCGTTCCACCTGTTCGGCGTGCATGTGGACACCGAGTGGCGTTCGGACTGGAAGTGGTCGCGGGTCGCGCCGCACTTGAACTTGAAGGGCAAGCGCATCCTCGACGTGGGCTGCGGCAACGGCTACTACATGTGGCGCATGCTCGGCGCCGGGGCCGACAGCGTGATTGGCGTGGACCCCAACTGGCTGTTCTTCTGCCAGTTCCAGGCCGTGCAGCGCTACTTGTCCGAGCCCAAGGCCTGGCACTTGCCGTTCCCGTTCGAAGACTTGCCGGCGAACCTGGAAGGCTTTGACACGGTATTTTCCATGGGCGTGTTCTACCACCGCCGCTCGCCCATCGAGCATTTGCTGGCGTTGAAGGACACCCTGGTCAAGGGCGGCGAGTTGGTGTTGGAAACATTGGTGGTGGAAGGCGACCAACAACAAGTGCTGGTGCCAGAAGACCGTTACGCCCAGATGCGCAACGTGTGGTTCCTGCCTTCGGTACCGGCGTTGATGCTGTGGCTGCGCCGGGCCGGGTTCAGTGATGTGCGGTGCGTGGATGTGAGCGTGACCACGGTTGAGGAGCAGCGTGGAACGCAGTGGATGAAGTATCAGTCGCTGAGTGATTTCCTGGACCCTGAGGATCACAGCAAGACCATTGAAGGGCTGCCGGCGCCGATGCGGGCGGTGATCATCGCTCGTAAATGACACCACTATGATCGTTCCCACGCTCTGCGTGGGAATGCCTCTTGTGACGCTCTACGTCACGCTTTGGGACGCAGAGCGTCCTGTGCTGCGTTCCCACGCAGAGCGTGGGAACGATCATCACGGTTTAGCTCGTCGGGCTTTGAAGAACTCGCTCAGTACAGCCCCACACTCCTCGGCCAATACCCCGCCTTCAAACAACACCCGATGGTTAAGAAAACCCTGGGTAAAAAACTGCCCCTGGCTTTGCACGATGCCCGCCTTCGGCTCCAGCGCGCCATACACCACCCGCGCAACCCGCGAATGCACGATCAAACCCGCGCACATGCTGCACGGCTCCAGCGTCACATACAGCGTGCTGCCCACCAGCCGATAGTTGCTGATCGCTTGTGCAGCGGCGCGGATCGCGACCATTTCGGCATGGGCGCTGGGGTCGTTGCCACTGATGGGGCAGTTGAAGCCGCGGCCGATGATTTCACCGTCCTGCACCAGCACCGCACCCACCGGCACTTCGCCCAATGCAGCGCCTTGGGCGGCGAGCGCCAGGGCTTCGCGCATAAAGTCCTGGTCGCGGCTGCGGTCGATAATCGCGGCGGGGCGAATCTGGCGCATCACGCCACCTCGATGGCGGCCATCAGGCCGGTTTCCATGTGGTCGATCACATGGCAATGGAACATCCATACCCCTGGGTTATCCGCCACCAAGGCCACGCGGGCGCGTTCGTTCTTGCCCAGCAGGTAGGTGTCGGTGAAATACGGGATCACCTTGTGGCGGTTGGACGCAAGCACCTTGAAGCTCATGCCGTGCAGGTGGATCGGGTGCTGGTACTGGGTCATGTTCTTCAATTCGAAAATGTAGCTCTTGCCCTTCTCCAGCTTGGCAATGGGGCGGTCGGCGCAGGTCTTGTCGGTGATGTCCCAGGCCTGGCCGTTGATCTGCCACAGGCTCGGCGGCTTGCCGTTTTCGACATTGACCGACACTGAACCGACCCATTCGAAATTGAAGTTGAGTTTCTCGGCATTGGCCAGGTCTGGCTCGGCAACCGGGTTGGCCGGCAATGCCGGTGGCCATGCGGTAGGCGCGTCGGTATTGGCGACAGAGCGGAAGGTGCCAAGGCGCACCGGGCCGTTGCGCAGCGACAGTTCTTCGCCCGCCGGTGGCGCCTTGATCGCCAGGCAAATACGCATGCCCGGGCCCAGCCAATATTCCTTGCCCAACGGGCGCGGCTCGATGGGGTTACCGTCCAGGGCATAGATCTGCGCTTCGACGCCAGGAATATTGAGGCGATAAGTCAGGGTGTTGTCGAGGTTGAGTAGGCGCACGCGGGTGATTTGCCCAGCCGGCAGGTCGATCACCGCCTGGGGCACGCCGTTGATAGTCGAGAGGCGCCCGGCCGTGCCGCCACGCGCCGCTTCACGGGGGATGCTGAACTCGACAAATGCGCCCTCTTCGTCGATGTGCCAGTTCTTCAGGCTCAAGGTGCGCTCGTACTGGAAACCGGTGGGTTCGCGCTCTTCCACGATCAACGGGCCGACCAGGCCACGGCCGAGTTCTTCGCTGCTGCTCACGTGAGGGTGATACCAGTAGCTGCCGGCATCGGGCACGCGGAATTTGTAGTCGAAGTATTCGCCAGGCAGCACCGGCAATTGCGAGACGTAGGGCACGCCGTCCATTTCCAGCGGCAGGCGGATGCCGTGCCAGTGGATGGTGGTGGCGACCGGCAGATGGTTGATAAAGCGCACCCGCAGCCATTCGCCTTGGCGCACCCGCAACTCGGTGCCCGGCGCCGATGGGCCGAACGCCCAGGCCTGGGTCTTGTGCCCCGGTACCAACTCTACGTCCAGGGGCGCGGCGATCAGCTCGTAATCGTGCCCCGCCTCGGACTCAGCGACTTTCCCCAGCCAGTAGCGGTAGCCACCGCCGGCACCGACGCCTACTACGGCCAGGCCAGCAAGACCACCCAGGATTTGTCGACGGGAAAAGGATCGGGACACAACAACCTCGCGTATCTGCCGCAGGCCAAGGGCCCGCAAAGGGCTGATACGATACACCTGCGTCGGCTAAACAGTAAGGCTTCGCATTGCCGCACAGATGAAACATGGCTCAAACCTGTAGGAGCGAGCTTGCTCGCGAAAGACCTGAGAACAACTCGGAGAGCCAGACTCCCCGCGTCATCGTTAACGACCTTCGCGAGCAAGCTCGCTCCTACAGGTTAATTTGCGGTCAGGGCTTCGCAGCGGCCAGAATCAGGGCTTTCATCTCGGCCACTGCGCCTTTGAAACCGACAAACAACGCGTGCGCCACCAGGGCGTGGCCGATATTCAGTTCGTTGATGCCCTTGATCGCAGCCACGGCTTCGACGTTGTGGTAATGCAAGCCATGGCCGGCATTGACAATCAAGCCTTCGTTGAGCCCGCAGTTCACGCCGTCAATGATGCGTTGCAACTCATCGGCCACTTCGGTCGGGGTGGTGGCATCGGCATAACGACCTGTGTGCAACTCGATCGCCGGGGCGCCGACGCGGCGGGAGGCTTCGATCTGGCGTTCGTCGGCGTCGATAAACAGCGAGACTTCGCTGCCGATCCGCGACAGGCGCTCCACCGCGGCCTTGATCCGCGCTTCCTGGCCGGCGACGTCGAGACCGCCTTCGGTGGTCAGCTCCTGGCGAGTTTCCGGTACCAGGCAGATATGCGCCGGGCGAATGCGCTCGGCGAACGTCATCATTTCTTCGGTGACGCCCATTTCGAAGTTCATGCGGGTTTGCAGCACGTCCTTGAGCAGCAGCACATCGCGCTCCTGGATGTGACGGCGGTCTTCGCGCAGGTGCACGGTGATGCCGTCGGCGCCCGCTTCTTCGGCGTCCAGCGCGGCCTTGACCGGGTCAGGGTAACGGGTGCCCCGGGCCTGGCGCAGGGTGGCGACGTGGTCGATGTTGACGCCAAGAAGAATGCGATTGCTGGTGGTCACGGAAGCGCTCCTGAAAAGGGAAAGAATCGGTGCACAGCATACACGGGGACGTCAGGGCTTTCGAAACAACTCGCGACTGACCAGCGGCCGCCCGCCCAGGTGCACGGCCAGGGCCTGGCGCATCAGGCGCTTGGCGGCGGACAGCGCACCGGGAGCGTGCCAGTCGGCTTCACTCATGGCCAGCAGTTCGGTGCCCTGAAACAGGCCGGGCTGCAGCAGGTACACGCGCTCAAGCCCCGCATCGACTTGCAGGCGATACATACCATCGGCGGCGATGGGCTCTCCGTGCAAGTCGTTGGCCAGTTCGAAGCCGTAGCCAAGGTCGTCGAGCAAACGCCATTCGAAAGCGCGCAGCAGCGGTTCCAGCGGACGGCCTTCAGCGAGGGCCAGCAAGGTGGCAGCGTAGTGATCAAAGACTGCCGGGTGCGGGTCTTCGGCGGGCAGCAGGCGGATCAGCAGCTCATTGAGGTAAAGGCCGCTGAACAGCGCATCGCCATTCAGCCAGGCCGAGGTGCCAACGCTTTCCAGGCGGCCGACGTTTTTCAGCTCGCCCTTGCCGCGAAACTCCACGTCCAGCGCCACGAACGGCCGCGCCAAGGTACCCGCCTTGCCCCGTGCGCTGCGCAAGACTGCGCGCAGTCGGCCTTGGGGCGTGAGGAAGTCCACCAACGCACTGGTTTCGCGGTAGGCGCGGCTGTGCAGGACGTAGGCGGGTTGGCTGGGGGGTGGGGATTGCGACATGAGACGGGGAATCTCTAAAGAAGAAGAGCGCTTGTGTGGCGAGGGGAGCTTGCTCCCGCTGGGCTGCGAAGCAGCCCCTCTAGCAGCCACCGAGTTATACCTGAAAAACCTCGTCGACCTTGTTGGGGCCGCTCCGCGGCCCAGCGGGAGCAAGCTCCCTCGCCACAGCAAGCCCGCCAGTCACTGTGCAACCCGTTACAGGTCGCCATAGCCCAGAGAGCGCAACGCACGCTCATCATCGGACCAGCCACCCTTCACCTTCACCCACAGGTTGAGCATGATCTTGGAGTCGAACAGCAACTCCATATCCTTGCGCGCTTCGGTGCCGATGCGCTTGATACGCTCGCCCTTGTCGCCAATGATGATTTTCTTCTGGCCGTCACGTTCGACGAGGATCAGCGCATGGATATGCAAGGTCTTGCCCTGCTGCTTGAACTCTTCGATTTCGACGGTGATCTGGTACGGCAGCTCGGCGCCCATCTGGCGCATGATTTTCTCGCGGACCAGTTCGGCGGCAAGGAAGCGGCTGCTGCGGTCGGTGATCTGGTCTTCCGGGAAGAAGTGCTCGTTTTCCGGCAGGTAACCGGCGATCACGCGCTCCAGGGCTTCGAGGTTGTGGCCGTGCTGGGCCGAGATCGGCATGATCTGGGCGTTCGGCAGTTGTTCCTGCAACCAGGTCAGGTGCGGCATCAGCTCGGCTTTGTCTTCGATACGGTCGGTCTTGTTCAGCGCGACGATCAACGGGCCGGTCACGTATTGCACACGCTCGAGCACCATCTGGTCTTCGTCGGTCCACTTGGTGCGGTCGACCACGAAGATCACCACGTCGACGTCTTTCAACGCGGCCGAGGCGGTCTTGTTCATGTAGCGGTTCAGGGCTTTCTCGCCGCCTTTGTGCATGCCAGGAGTATCGACATACACCGCTTGCACGTTGCCTTCGGTCTTGATGCCCAGCATGTTGTGGCGGGTGGTCTGGGGCTTGCGCGAGGTGATCGCGAGCTTCTGGCCGAGGATGTGGTTGAGCAGCGTGGACTTGCCCACGTTCGGGCGGCCGACGATGGCAACATAGCCACAGCGTGTTGCGGTTGAATCAGTCATGGCCATTCTCCACGCCCAGGGCAATCAGTGCTGCAGCGGCCGCTACCTGTTCGGCAATACGACGGCTCACACCCTGACCTCGGCTTTTTTCGTTCAATAAGGTGATTTCACATTCCACGAAGAACACCCGGCAATGGGGTTCGCCCTGGATATCCACCACTTCGTAGCGTGGCAGTTCGCAACCGCGGGACTGCAGGTACTCTTGCAGGCGGGTCTTGGGATCCTTGTTGGTGTCTACCAGCGTCAGGCTTTCGATTTCCGAGGCCAGCCAGGCGACAACGCGCTCCTTGGCCGTCTCCATGCCTGCATCGAGGTAGATCGCACCGATCAAGGCTTCCAGCGCATCAGCCAGGATTGACTCGCGACGGAAACCGCCGCTTTTCAACTCACCGGAACCCAGCCGCAGGTACTCGCCCAGGCCAAAGCCTCGGGCCAGCACGGCCAGGGTCTCGCCTTTCACAAGGCGTGCGCGCAGGCGCGAAAGCTGGCCTTCTCGCGCTTGGGGGAAGCGCTCGAACAGCGCCTCGCCGGCGGCGAAATTGAGGATAGCGTCACCGAGAAATTCCAGGCGCTCGTTATTACGCCCTGCAAAACTGCGGTGTGTGAGGGCAAGGACCATCAATTCCTGGTCCTTGAAGGTGTAGCCGAGCTGACGCTCGAGACGACTTAGAGAAACGGTCACGGTTTATCCATATCTAGTTGATGGCACCGGCGGCCATCGACGATTGACGCAGTGTTCAAATTCAAATCCTGATGGGTACCGGGCATCGGAAAATGTCCAAGCCCCAGAAAAGCATTCGGCGCTGTGTTCACAGCGCCGCTTGTATTACTTGATCAGCCCGACCCGCGAGAAGTTCGGCAGGTGGCTGAGCTTGGGTTCCGGCCAACTCATCCAGACCGCGAAGGCTTTGCCGACAATGTTCTCGTCGGGCACCATGCCCAGCAGGTCCTTGGGAATGTTGGGGTCATCCCAGTAGCGGCTGTCGTTGGAGTTGTCGCGGTTGTCGCCCATCATGAAGTAGTGCCCGGCAGGCACTTTCCACTGGCCATCCGGCATCGCACGGTAGCGGCTCATTTCCTTGCGGATTTGGTGCTCCACCGCACCGAGTTTCTCCTGGTACAGCTCGGCGCTGCCCAAGGTATTCGGCTCGGCGCCCAACAGCTTCTCGGCCACCGACTCACCATTGATGAACAGGCGTTTGTCGCTGGTGTAGCGCACCACGTCGCCCGGCAGGCCGACGACTCGCTTGATGTAGTTGACGTTCGGGTCGCTTGGGTAGCGGAACACCATCACATCGCCGCGCTGCGGGTCACCCACGGGGATGACTTTCTTGTCGATCACCGGCAGGCGAATGCCGTAGGAAAACTTGTTCACCAGGATGAAGTCGCCCACGTCCAGGGTGGGTTTCATCGACCCCGAAGGGATCTGGAACGGCTCTACCAGAAACGAGCGCAGCACCAGCACGATGAACAACACCGGGAAGAACGACTTGCCGTACTCAACCAGCAAGGGCTCTTTGTTCAGCTTCTCGACCACCACCGCATCGGGCTGGCTGACGCTGCCCTGATAGGAAGCGATGGCCGCCCGACGACGCGGGGCGAAGAACACCAGATCGAGCAACGCCAGGAGACCACAGACGGCAACGGCAATGACCAGCAACAGCGGGAAATTTAGTGACATAGGACCTAACTATCCAACCTGAGCACCGCAAGGAAGGCTTCTTGTGGAACTTCCACGTTGCCTACTTGCTTCATGCGTTTTTTACCGGCCTTTTGCTTCTCAAGCAGCTTGCGCTTACGGCTTACGTCACCGCCGTAGCATTTGGCCAGTACGTTCTTTCTGAGAGCCTTGACGGAAGTCCGTGCAATGATCTGCCCGCCGATGGCGGCCTGGATCGCGACGTCGAACATCTGGCGCGGAATCAGTTCTTTCATCTTCTCGGTCAGTTGGCGACCTTTGTAGTGCGCGTTGTCCTTGTGCACGATCAGTGCCAAGGCATCTACCTTGTCGCCGTTGATCAGCACATCCAGTTTCACCAGATTAGCCGATTGGTAACGATCGAAATGGTAGTCCAGCGAAGCATAGCCGCGACTGGTGGACTTGAGACGGTCGAAGAAGTCCAGGACCACTTCGTTCATCGGCATATCGTAGGTCACTTGTACCTGAGTACCGAGGAACAGCATGTCGCGCTGCACGCCACGCTTTTCGATACACAGGGTAATGACGTTGCCCAAGTGTTCCTGCGGTACCAGGATATTGGCCCGCACGATCGGCTCGCGCATGTCTTCGATGGCCGACAGGTCCGGAAGCTTGGAGGGGTTGTCGACGTAAATCGTTTCACCGGTTTTGAGCAGCAACTCAAAAATAACGGTTGGCGCGGTGGTGATCAGGTCCAGGTCGTATTCGCGCTCAAGGCGCTCCTGGATGATCTCCATGTGCAGCATGCCCAGGAACCCGCAACGGAAGCCGAAGCCCAGGGCGTCGGAGCTTTCCGGGGTGTACTGCAACGACGAGTCGTTGAGGGTCAGTTTTTGCAGGGCTTCGCGGAAATCTTCGAAGTCATCGGAGCTGACCGGGAACAGGCCGGCGTAGACCTGTGGCTGGATGCGCTTGAAGCCGGGCAGCACGTCGACGTCTGGCGTGGAGCTCAAGGTCAGGGTGTCACCCACTGGCGCACCATGAATGTCCTTGATGCCGGCGATGATGAAGCCTACTTCACCGGCTTTCAGATCAACGGTAGCGGTGTGCTTGGGGTTGAATACACCGACGCTGTCCACCAGGTGGATCTTGCCAGTGGACTTGACCAGGATCTTGTCGCCCTTCTTCACACGGCCATGGCGCACGCGTACCAGGGAAACAACGCCCAGGTAGTTGTCGAACCAGGAGTCGATGATCAACGCTTGCAGCGGATCTTCGTAGTTGCCGGTCGGCGCGGGAATGGTGTGCACCAGACGTTCGAGCACTTCGTCGACACCCAGGCCGGTCTTGGCGCTGCAGGTGACGGCGTCGGTGGCATCGATGCCGATGATCTTCTCAATCTCTTCCTTGACGCGCTCAGGCTCGGCCTGGGGCAGGTCGATCTTGTTGAGCACGGGCATGACTTCCAGGCCCTGCTCGATCGCGGTGTAGCAGTTGGCAACCGACTGCGCCTCCACGCCCTGCCCGGCATCGACCACCAGCAACGCGCCTTCGCAGGCCGCCAGCGAACGGCTGACTTCGTAGGTGAAGTCAACGTGGCCTGGGGTGTCAATGAAGTTCAGTTGGTAAGTAATGCCGTCTTTGGCCTTGTAGTACAGCGTGACGCTGTGGGCCTTGATGGTGATCCCGCGCTCGCGTTCGAGGTCCATGGAATCCAGTACCTGGGCTTCCATTTCACGCTCGGCAAGGCCGCCGCACATTTGGATAAATCGATCGGCCAGCGTCGACTTGCCATGGTCAATGTGGGCGATGATGGAGAAATTGCGGATATGACTCAAATCACTCACGGATCAACACTCAAAAAGGCTGCAGGCAGATTGCCCGCTGAAAAATAGCCGGGAATTGTACCTGATGCTCAGGCCAGACGTCATCTTTGCTGACCAATACAAAAAAGCCCCACTTTAATGGGGCTTAAAACTGTAGGAGCGAGCTCGCTCGCGAAAATCGCCAACGATAACGCGCTTATTCTGGATAAACGCTGCGTTTCGCAGACTTTCGCGAGCAAGCTCGCTCCTACAGTGAGTGGCATTTAGCGAGCGCGGCTTCAACCCGCCCGGCGCAGCAGCCAGAACCCGGCCACGGCACAAATAGCTGTTGGCACCAGCACCGCAAACAGCGGCGAGAAGCCGAATACCAAGCTCGACGGCCCAAGCAAGTCCTGGGCGATGCGGAAGGTGAAGCCCACCAGCACGCCGGTAAATACCCGTTGGCCCAGGGTCACGGAACGCAATGGCCCGAAAATGAAGGAGATCGCCATCAACACCAAGGCGGCGGTAACCACCGGCTGCAAGACTTTCACCCAGAACGCCAGCCAGTAGCGGCCATTGTTCAAACCCTGCTCCTTGAGGTAGTGGATATAGCTCCACAAACCGGAGATCGGCAGGGCTTCCGGCACCATGACCACGGTGTTGAGCAACTCCGGCTTGAGGGCGATATCCCACTGTTCGGTCGGCACATTGACCACTTCGGTGCTGGACTGGGTGCCCTGGCCCACGTTACGGAAGTGCGTGGTGGTGACGTCGCTCAGTTGCCATTGCTCGCCACTGTACTGCGCGCGCTTGGCGAAGCTGGACGACAACATGTGCCGTTCTTTGTCGAAGGTGTAGCGGGTCACCCCGATCAACAGGCCACCCGGTTGCACGGCGTTGATGTGGATGAACTCGTCACCCTGGCGGTGCCACAGGCCGTGCTTGGCGCTTTGCGCATCGCCCGAACCCTGGGCCAGGGCGCGATTGGCCTGGGCGGTGGCTTCGGCCGGTGGCGCGACGTATTCACCGATCAGCACGCTGCAGGCCATCAGCAGCAGCATCGGCTTCATCACCGCCCAGACGATACGGCCGATGGAAACCCCGGCGGCGCGCATGATGGTCAGCTCGCTGTTGCTGGCCAGGGTGCCCAGGCCGATCAGGCAGCCGATCAGCGCGGCCATTGGCATCATGTCGTAGAGGCGGCGCGGCGCGGTCAGTGCGACGTAGCTCAGCACGTCCGTGACTGTGTAAGTGTCAGTAACGTTGCCCACTTCATCAATGAAGGCGAACAGCAAGGCCAGGCCGAGAATGATGCCCAGTACCGCCAGGATGGCGATCAGTACGCTAATGCCGATGTAGCGATCAAGCTTAGCCACGGGCCAACTCCTTCAGGCCACGACGGCTCTTCATTTTCAAACGGATAGGTTCCCAGTAGAGCAGCCCCAGGCCGATCATCAGGAAAACCCCGTGCACCCACCACAGGCCCAAGGCCGGTGGCAACTTGCCCTTCTCCAGGGAACCACGGGCAGAAATCAGGATGGTCAGGTAGGCCATGTACAGCAGGATCGCTGGCAGCAACTTGAGGAAACGCCCTTGGCGCGGGTTGACGCGCGACAGCGGCACGGCCATCAGGGTCACGATAAACACCAGCAGCGGCAGGGACAGGCGCCATTGCAACTCGGCGATGGAGCGCAACTCCGGGCTGCCGAACAGCGATGAGGTGGGCAGTGCGTCGCGGTCGGTGACCTCGTCACTGATCTCGGCCTTGGGCAGCATGACGCCATAGGTGTCGTACTTGATCGCCCGATAATCCGCCAGGCCAGGGCTGCCGTCGTAGCGGTAGCCGTTTTCCAGGATCAGGTAGCGATTGCCATCGGGACGGATTTCCTGGCGACCGCTGTCGGCCACCAGAATCGAAATACCCCGATCCTTCTGGTTCTGACCGAGGTTCTTCTGGGAGATGAACACGCCGCCAAGGTTGGAGCGGTCGTCGGTCATGGTTTCGGTGTAGGTCACCCGCGAACCGTCGCTGAGCGACTGGAAGCGACCGGGTTCGAGGGTGTCGAACTCAGTCATCGCATCCTGCTTGTTCAGCAGCAGCTGGAATTGCATGGCCCCCTGGGGCGCCAGGCTCATGCTCAACCAGGCCACCACCAGGGCAACACCGGCGGCAGGCACCATGGTCATGGCCAGCAGGCGCTGCTGGCTCATGCCGGTGGCCGACAGCACGGTCATCTCGCTTTCCAAGTACAGCCGGCCATAGGCCAGCAATATGCCGAGAAACAGGCCAAGTGGCAGGATCAACTGGAGCATGCCGGGCATCCGGTAGCCCATGATCAGGAAGAGTGAGCCCGGATCCAGGGCGCCAGCGGCGGCTTGGGCCAGGAACTTGACGAAACGACCACTCATGATGATGACCAGCAACACCGCACTCACGGCACTCAGGGTCAACAGGACTTCGCGGGACAGATAACGGAAGACAATCAAACCAGACACTCCAGGGTTGTCAGGCTAAGGCGGCCAAACAAGCAAGCATACCGAGTCGACCCGCTTACCACGGGCCGGCTAAAAAGATGGCGCATTATCCTGTGATTGACCTCGCCTGTCACGGAGCTTACTCATGCGCACGCACAAAGCGTGCGCCAAGGGTTGTCAGGCTCCGTTGGCGAGGTTCAAACTGCGGCCTTTGTCGCTGGCGGTTTACAACGCTGCCGAGCTTTAAAGCCGGAGTACAAGCTCCCGGCTCACAGACCTTGATAAGGGACCCGAAAATGGAATTGGTTGTAAAAAGCGTTAGCCCCGAAACGTTGAAAACCGCCACCCTCGTGGTCGCTGTCGGCGAAGGCCGCACACTCGGCGTCGCCGCCAAGCAACTGGACGAACTGAGCGGCGGCGCTATCAGCGCAGTGCTCAAGCGCGGCGACCTGGCCGGCAAGGTCGGTCAGAGCCTGTTGCTGCAGAGCCTGCCCAACCTTAAAGCCGAGCGCGTTTTGCTGGTGGGCGTGGGCAAGGATGCCGAACTGGGCGACCGTCCGTTTCGCAAGATCGTCAGCGGCATCCTCACCACCCTCAAGGGCCTGGGCGGCAGCGATGCGGTGCTAGCGCTCGATGAAATCGTGGTCAAGGGCCGCGACAGCTACGGCAAGACCCGACTGCTGGCCGAGTCGCTGGTGGACGGCGGCTATATTTTCGACCAGTTCAAGAGCCAGAAAGCCGAACCCCGCGCCCTGAAGAAAATCACCCTGCTGACCATCAAGGCTGCCCAGGCTGAAGTCCAGCGCGCCGTCACCCACGCCCAGGCCATCGCCAACGGCATGTCGTTCACTCGCGACCTGGGCAACCTGCCGCCGAACATCTGCCACCCGACGTTCCTGGGCGAACAGGCCAAGGCATTGGGCAAAGAGTTCAAGGGCTTGAAGGTTGAAGTGCTGGACGAGAAGAAGATCAAGGACCTGGGCATGGGCTCGTTCTATGCCGTGGGCCAGGGCAGCGACCAGCCGCCACGCCTGATCGTGATGCAATACAACGGCGGCAAGAAGTCCGAGAAGCCTTACGCCCTGGTAGGTAAAGGCATCACCTTCGATACCGGCGGCATCAGCCTCAAGCCCGGTGCCGGCATGGACGAGATGAAGTACGACATGGGCGGTGCCGCCAGCGTGTTCGGCACCCTGCGTGCCGTGCTGGAACTCAAGCTGCCGATCAACCTGGTGTGCATTTTGGCCTGTGCCGAGAACATGCCGAGCGCCGGCGCGGCTCGCCCAGGCGATATCGTCACCACCATGAGCGGCCAGACTGTGGAGATCCTCAACACCGACGCCGAAGGCCGCCTGGTGCTGTGCGATGCCCTGACCTACGCCGAACGCTTCAAGCCCCAGGCCGTGATCGACATCGCTACCCTGACCGGCGCGTGCATCGTTGCCTTGGGCTCCCACACCTCGGGCCTGCTGGGCAATAACGACGAATTGATCGAGCAACTGCTCAGCGCCGGCAAGGCCGCCGACGACCGCGCCTGGCAACTGCCGCTGTTCGATGAGTACCAGGAACAGCTCGATAGCCCGTTCGCCGACATCGCCAACATCGGTGGCCCGAAAGCCGGCACCATCACCGCAGCCTGCTTCCTGTCGCGATTTGCCAAGAACTTCAACTGGGCTCACCTGGACATCGCCGGCACGGCCTGGACCAGCGGCGGCAAGGACAAGGGCGCCACTGGCCGTCCGGTACCCCTGCTGACCCAATACCTGCTGGATCGCGCCAAGGCTTAAGCGGCCCCTGCGCCTCTCTGTAGGAGCGAGCTTGCTGTGGCGAGGGAGCTTGCTCCCGTTGACTGCGTAGCAGTCCCCGGCTTTTTAGGGGCACTCCGCACCCCAGCGCAAGCAAGCTTGCTCGCCACAGCAAGCTCGCTCCTACAGAGGGGCAACCAGGCCAGCCCCAGGATTTCCAATGCCCCAAGTCGACTTCTATATATTGCCCAGCGCCGACCCCCTAGCGCGCCTGGACTTTGCCTGCAAACTCACTGAAAAAGCCTGGCGCATGGGCCATCGCATCTACCTGCACTGCAGCGATGCCGCCCAACGTGAAGAACTTGATGCCCGTCTGTGGCGCTTCAAGGGCGAAAGCTTCGTGCCCCACGGCCCCGCCGAATCCGAACCTGAAAGCCTGGTAGTCCTGGGCTTGGGGGACAATTGCGGCGATCACCATGACTTGCTGGTCAACCTCGACCTGAAGGTACCGGCCTTTGCCCAAGCGTTCGCCCGTGTGGCGGAAGTGGTAGTGGAAGACCCGGCTATTCGTCAGGCTGCGCGGGAGAGTTTCCGTTTCTACCGTGAACAGGGCTATCCTCTGCAAGATCACCGGCTACAACGACTTTGAGTACATGATGGACACTCCCAACCCGCTGAAAAAAGACGACCACCTGCTGGATGACCTGGAGTCGATCCGTCAGTTGCTGGGTGATGACAACCTGCAACCGCCGCTGCTGACCGAGACGGTCGAGGGTGAGGTTCAGATTCCGCTGTTGTTCGACATGGTCGGCGGCAAGCCTGCCGCGCCGGCACCTGCGATTGCAGAACCCGCTCCAGCCGCCGAAAAAGCCCCCGACGCCCTGCTGCTGCACCTGGACAACGAACTGCGCGCCGCTGCGCAATTGATCATGCAGGATGTGATCGATGACTTTGCGCCGCATATCGAGGCCGAGATCAAGCGTCGGATGGATGCGCGGATGGAGCGGTTGCTCAGCCAATACCAGTCTTAAACCTTGCATAGACCCCTGTGGGAGCTGGCTTGCCTGCGATGGCGGCGCATCAGTCGCCGAAGATGCTGACTGAAACACCGCCATCGCAGGCAGCTCCCACATTAATTCTGCATCGGTCTTAACCGTCTTCGCCTCGCCCTCGCCCCTATCCCCCGTTATACTTGCCGGCTTTCCTGAATAAATGCCAACTAGGGTCCCGCCGCGCATGGATAAGACCTACCAGCCCCACGCTATCGAAACTTCCTGGTACAACACCTGGGAGTCCGAGAACTATTTCGCCCCACAAGGTGCGGGCGACTCGTACACCATCATGATTCCGCCACCGAACGTCACTGGCAGCCTGCACATGGGCCATGGCTTCAACAATGCGATCATGGATGCGTTGATCCGCTTCCGCCGCATGCAGGGTCGTGACACCCTGTGGCAACCGGGCACCGACCACGCCGGTATCGCCACCCAGATGCTGGTGGAACGCCAACTGGAAGCCACCGGCCAGAACCGTCACGACCTGGGTCGCGAAAAATTCCTGGAGAAAGTCTGGGAATGGAAAGACCAGTCCGGCGGCAATATCAGCCGTCAGATCCGTCGCCTGGGTTCGTCCGTAGACTGGAGCCGCGAGCGCTTCACCATGGACGACGGCCTGTCCGAAGCCGTTAAGGAAGCCTTCGTGCGCTTGCATGAAGACGGCCTGATCTACCGCGGCAAGCGCCTGGTCAACTGGGACACCAAGTTGCACACAGCCATTTCCGACCTTGAAGTGGAAAACCACGACGAGAAAGGCTTCCTGTGGAACCTCAAGTACCCGCTGGCCGACGGCGCCAAGACCGCTGAAGGCAATGATTACCTGATCGTCGCCACTACCCGTCCGGAAACCATGCTCGGCGATGCCGCCGTGGCCGTTAACCCGAACGACGAGCGCTACCAGGCGCTGATCGGCAAATTCGTCGAACTGCCACTGGTTGGCCGCCGTATCCCGATCATCACGGATGACTACTGCGACCCTGAGTTCGGCACCGGCTGCGTGAAAATCACCCCGGCCCACGATTTCAACGACTACGAAGTCGGCAAGCGCCACAACCTGCCGTTGCTGAACATCTTCGACAAGAATGCCGCCGTATTGCCGGCCTGCCAGGTGTTCAACCTGGACGGCACGCTCAACGACAGCATTGACGGCAAGATCCCGGCCGAATACGCAGGCCTGGACCGTTTTGAAGCGCGCAAACAGATCGTTGCCGCCTTCGACGCTGCCGGTTTGCTGGTCAGCGTTGACGACCACGGCCTGAAAGTGCCGAAGGGCGACCGCTCCGGCACCGTGATCGAACCGTGGCTGACCGACCAGTGGTACGTGTCCACCAAGCCGCTGGCAGAACCTGCGATTGCCGCCGTGGAAGATGGCCGCATCCAGTTCGTGCCTAAACAGTACGAAAACATGTACTTCTCGTGGATGCGCGACATCCAGGACTGGTGCATCAGCCGTCAGCTGTGGTGGGGCCACCGTATTCCTGCCTGGTACGACGAGTCGGGCAAGGTCTATGTAGGCCGCGACGAAGCCGAAGTGCGTGCCAAGCACAACCTCGGCGCGGACATCGCGCTGCAACAGGACAACGACGTACTGGACACCTGGTTCAGTTCGGGCCTGTGGACCTTCTCCACCCTGGGCTGGCCGCAGCAGACCGAGTTCCTGAAGAAATTCCACTCCACCGACGTGCTGGTCACCGGCTTCGACATCATTTTCTTCTGGGTTGCCCGGATGATCATGCTCACCATGCATCTGGTGAAGAACGAAGACGGCACCCCGCAGGTACCGTTCAAGACCGTGTACGTACACGGCCTGGTACGCGACGGCCAGGGCCAGAAGATGTCCAAGTCCAAGGGCAACGTCCTGGACCCGCTGGACATCATCGACGGCATCGACCTGGAAACCCTGGTGCAGAAACGCACCTCGGGCCTGATGCAGCCGAAACTGGCGAAAAAGATCGAGAAGCAGACCCGCGACGAATTCGCCGACGGCATCGCCAGCTACGGCACCGACGCCCTGCGCTTCACCTTCTGCTCGCTGGCCTCCACCGGTCGCGACATCAAGTTCGACATGGGCCGCGTCGAAGGCTATCGCAACTTCTGCAACAAGATCTGGAACGCGGCGCGCTACGTGCTGGACAAAGGCGAAGACTGCGGCCAGAACGGCGAAGCCTATGAGCTGAGCCTGGCGGATCGCTGGATCATCTCGCAGTTGCAGCGCACCGAAGCCGAAGTGACCCGCCAGCTCGACCAGTTCCGTTTCGACCTGGCCGCACAGGCCCTGTACGAGTTCATCTGGAACCAGTATTGCGACTGGTACCTGGAACTGTCCAAGCCGGTACTGTGGGACGAAAACGCGCCGGTCGAACGCCAGCGCGGCACCCGTCGCACCCTGGTGCGCGTGCTGGAAGTGGCGTTGCGCCTGGCGCACCCGTTCATGCCGTTCATCACCGAAGAAATCTGGCAGCGCCTGGCGCCGCTGGCCGGTATCGAAGGCAAGACCATCATGCTGCAACCTTGGCCGGTGGCCAACGAAGCGCGCATCGATGAGGCCGCCGAAAGCGATATCGAATGGCTCAAGACCCTGATGCTCGGCACACGTAACATCCGCGCCGAGATGAACATCGGTCCGGGCAAGCCGCTGGCCGTGTTCGTCAAGAACGCCAGTGCCGAAGACCAGCGTCGCCTCAGCGAAAACGATGCGCTGCTCAAGAAGCTGGCCAAGCTGGAGTCGATCACCGTATTGGCTGCCGATGCCGAAGCACCGTTGTCTGCCACCGCGTTGGTGGGTGATATGGAAGTGCTGGTGCCGATGGCCGGCCTGATCGACAAGGGCGCGGAACTGGCCCGCCTCGACAAGGAAATTGCGCGTCTGCAAGGCGAAGTGCAGCGAGTGGGCGGCAAGCTGTCCAACGCGGCGTTCGTTGACAAGGCGCCGGCTGAAGTGATCGAGAAAGAACGCGCCAAGTTGGCCGAGGCTGAACAGGCCTTGGGCAAGCTGGCGGAGCAACATGCGCGGATTTCCAGCCTGTAAGGGGAAACCGTGTAGAGAAAGAGGCCTTCGGGCCTCTTTTTTTTGTCCAGGAAAACGACACCATTTCCCAATCAAAACCCTATCCCTGTGGGAGCTGGCTTGCCTGCGATACTGACGACTCGGTGTATCAGGCAGACCGAGGTGATGCTATCGCAGGCAAGCCAGCTCCCACATTTGACCGAGTTGTGTTCAGGAATGTGTGACAATGCCCACCACATTGAGCCAACACCAGAATCATCATGACCGCCCCCACTACGCCCAAACCACCGCGCAAGAAGCCTAAAACCGCCGCCACGGCCAAACCCGTCGCGCCGCGCAAAGAGGCCACCCTGCACCCGCGCAACCGCCACACGGGCCGTTACGACTTCCCGGCGCTGATCAAAACCACGCCGGAACTGGCGCAGTTCGTGATCATCAACCCCTACGGCAAAGAGAGCATCGACTTCGCCAGCCCGGATGCGGTGCGGGTGTTCAACCGGGCACTGTTGAAGTCTTTCTACGGCATCCAGCATTGGGACATCCCTGCCGACTACCTGTGCCCACCGGTGCCGGGGCGTGCCGACTACGTGCACTTCCTCGCCGACCTGCTGGCCAGCGTCAACGACGGCAAGATCCCGCGGGGCTCGATCGTCAAGGTGCTGGACATCGGTATGGGCGCCAACTGCGTGTACCCGCTGATTGGCTATATGGAGTACCGCTGGAACTTCCTGGGCTCGGAGGTCGACCCGATCGCCGTGTCCGCCGCCAAGGCCATCGTGCAGTCCAACGACCTGAGCAAGGTCATCCAGCTGCGCCAGCAACCCAACCCCAAGCAGATCCTGTTGGGCCTGCTGGAGCCGGGTGAGCGCTTTGACCTTACGATGTGCAACCCGCCGTTCCATGCATCCATGGACGAAGCCACCAAAGGTAGCGAGCGTAAATGGCGCGCCTTGGGCAAGGCCGACCCGAAACGCAAGTTGCCGGTGCTTAACTTCGGTGGTCAATCGGCCGAACTGTGGTGTGAAGGTGGCGAAGCGCGATTTGTGACGCAACTGATCGCCGAGAGCGCGCATTTTGCGCATAAAGTGCTGTGGTTCAGCACCCTGGTGTCCAAAGCGTCCAACCTGCCGGCGATCGAAACCGCGCTGAAAAAAGCCGGCGTGCTGGAAAGCCAGGTGGTGGAGATGTCCCAGGGGCAGAAGCAGAGCCGCTTTGTGGCCTGGACATTCCAGACCAAGAACGAGCAGCAGATCTGGCGCCAGCGCTGGGTTCGATAAGAATCATTGTGGCGAGGGAGCTTGCTCCCGCTGGGCAGCGCAGCGGCCCCAAAATCCTGGGAGCGCTGCGCACTCCAGCGGGAGCAAGCTCCCTCGCCACAATAACCGCGCTCTACAATAAAATCGCAGGCAATAAAAAACCGTGCCCGGATCACTCCGAAGCACGGTTTTTTTGCTGCGTCTTACTTGTTAACAGCGTCGGTCAGGCCTTTAGCCACAACCAGCTTGATAACTTTCTTGGCAGCGATTTCGATGGCAGCGCCAGTCGAAGGGTTACGGCCAGTACGGGCAGGACGCTCGGTCACTTTCAGTTTGCCAACGCCTGGCAGAGTGATTTCGCCGCCATTTTCCAGCTGATCAGCAACAACTTGGCTCAGTTGGTCCAGCAGAGCGCGCACGGTAGTTTTCGGTGCGTCTACTGCTTCAGCCAGGTCAGCGATCAGTTGGTCTTTAGTAATAGCCATTGTGGTGTTCCTTCCCTATCAAATTCATATGGATTGCAGAGTGCAGTGTCAGCCGTCGAGCCCGACCGTCATGGCCTGGCATCCCCGGCCATAACCACGGAGATCGGGGTTATAGATGCTTGAAACGGGGATTGGTTCGACCTGACAAATGCTGAATGCACGCTTAACGCCGAGACTTGGCGTAAGACGGGGCAAAACTAGCACAGAGACGGGGAAATATCCGCCTCAACATACCCATTTGGTCAGCTTTATCGCTCTAAACCGTGAAAAAAAGGCATATGGCCAGTGGGAGGGCGTGCAAAATGCCGTTCGGGGCACGTCTTGACCAATGGGTGCGGTACACTGGGCGACTTTTCGGGGAGGCCAACCGCTCCCCTTCAACCAGCCGAGAAGCCTATGCCGATCCGTCATTGCATCGTCCACCTGATCGACAAAAAACCCGACGGCACACCCGCAGTTCTTCACGCCCGCGACTCGGAGCTGTCCGAGTCCGCCGCCATCGAGAACATGCTTGCCGACCTCAACGAGAGCTACAACGCCAAACAAGGCAAGGCCTGGGGTTTCTTCCATGCCGAGTCCGGCGCGCACCCGTTCAGCGGTTGGTTGAAGGAATACTTTGACGGTGGCCAGGACTTCACCACCTTCAGCCGCACGGCGGTAGAGCACCTGCAAAAGCTGATGGAGGAATCCAACCTCTCCACCGGCGGCCATGTGCTGTTTGCCCATTACCAGCAAGGCATGACCGACTACCTGGCTATCGCCCTGCTGCACCACAGCGAAGGCGTGGCAGTGACCGACGAGCTGGACGTGACGCCCTCGCGTCACCTGGACCTGGGCCAACTGCACCTGGCGGCGCGTATCAACGTCTCCGAGTGGCAGAACAACAAGCAGTCCAAGCAGTACATCTCCTTCATCAAAGGCAAGAACGGCAAGAAGGTCTCGGAGTACTTCCGCGACTTTATCGGCTGCCAGGAAGGCGTGGATGGCCCGGGCGAAACCCGCACCCTGCTCAAGGCGTTCAGCGATTTCGTTGAAAGCGAAGACCTGCCCGACGAGTCCGCCCGCGAGAAAACCAAGACCCTGGTGGACTACGCCAGCAGCCAGGCCAAGCTCGGCGAACCCATGGGCCTGGAAGAGCTCTCCGGGCTGATCGATGAGGATCGGCCAAAAGCCTTCTACGACCATATCCGCAACAAGGATTACGGCCTGTCGCCGGAGATTCCGGCCGACAAACGCACCCTCAACCAGTTCCGGCGTTTCACCGGGCGCGCCGAGGGCCTGTCCATCAGCTTTGAAGCGCACCTGCTGGGCGACAAGATCGAGTACGACGAAGCCGCCGGCACCTTGATCATCAAGGGCCTGCCGACCCAACTGACCGACCAGCTCAAGCGCCGTAACTGATGCTGGGCGGGGTGCTCAAGAAAGTCCTGCTGGTGTTGCTGGTGGTGGTTGCGATCCAGAACTGGGGCAAGGTGGAGCGGCTGTTCAACCCGTCCCAGGTGGCGCCCGAGCACGTACGTGCCTCTGCGCGGGTGGTGCTCTATGCCACCGAGTGGTGTGGGTACTGCAAGCAGATCCGGCGTTTTCTGGACCAGAAGGGTATCCCGTACCAAGCCGTCGATATCGAGAAGGATGCCAAGGCGCTCAAGGCGTATGAGGCGCTGGGCGGTGGCGGGATTCCGTTTGTGGACGTGAACGGCACCTTGATTCGCGACTACAACCCCGAAGCAATCATGGCCGCCCTGAAGTAACACCCAATCAAATGTAGGAGCTGGCTTGCCTGCGATGGCGGTGTAACAGGTTCAATACCTGTGACTGACACACCGCTATCGCAGGCAAGCCAGCTCCCACACAAGTCTGCTCTGCGCATCGAGCTCTGGGGTGTGATTGAAAATTGGCCTCCAGCGACACCATCGCCGAGCGTGTCGAGCTGAGGTATTTCTTGCCTGACAGGTTCAGCAGCGAAAACCGCAACGCAGGCCTAGCGCAGCACAATCATGCGGCCCAACAGGCTGTGCTGTTCAAAACCCAGCACCGCTTGCAAGGCGTTCAAGACCGCTACAGGGTCCTGGCTCGGAAAGCTGCCGCTGACGCGTTTGGCGGCCATGTCCTCGTTAAGCAGAAGAATTCGACCGGGGTAATAACGCCTCAGGTCCTCGACCACATCGGCCAGGGGTGCCTTGTAGTAGTTGAGCCAACCCTCGCGCCAGGCCAGGCGTGAGGCGCTGTCGACCCCATGCAAAGGGTCGGCAATACCGTCGGCGTAGGCCACTTGCTGGCCCGCTGTCAGCACCTGTTGCTGGCCCTGTTTGGAGGGCGTCACGCCCACACGGCCGGACAGCACAGTGACCTCGGCGCCGTCAGGTTGCAGGCGCACTTCAAACTGCGTGCCCATTACCCGCGTTTCACCGCCGCTCGCCTCCACCACGAAGGGTTGGCCGGTGTGGGTCACGCTGAAAAAACCTGCACCACGGCGCAATTGGATGTGCCGCTCGCCCTGGCTGAAATCCACAGCGATGGCGCTGTCGGCGTCGAGGGTGACCTTGGATTGATCGGCCAGGGTGAAGGTCTTCACCTCCCCCGGCGCCGTCACATAATCGGCGCCCCACTCATCGACCCAGCGTGACGGCTGCCAACCGATGCCCATCGACACCATCAGCAGCAGGCAGGCAGCGACGGCCAAGGCACCAGACCAACGCGCTACCCGGGAGCGTTTGGAGGCGTTGATCGTGTTGAGGTAGCCCTGCAACGCGAGCGCGTCCTCGTCGGCCAGCTGGCGCGCCGGTACTTCGCTTAATTCCCAGAGCACCTGGGCTTGGGAGTATGCCTCGACGTGTGCGGGATCTGCGCGTAACCAGCGGCTGAACGTGGCCTGGTCGCCGCTGCTGGGCTGGTCATGCAGCAGGCACAACCAATCGAGCGCGGCCTGTTCCTGGGCGGGCGTGGGCGTGACGTTCACGGGGCGTTCCCTGGCGTGCGTGGAGGCGATGGTTCGCGAAGGCTGGCCTTGCAGGCTTCGAGGGCGCGCATCATATGTTTTTCCACGGCGCTTTGGGACAAGTTCATGGCCTTGGCAATTTCGGCGTACTTGCGGCCGTGGATGCGGTTAAGCAGAAAAATCTGGCGGGTGCGTTCGGGCAAGCTGCGCAAAGCGGCTTCCACATGGCGCAGATCATTGCCCGCCTCCAGCGCTGCCTGGGGTTCGCAGCCTTGGTGGTCGGATTGTTCCGGCAGCCAGCCTTCGCTGCTGCGTGCTCGCGCACCTTCGCTGCGCAGATGGTCGATGGCGATGTTGCCGGCGCAGCGCAGCAGGTAGGTGCTCAGCTCTTCGACCTGCACCAGCGGGCGACGCCAGAAGCGCAGGAACAGGTCCTGCACCAGGTCGGCTGCCGTGGCGCGGCAACCCACACGGCGGCTGACCAACGCCTCCATTTGCGGGCGCTGGGACAAAAACACCTGCAGGAAATGCGCGCGTCCACCCGCTGCATCCGGGTGCGGAGTGTCCTTAGAAGATTGCGGTGGTTGGGTCCTCATGGCCATGGCCGGCTCAAGAGAGGGCGAACGCCGCAACAGGGCTGGCCAAAAGAGCGAGCCCCGCGAGGATCAAGGCCAGCCTTGGCCGATACGGCAACAGCAACACCAGTAGCAAGGCGCTGAGCATCAACACCGCGCACCACTCCACCAGGCCCTGACTCCAACCGGCGCCCAGCACCGACGGCCAAATCGACACGCCCAGCAGCAACCAACCGCCCACCCGCAACCCCAAGCGCCGAATGGGCGTGGGTTTGCTGTGCAGCAGTTCGCCGTGGTGACGGTCGGTGGACAAGCACAGTGCCATGAACCCGGCGTAGCACATCAATAGCGCCAGAAGCATCAGTTGGCCTGCTGCTTGAGTGTTAACCCGCGGGCACGCTCGGCCTTGGGTAGCGGCGCGCTGCGGTGGTGCATCGTCCAGGCTGCCCAGGCGAGGAACACGCCACTCGCCAGGCAGGTGAGGTCGAAGCCGGCCATGGCCCAGTCGCCACTTGGCACGGAGACGCCCAAGTGGTGCGAGGTGGTGATGGCGTTAAGCAATGGAATGGCAGCAAACAATAGCCCGCCGAGGCTCAGTTGCTCGACCCAGCCCTGGCGACCGGGCCGCAGCAAGGCGTGCAACAGGCTCAGGCCCCAGGCGATAAAGAACGCCTGCACTTCCCAGTCAGAACGCTCGGTGAAGCTCACCGGCAGCAGGCGGTTGGCCCAGAAAAACGCTGCAATGGCGATCATCAATCCGGGCATGCTGGCGATATTCAGCACCTCCACCAAACGCAGTTCAAAGGGCATCACCGAGGCCTTGGCGTGTTTGAGCTGGCGTTTGCCCAGCCAGATCACCAAGCCTGTGCCGATCATCGCCGTGCCCGCCAGGCCGCAGATAAAGTACAGCCAGCGCAGCACCGGGCCGGCGAAATGGCCCATGTGCAAACCGTAGAAACTCCCACCAACGACCGCTGGCAACGATGGCTCGGCACTGGCCCGCAACAGCTCGCCAGTGGTGCCGCTAAACGACAACGTACTGCCCGACGCATGCACTACGCTGTCGGAGCCGGCGCGGAACACATTGACCGAGGCGTTGACATCGCCGGGGTTGTTGACCGCCACACGCCCTACATGACCACCTGCCCACTGCTCCCGCGCCTGCTGGTACATCGGCATCAACGGCAGCAGTTTGCCCGGCTGGCCGAGGGCCGGCGCATTGTCAGTAGCGGGGAACAGCTCACTGAAAAACGCCCGGCTGTCGTCACCGTAGGACGCCACGATGGGCGCAGGCATGACCATGCTCATGAAAATCACCAGGCTGCTGTAGGTGATCATCAGGTGAAACGGCAGCACCAGCACCCCCACCGCGTTGTGCCCGTCCAGCCAGGAGCGCTGGCCTTTGCGCGGGCGGAAGGTGAAGAAGTCCTTGAAGACTTTCTTGTGGGTGATGATGCCGGTGATCAGCGCGACGAACATCACCATGGCGGCGATGGTCGACAGCCAGCGGCCCCACGGGTAAGGCATTTGCAGTTGGAAGTGGAAACGATAGAAGAACTCGCCGCCCTTGCTTTCCCGGGCCTGCACCGGTTGGCCGGTGACGGGGTCGAGGACTTTCTGGATGAAAGTACCGCGCTTGCCGGGCTCGACCTTGTCTTGCCACATCACCGACAAGCCGGGGTCGCGGCGGTTCGGCAAGGTAATGAACCAGCGTGCGGCGGTAGGCGCCTGCTGTTGCAGATAGTTTTGCGCGACGGCGAGGCTGCGCCCATCGTCCAGGGGATGGGCCTGCACTTCGGGCTGCATCCAGTGGGTTATTTCATCTTTGAAATAGGCCAGGGTGCCCGTCAGGAAAATCGCGAACAGCAGCCAGCCGAAGATCAAGCCGGCCCAGGTGTGCAGCCATGCCATGGCCTGGCGAAAGCCCTCTTTCATGTGCGAGCCATCCAGAAACCAATGCCGGCCAGGGTAGCCAACAGTGCGCTCGGCACCATCACCCCTGCCCAGGCGCGCCATGCCGTGCGGCAGGCAAAACACCAGAGCACCGCCAGCAGGTAGAACACAAAGGAACTCATCATGCCGGTGACCACCGCATCGGCACGGGAGGTGGGCAGCCAGAGCGCCAGGCAGATGGCGGCCAGGGAGGCCATCAGATAACCGCCAATCACCGCCGCCAGCACGCGCGAGGTGACGGCGAGGCGGTAGGAAACGGGCAATGAGGTTTTGCTTTTCATGCGGCAGGCGCCTGGTTCATCAGCGCGCAATATTAATGATAAATATTCTCATAAGCAAAAGAGAACGGATGAATCACCTGCCCTGGCCGATTGCCGAACCCTGTCATGCACCCTACAATGCGAACAATTCTTGTTCTCTAAAGCATGTCGAATGCTTGCGGAGTGATCGCGTTGCAGCCGTCCAACCCCGTCGAAGTGTTGTACAACGACCATCACCACTGGCTCACCGGCTGGTTGCGACGCAAGCTCGGCTGCCCGGAAAACGCCGCCGACCTGGCTCAGGACACCTTTATCCGCGTGCTCAGTGCGCGGGAAGCGCCAACGCTGATCGAGCCGCGCGCCTTCCTCACCACCGTGGCCAAGCGTGTGCTGTTCAACTTCTACCGCCGCCAGGACCTGGAGCGCGCCTACCTCGAGGCCTTGGCGCAGATGCCCGAACATGTGGCGCCGTCGGAAGAAGACCGCGCAATCATCCTGCAGACCCTGCTGGAACTGTACCAACTGCTCGACGGCTTGCCCAAGCAGGTCAAACGCGCCTTCCTGCTGGCCCAACTCGACGGCCTGACCTACGCGCAAATCGGCGCGCAACTGGGCATCTCCATCGCCACGGTCAAACGCCACCTGACCAAAGCGGCCATGCGCTGCTACTTCGCCCTATGAACGTCTCCAGCCAAGTCGCCGAACAAGCCGTGCACTGGTTGCTGGAAATGCAGCAAGGCGCGCTCAACCCACGCCAGCAGGCGGCCTGGCAGCAATGGTTGAATGCCCACAGCGAACACCAACGCGCCTGGGAGCAGATCCAGCGCGTCAACCAACGCCTGCGCGGCGTGCCCTCGCCCCTGGCCCACGCAGCGTTGAACGCGCCCACCTCCAGCAGCCGACGTCAGGCGCTTAAATTGCTGTTGATTCTGGGTGCCGGTTCGGCCGCCGCCTGGAGTCTGCGCCAGCAACATATCTTGCCGCCGCTGACGGCTGACTATCGCAGCCCGGTGGGCCAGCGCCGCACAGTACAACTGGCCGACGGCAGCCAGTTGCAGCTCAACACCGGCAGCGCGGTGGATGTGCATTTCGACGGCCAACAGCGCCTGGTGCGCCTGCTTGAAGGTGAAATCCTGCTCACCGCCCGTGCAGGCCAGGCGCCGTTGCACGTGCTGACCGGCCAGGGTCTGCTCAGCAGCCAGGCAGCGCGCTTGACTGTACGCCAGTTCAACGACCACACCCAACTGGCGGTACTGGCCGGCCAGGTCGAGGTGATGCCCAACCGCTACAACGGCCTGCCGCTGAGCGTCGACGCCGCGCACCAAGTCAATTTCACCCGCAAAGGCTGGGACACCCCGCGCCCCACCGACGCCAACAGCGGCGCCTGGGCCGACGGCATGCTGGTGGCCGCACACATGCGCCTGGAAGACTTCCTCAATGAATTGGGACGCTACCGTCGCGGCCAGCTCCATTGCGATCCACAAGTCGCCAACCTGCTGCTGTCCGGCAGTTACCCACTGGATGACAGCGAACGCATCCTCGACCTGCTGGAGATCAGCCTGCCGGTGAAAGTACGGCGCTTTACCCGTTATTGGGTGACCGTGCAGGCACGTGCGTGATGCATAGCGCTTTTTGTAGGAGCGAGCTTGCTCGCGAAAAACCTCAACCCACCGCGTTAAACCAGACAACCCGCGTGATCGTTGACGACCTTCGCGAGCAAGCTCGCTCCTACAGTGGGCGGTGAGCTCGAAATATTTTTTGCAGCTGTGAGCCGTTTTCCGCACCTGGCGTGACAGAGAAGGAAAGCCACCTTGATCCTTCCTTCTCAGGACCGCCCTTCATGCCCCAGCACCCGACGCTTCTCGCCCGTACACTGCGCCAACTCCTGCTCGGTGCCAGCCTCAGCCTGACCACACTGCCGGCGGTGATGGCAGCCGACGCCAAGGCGTACCATATCGCCCCGACCACCCTGGAAGCGGCCCTGAATCAATTCGGTCGTGACGCCGGCGTACTGGTGTCCTTCGGCTCCGCCGTGACGGCAGGGATGCAAAGCCCTGGGTTATCGGGCAGCTACAGCACTGCCGAGGGCCTGCAAAAACTACTGGAGGGCACCGGCCTGCAAGCCCGCGCCGAGGGGGATAACGCCTACAGCCTGCAACCGGCCGGCGCCCCCGCCACACTGGAGTTGCAGACCTCCAACGTGGTCGGCGACTGGCTCGGTGACGCGGCGCAAACCAACGTGTTCGAACACCCCGGCGCCCGAGATGTGATCCGCCGTGAAGAATTCGAACGCCAGGGCGCCACCCAGGCCCGCGATGTGCTCAACCGCATCCCTGGCGTCAACGCCCCGGACAACAACGGCACCGGTAGCCACGACATGGCGCTGAACTTCGGCATTCGCGGGCTCAACCCGCGCCTGGCGTCGCGCTCCACCGTGCTGATGGATGGCATCCCGGTGCCCTTCGCGCCTTACGGCCAGCCGCAACTCTCCTTCGCACCGATCAGCATGGGCAATATGGACGCGGTAGATGTGGTACGCGGCGGCGGTGCGGTGCGCTATGGCCCGCAAAACGTCGGTGGCATCGTCAACTTCGTCACCCGTGCCATCCCGGATGCGCCGACGGTCAAGGGTGGTTTGCAGACCGAGACCAGCCCCTCCTCCAGCCACGACGGCTTCAAGACCACCGGCAACTTGCTGGCTGGCGGCACCGCCGACAATGGGTTGGGTGGCGCGCTGCTGTACTCCGGCACCCGCGGCGGCGACTGGCGCGAAAACAGCAACACGCGCATCGACGACCTGATCCTCAAGGGCAAATACCAGTTGGACGACGCCAATAGCTTCAACGCCATGGCGCAGTACTACGAAGGCCAGGCCGACATGCCGGGCGGTTTGAACGTCAAGGACTACAAGGCTGATCCGTACCAGTCCACCCGCCCGTATGACAAGTTCTGGGGCCGCCGCACGATGTTCAACGTCGGCTACCGCTACGAACAGGACCGCCGCGAATTCACGGTCAACAGTTTCTTCACCAAGACCCTGCGCAGCGGTTACCTCGACCAGGGCAGTTTCTTGTCGCTGTCGCCACGGGAATATTGGGTACGTGGCCTGGAAACGCGCTTCGCCCAGGGCTTCGACCTCGGCCCCACCAGCCACGAAGTGGGTGTTGGCTACCGCTACATCAATGAAGCCGGCCACGAACTGCGCTACCGCACGCCGATTGCCGTCAACCAGCAAATCCCCACCACCAACAGCCGCAACGACCGCGACACGCGCGGCGGCACCGAAGCCAATGCGTTCTTCATCGACGACCGCATCGACATCGGCAAGTGGACCATCACCCCAGGCATTCGCTACGAGATGATCGAGTCCCAGCAGACCAACAACCTGAGCAACGTCAAATACAAGGGCGACTACAACACCGCACTGCCAGCGCTGAACGTGCTCTATCACCTCACCGATGACTGGAACCTCTACGCCAACACCGAAGGCTCGTTCGGCAGCGTGCAGTACAGCCAGATGCCCAACCGTGTGAACAGTGGCGAAGTGAAACCGGAAAAAGCCCGCACCTGGGAACTCGGCACGCGTTATGACAACGGCAACCTGCGCGCGGAAATCGGTGCGTTCCTGATCAACTTCGACAACCAGTACGACAGCAACCAGACCAACGACACCGTGATCGCCCGCGGTGAAACGCGTCACCAAGGCATCGAGTCGAGCATCAACTATGCGCTCGACGGCCTGAGCCCGGCGCTGGCAGGGTTTGATGTGTACGCCAGCTACGCCTATGTGGATGCGACCATCCGCGAAGACGGCCCCAACAAAGGCAACCGTGTGCCCTTCTCCTCCAAGCACAAAGGCACCCTCGGCGTGGGTTACACCGAAGGCCCATGGAAGCTGAATGTGGACAGCAGCTACCAGAGCAGCCAGTTCGCCGACAACGCCAACACCCAGGCCGAAAGCGCCGACGGTGCCAATGGGCGCATCCCCGGCTACATGCTGTTCAGCAGCCGCGCAGCCTACGATTTCGGCCCGCAGTTGTCGGATTTGAATGTGGCGGTGGGGGTGAAGAACATCTTCAACAAGCAGTACTACACCCGCTCGTTCGATGACAACAACAAGGGCAAGTACGTGGGTGAGCCGCGTACGGTGTATGTGCAAACCTCTATCGCGTTCTGACTGTATTTTGTAGGAGCGAGCTTGCTCGCGAAAAACTCACAGGCGCCGCGTTCATTCAGCAAACACGCGTTATCGTTGACGTTTTTCGCGAGCAAGCTCGCTCCTACAGATGGTTTTCAGTATGTTCAGGATCTAACTGCCCGCCAGGCAACTCGGGGTGGCCGCCACCAACGCGTCAATGGCACACCGCGTCTTGGCCGGCATATGCGCCGCCGTCGGCCAGATCACATGGATCGGCGCAGGTTGCTCACGGTAGCTGGGCAGCACGGCCTGCAACTGCCCGCGCAGCGCATAGTGGGCAATCAACCAACTCGGCAACCAGGCCAGGCCTACGCCCGCGATGGCGGCATCGGCTACCGCCTGGAGGTCGTCCACGATCAAGGGCGAAGCCAGGCGCGAGCGCTGCGCGGTGTTGCTGCGGTAGGCAATGCCACGATGAGCGGCCAGGTCTTCGATACTGCCAATAGCACCCTTGCGCTGCAAATACGCAGGCGACGCTGCCAGCCCCATGGCCTGCTGGCCCAGGCGCCGTGCACTCAGGCGGTCGGTGTCCGGCAACGGGCCGATGCGCACGGCCATATCGAAGCCCTCCTGCACCAAGTCGATCATGCGGTCGGAAAAACAAAGGTCGATTTCCAGTTCCGGATAACGATCCAGCAAGGCCCACAACGCTGGCGCGGCATAGTGATGCCCAAACGCCAGGGGCACGCTCACTCTCAAACGCCCCCGAGGTTGCTGGCGGCCGCTTTCCAGCACGGACTCGGCGGTCTCCAGCTCTGCCAATGCGCGCAGGCAATGCTCGTAGTACGCCTGCCCGTCCTCGGTCAACCGCTGGCGCCGGGTGGAGCGCTGTAACAGGCAAGTGCCCAGGCGTGCTTCCAGGCGCGCCAGGCCCTTGCCCACCGCAGAACGCGTGAGGTTCAGGCGTTCGGCGGCTTCGGTGAGGTTGCCGCTTTCAACAATCTGCAGAAAGAGTTCGACACCATCAAAACGTGGAGTAGCCATGCTTAATTGTCGCCCTGTATTCCCTTGTTTGTGGAAAAGTTATCACCAATAAGGAACCTTATTCCCGAGAGAACAGCCCCTCCCGCTTTCGAAAGGAATGTCGTATGCCCCGCGCCGCCGCACTCTCGGCCCTCACTCCCCCGCGCACCGCCAGGAACGGCCTGGCCCTCACCGCCGTCTGCCTGGTGGCCCTGATGTTCGGCCTGGAAATCTCCAGCGTGCCGGTCATCCTGCCGACGCTGGAACAGGAACTGGGCACGGGCTTTCAAGACGCCCAATGGATCATGAATGCCTACACCCTGGCCTGCACCAGCGTGCTGATGGCGGCGGGGACCTTGGCGGATCGCTTCGGTCGTCGGCGTGTGCTGGTGGTGTGTCTGTGGGTATTCGCCCTGGCCTCGCTGGCCTGTGGCTTGGCCAACGATGCGCCGACACTGATCGCGGCGCGTTTCGTCCAGGGCATTGGCGCCGGGGCCATGATGATTTGCCAATTTGCGATCTTGTCCCATCAGTTCCGCGAACCGGCGGCGCGTGCGCGGGCCTTTGCGATATGGGGCGTGATCGCTGGCGTGGGCCTGGGTTTCGGACCGATGGTGGGAGCCATGATCCTGGCCGTGGCGGACTGGCGCTGGGTGTTCCTGGTGCATGTACCGCTGACCCTGTTCACCTTGGCGTTGTTGCATATCAGCGTGCAGGAGTCCCGCGACCCGGCCAACCATCGCCTCGACATCGCCGGCATGCTGACCATGACACTCACGGTGTTTGCGCTGGTTTATTTCATCACCCAGGGCAGCGAAATCGGCTTTTGCGCCCCGGCGATGCTCGGCTGGGCCGGCCTGGCGGTCTTGGGGCTGCTGCTGTTTATCTTGATTGAGCGGCGCAGCGCCCATCCGATGTTCGACTTCTCGGTGTTCCGCATCCAACGTTTCAATGGCGCGTTGATGGGCTCGATCGGCATGAACTTCAGCTTCTGGCCGTTCATGATTTACCTGCCGTTGTACTTCCAGGCGGGCCTGGGTTACGACACGCTGACCACAGGCGCCGCCTTGCTCGCCTACACCTTGCCGACTTTGCTGGTACCGCCGCTGGCCGAACGCCTGGCCCTACGCTTTGGCGCCGAACGCATCATTCCCCTGGGCCTGGGGGTAATGGGCGCAGGGTTCATGGGAATGGCCGCCGTTAATTACGCCGAACAACCCAGCACGGCGCTGGTGCTGCTCAGTTGCGTGATCGCCGGTATCGGACTGGCGTTGACCAATTCGCCGACCACCAACACCACCACCGGCGCCGTCTCGAATGACCGCGCAGGCATGGCCTCAGGCATCGACTTCAGCGCACGGCTGATCACCCTGGCGCTCAATATCGCGCTGATGGGCCTTGTGTTGTTGTTAGGGATCAGCCACAACCTGGCCCATGTGCTGCCTGACAGCACGGCAATGGAATGGGCAAGCCTCAGCCAGCATATTGCCGCCGGCAAGTTGGATGCACCGGGGCTGACCGTTCAAGATGCGCGAACAGCGCTGCGCAGCGGCGCCGGCTGGGCCATGCTGTTTGCGGGGTTGGGCGCCTGCGGGCTGGCGCTGCTGAGCCGGCATTTCTTCCGGCGCGAGCGCTGAACGAAAAACGGGCCTGCATGTGCAGGCCCGTTTTCATTGGGGGAATGGAAAAAAATCAGCCGTTAATGGCAGCGTTTTCGTTTTCCAGGAATTCCTCTTCCAAAGCGTCTTCGTTCACTTTGTTGATTGGCTGGTTTTTACCGGCAGCGCGCGGCTTGCCTTGCAGTTTGCCAAACAGATGTTCCAGAGCGTGGTCGAGCTTGACTGCGGCGCCATCGATCGCTTGCTCCAGCGTATCGGCTTTATGGCACACGGAAACTGGTTGATGGCCCTTTGGCCGTGCTTCCAGGCGGCAACTCAAATCGTGAGGGCCGGGCTTGTCGCCGTTCTCGTCTCGCAGGTAGACCTCTACACGGGTCAGGTCTTCTTCGTAGCGTTCGAGCGTGCTCTCAATGGTAGTACGTACCCACTCCTCCAGTCGGATGCTGCTTTCAATATGGTTATCGCTATTGACTTGGATTTGCATAGTTCTTCCCTTATTTCAGCTAGCTCGCCAGAGGTCACAAACTGCAACACCGGGGTGGTGAAACCATGACCTCTTGATTACACAATTGAGCACCTGCTGAAACATTTCAACCCCTTTGCAAAGATAAATCCTACATTACAAATTAACCCTGACGACGAGCAAAAACGCTGATAGGGTGGGGAGTTAGTTACAACTTCTTACGTTCTGTTTTCCTCACAATTGCCCCTCTCCCAACGGGTGCAAGCTGCGAAAAACCCCCGCTTCCTCCACCAGCCAGTCATGCACCGCACGCACGCCCGGATGGTTCAACGCGCCCGGCGCATACAGCAGCACGTAGCGTTTATGGTTGGGCACGGCCAGGCCGAACGGCACGATCAAAGTGCCGCGCTCCAGCTCATCGTTCAGCAAGGTGCGCCGCGCAATCGCCACGCCCATGCCAGCGATGGCAGCTTCGATAGTCAGGTGATTGCGGTTGAAGGTGTGCCCGCGCCGTACGTCGGCACCGTGGTAGCCGATGGCATTGAGGTAAAACTCCCATTCGGCATATTCATAACTCCCACGCCAGGCCGTGATGTCGTGCAGCAGCGGGAAATGGGCCAGGTCCGCCGGGCCATGCAAGGGTGGGCGGCCACGCAACAGGCTGGGGGCGCACACCGGGAATATCTGTTCATCCAACAGGGCTGTGGATAACAAGCCAGGGTAACTGCCGTCGTTGAGGTCGATGGCTAGGTCGAAGTCGCCTTCATGCAGGGCGATGCTGCTGTCTTCGGCGACCATGCGCAGTTGAATGTCCGGAAAACGCTGCTGAAAACGTGGCAGACGCGGGGTCAGCCACTTGCCCAGAAATGAGGGGATAGAACGCAGGCGCAAGGTGCCGCTGATCATCCCGGCGTCCAGGCGCTGCAGTTCGGCATCAATGCTGCCATAAGCCTCCCCCACCACGGCCGCCAGGCGCTGCCCCTCGGCGCTGAGTTCAACGCCTCGCGCACGCCGATGAAACAGTCGAAAGCCCAGGCGCTCTTCTAACTGGCGAATTTGTTGGCTCACCGCTCCCGGCGTGATGTGCAGTTCCTCGGCGCAGCGGGTGAACGATAGATGCCGCGCAGCGCAGGAAAACACATGCAGCCAGACATAGGTCTGGCCATGGAGGGGGCGAGTCATAGCGTTTAGTCCTGCTAAAGGGTGTCTTAGGATAATTCGTTGGTCAGTACTGATCCAGAGGCTCAGTATCGCGCCAATTCCGCCTGCTCTACAAAACATGGCAGCGATTTCTACTCCATTGCTTGTAAGGCTTTAGCATGGCTATCAGTGTTTTCGATCTATTCAAGGTGGGCATCGGCCCTTCCAGTTCCCACACCGTCGGCCCGATGCGCGCTGCCGCGACATTCGCCCAAGCCCTGACCGACCTGCATTTGCTCAGCCAAACCCGTCGCGTCGAAGTGCGCCTGTATGGCTCGCTGTCCGCTACCGGTGTCGGCCATGCCACCGACCGCGCCTGTGTCATGGGCTTGATGGGTGAATGGCCAGATCGCGTCGACCCCACATCGATCAATGCGCGTATCCAGCAACTGCGCGAGTCCGGCCAATTGCTGCTGGCGGGCTCTCAGGCAATTGCTTTCAACTGGCACACCGACTTGCTGCTGCTGGACGAAAGCCTGCCGTACCACCCCAACGCCATGTCCTTGCACGCCTATGGCGACAGCGGCCTGCTGAGCGAACAAACCTATTACTCGGTGGGCGGTGGTTTCATCATCGAAGCCGCCGAAGCTGCATCAGGCATTGCGCCGACCAGCGACGTGCAATTGCCCTACGACTTTTCCAGCGCCGTAGAACTGCTGGCCTTGTGCAACAAGCACGGCCTGCGGGTATCCGAGTTGATGATGGCCAACGAACGGGCGTGGCGCAGCGACGAAGAGATCCGCAGCGGCCTGCTGCATATCTGGTCGGTGATGCGCGAGTGCGTGGAACAGGGCCTGCGCGATGAAGGCATCCTGCCCGGTGGCCTGGATGTGCCCCGTCGCGCCGCGAAGTTGCATCGCAACCTGTTGGAAATCGGTAAGCCCAACGTGATCACCTCGACCTTGTCGGCGATGGAATGGGTCAACCTGTTCGCCCTCGCCGTCAACGAAGAAAACGCCGCTGGCGGGCGCATGGTCACCGCCCCGACCAATGGCGCGGCCGGAATTATCCCGGCAGTGCTGCATTACTACATGAAATTCAACGCCGACGCGTCTGACGACGACGTGGTCAATTTCTTCCTGGCCGCCGCTGCCGTCGGCATCCTCTGCAAGAAAAACGCCTCCATCTCAGGCGCCGAAGTCGGCTGCCAGGGCGAAGTGGGCTCGGCCTGTGCCATGGCCGCCGCAGGCCTGGCCGATATCCTCGGCGCCACCCCGGAGCAACTGGAAAACGCCGCCGAAATCGGCCTGGAACACAACCTCGGCCTGACCTGCGACCCGGTCGGTGGCCTGGTGCAGGTGCCGTGCATCGAGCGCAATGCCATTGCAGCGGTCAAGGCGATCAACGCCACGCAGATGGCCCTGCGCGGCGACGGCAAACACTTCATCTCCCTCGACCGGGTCATCCGCACCATGCGCGATACCGGCGCCGATATGCATGACAAATACAAAGAAACTTCACGGGGCGGCCTGGCGGTCAGCTGGGTGGAGTGCTGATCGGAGCACTGCTACCCGCCCCAACGTGAGCCCGCGCAAAAATAATAACGAGGCAATACCGATGACTGATGTACGTACACCTGCTGCCGAAAATCCCGATGTCAGAGAAAACACAGTAACCACCGGTTGGACCAAACACGACACCACCTGGATGCTCGGCCTCTACGGCACTGCCATCGGCGCGGGCACCCTGTTCCTGCCGATCAATGCCGGCGTCGGCGGTTTCTGGCCGCTGATCGTGCTGGCGCTGCTGGCCTTTCCGATGACCTTCTTCGCCCACCGTGGGCTGACGCGCTTTGTGCTGTCGGGCAAATCCGGCGACATCACCGAAGTGGTCGAGGAACACTTTGGTGTCGGCGCCGGTAAGCTGATCACCCTGCTGTATTTCTTTGCGATCTTCCCGATCCTGCTGGTGTACAGCGTGGCGCTGACCAACACCCTGGGCAGTTTCATGGAGCACCAATTGCACATGGCGCCGCCGCCACGGGCGATTCTGTCGCTGGTGCTGATCCTCGGCCTGATGGCCATCGTGCGGTGTGGACAGCGCGTAATCGTCAAGGCCATGAGCGTGCTGGTGTACCCCTTCGTTGCCGCCTTGCTGCTGCTGGCATTCAGCCTGATTCCCAACTGGAACGGCGCGTTCTTCGCCTCGGCCAGCGAAGGCATGCCGCTGCCGCTGTTCTTCAAAACGCTGTGGTTGGCGATCCCGGTGATGGTGTTCTCGTTCAACCATTCGCCGATCATCTCCGCCTTTGCCGTGGACCAGAAGCGCGTCTACGGCGCCCAGGCCGAGCGCAAAAGCAGCGGCATCCTGGCCACCGCCCACGGCATGATGGTGCTGACCGTGATGTTCTTCTGCTTCAGCTGCGTGCTGGCGCTGTCACCGGCTGACCTGGCCGCTGCCAAGGCGCAGAACATTTCGATCCTGTCGTACCTGGCCAACCACTTCCAGACGCCGGTGATTGCCTACGCCGCACCGTTGATCGCGCTGGTGGCGATTACCAAGTCCTTCCTGGGTCACTACATTGGTGCCAGCGAAGGCTTCCAGGGGCTGATCGTCAAATCCCTGCGTGGGCGCAACCGTTCGATGTCGTCCAAATGGCTGGAACGCTGCACCGCGTTGTTCATGGTGCTGACCTGCTGGGCCGTGGCTACCTTCAACCCGAGCATCCTGGGCATGATCGAAACCATGGGCGGGCCGATCATCGCGTGCCTGCTGTTCCTGATGCCGATGTACGCCATCCGCCGAGTGCCATCTTTGCGCCAGTATTCAGGCCAGGCATCCAATGTATTTGTGGTGGTGATCGGGCTGATTGCGCTGTCTGCGATCGTTTTTTCCGTGATGCCCTGAATTAGCTCACTGATCTCCAAAAACAGCACAAAAAATGTGGGAGCGGGCTTGCTCGCGATTGCGGTCCTTCAGCCAAGTACTTGTTGGCTGATACACCGCAATCGCGGGCAAGCCCGCTCCCACATTTGAATATCTATGTCGGGTAAATCGCTGTACGGCACGCCCTTTGCTGTAGAACTTTTGAGGAAAACGGAATTTGGCCAGTGGTCAGGCAATGCGAACTAATCCCGACACCGGCCGTCAATGACTGCATGTTCTTATCAGGCGGTAACGCACCATGGACAATCCTTTTCAGATCATCACCGACACGTTCAGCCCCCAATACCGCGTCAACCTGAGCATCCAAAGGCTGGACGGCAGCATCATGCTCACCCTGTCTGACGAGACTGGCGTGGTGGCCAAGCGCATGATCAGCGCCGAACAACGCAACGACCCGCAGCGCCTCAGGCGCCTGGTGCAAAGCATCCAGTTCGGCATCGCCATCGAACAGGGCCACAGCGCCGTGGAAATTCTGGAGCTGATGACGGACGGCGACAGCCACAAACTCCTGCAGCGACCGCCCGCCCGTACCCTGCCCTTCAGCGTCGGGCTTTAAAGCTCGCCCTTCTCGGTCTCCAGGCTCGCCTCGCCCTTGCGACGCGGGCTTTCGACCTTCACCGAAGGGAAGGCCGACGATGCGTAGCGCACCACCAGGATCGCAAACGCCAACAGCAAAATGCCGCCGCACAGGTAGATGATGCCCACGTCCGGCGGGTTGTGGTGCGACACGTTGGAGATCAGCAAACGCGTGAGCGCAGTGATCGCCACGTAGATCAGGAAGCGCACCGGCATGTGGTTGGTCTTGAAGTAAATCCCGACCATGGCACCCAATTCCAGGTAGATGAACAGCAGCAAGATGTCATCGATCTTGATATGGCCGTTCTCCAGCATCCCCAGAAATTCCATCACCGCCGCCCAGGCGGTCACCGCACCAATGGCGAACAGCGCCAGGTAATGGAACGACTCGACAAACAGATTACCCAGCGACTCGGCCAGCCCGTGTACTTGCTGACGCAGCCTTTCGGCCCAATTGATTTTCACGATGATGCTTCCTTAGGTCGGCTCGACCGGATAATGCGGGGTGGACGTGACGGTTGTTCTGCATGCAGAAAAAAGGCCAGGGCTGGGGAATAAGATGGTGGCCGTGTGACACGAGGCACTTAAATTACCCCCCGATCGTTCCCACGCTCCGCGTGGGAACGATCGACCATCGACCTCAGCGTGCCGTGCGAAATTTCCGGTTCAGCCCCCTATTTCCCAGCTACATTAAAAACCTACTACCCAAACCCCGACGTTTGGCTTATCCTTTTCGCTGTATATAAATACAGTAGTCGCAAAAGACAACTATCGTGAAGGCATGTGAGGTGGTGAATGGCCGTCGAAGTGGTATACCGCAGCAGCCGAGATCTGGAGCGTTTGTTCATGGATAAAGCCGAAGCTGACCGTCATGACAAGATGCTTGAACTCGCTGAGTTGCTGGCAGAGGTGTTGCAAAAAGCCGTGCCGTCGTTGAGCGAGCAGCAGGTGGAAGAAGCCGGGATCTACATGGCGAAGAACCGTGATGTATTTGCCAAGGCGTTCAAGAGCCAACCGGACGCATTGTCCGAGTTGCTGAACCCGGCGGCGGAGTAAAGCCCGAATTGAACAGGCCCTGAATCATGGATTCAGGGCCTTTTTAATGCCTGGCCTATTTGTACAGCAAGCGTTCGGCCAGTTCATCGGCCACCCGCGCGGGGGAGCGTTTTTCGGCTTGGGCGTGGGCAAAGATTTCGGTCAGGCGGCTGCCGATGTTCGACAGGTGCGCGGTGATGCCTGGCAGGTCGGTACCGGCGTGTTTGAGGGCGACGTAGATCAGCCCGCCAGAGTTGATCACATAGTCCGGTGCGTAGAGGATGCCGCGGCCTTCCAATTGGTCGGCGATGTCCAGGTTGGTCAGTTGAGCGCTGGCCGAACCCGCCACGGCGGCGCAACGCAACTGGCCGACGCTGTTACGGTTGAATACGGCGCCCACGCCGCACGGTGCGAGGATGTCGCAGGGCGTGCTGAGCAAGGCGTCGTTGGCAATCGGGTGGGCACCCAGTTGCTCCATGGCCAGTTGCACCTTGCCGTGGTCGATGTCGCTGACCAGCAGCTCGGCACCGGCGGCGTGCAATTGTTCGGCCAGGGCATAACCGACATTCCCCAGGCCTTGCACCGCGACGCGCAGGCCCTCGAGGTTGTCGCTGCCCAGGCGCGCCATGGCGGTAGTGCGGATACCGGCAAACACCCCCATGGCAGCATGAGGTGCAGGGTCTCCGGCGGCGGTGGTGCTGGTGACAAAGCGAGTGTTCTGGGCAATGCAGTCCATGTCGGCGACCGAGGTACCGCTGTCGATCGAGGTGATGAAGCGGCCGTCGAGTTTTTCCACACAACGGCCAAACGCCTCGAACAGCGCCGCACGGCTTTCCACGTGCACGGGGCGGATGATCACCGCCGTGCCGCCGCCCACCGGCAGTCCGGCCAGCGCGGCTTTGTAGCTCATGCCTTGCGCCAGGCGCGCGGCATCGGCCACGGCGGTTTCATCATTAGGGTAAGCCAGGTAGCGACAGCCACCCAACGCTGGGCCCAGGCGACTGTTGTGGATGGCGATGATCGCCTTCAAGCCGGTCACCGGATCAACGCTCAGGTGCAGCGATTCAAGGCGGGTGCTGTGCATGAGCGCAAACATCAATGGGCTCCCGAATCACTTCTGGTAGTGGGCCAAGTATAGGCTTGCGGCAGAAAACTGCTGGATTGCGCTGGAATAAGCCGCGCGTTTTCGTGGGATCTACGACATAAGAGCGTGGGATATCTCTCAAGATGCTGGACGAAAATTCGCAGCAAGGCTAAAACGGGGGCATATGCCGGAGAACTCAATGAATCCCCGCACCGCCTTTTTCGCCTGCCTGGACCGTTCACCCCCCGCGCTGTTTGAGGCCGCGCTGTGGATTGCTGCCGAGCATGACGCCAGCGTGCAGCCGGCGTTGATCCTGCACGACCTTGGCGCGCTACGACAACAGGTCAGCCTGGGCATGCCCCTGCTACCGGCGGATGAACTCGGCCAGGCGCTGCTGCGGCGCATGAATGACCTGGGGTTTGCCCAGGATGACCACACGCCGTTGCGCCCCGCCGCCGCGCTGCTGGACAAAGTGCTGCAACGCAAACGCGGGCAACCCTTGGCCATGGGCCTGATCGCACTGGAGATGGCACGGCGCCTGGATATCCCCCTGGTCGGCGTGAACTTCCCTGGGCACTTCCTGCTTCGGGTACCGGGAGCCGATCACCTGTTGGACCCTTGCGGCGGCCGGCGCCTGTACCCCAACGACTGTCGCGAGTTGCTGGCGCGCCAGTACGGGGCGAAGCTGAAATTGCAGGCCGATCACCTGCTGACCGCCGAGCCACGGGCCATCCTGCAACGGCTGTCGCGCAACCTGCGCCAACTCTACCTTGCCAACGACGAGCCACTGGCCGCCCTGGTGGACGCCGAGCGGGTACTGGAACTGGGCAACGCCAGCGCCTCCGACTACCTGGCGCGGGCCAGCCTGTATCAACGCCTGGACTGCCCCAGCGCCGAACGCTTCGACCTGGAACACGCCCTGCTGCTCAGCGACGACCCGATCCAGCGCCTGCGCCTGACCGAGCGGCTGGGGCATCTGCCGCCCAACTCAGTGGTGCATTGACCCAACTCCCAACTGTAGGAGCGAGCTTGCTCGCGAAAAAACCCAGGCCACCCCTTTTAACCATGATGCCCGCGTTATCGTTAACGTTTTTCGCGAGCAAGCTCGCTCCTACAGTTAGCGATTGAGAATATCGCCAGGCAATGGCGTGTTCGGTGTAGTGGGTCCCGGCGAGCGCACCTGAATAATCAACAACGCTGCAATCACCGCCGGAATCGCGCAGAAGAAGAAAATCTGCTCGACCGGTATATGCATCGCCAGCAGCAGGCTGCCAAACAGCGGTCCCAGAATCGATCCGAATCGCCCCACACCCAACGCCCAACCCGTGCCGGTGGCGCGCACGTGCGCCGGGTAGAAGTTGCTCGCGAAGGCATTGAGGGTCAGTTGCCCGCCGATGATGCAGAACCCTGCTGCAAACACGCAGGCCACCAGGTAGCGTGGGTTGTCGTGGTTCAAGCCCAGCAGAATGGTGCACAGCGCTGCCGCCGCCAGCACGCCGGACAGCAACCGCACTTTGCTTTTCAGACGGTCGGCAAACCAGGCCATGAGGATGGCGCCCAAGGTGCCGGCGAACAGGAACATGGAGGTGACCAGGTTGGCTTCGTTCAATGCCAGGCCGCTTTCGAGCAATAGCGACGGCAACCAACTGATCATGAAATACAGCAGGATGAGGCTGACAAAAAAGGTCGCCCAGATCAGCAGCGTCGGGCGCGCGTAGCCGTTGCGAAACAGCTCCACCACCGTCAGTTTGCTGCCCTGCTCCTGCAAGTTTTCAGCTTCGGTCGCCGGTGGCGGTTGCCAATCGGGCAGCATCCGCGCCGTGACTTTGCGCAAACGCAGATACGGCGGTGCATCGCGCAACAGGCGTGGCAAGGATTCGGGCAACAGCCACACCAGGAACGGGAACAGCAGCAGCGGCGTCACACCACCCGCCAGGAACACCGCCTGCCAACCAAAACCATCGATAAACCCGGCCGCCACAAAGCCGCCTGCTGCACCGCCGAACGAGAAGCCGCAGGCCGCCAGGGTCACCATCAAGGTACGCATCCGCGGCGGCGAGTATTCAGACATCAATGCCATGGCACTGGGCATCGCGCCGCCCATGCCAATGCCGCAGATAAACCGCGCCGCCATCAACGTGGTCAGCGAATTGGCGAACACCATCAATACCGTGAGGCTGGCGTAGATCAGCACGCATGCCAGCAGGATACGTCGCACGCCGAACCGATCCGCCAGCGGTGTCACCAACAGCGAGCCCAGGGTGAGGCCCAGCAGGTTGGCGCTGAACACGGGGCCAAACGCGGACTTTTCCAGGCCCCAATCCTGGGCCAGCGCCGGCACTACATAGCCCAGCACCTGGGCGTCATAGCCATCGGTGACCAGTAACAGTGCCAGCAGCAGGAGAATCAACCATTGGTAGCGCGACACCGGGCGGGCGTCGAGTGCCGCACGAAAGCTGGCAATCTGATTGTGCATCGCAAGGTACCTGTTTTTTTATGATTGTTCCCACGCTCTGCGTGGGAATACAGCCCTGGACGCTCCGCGTCCGTTTTTAGAGCCGTGACGCAGAGCGCCACATGAGGCGTTCCCACGCTGAGCGTAGGAACGATCATTACAGGGGGTTCAGGGGGTGTCAGGTTGATTGGCGGGGTGGGCCTGCACGAAGGCTGGATGTTGGGCCGCCAACGCCGCCACCCGCCCAATGCGTGGGTATGCCGCCAAGGGCACCTTGAAGCGCTCGGCCGCATACAACTGCGGGATCAGAAACGCATCGGCCAAGCCCGGCTGCTCGCCAAAGCAAAACCCTGTGTCGCCAATCAACTGCTCCACAGCGCCCAGGCCCTGGCTGATCCAGTGCCCGATCCACTCCAGTAATTGCGCCTCATCGTGCCCCCACTTGCGCAGCAAGTTCTGGGTGCTGGAGTTATGCAACGGGTGGATATCACAGGCGATGATCGACGCCACCGCCCGCTCATGAGCCCTGACGAGCAAATCCCTGGAGAACATCGGCACCTGTGGATAACGCTCCTCCAGGTACTCGATGATCGCCTGTGACTGGATCAACAACGCCCCTTCATCGGTACGCAACGCCGGCACGCGCCCTTGGGGGTTGATCGCCAGGTATTCAGGCTGGCGGTTGGCGCCGCCTGTCGGCACCAGCAGGTTGACCGGCAGCGCGGTGAAATCCAGGCCTTTGAGAGCCAGGGCAATACGTACTCGATACGACGCGGTAGAACGGTAGTAAGTATAGAGTTCCATGGCCCTGCCCTCTCAGCGCGCCGCAACCACGGTACCGCGGCATTCGCCGAAGCCGATGGAGGCAAAGCCCTCTCGGCTGCAACGGGCACGCAGAATGATTTCGTCGCCGTCTTCAAGGAATTTACGTACCTCGCCGGAGGCCAATTCAATCGGCTTCTTGCCGCCTTCGGTAATTTCCAACAGGCTGCCGAACTGCCCCGGCTGCGGGCCAGACAACGTGCCCGAACCAAACAGGTCACCCGCCTGCAACTGGCAGCCATTGACGCTGTGGTGCGCCACCATTTGCGCCACGGTCCAGTACATGTGCTCGGTGTTGCTCAGGGTCAGGCGATGGGCGGGCAGGTTTTGCTCACGCATCGAGGCCGTGGTGAGCAGCACTTCCAGTTCGATATCAAAAGCGCCCGCGTTCTGATCGCGCTTATCCAGCAGGTAAGGCAGCGGTTGCGGATCACCTTCAGGGCGCGGCGGCTGGGCTTTGCGGAAAGGCTCCAAGGCTTCGGCAGTCACCACCCACGGCGAGACGCTGGTGATAAAGCTTTTCGACAAGAACGGCCCCAGCGGCTGGTACTCCCAGGCCTGGATATCCCGCGCCGACCAGTCGTTGAGCAGGCAGAAACCGGCGATATGCTCGGCGGCATCACCAATGGCAATCGCATCGCCCATGGCATTGCCCTGGCCGATCCAGATGCCCAGCTCCAACTCATAGTCCAGGCGCGCGCATGGGCCAAAGGTCGGCGCGGACTGCCCGGCTGGCAAGGTCTGGCCCTTAGGGCGTCGCACCTCTGTACCCGAGGGACGAATGGTCGAGGCACGGCCGTGGTAACCAATCGGCACGTACTTGTAGTTGGGCAACAGGGGGTTATCGGGACGGAACAGTTTGCCGACGTTCTGCGCGTGCTCGATGCCGACATAGAAGTCGGTGTAGTCATTGATCTTGGCCGGCAGGTGCATCTGGCAATCGGCGGCACGGTGCAGCACTTGCGCCTCGCGGGTTTGCAGCTTGCTGCCTTCGGCCAGCAGTTCCAGCAGGCGCTGGCGCAGGGCAACGCGAGGCCCACGGCCCAGTTCGAAAAACGCGTTCAACTGCCCGCCCGCAGTGGCTTCGACGGCGCGCCGGGCATCACCGTCAAACTCATCCAGCGCGGCGTGCAGGTCGAGGATCATGTCGCCAATCGCCACGCCACTGCGCGGTGCCGAGCCGTTGATGCTGAACACGCCCAGGGGCAAGTTCTGCAGAGGGAAATCCGCGTGACCATTGGCCGAGGCCACCCAGCTGCGGGTCTGCGTTGGTTGAGTCATGGGTTATCTCCGGTTCGGGTTGAAGGTGGCGGGCAGCGAGGCCCAGCACGCGTCGTAAGCAGGTTGCAGTTGGGGGCACTCCAGGGCGAACTGGGTCGGACGCAGCACTTGGCTGGTCTCGAACATGAAGGCCATGGTGTTATCGATCTTGTGCGGCGCCAGGTCCACGTTGATGGCCTTGGTGCAGGTCTCGCCATCCGGGCCGTGGGCGCTCATGCAACTGTGCAGCGATGCGCCGCCCGGCAGAAAGCCTTCGGCCTTGGCATCGTAGGCACCCTGGATAAGGCCCATGTATTCGTTCATCAGGTTGCGATGGAACCACGGCGGCCGGAAGGTGTTCTCGGCCACCATCCAGCGCGGCGGGAAGATCACGAAGTCGAGGTTGGCCAGGCCATGCACGCTGGTGGGCGAGGTCAGCACGGTGAAGATCGACGGGTCCGGATGATCGAAACTCACCGTGCCAATGGTGTTGAAGCGACGCAGGTCGTATTTGTACGGCACATTGTTGCCGTGCCAGGCGACCACGTTGAGTGGTGAGTGATCCAGCTCGCAGGCCCACAGTTCGCCGAGGAATTTCTGTACCAGCGTGGTCGGTTGCTTGAGGTCTTCGTAACGGGCGACGGGCGTGAGGAAATCGCGCGGGTTAGCCAGGCCGTTGCTGCCAATCGGCCCCAGGTCAGGCAGGCGCAGCGGGGCGCCATGGTTTTCAGCGATGTAGCCGCGGGCTTGCGCGTCCAGCAGTTCGATACGGAACTTGAGGCCACGGGGCAGCACCACGATTTCCAGCGGCTCGACATCCAGCACGCCCAGTTCGGTGGCGATGCGCAAGCGGCCCTGCTCCGGCACGATCAGCAACTCGCCGTCGGCGTTGAAGAACACGCGCTCCATGGAACGATTGGCGCGGTAGTTATAAATGCTGATGCCCGAAGGTTTTTCCGACCCCGAGTTGGCAACCATGCCGACCAGTCCATCGATAAAGTCCGTGGGTTCACTCGGAATATCCAGCGGGTTCCAGCGCAGGCGGTTGGGCGTCACCGCCCCCAGCGGGCCACCGGCCAATTGCCGCGCAAGTTTGACGAACGCCGGGTGATTGGCGGACGGCTGGATGCGGTACAGCCAGGTGCGCCGGGCTTCGCTACGCGCCATGGTGAAGGCAGTGCCGGAAAACAGTTCGGTGTAGAGCCCGTAGGGGGCTTTTTGCGGCGAGTTCTGGCCGACCGGCAGCGCGCCAGGCAAGGCTTCGCTGGCGAATTCGTTGCCGAAACCCGAAAGGTATTCGAGGTCCATGGATCTTCCTCTATACAGAAGTTGTTTTTATCGTAATCCAGTTACGCATAACGTAATTTGATCACTGTCGACCGTCAAGCTATAAAGACGCCCATTCATCTCTCGGATTCTCGCCCTTCCATGGAAAAGCCCCGCGACACCGGTAAACAGAAAGTCCGCTCGGCGGAAGTCGGCACCGATATTCTCAAGGCCCTGGCCGAACTGTCCCCGGCCACCTCGCTGTCACGCCTGGCCGAGCATGTGCAGATGCCAGCGAGCAAGGTCCACCGCTATTTGCAGGCGCTGATCGCCTCGGGTTTTGCCGAACAGAACAGCGCCACCAACCATTACGGCCTGGGCCGCGAAGCGTTGCGCGTGGGGCTGGCGGCGCTGGGCAGCATGGATGTGTTGAAAGTCGGCGCCATGCCCTTGGCCGAACTGCGCGATGAGTTGAATGAAACCTGCTTTCTGGCGGTGTGGGGCAACCAGGGCGCGACCGTGGTGCAGATTGAGCCGGCCGTGCGCGCCGTCACCGTGGTGACGCAGTTGGGCTCGGTGTTGCCGCTGCTCAGTTCGTCCACCGGGTTGGTGTTCAGCGCCTACTTGCCGTCGCGGGAAACCGTGGAGCTGCGCGAACGCGAGGTTCAAGCCAGCACCGCTCACACCTTGGCGGACGATCAGGCCTATGCCAGCGTGTGCGAGCAAATCCGCAGCCGCGGCCTGCACTTTGTACATGGCCTGCTGATGCCCGGCGTGGATGCGTTGTCGGCGCCGGTGTTCAATGCGGTCGGGCAAGTCGCGGCGGTGATGACCGTGGTCGGCCCAACCTCGCTGTTCCATGCCGATGAAGATGGCCCGGCGGCGCAGCGCTTGCTGGCGGCGACCCGGGCCGTGAGTTGGCGGATGGGCTATCAGCCCTGAATCACTCGTCGCTGCGCGCCAGCGCCACGGCCACGCGATCCTCCAACGCCTTGACCTGCGCGCCGGCCACCACGTAGTTGTTGGTCAGCATCGAGAACACCAGCTTGCGCCCGCCGGCATCGGAGATGTACCCACTCAATGACGACACGCCGCCCATGGAGCCGGTCTTGGCGTGCAGGTTGTTTTGCGCCTGCGTGTCGCGCAAGCGATAGCGTAGGCTGCCGCCGGTCATGCGGTCGGTGTTGCCGGCAATCGGCAGCGCGTTGTACCAGGCGTCGAACCACGGCTGTTTGCTGGCGGCCAGCAGCAGGTCGGTGAGGGTTTGCGACGACACCAGGTTGCGCCGCGACAGGCCTGAGCCGTCGACCTGACTGAATGTGGCGGTTTCCAGCCCCTGGCGCTTGAGGAACCCGGCCACCGCCAGAGCACCCGCCGCTGCCGTGCCGCTATTGGCCGTCTTGCGCCCCATGGCCTTGAGCAAGGCTTCAGACATATTGTTGTTCGAAAGCTTGAGCAGCGGTGTGATCAACGCCTGTAACGGCGCCGATTGGTGCTCGGCCAGCACCGTTACCGCCGCCGGGCTTGCCCCGCCCATCACCCGACGCCCCAGTACGGTAATGCCCTGTTGCGCCAGGGCTTGTTCAAACAGATTCGCGACCAGTTGCGTTGGCTCCCAGACGCTGACCAATTGCTGGCTCTGCTTTCCCGGCGCTACTGCGCCGCTGAGTTGCAACAGGTTGGTGCCGTGACGGCGATTGATTCCATAGCTGTTGCCCGGTCCGCTCATGGCACGGTTGCTCAGTTGCAGGTAATCAGTAGGCGGGAAAATATCGACACTCACCGGCGAGCCGTTCCGCAATGGCGCCTTGGCCGTAACCAGTACGCTGCCCGCATCAAAATCCGCATTGGGCGCCACGGTCAGCGCCGAGATCTGCGCGCCGTAGTAGGTGGTTTCATCGTCATGGGACCAATCCACCCCCAATCGCTCGGCATCGAACCAGGTGTCATCGAACACCAGATCACCCTGCACCTGGCGCACGCCCTGGCTGGCCAATTGCGCGGCCAACGCCTGGTAGTCGGCAAACTGAATGCTCGGGTCGCCCAGGCCACGCAGGTACAGGTTGCCGGTCAGGCGGTCGCCCTGGCGTATGCCATTGCTCAGCAGTTGGGTGGCGAAGCGGTATTGCGGTCCCAGTACATCCATCGCTGCGGCAGTGGTCAGCAATTTGAGATTGGACGCCGGCACCAGCCGGGTACGAGGGTTGTGCTGATAGAGCGTGGCGCCACTGCGGGCATCGCGCACCATCAGCGAGACGGTAGCGCCGTGCAGCGCCGGGTCGCTTAACAACTTATCCAGGGTTGCCGGGGTGGAAGTCGGTGAAACGCTGGCGCAGCCGCCCAGCAAGAAGCTTAAGCCGACCAGCAGAGTGCCGGTGTGTATCCATTTTCCAAAGTGCATCAGTGTGCCGTTCCCGCAAAATCAACAATAACGGCAACGCTAACACTGTAGGAGCGAGCTTGCTCGCGAAGAACGCGCAGTCACCGCGCTGAACCAGGCAGCCCGCGTGAGCGTTGACGTTTTTCGCGAGCAAGCTCGCTCCTACAAAGGGATGGCGTTAGAAGGTAAGCGTGCTGGACACCGACACCTGCCGCGCATCGCCCATGGACACAAACTGCGTATTCACCGAGGACGTGTAGTAGGTACGGTCGAACAGGTTTTTCACGTTGAGCTGGAACTTGACCTTTTGCCCCTCAAGCTTGGTGTCGTAGCTGGCGAACACATCAGCCACGGTGTAGCTGGGCAGCTCGAAACTGTTGGCCGCGTCCCCTGCCCGCTCGCCGACATAACGCGCCCCGGCGCCGACGCGCAGTTGATCACCGCCCAGGATGCTGCCGAAGTCATACACCGCTGACAGCGAGCCGGTGCTTTTTGCCACGTTCTGCAGGCGGTTGCCTTTGAGCTTGGGGTCTTCGGTGACCTCGGCATCGGTGTAGGCATAGCTGCCGATCAGGCTCCACTTGTCCGTCAGCTGGCCGCTGGCATCCAGCTCCAGACCACGGGAGCGCACTTTACCGGCCATGCTGTACTCCGAGGCCAGGCCTTCGCCTACCTGCACCAACACGTTGCGTTTATCGATGGTGAACAACGCTGCGCTGGCGGTGATACGCCCCGGCAAGTCGAATTTGGTACCCAGCTCCCAGGCTTTGGATTCTTCCGGCTGCAAGCTGCCGTCCAACACGGTTTTATTGGCCAATGGCGCGATGGTGGAGTTGGGTTTGAACGACTCGGTGTAGCTGCCGTAGAACGACAATTCGTCACTGTAGCGATACACCAACCCGGCCCGAGGCACCCACTTCTGGCCATTGCCGTCGGTGTTGGCGGTGAACGGCACGCCTTTACCGGCGTATTGGTCGTACATCTGGTAGCGCGCACCGCCGACCAGAATCCATTGATCGTTGAGGTGGATGGCATCCTGGAAGAACAGCGAATCGCTGCGCAAAAGGTCGGTCTGGTTGCTGTCCGGCGCGCTCACCTTGGAACCGGCGACTTCGTTGCCGTACACCGGGTTGGTGTAATCAAAGGTGCCCCGCGGTGCCTGGCGGATCAGGTCGGCGCGGTAGATCTTGCGGTACTCATCGTCCAGGCCGAACACCAGGTCGTGCTGCATACCTGCAACATCTACTTTGCCTTCAAGGCTGGCGGTGGCGAAGCGGTCGGTGGTCAGTGCGCCCTGAGTGCCGTCCATGCTGCGGGTCAGGGTGCCGTTGGTGTTGACCTTGACCACGCGCACCTGGCTGGCGTCGTAGGTCTCGCGGTTCCAGCTGTAACCGAAATGGGCTTTCCAGTCGTCGTTCAGATCATGATCGACAGTCAGGCGATACAGGTCGGAGCGGCCTTCCATATTGTTGAACGGTTCATCCAGACGGCGGGTGGCGGGGATGTTCAACGGATGGTTGGTCTTGGGGTCGATGGCGGTGCCACGGTCGAACGGCGCGAGAAATTCGCGGTGCTCATAAGCCAGCAGCACTTGGGTGGTGTCGCCATACCAGGCCAGGGACGGCGCCACCAGGGTTTCGCGGTGGGTGCCGTAGTTGCGCCAGTAATCTTCGTCTTCATGGTCGACGATCAGGCGATAAGCCAGGCCGCTGTCACCCAGGGGCCCGGTGGTGTCGAGGTTACCGCCGCTGCCGTTCTTGCCGCTGCCGAAGGTCGAACCGCGTGCGGTCAGGGAAGTGGACTGCACCAGCTCAGGCTTTTTGCTGACGATATTGACTACACCGCCTGGGTCCTGGATGCCATACAACAGCGACGACGGGCCCTTGAGCACTTCGACGCGCTCGGCTGTCGCGTTCAAGGCACGGCCCTGCACCATCGGCATACCGTCCTTCATGATCGAGCCGTTACGGTTGTCGCCAAAGCCGCGCAACATCACCGCGTCCTGGGTGCTGCCGAGGGTGTTTGTCTGGGTGATACCGCTGATATTGCCCAGCGCGTCATCCAGGTTGCGCGGTTGCTGGTCGCGCAGCACTTGAGCAGGCACTACGTTGACGGTTTGTGGGGTTTCCAACAGCAACCCATGGGAGCGCATTACCGAGCTGGTCGGCGGCGGTTGGTAGCTGGTGCTGTCCTGGGTGAGGTTGGCGCCGCTGATGGTGGTAGCGCCGAGGTTGACCGCGCCGTCGGTTGGCACCGGCTCCAGCGCCAGGGTGCGGGCATCGATCTGGCGGAACGTGAAGCCGGATCGGCTCAGCAGGCGTTGCAGCGCCTGCTGAGCCGTCATCGGCCCGCTGACTGCCGGGGCATTGAGGCCGTAGGGCGCTTCATCGGTATAGATCACGCTGATGCCGGTGACCCGGCTGAACTCGCTCAGGGCCTGGGGCAGTGGTTTGGCTGCCAGGGCAAAATTGAACTGGGCGCTGTGCTGCTCCTGCGCACGCGCAACGCTCAAGGGCAGCAACGCCAGCCCCGACACTGCCAAGACCGAAGCTCCCAGCCACTGTTTTACCCAACCGCCCGCCGTCGACTTCATGCTCTGAGAACCCGTGTTGAAAACGCTGTTAATGCGAATAGATCGCAGTTTCAAGCACTACACGGATGGGGCGCAGGTTTACCTCACATGGGTTCGCAACTATTTTTGTGTATGCCGCTCTCGAGGCCACTCGCGGCCAGGCACTCCTTGGCACTCTTCTTCAATTTCTTGATCAAGCGCTCCTGACGCAGCGCCTCGCCCTTGCTCGCACATTGCTCGGTATAGACCAAGGCCACGGCAGGGCTGGACAGAAAAAACCGTGCGCCCTTGCCGCTTTGGTGCGAGGCAAACCGGCGCACGGGGTCATTGCTGATACCGCAGTACAGCGAGCCATTGGCGGCCCGCACCAGATAGACGAACCAGGGTTTGGGTTCAGAGGGATCAGTCACAAGTCGATGTCGGCAAACCAGAAGAGCGCCAAGCTTATCAACGCCCGGCCTGAAATGCCTTCAAGCCTTTGAGCGCCTGGGCACGTACCGCGCTTTTCAGCGCGGGCGACCAACCCAGCAACAGGCTCTTGAGGCCCAACGCCTGGCGCGACCAACGCCACAGGTCGAAGTGGTCGTGGTGTTCACAGATCTTGCCGTCACGGAACACGAACCGCGCACCGATATCGTTGACCACGGTATTGCCGGTGGCGCTGAACAAATACGTCGCCACCCAATGGGCACTGCCGGTACTGTCATCGCTGCGCACATGGTCGAACGTCAGGGAAAAATCCTTGGCCCGCGTGGTAAGCATGCGCCACATATCACCGGCGTCTCGCCCGCGCAGTTCGCCGAAAGCCGGGTCGCTGAAGACCACATCGTCGGTGTAGCAAGCGGCCATGGCCTCGGCGTCAAGGCGCTGAAAGGCCTCATAGAAGCGGTGGATCAGAGCATCGTGAGCAGCACTCATGGGCAGGTTCCGCAGCAATTATTGTCAGGCCTGCACGATAATCCGCACAGGCCGCGAAGACCATGGGCATTCATGACAAAAATAGCGCTGCCGTCGATCTGGATCTCTTCAGCGGTCGGCAGTGCGGACTTGAACACTAGCCGCGCGGCCTTGACGGCTATCAATGCAGGCGCGTTGCAACTGACCTCCGTCAGGGTCGCATCACTTACGGTCGATTAACCAGCGGTTACGCGGGCACAAGCAAGTACATCGCACAATGGGTATTTCGTCTCAACTAATTTGACCGGGAATTTAAACAACCCTCAACTAATGCCAGCAGGCGCTAACAACAAGTTAGAGCACTTAGCGCACCAGCCCCATACAACTAATACGAATCCTGAATTTGGCCTTTAGTTAAACCACTGTCATAAAACTGCAACTTTCTAAGGCACCATTCCCGATGCACGCGCATAGGCGAACAGTTCAACATCTGTAGAGATACTCAGCCGCTGCATCGCTGTACTTTTCTGTTTGCTGATGGTGGAAATACTCCGGTGGACCTTGGCCGCGATCTGGCTGACCGTCATGCCGCTGGCCAACATACGCACCACCTCGCTCTCCTTGCCGGACAACTGCGGCTCATGGGACTGATTGCCTGTCCCCGCCTCCACCAGTTGCACCCGCAGGCATTCACTGGCGAAGGTCTGGCCCGCGCACACGGCTTTGATCGCCAGGGGCAACTCCTTGGCAGAGGCACTTTTGGCGACCACTGCCTTGGCACCATGGGCGAAGGAGGCACGCAAGGTGGCAACATTGGCGAACATCGTCACCAGGATTACCGGCACGTTCGGGTACTGACGACGCAACAGGCTCAACAGGCTGTAGCCATCAGCTTGCTGACCGCCCGGCATGGCAAAATCGGTGACCAGCACATCACATGCCGTAGTACTCAACACCCCGAGCAATTGATCGGGGCCGTCGGCTTCGCCGACCACCTTGCACTTGCCATTCGCCTCAATCACGACTCTCTGCCCGACTCGAACAATAGGGTGATCGTCAGCAATAATTACTCGAAGCATAGATACCTACGAATGGTGGCAACTTGAATCCGCGCAAAATACCTCTGTCAGCGCTCATCAACAACTACTAACAAAGACCCACTTGCAGCCGAAGCCAATGTTTAGTAGCGGCTATTTTTTGGACTACAACATAATAGGAAACCACCTACAGCAAAAACTAGACTTCCAAATAACTTAAACCCTCTGTAAACACCTTTCACAGAGTGGACAGATAATCCAGATAGGTGCGCAAGCGTGCCTGGAACGATGTCAACTCCGCCTGGTGCGCAGACACGCCATCGCGCTGAACCTGCTCGATCAACCTCACGGCACAGGACTCAAGCCCTGTTCCTCCTATAAATACCAGGCTACCCGTCAATCGATGCAGGCGTTCGGCGGTCAATGATGCGTTCAATGCGGCACAGGCACGGCCCAACAGGTCGTGATCTTGCCAAGCCTCGACCAGCAGATTTTCCAACAGTTGATTGACCACCTGTTCACTGCCAAACGTCGCGACCAGGCTCGCGCGGGCGGGCCACCCCATAACCTTCGCAACAGGCTCCGCACCGATAGGCATGTGATCGGCACCCGGGAGCCATCGCGCCAAAACGGCACTTAATTGTTCCAGGGTCAGAGGCTTGAGCAGCCAGGCATCCATGCCCGCGTCGCGGCAGCGCTGGGGGCTGTCGTTTTGCAGGTCGGCGGTCAACGCGATGATCGGCACTCGCCTCAAGCCGACGTGGTGCTCATATTGGCGAATGGCGCGGGCCATGCTGTAACCGTCCATGACGGGCATCTGGCAATCAGTGATCACCAGGTCAAAGGGCCGACGAGCATAAGCCACTCGCCCGAGATACCCGTCGGCGACCAGTTCATGGTCCAACCCGAGTTTTCGCAGCAAGCAACCCAGCAATAGACGGTGGGCTGAATGATCCTCCGCCACCAGGACATGCAACTGCCGCCAGTGAGGCGGGGGAGTAACAGGCGATCTCGATTTGCGGCTCGCGCCTGCGGTTGAACCTGACAGCGAACCCATCAGTACCTCTTCGTAGCTATTGATACGGCAGCAACCTTCGGCACTGGCGCAATAGCCATAGAGGCCTACTCAGGCAGCAACGATCGCCACATTCCTTTGAATGCTATCGACACAAAACCAATAACCTTTTGAATGGCTTAAAGCCGATACAACAACTACGAAAAAACGCGAACTCACCCTATTCGATCCACCCTGCCAATGTCGTATTAGTTGTATTTCCCCCGCGCACACCTCTCGCTAAATTGTGCCCCACCCCAAAAGAGGGACGGCTTGCCACTCCCCGGCAGCTGCAAAAAATATCGAGACCGTCGCACCGACAACCACCCGCCGGCACCGAAGCGGGCGTTGCGTTGCACGCACCTCTATCTGCCAGCCTGCAATGGAAAAAACAGAAAAATGAAGAGCCCTGTAGCCCTACTGAGCAGTGCCCTGCTGCTCGCCATGAGTTCATCGGTATTCGCAGCCAGCAGCGTGGAGCTGGCCGTCAAAGGGCTGATCACACCCAGCGCCTGTGCACCTAGCCTTTCAAGCGGCGGGATTGTCGACCACGGAAAAATTTCGGCCAAGGATTTGAGGCCGGAGGGATGGACCGTGCTTAAAAGTCACAACCTGCAACTGGGCATCACGTGCGATGCGCCAACCCTGCTAGCCCTGCAGGGCATTGATAACGTTGGTGACGCCCACGACCCGAGGAACAGCTATGGCCTGGGCTTGGTCAGCGGAAAAAAATTAGGCAGTTTCTCCCTGACCTTAAGCAATCCGATCGCCGATGGCGCAGCGATCTCCATGATTGAGTCCTCGGATAACGGCCTCACCTGGCGGGCAAGTTTCCCGGGTGACATGTGGCCAGCCTCCTACCTCGCTTCGTTTGGCGACAACATCACCGGCAGGTGGGCACCCACCCCGGTCCAGCAGGTGTTGGCAGACCTCATGGTGGCAACCATCATCGCGCCGACAGCAGGAATGGATCTGACCACAGAGGTTCCAATCAACGGGTCCGCCACGCTTGAAGTCAAATACCTATAACGCCTCTGCCCCATGCCCAAGGAGATTCACTGACATGAATGTTTTTGCATCCGGCCTGATAGGCGCCTTGCTCCTCAGCCCGACAGCATTCGCCGCCAGCAACACAGACTTGCTCGTGCGCGGCAGCATCACCCCCAGCGCTTGCTCACCAGTCATCTCCGGCGGCGGGACTGTGGACTTCGGCAAGGTGTCGGTCAAGGACCTCAACACCGACACCTACACCGATCTGCCCAGAGAAACCATGCTGTTGAGTGTGCGCTGCGACGGGCCGACGTACTTCACCCTCAACACCATCGACAACCGTTCAGGCACCGCCGCCAGCCACTTCAGCTGGCATGGGCTGGGCACCACACCCAACGATGAAAAAGTCGGCGATGCCGGGCTGGGTCTCTATTTGCCCGTGGCCGACGGCGTCTCCGTGCGCACCATCACCTCAAGGGATGGCGGCGTGACCTGGATGCCTTCGGTGATGCTCAGCCATACCTTGCTGACGGCGATCGCCCACAGCGACGACGTGATACCGATTGCAGTTCAGGAACTGGACGCCGAGATCCGCCTGATCACCCACATCGCACCTGCCAACAACCTGACGTTGACCGACGAAGTCCCTATCGACGGTCACGCCACCGTACAAGTCAATTACCTTTAAGGAGTCCCTACGATGAAAACCCGATTGACCACCCTGGCCGCCGGCGTATTGCTGCTCGGCTCGGCCACCACCTTCGCTGCCTCCAGCGTGGACCTGGCCGTCAAAGGCCTGATCGTGCCCAGCGCTTGCACACCCAGCTTGTCCGGCGGTGGCGTGATCGACCATGGCAAGATTTCCGCCAAGGACTTGAATACAGACAGGCAGACATTTCTCGGTAGACAGACCCTGGCAATGACAGTCAATTGTGACGCCCCGATTCAGTTTGCCCTGCACTCGGTGGATAACCGTGCAACTTCAAGCCCGCCAGGCTCAGGATATTATGGGCTGGGCTTTATCAACGAGACCCAGCAACTGGGTTATTACTACATCCGCATGAGCAACCCGGTCGCCGATGAAGGCGTGGTAGTGCAGACGATTTCCTCCACTGACCTTCAGAATTGGATGAGATGGCCTGAGTGGGACGCAGGCCTGTACATGTCGGTGGCCTCGATGGATGACCACACCCAGCCCCTGGCAGTTAAGGATTTGACCGTCGACCTGAACGTGTACACCGCTATCAACCGCGCCGATGGCATGGACCTGAGCAACGAAGTAACCATCGACGGCTCCGCCACCCTTGAAGTGAAGTACCTCTGACCCATGGCGCCCCATGCCCTCATCCTTGACGGGCATGGGCTTCGCCGTGGGCTGTGTTCACCCGTGCCAGTGATGAATCGATGACTATGTTCACCCGTTTCCTTGCCGTGTTGTGGTTATCCCTGGGCGCTGCGGCCAAGGTCAGTGCGGGCGCCGCTGCCGAGCTTACGGTAACCGGTCGTGTGACACCGGATGCCTGCTATATCGAGCTGTCGGATGAAGGTTTTGTCGACCACGGAAAGATCCCCGCACACACCCTCCTTGTCGACGAATTCACCGTGCTGCCCAGCCGGCAACTCGAGCTGCAGGTGCAATGCGCCAGGCCCATGCTGTTTGCGCTGGTGGGTATCGACAATCGTGCGGAGTCTTCCCTGGCACCGGATTTTTTCTATGGGCTGGGCAGAAACATCCATGCACCGGACGAACGCCTCGGCTCCGTGGCGTTGTCGTACCGCAACCCGGTGGGAGACTCACAGGCCATGCAGGTCTTGGCCTCCACCAACAGCGGCGAAAGCTGGACGCCCGAGCCCAATGGCTACCCGCGATCCTATATGGCCTTTGCCCCGACGGGCGACCGTCAACCCGACTTCATCAGCCAGTTGAGGGTCCAGCTTCAAGTGGACACCGCCATCAACTTTTCGCAGTACCTGACCCTGAATCAGGAAGTGCCCCTCGACGGCTCCATCGTTCTGGATTTGCGTTACCTCTGACCCACTCATTTCGCCTAATGGAAAACCCATCATGACGATGACATGCTCAAACACCGCGTTCGGCCTTATTGCCCTGCTGCTGATATTCGGCAACCAAGCAAAGGCTGACGGCATGGTCCCGGACACATCCGTGGTGATCGTCCACGAGGCCGATGGTGAAGCTTCCGTTTCGGTGACCAACTCCGACAGCCAGCTCTCGTTGTTGCATGTGACCTTGCAGGATATTCCGGAAGATACCGAACCCCTGCTGGTGGTGACGCCGCCGCTGTCTCGAGTCGAAGCGTCCAAATCCCAGTTGGTGCGCTTTATTCTGCAAAACCAAAAACCGTTGCTCACCCAGCGGCTCAAACGCGCCGTGTTCGAAGGCATGCCCCAGGGCCGCGCAGCCACTGCCGCCGGTCATGCCCGCGTGGGCGTGACCGTGCGCCAGAACCTGCCGGTGATTGTGCATCCCAAGGGCCTGGCACCCAATCGCAGCCCCTGGACCGGCCTGACATGGACCCTGCGCGACGGCCAATTGCAGGTGCGTAATGACACGCCCTATGTGGTGCGCCTGGCCCAGGAGCTGCGGCTGTTGCCCGGTGACGGCAAGGCGATGCTGCCGCGCACCTACGTGCTGCCAGGTGAAGCCTTGAGCGTGCCTGCCAGCGGTGGCCAAGCCAAGACGGTCAGGCTGCAACCGGCCACTGTGTACGGGTTTGCGGTCAAGGCCTACGACGCCCCCATCACCCTCTGACAGAAAACCACAGGCGTCGCCAAGACCGCCGCCTGGATAACGAAGTGACGGCTTATCGACCGTCACCAGAACGCCCAAAGCCCCGAACCCAATGAGGGCTGTGCGTTCACTAAGCGAGTACCTTGCGTGAAAACAGTATTGAGTTACCGTGACGGCGAAGCCGTGCCCATTCGCCCAGCCTTGCCGCTGGTGTTGCTGCTGTATGCGCTTATGCCGGACAAGGCGTGGGCCGACGACACCAGCCCCGCAGGCTTCGACGCCCAGACCTTGCATCAGCGCGGCATCGATCCACAGTTGGCCAGCCTGCTGCTGGCAACACCGCGCTTTGCCGCCGGCCGTCATAACGTCAACCTGCGGGTCAATGGCCTGCGCCGGGGACGCCTGGAGGTCAGTTTCGATCAACAGGGCAACCCCTGCCTGGACCGTGCGTTGCTGGACGCCGCCAACCTGGTGATACCCGCTGACCCCGTGGGTTGTCAGGATTTTCTTCTGCGGTATCCGCAAAGCCTGGTGGAACCGGACCCGTCGACACTGACGTTGGCACTGGTCGTGCCCACCGAAGCACTGCGCCCCGTGCAACAGGACATCTCGGGCTACCAGACCGGCGGGTTTGCCGGGATGCTCAACTACGACCTGAGCGGGTTCTACAACCGCTTTGGCGAAGACGCCAGCCGGTTTGGTTCAGCCAACACCGAAGTCGGCTTCAACGCCGGCGACTGGATCGTGCGCAGCCGCCAAGTGCAGACCTGGCAGGATGGCTTATCGCGCAGCACCCACTTGGAGGCCTATGCGCAACGGACCTTCGCCAGCCATCAGGCAGTGCTGCAGGCCGGGCAGATCAACCTCTATAACCCGGTGTTGTCTGGCGCACAGATCACCGGCGTCCAGGTGCTGACCGAGCACGCCCTTCAGGAGCAAGGCCAGAGCGCGCAAATCCAGGGGATCGCCAACAGCCCGGCACAGGTAGAAGTGCGCCAGAACGGCGCGCTGATTCACTCCACCGTGGTGCCTGCCGGGCCGTTTGTGCTGAACGATGTACGTCGCCTGAATACGCGCTCGGACGTCGAAGTCACGGTCAAGGAAAGTGTCGGCGGGGAACGACGTTTCACCGTACCCGCCGCCATGCTCGGTCTCGGCCTGCCTGCACCCGGCTATTCGGTCGCAGCGGGGCGCGTACGTAACGTCGGCGGGGCCGAGGCAGAGGCGCCGTGGGTGGTCAGCGCCGGTTGGACCGGGAACTTGCATCCGCAACTGACCCTGGGCAGTGGCGTGCTGGCGACCGGCGAGTATCGCTCGGCGGGCGCCAGCCTGGGCTGGCTGCCGTGGCTGGACAGTCAGATCCAGGTGTCCGCCCAATTGTCCAACACCCAGTCGTGGGAAAAAGTCTCGGGCGTGCAGACTGATCTTTCCTGGTCACAGCGCCTGAGCGAGCGATGGTCGTTCAGCGCCGCCAACTCCTGGCGCAGCAGCGGCTACCGCGAACTGGAGGAAAGCACCTACGAGCGCGACGGCAGCCAGCGCAACTCACGCTATCGCGATCAACAAAGTATCAACCTGGGGTGGTCACATCCGCAGTTGGGCGCATTCAGCGCCGGCGTTTCACGTTCGAGTACCTTCGAGGGCAACAGCAGCAGCCGCGCGCTCGCAGCGTGGGGCACGAGCATTGGCGCAGTCTCGTTATCGGCCAGCGCCGAGTGGCAGATGGGCGGACGCCAGCAACAGGACAACGCGGTCTACCTCACTGTCAGCGTGCCGTTGGGCGAAAGCCGCCGGGTGCGCAGTTGGGTGCGCAACTCCGGCGGCCAAAACCGTACCGGTCTGGGCCTGACCGAACAGCTTGACGACCAATTGAGCTACCGCGTCAGCGCCGAACACGACAGCAGTGACCATGAGGTGGAAACCAGCGTGGGCATTTCGGCATTGCCACGCTATACCCAACTCGACTTGAGCTACAGCCGCTCCGATGCCGAGCGTTCGAGCTACCAGGGCGGCGCCCGCGGCGGTGTAGTCGTGCATGGCGACGGTATGACATTTACCCCCTACCCGGTGCGCGACACCTTCGCTCTGGTTTCCGTCGGCGACATGAGCGGCATCAAACTCAGCACCCCCAGTGGCCCGGTCTGGACCGACTGGCAAGGCCAGGCCGTGGTGTCGCAGGTGGCCGCCTACGGGCGCAGCCCAGTGGAAGTGCAGACCCGCTCTCTACCGCGCAACGCCGATATCAACAATGGCCTGGCCATGATCTCGGCCGGGCGTGGCGCTGTCGATCGGGTCGAGTTCGGCGTGGGCCTGACCCGCCGCATGCTGCTCACCGTCAGCGACGATCATGGAAACCCCATGCCCGTGGGAGCGTCCGTTACGACGAACACAGGTGAGTTCATCACCTTGGTGCAGGACGCCAGCCAGGTGTTCCTGCCCAATGTGCTGGACCAAGGAGCGCTGTGGATCACCACCTCGCAAGGCAAACGCTGTGAATTGCGCTACCAACTGCCGGCAAAAGCCGACCCCACGGTGTATTTCGAAACCGCACCTGCTCGTTGCCACACACCATGAGGACTACTGCCATGCCCCCTGCAATCTGTTTGCGCTACGTGAGCCTGGGGTTATTGCTCGCGTTTGCCGGCACTGCTCAAGCCTTTGAGGAATGCCAATTCAACCTCAGCGAACCGCTGGTGGATTTGGGCTTGATGAGTCGCCTGGCGCAAAGCGACAGCGCGCCGCAACGCCTGCTCGGCGAGCGCCGTTTGAGCCTGACGTTCACCTGCCCCCAGGCCCAGGACCTGAGCCTGTTTTATCGCGGCACCGCCGCCTCCGCGCAACGCCTGCAATTCACTCCCAACGGCAGCTATGCCATAGAAGTCGGCAACGCCGTGCTCGACGGCCGGGCGGTGGAACTGGGCTTGTTGCCCGGCGCAGGCCAGGCGCCGGTGAGCAGCGCCAGCGTGCTGGAATGGCGGCCCGACCATGGCATCGCGCCGCTGCACCAAGGCACGGTATTGCAGGGGAAAACCCTGGCGTTGCAGTTGACTCTGCGCGCCTGGGCCGACCCGGCCGCCACCCAGGTGCGCGACGCCACCACCTGGGAAGTCAGCGGGATGATGTACCACAGCGCAAGCGGGCGTTACCGCGACCTCACGTTGCGCGCCCACTTCGCGCCGACCGCCTGCCAACCGACACTGTCGGACCAGGGCGTAGTGGACTACGGCACGCTGTACGCCAAGGATCTGAGTGCCACCCACGAAACACCGCTACCGACGCGCACCGTACGCCTGAGCGTGACCTGCGATGCTCCGGCCCGCTTCGGCCTGCGCATGAAAGACAACCGCGATGGCTCGGCCACCGGCGGCACCGATGAAACGGCCTATGGCCTGGACCTGGACGCCAGCAACAACAAAATCGGACGTTTCTACCTGACGGTCGACCCAGCGGAATTCAGCGCCGACAGCGTGTCCACGCTGTACCGCACCGACTCCACCAGCAATGGCGCAGCCTGGAGCAGTTCCACTGCGCGGCAGATCCCCATGGCTGCCAACAGCCTCATGGGCTTTACCGACAAGACCGGCGTGACTACGGGCCCGCTCGCCATACAGGTCCTGACCGGCACGATGCGCATCAAGACGTACCTGGCCCCCATCCAATCGCTGGACCTGCGCGACGTCGTGCGTATCAATGGGTCCGGCACCCTCGAAATCATTTACTTGTAGGAGTGCGTACCATGAAAATTCCTGCCCTTTGCAGCCTTCTATTATTGACCAGCACCCAGGCGGCGCTGGCGGCCTCGACGGTGGACCTCAGCGTCCAGGGGCTGGTCACGCCCGCCGCGTGCCTGCCGCAACTGTCAAACGGCGGCCTGATTGACTACGGCAAAATATCTCAACAAGACTTGAACCTGGAAACTCGCACCCGTCTACCCGCCAAGACCCTGTTCTTCGGCATGGCGTGTACCGGCCCGGTACGTTATGCCCTGCGCATGCAAGACAACCGCAGCGACTCGACCCTGGTCGAAAGCGAGATTTACTACGGGCTGGGATTCGACAGCAACGGCACGCCCCTGGGCGTCTACTCCATGACCTTCGATCCTCGGCAGACCCAGGCCAGCAACAACGGGCAGCTCTACGGCACCGAATCCACCACCGGGGGCCTGGCATGGCGCACGTCCAACCTCAACCCCATCGACATCGGTTCCCGCAGCTACCTGGGCTTTACGTCGATCGAGGGCAGCGTCAGCGGCCCCACCGCCATTGGCATAATAGGCAGCCACGTCACGGTGCAGACCGTGATCAATGCTCGCAAGAATCTGGACTTGAGCACGCAAACCCCGATTGACGGTTCGGCCACGCTGGAAGTGGTTTATCTCTAGACCTTCTCACAGGTGACGCGCACGTAGCGCGCACGTCCGGCGCCCAGGCCCGCCACGATGGCGCCGAGGCCGATCACTGCGAAGATCCAGCCGATGGCCGTCCAGCCGCCGGTCCAGTCATGCACCACGCCCACAGCGAAAGGGCCAAGGGACGCCAGGGTATAACCGATCCCCTGGGCCATGCTCGACAGGTTGGCGGCTACGTGAGAGTCACGCGAGCGCAGCACAATCAAGGTCAGCGCCAGGCTGAAGGTACCGCCCTGCCCCAGACCGAGCAGAATCGCCCAACCCCACAAACCGTCCAGCGGCGCATACAGGCAGCCAAACAGGCCGCCGAGGGTCAGCAGCATCACCACCACGATCGCCAGGCGCTGGTCCTTGCCACGGGTAGCCAGCCATGGCGCGGCCAGGGAACTGAACAACTGCACAATGATCGAGCCGGACAACGCCAATCCCGCCTCTGTGGCACTCAGGCCACGGCCGATCAGGATCGACGGCAACCAGCCGAACACGATGTAGGCCAGGGACGATTGCAGGCCCATGTACAAGGTCACTTGCCAGGCCAGCGGGTCACGCAGTAGCCCCTTCACGCGGTAGGCGACGCGATGGGCGCCGTGCTTCTGCCCGACTTGCGGCAACCAGAACAACGCCGCCAATAGCGCTGGCAGAATCCAGAACCCCAGGCCAAGGGGCCAACTGTCGCCGAAGTAATGACTCAAGGGTACCGTGGCCCCTGCCGCCAATGCGGCGCCCAGGCACAGGGCCATGGTGTAGACGCCGGTCATGGCGCCCGCGCGTGCGGCGAAGTCGCGCTTGACGATACCCGGCAGCAATACGCCGATGATGCCAATGCTGGCGCCGGCGATCAGGCTGCCGACAAACAGGCCCACTTCCCCGAATGAACTGCGCAGGATGATCCCGCCAGCCAGGGTCAGCAAGATGCCGAACACCACCCGCTCAGCCCCAAAGCGTCGGGCCAGGATCGGCGCCATGGGCGCGAACAGGCCCAGGCACAACACCGGCAGGGTGGTCAGTAAACCGGCTTGGGCGGCCGACAGGCCCAGGCTGCTGGAGACGTCGGCCAACAGCGGCGACAGGCTCGACAAGGCCGGGCGCAAGTTGAGCGCCACCAGGATCAGGCCCAGCAACAGCAACCAGGGCCGGCTCACCCGCGGGTGGCTGTGCTGCACCTCGTCGTCATCGGCCTCGGCGTCAATCAACAACTCTTCAAGTTCGGGCGTGCGTTGGGTTTCAGGGTTCATTGATCAACTGCCGGCAGAGGGATTTGGCACGTTCGGGGTCTTGCTGCTCCACGGCGTCAAGCAGGGCAACGTGCAAGTCGAACACGGCCTGGCGACGCGGTGAAAGGTTCAGGGTCTGACGCAACTGCGCGCCGACGATGGCGGAGAAATACTGATACAGCTCGCTCAAGGCCGGGTTGTGTGCGGCGTCCACCAAGCGTTGGTGAAACGCCAGGTCAGCGCTGATATAGGCCTCGAGGTCGCCCTGATACAGCGCGGCGCTGGTATCCAGCGCTGTGCGCAATGCTCGCAGGTCACTTGCAGTACGGCGTTGCGCAGCAAGGCCGATGGCTTCCACTTCCAGAATCTGCCGCGTCTCCTGCGCCTGCCCCAGGGTGCAATGAGACAACGCACGCATCGTGCCCAACGGGTCGGTCATCGAGCGCAGATAACTGCCGTCGCCCTGACGGATTTCGATCAACCCGGAGAATGCCAACACGCGCATGGCTTCGCGCACGGTGTTACGGCTGATCCCCAGCTCGGCGCACAGTTCGGGCTCGGTGGGCAGGCGTTCGCCAACGGCCCACACACCCTGGGCAATGCGCAGACGTAGTTGTTCCAGCGCCTGGTCAACCAGGGAGCGTTTGATCAGCGGGGCGATGTCTGTCATGGGCTTTACGCTTTCGTCCAATCATAGGATGAATTTTCCTACAGCCTATTAGGAGTCGCCTACAAAGGCAACGCACTAGGGTTTTTAGGCAGGGAAAAGAGCAGTATTTTCGATTGGTAAAATCACCCTCAGAGGGTAATTATTGGACTCAGGTGTCTTATGGAAAAGTACACACCTCATTACGATCTGGCCTTGATCAAGGCGCAAGTCATCCGGCTGGGCCACAGAGCCTTTACGGCAACTGCGCGGGAGAGCGCTCGTCAACTTGAATTGAGCATCGGCCAGATGCGGTTGGCGGTCTGCGCCCTTGAAACGCGAATGTTGTACAAATCGATGACACCTATGTAGACCACCGGATATGGCAGGACGTCTATCTGATCAAGATGTACAGTACGGAGATTTACATCAAGGTGACTCACAGCCCAGGCGGCGAAGCTCCCGTAATCTCCTTCAAGGAGAAAACCTTATGAAAACCCAACAATGCGTGAATTGCGGAACCCATGATGGAATGCAGTATTTCGCAGGTCGCACCTTCACCATCAACACACGCGGCATGATGCGCGACATTCCAAACATCGCGGGCTGGGAATGCCAGGTTTGTAAGGAAATCGAATTCGATCATGACGATGACAGCGCAGAGCGTTATTCCGATGCCAGTGACCAATTATTGATTGATGGCAGAAAAGTCATCGCGGCTGAAATGAAGCGAATCCGTCGCAAACTGCACCTCACTCAGAAGGAGGCAGTGAAGCTGTTGACTGTGCGCGGGCAAAACTCATTTTCTCGCTACGAAAGGGCTGAGGTTTTCCCTCCTGAACCATTATTTACACTCATGCGCCTACTGGATAAGCATCCGCATCTGCTGGCCGAGATCGAGGCGCTCAATGTCGGAGAAGACCTCAATCGCCTGCTCATAGCAAAAGATGAGCAACAACGTGCGGCACAAGCATCCTGATGCAGATCAACAGGCAAAAAACAAACCCGGCTCCAGGCCGGGTTTGTTTTTTAACCTTCCATCAATGCAGTATCTGGCTCAAGAACAACTTGGTCCGCTCATTCTGCGGGTTATCAAAGAAGTCATTCGGCGCCGCCTGCTCGACGATCTCGCCCTTGTCCATGAAGATCACGCGATTGGCCACTGTGCGGGCAAAGCCCATTTCGTGGGTCACGCACAACATGGTCATGCCGTCTTCGGCCAGGCCGATCATGGTGTCCAGTACCTCTTTGACCATCTCCGGGTCCAGCGCCGATGTCGGCTCATCGAACAACATGATTTTGGGCTTCATGCACAGCGCGCGGGCAATCGCCACACGCTGTTGCTGTCCACCTGAAAGCTGCCCGGGAAACTTGTGGGCCTGCTCCGGAATGCGCACACGCTCCAGGTAGTGCATGGCGATTTCCTCGGCCTTGCGCTTGGGCATCTTGCGCACCCACATCGGCGCCAGCGTGCAGTTTTGCAGGATGGTCAAATGCGGGAACAGATTGAAGTGCTGGAACACCATACCGACTTCGCGGCGGATCGCTTCGATCTGCTTGAGGTCATTGGTCAGTTCCACACCATCGACCACAATGCGGCCTTGCTGGTGCTCTTCCAGGCGGTTGAGGCAGCGGATGGTGGTGGACTTGCCCGAGCCCGACGGGCCGCACAGCACGATACGCTCGCCCTGCTTGACGTTGAGGTTGATGTCTTTCAACACGTGGAACTGGCCGTACCACTTGTTGACGCCCTGCATCTGGATAATGCCTTCAGGGCTCACAGGCTGTTTGATTGCTTCGCTCATCAAAAAACTCCTAACGCTTGTGGCCAGTGTCGAGCTTGCGTTCCAGATGCATGGAATAGCGCGACATACCAAAACAGAAAATCCAGAACACCAGGGCGGCGAACACATAGCCTTCGGTAGCCATGCCCAGCCATTTGGGGTCGGCGGCGGCTTGCTTGACGCTGTTGAGCAGGTCGAACAGGCCGATGATGATCACAAGGCTGGTGTCCTTGAACAGGGCAATGAAGGTGTTGACGATCCCAGGGATCACCATCTTCAAGGCTTGCGGCAGGATCACCAGGCCCATGCTGCGCCAGTAGCCCAAACCCATCGCCGCAGCGGCTTCATATTGGCCCTTGGGAATCGCCTGCAAACCACCGCGCACCACTTCGGCCACATAGGCCGACTGGAACAGGATCACACCGATCAGCGCCCGCAGCAGCTTGTCGAAGTTCATGCCTTCAGGCAGGAACAGCGGCAGCATTACCGAAGACATGAACAGCACGGTGATCAACGGCACGCCGCGCCAGAACTCGATGAAGGTCACGCAGACCACCCGAATGGCCGGCATGTTCGAACGCCGCCCCAGCGCCAGCACAATGCCCAGCGGCAAGGCGCCGGCGATGCCCACCGTGGCGATAACCAGGGTCAGCATCAAGCCGCCCCATTGGCTGGTCGCCACGTTGCTCAGCCCGAACACGCCGCCATGCAGCAAGCAGTAGGCAATGATCGGGTACAGCACCAAAAAGCCCAGGCCATAGATCGCCTTGCGTGGGAAACGCGAGATGAATAACGGCGCCACGCCCACGATGGCCAGCCACACCGTCATGTCCACGCGCCAGCGCAGGTCGACGGGGTAGTAGCCATACATGAACTGCCCGAAGCGCTGTTGGATAAACACCCAGCAGGCGCCCTCCTTGGTGCAGTCGGCGCGGGTGGTGCCCACCCAGTTGGCATCGAGGATGGCCCAGTGCAGGATCGGTGGCACCACCAGGTACACAAGGTAGATCGCCAGCAGGGTCAGCAGTGTATTGAGCCAGCTCGAGAACAAGTTGGCGCGCATCCAGGCCACCGGCCCGAAGACTTTGCTCGGCGGCGGCATATCAGGTTTGAACGTATGCGTAGTCATGGGTGTGTCCTCACCGCTCGATCAGCGCAATGCGCTTGTTGTACCAGTTCATCAGCAGAGAAATGCTGATGCTGATCGCCAGGTACACGCTCATGGTGATGGCAATGACTTCAATGGCTTGGCCGGTCTGGTTGAGCACCGTGCCGGCAAACAGCGAAACCATTTCCGGATAACCGATACCGGCGGCCAACGACGAGTTTTTCGCCAGGTTCAGGTATTGGCTGGTCAGCGGCGGAATGATCACGCGCAACGCTTGCGGGATGATGACCTTGCGCAGCGTCGGCCCCGGGCGCAGGCCCAGTGAACGTGCCGCTTCGGTCTGGCCATGGCTGACGGACTTGATGCCCGAGCGCACGATCTCGGCAATAAATGCCGCCGTGTACACCGTCAGCGCCAAGGTCAACGCCAACAGCTCTGGGATCAGTACCCAGCCACCGACAAAGTTGAAGCCCGCAAGCTTGGGCATTTCCCAATGCAATGGCGTACCGAAGATCAACACGCATAACGCCGGGATCACCACCAGCAGCGCCAGGCCCGCCCAGAATTTATGGAAAGGAACCCCCGTCGCTTCAAAGCGCTTGTTGGCCCAGCGGGTCATCAGCACGATGGCAACGATAGCGACCACCAGGCTGGTGACAAACGGCCAGAACCCGTCGGACGCCAGCGCTGCCGGCATGTTCAAGCCACGGCTGCTGACAAAGAAGGTGTCACCGAAGTTATGGCTGTTGCGCGGCCCTGGCATGGTCAGGAACACCGCGAAGTACCAGAACAGGATTTGCAACAGCGGCGGAATGTTGCGGAATACCTCCACGTACACCGTCGCCAGCTTGTTGATCATCCAGTTGGGCGACAAGCGTGCCACGCCGATGATGAAGCCGAGCAGGGTTGCCAGCACCACACCGATGACGGTCACCAGCAAAGTGTTGAGCAGGCCAATGACAAACACCCGGGCATAGCTGTCCGATTCGGTGTAGTCGATCAAGTGCTGCGCGATGCCGAAACCGGCACTGCGCTCAAGAAAGTCGAAACCCGAGGTGATGCCCCGGTGTTGCAGGTTGGTCTGGGTGTTATGGAACAGGTACCAGCCCAGCGAGACCACCGCCACGATCGTAATGATCTGGAACAGCCACGCACGCACTTTGGGGTCGCTGAAGCTGAGCTTCTGCTTGTGTGCGCCGATTTGATTTTGCATGAAGTGCCCCGAAAATAATGGAACAGAACATCACCCGGCAGTTGGCCTACCGGGTGACAGAACCATCAGCGATCAGCGCACAGGGGGTGCGTATTGAATGCCGCCGTTGTTCCACAGGGCGTTCAGGCCACGGTCGATTTCCAGCGGCGTGCTCTTGCCCAGGTTGCGCTCGAACATCTCGCCGTAGTTACCCACTTGCTTGACGATCTGTACCACCCAGTCCTTCTTCACTTTCAGGTCTTTACCGTATTCGCCGTCGGCACCGAGCAGACGCGCAACGTCCGGGTTCTTGGTGGCCTTGGCTTCAGCTTCGACGTTCTTGGAGGTCACACCGGCCTCTTCAGCGTTGAGCATGGCGTAGCCCACCCAGCGCACGATGGCCAGCCACTCATCATCACCGTTACGCACGACCGGGCCCAGGGGCTCCTTGGAAATGGTTTCCGGCAGCACCACGTAGTCTTTCGGCGAAGCCAGCTTGCTGCGCTGGGCGAACAGCTGGGATTTGTCGGACGTCAGCACGTCGCAACGCCCGGACTCCAGCGACTTGGCGCTTTCATCGGAGGTGTCGAAGGTGATCGGGGTGTATTTGAGGTTGTTGGCGCGGAAATAGTCGGAAACGTTCAGCTCGGTGGTGGTACCGGCCTGGATGCAGATGGTTGCACCGTCCAGTTCCTTGGCGCTCTTGACGCCCAGCTTGTTGTTCACCAGAAAGCCGATGCCGTCGTAGTAGGTAATGAAGCCCGGGAATTTCAGGCCCATGCCCGCATCGCGGGAGCTGGTCATGGTGGTGTTGCGCGACAAGATGTCGACTTCGCCTGACTGAAGCGCGGTGAAACGCTCCTTGGCGTTCAACTGGCTGAACTTGACCTTGGTGGCATCGCCAAATACGGCAGCCGCCACAGCGCGGCAATAGTCAGCGTCGATCCCGAGGATCTTGCCGCTGGCATCCGGCACCGAGAAACCCGGCAGGCCGTCACTCACACCGCACTGCACAAAGCCTTTCTTCTGCACGGCGTCCAGGGTGGCGCCCGCCTGGGCAAAACCACTGACACCCAGTACAGCCGCCGCAGAGACGATGGCCAGGGTGGATTTCAATACCTTCATTACAAACCTCCAATTGCTCTTGTTGTGTCGGAGCTCCAACCTCAGCGCACCCTTATGAGGCGATATCGACCCGTGTTGGTTTTTTTTGGGGCCAAGCAGCATGAGGTTTTTGCGGTAATTCCAGTTGCTTTCCCACGAGCGGCAGTCACTGATAGTGTTACCGCCCTGGGAGAGTTCTGACATCGAGCTACACATAGCAAGGCGCGTACCAGAGTCTTGGCCGAGTGGCTGTAACTGCGCTTCGATGGCAAAAGATTCAACCTTGCGACATTCTCTTAACAGATCAACCTGTCGCGCACCGTTCCGACGCACCTCATCGGAGCGCCCGCACATCTATGGAGCAGACATGACCGAACCCTTGATTCTTCAGCCCGCCAAGCCCGCAGACGCCTGCGTTATCTGGTTGCATGGCCTGGGCGCCGATCGCTACGACTTCCTGCCGGTGGCCGAAGCCCTGCAGGAAACCCTGCTGACCACCCGCTTCGTTTTGCCCCAGGCGCCCACGCGTCCGGTGACGATTAACGGTGGCTACGAGATGCCGAGCTGGTACGACATCAAGGCCATGAGCCCGGCCCGTTCGATCAGCCTGGAAGAACTGGAAGCGTCGGCAAAAATGGTCACAGACCTGATTGAGGCGCAACAGAGAACCGGAATAGACACCTCGCGAATTTTCCTCGCCGGTTTTTCTCAAGGTGGCGCGGTGGTTTTCCACACCGCGTTCAAGAAATGGGAGGGGCCCTTGGGCGGTGTGATCGCCCTCTCCACCTATGCGCCAACCTTCGATAATGACCTGGAATTATCCGCCAGCCAGCAACGCATTCCCACGCTCTGCCTGCATGGCCAGTACGACGATGTGGTGCAGAACGCCATGGGCCGCAGCGCCTACGAGCATTTGAAGGGCCGTGGTGTCACCGTGACATGGCAGGAATACCCAATGGGCCACGAAGTGTTACCCCAAGAGATACACGATATAGGCACCTGGCTGACTGAACGCCTACGCTGAATCCCGTGTTTATGTAGCCGTATGACAGACGCACTACGCCGCGCCCGATTCTTGCATTACACTGGCCGGCGTACATTCCTTAATCAATTAATGAGATGACCGTGCTCAAAGCACTCAAGAAGATGTTCGGCAAAAGCGAGGCTGAGCCGCTCGCGCCTGTTCCCAGTGCTCCTGCCCCCAAGCCCGGCAACCGCAATGACGGTCAACAGCCCGGCCGGAACGCGCCCGCCGCCTCACCGAACAAAACCACGGTGACGCCGCCTGAACAGGTAAAGCCTGCCGCACCCGCCCCGGCGCCTGTGGCCAAGCCCCGTCGCGAACGTGCGCCCAAACCGCCCGTGACCCCCTGGAAACTCGAAGACTTCGTCGTCGAACCCCAGGAAGGCAAAACCCGCTTCCACGATTTCAAACTGGCCCCGGAACTGATGCACGCCATCCAGGACCTGGGTTTCCCGTACTGCACGCCCATCCAGGCGCAAGTGCTGGGCTTCACCCTCGCGGGCAAAGACGCCATCGGCCGTGCCCAGACCGGCACCGGCAAGACCGCCGCGTTCCTGATCTCGATCATCACCCAGCTGTTGCAAACGCCGCCGCCCAAGGAACGCTACATGGGTGAACCGCGCGCGCTGATCATCGCCCCGACCCGGGAGCTGGTGGTGCAGATCGCCAAGGACGCCGCCGACCTGACCAAGTACACCGGCCTCAACGTGATGACGTTTGTGGGCGGCATGGACTTCGACAAGCAACTCAAGCACCTCGAAGCCCGTCATTGCGACATCCTCGTCGCCACCCCGGGCCGCCTGCTCGACTTCAATCAGCGTGGCGACGTGCACCTGGACATGGTCGAAGTGATGGTGCTGGACGAAGCCGACCGCATGCTCGACATGGGCTTTATCCCGCAAGTACGCCAGATCATTCGTCAGACGCCGCCGAAAACCGAGCGCCAGACCCTGCTGTTCTCCGCGACTTTCACCGAAGACGTGATGAACCTCGCCAAGCAGTGGACCACCGACCCATCCATCGTCGAGATCGAAGCACTCAACGTTGCCAGCGAAAACGTCGAGCAGCATATCTACGCCGTCGCCGGTGCCGACAAGTACAAGCTGCTCTACAACCTGGTCAACGACAACGGTTGGGAGCGCGTGATGGTATTCGCCAACCGCAAGGACGAAGTGCGCCGCATCGAAGAACGCCTGGTGCGCGACGGCGTCAACGCCGCGCAACTGTCGGGGGATGTGCCGCAGCACAAGCGCATCAAGACCCTGGAAGGCTTCCGCGAAGGCAAGATCCGTGTGCTGGTGGCTACCGATGTAGCCGGTCGCGGTATTCATATCGACGGCATCAGCCACGTGATCAACTTCACCCTGCCGGAAGTACCGGACGACTACGTGCACCGCATCGGCCGTACCGGGCGTGCTGGGGCTGCGGGTGTGTCCATCAGCTTTGCGGGCGAGGATGACTCGTACCAGTTGCCGTCCATCGAGGCGTTGCTGGGGCGCAAGATCAGCTGTGAAACGCCGCCGACGCATTTGTTGCGGGCTGTAGAACGCAAACGCCCCTGATACGGGAATGCGATAAAAAATGTGGGAGCGGGCTTGTGTGGGAGCTGGCTTGCCTGCGATGCAGACACCTCGGTTTTTCAGTCACGCCGAGGTGATGCTATCGCAGGCAAGCCAGCTCCCACATGGGTTTCAGCGTCTGGCTGGCTACTTCCAGCGATCCGCTGCGGCGTGGTCACTGCTGCGCCCTTCTACCCAACGCGGCCCCTCACTGGTGTTTTCCTTCTTCCAGAACGGCGCCCGCGTCTTCAAGTAATCCATCACAAATGCACAGGCATCAAACGCTGCCTGCCGATGCGCACTGGCCGCGCCGACAAACACAATCGGCTCGCCCGGTTCCAGCGCGCCGATACGGTGCAGCACCTCCAGCTTGAGCAACGGCCAGCGCTGCTCAGCCTCAACGGCGATCTTGGCCAGGGCCTTCTCGGTCATGCCGGGGTAGTGTTCCAAAAACATCCCCGACACCTCGCGCCCGTCATTGAAGTCGCGTACATAGCCGACAAAGCTCACCACCGCGCCCACGCCCACGTTGGCCGCGTGCATGGCGTTGACTTCGGCACCGGGATCAAAGGCTTCGACCTGCACACGAATGGCCATGGTCAGCCTCCGGTCACGGGTGGGAAGAAGGCGACTTCATCGCCGGCTTGCACCGGCTCGTCCAGGCTGCACAACTCCTCGTTGCGCGCACACATCAGGCTCGCTTCGTTGAGCACGGCGAATTCCGGGTCAGCAGCCAGCGCGAGGCGCACGGCATCAACGCTGGCAAACTCACCTTCCATCTCCAGCGAATCGAAACCCACCGCTTCGGCGTAGCGCGCAAAAAACAGTACGTTGATACTCATTGTTCATCCGCCTTGAAATGCCCGCTCTTACCGCCCAGCTTTTCCAGCAGGCGAATACTCTCAATGGTCATGCCGCGGTCCACCGCCTTGCACATGTCGTAGATCGTCAGTGCCGCGACGCTGGCGGCAGTCAGGGCTTCCATCTCAACGCCGGTCTGGCCGGAGAGCTTGCAGCGCGCGAGGATATGCACAGCGTCCACGCCGTCGGCGCGCAGCTCCACCTTGACGCCGGTCAGCATCAACGGATGGCATAGGGGGATCAAGTCGCTGGTTTTTTTCGCCGCCTGAATCCCGGCAATGCGGGCCACGGCAAACACGTCGCCCTTGGGGTGGGCGCCGTCAACAATCATTTGCAAAGTGGCGGGCAACATGCGCACCCGCGCTTCGGCCACCGCCTCACGGAACGTCACGGCTTTTTCGGTGACGTCGACCATATGGGCGCGACCTTGGGAATCGAGATGAGTCAGCACAGGGATACTCCTGATCAGGAGCAGCGATTGTAAACCTGTGGGTCAAAATTTGCGCAGGGCTGTTTATCCCATCCTGTAGGAGCGAGCTTGAACGCGAAAAACTCTCAGGCGCCGCGTTTACCCAGGGTGCACGCGTTATCGTTGACGTTTTTCGCGAGCAAGCTCGCTCCTACATTCAAGGTTAGAACCGGAAGGTAAACCCGGCATTGATCCCGTTGTTGTTACCCCGGTTGGAGAGCAAACCGCTGTAGTTCAACGACACCAGGGTGTCCTTGGTCAACGCCATTTGCGCACTGGCCTTGATCACCGCGCCATCCCTGGCCACAGGCACGCTGTTGACGGCGAAGGCCGTGTCACTGCCGGCAAACTTCAGAGAAGCTTCACGATCGGTATCACCAAACTGGTGCTCCCAACCCAGCTCACCGCGCAGGGTCACCGCCGAGGTGGACGTGAGCGGCAGCTGGGTATGGCCACGCACGCCCAGGGTGGAGAGTGTCGCGTCCTGGCTTTGCTGGCTGGCATGCAAGGCTGCGGCAACGCCTTTTTCCTTGAACGAGTCGCTTTGATAGTTCAGGTACGTGAGGTTGGCGAAGGGTTCAAACACGGTCCATTGGGTGTAACCGATCTCGGCAAACACTTGGTCGGTACGCGCGTTGTAGTCGGCCTTGGCATGGTCCGACTGATTGGCATAGGCCACCCGTCGCGAAGTGTCCAGGCGGTGCCAGGTGCTGGCACCTCCCAGGCGCAGGGCAATCGCCTCGAAGCGTTTGCCACCATAGACCGACAGGTGATAGTTGTCGCTGTCCGCCGACGCCGACTGGCCGTTGAGGTGGCTTTGGGTATAACCGGTCGCCGCGCCCACGCGCCAGCCGTCGTTCACCTCGGTGTCCAGGCCCAGCAGTACGCCGCTGGTGGACGAGGAGTAACCGCTGGCGTTGTTGTCACCACTGACGTTGTTGCGTCCACCGAGTAGCTGTACCCAGCCGCCGTTGTCACGGCTGTCGATCTGCGCGTTGGAGTCCAGTGCCTGCGCCTGTTGCAGGCGAGCGTTGACCGCTTCACGCAGGTAGCGGCTGTCGGCCATTTGCGCTGCGGCCACGTCCGAATGCAATTGCCCTGAAAGTTGCTTGAAGCCCTCCCGCGCCTGGGCGGCGGAATCCGATGACAGCAGGCTTTCGTAGACCGGGCTGCCAGTGCCCAATGTCTCGGCCACCGTCGCCACCGCACGCTCGTTGCGGGTTTGCGCGACACTGGCGAAGGTCGTCTGGTTGCGAGCTATCGCCAGGGTCAACTGATTCGGTTGATAGTTGAGCGCAGTGCCAATAAACAGGTAGTTGGGGGCGAACGCTGCAAACTGCCCCTGGATACCTTGACTGGCGCTGAGGATATTGAACTGCTGGCCCAGCAAGCTGCGCGCCTCGGTGGCGGTCAACAGGTTGGGGCTGTTCTCCAGGGACACGCTCACCACACCGCCATTGAGGGTCGCCACCCCGCTGCTCTGCAACTGGTCGCTGCGGCCATCGGCCCCGACTTCGACGACATACACCGAACCCGGGTTGAATGTGACGTCGCCGGTGCGCAATGTGCCAATCGAATGCCCCGGGGCCACTCGCCCACCGTTGTTGACGGTCAAGGCGCCCACCGTGCCGTTGCCGGCCAGGGTGCCGCCCAGTGTGGTCATCACGCGGTTATCGGCATTACGCGTGCCCACGGCACTGCTATCTACCGTCACGGCAGAGGTCAATGCGCCGTCCACCGACAATTTGCCTCCGCGTACCCAGGTACTGCCCGAATAGCTGTTCTGGCCTTCCAGCACCAACTCGCCATCCCCGGACTTGACCAGGCTACCGACGTAGGTGCTGCCGGTGAGCACGTCCTGGCCGCGGGTGAGTGTTGCCTGCTCCCGGGCATGACCGATGTCGTATTCAAACTGATCGTCGGCCGAGGCATTGGCGGGCAGGCCATTGAGCCAGCCTTTTTGCTGCTTGGTGGCGGCCCAGGTCGCCTGTTCGGCAGCGTCTTCTACGCGACGGGCGCGAATGGCCTCATCGGAAATCGGGTTGGCCCAGATATCGCGGGTACCGCTGGGCAACGCCACTGCTACCGCACCGAGGAACTGCCCCGGCCCTTGCATAGCTTTTTGCAGGTTGGGCAAGCCCCAGCCACTGACCACACCTGGTACTTGCGGGGCACCCGGCGCGGCATCATGCACCGGTTGCAGGTTGTCATAGGTGCGGCCTCCGGTCAGCTCGCCAACCGGCGTGTCCGGGCCATCCGGCGCCTGCAGGCTGGAGGTGGTCAGCAACACGTCCCGCGCCTGGCTGGGCGTCATATAGGGGAAGCGCTGCATAACCAACGCCAGGGCTCCGGAAACGCTCGGCGCGGCGGCCGAGGTGCCGTTGGCATTCGGGATAATTTCGCCCTCGGGGCCGGCAGACGGAATGCCCGACACGCCCATCACGCACCACCACTTGGAGGTACCGCAACGGTTGTAGACCTGGGCGCTAGTTTCGTCGTAGCCCGTGATGGAGAGGAACCTGCCTTCGATATCCGGCTTGAAAAACGGCAGGTTCGCATTGGTGTCCGGGTTGGCACCGTGGCTGTCGTTGCCCGCCGAGATGATCTGGATGAACGTGTTTTGCCGGGCCGCATCGGCCATGGCGTCCATCCAGGTTTTGTGCCCGGCGTGGGCCTTGTCCCAGAATGGGCGATAGGCGGCGGTCATGTCCTGCAGGTTTTGCGCGGCGCTGTCGCCGACGTTGCCGAAGTGGTTCTCCACGTCATCGCGCGAGCTCTGCCCCCAACTTTGGTTGACGATCGCTACGTTCTTCGCCGCCAGGGCGTTGTAGCTGGCCATGAATGCGTTGTAGTCGAGGTCGTTGGAGCCTTGGTAGCGGTCGTTGTCGCTGCCGCCAGTGTTGGCGACAAAAAGATTGGCGTCGAAGGCAATGCCGTGCATACCAGTGCCGTTGCGGTTGGCAGCCAGCACCCCGGACATTTCCGTGCCATGCCCGTCGTTGAACTCCGGGTCGTATTCCCCAGGGATACTGAAAGGCTCCCCCTGCTTGAACTCGCCGCTGGGTACTTCAAGGCGGTAGCGCGGATGGGTGGCGTAGTACTCGCCCGTGGAGGTCACCGCCTGCACCCGGTCCTGGCCCTGGGCATTTTTGCCCTGGAACTCGGAGTGTTCGGTGAGGATGCCCGAGTCGAGTACGCCGACATTCACCCCCTTGCCGGTGATGCCCAAGGCATAGGCGTAATACGCGTTGGTGCGGTCCAGGCCGGAATTGACCTGAGCTTCCGGGGTCTTCCAGGTTTGCGCGTTGGCACTCCAGTCACGGGTTGCGCCAGCCCAGGACTGGCCTGCGTTCAATTGCCCGCTCAGGTTGCTGCTCACGCCCGGCTCGACGTAGGTGAAAGGCTTGGCGGCCGGCAGGTTGGCGATAATGGCCTTGGAGAAGTCCAGAATATTGGTGGTGTAGCGGCCGCTGTTGCTGAACAGCCGGCTGCGGTAGTAATCCAGGCGCGAAGCGTAGTCCAGTGGCCGACGGGTGTCGCCGAGCATGGCGCCAATGGTCAGGTTCTCGGGTTGCAGCTCATAGTTTTGCTTGAGGGCCGAATCGAACTTGCCGGACTGGGCCGCGAAGTCCTTGGCCGCAAGATCGACAATATCCGCGTAGGCAAACCTGAGGTTTTTGTACACGGCAGTCTCAGGACCGAATGAGGCGACGGCTGTCCTGAACGCCGATTCCAATACCTGCGGGGTGTAGGGGTTGTCGTCTGCCCTGGCCACGGAACCGTGGCCCAGCCATAAGGCCAGGCCGAGTGCTATGGGTGTGAGGGGTGTGGTCTTGAAACGGGGGGTGCGATTGCGTTGCGACACAATGAAGCCATTACCTGCTACGTCCATTTTCCTTTCCCTTTGGATATGTGCGTCATCAATGAGCGGTGTTTCGGGCTTTTGTAATAGGCAGGGTCACGGTGAAAACCCTGGACAGGTTTTCTAAACGTTCGTCGAATCAAGGAGGTGGTGTTCCGACGGGGTCTTGCAGTGTTCTTATGGTTTTTATCGCAAGAAAAAATGTAACAAAATAATTACAGAGACCACAAGCACCCGGGACGCGTTAACGCAGGCAAATGTCGCACAAAACAAAAACCCCGGACTTCGTGAAAAATCCGGGGCTTTTCGTCGCAGGTTCGCTGCAGTTACAGATGGGACTCGGCGTATTCAGCCAGAATCGAACGCGGTACCCCTTGCAGCGCAATGTGCACGCCGTTCGGGAAGTCTTTGAAGCGTTCCGTCAGGTAAGTCAGCCCGGAGCTGGTCGCGGACAGGTAAGGGGTGTCGATCTGCGCCAGGTTGCCCAGGCACACCACTTTGGAACCGGCGCCGGCACGGGTGATGATGGTTTTCATCTGGTGCGGCGTAAGGTTCTGGCATTCATCAATCAGAATCAGGCTCTGCTGGAAGCTGCGACCTCGGATGTAGTTGAGGGATTTGAACTGCAACGGCACTTTGCTGAGGATGTAGTCGACGCTGCCATGGGTGTTTTCGTCATCCATGTGCAAGGCTTCGAGGTTGTCGGTAATAGCCCCCAGCCACGGCTCCATTTTTTCCGCCTCGGTACCGGGCAGGAAACCGATTTCCTGGTCCAGGCCCTGCACGCTGCGGGTGGCGATGATGCGGCGATAGCGTTTGGTCACCATGGTCTGTTCGATGGCGGCGGCCAGGGCGAGGATGGTTTTCCCCGAACCTGCGGCGCCCGTCAGGTTGACCAGGTGAATGTCCGGGTCAAGTAGCGCATACAGCGCCAGGCTCTGGTAGATATCACGCGGTTTCAGGCCCCAGGCTTCCTGGTGCAACAGGGGTTCCTGATGCAGGTCGAGAATCAGCAGCTTGTCGACCTGGATCTCTTTGATCCAGCCCACGAAGCCCTGTTCGTCGACAATGAACTCATTGATATGCACGGCCGGCAGGTTGTCGATCAGCTGTACCTGGTGCCAGGTGCGGCCGTGGTCCTGACGGGTTTCGACCTTGCTGACACGGTCCCAGAACGAGCCGGTCATCATGTGATAACCACGCGAGAGCATCGACACGTCGTCGACCAGTTGGTCGGTGCTGTAGTCCTCGGCAGCGATCCCACACGCTCGTGCCTTGAGGCGCATATTGATGTCTTTGGTCACCAGCACCACGCGCAGGTCCTTGTCGCGGGCGTGCAGGTCAATCAATTGGTTGATGATTTTGTTGTCGTTCAGGTTTTCCGGCAGCAGGCTGTTGGGCTCGCTGCGCTTGCTCATCAGGATCGACAGCAAACCCTTGGGCCCGCTCTTGCCACGCTGGATGGGCACGCCGACTTCAACGTCCTCGGGCGAAGCTTCACCCAGGGTCTTGTCGATCAGACGGATGGCCTGGCGGCATTCGGCGGCAACGCTGTGGTGGCCGCTTTTGAGTTTGTCGAGCTCCTCAAGCACGATCATTGGGATGGCGACGTGGTGTTCTTCGAAGTTCAGCAGTGCGTTTGGATCGTGGATCAATACGTTGGTATCAAGCACATAAAGGATTGGCTGGTCGGAAGAAGGGTTACGTCCATGATCATCCATACTCGGTCACCTTTGTGGGAGCCATTCGACGCAATACCTGGGCGGTGCTGCGCCTCGATTCGACCACCGAGTGCACCTGAGGGACGTCAAGTGCAATGCCCACATGCGGAGTCTTGGAAGACGCCACCTGTGTTGCAGGTTTCGGCGGTCTGACTTCGTAATACCGCAAAACCCATGACAGGAAAAGGCACTTTGACGCTTTTTTGAAGTTTATTTTTCAGGATGACGAATAGCACTAGCCGAGTGCCATGTACCCCGTTAAAGTCGGAAGTCCGCCTGCATCGAAATGTCGCAGCAAATCGCCCCGAAAACACCCCACCCCCAGCAAAGCCGGGCACTTCATCGAAATGCCTCGCGACACTCCTGCCAACCCAAGCCACTCTGCGCCGTAGCCTGCAACACCACCGGCAATGCCACCCGCGCCTTGTCCTGGGTGTCGTGAAACACGATCACGCCTTTGCGCCACAGCAGCATCAATGTCAGCACCCGTTGCGCCGACTCATCGGCCTTGAGCTTGCCCGGCTCGTCCTGGGAGTCGATGTCCCATAACGCCACTTGCAGGCCCTGTTGCTGGAAGAATCCCTGGCTGTCCGCGCGGCGCTGCCCATACGGCGGGCGGAACAAGGGCACATAGTTTTCCGGCATCAGGTTCTGTACCAGCCCGGCACTGCGGGTGATGGAGCTTTGCCAGTCGACCCAATGGCTGTGGGAGCGGTACTGCCAGCCCTGAAGCCCCACGCACTGCCCTTGGTACAGCGCCTGCACATCGGCGGCGGAACTGCGCTCCACACGGGTTTGCAAGCTGCTGCCAAGGACAAAGAACGTCGCGTTCATCTTTTGCTTGCGCAGGTAATCGGTGAGCCAGTCGGTATTGCCGCTGACAGGTGCAGGGCCACCGTCGAAGGTCAGTAAAAACATCCGGTCATTGAGTTCATCACCGTTGCGCTCATGATCGCCAAAGCGCGCCACTTCACTGCTGATCTGCGGAAACAGCGCGGCCTTGCGCAACAACTCGTCCAGATAGCGTTCGTGGAAGTGCCGGCTGGGGGCGGCCCAGCCTATATAGAAAGAGTTGTCACTGACCTCGAACTTGCCGGCCTGCTCACGCAGGTCGTCCATGTTTTCCACCAGGTAGCAGAACGAGGCGTCTTCTTCGCAGCTCTGCTGGGCGAATGTGTAGTTCTCCAACAGCCGTTGCCAGAGCTGGCGACGCAGATCGCCGATGGCGGCCAGGTTGATGATCTTCAGCCCCAGGCGTTGCTTGAGCGCCGCGTCGTCCAGGGCTTCGCTGGCGAGCAGGCCGTGGGCGAACATCAGGATCTCCGCACGCGAAGCCACATCGAACAGCGCCGGGCTGGCGAGTTTTTCCGGCCAGGTACCACGGTCCAGGCTGGCGACATCCACCGGCGCGGCGTGGGCATTCAGGCACAGCAGGCAAGCGGACAATAAAAGCGCTAATCGCACACGAGGTCTCCCTCTACAGAGTTACCGCCCATCATAGCGGACTGGTCCGCCCTTTTTGTGTAGGAGCGAGCTCGCTCGCGAAAAACGTCCGGGCACCGCGTCTATTCAGTCTGCCAGCATTCTCGTTGACGACTTTCGCGAGCAAGCTCGCTCCTACAAAAACCGGGGCCTATCGGCTTGATAGGTGGAGTCGAACGCTCCAACCCCCTAGAATCCCCCCACGATTCCAGGAGCCAACTTCATGCTGATGGTGATTTCCCCCGCCAAAACCCTCGACTTCGAGTCCAAGCCGGTCACTGCGCGCTTCACCCAGCCGCAGTACCTGGACCACTCCCAGGAACTGATCGAGCAACTGCGCGAACTGAGCCCGGCGCAAATCAGTGAGTTGATGCACGTCTCCGACAAGATCGGTGGCCTCAACGCCGCGCGTTTCGGCAGTTGGACGCCGGCCTTCACTCCGGCCAACGCCAAGCAGGCGCTGCTGGCGTTCAAGGGCGATGTGTATACCGGCCTGAATGCCGAGACTTTCAGCGAGGCCGATTTCAGCTATGCCCAGGACCATCTGCGTATGCTCTCGGGCCTGTACGGCCTGCTGCGTCCGCTGGACCTGATGATGCCGTATCGCCTGGAGATGGGCACCAAGCTGGCCAACGCCCGCGGCAAGGACCTTTACGCGTTCTGGGGCACACGCATCAGCGAATGGTTGAATGAAGCCCTGGCCGAGCAAGGCGACGATGTGCTGCTCAACCTGGCGTCCAATGAGTATTTTTCGGCGGTCAAGCGCACGGCCTTGAACGCGCGGATCATCAATACCGAGTTCAAGGACCTGAAGAACGGCCAGTACAAGATCATCAGCTTCTACGCGAAAAAAGCTCGGGGCATGATGAGCCGGTTTGTGATTGAAGAACGCATTAACGATCCCGCCCAGCTCAAGCAGTTCGATGTACAGGGCTATCGCTTCAATGCGGAGCAGTCCAAGCCGGATAACCTGGTGTTTTTGCGCGATCACGCACCGGAATAAGGCCTGTACAGCCACCAACATCAACTGTGGGAGCTGGCTTGCCTGCGATAGCGGAGGGTCAGCCGACTCACATGTCGCTGATACACCGCTATCGCAGGCAAGCCAGCTCCCACATTTTTTGCCTGCATTTCACCCCACCATTCGTCATTTATTTGACGTCAAAAAATATCAAGACACATCTCTAACAATTTCTTCACTCGACACTCGTCGGTTTTTTTCGTAGTGGCACCACTTTTTTTTAACGGTAGTGGCACAAAACTATCCTCTCGCACCAACTCCCCACAACTACTGGCCTAAATAGCAAGTGCTATCAATATAGTACTAGTGCCATCTTTTCTAATATTTCAAAAAATTTCCGGAAAGGGGATGAGCGGCCCGGAACTTCGTCCTGAAGCACCGCTCATACCACCGGTAACGAAATTCTCTGTTTACGTAAGAGATGACTTACATACCGACCAATGGAAGTAGCCAAGTTGTCATAAAGCACTTTGGCTCGAGGGTCATATCATCAACTGATTGAGTTGAGGGCGGCGATAAGGACTCATTGCCAACCCCCTAAAGGCCAAGGCAGCGCTGACCTAAATGAGCCAGTGTTAACACCCAAGGCATTGATATCAAAAGGCTTCTCGCCCGTATCAAAGCCCTGTGGCACTGGCGCCGGACCCTTCCGCCATGGAAAACCGGCTGCATTTCAGGGCAAGCCCCAATAACAAGGCCACGTTGCGCACAACTTGAGTGCAATAGTTAGTCACTCGCTATTTAACATGCCTGCACGCGGTAAGTCGGCGTCTATTCGCCTAACTTTCGCGGCATCAGTGACGCTTGCAAACATGAACTCCGGCCATCTAATGGCATGATTTAAACATAGAGGTAATTGCGATGCGCATCAGCATATTTGGTTTGGGTTACGTTGGCGCCGTGTGTGCCGGTTGCCTGTCTGCCCGTGGCCATGAAGTGGTCGGCGTAGACATCTCCAAGGACAAGATCGACCTGATCAATGCGGGTAAATCCCCCATCGTTGAACCGGGTCTGGGCGAACTGTTGAGCCAAGGCATCGCAACCGGTCGACTGCGCGGTACCACCAACTTCGCCGAAGCCATCCGCGACACCGACCTTTCGATGATCTGCGTCGGTACGCCGAGCAAGAAGAACGGCGACCTGGAACTGAACTACATCGAGTCGGTATGCCGCGAGATCGGTTTTGTACTGCGTGACAAGACCACCCGCCACACCGTCGTGGTGCGCAGCACCGTACTGCCGGGCACCGTGGCCAACGTGGTAATCCCGATCCTCGAAGACTGCTCCGGCAAGAAAGCCGGTGTTGATTTCGGCGTCGCGGTCAACCCGGAATTCCTGCGTGAATCCACCGCCATCGCCGACTACGACCTGCCACCGATGACCGTTATCGGCGAGTTCGACAAAGCCTCCGGCGACGTCCTGCAGTCGCTGTACGAAGAACTCGACGCGCCGATCATCCGCAAGGACATCGCCGTTGCCGAGATGATCAAGTACACCTGCAACGTATGGCACGCCACCAAAGTCACCTTCGCCAACGAGATCGGCAACATCGCCAAGGCCGTCGGCGTTGACGGTCGTGAAGTGATGGAAGTGGTCTGCCAGGACAAGACCCTCAACCTGTCCCAGTACTACATGCGCCCAGGCTTCGCTTTCGGCGGTTCGTGCCTGCCAAAAGACGTGCGTGCCCTGACCTACCGCGCCGGCTCCCTGGACGTGGAAGCACCGTTGCTCAACTCGCTGATGCGCAGCAACGAATCCCAGGTGCAGAACGCCTTCGACATCGTCTCCAGCCACGACAAGCGCAAAGTCGCCCTGCTGGGCCTGAGCTTCAAGGCCGGTACCGATGACCTGCGTGAAAGCCCATTGGTAGAACTGGCAGAAATGCTGATCGGCAAGGGCTACGACCTGAGCATCTATGACAGCAACGTCGAGTACGCCCGTATGCACGGCGCGAACAAGGACTACATCGAAGGCAAGATCCCGCACGTGTCGTCCCTGCTCAACTCGGACTTCGACGAAGTGATCAACAACTCCGACGTGATCATCCTCGGTAACCGTGACGAGAAGTTCCGCGCCCTGGCGCACGAAGCCCCGCACGGCAAGCAAGTGGTCGACCTGGTGGGCTTCATGTCCAAGGCCACCAGCGTGAGCGGCCGTACCGAAGGTATTTGTTGGTAAGGAGCAGCGGCTAGTTTCAAGCGGCAAGCTGCAAGTTAGAAGCGCTGGTTTTCGGCTTGTAGCTTGTGGCTTGCCGCCCGACTTCTCTGTGACGGACGCGAATATGCAACGGTTAAACCAAGCGACTGGCTGGCTACTATTTCTGGGGCTTTTAGCGCTTCTAGCTCTGGCTCTGCCAGCCAGCACCTTCGATTCGCAATCGAAGAATTTTATTTTCCTGATTGGTGCCGTGGGTATCTGGCGCTACTCGATGGGCGCGACGCATTTCTTTCGCGGCATGCTGTTCCTGTACGTGGTGTACCCGCACCTGCGCCGCAAAGTGCGCAAGCTGGGCAAGGCCGCCGACCCGTCCCATGTGTTCCTGATGGTCACCAGTTTTCGTATCGATGCGCTGACCACCGCACAGGTCTACAGCTCTGTGATTCGCGAAGCCATCGACTGCGGCTTCCCCACCACCGTGGTGTGCTCGCTGGTGGAAATGTCCGATGAGCTGCTGGTGAAAAGCCTCTGGGAAAAGATGAACCCGCCGGCTCACGTCAAGCTCGACTTCGTGCGTATCGCCGGTACCGGCAAGCGTGACGGCCTGGCCTTCGGTTTTCGCGCCATCTCGCGTCACCTGCCGGACGACCGCGCCGTGGTTGCCGTGATCGATGGCGACACCGTGCTGGCCGAAGGCGTAGTGCGCAAGACCGTGCCGTGGTTCCAGCTGTTCGGCAATGTCGGCGGCCTGACCACCAACGAATTCTGCGAAGTGCGCGGCGGCTACATCATGAGCGAATGGCACAAACTGCGCTTCGCCCAACGCCACATCAACATGTGCTCCATGGCCCTGTCCAAGCGCGTGCTGACCATGACCGGGCGCATGTCGGTATTCCGCGCCAGCGTAGTGACTGACCCGGGCTTTATCGCCGACGTGGAAAGCGACTCGCTGCAACACTGGCGCCTGGGCCGCTTCAAGTTCCTCACCGGGGATGACAAGTCCAGCTGGTTCAGCCTGATGCGCCTGGGCTACGACACCTTCTACGTGCCGGACGCCGCCATCAACACCGTGGAACACCCGCCGGAAAAGAGCTTTATCAAGGCCAGCCGCAAGCTGATGTTCCGCTGGTACGGCAACAACCTGCGCCAGAACTCCCGTGCCTTGGGCCTGGGCGTGCGTCGCCTCGGCCTGTTCACCAGCGTGGTGCTGTTCGACCAACGCGTATCGATGTGGACCTCCCTGCTCGGCCTGACCGTGGCCATGATCGCCACCTTCAAGTACGGCGGCGCGTTCATCCTCGCCTACCTGCTGTGGATCGGCATCACCCGCCTGATCCTCACCCTGCTGCTGTCGTGCTCCGGCCACAAGATCGGCCCGGCCTACCCGCTGATTCTCTATTACAACCAGATCATGGGCGCGTTGGTGAAGATCTACGTGTTCTTCCGCCTTGATCAACAGTCCTGGACCCGCCAGGACACCAAACTGACCCGCGATTTGGCCAGCTTTCAACGTTGGTTCAACACCTGGTCGTCTCGGACCATGACCTTCTCCGCCGGCAGCATCTTCGTTGCCGTGTTGCTGATGATGGTCTGACCCTGCCAAGCCTGAATTAACCTAGGAATTACACCCGATGAATAGCCAAGTAAACGCCAACGTTGTCCACGAATCCGAAGCCCAGCGCCAACACGCCCGGGTGAAAATCCCGGCCAAGCTGCGCTTCTTCAACAGCGACCGCACGCCGACCGAAGCAAAGGTTATCGACCTGTCCGCCGGCGGCCTGGCTTTCACCGCCACCCAGCCGCTCACCATCGGCCAAGTGCACAAGGGCCGCCTGCAGTTCGTGATCGATAACCTCGGCCTGGCCATGGACGTGGAGCTGCAGATTCGCTCCTACGACCGCCAGACCGGCCGCACCGGTTGCCAGTTCCAGAACCTCGATGCCCAGGATATTTCCACCCTGCGCCACCTGATCACCTCGCACCTGTCCGGTGACATCGTGACCATGGGCGACGTACTCGCGACCCTGCAACGCGACAACTTCACCAAGGCACGCAAGGTCAAGGACGGCGGCAGCGGCATGACTGCGTTCGGTCGCCTGCGCGCCGTGACATTCAGCCTGGCGATCTTTTTGGTCGGCCTGGCGGCCTTCGGCTTTGTGGTCAAGTCGCTCTACGGCATGTACTTCGTCAGCCACGCCCAGGCAGGCCTCGTCAGCGTACCGGGCATGAACGTGACCATGCCCCGTGACGGCACCGTGCAAAGCCTGCTCAAGGGTGATTCGGTAGCAGCCAAGGGCGCGCCGCTGGCGACATTCAGCACCAGCATGCTCGACGTGCTCAAGGGCCACCTGGACGAAGACCAGTTGCAACCGGCCAAGGTCGAAGAACTGTTCGGCAAGCAAATGACCGGCACCCTGACTTCGCCGTGCGATTGCGTGGTGGCCCAGCAACTGGTCGCCGACGGCCAGTACGCCAGCAAGGGCGATGTGATCTTCCAACTGGTGCCGCGTGGCAGCCAGGCTAACGTTGAAGCCCGCTTCACCTACCGCCAGTTTGGCGATGTACGCCCAGGTACGCCGGTGAGCTTTCAGGTCGCCGATGAAGAACAGGTTCGCACCGGCACCATCGTCAGCAGCACCAGCCTGAACAGCGCCGACCTGTCCTCCGACATCCGCGTGCAGATCAAGCCTGATGCACCGCTGGACAGCACCTACGCCGGCCGCCCGGTGGAAGTCACCAGCGACCGTGGCCCATCGCTGAACTGGCTGATCGACAAAGCCATGGCTCACGGTCTGTAAGCGAGGACATGCCTGTGATGACTCTCTCAAAAACACCACAATCCCTGTGGGAGCGGGCTTGCTGTGGCGAGGGAGCTTGCTCCCGCTCGACAGCGCAGCTGGAGCCGGCTTTTGGGGGCGCTGCGCACCCCAGCGGGAGCAAGCTCCCTCGCCACAAAGGCAGTGCCCACATTGGTTCGGTAGCGTTGATCGCCCTAGCAATCAGCCTGGCCGGTTGCGCCGGCCTGCCCGACCAGCGCCTGGCCAACGAAGCCCTCAAGCGCGGCGACACCGTCACCGCGCAGCAGAATTACCAGCAACTGGCAGACCTGGGCTACAGCGAGGCCCAGGTGGGCCTGGCCGATATCCAGGTCGGCACCCGTGACCCCGCGCAAATCAAACAGGCCGAAGCCACCTACCGTGCGGCGGCAGATACGTCGCCGCGTGCCCAGGCACGCCTGGGTCGCCTGTTGGCGGCCAAGCCCGGCGCCACTGAGGCCGAACACCATGAAGCCGAAAGCCTGCTGAAAAAAGCCTTTGCCAATGGTGAAGGCAATACCTTGATCCCGCTGGCAATGCTGTACCTGCAATACCCACACAGCTTTCCCAACGTGAATGCCCAACAGCAGATCAGCCAATGGCAGGCGGCGGGTTACCCGGAGGCCGGCCTGGCCCAGGTGCTGCTGTATCGCACCCAGGGTACCTACGACCAGCACCTGGATGATGTGGAGCGCATCTGCAAAGCCGCGCTAAACACCACCGATATCTGCTACGTCGAACTGGCCACGGTCTATCAGAAAAAACAGCAGCCGGAACAACAGGCCGAACTGCTCAAGCAAATGGAAGCAGGCGTAAGCCGTGACACCGTGACTGCGCAGCGCGTCGACAGCGTGGCCCGCGTACTCGGCGATGCCACCCTCGGTACCCCGGACGAAAAAACTGCCCAGGCATTGCTGGAAAAAATCGCCCCTGGCTACCCGGCGTCCTGGGTCAGCCTGGCGCAACTGCTCTACGACTTCCCCGAACTGGGCGATGTCGACCAGATGATGAAGTACCTCGACAACGGCCGTGCCGCCGACCAGCCACGCGCCGAATTGCTGCTGGGCAAGCTCTACTACGAAGGCAAGTGGGTGCCGGCCGATGCCAAGGCTGCCGAGGCGCATTTCGAGAAAGCCGTGGGCCGTGAAGTGGCCGCCGATTACTACCTCGGCCAGATTTACCGCCGTGGCTACCTGGGCAAGGTCTACCCGCAAAAAGCCCTCGACCACCTGCTGACCGCAGCGCGCAACGGCCAGAACAGCGCCGACTTCGCCATTGCCCAACTGTTTTCCCAAGGCAAGGGCACCAAGCCCGACCCGTTGAACGCCTATGTCTTCAGCCAACTGGCCAAGGCCCAGGACACGCCAGAGGCCAATGACCTGGCCACCCAGCTCGAAGCGCCGCTGACGCCTGAGCAACGCGCCGAAGGCCAACGCCTGGTGCAACAGGAACTGGCCGCCCGCGGCACCCTGGCCCAAAGCACGCTGCAACTGCACGCCCTGCAAGAAGAAGACGGCGAGGAATCCCTATGAAGCTCAACCCATTCGTCAAGGCCGGTATCGGCCTGACCTTCGCCCTGCTGTGGTCGTGCCCGACCCTGGCCGCGCTCACCGAAGCCAAGAACTTCGGCCTGGAAGTCAAAGCCACCGCGCAGTCTGAAGATGACCGCGACCTCGGCACCCAGAAAGGCGGCGACGTCAACGGCATCGGCCTCGACCTGCGCCCCTGGATCTACGGCGAAAGCGGCGCATGGAGCGCCTACGCCATGGGCCAGGCAGTGGTTTCCAGCGATATCATCGAGACCGACACCCTGCAACAGTCGGCCGATGACACCACCGAGCAGCAGTCGAGCAACGACGACCGCAAGGCCAAGAAAAACTATCTGGCCCTGCGTGAGTTCTGGGTCGGCTACAGCGGCTTCACGCCCTACCCCGGCGAGATCCTCAAGTTCGGCCGCCAGCGCCTGCGCAATGACGACGGCCAATGGCGCGACACCAACATCGAAGCGCTGAATTGGACCTTTGACACCACCTTGCTCAAGGCCAATGTCGGCGCTGCCGAACGTTTCAGCGAATACCGCACCGACCTCAAGGAACTGTCGCCGGTCGACAAGGACCGCCAGCACTTCTACGCCGACGCTGCCTACCAGTGGACGCCGGGCCAGTGGATCGGTGTGCGCGGCCACCACACCCATGACGACGGCAAGCTCGACTACGCCGAACCGGGTGTCGCCAACGACCCGTTGGACAAGCGCGAAAACGGCGACCTGACCTGGCTGGGCATCAAAGCCAACAGCGACGCCTACAACTGGCGCAACACCAACACCGTCAACTACTGGGCAAGCATCACCGGCATGCGCGGCGACCGCGACAAGGTCAACGCCTTGAACGCCGACGGCACACGCCCCACCAGCGCCAAGCGCAGCGATGACCTGAGCGGCTGGGCCACCGATATCGGCGTGCGCCTGCGCCTGGATCCGCAGTGGCAAGTGGGTGCCGCGTACTCGCGCGCCAGTGCCGAGTACGAACAGAACGGCCTGCAAAGCAACCGTTCGAACTGGACCGGCACCCAGTCCCGCGTGCATCGCTTCGGTGAAGCGTTTCGCGGCGAGATGAACAACATGCAGTCCATGAGCCTGTTCGGTTCCTGGCAACTGCGCGAGGACTATGACGCCAGCCTGGTGTACCACAAGTTCTGGCGCGTGGACGGCAACAAGCCAGTGGGCAGCAACGGTATCGACGCGGTGCAGAACAACACCGATGACGTCACCGGCGCGATCCTCTCCAGCACCTCCCTGCCGTTGGAAGACGGCAAGAAAGACCTCGGCCAAGAAATGGACCTGGTGGTCACCAAGTACTTCAAGAAAGGCTTGCTGCCAGCCGCGCTGAGCCAGTCGATCGACGAGCCTTCAGCCCTGGTGCGTTTGCGTGCCGGTGTGTTCAAGCCCGGCGATGCCTATGGCAGCCAGGTCGACTCCTACATGCACCGCGCGTTTGTCGACGTGGTCTGGAAATTCTGATGGGAGCCTGCGCCATGAATGCTCAAAGCCTACTCGTCGCGGCAATGCTGATGGCCAGCGCCACAGCGTTCGCCGATACGGCGGCCAAGGCGCCGATCATCGCCAAGGAACTGCAACAGGCCAAAACCTACACCATCTCCAGCCCGCCCACCGCGCCGCTGGAAATGGCCAAGCCGGCGCTGCCCGACCTGTCGGGCTACACCGCGCAGGCGATGGAAAAGAAAATCGTCAAGGCCAAAGCCGGCAAAATCAGCATCCGCCGCATGATGCAGGAAGACGCACTCAAGGACTTTATCGGCGGCGATAACAAGATGGCCGAATGGGTAGTGCGCCAACACGGCATTCCCCAGGCGATCTTTGTCGACGACGGCTACATGAACCTCAAGGACCTGCTGGGCAAGGTGCCCAAGCAGTACTTCAGCGAAACGTCGCCGGGCGTGTTCCTGGCCAAGTTGCCGATCGTGGTGGGCCGTAAAGGCATCCTCGATATCGACAAAAACACCCAGGAACTGCGCCTGTCCCAGCAAGCCGGCTCATTTTTGATCAATGACGGCCAGCTGTTCGTGCGTGACACCAAGGTCACCGGCTGGGATGAAAAAACCAACGGCCCGGCGCTGTTCAAGTCGGCCAAGGAATTCCGCCCGTTCCTGCTGGCCTGGGGCGGCACCGAGACCTATATCTCCAAGACCAAGATGGCCAGCTTCGGCTACGCCAACAGTAAGTCGTACGGGGTGAGTATTTCCCAGTACACGCCGAACATGGCCAAGGTGCTCAAGCGCCCCGAGCCGACCGGTTGGATCATCGACTCCGAGTTCTCGGACATGTGGTACGGCTTCTACTGCTACGAGACCACAGGCTTTGTGATCAAGGGCAATACCTACAAAGACAACATCGTCTACGGCATTGACCCCCATGACCGTTCCCACGGCCTGATCATCGCGGACAACACCGTGTACGGCACCAAGAAGAAGCACGGCATCATCATTTCCCGGGAAGTGAACGACAGCTTCATCTTCAACAACCGCAGCTATGACAACAAGCTTTCGGGCCTAGTGATCGACCGTAACAGCGTGAACAACCTGATCGCCGACAACGAGATCTACCGCAACCACACCGACGGCATCACCCTCTATGAGAGCGGCGACAACCTGCTGTGGGGCAACAAGGTGATCAGCAACCGTCGCCACGGGATCCGCGTGCGTAACAGCGTGAACATCAAGCTCTACGAAAACACCTCGATGGCCAACGGGCTAACCGGCGTGTATGGCCACATCAAGGACTTGACCGACACCGACCGCGACATCGCCCTCGACCCGTTCGATGCCAAGGTGTCGCTGATCGTGGTTGGCGGTGAACTGGCGGGTAACGGCAGCGGGCCGCTGTCTATCGACTCGCCGTTGAGTATCGAGCTGTATCGCGTGTCGATGCTGGCGCCGACCAAATCCAGCGGTATCAGCTTCTCCGGCATCCTGGGTGACCGCCAGGAAGAAATTCTCGACCTGCTGGTGCGCCAGCAGAAAGCCGTGCTGATCGACCCCGTCGAACGCCAGACCGAATTGCAGGACTGAGGATGACCCTTATGCACCCACACATGATCAAACTGCTGAGCCTCTCGGGTCTGACCCTCGGCCTGCTCGCGGCCAGCCAGGGCGTACGCGCCGATGAAGTCAAAGCTCCGACCTTCACCGCCGAACCGTGCTGCAGCCTGTGCCCGGCCGCCCATGACGCGAAGAACTACACCACGCGCTACCAGCAGAACTTCACCACCTTGGTGCAAGCCCAGGGCGACTGGCTGTTCCGTACCCAGGAAGACCTGCGCACCGAGTTCGACACCACCCCGGCCGGCTACAAGCGCATGCAGCAGTTGCACGATGCGTTCAAGAGCAAGGGCGTGGAACTGGTGGTGGTCTACCAGCCGACCCGTGGCCTGGTGAACCGCAACAAGCTCAACCCTGAGGAAAAGGCCAAGTACGATTTCGACAAGGCCCTGACCAACTACAAGACCATGCTCGGTCGTTTCGCCAAGATGGGCTACGTGGTGCCAGACTTGTCGCCGCTGACCAACGAGCAACTGCCGGATGAGTTGCCGGCCCACGATTTCTACTTCCGTGGCGACCAGCACTGGACCCCATACGGCGCCCAGCGCACCGCGAAAATCGTCGCGGCCAAGGTCAAGCAGATGCCGGAATATGCCGAGATTCCCAAGCGTGAATTCGAGACCAAGCGCTCGGGCCGCATGGGCAAGACCGGCACCCTGCACAACATGGCCGGGCAACTGTGCGGCACCAGCTATGCGATCCAGTACATGGACCAGTTCACCACCGAGCCCAAGGGCGAAGCCGGTGACGGCGACCTGTTCGGCGATTCGGGCAACCCGCAGATCACCCTGGTGGGCACCAGCCACAGCGGCAAGAACTACAACTTCGCCGGCTTCCTGGAAGAAGAAATTGGCGCTGACATCCTCAACGTCGCCTTCCCCGGCGGTGGCCTGGAAGGCTCGATGCTGCAGTACCTGGGCAGCGATGAATTCCAGAAGAGCCCACCGAAGATCCTGATCTGGGAATTCTCGCCGCTGTACCGCCTCGACCAGGAAACCATCTACCGCCAGATGATGGCGCTGCTGGACAACGGCTGCGAAGGCAAGACCGCGCAGATGTCGGCCAGCACCACGCTCAAACCGGGCAAAAACGAACTGATGGTCAACAGCGCGAACAAAGACCTGCGCAACGCCAACCATCAGGTCGATATCCGCTTCGCCGATCCGTCGGTGAAAACCTTGCAAGCCACCCTCTGGTACATGAACGGGCGCCACGAGGACATCAAGATCGAGAAACCCGAAACATCCGATACAGACGGGCGTTTCGCCTTTGAACTGCGCACCGATGAAGACTGGGCCTCGCAGAACTTGCTGGCCGTGGAAGTGCAGGGCCCCGAAGCGGGCGCTGCGGCGCAGAAGGTTGAAGCGAAAATTTGCACACGCAACGTATTCCCAAGCGGTGGTCAGCAGACCGCCCAACTCGGGAAGTGAGGTTACTTATGCAAAAGTTATTGCTCCCTACCCTGCTGGGCCTGGCCGTGTTTGCCGGCTCCGTGAATGCGGCCGCGCCGTTGCGCCCGCCCCAGGGCTATTTCGCACCGATCGAAGCGTTCAAGACCGGCGACTTCAAGAATGATTGCGACAGCATGCCAACGCCCTACACCGGGCCATTGCAGTTTCGCAGCAAGTACGAAGGCTCCGACAAGGCCCGTTCGACCCTGAATGTGCAGTCGGAAAAAGCCTTTCGCGACAGCACCGCCGACATCACCAAGCTGGAAAAAGACACCAGCAAGCGCGTGATGCAGTTCATGCGTGACGGTCGCCCGCAGCAACTCGAATGCACGCTCAACTGGCTGGTGTCGTGGGCCAAGGCCGATGCGTTGATGTCCAAGGACTTCAACCACACCGGCAAGTCCATGCGCAAATGGGCATTGGGCAGCATGGCCTCGGCCTATGTGCGCTTGAAGTTCTCCGAGTCGCAGCCGCTGGCCAAGCACCCGCAGGAAGCCCAGCAAATCGAAGCCTGGTTCAACAAGCTGGCCGACCAGGTGGTGAGCGACTGGGACAACCTGCCCCTGGAAAAAACCAACAACCACTCTTACTGGGCAGCCTGGTCGGTGATGGCAACGTCCATCGCTACCAACCGCCGCGACCTGTTTGATTGGGCGGTGAAGGAATACAAGGTCGGCGTGAACCAGGTCGATGACCAGGGTTTCCTGCCGAACGAATTGAAGCGCCAGCAACGCGCCCTGTCGTACCACAACTACGCCCTGCCGCCGCTGTCGATGATCGCCAGCTTTGCCTTGGTCAACGGCGTGGACCTGCGCCAGGAAAACAACAGCGCGCTCAAACGCCTGGGCGACAAGGTGCTGGCCGGCGTGAAAGACCCGGACATCTTCGAGCAGAAGAACGGCAAAGAGCAGGACATGAAGGACCTCAAGGAAGACATGAAATTTGCCTGGCTTGAGCCCTTCTGCACCCTCTACACCTGCGCCCCGGACGTGATCGAACGCAAGCATGGCATGCAACCGTTCAAGACCTTCCGCCTGGGCGGCGACCTGACCAAGGTCTACGACCCGGCGCATGAAAAAGGCAACAAAGGCAGCTAGTCGCTGATCGTTCCCACGCTCTGCGTGGGAATGCAGCACGGGACGCTCTGCGTCCCAAAGCGTGACGCAGAGCGTCACAAGAGGCATTCCCACGCAGAGCGTGGGAACGATCACAACCTCCCCCGAAATCGTGGGGGGTTTGGGGGGGCTCCGGCCCTTGACTGTTGGTTAAACATGGAGAGATCGGGATGGTTTTCTCGTCCAATGTGTTCCTGTTTCTGTTCTTGCCGATCTTCCTCGGCTTGTACTATTTGAGCGGGCAACGCTATCGCAACCTGCTGCTGCTGATTGCCAGCTACGTGTTCTACGCCTGGTGGCGAGTGGACTTCCTGGCGCTGTTCGCGGCCGTCACGCTGTGGAACTACTGGATCGGCCTCAAGGTCGGTGCCGCCGGTGTGCGCACCAAGCCGGCGCAGCGCTGGCTGTTGCTCGGCGTGGCGGTCGACCTGTGCATCCTCGGCTACTTCAAGTACGCCAACTTCGGCGTCGACAGCATCAATGTGATGATGAAGTCCGCGGGACTGGAGCCGTTCATCCTCACCCACGTGCTGTTGCCGATCGGGATCTCGTTCTACATCTTCGAGTCCATCAGCTACATCATCGACGTGTACCGTGGCGACACTCCGGCGACTCGCAACCTCATCGACTTTGCGGCGTTCGTGGCGATCTTCCCGCACCTGATCGCCGGTCCCGTGCTGCGCTTTCGTGACCTGGCCGACCAGTTCAACAACCGCACCCACACCCTGGATAAATTCTCCGAGGGCTGCACGCGGTTCATGCAGGGTTTCATCAAGAAGGTCTTTATTGCCGACACCCTGGCGGTGGTGGCCGACCATTGCTTCGCCCTGCAAAACCCCACTACAGGCGATGCCTGGCTCGGCGCGCTGGCCTACACCGCGCAGCTGTACTTCGACTTCTCCGGCTACAGCGACATGGCCATTGGCTTGGGCTTGATGATGGGTTTCCGCTTCATGGAAAACTTCAAGCAGCCGTACATCAGCCAGTCGATCACCGAGTTCTGGCGGCGCTGGCACATCAGCCTGTCCACCTGGCTGCGTGACTACCTGTACATCACCCTGGGCGGCAACCGCAAAGGCACCCTGACCACTTACCGCAACCTGTTCCTGACCATGCTGCTCGGTGGCCTGTGGCACGGCGCCAACATCACCTACATCGTGTGGGGCGCCTGGCACGGCATGTGGCTGGCGATTGAAAAAGCCATCGGCCTGAACACCGCGCCGCGCAGTTTCAATGTGCTGCGCTGGGCCTTTACCTTCCTGCTGGTGGTGATGGGCTGGGTCATTTTCCGCGCCGAAAACCTGCACGTTGCCGGTCGTATGTACGGTGCGATGTTCAGCTTTGGCGAGTGGTCGCTGTCTGAACTCAACCGCGCCAACCTTACCGGCCTGCAAGTGGCAACCCTGGTGGTGGCCTACGCAACGCTGGCGTTCTTCGGCCTGCGCGACTTCTACACCAACCGCCCTGCCGACAAGTCCAAGCCAGCCGACCCGAGCCTGATCAAGGCCGTACCCGGCGACAACCCTGGCAGCATCCACGAGCCCGGTTTCAGCGTGGGCCGCGACGCTGCCGTGCAACCGGCCTACTGGACGGCTGACTGGCCACGCTACGCCATGCGCGCTGCGGTGCTGCTGCTGTTCGTGGCGTCGATTCTCAAACTGTCGGCGCAGAGTTTCTCGCCGTTCCTTTACTTCCAATTCTGAGGGAGCCGACCATGACCCGTTCATTACGCGTCCTCTACATAAGTCTGTTCCTGGTGCTGCTGCTGGCACTGGGCGCCTGGTCACTGCGCAGCTTCTTTGGCTTCAGCACCAACGCCGATGCCACGGTGCTTAACGGTCGCTGGACCAAAGCCGTCGAGACTCACTACGACGACGAGTTCCCGATCAAGCGCCTGGGCACCAACCTGTGGGCAGCGCTGGACTACAAGCTGTTCAATGAAGGCCGCCCTGGCGTGGTGCTGGGCCGTGATCACTGGTTGTACAGCGACGAGGAATTCAACCCCGCCGTCAACGAAGACCAGAACCTGCAAGGCAACTACGCGCTGGTCGAAGGCGTACGCCAGAAGCTCAAGGCCCAGGGCATCCAACTGGTGATGGCGATCGTGCCGGCCAAGGTACGCCTGTACCCGGAGCACTTGGGTGAGGTGAAACCGGCGAGCATCCACGCCAACCTGTACCAGGACTTCCACGCCCGCGTGGCGGCAGACAACATCCCGGCGCCAGACCTGCTCGGCCCCCTGCAACAGGCCAAGCTCGCCGGCAAGCAGGTGTTCCTGCGTACCGATACCCACTGGACCCCGGACGGTGCCGAAGTCGCCGCCAAGCAATTGGCCAAGGCGATTGCCGACAAGACCCCACTGAGCGGCGAGCCGCAGCGTTTTGTCACCGAGGCCGAGAAAACCGAACCGCATAAAGGCGACCTGCGTTTGTTCCTGCCTCTGGACCCGCTGTTCGAAAACCTGATGCCGCCCAAAGAGCCGCTGGAAAAACGCGTCACCCACCTGGCCGAAGAGAAAGGTGATGACGCGCTGTTCAGCGACAGCGAAACCCCGGTGGCACTGGTCGGCACCAGCTACAGCGCCAACCCCAACTGGAACTTCGTCGGTGCGCTCAAGCAAGCCTTGCACAGCGACGTGGTCAGCTACGCCGAAGACGGCCATGGCCCGATCCTGCCGATGCTCAGCTATCTCAAAAGTGATGACTTCAAGAACAGCTCGCCCCAGGTGCTGATCTGGGAGTTTCCTGAACGCTATCTGCCCGTTAACAACGAAATCGGTGATGCCGACCCAGCCTGGGTTGCGCAGCTTAAACAAGCCGGTTCGCGCCAACAGAACATGGCAATCAACACATCTAAATCCGAGACGCCCGACCGGGCGCAAAACTGAAAGAGAGGTAACTCACAATGACTTTCACTACTACTCCTCGTCGTCTCGCTAAAACCCTGGCTATCGCAGCAGGCTTGAGCTTCGTATCCCTGTCGGCCTTCGCTGCCGGTGATGCCGCCCTGTACGGCCCGACCGCACCAAAAGGCTCCAGCTTTGTACGTATCTACAACGCCAGCAACCAGGAAGTCAGCGCCACCGTCGGCAGCACCAACCTCAGCGACGTTGCGCCACTGGCCAGCAGCGACTTCAGCTTCATGCCGGGCGGCGACTACAGCGCCAAGGTCGGCAGCCAGACCCTGCCGGTCAAACTGGCTGCCGACCACTACTACACCCTGGTCAACAGTGGCAGCGGCCAGCCGCAACTGATCGAAGAACCGCCGTTCAAGAACAAGCAGAAATCCCTGGTGCGCGTGCAGAACCTCAGCGACAAGGCCCTGACCCTGAAAACCGCCGATGGCAAGACCGATGTGGTCAAGTCGGTGGCTGCCAAGGGCCGTGGCGAACGTGAGATCAACCCCGTGAAAGTGAGCCTGGCGTTGTATGACGGTGACAAGAAAGTCGGCGATGTGAAGCCGGTTGCGTTGGAACGCGGTGAAGCGGCGGTGCTGTATGTCACCGGCTCGGGCTCGAGCCTGTCGCCAGTGTGGGTGAAACGCCCAGTGTCGACCCGCTGACGATTTCCCTGAGTTGACATGCCCCCTTGTGGGAGCTGGCTTGCCTGCGATGGCGGTCTTGTAGGCGCCATCGCAGGCAAGCCAGCTCCCACACTGACCGGGTTTCAACTCAGGACCGAGACAAAAACAAGAGTGAAACGACAAACCTTCGTAGCTCTGACCCATATCGATTCAAGGAGAAACACCATGATCCCAGTAATCCTTTCCGGTGGTAGCGGCTCACGTCTTTGGCCGCTTTCCCGTAAACAGTTCCCCAAGCAGTTCCTGGCCCTGACCGGCGAGCACACCTTGTTCCAGCAAACCCTGGAGCGCCTGGTGTTCGAAGGCATGGACGCCCCCATCGTGGTCTGCAACAAAGATCACCGTTTCATCGTCAACGAGCAACTGAGCGCACGCAAGCTCGACTGCCAGCGCATCCTGATGGAACCCTTCGGCCGCAACACTGCGCCGGCCGTGGCCCTGACCGCGATGATGCTGGTCAACGAAGGCCGTGACGAGCTGATGCTGGTACTGCCCGCCGACCACGTGATCGACGACCAGAAAGCACTGCAACGCGCACTGGCCCTGGCCACCGTGGCCGCCGAGCGTGGCGAGATGGTGCTGTTCGGCGTGCCGGCCACCCGCCCGGAAACCGGCTACGGCTACATCAAGTCCACCAACGACTCGCTGCTGCCTGAAGGCGTGAGCCGCGTGCAGCAGTTCGTGGAGAAACCCGATGAAAAACGTGCGGTCGAGTTCGTCAAAAGCGGTGGCTACTTCTGGAACAGCGGCATGTTCCTGTTCCGCGCCAGCCGCTTCCTCGAAGAGCTGAAAAAGCACGACCCGGATATCTATGACACCTGCGTGCTGACCCTGGAACGCAGCGAGCAGACCGCCGACACCGTGACCTTTGACGACTCCACGTTCGCGTGCTGCCCGGACAACTCCATCGACTACGCCGTGATGGAAAAAACCCAGCGCGCCTGCGTAGTCCCGCTGGCAGCCGGTTGGAGCGACGTGGGCTGCTGGGCCTCGCTGTGGGCGGTCAACGATAAAGACGCCAACGGTAACGTGAGCAAGGGCGATGTAGTGATCCAGGACAGCCGCAACTGCATGGTGCATGGCAACGGCAAACTGGTATCGGTGATCGGCCTGGACAACATCGTGGTGGTGGAAACCAAGGACGCGATGATGATTGCCCACAAGGACAAGGTCCAGGGCGTCAAGCAGATGGTCAACACCCTCAACGAGCAAGGCCGCAGCGAGACCCAGAACCACTGCGAAGTCTACCGCCCGTGGGGCTCCTACGACTCGGTGGACATGGGCGGCCGCTTCCAGGTCAAGCACATCTCGGTCAAGCCGGGCGCGTGCCTGTCGCTGCAGATGCACCACCACCGCGCCGAACACTGGATCGTGGTCAGCGGCACCGCCGAAGTCACCTGTGACGACAACGTGTTCCTGCTCTGCGAAAACCAGTCCACCTACATCCCGATCGCCTCGGTGCACCGCCTGCGCAACCCGGGCAAGATCCCGTTGGAGATCATCGAAGTGCAATCGGGCAGCTATTTGGGTGAGGACGATATCGAGCGCTTCGAAGATATCTACGGTCGCTCGACACCGGTTGAACGTGGTGTATCGGTGAAAACTATCGCGCAGTAAAACAGTCGTACAAGAAGCCCTCGCCCAGCCCATTGCGTCCCCTATCCGCAGTGGGTTGGGTGGGGGCTTTTCGGTTCAATGACCATCAAAACAGACAGACAGCTCCTCGCAGGATGTCAGGCCTGTTTTTAACGAACCCAGTTACGCGGTGCAAACGCGTTGTAATTGCCGTCCTCCTTGGGTTCAGCATTTTTATACGTGTTCTTGCCGATTTTCTCCGCCGCTTTACCCCCCCACATCAGCGCCGAACCTGCGACTTTCGAGGAAAGGCCACCTGAGCTTGCCATCTTCCTGCCGGCCACCTTCGCCATCCCGCCAACGAACGTCAACCCGGCCCCATAGGCTTTGTCTTTCGAACTGTCGGTGCTATGAAGTACTGAGGATGGCAAAACATGCGAACGAATTGTATCGCCGAGGCCTTGCAGCACAGTTTGCCGCAAGCTCGTAAGCCCCATACTTTGCATACGCGGCCCCGAGCGCGATTCGAGGGGGGCGGCACTCGCTTGCACGTGTCCTGCCTGGCTGGAGGCCTCCGCTGGTGCGGACACGCTGAGAGGGGTGGACAGGCTTACAGCGGCGTCTGAAATATTCATAAAAAACTCACATTGTATAAGTGCAACGTTGGGTTCCGTCGTTGATCAACCAAGCCTCCTTGCGCAAACTGTGTGGCAAGTTATTCAAACCGGTTCCCACATCGTCGGGTGCAATGACCTACGTTGACCCTTACCCTCATCTTGCCGACCCTTGCGCCTACCACGACGCATTCGTGATGAGGTTTGACGGCCTCAGTGATTCATAGGATCCCTTCTTTTTCAGAAGATCCATGTCAGCTATGAGTGGGTTGGGTGGGGGCTTTTTATTTAGGCTTTGCAGTGCCTGTTCAGTCTTCTTCGGGAGCCCTTTTCACAGCTTGACGGCCCCCATAGATTACGGAAAAACTTTGTGGGCTCATGATGTCGGCAGACAGCACACCACTGATCCATCGCTAGTGGCGGGAACGCTTTTACTGAGTGCAAACACCCTTTATTGATTAAAAAATTATTGCTCTGCTTTAACTACTATAGGGTTGTTGGATCGATTAAAAAAGATTCGTTGTTGAAAGCCATGAGTCTCTCTTATTTCGTTCAATATCTGCTGAACCGGATTGTAGCGAACATCCAGGTGGGCAAACCCTACTGAAACCATAAATGTACGGTCATTATTTGCACTCGCCTCAACCCCGACTTTTTCCGCCAGATACGGGTTAATGAATTCATCCCTCCAAACCGACGAGGTGATAGTTCTTAATCGCTCAACGGTACTCTCGGGATAACCTTCCGGCTTTGTAAAGTCTGAAATAACCAATGAAAACTCCTTGGCTAACTCTTCAGCCTGCATAAATAACTGGCTGGTAACTTTCGCTCCAAGCATCTCGACATCATCCAAAACCGCGCCCGACGAGATTACACTCGACTCAGAATGTTCCATCGCGATGATAAAGAGCTCTAGCATCGAAGTCGAGAGTTCTTCTGGTTCCCACCCAATCACCGCGCTTTTATTTTTGTCGATAAATTCAGGAATGAATTTTTCAACCTTAATGGCTGCGTCAGTTGGAGTGGCTTCCACATACAAACTTAGCGCACCGTTTCTGTTTGCAGCCATTACATCAGGTATATCCGAGGCGTAAGCAAATGAGGGACTGGCGTGGCCATCCCCCGAGAATATGATCTTAGGTGTCCCATCGCTAAACGCAGCTCTCAGTTCATTATCACTTAACGCCCGCTCTTGACCATCAACATAGGTAAACCACACGGTGGGTGAAAGCCCAAGGATATCTGTGAACGTCACTGGGTTATTGCGCACCATCTCATAGCGATTAAGCCCATCCACTTCACCTGCAGGGTCGGGATTACTCCATCGCTGTAACCACGGCACGTAGTACCTGAACCCATAGTAGTAGAGCCCCGTCGCATCCCGCTCCTTGCCCGAATAACGCAACGTGCGATAACTCTCTTCGCTCGAATCACCCTTCTGCGTGAAGGCCGTCGTACCAAACGGATGATACGTCTCGCGAGTGATGATCCGCGCTTCACTGTCCAGTTCCAGCGAACAAGAGCCCAGATGATCGCTAAGGGTGTAACGGTATTGATCATTCGCCAGTTGCTGCGGCGCCGCGCCTTCCCAATGCAACACCTGCACCGTGGTGCGGCCGGCCTGGACGGTGACGACGTGCAGTTTCTCGCCATCCCCATCGCGCGTTTCCAGCCCTGGTAGATATCGGGTCTCACTGACCAAGGTGCGGGCGTTGGTTTGCGTCGTGCGCACCTTGCGCTGGCGCATGCCGTCGGCACCGTAGACGTAGCGCTCGGTGTCATTGAGGCGCAACGTGCGCTCCACCATATGCACATGGCTCAGTTGGTTACGTGCATCCCAACTCAGTGTTCGGCCCCGGTCCAACATCAACAGGTTGCCGCTGGCATCGAAGGCTTCGGCAATCTCAGCTTCGGTCGGTGGCCTCCCGCCCACCTCGGGCAGGCAGCGATTACTGTGCTTGGCCGCCGTCAACACACGCCCATGTTGCTGTGGGCCGTGGTGGATCAGCTCCAACAGATTACCTGCGGCGTCATAACGATAGGTTTGACGATAGTTAGCCACGGCAGCCGGATCCTCGAGATGAGCAGGCCCGCGATTAGCGCTGCCGGCCTCCCAGCCGGTGGCTTCGATCAACTGGTAAAGACTGTCGTAGGTATAGCGGTTGATCGGCTCGATGCGTTGGTTGGCAAAGAAGCGCACCGGCAGTGCCTTGTCTTCAAGGCTAAGGATATTGCCCACCGGGTCATAGACGTAGTGCAAATCCTGTAGCGGTTCGTCGCTAGGCCCGGCAGCGCTCAGACGGTTCAATCGCCCGTCTTTCGGGCAGTAATCAAACCGACTGGTGACCTGGTTGCCTGCCGTTTGCTGTTCTATCTGTCCTTGAGCGTTGTAGTGAATGTCATGTACCAGCCGCTGCGCGGCGGTCGCGTTTTTCAGCTGCAGCCAGGCCTCGCGCAATCGGCCGTCGATGGTGTGATTGAAACGCTGCCGATTACCCTGCGCATCGGTTTGCTCCAGCACATTGCCCACCGGGTTGAACTGCAAAGTACTGCGAGCACCGGCTGCTTGCTCAAGCAAATCATCCCGCTCATTAAGGGGCAGTGGCCAATCAGGCATATCCAGGCTTTGCAGATAACGCTGGGTTTGCGCTATCGGCTCGCCACCTACCCCGTAGTAGTCGAAATGACGAGTACCGGCCGGGTCATCTTGGCGCACCACCCGCCCACATTGATTACGTTCAGCCGCAGTCGGCTCAGCCATCCCGTATGCAAAGCGCTCGGTGCAGGCTGAATTTTCAATAATCGCCACAGGTCGCAGTAGCGCATCGAATACTACGCGGCGTTGACTACCGCGCCCATTCCAGAACTGCACACCCTGCCCAGCCTCACCGAACAGTTGAACATCCCAACCCGCATCGACGCTTTGAATCAACAATACTTGGCCGCCAAGCGAGTGAAGGATATTCAGGTTGGCAGGCACCTGCGGGTCGTCTTTTTGCACCGACTGCAGACGCGGGTCCCAGCGCGCTGTCGCTCTGCCTACCGCGTCATGCGCAGTGCGGTCGATGTGTGCCTGTGCCGCTTGGCCGGCAGTCGATCGTAAATACTTCACCGAGCGAACGGGTAGACTTCTCGGATCGGTAACAGTCAATGTGGGGGTATGGCTATTCAAGCTGAGCATGGCTGAGTCTCTCTACTTGAGGATTGCCGACATAAAATTCATTTCACACCGGCCATCTCCGTTCGAAGTTCGTGGTTAATAGCGCTCATGGGGATTTTATTTCCAAGAGTTTGCACTACCTACCTTAATGAAGCGTCTAAGCGGCATCTTTTCATTTCTACGATCATTAAAGCCCTGAACGTCGCCTCCCGACTCGACCAATATAGCCTGACGAACGATATCATTAGCCTCACTATCATATTCTCTTATGATCGAGCTAAACACCTTTGGACCTACCATCGAACTCATTAACTTTATTCGCTCAGGTGTTTCCAACTCGAGTATCCCGGCTCCGATGCGACCGTGACCATCCGTATACTCTTCAGACTTAACAACTTCTTTATAACGCACGACCATTTCTTTCTCGATATGCTTCAGTGTTTTGTTTCCAGCATGCGCGGCAAACGAGCTATTGTTTATCAGCACCGCATTTCTGGAGCCCCTATTTTCCCAAGGCACCCGAACAGGTGAGTTTGTGATTATTTCGTCGGGTCTTGCATAAAGCGTCGTGTCGCCCAGGCGCTCGTGCCCTTCACTCTCAGCACCGAGATACTGGTCATCGACATCGGAGTAGAGCCCTCCTTTCTTGCGAACCAAATAGGGCCGTAGCGTATCCACCGCAAACGCAAAGTTTTTTGGATCTCCCGACCTGAAGTCTTTATAAATAGCCCCCACTGGACTTTTTTTGAATTTCCTGAAGAGTTTCTCCTCTCTCAAATAGACAACATTATGAGCTTTAAGATCCTGTAGGACATTCGCAAATGCATCCTCGTTACCTGACTCAAGATAAAGATGAACTTTATACCCGCTCGCCTGCTCGACAGTATTATTAATATTGCTGACATGCGCCGCCAACGCTTCCGCTGACTCGCCCACCCATATCAAGTGGATATCTTTATTCACCGGCTCGCGCTTCTCACCCACAGCGTCTCGATAACCAATGGGATTACCGCCTAGAAAGGCGAATACATTTAAACCATCACTGACACCCACGGGGTCCGGGTTAATCCAGCGCTGAAACCTGGGCATGTAATAGCGCAGACCGTAATAATAAAGGCCGGTCGCATCCCGCTCCTTACCCGAATAACGCAACGTGCGATAACTCTGCTCGCTCGAGTCTCCCCTCTCAGTGAACGCCGTACTGCCAAACGGATGATAAGTCTCGCGGCTGATGATCCGCGCTTCACTGTCCAGCTCCAGCGAGCAGGACCCCAAATGATCGTTCAGGTTGTAGCGGTATTGATCATTGGCCAGTTGACGCGGCACCGCGCCCTCCCAGTGCAACACCTGCACCGTGGTGCGGCCGGCCTGAACAGTGACGACATACAGTTTTTCGTCATCAATCGTGCGGGTTTCCAGACCGGGTAAATAGCACGTCTCGCTGATCACCGTGCGGGCGTTGGTTTGTGCTGTGCGCACCTTGCGCTGGCGCATGCCGTCGGCACCGTAGACGTAGCGCTCGGTGTCATTGAGGCGCAACGTGCGCTCCACCATATGCACATGGCTCAGTTGGTTACGTGCATCCCAACTCAGTGTTCGGCCCCGGTCCAACATCAACAGGTTGCCGTTGGCATCGAAGGCTTCGGCAATCTCCGCTTCGGTCGGTGGCCTCCCGCCCACCTCGGGCAGGCAGCGATTACTGTGCTTGGCCGCCGTCAACACACGCCCATGTTGCTGTGGGCCGTGGTGGATCAGCTCGAGCAAATTGCCGCCAGCGTCGTAGCGATAGGTTTGACGATAGTTAGCCACGGCAGCCGGATCCTCGAGATGAGCAGGCCCGCGATTAGCGCTGCCGGCCTCCCAGCCGGTGGCTTCGATCAACTGGTAAAGACTGTCGTAGGTATAGCGGTTGATCGGCTCGATGCGTTGGTTGGCAAAGAAGCGCACCGGCAGTGCCTTGTCTTCAAGGCTAAGGATATTGCCCACCGGGTCATAGACGTAGTGCAAATCCTGTAGCGGTTCGTCGCTAGGCCCGGCAGCGCTCAGACGGTTCAATCGCCCGTCTTTCGGGCAGTAATCAAACCGACTGGTGACCTGGTTGCCTGCCGTTTGCTGTTCTATCTGTCCTTGAGCGTTGTAGTGAATGTCATGTACCAGCCGCTGCGCGGCGGTCGCGTTTTTCAGCTGCAGCCAGGCCTCGCGCAATCGGCCGTCGATGGTGTGAGTGAAACGCTGCCGATTGCCCCGCGCATCGGTTTGCTCCAGCACATCGCCCAACGGGTTGAGCAGCAAAGCGCTGCGAGCACCGGCTGCTTGTTCAAGCAAATCATCTCTCTCATCAAGGGGCAGTGGCCAATCGGGCATATCCAGGCTTTGCAGAAAGTGTTGATGCTGTTCCAGCACCGCGCCGGTCAAGCCGAACTCATTGAAATGCTGCGTTCCAGCCGGGGTGTCGTGGCGGATCAACTGGCCGCATTGGTTGTGCGCGGCATAGTGCGGCGACGCATCGGCGTAGTGATGACGTTCGACGCACGCAGCTTGCTCGAACACCGCCACAGGCCTTAGCAAACTATCGTATTCAACCTGTCGCTCATTACCGCGAGCGTCCCACGCTTGCACCTGTTCAGCCGCCTGCGTGAACAGGCTGACACGCCATCCTGCATCAACGCTGTGGGAGCCCAGTACCTTGCTGCCAAGCGAGTAAACCTGCGTCAGGTTGGCCCGCTCCACCAAACGCGGGTCCCACTCGGCCACGACTCGGCCCGCACCGTCGAAGCCACTACGACTGCTCCTTGCCTGCGCCTGCTCCCGCCCACTCTCACGCCAATAGCGCACCGTGCGCACCGTCAGCCCGCGAGGGTCGCTCACACTCAGGCCTGGGGTCTGCCGGTGCAGCGCAAGGGCGGTCATTGCAATGTCTTCCCCCGGGCCTCTTTCATCGCCATCACCTCTTCATAGGTGTCGTTTTCATCCTCGTAAATGCTGTACCAAGGCCAGTAGGTATGACGCCGCAGGTAGTCCTCCTTGGCGAGGACGGTACGAGTAGGACGGCCCAACGGGTCATAGAATTGTCGGTCGCTGTAACCGTGTTGCCTGAAGCTGACATCGTTGATGTAGCGATGATGATCGGCAAAATAGGGCCTGTAGATGCGCACAATCAGCCCCTTGTTGTTGTACTCGACCCGCTCGCTGACCCGCCAGCGCTCAACATCCTGTACCGTCACCGGCCGACAATTGCCGTCAAGCGCCAACGAGCCATCTTCCTGTACATGGTAGGCATAACCGCGCTCGACCTTTTGCTTGCTCTGCAAGGCGCGACCGAAACCGTCCCAACAGCTCAAGGCGACGCGGATTTGTTTTTCCGGATCGAGCGGGTAGCGATCAGCCTGCAAGGTAACGGCGTGAACAGGCTCGCGGCGCACCTGAGGGATCAAGCTCAACAGGCGTTGTCGCGCGGGCGTCAATGCATGGGATGGCGAGAGCAAACGGGCCGACACACGAATATGCCCGCTGGGTAGCAGGTCGCCCTGCGCTACGCATTCGTCCAGCCATTGGCGATCCTGCAGGTCGGCGTCAGGCACTCGGCCCATCCAACTGAACGGGTCGGCAAAGTGCGCAGTGGCGGCATCCTGCAACGCCGCGGCCGGTGCATCAATGATTTGGCCAGGTGTGCCGCCGAGTGGAGGACGGTAGTCATCGAGCGACGCAAAGCCCACGGGTTGACCACGTTCGGTGCCGAAAAAACTGGTGGCGATCACCTGGCCGAATGCCCCGTAAAGCACCTCCTGAGTGTTTTGATTGGGGTCGATAATGCGCGCCGGTTGCAGCAAGCGATAGTCAATCGAATCCACACGCGTCTCACAGCCGTCAGGTAGGCGTACCCGAGTATTCAGGCAGCCATAGCGGTCGTAACTCAGATGGGTCACACCATGACTGCGGGTTTGCTGCACGGTGATGACGTTATAGAAACCCGCGAGGCCGGCGTAGGTATTGAAACCGCGCTTGACCGACCACAATGGCGCTTGCGCCCCGTCGATGGACGGCAGAACCAGGCGCATTTTGTGGTACCCGACCTCCAGGAGTTTTTGCTCCAGGTCAAACGGCATTTCACCCTCGTCATTGCGCAGCAAGTCGTACGCCTTGAGCGCTGTCTCATCCAGCTCGGCAATTTCCAACTCATCGGCCAAGGCCAGGAACATGGCCTCTCCATCCGGTAAGGGGTGAACCCCGGACAAGTCCCGGTAGCGCTGCACCGACTGCCCCACCAGTGTTCGCTGAGCTTGGGGATTCAAGGGGTTTGCGGCGGTTTGCGCGATAAAGGCTTCATAGCTGATCGCGTCGGGTTGCAAGCCGTTGGGACCAGAGCCCTTACCCAGCACCAGCGCGTTGTCACGTTGCTGAAAAGGCAGGGCCAGGCGCCAGCCCTGTGGGTGTGTCAGGTGAATAAACCGCGCCAGGCTTTCACTCAGGTAGTAAACCTGCTGCGCCGAATCATGGGCATCACACCACCAGCGTTTCTGCGGTGTGATTTCATTCGGGTCCACCTGGCAGGCCGGATCATCCTGGGCCGTCAGGCGCCGGGCATAACTGACCCTGACGCCATGGGTCAGGCTGCCAAAGGCATCCCAGCGCAGGTTGATCCCGTGCTGGCACTGCGGGTCATCGACCTGTTGCTCGTACTGGTAGGCGATCGACTCCAACGATAACGCCAGCATCACCTTGTAAGGTGCGAATTGACCGCCTACTGGCCGATCCAGCACGCGTACCAGGTAGCGGTTTTGCTCGACGCTATAGGGGACGTCACCTGCGTTGCGCCCTCCATAGGTTTCCACACGCAATACCTGGCCTGCCAGTGCTTGGAGCATGCCAGGCAACTCATCGGCCTGGGGTACGACGAGTTCATCGACACCGTCGGCTTCGTGATAATGGCTAAGCAAGGTTGCTCCCAAGGGGTGAGCAGCCCGATCACCGTTGAAATACTCATCGCACGCTGGGTCGATCACCTGTCCGACATGAAACCAGGTCTTGCGCAATACCGGCTCACTGAAACCCGACTCCGGTGATGCCTCGGCAGCAGCGTCGGTATCAGTCGCCAGGAGCAGGGCAAAACCTCGAAACGTTCGTACCTGTCCGTCGTAAAAGCCTTTTCGATATTCGAACCGTTGCGTCAGCCGATTACCCGTGATTTCGTCACATTGAACCTGCTCACTCACCACCGGCACGGGAAAAGGTAAACGACACACGGCCGGTTGATTGCTCGCGAGCAATTGCTGCTTTTCATCCAGCCACTCCTGGGCCGAACTGCGATATTTCACGCTCGCGGCGGCGCCCTGGTTGTTATTGGTTGCACATAACAAATAGGGTTTGGCTGCGACAAAGTCATACCGCCAATGCATGGGCGACATATGCGGCACCGTCAACACCAGACTGGAGCAGCCCAGCCCTTGCAGGTCAGCGGTACTCACCTGGCAAAATCTGTCATAGCGAACGTCTTTGGGCCAAGGAAGCTCGACGGCGTCGTCAAAGCCGTTGCCACAACGGTTCATGAACACCAGCGCGCACTCGGCTTTCAAGTAGATCAGGTCTGCGGCACCGGAGCCGTCCAGATCCGCGAGCAAGACCCGCGATGCATCGAACTCGTCATAAGCAAAACCCAGCGTGCTGAACCTGAACCCTTTACCAAAGCGGCCTCGCCCCAGGTTGGGCCAGCATTCAAGCCGGTCGTGGCGGATGCGGATCAGATGCTGCTGGCCGCTGCCGAGCACGTCACTGAAGGCGACCAACTCGGTGGCGGCGTTACTGATCAACGGCAGATCATCCTCGCCTTCCTTGCGCTTAACCTGGGTGGCGGGGGCAAACCCCGCTTGCCGCTGGTTGGCATACAAACGTACGCTGCGCGGGCCGATCATCGCCAAGTCAGACAAGCCGCCCCCCATCAGATTGGCCAATTGCCCCTGAGGATGGAAAAACTCGTGAGGGAAGGCATCCACGGTCGCGAAGCTCGACCAACTGCGGTCCGGGTTGCAGGTAAAAAAACCACACAGCCCAGGCTGGGCTACGACCCATTCAAGGCAGCCATCACCAGTGAGGTCGCTTAAAAACTGTCGGGGTGCCTGCAGGCGGTCGGCTATCGGAATCTCTGGCAACTCATGCCAATCGTCATAGGCCACGTCGTCAGGGTGGCTCGCCGCCTTGGCCCGCATAGGTGCGCGGTAATACCAGGCTTTATCGTCAGAATACAAAATGCCCGGAAAACCTTCGCCGTACAGGTCGACAAATTGATAACGCTGGCCGTCGTCAAGACCCGGCATTGTTTCAAATGGCTGATAGCGCCGTGGATCCGGTGCGAGCTCGAACGCGTTATAGATGAACTCCAACGGTGGCCGACTCTGTACCTTCCCCGCCCGGTCAATGGCTTGTTCATGGGCAGCATGCAGCAGGCTATAACCCAGTGGCGATGGCCGATATTCAAGCAGTAGTCGGCGCACCAGCACGGGCGCCGGCCCCATGTCTGGCTCATCGGGAAAGTAGTGGAACATCAGCACCTGCCGACACAGTTGCCGCGTCCTGAGCTCAAAACCATAGGCATAGCTGGAGAACGGATCGCTGCGTCCAGGCCATGCCTGGGTGGCCTCATAAGGAGGAGCGGTCATGAGGGCAGTAGGACGCTCACCATGGTCGAACACCAGATGAAAATGCCATAGCACACCTTGCCCAGCCTCAACGCGCCACGCATACAGCTGGTCATCGGCGAGCGCATTGCCGTAAAGCACCTTGCTCAAGTAACGCTGGGCACCTGCGTGATCGTCGGCCTGATAATGGTAGACAATGTGCTCGCCACGCGGGTTGAGGCTTTCTTCGAGCAGCCATTCCCCCACACACGCATCGACATCCGGGTCGGCACGTCGTGAAGCAGCGGTTTTGCCGTACAGGTGCAGATTGCCGTCCGCACTGTGAATCAGCCAGAACCCCCCCGGGTCGTCGGTATCGGACCAACGCTCGATCAGTGCAAATGCGCCTTCGGTGCGAGGCCAGTAGCGTACAACGGTGTAAGGCCCCACCGGCAAGCCGTTATAGGCCGTCTCGACCCTTGAAACCTCTGTACCCGTCCTCGGGTTGCGCTCCGGCATCCAGGGCTCCCCATCCGGCCCCAGGATCACGTCTTCATCGGTATACGCCGGCACCCCTGTGGACGTTCGTCGAGTGATCGCATTGGGCGTCTTGCCCCAGCCTATTCCGAACGAGCTGTTGCCGTTGGTGCTGCTGTAACCCAGCGTCAGGTCCGGGGCAAAACCCCGCCCTGGGGAGATTGGCAAGGGCAACTCGAACGATGCACTACCGCTGATACCGACCGGTCCCAGGCCATTGCCTATACTCTGGATGGCGCCACCGCCCTTGGGCAGGGACGGCGCGGCGATTTGCAGCGACTCGTCATGGTTCACCATGCTTGCTCCTAGCCAGCCTTGGCCGTGTAATGCAGCTTCAGGATGATGTCGGTCAGCGATTCGAACAGACGGTTTCGCGCCGCAACGTCAGTAGAGGTGAATTCCAACGCCCAGCCTGAAATAGCGCCCGTACCCTCAAAGGGCAAATAACGCTCATCATCGAAACTGAAAGTGAACAGCCCATCGTCATCCACCCCGCCAGACAAAACGATTTGCTGGCTGGCCCGCAGGTTTTCCTTGAGGGTGTCGCCTATCTGCACGGCACTGTAGGTTTGGGTCAAGGTGGCGTGAATGTCTTCGTAGGGCCCCAGGACCACAGGCAACGATACGCTGATACGTTTGATCCGGCGCACGCTATGCCCAGGGTAATTGCTGTCGAACATGGGCTGCGTCAGCTGGAAATCGACGCGGCAGTTGTCTATCAGGCCAAGCTTGATGGTGTCCCAGTCCTGATTGATGGCGGAGGTCGGATCCTTGTCCTTGAGTTGGCGCAGGGACACCGTCTTGGTGATCTCCAACCGTCGTTCATTGCGACTCAGGTACGCCGAGTCCATTTTCAATAAGGACAACTTCAACGCCTCGCCGGCGCTCAAGCCTCGGTAGCTGTCCTTCCAGACGCCCGCCTGGATAAAGCGCGTGCTGAAGTCGGCGAGTTCAAATTGCCAACAGGCTTCAGCGGCCAGGCACAGCGCCAAGGTGGCATCGTAGGCCTGGTAATAGAAGGTCGCGAACTGGCCGTTGAGCCATTGATAGAGTTGCGCATTGCTGAAACGGGTACGCAGAAAATCATAGCTGGCCAACGCCTGATCCTGGGCGACGCGGGCCTGGTTCAATTGCAGAGTGGTAGCGCGGGCCTGTGCTTCAAGCACTTGCATTTGTGCCTCGATCTGGGCAATTTCCAGCGTGGCTTGGTCACCGGCTTGCATCCATTCCTGGTGGCGACGGCGAAAGTTTTCAGCGCGGTCCGTCGCCTCCGCAATGGTATGGAGCATCGCGGCCCTGGCTGAAGAATAGGCACTGACCATTTCGGCGACGCCCTCCAGGCGCCATCCCCCGGAGGACGCTACGGCAACGGCACCATTAGTCAAACCCGCGTGAGCCCCGCCGCCGCCGCCAGCCGAATTGGGGGGGGCCTTCAGGCCACTGCCAACGGCATTGGCCACCTGACTGATGTTGTCCAACACCCGCCCTTCCAAGTGCAGCGCTGCAGCAGCTTTTTCACCGGCATTCACCACTTCATCGGCCAACTTACGGTAGAAATCCAGGCGTCCCTGAGCCAGTGCCTTACTCGCCTCCAGCGCTTTTTTCTGCTCAAGGTCGATCTTTTGTGCCTGCTGCTGAAGGTCCACCGCAAATTGGGCGAACTCCCAAGCCTGGTGGTATTGCAGCTCCTGCAGTTGCGCCTGTTCCTTGCGCTCGATCAATGACAACAACGTATTGCCAAATTGGATCAGGGTTTCCACAGCACTGCTTGCACGGTTGTGCATCACACTGTAGCGATAAGGTGGCACCTCCTGGGCCAACAACCGCGCGGCACCACCGGAGGCCGCGCCCTGACCGAACGCCGCCAGCAGATCGCGCGGGTTCAAGGGGGCGGCAAACAAGGGCAGCATCAGCGGCTTGCCGTCCAGCGTACGGTTGTTGCGCAGGTTGTCCAGGCGCGCCTCGGCGGTATCCCAGTTCTGGACCAACTCACGGTTGAAGGGCAAGCGCAGGTATCTGTTATCCAGATCAAGCAGGGTAGGGTCGGGCGCGAAAGTGCGCAGGTACAGCGGCGGTTCGGCGAAGTGGTAGAGCGACTCGCCATCGTTGGCCGCGGCACTCTCTTCGCGTAGTTGGTCCTGCCGGATCAGGCGCTGTTCGAACTCGCGCAATTTTGAGTTGGTGGCGTCGCTCAGGGTTTTCAGGGGGATCGGTTGCCAATGGTCCACCACGTTGATATCAGGGCGCGGCCCCAGCAGGTCAAGCACGCGCACGTACCACAGCTTGGCCGCTACGAGGCTGTCGGGGGTCAGTTGCCGGTAGGCGGCGTCACCCCGGTCCAGCAGGTTCTTGATGTAGAACATGTAGATCGCCTTGCGATAACGCACCGGGTGGCTGCTAGCGATACCGTCCGGATCGGCGGGTTTGCGCGACACGTAGTCCATTTCTACCGGGTCATCCATCAAAGGCCGTACGTTCCAGTAGGCCGGACGGCCCTTCTCGTCTTTTTTGCGCGAAGGGTCGAAGATAAAGCCCAGCCACTGTTCGGCGCCTTCGAAGTTTTGCTCCTGGTTCAGACGGTGGCTGACCATGAAAGGCAGGTGCAGGAACAACTCCCAGAAATACAAGCCGTTGGCACCGTGAAAATCCATCTGGTTAATGGCCGCTGGTGGATTGAGAGGGGGCTCTTCAAGGAGCTGAGTATCCCAGGACAGCAGGTTTTCCAGGGCGATATTGGCGCGGTTGATCAACTCGCGTGCAAACAATGTATTCATGCGGATGGGTTGGCGTGGAGCGGTGCCGGCATCGTTTAGCTTGATGCCAGAGTTGGTGAAATCGATGAATTCGGCGATGCCCAGAGTTGGGCTGGCACGGGTGTTGATGCGAGGGGCGATCAGCGGTGTGGTGACTTGCGCGACAAGCTCCAGTTCTACGTAGGTCATTTTCAGGGCATGTCCCAAAACCTGCCAGGTGGTACCGTTGAACACCTTGATACCATGGATAATCGGAATTTTTTTTGAGCCGATGGGCCAGGCTCCCGGCCAGTCAGGCAACAGGGTTTCAGGGTTAATGGGGAGCTTTAATGTATGGGTGTCGGGTGGATTTATTACTGCGAATCCACCGGAGTGCCAAAGTGACGCCGCGCCAGGATTAGCTGCCATCGGATCACTCAGATTCAGAGGTCGCAGAATAACGTGCTGAAAAACATAAGTAGGGGGCCTTATAAACTCCTGGACCTCAGCGTGACGGAATCCAGCAGGCCAATCCGTCTGCACTGTTTTTAATACTAAACCGGTGTGCATCAAATAATCACGCACCAGCACAGCAATCTTAGAAGATATTGATATAAAACCATTTGCATCCGGCAGACCAAGAGTACAATAATGAGCATCATATGTGTCACGCAAGAAATAAGACAATAACCCGCTTCCAACGTATCCATTAGTACGAGAAGATATCAAACTAACCCTACACCTCCCCCCACCACTAAACTGCGAACCACTCAACACTTGAATTCTAGAACCGTTCAAAAGCGTCTCATAGCCCGTCGTTTGGTTTGCGGGCAAAACCATTTCAAGCTTATATCTATCTTGCGTCTCCGAATCAAAAGCCGTTATAGAAAACGTCACATCAGGAGGCTTTGAAAATACAGCTGATATTTTAGATTTAAAGAACACTTCCCCTGTAGACTTATCATAAGTAACATCATCTCCACGGGAAGGGCTAACAATCGAAACCTGCCTCTCTTCAAAATTCCAGTTATCCAGCTCTTGATGCGACCGATGCGACTCGACACTTTTCAGCGCTATACTAAGCTCAGGCACTTTGAACTGAAACCGCCCTTTATTATCCTGAGCAAATAACCTTCCCACCCTCAAGACATGGGGTGCCTTGATCTCCTTTCGAGTTCCGATACTGGGCACATACCCACGATTGGGAAACAGCGCCGTTACATTAAAGTTCTTATCGATCATCGCCGTTTTTAGAAACGCATATTGATCCGCCGCACCATCCGTTGCATTACCTGCGGTATACCCCATATACATCGCCACAAACATCGACTCCGGCATCGTCGAACTGTCGGCCACGGCAATGCTCTCAACCTGCTCCGCCAAGTCCATAGTCTTGAACAACGGTGACCCACTCCAGGCTTCAATGACGGTTTGCGGCATACTCCAACTGTCGTCGTACTTCTTGTAGACCATGTTCAAACGCAACATCGGGTTACTGTGTACTTTGATAACCGGTGAGCCCGGATCTGGCGGTATGGGGGTACCACCTGGGAGATAACCTTCTTCAACCGTCATCTGAGCAGGGTCGTTATCCACGCACTCCACCCACAATACAAACAGGCGGTTATTGAACAACACTGGCCTGATGGTGCGCTCAATCGCACTGGCCGAAATCGGCAAGTTAGCCTTGTGCCAGTCTGACCACGCCCCCGGCTGCGGATAATCGAACTTTGGCCGGTTGGGATCCGTGCCGTTGAGGTTCATGTAAGTACGCTGGGACATATCCACCGAGCGCCAGTAGTACACACTCTCGGCCCGGGACTTGCCGATAAAGTAATACATGCCATTCTTGAAATCAGTGGTATTGATGTATCCATTGATAATCGTCAGGTTGGCCACTTCCTCAAAGCTCGCCAGATAAGACAGCACCGCTTCCTGAGTGGTGTCGATCTCGATCTTGTTCTGATTGAGGTCGTTTTCCAGTTGCTGGAAATACTTGGATTTGGTCAGGCGCAACGAGGGGTCGATATACAGTTCCGGGTAATAGCTCAACTGCTGGTTGGCCGCCCAGATGGGGTATTGGCAGTCGATCTCGCGCCACTGCCTGATCAGGTGATCTTCCATCACTTTGGTTTCATAGCCCGGCTCCATGCCCATCAGCGCGGCATTGATGTACTGCTGAATACTGGCGATGGCCGAGGCCACCGGGCTGGTGGGCACGGCCTGGCTGACCTGCACATCCAGCAGCTTGTATTGGTAGAGGTCGTTGGCGGTCTTGATTTTGTCGCCCAACTGGGCGTCGACAAACTCCGCTGCGTTCGGTACCACCTCATCCAGATAGTAGGCCACCAGGGCATCGCGCAGGGTTTCGTTGAGCTGGCTATCGATTGAGCTGGACATGCTCGCTCCTTATTCATCGTAAAAGTGCGCAGGCGCTCAGCGCCGGGCAGCCATGACCGCATTGCCTACCGCTTGCCAGGCCACACCCGTACTGTCGCCGTGCAGGGCTGTGGCCCTGAGCAAGTCCGCCGCAGCCAGCCCGCTGGCGGCACAGGTGGCTTGGCTGCGCAGGATCCAGTCGATGTCGGCCATGGAGCAGGCGCGCTTTTGCGCCAGCAGTTGGAAAAGCTCATGCACGTCGTCCTGCCGCCACCCCAACAGCCTGGCCAAAACGGAAGCGGCCTGGTCGCTGACTGCAGCGCGCAATGTTTTGTTTTTGAGCGCTGTTTTCCCGGGGTTGGCCGCGATGAAATAACCCAGCAATGCCTCCTCCGCCTGGCTTTGGCCATGAAACCACTGACTGTAGCGGCTCAGCAGGTAGAAGCTCTTGAGGTTCAACTCCAGATTTCTACCCGGAACTCCCAGCCATTGCGGATTAAGCAAAAACACACGCAAGGCACTGGTGCTCAACCGCAGGTCCATCACCACTGTCCCATGACGCAATACACGCTCGAGTTGATTGATCAATGAGTCAGTGGCGGCTGCAGTAGCCAGCCCCAACACCGCTGACAACAGGGCGTGTACCGAGGTTTGTGCCCAACGCAGTACAACTTGGGTGCGGTCCATCGGCAGGTTGATCATTTCTTGTGCCAAACCTTCGATCAGCCGCAGTTGGCGGTCATGCCCGGCCAGTAACAAGCCGACAAGCTTCGCCACGCTCTGCTCACGTTCATCTGGGAAGAGGTTCAACTGCCCCACTCGATAGTTAATCGCTTCTTGCAAGTACTGATGGGGGTCTTCGAGACCTGTGAGCGGAACAGGCCTCACGAGCCCCTGCGGGTCCAGCAAATACTGCAGCACTTCGCGCCATTTGATAGGCTCTCGTGCGGCAGCGGACTTGGGTCGTTCATAAACAGGCAGATTCAGCGCCGAGATCTGCTCGTCGGTAATCAATACCTCTCGCGTCGCGGCGGCCAATATGCCCAAGCGGTCCACCAAGCCTTGGGGGGGCAGGTAATCTCCAGGCTCCAGGCCCAACGCGCGGCGTACCCCTGTAACACTTTGCTTGCTGTCCTTGAGCCAATTCACGGCCCAATCCATCTGCATCAACACATCGAGAACGTCAGGCGCGGGCGCCATCGCATCCTCTTCCCAAGCCTCTACGGTCGGTAGGTGTCTTTTAGGCAGCGAGCCGCACTTTACTTGCAGGTGGTGAATTGAAGACGGTTGGCTGGTTATTACCTCCCAAGCTGTCCTTGAAAGGCGCTTGCCGCTGAGCGACAACGTCCCACCAGCGCTCAACGGTTCAAGCGTAAGCGCGCTGCCGTCAGGATTGCGCACGAAGTTTTCTTCGTCTGAATGCTGGGGCTGCCGCTCCAGGGTAAACACCCGCGTGCCAGTTGCTGATGCAAAGTCGGTCCCCGCCAGCACAAACAAGGCTGAACCTGGTAGCAGACGCAATAAGGTATCTTCATGCGCGGCATCAACCACCAGCACCAGCCTGATGCTCATATCGCTGGCGCCCTGCGCAGTCAACGACCATGGCCTGAGGGACGACAATGAGGGTTGTAGCAGGCGCCCGGTACAGAGTAATCGCTGGTACTCCAGCCCCCCCAGCATATCCACCAAGCCCCAGCCTTCCTCCGGCGACAAGCCAAACATTTGCGGAATACGCGCCTGACGGTAGAGAGAGGACAGGGTGCCAAGGTCGCGGAGTAACGGCCCAACAAAATCCTTCGTTTGGTTGGCCAAGCGAGAAAGCGATGACTCTGTAGGCTCAAGGCCGAGCGCGGCACAGATTTGTGCGACGATTTTTTTGTTCGCAGCGTCTGTCCCACTGATATTAAAGGCGGCTCTATTGAGTTCCAACGGCGTATCGAACAGCGCAGCAGGGTTAAAGACTTGGTCAAACAGCGGCACCTTGTCACCCGTGGCGTAAGGCGTGAGATCGTGGAGGAACGCCGCAAATTCTTCGGGCTTGATGCCATAACGTCGGCTGAAATAACGATAAACACCCAGGACCCGCAGGGTATTGCTGTTCAGGTCCATGGTCAGGTTGTGTTCACCCTCACTGCGGATGGCGCAGATGAGCAGCGTGTCCAGTTCGGCATAGGACATGTCCATACCCAGGTCTTTCTTCAGCCAGCGCTGCAGACGAATCATGCGTTGCAAGCGGTCAAACCGTTGAGGGGACGTTTTAGTCAGGTACCAGACCGTACGGCTACCGAGCGTGGTTTCCTTGAGGCCCATGGAATTGTCGAACTGGTCCGCACGCGTCGAGACAACGGTAGCAGGCACAACACTGTCATAACGCTCACTGCCATGACCGTTGACATAACACGCGCCATAGTGAGAGGCGTGCGGGTATGCCTTGCCGACTCCCGCGCCCCCCGTCCATTGTGGGTTGCCGCTGGGGCAATTGGGAGACACGCGGGGGAAATGCTGACGCTGGGATAAAAGCGCCTCGACCTGCTCGGCATCCAGCTCCGACCGTTGCATGAAGGTCTCGAGTTGCACCAGTGGGTTGTCAACGTGACCAATACCTTGGAGACCGTAACTGCGCTGAAAAAACTCCTGCTGCTCGGCCGTCCATGTCACGTACTCATCCAGGACAATGGTGAAGCTGAGTACCGCCAGTGAAACTGGCCTAGCGGTAGTGCCCGTGGTGGTGGTGACAGTAAATGAGGCTCGATAGCCCGGTTCGATCGGAAACGGTTCTTCTCCCCCCCAGCGGATAACTGTGCAGATTGTTGAGGTATTCGCGGGGTGAAGATAATTAGGCGTCCATATATTCGCCGTGTTCGCATATAACGGCGTCCCAGAATTAATCCAGAAAAGACCCTCTCGTTTAGCATCGTCAGGCCCCGAGAATTCAATCGTTGCCGTGCTCGTCAAATTCCCTTGGTTGACTAAGGTTTCTGCCTGAGGCACAACAGACTTCAGGCTTGACTGTGGGGATATCAGTAAAGCAATCCTGATGGCCGAATGCGGGCTCAGATGGGAAGTCCCCGGCCCTCCCCAGGCCGCCGTCAGCTCAGCCTTCGATAGATAAAACGTGGTGAACATTGAAGGTTCGATCAACAGTTGCTGTTGCTGTGGGCTTAACCCCGACATCAACAGTTGCGCTTGCGCTGCAGTGTTCTGCACCGCGCCATAATCGTTCAAGCCCCGTTGGCTGATGGGCAACTGCAAGCTGATACGGTAGTTCAACTCCCCCAACTCAAGCTTCTTTTCGGCCAGCCCTAATCGGCATTGGTGGTGAGGGTAGTAATACGGAAACATGAACGGATAGCGCCGCTCGGCCAGTACGTCGTAAATCGGCTTGTTGGCATTCGGCTTTCCTGTCCGGTACCGGGCGATGTCGGCCATAAGTATCTCATTGACTAACTCCAGCATCGGTCTGGGGGTAAAGGTGCTTTGCTGGTCAATGATCAACCCCTCCAGATCGGGCCGCCGAGTCCTCAACAGAATCTTGGGCCGATCACCCTGGCCGGAGCCTTCCAGGGTGCGCGTAGCGAAACGATATTGAGCGCTGAGGTAGGCCACCGGCGAATCGACCGCCGCCATCGCGCCCACTTTGCAGAACTCATCCCAGTTTTCCTTGAACAGGTTCGGGAAACTCGGCCCGACATCGACCAGCGCACGCACACCGGTCTGCTGGCCCTGGTACTGGGTTCTGCCGTTGGATACCTGGTGCTCACGGTACAGCCGACCGATCTGCACCGCATAGCACATGGCATTGTCATAGGCCACCTCGCCATCCGCCTCGCAGATCTCACCCAGGCGTTGGACGAAGTGGGGCTTGGGTTGGGCGATGATGTCGAACACCGACGCCATGCCCATTTGCTGCATCGCGGTGATGAAGCTGACTTTTTCCAGGCCCGCTTGCCGTTCGGGCTCGTTGACCAACGTAAGGAGCAGACGGTCAGTTCTCGAGTCGTTGTCCATGCCCACGCATTCCCTCAGGTAGAGATACACCGCTACGTCCAACAAACTGAGTGGTTCTAAAAAATAAAGAACCTGTGAACTCTGACAGTAACGACGAACGGTACCTGAGGAACGGCCGAACACCAGAGCTACCTGAATTGGACGAGTCTGCAGTTGGCGGAAACTGGCTTGGCTTTGGTGGAAGCTTGCATTGATGGCTTGCAGGCCGATGCTTGTGCTCAGTAAGTCAGTCATCGCGGGCGAGCCCACTCCCATAGTTTGACCGGGTACACCCTTGGAATAGGGTCAACCTGTGGGAGCTGGCTTGCCTGCGATGGCGTGCGCCCGGCCAGCACAATGCTCAAGCTAACCAATCCCGCCTACGCTTAAGTTAGGATGCTCGTTCCCTATTCGAGGTGGTCTCCATGTTTTTCGGCGTTCTCCTGATCATCACCTGGCTGATCCTGCTGCTGCGCTACCCGGCCAAGGCGCTGCCGGTATCGTTGGCCGCTGCCGTCGGCCTGGGGTTTGTCGCGGTTTGGGTGGTATGGCTGGACAATCGCGAAGCGTCACAACTGGCGCGTCTTGAGTTGCGCATCACCTACGCGCCGCAAGACTGCCCCGCCGACCGACCGCTCAAACTGACCCTCAACAACGGCAACGATGTACCGCTCACCGAACTGCGCTGGCGCGTGGCCGCCTACGCACCGGGCGATACGGTCAACCTGGCCGACAATGTCTACGCCGCCCCACGCTATCGCGGCCCCGGCGAGTTGCAGGCGGGCGCCACCTGGGATGACTGCCTGCCCACCCCGCCGCTGCGCCCCGGCTATCGCCCACAAACCCTGGAATTTCGCGCCGAGCACCTGCAAGGCAGTTTCTCGGACTGACAAAGGATGGACCCATGCCCAACGTACTGATCACCGGTTGCTCCAGCGGCATCGGCCGCGCCCTCGCCGACGCGTTCAAAGCCGCAGGCTTCGAGGTATGGGCCAGCGCCCGCCAACCCGATGACGTCGCCGCCCTCGCGGCCGCAGGCTTCAATGCTGTGCAGTTGGATGTCAATGACAGCGCCGCTTTACAACTCCTGGCCGGGCAATTGAGCGAGCTGGATGTACTGGTCAACAACGCCGGCTACGGCGCCATGGGCCCGTTGCTCGACGGCGGTACCGAGGCGATGCAACGCCAATTCGAAACCAATGTGTTTTCCATCGTCGGCGTAACCCAGGCGCTGTTCCCTGCCTTGCGTCGCAGCAAGGGCCTGGTGGTGAATATCGGCAGTGTTTCCGGCGTACTGGTGACGCCGTTCGCCGGCGTCTACTGCGCATCCAAAGCCGCCGTACATGCCTTGAGCGACGCCCTGCGCATGGAGCTGGCACCGTTTGGCGTGCGGGTGATGGAAGTGCAGCCCGGTGCGATCAATACAAGCTTTGCGAAGAATGCCGGCGCCCAGGCCGAGTTACTGATCCAGGAACAGTCGCCATGGTGGCCATTGCGCGAGGGCATTCGTGCACGCAGCCAAGCGTCCCAGGACAAGCCAACCCCGGCCAGTGAGTTTGCTGCAGACGTGCTCAAGGCGGTGCAGCAAGCGCAACCGCCGCGCCTGTTGCGTTCGGGCAACGGCAGCCGCGCGTTGCCGTTGATGGCGGCGCTGTTGCCCAAGGGGTTGTTGGAGAAGGTGCTGAAGAAGCGCTTTGGCTTGGGCGGTAGGCTCTAAGGTTTCATGAAATCAATAAACGCCCGCACCTTCAGCGGTAAATGCCGCGTGTCCGGATACATCGCGTAAACCCCTTGCGGGGCAAAGCGGTGGTCCGCCAACAGGCGCACCAAGCGTCCCGCGTCGACATCCCCCTGCACCAACCATTGCGGTAAAACCGCCACACCGTGGCCGCGCACCGCAAATGCCTGGAGGACCGCCGCGCTGTCGGCCACCAAGGCTGACGGGCCGGCTCGATAAGGGTGTTCGAGACCTGCCGGGTCGGTGACGCTCAGTTCGCTCAAGCGGCCGTGGCCCAGCCTGGGCAACTGCTCCAACTCAGCCAGGGTTTGAACCCCGGCAAACTGCGGCGCCGCGACGGCGAACACGTCGACTGTGGACAACTGCACGGCGCGGTGATTGGAGTCCAGCAAGCGCCCCAGCCGAATCGCCACGTCAAAACGTTCGGAGATCAGATCGGCGTGGGTGGAGGATGTGGACAAGTGGATATTCAGGTCCGGGTGCAGGCGTCGAAAGGCTTCTACCGCCGGAGCAACTACGGCCAGGGCATATTCGACAGTGGTGGTGATGCGCAGGGTGCCTTTGAGCTGGGCATGTTCACTGCGGGCTTCTTCTACCGCCAGGCGGGCCTCTTCAAGCATGCGCGTGCAGCGCAGGTAGAAGCGCTCACCCGCGTCGGTCAGTGCCAGTTGGCGGGTGTTGCGGGTCAGCAGGGTGACGCCGAGTTCCGCCTCCAGGCGCTTGAGGTTGAAGCTGACCACGGCGCGAGTCTGGCCCAGCAGGTCCGCGGCAGCGGTGAGCGAGCCGGCCTCGACCACGGCCTTGAAAGTGTCAAAACGGTCCAGGCTGACCATGGTGAACGCCCTCCTTTGTCAAAATATTTTTGACAAACTAGCAGGCAAACCGACGTATCCCAAACCCTGCGTGCGGCCTACCCTGCCGGCTCCACTCGCAGGAACGCGTTCATGACCTACCGCTCGAAAGTCGCCTGGATCTTTTTGTTGGGCTTTGCCCTGGACCTGGTGAACATGTTTGTCGCCACCGTCGCCTACCCGGATATCGCTCGCGAATTGCAAGCCTCGGTCACCCAGTTGGCGTGGATCAGCAATGCCTACATGCTCGGGCTGACAGTGATCATTCCCTTGAGTGTGTGGTTGGCGGCGCTCATGGGCGAGCGCACCCTGATCGCTACCAGCCTGCTGCTGTTTGCCGGCGCATCGGTGATGGTCGGCCAGGCTGGTTCCATCGAAGCGTTGATAGCTTGGCGCGCCTTGCAGGGGCTCGGCGGCGGCTTACTGATTCCGGTGGGGCAAGCCATGGCTTACCGACACTTTCCCGCGGCCGAGCGCAGCCAATTGACAGCGCGGGTGATGTCGGTGGCGTTGCTGGTGCCAGCGCTGTCCCCGGCGTTGGGTGGGGTGATTGTCGACAGCCTGTCCTGGCGTTGGATTTTCTACGCCAACCTGCCTCTGGCGCTAGTGACGCTGCTGCTGGCGCTGCTGTGGATAAAACCCGATGTGCCTTTAACCGAGCGCCCGCCCCTGGACCTGGGCAGTGTGTTCAAACAAGCCGCCAGCCCGATGCTGCGCGTGGCAATGCTGGTTTACCTGTGTATTCCGGGGGTATTTATCGGCACCAGCCTGATCGCCATCCTCTACGTGCGTGGCCTGGAGTATGACGCCACCCAGACCGGCGCGCTCATGCTGCCGTGGGCACTGGCCTCGGCCGTGGCGATCTACCTGAGCAAGCGACTCTTCAATCGCTTTGGCCCCAAACCCTTGTTACTGGCCGGCATGGCGCTGCAATGCGGCGGTATCCTGCTGCTCAACGAGCCGACGCTGATTATTGCGGCCTACGTCTTGATGGGCCTGGGCGGCAGCTTGTGCAGCAGCACCGCACAAACCCTGGCCTTTCTGGATATTCCCGCCGAGCGCATGGGCCACGCCAGCGCGTTGTGGAACATGAACCGGCAAGTGAGTTTCTGCGTGGGCGCCGCCGTGCTCAGTGCAGTACTGTCGGCGTTGGATTCCTTCGCGATTACCTTCACGATGGCGGCAGCTCTGACCCTGTTGCCGCTTTTCGCAGTGTTGCGCCTGGATTCTTCCAGGGTACGCGCGCTGCTTCACCCTTGCAGCGAGCCCAAACATGATTGACTACAGCGATTTTTTTGAAGAAGTGATCCAGACCCACGTCGAGATCGAACAATGGTTTGCCGGCGTTGCGCCTGAGGGCACGCTGGAAAATCTGCTGGCGCGCTTCTCACCCGAGTTCAGCATGGTGGCGCCCGCCACCGGTACGCGGGTCAACACGGCCGGGGTCAATGCCTTGTTCACGCGCCTGGGCGGGATGCGTCCGGGACTGAAAATCACCCTGAGTGAAATGACCGGCATCGACCGCCATGCACGCGGCGCGACGGTCACGTATCGCGAGCATCAGATTGACGACAGTGGCACCCAGACCGACCGCCGCGCCACCGTGGTGTTCGAGAAACAGGCCAGTGGCGCGCTGCTGTGGCGGCACTTGCATGAAACCTTTATCAAAGCCTGACGCGGGTCTAAATGTATGAGGGGGCTTACATCGCCCACTGTAGGAGCGAGCTTGCTCGCGAAAAACCTCAACGATAACGCGTGCTTCCTGAATGAACGCGGCGCCTATGAGTTTTTCGCGAGCAAGCTCGCTCCTACAAAAGCCTTGACTGACTGGCATTAGGGCTTGCCCCTCCCACATTTTTTAGTTTTGTGTTGGGTTGACGATCACCGTGCAGGTAATCCCCGCCGCCAACAACACGCCCTCCGGCACTTCATCAATGTGAATGCGCACCGGCACACGCTGGGCCAAGCGCACCCAGTTGAAGGTCGGGTTCACATCGGCGATCAGTTCACGGCTCTCGGGGTTGTCGCGGTCGTAGATGCCGCGCGAGATGCTTTCCACATGGCCCTTCAAGGTCTCGCCGCTCATCAATTGCATATCGGCTTTGTCGCCCACCTTCACGTGGGGCAGTTTGGTTTCTTCGAAGAAGCCATACACCCAGAACGAGTTCATATCCACCACGGCCATTTTCGCTTCGCCGATACGCGCATAGTCGCCACGGTGCACGTTGAGGTTGGTGACATAACCGTCCACCGCCGCCAGCACTCGCGTGCGTTTCAAGTTGAGTTCGGCGGCCTCCAGTTGCGCCAGGGCGTGCTGATAATCGGCCAGGGCCGAGTCGGCGATGTTGCTGGCGTCGTCGCGGTTTTCCCTGGAGATCACCAGGGCGTCGAGGTCGGCGCGGCGGTGCGCGTTGACCTTGCGCATTTCCCAGGTGGCCTTGCGTGAAGCCACCAGCGATTGCGCTTGCTTGACGGCAATGCGGTAGTGCTCGGGGTCGATCTGCATCAGCAGGTCGCCTTTTTTCACCAACTGGTTATCGCGTACCGGTACGTCCACCACTTCGCCGGTGACGTCAGCCGCCACATTGATAATGTCGGCGCGCACCCGACCATCGCGGGTCCACGGCGTTTGCATGTAGTGCACCCACAACGTGCGGCCAATCCAGATCGCCAACGCCAGAACCAGCAAGGTGGCGAGCAGGCTGAAAAACTTTTTCATCGGGGCATTCTCAACGGTAGACGCTCAGCGCCAGGGCGCCGAACAGGCAAGCGAACAGGCTAAGGCGCAGCAGCGCCGGGTGCCAGAAGAAACGGTACAGGTCGAACCCGGCCAGGAAGCGATCAATCGCCCAGGCCAGCCCGGCTGCGATCAAGAACATCAGGGTCATGGTCGGCATATAGATGCCGTGGAATGCAATTTCACGAGGCATTCGGGGCTCCTTTGAGGGCGGCCAGAGGCGATTGCGGGTCGAGCAACGAGGTGCGAATAAAGTGCAGGTAGCTCTTCACACGGCGCAGGGCCGAGGTGTCGAAGTGCGGGGCGAAGGGTTCGTCGGTGGCCTGCACACGGCTGATCGCATGGTCGACGGCAATCAACCCGCGCTCTAGGTTGCTGGCGCTGGGTTGCAGGAACAGCCGCACCAGCGAGCGCCCCATCACGCGGATCGCCTGGCGCCACGGCTGCGATTCGGCATACGCCGGGTGCACCGGCAAAATCGCCTGCTCCTTGCGCAGCTCGATGATCGCGTGGCCGACCTCCAGCACCACGAACATCCAGCGCAGCAAATCGCGCTGCACCTGCGGCTCGCCGGCCGCGAGGCCATACGCCTGGTGCAGCAGGTCGCGGGTGCGGCTTTCAAAGCTCGATGCCAGGCCCTTGAGCTTGCCGCTGATGGCATACACCACTTGCTCACGCAGGTCTTGCTCCAGGCGGCGCCACAACCAGCGGCTGTTGGGCGGCAGAATGATCGCCCCCGCCGCCGCGCACACCAGCATGCCGATGACCATGGCGATGTAGTCGTTGATAAAGGTGTAAGGGTTGTAGACCGTAAGGTTGTCCGGCACCGAACCGGTGCTGAAGAAGATCAGCAGGCCCACGCCCACACCGGCGTATTGCGGGCGTGAAGACAGAAAGGCCCCGAAGATGATCACCGGCGCGAGCATCACGCACAGCAGCGGGAAACCGTCGATCCAGGGGAACACAAAGAACATTTCGACAAAGCCGACCAAGGCGCCGATCAAGGTGCCGCAGGCCATCTGGAACGCCATGCGCTTGGGGTTGGGCGTGGCAGCAGACAGGCCCACCGTGGCCGCCGCGATCAGGGTCATGGTGGCGCCGCTGGGCCAGGCCGTGGCCACCCAGTAACTGCCCAGCACAACCAGGATAAACGAGGCGCGCACCCCGGCAGCGGCACAGGCCAACCAGTTGGTCTTTGGCGTGTAGGCTTCGTGCCAATCCTCCCGTGCATGGCGATGCTCGGCCAGGGAGGCGTGGGTTTGCGCGTAGTTGTGCAGGTCGTCGACGAAACGGTACAGCAGCTCGTAGGCAGTGTGGAAATCCAACTGCTCGGCGTCCGTCGGGTTGTCCTCCTGGAAGCTCGCCCGCAGGCTGCGCACCTTGGCGGGCAGGCCGTCCTTGTAGGCGCTCAGTTGGTTGACCAGGCGCGCGGCATCGGGGCTGGTGAGGGCGCGGCCAGAGATGCTGTCGAGCACTTCGGCCAGGTCTTGCAGGCCGGGTTTGATCGCTGCCACCACGTGGTCGGCCTCATCGGCGCGCAAGCGTTCGAGCAATTGGTGCAAGGCGTTGAAGCGTGTGGTGATGCTCATGAATTCGCTGTTGAGGCGACTGAGCCGCCCGTTGCGCCGACGCATGTGCGGGTCCTCAAACACGGTGACGCTACGCAAGCCTTCCAGGCCCACGGCTTCGGCAATAAAGCGCACGTTGCTGGCCTCGAAGCCTTCGCGCTGGCTGCGCCCGCGCAGGCCGTCGGTCACGAACAATGCGAACACGCCGAAGCGCTGGTACAGCGCGTTGCGCATGGCGGCGCTGGAGGTCTGCGGCAGGATGGCGGCGCTGACCAGTGTCGAGCACAGTATCCCCAGGGAAATTTCCAGCACCCGCCACACCGCCGCCATGAAGGCGCCGTCCGGGTGGGCCAGGGCCGGCAGGCCGACCATCGCCGCGGTGTAGCCGGCGAGCACGAACCCATAGGCGCGAAAGTTGCGGTTGCGCGTGGCACCGGCGGTGCAAATGCCGACCCAGATCGCCAGCGCCCCCAGGAACAGTTCGGTGTTCTGCGCAAACAAGGCGATCAACAGCACCATCACCGCCGAGCCTGCCAAGGTCCCTAGGAAACGGTAGAAACTCTTGGCGAACACCTGGCCGCTCTGGGGCTGCATCACGATAAATACGGTGATCATCGCCGTGCGCGGTTGCGGCAGTTCCAGGCGCATGGCCAGCCACAGCGTCAGGAACGCAGCGACCAGCACTTTGAAGATATACACCCAGGTCACGCCATCACTGCGTGCCCAGTCGAAGAAACCACGGCGCCACTCAAGGGAATACAGCCAGCGCAGCGGTGCAGGCAAGGGAGTCATCAAGGCCTACTCAGTGATCAAACACGGCGAGCGCCGCCGGAGTCTTGCTTGGGAGTGTCTTGGCAGCCGTGGGCACATCATCGCCAGCACCGAGGCCGCCGCCCAAGGCGGTCACCAGCTCGGCATGGGCGCTGAGGCGAGCCGCCTGCACCTGTTGTTCGATCTGCTGCTGGCGAAACAACAAGGTTTGGGCGTTGAGCACGTTGAGGTAGTCAGTGAGGCCACGTTGATAGGCGACCATGGCGATGTCGTAGGTTTTCTGCGCCGAGGCCACCGACTGCGCGGCGAAGGCCGACTGTTTGTCCATGGACTCGCGGCGGATCAACTGGTCGCTGATGCCCTTGAGCGCATTGACCAGGGTCTGGTTGTACTGGGCCACCGCGATGTCGTAGCCGGCACTGGCTTCACCCAATTGCGCACGCAGGCGGCCGCCGTCGAAGATCGGCAAGGTGATCGCCGGGCCGACGTTGTAGTTGAATTTCTTCCCAGCCAGGAATTCCAGCATGCCGCCCCCAGTGGCCATGTAGCCAAGGCTGCCGACCAGGTCGACGTTGGGATAGAAGCCTGCATGAGCCACATCGATACCCCGTGCCTGGGCTGCTACCTGCCAGCGGCTGGCAACCACATCCGGGCGTTGGCCGAGCAACTGCGCGGGCAGGCTGGAAGGCAACTTCAACGGCGCGGCGAGGGCCAGGGTCGGGCGCTGCAATTGCGCGCCCTCCCCCGGGCCCTTGCCGGCCAACGCCGCCAGTTGGTTACGGCTCAGGGCGATTTCCTCATCCAGGGCATCCAGTTGGCGATGGGTCTCCGGCAGCGGGGTTTCGGCTTGGCTGACGTCAAAGTGAGTGCCGATCCCGGCGCTCAGGCGTTTGTTGGCCAGGTCCAGGATCTGCTGTTGCTGGGCCAGGGTGGCGGCCGCGATGTCGCGGTTGGCGTACTGCAACGACAGCTGGATATAGGCGCGCACCACGTTGTTTTGCAGTTCGAGCTGGGCCAGGCGCGCTTCGGCGGCGCTCATGTGCGCCAGGTCGACCGCACGTTCGGTCGTGTTGCTTTCCCGGCCCCACAGGTCGAGGGCGTAGCTCAGTCCCAGGGACGAATTGTTGTCCCAGGTGTTGGCGCCGCTCAATTCGCCAGGACCGTAGAACTGATCCTTCGGCCAGTTGTGGCGCTTGAGGGTGGTGTCGCTGTTGATCTGCAGCGACTCGGCCGACTCGGCCACCCCGGCCAGCGCTCGGGCTTGCCGTACACGGGCGGCGGCCACGGCCAGGCTGGGGCTGTTGCGGGTGGCGAGTTCGACCCAACGGTTGAGCTGCGGGTCGCCGTAGGCCTGCCACCATTGGGCGGTGGGCCAGTGGGCGTCGCGGGCGGCGCTCTGGATCGCGGCGTCGGTGGCCAGGCTATTGGCGTTGATCGCCTGGCTCTGCGGGGCGATTCCTCCGGTTCCGATGCAACCGCTGATGACTGACGTTAAGGCCCAAACACTGAGAGTCTTCAGCTCTCTGCTGATGCGACGCGGCACGGCAAGCGAATTCCTGAGAGGGTGTTGCGGGAGAGGTGGCGCAATTCTAGGCGGCGCCAGGGAGGACTATAAGCTGGCATTCCTGTGAATCTTTGTTACCGTTCAGGCGATAATCCGTTGGTAGGGATCACTGAAAGCGTAACTTTCTGTCACAATTTGCTATCTCCCTTGAGAACACTCCATGGACACTTTGCAAAACATGCGCGCCTTCAGTTGCGTGGCCGAAGCCGGCAGCTTCACCGCCGCCGCCGTGCAACTGGACACCACCACGGCCAACGTCTCGCGCGCGGTCTCCAACCTTGAGGCCCACCTGCAAACCCGCTTGCTCAACCGCACCACCCGGCGCATCGCGCTGACCGAAGCCGGCAAACGCTATTTGCTGCGCTGCGAGCAGATCCTCGCCTATGTCGAGGAGGCCGAGGCCGAAGCCAGTGACGCCCATGCGCGCCCGGCCGGGCAGTTGAAAGTGCACACCATGACCGGCATCGGCCAGCATTTCGTTATTGACGCCATTGCCCGCTACCGCCGCACCCATCCCGACGTGACCTTCGACCTGACCCTGGCCAACCGCGTGCCGGACCTGCTTGACGAGGGCTACGACGTGTCCATCGTGCTGGCCAGCGAACTGCCGGACTCAGGTTTCGTGTCCCAGCGCCTGGGCATCACCTACAGCATCGCCTGCGCCTCGCCGGACTACGTCAAGGCCAAGGGCTGCGCACAACGGCCCCAGGACTTGCTCAACCATGCGTGCCTGCGCCTGGTCAGCCCGGTGGTCCAGCTGGACAAATGGACCTTCAACGGCCCTGAAGGCCAGGAAAGCGTGGCGATCAACAGCTCGCCCTTCCTGGTGAACTCGGCCGATGCGATGAAAACCGCGATCACCAGCGGCATGGGCGTCGGCCTGCTGCCGGTGTACGCCGCCATCGAAGGGCTGCGCAACGGCACACTGGTGCGGGTGATGCCGACCTACCGGTCCCAGGAATTGAACCTGTACGCCATCTATCCTTCGCGCCAATACCTGGATGCGAAGATCAAGACCTGGGTGGAATACCTGCGCGGTTCGTTGCCGGAAATTCTGGCGGCGCACCAGGCGGAGTTGGTGGCGTATGAGTTGAGCGGTGGTGTGCGGATGGCGAACTGATTTTGAAATGCTGCTTCCCACCCCCTATAAATTCATTGTGGGAGCTGGTTTGCCTGCGATGACGGTGGATCAGCCAACACAATAGTGGCTGACACACCGTCATCGCAGGCAAGCCAGCTCCCACATGTTGAGTGGAGTTCTGCCATGAAAAAGACTGTCCTGGCCTTCAGCCGTATCACCCCACCGATGATCGAACGCCTGCAACAGGATTTCGAGGTGATCGTGCCCACCCCCAAGTTGGGTGACATCAACGCACAGTTCAACGAAGCCCTGCCCCATGCCCATGGCTTGATCGGCGTGGGCCGCAAGCTGGGCCGCGAGCAGCTTGAAAGCGCGAGCAAGCTGGAGGTGGTGTCCAGCGTGTCGGTGGGCTACGACAACTACGACGTGCCGTACCTCAACGAGCGCGGGATCCTGCTCACCAACACCCCTGATGTGCTCACCGAAAGCACCGCCGACCTGGCCTTCGCCCTGCTGATGAGCAGCGCCCGCCGGGTGGCCGAGCTGGACGCCTGGACCAAGGCCGGCCAATGGAAAGCCAGCGTGGGCGCGCCTTTGTTTGGTTGCGATGTGCACGGCAAGACCCTGGGCATCGTCGGTATGGGCAATATCGGCGCGGCCGTGGCCCGGCGTGGGCGCCTGGGCTTCAATATGCCGATCCTTTACAGCGGCAATAGCCGCAAGACCGCGCTGGAGCAGGAACTGGGCGCGCAGTTTCGCAGCCTGGAGCAGTTGCTGGCCGAGGCGGATTTCGTCTGCCTGGTGGTGCCGTTGAGCGACAAGACCCATCACCTGATCAGCACCCGGGAGCTGGGGTTGATGAAGTCCAGCGCGATCCTGATCAATATCTCCCGTGGGCCAGTAGTGGATGAGCCTGCGCTGGTCGAAGCCCTGCAAACCCAGCGTATTCGTGGTGCCGGGCTGGATGTGTACGAAAAGGAACCGCTGGCTGAATCGCCGTTGTTCCAGCTGAGCAATGCGGTGACCCTGCCGCATATTGGTTCGGCGACCGGTGAAACCCGCGAAGCCATGGCCAACCGCGCCGTGGACAACCTGCGCAGCGCCCTGCTGGGCCAACGCCCGCAGGATCTGGTGAACCCACAGGCCTGGAAGGGCTGATACTGGACTTTATGTGGGAGCTGGCTTGCCTGCGATAGCGGTACATCTGTCACTCAATAGCTGACTGACAGATTGCTATCGCAGGCAAGCCAGCTCCCACATAAACAGTGCCCCACACAAAAATCCGGTTAAAGCCCAGGCCAGCCAAGTCGATAACTCTCTATAGATCGTCATCCCTGATCCACAGAAGGTTTTTATGTCCACCACCAAAGCCCGCGCAGACTCACTCTCGCTTCTGCTCTTTACCTTGCGCAGCGGCAAGCTGATGGCCATCAACCTGTTGAAAGTCAGCGAGATCATCCCCTGCCCGCCGTTGACCAAGCTGCCGGAGTCCCACCCGCACGTCAAAGGCATCGCCACCTTGCGCGGCGCTTCGTTGTCGGTGATCGACTTGAGCCGCGCCCTGGGTGAAATGCCCTTGCAAGACCCGGATGGCGGCTGCCTGATCGTCACCGATGTCAGCCGCTCCAAACAGGGCCTGCACGTGCAGGCGGTGAGCAAGATCGTGCATTGCCTGACCACCGATATCCGCCCGCCTCCCTACGGCTCCGGCGGCAATCGGGCGTTTATCACCGGGGTGACCCAGGTGGAAGGTGGGCTGGTGCAGGTGCTGGATATCGAGAAAGTCATCCATGGCATCGCCCCGGCACCGATTGAAGCGGCGCCGACCGACCTGACCATGGAAGAAGCCGAAGTGCTGGGAAACGCCCGCATCCTGGTGGTGGACGACAGCCAGGTGGCTTTGCAGCAATCGGTCCACACCCTGCGCAACCTCGGCCTGACCTGCCACACCGCCCGCAGCGCCAAGGAAGCCATCGACGTGTTGCTGGAGCTGCAAGGCACGGTTGAACAGATCAACGTGGTGGTGTCGGACATCGAGATGTCTGAGATGGACGGCTACGCCCTCACCCGCACCCTGCGCGAAACCCCGGATTTCAAGGACCTCTACGTGCTGTTGCACACCTCCCTGGACAGCGCGATGAACAGCGAAAAAGCACGCCTGGCCGGTGCCGACTCAGTACTCACCAAATTCTCATCCCCAGAATTGACCAAATGCCTGGTCGTCGCCGCACAAACCGTGGCGCAAAAGGGCCTGTAAGCCTTGGGCGAGTATTACCAGCTGCTGCGTCGCGACCTCACCGGCAGCCTGCCCGCCCCGCAGTGGCCAGCGGATACCCGGCTGGATCATTATCGCGATGAACTGGCCCCGGCGATCCATGCCGTGCTGCGCATGACCCAGGACCAGGGCGGCGGCCGTGTCGGCCACCTGGAGGAGTGGCGCCAGCAGTTCGTCACCGATGCCGAGTACGACCCGACGCTGTGCCTGGTGGCCAGTAACCACGACGGTGTCCTCGCAGTGGCCCAATGCTGGACCAGCGCCTTTATCAAGAACCTGGCCGTACACCCCTGCGCCCAAGGCCAAGGGCTGGGCCGCGCCTTGCTGCTGCACAGCTTCCAGGTATTCAAGCAGCGCGGTGAACCCTATGTGGACCTCAAGGTGCTGGAGAGCAACCTGCGCGCCCGGCAACTGTATGAAAGTGCGGGCATGCGATTTGTGCTGCGCGACATCGTATCCAAGGGCTGATCCTCACTGGCGCATAACTTGCTTCCAGAGCCCCTGAGCGGTAGATAGAGGTAAAAACCCGTCACCCCTCAAGCGTGCCCTCTGACCTTGCCTGGTGACAGATCCGCCATGAACACACACTTTTCCTGCGTCGGTTGCGGTAAATGCTGCAGCGACCATCATGTGCCCCTGACCCTCGAAGAAGCCCGCAGCTGGGCGGCGGACGGCGGTAACGTCATCGTTCTGGTGGAGGGCTTTCTGGGTAACGGCCTGGGCCTGCCCCTGCAACAACGGGAACATGCCGAGCGCCGCTCAGTGATCGTGCCCAGCGGCAATACCGAGGCGTTTGTGGCAATTACCTTTGCCGCCTACAACGCCGGACGCTGCCGGAATCTTGACGAAGACAACCGCTGCCGCATCTACGAACGGCGCCCGCTGGTGTGCCGCATCTACCCGATGGAGATCAACCCGCATATCCCACTGAACCCAAGCGCCAAGGACTGCCCGCCGGAATCCTGGGAGCAAGGCCCTGCACTGATCGTCGGTGGTGAGTTGATGGATGCGCAACTGGCCGAGCTGATTCGCCGTTCACGCCAGGCCGACCGTGATGACGTGCAGACCAAAGAAGCGGTGTGCGCGTTGCTTGGCATTCGCACGACCGCACTCAAGGGCGACGGGTTTACCGCGTACCTGCCGGACATGCAGGCGTTTGCCCAGGCCATTGAACAGGCGGTTGAACTGCCGGCAATGGCCAATGAATGGGTGTTTCATGTGTCGGGGATGGACATCGCTGAACAGGTGCTGGATGCCGGGGCGCGCATTGCCACCGAGGTGCCGGCCAATTATGCGTTTATCTCGTTGAGGGCGGCTTAGGCTACTACGGCCTTATTTTGGCGTAGGTATCTACTCAACTTCAGCGCGACGCTGGACCTGTGGCGAGGGAGCTTGCTCCCGCGACGGCCTACCATTCGACGAAAATTTCCCTGACGCCCCTCGATCCAACTGTGGGGTGTCAGCTAGATAGTCGCAGGCTGTCAGGCCATCATCGCAGGCAAGCCAGCTCCCACATTTGGAGCTCGGAGTGTCAGGTAGATAGGCGCCTCTCGGGAACAGAGTTGCACTCACACAATAGCGCTCATGGATGGGCAGGCAACACATCGAGGCGATAGGGCTGGAGGATGCGTTGGTATTCGCCATTGTGCATCAGTTGTTCAAACGCGTGATTAAGCTCATTACGCAACGCGGTATCGGTTTTTCGCACTGCAATCGCCACGCTATTACCCAGCAGGCCAGACGACACAGGCGGCCCCATGAAATTGAAGTCCAAGCCCTGGGGCGTGTCTAGCAGGGCCTCTCGGATCTCCACGGCGCCTTGAAGGGTCGCGTCAATATCGCCCGAAACCAGGCTCTGCACCAGTTGGTCGTTGAGCCAGAAACTCCTGATGATTACCCCTGCCGGCGCCCACTGCGACAGGGCAAAAGCTTCCCGATTACTGCGCACCAGCACCCCGACACGCTTGCCCCTGAGCGACCGTCGATTAGGGCGCAGGCCCGAGGTTTTACGCGCCACCAGCCGAGTGGTGATCGGGTAGAGATCACGGGTGAAACTCACCCGTCGCCGTCGACTGCAGGTGGGCGCCATGCCCATGATCGCGTCGAACTGCCTGGCCTCAAGGGCGGGGAAATTTTCCATGACGATCTGGTCAACCCAGGTACAGCGCACATTGAGCTGCTCGCACAGGGCATTGCCCAGTTCGATGTTCAGCCCCACCAATTGCCCTTGGGAATTGCGGCTTTGAAAAGGCGGAAAATGTGCAGCGACGGCGAAACGGATTTCACGCCGCGGTTGAACGTCGGCGGCAACGACACTTGTCGAGAGCAAGAGGGCAAGCACCGCACAAAGGTGTATCAGGGCCACGGGAATGTCCTTTTCCGGAAAGCTGACTCACCACGCCCCGATGAGCGTCATCGGGACGAAGCAAACGCTGTGCAAGCTTTCAAGAATCGGTCGCGGACCTACAAGCAGAAATGTCCACGGGCGATGTAGGCAACTGCCTATAACGCACGCAACGCTTTAATCTTAGCGTTTACCCATGGAGCGGCGAGTGCCCGGAGGCGCCATGCCTGGCGTCTTGGTATGGCCGTTCTTGGCGCCGCCTTTGTACCAGGGCTGGCTGGCATTCTTGGCGCCAGCCAGCTCACCCGGTTTGAAGGGGAACTTGAACGCCGGGATCTCGGCTTTTTCAACGCCGTCGGCGGTGGCCGAATCGACGAGGTCAGCCGCGTCGACAGGGGGTTGGGTTGGGGAAGTCATAGGGGCTCCGGCGCAGCGATAGGCGTAAAAGCGCCAGTATACGGGGGCAAAGCGGCAAGCGGTAAGCTTCAAGCCACAAGTAAAAAGCGCTAGCTGTCGCGGCTGTCAGTTTGGCGTCACCGTGCTGACCGCATTACCGGGCTATAAAGCAGCTACCCAACCTTCAACTGGCAGCTTGCAGCTTAAAACGTGCAACTGCGCCCCGGCGCCTCCCATGCAGATAAAACGAAACTCGGCCCTGATGGTGGGCATCCTCTTGGTATTAGCGGTGGCCGCCTGGGCAGTAACACGGCCTGCCAAGCCCCGCCTGGCAGCGCCCACGGCAATCCCGGTACGGGTAGTGAGCGTCGCGCAACAGGACGTTCCCAGGTTTGTCAGCGGCATAGGCTCAGTGCTGTCGTTGCACAGCGTGGTGATTCGCCCGCAGATCGACGGCATCCTCACCCAGTTGCTGGTCAAGGAAGGCCAATCGGTGAAAGCTGGCGATCTGTTGGCTACCATCGACGACCGCTCGATCCGCGCCAGCCTCGACCAGGCCAAGGCGCAATTGGGCGAAAGCCAGGCACAGTTGCAAGTGGCATTGGTCAATCTCAAGCGTTACAAGGCGCTAAGCATCGACGACGGTGTGTCGAAACAGACCTATGACCAGCAACAGGCACTGGTCAACCAGCTCAAGGCCACGGTGCAGGGCAATCAGGCGGCCATTGATGCGGCTCAAGTACAAACTTCCTATACCCAGATTCGCTCCCCGGTCAGTGGCCGCGTGGGCATCCGCAACGTGGACGAAGGCAACTTCCTGCGCATGAGCGACACCCAGGGGCTGTTTACCGTCACCCAACTCGACCCGATTGCCGTTGAGTTCTCGCTGCCACAGCAGATGCTGCCAACCTTGCAGGGCCTGATCGCCGCCCCCACCCGGGCCACCGTCGACGCCTACCTGGGCGCCGACACCGATGGCCAGACCGGCGACCTGCTCGGCGAAGGCCACCTGAGCCTGATCGACAACCAAATCAGCTCCACCACCGGCACCCTGCGGGCCAAGGCCGAGTTCAGCAACCCGGCGCATAAGCTATGGCCGGGACAACTGGTGACCATCAAAATCCAGACGGCCCTCGACAAGGACGCCCTGGTGGTACCGCCGACCGTGGTGCAGCGTGGGCTGGACTCACATTTCGTGTACCGCGTAAACGCTGACAAAGTCGAGGTGGTACCGGTGCAAGTCGCCTACCAGAACAGCGACATCAATATCATCAAAGGCGTGCGGGCCGGCGATGTGCTGGTCAGCGATGGGCAATCTCGGCTCAAGGCCGGTGCGCAGGTGGAGGTGCTCAAGGAGCCGCCGCAAGTGATCCACACCGCCGATGCCCAGGTGCAGCCATGAGCGCAAGCCGGTCGCCCTCGGCCTGGTGCGTTGATCACCCGGTCGCCACCCTGCTGTTGACCTTCGCGTTGGTGTTGCTGGGGATTATTGCCTTCCCGAACTTGGCCGTCGCGCCACTGCCGGAAGCGGAATTCCCGACAATACAGGTCACCGCGCAACTGCCCGGCGCCAGCCCGGACACCATGGCCTCATCGGTGGCCACGCCCCTGGAGGTGCAGTTCAGCGCCATCCCCGGCATGACGCAGATGACCTCCAGCAGCGCCTTGGGCTCCAGCCTCTTGACCCTGCAGTTCACCCTGGAAAAAAGCATCGACACCGCCGCCCAGGAAGTCCAGGCCGCGATCAACACCGCGTCCGGCAAGCTGCCCAGCGACATGCCGAGCTTGCCTACCTGGAGGAAGGTCAACCCGGCAGACAGCCCGGTGTTGATCCTCAGCGTCAGTTCCAGCAGCATGCCCAGCACCGAGCTGAGCGACTACGTGGAAACCCTGCTGGCGCGCCAGATCAGCCAGATCGACGGCGTCGGCCAGATCAACATCACCGGCCAGCAACGCCCGGCGATTCGCGTGCAGGCCTCCCCTGACAAGCTCGCGGCCATTGGCCTGACGCTCGCCGATATACGCCTGGTCATCCAGCAGTCGAGCCTCAACCTGGCCAAGGGCGCGATCTATGGCGAAAACAGCGTGTCCACCCTGTCGACCAACGACCAGCTGTTTCACCCTGAGGAATACGGCCAACTGATCGTTTCCTACAAGAACGGTGCGCCAGTTCAACTGCGCGATATCGCCAACGTCGTCAACGGCTCGGAAAACGCCTACGTACAAGCCTGGTCCGGCGATACGCCTGGGGTGAACTTGGTAATTTCGCGCCAGCCCGGCGCCAACATCGTCGACACCGTCGACCGCATTCAAGCCGAGCTGCCGCGCCTGCAAGGCATGTTGCCGGCCTCGGTGCAGGTCAGCGTGTTGACCGATCGCACCAAGACTATCCGCGCCTCACTGCATGAAGTGGAAATGACCCTGCTGATCGCCATCCTGCTGGTGGTGGCGGTGATGGCGTTGTTCCTGCGTCAACTGTCGGCGACGCTGATTGTGTCTGCGGTGCTGGGTGTCTCGCTGGTGGCCAGTTTCGCCCTGATGTATGTGATGGGGTTCAGCCTGAACAACCTGACCCTGGTGGCCATCGTGATCGCCGTGGGCTTTGTGGTGGACGATGCGATTGTGGTGGTGGAGAACATCCATCGGCACCTGGAGGCAGGCCTGGGCAAGCGCGAAGCAGCGATCAAGGGCTCGGGTGAAATTGGCTTTACCGTGGTATCCATCAGCTTCTCGCTGGTGGCGGCGTTTATTCCGCTGCTGTTCATGGGCGGGGTGGTCGGACGGTTGTTCAAGGAGTTTGCGTTGACGGCCACCGCGACCATTCTGATTTCAGTGGTGGTTTCGCTGACATTGGCACCGACGCTGGCCGCCTTGTTCATGCGTGCCCCTACCTACCCTGCCCACGCCAAACCCAGCTTCAGCGAACGCCTGCTGGCCAGCTATGCGCGCAACCTGCGCCGTGCCCTGGCGCACCAACGCAGCATGGCCGCGATCTTCGTGGTAACCCTGGCCCTGGCTGTGGTCGGCTATGTGTTCATTCCCAAGGGATTCTTCCCGGTGCAAGACACCGGTTTCGTGCTCGGCACCAGCGAAGCGGCGGCCGACGTGTCGTACAAGGACATGGTCGCCAAGCACAAGACCCTGGCGGACATCGTCAAGGCTGACCCCGCGGTGCTGGCGTTTTCCCACTCGGTGGGCGTCACCGGCAGCAACCAGACCATCGCCAACGGGCGCTTCTGGATTGCCCTGAAAGATCGCGGTGATCGCGACGTGTCCGCCAGCCAGTTTATCGACCGCCTGCGCCCGCAACTGGCGAAGGTGCCCGGTATCGTGCTGTACCTGCGCGCCGGCCAGGACATCAACCTGAGCTCCGGCCCCAGCCGCGCCCAGTACCAATACGTGCTCAAGAGCAACGACGGCCCGACGCTCAACACCTGGACCCAACGCCTCACCGAGAAACTGCGCAGCAACCCGGCGTTTCGCGACCTGTCCAACGACCTGCAACTGGGCGGCAGCATTACCCACATCAGCATCGACCGCCAGGCCGCGGCCCGCTTCGGCCTGACCGCCACCGATGTCGACCAGGCGTTGTACGACGCCTTCGGCCAGCGCCAGATCAACGAGTTCCAGACCGAGATCAACCAGTACCAAGTGATACTTGAACTGGACAGCCAACAGCGCGGCAAGGCCGAAAGCCTCGACTATTTTTACCTGCGCTCGCCACTGACCAATGAAATGGTGCCGCTGTCGGCCTTGGCCAAAGTCGACCCGCCCACAGTCGGGCCGTTGTCCATCAGCCATGACGGCATGTTCCCCGCCGCCAACCTGTCATTCAACCTCGCGCCCGGCGTGGCCCTGGGCGACGCAGTGATCATGCTCGACCAGGCCAAGAACGAAATAGGGATGCCGAGCACAATCATCGGCAACTTCCAGGGTGCGGCCCAGGCGTTCCAGAGCTCGCTGGCCAGCCAACCCTGGCTGATCCTCGCGGCGCTGGTAGCGGTCTACATTATCCTGGGTGTGCTGTATGAGAGTTTTGTGCACCCGCTGACGATCATTTCCACCCTGCCCTCGGCGGGCCTCGGTGCGCTGATCATGCTGTGGCTGCTGGGCCAGGACTTTTCGATCATGGCCTTGATCGGCCTGGTGCTGCTGATCGGCATCGTGAAAAAAAACGGTATCTTGATGATCGACTTCGCCCTGGAGGCGCAGCGGGTACGCGGGCTGTCACCCGAAGATGCGATTTATGAAGCCTGCGTCACGCGGTTCCGGCCGATCATCATGACCACCCTTGCTGCGTTGCTCGGTGCGGTTCCGTTGATGCTCGGCGCAGGCCCTGGGGCGGAACTGCGCCAGCCGCTGGGCATCGCGGTGGTCGGTGGCTTGCTGGTGAGCCAGGCGCTGACGCTGTTCACCACGCCGGTCATATACTTGTACCTTGAACGTTTTTTCCACAGGCCCAAACCAGCGCTGACGCTGGCGACCACACACTGAGGCGGTCATGCGCGTCCTGATTATTGAAGATGAAGAAAAAACCGCGGACTACCTGCACCGCGGCCTGACCGAGCAAGGCTACACCGTCGATGTGGCCCGGGAAGGTATCGAGGGCCTGCACCTGGCGCTGGAAAACGATTACGCCGTGATCGTGCTCGACGTGATGCTGCCCGGCCTGGATGGCTTCGGTGTGTTGCGTGCCTTACGCGCCCGCAAGCAGACGCCGGTGATCATGCTCACCGCTCGCGAGCGCGTTGAAGACCGCATCCGCGGCCTGCGCGAAGGCGCCGACGATTATCTGGGCAAGCCGTTTTCGTTCCTGGAACTGGTGGCCCGCCTGCAAGCCCTGACCCGCCGCAGCGGCGGCCATGAACCGGTGCAGGTCACCGTCGCAGACCTGTGGATCGACCTGATCAGTCGCAAGGCCAGCCGTAACGGCCTGCGCCTGGACCTGACCGCCAAGGAGTTCTCGCTGCTCAGCGTATTGGCGCGGCGCCAGGGCGAGATCCTGTCCAAGACTGCGATTGCCGAGATGGTCTGGGACATCAATTTCGACAGCGATGCCAACGTGGTGGAAGTGGCGATCAAGCGCCTGCGCGCCAAGCTCGACGGGCCGTTCGAACACAAGCTGCTGCACACCATTCGTGGCATGGGCTATGTGCTGGAGAACCGCATGCAGGAAAACCACAGTGGTCGCTAATTCCATCGCCCTGCGCCTGAGCGGCATGTTTACCCTGGTGGCGCTGCTGATCTTCGTGTTGATCGGCGGCGCGCTGTACCAGCAAGTGGATCGCGGCCTGGGGTTGTTGCCGGGGGCCGAACTGGATGCGCGCTATAGCGTGCTGGAGTCGTCGGTGAACCGCTTCGGCACGCCGGAGCATTGGGTCAAGATAAAGGCCAAGCTCAAGCTGCTGGGGGAAGAAGACAAGCGCATTCGATTCTGGGTGGTCAGCAGCGACCCGAGCTATGAATACGGCGACCCGGATGCACAAATCCGCGCCTTTGCACAGGGCCCGGCAGGCAAGCGCGACCTGCGCCTGCCCGGTCACGCTTATCCGTTCAAGGTGCTGGTCAGCCAATTCGCGTCCAAGGACCAGCGCCCGGCGTTGCGCTTTATGATCGCCATCGACACCGAAAACTTCCGCGCCACTCAGCATCACTTGCTGGTCGCGCTGATCAGCCTGGCGCTGGTCGGTGTGGTGCTGGCCTCGGTGTTGGGCTTCTGGGTTGCGCGTATCGGCCTTAAGCCACTGGAAAAACTCTCCGATGAGGCTCAGAAACTCGCCCCGCCCAAACTCTCCGGGCGCTTGCAACTGTCGCCGCTGCCGCCGGAATTGAGCCTGTTCGTCAATTCGTTCAATGCCACCCTCGACCGTGTGGAGCAAGCCTATTCGCGCCTGGAATCGTTCAACGCCGACGTGGCCCATGAACTGCGCTCGCCGCTGACCAACCTGATCGGCCAGACCCAAGTCGCGCTGACACGCGGGCGTTCGGCCGAACACTATTTCGAGGTACTGCAATCGAACCTGGAGGAGCTGGAACGGCTGCGCTCGATCATCAACGACATGCTGTTCCTCGCCAGCGCCGACCAGGGCAGCAAAGCCACCAAGCTGATCGAATGCTCCCTGGCCGATGAAGTGGCCACCACCCTCGACTATCTGGATTTTATCCTCGAAGACGCCCAGGTTCAGGTGCACGTGGACGGCGATGCCCTGGTGCAGATCGAAAAGGCCCACCTGCGGCGTGCGCTGATCAACCTGCTGAGCAATGCCGTGCAACACACCGCACCCGGACAGATTATCGACGTGCATATCCAGGTGCAGGAGAAGCAGGTGGCAATCGGCGTGACCAACCCCGGCGATGCGATTGCCAGCGAACACTTGCCACGCCTGTTTGAACGTTTCTACCGCGTGGATGCATCGCGCAGCAATAGCGGGGCCAATCACGGGCTGGGGCTGGCGATCGTTAAGGCGATTGCGTTGATGCATGGGGGGGGTGTGTTTGTGCGCAGTGAGGGCGGTGGCAATACGTTTGGTATCACCCTGCCGGTATAACTGCGTTCGCTGAACAGTTTACCGTTGCTCTAGCTCGTGCGAGTGCTCAGCACTTCGTCGTGCAATGCTCCGCGCTCGAAATCGCTGATCACCCGGCCGCCCAGGTTGATTTGATGCAGGTGACCGCTGCCGTAGTACAGGTGGTTGAGTTGGCGCTGGTCGGGCAGGGTCAGGGTTTGCAGGTTGCCTAGCTCGTCGTAGTCGTACCGCAGAAGGCCGGCGCTGTTGGTCTCGCTAAGCAACTGACCGAGGGCGTCGTAGATATAGTTGAGACCCTGTTGGTCACCTCGGATGTCGGTGAAATTGATCGTCAGCAGGTTGTCGGCAGTGTCATAGGCATACTCGGTGATGCCATCGTCGGTGCGTTTGAGAATCAAGCGGACGAGGGCATCACGTTCGAATTGGTATAGCGGCGGGGTGTAATAATGGGGGATGGCTCCTCGCCAAATAGATAAAATCTTAATCCATTGAAAAATCGAAGTCCGAGACGTCTTTATAATTACTGATTTTTGGCAGAGTGTCTGTTGAAGTAAGTTTTAATTCGTATCCGTAGTTTGACAGTGGCTTCGGCAAGTTAGTGTAACCTGAGATATCCATTCGGTAGCGACCAGGCTTGACTTGTAGGTAGTCATTGTTGTCGAGTTTTTTTTGTAGTTCTCTAGATAGTTTGTGAAAAAAAACTCATCCCAGTCGATAAGGGCGTTGAGGTCGGCGGCAATTAATATTCCGGAGGTTATTTCTATAGGTAGGTTGGAGTAGTGGCATACTTGGGTTGCACCTTGAGTTATGGGGTTGGCAGGGTGCGCTATAAAAATCGAATACTCCCTTTCGGGGACTTCATAGATTGGAAACACGATACCCATAGTAACGGCTTTTTTTCCAGCTTCTTCATTATTAATAAAAAAGTCGAAAACGTCTTTGAGGTTGGGTTTAAAAAGTTTTAAGTAGCCTGAAAGCTGTATCGGGTCAAATAGAACTATCCCTGGTTCATACAGTGAGATGGTTGCTGCATTTTTCATAGGTCGCATCCTGAGTTTGATTTGGAGTTAGAGTTTTTGCCAACTATTTTTAAGAAAGCTTCTCTGATTGTAATGTTTTTTGCTAAAATTTCACCAGTTCTTGGTATTTTTAACATTCCTTTTTCAGGAAAGCCTTCGTATGCTTTGGCAATTTTGTTGATTAAGGCTTTGGATGTCCCGTCAAATTTTGTACTAAAAGGAACGCCTTGCTTGCTTATTTCTGCGTGAAATTTTTTATGTAGTGTATCGGAACCTTCAACTTTGTTTGGATACCAAGAAGGGGAATCTAGTTTACTTCCTAGCTCAGGATAGCCGTGCGAGTTGGCATGTGCCCTTGGAAACGGATGATGACCCATTCCGTCGTGTTTTAAAGGTTTCCAAAAAGGCATCCAGCCGAGTGGATCAAACCACCCAATCGCGTTCGGCGCATATTGGTAGAGGTTCAGCCCACCCGCCAACCCAATCGGATCCGGCTGGGTAAACCGCCCTACATCCGGATCATAAAACCTGAAGGTGTTGTAGTGCAGCCCGGTTTCGCGGTCAAGGTACTGCCCCTGAAAACGCAGGTTCTGTTCACGCCCTGGCTGCTGATCATGCCATTCGTCCCGCGTCCTGCCCCACGCCTGGTATTCGCTATGCCACACCGTGGTGCCGTCCGTGTCGGTCAGCTGTTCCGGCAGTCCGGCCAGGTTGGTATGGAAGTAGAAGATCGTCTCGCTGCCCGCCTTGCCATCAAGGCGGGCTAGCGGTTCATAGCTGCCCGGATCGGCAAACACGTAAAGGCTGGATCGGCCGTCCTGCACCTCTTCCAACAGCCGCAACCCTTGCCAGTGGAACAGCGTGCGATTATTGGGTTCGCTGGCGTCGTCTTTATATACCTGCTTGCTGATACGCCGCCCCAACGGGTCGTAGTTGAAAACAATGCGCTGGGCCATTGATCCCTGCTGCTGGCGGATACAGGTCAGCCGGTGTTCCGCGTCGTACTCGAAATGCTGGATCCGGCTGCTGCCGATGCGCTTTTCGCTCAGCCGCCCAAAGCGGTCATAGCGATAACGTTTGTCCTGATACACATGCACCCGGTTGTGCTTAATCAACCCATTAACCCGGTAGCCATCGAACAGGTTGCCGGCCGCGTCGTAGTTGAGGCTCTCGATGTGCTGGCCCAGCGACGCCGGGCTGTTGCGGTGCACGCTCTGGATTTGCTCGACCGGGTTGTAGCCGTATTGGGCGCTGCCTTGGTAGCTTTTGCCGGTCGATGATTGGTTATGAAAACGCCCGATCAGGCTGTCGTCATTGGCTGCTGGGGTCGGGCGGCTACCGCCAGGACGCTGGGTCTGGGTCAGTATCTCGGCCACCAGATTATCGCTGGCGTCGTACTGGTAGTCCTTCTGCAACAGCGGCAGCACCTCACGGGCCACCTGCTGGTAGTGCAGGGCTTTCTGGCTGAGGCGGCCGCTGCGGTCGTAGCGCGTGCGGGTGTGCAGGGCGCCCTGGGTGCGCAGCACTTCGTCGTGCAGTGCATCTCGCTCGAAATCGCTGATCACCCGGCCACCCAGGTTGATTTGATGCAGGTGGCCGCTGCCGTAGTACAGGTGGTTAAGTTGGCGCTGATCGGGCAGGGTCAGGGTTTGCAGGTTGCCCAGTTCATCGTAGTCGTACTGCAGAAGTCCGGCGCTGTTGGTCTCACTGAGCAACTGGCCGAGGGCATCGTAGGTGTAGTCGAGCCGCTGCTGGTCACCTCGTATGTCGGTGAAGTTGATCGCCAGCAGGTTGTCGGCATTGTCGTAGGCATACTCGGTGATGCCATCGTCGGTGCGTTTGCGGATCAGGCGGCCGAGGGCGTCACGCTCGAAATGATGTACCAGTGGCCTGTGCGGTTCGGCGCTGTCCTTGCCATCCAGCTCAGGTTCGGCATTCGGCGCGGGGATGTGGTGGATGGCGGTGACATCGTCCAACGGGTTGTACTGGTAGATGCGCCCGCTGCCATCCAGGTCCTGCTGGGCCAGCAGGCGGTCCAGCACGTCCCATTCGAAGCGGTAGCGTTCGCGGTTTTCATTGCTCAAGTGCAGCAGGCGGCCATAGGCGTCGTAGTCAAACTCGACACTGTGGCCGAGGGCGTCAATCCGGCGGATTAGCCGGCCACTGTGGTCGTAACGCAGGCGGGTGATGCGCTGGGCCGGGTCGGTATAGGCAATGAGGTGGCCGGCGGCGTCAATATCGTAGCGGTCGATGCGGCCGTCCGGGCGCTGGCTTTCGATCAGGTAGCCGCGGGTGTCATACCGATAGTGGGTGTGTTCGCCACGGGCATTGATAGCTTCGCTGAGTTGGCCGCGCCGATTATAGCGGTAGTGGGTTTCGGCGTTGGAGCAGTCGCGGTAGCTGAGTAACTGTCCATGGGCGTTCCAGCGCAGGTATTTGTGCTTGTCCAGCGGGTCGAGGATGCATTGGACTTGGCCTTGGCTGTCGTAACGGTACTGGGTCTTTCGGCCGAGAGGATCTTGCTCCCACAGCAGATTGCCCTGGCTGTCATAACCGAAACGTTGAGTGCGCCCGGCGCCGTCGGTAATGCTCAGGGGTAACGCCCAGTGGCGGGTGTAACGGACCCGTTCGTAGCGGCCAATTGGGTCGCGGGTTTCGATCAGGCGGCCGAGTTCGTCGTAGCCGTATTGCCACTCGCCGCCCTGCGGGTCAATGCTCTTGAGCAGTTGGCCGGCCAGTACATCGTCTTGCCAACAATGGCCCATGGGGTCGATGTGTTTGTAAATCTCGTAGAACGGCCCCCAGTAGTAATGGTCCTGGCGACCGAGGCTGTCGGTAACGCGGGTTTCGCCTTTTTCCAGGTCGTAATCGAAGCGGTATTCTTCGCCATCACTGCCCCAATGGCGAATGACGCGCCACTCATGGTCAGGCAGAGGCTCCAGCAGCGGAGGGAAGTTGCAGAGGCTGCCATCTGCGCGCACTGATTGAGGACGTTGCGCAGGAACTTCGAAACGTTGCCATTGATACTGTCGAGTCGCGCCACTGGGCAGGGTGTGGCTACCGAGGTAGCCATGCGCCGTGTAGGTGAAGCTACGCAAGACCTGGCCGGTGGCATCGAGCACCTCCTGCAGTTGGCCGCTTTGGGTATAGCGATAGCTGGCAAGGACTTCGGTGTGTTCGATCTGCGGATCATCGCCAAGCCTGATATAGAGCCGACCCACTTGGCTGACCCGCTTCGGGTGCTGCGTGTCATAGCTCAGTCGGATGGTGGTTCGGCTCAAACCGTCGCACACGTAGTGCAGCCGACCGGTCTGATCGTAGAGAAGCCCTACGGTATTCAGGTTGCGATCACCCAGCTTGATCAGGCGTGAGCGTTTCGGGTTGTGCGGGTCAGTCTGGAAGACTTGGTAGAGACCGGTGTAGATGTCCTCGACCACGGTCTGCCCGTCTTCAAGTTGAAAGAACGCTAACCCATCGAGAACGCTGACAAAGGCATCGTTCGCCTTTAGCCGACCCAGTTCCAGGCGGGTGCCTTCGTCATCGACATAGATCCACAACTCGCCGCCCTCGGGGTGGGGCACGCGTAGGATTTCCACTTCGTAGGGCACGCTCCAGCCCATGCCGAACAGGCCGTCGCTGCGCAGGTCATTGCTGTCATAACCTCTGGCCCATTCAATGGGAAGCAACCCCGGCAAGGTGAAGTCGTGATCCTCCGGTCCTCCCAGCACTTTGCTTCCGGTTGAAACAATCACCGGGCTGCCTTTGCACGGACGAATGCGTGGTAGCGGTTTGGGGCTGCCCTTTGGTCGGGCGAAGCTTGATTTTGCGCGAGATCAACATCCCCGCCACCATGCCGGTGAATTGCGCAATCTTGCTTTTGCCATTGCGGATATCCCGCACGGTCAGTGGCTCGCCACCTATGCGCACGTTGGGAGACACATTGGCATCGCTGTCGATGGTTGCATCGCACGTGGTCTTGTCGCCGGCTCGGGCGGCAGGCTGCCCGTTGATGAAGACCTTGCTGGACCCCTGCGCGATGTAGCCAATCGGCATGGGCGGATGGCGTTCGCAAGTGATCTCATCTTGGTCTGCCGGTTGTGTTCCCGGGGCTGCTGGCGTGGTGACCGGCGGGTTGAAGATGTCGTAGATCGCCATGCCCAGCCCGAGTACCGGCATGAGCATGGGCGCGGCGGACATCGCCATTGCGCCGATATTGTCCAGAAATGACGGTTCTGCCTGTTCTTCGGAAGCGTCCTCGCTGCCACCCTCTGAGCTGCGTCCAGCGGCCCGAGCAGCGGGTTTTCCGTTGACGTGGGTATTTTGCGAGCCGCTTTCAATCTTGCCGAAAGGTTCTGCCGGGAACACGCTGTTGGCGAGAGAGTCACACCCATCGGTGATGGCTTCACCAATGCTCTTGTCGCCTATTGGAATCATGCTGGCACCGCCTACCAGTGCTCCAGCAATCACAGGGACAAGTACTGCCGCCGCACCGCCCGTACCCACAACCGCGACAACAGTGCCGGCGATAGCCGCCGCAACAACAGCAGTAGCTGCGGCGTAGACAACCGCTTCTGCCAATGCGCTCATCAGCTCGGCAGCGAGTGGTGGGTGAAGGATCGCGTCTCCCTCCCTGGCGGCGTGTACGTTCTGCGCCATTGGTGTGTGCTCCTTGCTTAACGGGCGTGCAGGCAAATGGAATGAGTGACCTGATCAGGCAAAGTGCAGGCTGTCTTTGATCGCGCGCCAATGGCCGATGTCTGCTTCGCTAAGCGCGCTATGTTTGCTGTAATTCAGGACCAGCAGGCGTTGTTGCCCAGGCAGTTGGCAGGCCAACTGAAGCTGGTACATCGGCTTGTTTGCGTGCGTAAACTGGAGCACGGCTTCGCGACCTTCGACTGGCTTGTCTTTCCCAATAAAAACGGTTACTGGGTCAGTGCAGGTCAACGCAGCGAGCCGCTTGTGCAGCAAGTTCAGTTGAAACGCGTAAGCCTCATCCAAGGTCTGGTGCTCGGGCAGCGCACTGCGAGCGATGACCAAGGTCGTTTGCCGTTCGCGAAACTGGAGCATGTTCAGCGTGGTGTCTTCGGGCATCTCATCGCCGAGATCGACGTTGAGATCCTGAGTCAGGTATCTGGCCATTCAGGTGTTCCTTGTTTGGGGAAATACAGGTCAGTGATCGGAGTCTCAGTCCTGCTGGAAGTGGCTGTTCGCTTGGTCTTGGAGCGCACTGGCAGCTCGCCCGTCAGCCGCAACGGCAGCGGTACCACCTTCCACATTGAGATCCAACATGCCGTCGGGGGTGTTGATTTGGCCGGACTTCAACCCGGTGATATTGAAGTTCTCGCAGGTGATATTCAGGGTGCCGTTGGCGTGCAATTCGATCACCGTCTTGCCGCATTTCAGGCGTAACGCGTTGCCCACTTCGACGGTGTATTCGTCGGCGACCGAGTCACTTTTGCTGCCGCCTACTTTCAACGTGTCGTTGGCCTTCACCACCCGCATGCGGGTACGGCCAACAGTGATGGTTTCGTCCTGGCCGACCTGGCTGCTTCGGTCGGCGCCAATGGATTGGGTCTGGTTGTTCTTGACGATGGTGTTCTGATCTTTCTGGGCATGGATAAACACTTCCTCCTGGCCCAGCTCATCCTCAAAGCGCAGCTCATTGAAACCTTCGCCCTTATGGGTGCGGCTCTTGATGGTCATCCGCGTCTTGTGTTTAGGCAGCTCGTAGGGCGGCAGGTTGGTCTGTCTGTAGGCGGTCCCAGTGGCGATCGGCTGGTCAGGATCTCCGTCCAGGTGGCTGATCACTAACTCCTGACCTACACGCGGGATCGCGATGGAGCCCCAGGTCGCCCCGGCCCAGCCTTGGGTGACGCGGATCCAGCACGAGCTGTGGTCGTTGTTTTTGTCCGCACGATCCCATGGAAACTGCACCTTGACCCGGCCCCATTCATCGCAATAGATCTCTTCCCCCGGCGGGCCAACTACCGTGGCGATCTGCGGGCCATCGATGCAGGGTTTGGGGGGCAGCGGCGCTTTCCAGTCCGAGGTCCAGCGGATGGCGCTGGCTTTCAACGAGTAAGAGGTACCGAGGCCGCTGCCGAACGATTCTTCCTGCAAGCTGGTGTGCTGCTTGCCTTCGTGTTTTATGGCGATGGTGCGCCAGCGGTCGTTGAAGTCTTCGCGGGGATGATCGTTGAGGTCGAAGGCCAACCCCGGTTGCAGGCGTTCATCGTCGCCTTCGACATGGGCCAGTTTGGCGTCGTTGCGTAGCGCCGTTAGGCGCGTCTTGGTGAAGGGCTTGCCAGCAATGTCGCGTTTGTAGCGGCCGGGGTAGTCGTAACGTTCGTAGTCCTTGTGCTGGTTTTTCAAGTCCTGGTCGCCGGTGGCGGTGTGCTGTTGGTCGTAGCGCGGGTGGGTGAAGGTGTAGTCGCGCTGCACCTGGCGTGCGGTGCGCACTTGTTCGGTGTAGTGGAAGCGGTTTAACGCTGGCTCCTTGGAGTCGCCACCTCCCATGGGCTGGTAGATCACCGGGCAGTCGGTGTGGGTGCCGATGGTGCCGAGGCCGCCGACGCGGTCGGTGAGCACGAGGGTATGGCCGTCGGCGCGGTGTTCGAAGGTGTAGAGCAGGCCTTCTTCGGCGGCGAGGCGGGCGATGAAATCGAGGTCGGTTTCACCGGCCTGCACGCAGTATTCGCGGGGTTGGTGTTCGAAGCAGATTTCGCTGCGGATGTCGGTCAGTTTGTGCTCGGCCAGCATGCTGGTGATGATGTCTGGCACGGTCTGGGCCTGGAAGATGCGCCAGTTGGAGCGCAGATCGAAACGCTTCAGAGTCGGTTCGACCACGGCGGTGTAGCGGGTTCGGCGAAAACCGGTATCGCCCTGTTGGAACAGGCTGACCAGGCCATGGACGTAGCGTACCGGAGTGTCGTCGCGCCAAATGGTGAACACTGCGGCCAGGTCGAGCATGCGGTAGAAGTCGATGGCCGGGTGGTGACTGACCAGTTCCAGTTCGAGTTTGAAGGGCTGGGACAAGCCTTCTTCAAGGGTGAACGAGACCACTTCGAAGGGATCGCCCCGCAGCGGTTCGAAGGTGTAACGCAGGTCACTTTGACGGGGCATGAGGGCATCCTTGTAATACGCCTGAGACAAGACGTAATCCTAGGAAGCTGTGATCTAGCACTTCAATGGTGCGGAGGAAATCGAGAGGTCTCTTACCCACGCAGCTACAAAGAGCTGTCAGACCTTTCTGTACTACTCAGAGTAAAGCCGTACAACTGTAGGCAAATCAATCGATAGCTTGAAGGTCCACGCCAGAGGTCAACTGTTGCGGTTTGGGCAATAGTTATTATCTTGTTACACTCTGTATCGCACCGCTCGCCTGCGTTACTTTGACGCATCGATGAGCGCGACGGCAAAGGCAGCTGACCACTCACCCGAATTTCCCTCGACTTATTTCCAGGGCTCTACACTGGGAATCTGTCTTAAAGCCGCTGACTTCAGCGGCTTTTTTTTGCCGTGAAAAAAGGCCGGGCACACCCCACGACACTGGCCGTTCATGATTGACCAAAGGAGCTCCACCGGTGAAGAACTCGCTGACGTTCACCCCGTTATTCCTCGCAATCGCAGCAACGATCATCCCGCTTGCCCACGCGGCAGACGCCCCGCCCGTTGAAGGTTTCGTCGAGGGTTCACACCTCACGATCAACACCCGCAACTACTACATGAACCGCGACCGACGCGATATTCATACCGATGACAGCAAGGAATGGGGCCAGGGCTTTATCGGCACCTTCGAATCCGGCTACACCCAGGGCACCGTCGGCTTCGGCCTGGACGTCAATGCCATGCTCGGCCTCAAGCTCGACGGCGGTGGTGGTACGGATGGTTCCAGCATCCTTCCGTATGGCAGCGGCAACGGCAAAGCGCCGGGTTCGTTCTCGACGGCTGGCGGCACCTTGAAGCTGCGCGCCTTCGACACCGAACTGAAAGCCGGCGACCTGTTCCTCAACAACCCGGTGATCGCCGGCGGCATGACGCGCATGTTGCCGCAGACTTTCCGTGGCGTGAGCCTGACCAACCACAGCTTTGACGGCTGGATGATCGAAGGTGGCCAGGCCAGTTTCACCAAGCTCTACAACCAGAGCGGCCATCGGCGCATCGGCACCAGCTACGGCACGCTGCCCGCCAACACCGACAGCCAGCACCTGGACTGGGCTGGCGTGTCGTTCAGCGGGATCGAGGGGCTGACCAGCAACCTGTACGCCTCCGAACTCAAGGACGTCTGGCACCAGTATTACTACGACGTGGAATACACCTATGCCCTGAACAACCTGGTCAGCCTGACGCCCGGCCTGCACTACTACCATACCCAGGACACCGGCCAATCGCTGCTGGGGGATATCGACAACAACACCTACAGCCTGCATTTCACCGTGGGCGTGGGCAACCACAGCGTCACGGCGACTTATCAGCGGGTCAATGGCAACACGCCGTTCGACTACATCACCCAGGGCGACAGCGTGTACCTGGACAACTCCCAGCAGTACTCGGATTTCAACGGGCCCAACGAGCGCTCCTGGAAGCTCAAGTACGCCTACGACTTCGCCGGCCTCGGCGTGCCCGGCCTGACGTCCGCCGTGTCCTACATCAGCGGCAAGACCGACCTGACCAAGGTCGACCCCAACAGTCGTGGCTACAGCAACTGGTACAGCGCCGATGGCAAGGACGCCAAGCACTGGGAGCGCGATATCGACCTGAAATATGTGGTGCAGGGCGGCAAGGCCAAGGACTTGGCCGTGCGCCTGCAATGGGCGACCAATCGCGGCAGCAATGGCTACTCTGCAGTGGACCGCGATGTGGATGAATATCGTGTGATCGTGGATTACCCGATCAACGTGTTCTGAGTACAGGTAGGAGCGAGCTTGCTCGCTCCTACAGGTTGGCTTTGCGCCATATTTAAGAGTTGCTACTACGCTAAGGGCATTCTCAATGCAGAAGTGTGCCCGATGAGTTCAAGCCCTACCCGCCCCAACCGCCGCCCGGAGCGCCTGCTGATCCTGGGCAGCACGCTCACGGTGTTGCTGATCGTGGGGGTCGTCACTGCGCTGCTGATTCGTGAACATGCCAACACCCTGCAGACGGCCAAGCGCACCGCCAACACCATCACTCAATTGATCGACGCTGATGTGCTGCGCAATGTCGAACTTTACGACATGGCCCTCAAAGGCTTGATCAGCGCCACCGAGCGCACCGACCTGCAAGACGTTTCAGATAGCATCCGTCATTTGGTGCTGTTCGATCGTTCCGCAGCGGCGCCCTACAAGGGCGATATCCTGCTGTTGGACCCGGCTGGCGAGGTGATTGCCGATTCCTCCCTGCTCACGCCCAAGCTGGGTAACTTTGCCGACCGGGACTATTTTCGGGCGCACCGCACCAACCCCGACCTGGGCTTGTATATCAGCCGCCCGTTCATGGCGCGCTGCCAGTGTGCCGACCCTTGGCGCATCGCGTTCAGCCGTCGCGTTTCATCACCGGATGGGCGCTTCCTTGGAGTGGCGGTCGCGTCCATGCGCCTGTCGTACTTTCATCAGTTGTTCAGCAGCTCGAACATCGGCAGCAACAGCACCATCAACCTGCTCAACCACCAAGGCATCCTGCTGGCGCAAGAGCCTCTGCTGGAAGCAGATATCGTCGACAAGGACCTGAGCCAGCGCCCGAATGTGGCGCGCATGCTGCGCGAACGGGACGGCAGCTTCCAAAGTATCTCCAGTGTCGATCGCCAGGCACGGCTCTACAGTTTTTCGAATGTGGGCAACTTGCCGCTGATCGTGGCGGTGGCCTTGTCCAGCGATGAAATGTTCGCCCCCTGGCGGCGTGCGGCGTGGCTGGTCAGCATCGCGACCGGAGTGTTGTGCGTGGGCCTGTTGTGGCTGACTTGGGCACTGTGCATGGAGTTGCGCCGCCGCCATCGGGCTGAACAGGTGCTGTCAGAACTGGCAGCCACCGACGCCCTTACCGGCCTGGCCAACCGTCGCACGCTGGACGAACGCTTGCGGCTGGAATGGGAACGGGCACAACGCTCCACCGAGTCGTTGAGCGTACTGATGATCGATGTGGACCACTTCAAGGCCTTCAACGACCGCCATGGTCACCAGGGCGGCGATGAGGCGTTGCGTGCAGTCGCGCATGTGATCGCCAGCCATATCCGCCGCCCTGCCGACCTGGCGGCGCGTTATGGCGGTGAAGAGTTCGCGGTGGTGCTGCCCAATACCGACGCCAAGGGCGCGTGGGTGATCGCCGAGCATATCCGCAAGGGGGTCCAGCACTTGCCGAGAGTGGCCGGGGATGAGCAACCGATCACCGTAAGCATCGGCCTGAGTACCTGGCAGAAGCACAGCCGTATCTCCCTTGAAGACCTGCTGCTCAAGGCTGACCAGGCGCTGTATCAGGCCAAGCACAGCGGCCGTAACCGGATAGTGGATGCTTCAAAAACCTCAAACTGATGAGGTCAGGTGTGGGAGCTGGCTTGCCTGCGATGGCGGTGGGTCAGCTACCTATAAGCTAACGGCCAGGCCGCTATCGCAGGCAAGCCAGCTCCCACATTTGGATATTCGTCGGGCATAAAAAAAGGCCACCCGAAGGCAGCCTTTCAAAACTAAAGAAAGAGAGTTGTTACTTACACCGCCGCAACGGGACGCATGTAAGAGATCGGTGCGGTGCTGGCATCTTCGAAGGTCACGACTTCCCAAGCGTCTGTCTGCTCAATCAACTTGCGCAGCAGCTGGTTGTTAAGGGCGTGGCCCGACTTGAAGCCTTTGAACTCGCCTATCAGGCTATTGCCCAGCAGGTAGAGGTCACCGATTGCATCGAGGATCTTGTGCTTCACGAATTCGTCTTCATAGCGAAGGCCGTCTTCGTTCAGTACACCATCCGCGTCGACCACAATGGCGTTTTCCACGCTGCCGCCGAGTGCGAGGTTGTGCTTGCGCAGGTACTCGATGTCACTCATGAAACCAAAGGTGCGGGCGCGGCTGACTTCTTTTACAAACGAAGTGCTGGAAAAATCCACGCTTGCACTTTGGGTGCGGTCACGGAATACCGGGTGATCGAAATCGATCTCAAAGCTCACTTTAAAGCCTTCGAACGGGACGAAGGTGGCGCGCTTGTCGCCGTCTTCTACTGTCACTTCCCGCAGAATGCGAATGAACTTCTTGGCTGCGTCCTGTTCTTCCAGGCCGGCAGATTGAATCAAGAATACGAAGGGGCCAGCGCTGCCATCCATGATCGGGACTTCGGACGCGGAGAGCTCGACGTAGGCGTTATCGATGCCCAGGCCAGCCATGGCCGAGAGCAAGTGCTCCACCGTGTCCACTTTGACGTCACCGTTGACCAATGTGGTCGACATAGTGGTTTCGCCAACGTTTTCCGCGCGAGCAGGAATCTGCACCACAGGGTCCAGGTCGGCACGCACAAACACGATGCCGGTGTCGACAGGTGCAGGCTTGAGGGTCAGGTATACCTTCTCCCCGGAGTGCAGACCTACACCTGTGGCACGAATAATATTCTTCAGGGTGCGTTGTTTAATCATGGCTTGGACCGCTTCAGCGCAAATTGCGAACTGGTATCAACAAAGGCTGGCGATAATAGCAGACCAGACCTTTGCTGAACACCAATCACCTTCATAGCCCTGATACATTCCATTAATCGGCCTGACGACGCAGGAATGCCGGGATGTCCAGATAGTCCAGGTCATCTTGCGGATTCGGGCTACGGGACGCCGCAGCACCGGCCTGAGCCTGGTTGCGCATCACGGTCGGACGGTCCAGGTCACGGTAGTTGACCGACGGCAGTTCCTGGCGAGCAGGGGCTGGAGCGGCAGCTGCCTGGCTGGCCTGGCTGGTGTGCAGGGTGTTGTCGATGACCTTCACAGGCTTCTCGATTTTTGCACCCAGGCCGGTAGCAACCACGGTTACATGCAGCTCATCGCGCATGTCCGGATCAATAACGGTACCGACTTTGACCATGGCGTGCTCGGACGCGAAGGCTTCGATGATGCTACCCACGTCGGAGTACTCACCCAGGGACAGGTCGGGACCGGCGGTGATGTTCACCAGGATGCCGCGTGCGCCTTGCAGGTTCACGTCTTCGAGCAACGGGTTGCGGATGGCCGCTTCGGTGGCTTCGCGTGCACGGTTCGGACCGCTGGCGCAGCCAGTGCCCATCATCGCCATGCCCATTTCGCTCATGACCGTACGTACGTCGGCAAAGTCGACGTTGATCATGCCCGGACGCTTGATGATGTCGGAGATACCGCGAACGGCACCGGCCAGTACATCGTCAGCCTTGGCGAACGCAGACAGCAGGCTTGCGTCCTTGCCCAGGATGGTCAGCAGTTTCTCGTTGGGGATGGTGATCAACGAGTCGACGCTTTCAGACAGCAGACGGATACCTTCGTCGGCGATCTGCATGCGCTTGCGGCCTTCGAACGGGAACGGACGCGTCACGACAGCAACGGTCAGAATCCCCATTTCCTTGGCCACTTCGGCAATGATCGGTGCAGCACCGGTACCGGTACCGCCGCCCATGCCGGTGGTGATGAACACCATGTTGGTGCCTTGCAGCACTTCGGCAATACGCTCGCGGTCTTCCAGGGCGGCTTGACGGCCGACTTCCGGATTGGCGCCAGCGCCGAGGCCTTTGGTCACCGCGGTGCCCAATTGCAGGATGGTCCGCGCGCCGATGCTTTTGAGCGCCTGGGCATCAGTGTTGGCGCAGATGAACTCAACGCCTTCAATGTTGCTCTTGACCATGTGGTTGACAGCGTTGCCGCCGCCACCGCCGACACCGATTACTTTGATAACCGGGCTAGCGGGGATGTTGTCTACGAGTTCGAACATGTTCCCTCTCCTTTCATTTTCTCTAGTTTTTTCGCCTACTACGCCTACTGCCGTAGGAGTTACAAGTTGCAAGCTATTAGCTGCAAGCTTGAAACGCCGTACTCTTGAAGCTTGTAACTTGTCGCTTGAAGCTAACTTCGTCAGAAGTTTCCTTTTACCCAAGCCTGCAGCCGCTCGAACAACGGCGCTTTCGCCTCGTCGTCGCTGCGGTAGCTGTCACGGATGCTCGGGCCCGACAGGGAAATGCCGTCGGTCTGCTTTTGCAGCCCGTACAACAGCAAGCCCACACCGGTGGAATAAATCGGGTTACGCACCACGTCGCCCAGGCCCTTCACGCCATGGGGCACGCCCAGGCGCACCGGCATGTGGAAGATTTCCTCGGCCAACTCGACCGCGCCTTCCATCTTCGAGGTGCCACCGGTCAGCACGATGCCGGCCGGGATCAAATCTTCGTAGCCGCTGCGGCGCAGTTCAGCCTGGATCAGGGTGAACAGTTCGTCGTAGCGTGGCTCGACCACTTCGGCCAGGGCCTGGCGCGACAGTTCGCGCGGTGGACGGTCGCCCACACTTGGCACCTTGATGGTCTCGCCGGCACCGGCCAGCTTGGCCAGGGCGCAGGCGTAGCGGATCTTGATTTCTTCGGCGTACTGGGTCGGTGTGCGCAGCGCCATGGCGATGTCGTTGGTGACCTGGTCGCCGGCAATCGGGATCACGGCGGTGTGACGGATCGCACCCTCGGTGAAGATCGCGATGTCGGTGGTGCCGCCGCCAATGTCCACCAGGCACACGCCCAGTTCTTTTTCGTCGTCGGTCAGGACCGAGTAGGCCGAGGCCAACTGCTCGAGAATGATGTCGTCGATTTCCAGGCCGCAGCGGCGCACGCATTTTTCAATGTTCTGTGCGGCGTTGACGGCGCAGGTCACCACGTGGACCTTAGCTTCCAGGCGAACGCCCGACATGCCCAGGGGCTCGCGCACGCCTTCCTGGTTGTCGATCACGTAGTCCTGCGGCAGGGTGTGCAGCACGCGCTGGTCCGCCGGGATCGCCACGGCCTGGGCAGCGTCGAGGACGCGCTCAAGGTCGGCCGAGCTGACTTCACGGTCGCGGATCGCCACGATGCCGTGGGAGTTCAGGCTGCGGATGTGGTTGCCAGCCACGCCGACGAACGCCGAGTGAATCCGGCAACCGGCCATCAGCTGCGCTTCTTCGATGGCGCGCTGGATCGATTGCACGGTGGACTCGATGTTCACCACCACGCCCTTCTTCAGGCCCCGGGACGGATGCGTGCCAATACCGACGATTTCGATCGCGCCGTCTTCCCCGACCTCGCCCACCAGCGCCACCACCTTGGAGGTGCCGATATCGAGACCGACGATCATTTTGCCGCTTTGCACGTTTGCCATGGGTCCTGCCTCTTCTTAATTCTTCGCGACAGCGGGTTGTGCTGCCGTGGGCGCAGCCGGTGTACGCCAGCCGACGGCCAGGCCGTTGGCGTAACGCAGGTCGACGCTCGCAATGTTCGTAATCTGTTCTTTCAAGGTTTTTTCATAGATGGCAATAAAGCGGCGCATCTTTTCCACCAAGCGGTCGCGTCCCAGCAACAACTCGATGCCCGGGCCGGAACTGCCTGCCCCGGTCGTCAAAAACCAGCTGCCCCGCTCACGCAATTCCAGGCGTGCAATGGAGAAGCCCAGTGGCCGCAGCATCTGGCTCAAGGCCTGGTACTGCTGCATCACTTGCTGCTGCGCCCGCTGCGGCCCGAACAGCTGCGGCAGGTGTTCATAGTTGGCCAGCTCACGCGGAGTGAACGCCTGGCCCTGGTTGTTCAACAGCGCTTCATCGCCCCAACGGGCCACGGGCAGTTGTTCTTCCAGGCGAATCGTGACCTGGTCCGGCCATACTCGGCGAACTTCGGCGTGGGCGATCCACGGCATCTGTTCCAGCTCCGAGCGCATGCCGGCCAGGTCGATGGTAAAGAAGCTCGCCGCCAGGTATGGGCCGATGCGCTGCTGTACCGCTTGCTGGCTGATGTAGCTCAAGTCGCCCTGCACGCTGATCTTGGTGATCGGCCGGTCGGCATACGGCAACAGACGCTGCGCGCCTTCGTACGTGCCAAAGCCCAGCACCACCAGCAGCACCGGCCAGAACAGCGCCTTGATAAAACCAAAGTTGGCTTTTGGCAGGCGCGCCGACATCGGCTCTTTAGCCACCATTCGGCTTGCACCCCGTGGCACCGGCTTGCGGCTCGGTGCTTGTGGGGGCTGATGACGAAGCGATGCGCCGTTCATGTGTTTAGCCTCTTGGCTCAATGCTGTCGGCCAGGATCGCCAGCACTAACTGCTGGAAATCCAGACCGGCGGCACGGGCTGCCATGGGAACCAGGCTGTGGTCGGTCATGCCCGGTGCGGTGTTGACTTCAAGGAACCAGAAATTCCCTTGGTCATCCTGCATCACGTCTGCCCGCGCCCAACCGGCGATACCCAGCGCCTCACAGGCTTTCGCCGTGAGGTCCATCAATTCCTGTTCCTTGGTTGCTTCGAGCCCACACGGGATCCGGTACTGAGTATCGGAAGCCAGGTACTTGGCGTCGTAGTCATAAAAGGTGTGGGGCGTGCCCAAAGCGATGGGCGGCAATACCTGGCCACGCAGGGTGGCGATGGTGTACTCGGGACCGGAAATCCACTGTTCCACCAACACTTGCGAATCGTAGGTACTTGCCGCTTTCCATGCGTCGATCAATTCGGCGGCCGAGTTCACTTTGGCCATGCCGATACTGGAGCCTTCATGGGCTGGTTTGACGATCAAAGGCAGGCCCAGTTCCTTGGCCGCAGAAATACAATCGTCTTCACTGCACAGTACGGCGTGACGTGGGGTCGGAATGCCCAGGCTGTGCCACACCTGCTTGGTGCGCAACTTGTCCATCGCCAAGGCCGACGCGAGGATGCCGCTGCCGGTGTAAGGGATGCCGGCGCATTCAAGCAGGCCCTGCATGCTGCCGTCTTCACCGCCGCGGCCGTGAAGAATGAGAAAGGCACGGTCGATCTTCTCGGCCTGCAGGCGGGCAAGGAAGTCATCGCCCACATCGATACCGAACGCGTTCACGCCAGCACTTTGCAGCGCCTCAAGCACCGCATTGCCGGACTTGAGCGACACTTCGCGCTCGGCGCTCTTGCCGCCGAACAACACGGCCACGCGACCGAAGTCGGCAGGCGCAAGGGTGGAAAACAGGGAGCCGTAATCAGTGGTCATTTCGACTTCCCCTTGGCGGCGGCTGCAAACAGCGGGCTCGCCAGCAATTTGGGCGCAAGGCCACCGATATCACCGGCCCCCTGGCACAGCAGGATGTCACCAGCACGCAACAGCGGCTTGACGATAGGCGCCAGGTCCACGCCACGCTCGATGTAGATCGGGTCCAACTGGCCGCGCTGGCGGATGCTGTTGCACAGCTTGCGGCTGTCAGCGCCCGGAATCGGTTCTTCACCGGCCGGGTAGACTTCCATCAGCAGCAGCACGTTGGCATCGGCCAGTACATTGACGAAATCGTCGTACAGGTCGCGGGTGCGGCTGTAGCGGTGCGGCTGGTACACCATCACCAGCCTGCGCTCCGGCCAACCACCGCGCACGGCCTTGATAACGGCCGCAACTTCGGTCGGGTGGTGCCCGTAGTCGTCCACCAGCATCACGTCACCGCCTTCGACTGGCAGTTGGCCGTAGACCTGGAAGCGACGGCCCACACCGGCAAAGCGCGACAGGCCCTCGACGATGGCTTCATCGCTGACGCCTTCATCGGTGGCAATGCAGATGGTCGCCAAAGAGTTCAGCACGTTGTGATTGCCCGGCATGTTCACCGACACGTCCAGAGGCTCGCGATCGGGGCGCAGCACGGTGAAGAAGGTTTGCATGCCTTCCTGGCGCACATTGATTGCGCGCACGTCGGCGTCTTCGCTGAAGCCGTAGGTCACGGTAGGGCGTTTGACCTGGGGCAGGATTTCACGCACCACCGGGTCGTCCAGGCACACCACCGCCAACCCGTAGAACGGCAGGTTGTGCAGGAAGTCGACGAAGGTTTTCTTCAACTTGTTGAAGTCGCCGTCGTAGGTCGCCATGTGGTCTTCGTCGATGTTGGTGACGACTGCAACCAGCGGTTGCAGGTGCAGGAAGCTCGCGTCACTTTCATCGGCTTCGGCGATCAGGTAGCGGCTGGTACCCAGCTGGGCATTGGTGCCAGCTGCATTCAGGCGGCCACCGATGACGAAGGTCGGGTCCAGGCCACCGGCGGCGAACACCGAGGCGATCAGGCTGGTGGTGGTGGTCTTGCCATGGGTACCGGCGACGGCGATGCCGTGGCGATAGCGCATCAGCTCGGCAAGCATCTCGGCACGCGGTACCACAGGGATACGGCGCTCAAGGGCGGTGGCCACTTCCGGGTTGGACGTGTTCACGGCGCTGGACACCACCAGCACATCAGCCTCGGCGGCGTTCTCGGCACGGTGGCCGATGAAGATCTGTGCGCCAAAGGACTTCAGGCGCTCGGTGACCGGCGACTCTTTCAAGTCCGAGCCGGACACCTGGTAGCCCAGGTTCAGCAACACTTCGGCAATCCCGCACATGCCCACGCCACCGATACCGACGAAGTGAATACGACGGATGCGGCGCATCTCGGGTTGCGGCATGGCTTTCTGATTCTCAACCATGGGCCACCTCCAGGCAGATATCGACCACGGTGCGGGTTGCGTCAGGTTTGGCCAGGCGGCTTGCGGTGCTCGCCATGCTGTTGAGTCGTTCCGGTTGCATCAAAACCTCGGTCAGGCGTGCGGCCAAATCGGCGGCGCCAGTCGTTCTTTGCGGCAGCAGGAAGGCAGCGCCCTCCCCGGCCAAATATTCGGCGTTGCGGGTCTGGTGATCGTCGATGGCGTGGGGCAAAGGCACCAGCAAGGACGGCAGACCGGCGGCCGCCAGTTCACTGACGGTCAGCGCACCAGCGCGGCAGACCACCAGGTCGGCCCAGCCATAGGCTTGGGCCATGTCTTTGATGAAGGGCTGTACATTGGCCTCTACACCGGCCTCGCGATAACGCGCGGCGGTGACTTCATCGTGGTTCTTGCCGGCCTGGTGGAAGATCTCCGGGCGCACATCCTCAGGAAGTTGCGCAACGGCTTCAGGCAGCAATTTATTCAGTGGCTCAGCACCCAGGCTTCCGCCCAGGATCAGCAGGTGAGCCTTGCGCCCCGCCAGCGCGTCACGCGCAATGGCCATGAACAGTTCGGTACGCACCGGGTTACCGGTGGTGCGAAGCTTGTCGGAGGCGGCGAAGGTTTTCGGAAAGGCTTCACACACCCGCGCGGCCAATGGCACCAGCAGGCGGTTGGCGGTACCGGCGACGGCGTTCTGTTCATGGACGATCACCGGCACGCCCGCGAGTTTCGCCGCAACGCCACCAGGGCCGGTCACATAACCACCAAAGCCAAGCACACACACCGGCTTCAACTCGCGAATGATCTTGCGCGCCTGCATGACCGCCTTGAGCAACACGAACGGCGCCTTGAGCAATGACAACTTGCTCTTGCCGCGCAACCCGGTGACGTTGATCAAATGCAGCGGCAAACCGGCATTGGGCACCAATTCGTTTTCGATGCCACGGGGCGTACCCAGCCAGTGCACGGTGTAGCCACGGTTCTGGAATTCACGGGCGCAGGCCAGGGCCGGGAACACATGCCCCCCGGTACCGCCCGCCATGATCAGCACGTTAGCGCCCATGAGTCGGCTCCTCGGCGAAGTCGCTCTCGCTGAACTCCATCTCTTCGCTGCCCAGGTGGGTGCGACTCTCCCACTCGATACGCAGCAACAACCCGAGACAGGCGCAGCAAATCACCAACGAGCTGCCGCCGTAACTGAGGAACGGCAAGGTCAAGCCCTTGGTCGGCAGCAGGCCGACGTTCACACCGATGTTGATCAGGAACTGGCCGATCCACAGGAAGGCCAACCCATAGGCAACGTAGGCGGCGAAGAACTGCTTGGCCTTCTCTGCCCACAAGCCGATGTACATGGCGCGCACACAGACGAATACAAACAGTGCCACGGTGCACAGCGAACCCACCACACCCAACTCTTCGGCCAATACCGAGAACACGAAGTCGGTGTGGGCTTCCGGCAGGTAAAACTGCTTCTGCACACTGTTGCCCAGGCCCACACCCAGCCACTCGCCTCGACCGAAGGCAATCAGCGCCTGGGTCAACTGGTAGCCGGAGCCGAACTGGTCGGACCAGGGGTCGGTAAAAGTAATCAGACGCGCCATCCGGTAGGGTTGCGCCTGCACCAGGATGGTCACGGCCGCGACTGCCAGCACCACCATCAAGGTGAAGCGGAACAGCCCGACCCCACCCAGGAACAGCATGGCCGCCGCAGCGCCCATCATGACCACCGTGGCGCCGAAGTCGGGCTCCATCAGCAGCAGGCCAGCCATGGGCAGCAGCACGATGAACGGCTTGAAGAAGCCCATCCAGCTTTCGCGTACTTCTTTCTGACGGCGCACCAGGTAACCGGCGAGGTAGATCACCACGAACACCTTGGCGATTTCCGAAGGCTGCACGTTGAACGCGCCGAAGCCGATCCAGCGCATCGAACCGTTCACCTCGCGGCCAATGCCCGGGACGATCACCATGACCAGCAAGCCGAACGCACCGATCAGCATCAACCAACCCAGTCGCTGCCAGGTGGCAATCGGAATCATCATGGTGACGATGCAGGCGCCCAGGCCGATCACCAGGTACACCAGGTGGCGGATCATCATGTACAGCGTGTTGCCCGACTGCACGGCAGCCACTTCGGAGGACGCCGAAGTGATCATCACCAGGCCCAGGCCGAGCAGCGCCAGGCAACCGGCGAGCATAGGGAAATCAAGGTCAATGCCGCGCCCGGTAATGATCGGCGACGGGTATGGCTTGATGATGTTTCTCAGATTGAGGCTCATGCCAAAGCCTCCACGGCGCGGGCGAACAGTTGGCCGCGCTCTTCATAGTTCTTGAACATGTCGAAGCTGGCGCACGCGGGCGACAGCAACACCGCATCGCCAGGCTGGGCCAGGGCTTTGCTCTGGGCAATGGCGTCGTCCAGGGAAGCTGCGCGTACTTGCGGTACAGCGTCACCGAGGGCGGCGGCGATCAGGTCCGAATCGCGGCCCATCAGCACCACGGCGCGGCAATGGGCGGCCACTGGCGCTTTAAGGTCCTTGAAGTCGGCACCCTTGCCATCACCACCGGCGATCAGCACCAGCTTGCCGTCGATATCGGCACCCAGGCCTTCGATGGCCGCCAGGGCTGCACCGACGTTGGTGGCTTTGGAGTCGTTGTAATAGCTGACGTCATTGAGATCGCGCACCCATTGGCAGCGATGCTCAAGCCCGGCAAACGTGCGCAGGCTCGCGAGCATGGCGTCGAATGGCAGGCCAACCGCGTGACCGAGTGCCAAGGCCGCCAGGGCATTGGACTGGTTGTGTGCGCCACGGATTTTCAGTTCGCGTACCGGCATCAGGTTCTGGAATTCGAACGCCAGGTACTTCTCGCCGTTCTCTTCACGAATGCCGAAGCCTTTGAAGTCCGGTTTGCCGAGGCCGAAGGTCCAGCAGGGCATGCCCTCGCCCATCAGCGGACGGCTCAGGGCATCCTGGCGGTTGACGACAAATTGCCTGGCGCCACGGAAGATTCGGTGCTTGGCCAGGTGATAAGCCGGCAGGCCGCTGTAGCGGTCCATATGGTCTTCGCTGACGTTCAATACCGTCGCCACTTCAGCGCCCAGGTCGTGGGTGGTTTCCAGCTGGAAGCTCGACAATTCCATCACATACAGCTCGACGTCGTCGCTGAGCAGGTCCAGAGCCGGCACGCCAAGATTGCCGCCGACGGCCACACGCTTGCCCGCCGCCGCTGCCATCTCGCCGACCAGAGTGGTAACGGTGCTTTTGGCGTTGGAACCGCTGATGGCCACGATCGGCGCCTTCGCGTTGCGTGCGAACAGGTCGATATCGCCAGACAGCTTCACGCCACGGGCCGCAGCTGCTTGCAGGGCCGGTGTCGCCAGGGCCAGGCCCGGGCTCACGTAGAGCTCGTCGGCACGACACAGAAACTCGACATCCAGCTCGCCACAACGCACTTCCACGTGCGGGTAGTCACGGCGCAGCGTGACCAGCTCCGGTGGATTTTCCCGCGTATCGGCCACGGCAAACGACGTGCCCCGGTTCGCCAGGAAGCGAACCAGGGACATGCCGCTCTTGCCGAGGCCGACAACGATGCGGAAGTGGTCTGAAGCGATCAGGGACACTCGTTTCTACCTCAGTTTCAGGGTGGCAAGGCCGACCAGTACCAGAATCACGGTGATGATCCAGAAGCGGACAATCACGCGTGGCTCAGGCCAGCCCTTGAGTTCAAAGTGGTGGTGAATCGGCGCCATGCGGAACACACGACGCCCGGTCAACTTGAAGGACGCCACCTGGATGACCACCGACAGGGTTTCCATCACGAACACACCGCCCATGATGAACAGCACGATTTCCTGGCGAACGATCACCGCGATGGTGCCCAAGGCTGCGCCCAGCGCCAGTGCGCCGACGTCGCCCATGAAGACTTGTGCCGGGTAGGTGTTGAACCACAGGAACCCCAGGCCGGCACCGATCAAGGCGCCGCAGAACACGATCAACTCACCGGCGCCCGGCACATAAGGAATCAGCAGGTATTCAGCGAATTTCACGTTACCCGAGAGGTAGCAGAAGATGCCGAGCGCACCGCCCACCATCACCGTCGGCATGATCGCCAGGCCGTCGAGGCCGTCGGTCAGGTTCACCGCGTTGCTGGAGCCGACGATCACGAAATAGGTCAGCACCACAAAGCCCACACCCAGCGGGATGCTCACATCCTTGAGCATCGGGATGATCAAGGTGGTTTCCACGGCACTTGGCGCGGTGGTGTACAGGAATATCGCGGCGGCCAGGCCGAACACCGACTGCCAGAAATACTTCCAGCGGCTTGGCAGCCCCTTGGAGTTTTTCTCGATCACTTTGCGGTAGTCATCCACCCAGCCGATGGCACCGAACAGCAGGGTCACCAGCAACACCACCCACACGTAGCGGTTATGCAGGTCGGCCCAGAGCAAGGTGCTGACGCCGATGGACGACAGGATCAGCGCACCGCCCATGGTCGGCGTGCCGGACTTGGACAGGTGCGACTGCGGGCCGTCGTTACGAACCGATTGACCAATTTGCAGGTTCTGCAGGGTGCGGATCATCCACGGCCCCAGGAACAGTGACAAAGACAGCGCGGTCAGCACACCCAGGATCCCGCGCAGGGTCAGGTACTGGAAGACCGCGAAGCCTTTGTGGAACTGTTGCAGATACTCAGCCAGCAGCAGCAGCATTAATGTTTCTCCGTACTTGAGCCACACAAGGCTGCGACGACGTTTTCCATCACCGCGCTGCGCGATCCCTTGATCAAAATGGTTGTGTGTTTGTCATGTTCAGCCGCCGTCAACGCCTGGATCAGCTCGGCCTGGCTCGGGAAATGCCGCGCGCCAGGGCCGAAAGCGTTGACCGCATGGGCCATGTTTGTGCCAACGGCGTAGAGCGCGTCCACTTTGCCGGCGGCATAGGCGCCGACTTCACGGTGGCCCTGTTCAGCCCAATCGCCCAATTCGCCGATATCGCCCAGCACCAGCACCTTGCGCCCATCAAAGCCTTTGAGCAGGTCCACAGCGGCATTGATGGAGGACGGGTTGGCGTTGTAAGTGTCATCAATCACGCGCATGCCGTTGCCAGCCAGTTGCGCCACGGTGCGGCCCTTGACCGGCTGCACCGCGCCCAGGCCGGTGGCAATACCGAACAGCGACACGCCCAGGGCATGGGCGGCAGCGGCGGCGGCCAAGGCGTTGGCGACGTTGTGGTTACCCAGCAGGTTCAACTGCACGTGCTCATCACCTTGCGGGGTGTGCAAAGTGAAGGACGGGCAGCCACGGGCATCGACATTGATGTTGGAGGCGTGGAAATCGGCTGCGGCATTCAGCACTGCAAACGTCAGGACCTTGCGACCGGCGGCGCGTACACGCCAAGTCTCGAAGGCCTTGTCATCCAGGTTCAGTACCGCAGTGCCCGAGGCGTCGAGGCCCTCAAGGATTTCGCCCTTGGCTTCGACGATTTTTTCCGGGCCGCCGAACTCACCGACATGGGCGGTACCGGCGTTGTTGATGATCGCCACGTGAGGCTGGGTCAGCGCCACGGTATAGGCGATTTCGCCGATGCGCGAAGCCCCCAGTTCAATCACTGCCGCCGTGTGTTCCGGGGCCAGTTCGAGCAGGGTCAGCGGTGCGCCGAAATCATTGTTCAGGTTGCCACGGGTCGCGAGTACCGGCCCGCGCGTACGCAAGACGCCAGCAAGCAGTTCCTTGACCGTGGTCTTGCCGCTGGAACCGGTAATGGCCGCCACCGGCTTATCAAAAGCAGCACGGTTAAGCGCACCCAGTTGGCCCAGGGCCAGGCGGGTGTCGGCTACCAGCAATTGCGGCAAGGCAGAATCGGCCACTTCACGCTGCACCAAGGCACCGACGGCACCTTTGGCGGCAACGTCGTTGAGGTAGTCGTGACCATCGAAACGCGGGCCGGCCAGGGCGACAAACAGCTGCCCCGGCTGGATGTTACGACTGTCGATACTGACGCCGGTGAATGTGCAGTCGCTCGACAGCACACGGGCCGACAGGGACTGGGCCAGTTCGCTGAACGTCATCGCCTTAAGCATGGGCGACCTCCCAGGCGGTCAGGGCGTGATCCGCCTCGACCAGATCGGAGAAGGCATGGCGCTCACCGTTGATTTCCTGATAGTCCTCGTGGCCTTTACCCGCGAGCACCACTACGTCGTCCGCGCCGGCACCGGCGATCAACTGGGCAATGGCGGCGCCGCGACCAGCCACAAAAGTGACGTTGGAGGCGTCTTTGAAACCGACACGGATGTCGTCGAAAATCTGGCTCGGGTCTTCGCTGCGCGGGTTATCGTCGGTGACGAGTACGCCATCGGCCAAGCGCTCGACAATTTCGGCCATCAACGGGCGCTTGCCGCGATCGCGATCACCGCCGCAACCGAACAGGCAAAGCAGTTTGCCTTTGGCATGTGGGCGCAGCGCTTCGAGGACTTTTTCCAGGGCATCCGGGGTGTGGGCGTAATCGACCACCACCAACGGTTGCGTGCCGCCACCCAGGCGCTGCATGCGACCGGCCGGGCCTTCCAGCTTCGGCAATACCCGCAGGATTTCATCCAGGGCGTAGTCCAGGCCCAGCAGTGCACCGATAGCGGCGAGCACGTTGCTCAGGTTGAACCGCCCAAGCAAGGCACTGCGCAAGTGGTGCTCGCCCTGCGGCGTCACCAACGTGGCGCGCACGCCTTCATCATTGAATTGGGCTTCGCGGCAGTACAGGTAGGCACTGGCATCTTGCAGGCTATAGCTGATCAGGCGCGCATCGCTGTCTTCGCCCGCCAGTTGGCGGCCGAATGCGTCGTCGAGGTTGACCACCCGGCACTTCAGGTCATTCCAGGCAAACAGCTTGGCCTTGGCGGCGGCGTACGCCTCCATGGTGCCGTGGTAGTCGAGGTGATCGCGGGACAGGTTGGTCATCACGGCCACGTCAAAAGCCAGTGCGGTGACACGCCCTTGGTCCAGGCCATGGGAAGACACTTCCATGGCTACCGCCTTGGCACCGGCCTTTTTCAGGTCGGCCAGGGTCGCTTGTACGGCAATCGGGTTTGGCGTGGTGTGCAGGCCGCTTTGCAGCGCGCCATAGAAACCGGTGCCCAGGGTGCCGACGATGCCGCAGTGCTGACCCAGCAGGTCCAAAGCCTGGGCAACCAACTGGGTCACACTGGTCTTGCCGTTGGTGCCAGTCACGCCCACCAGGTTGAGTTGACGGCTCGGGTCACCGTAGAAACGCCCGGCGATGTCGGACAACTGCGCTGCCAGGCCCTTGACCGGAATCAACGGCACATCGGTGATCGGCAGCACGGTGGCGCCTTCCACTTCATAGGCGACCGCAGCCGCACCGCGTTGCAGGGCATCGGCGATATGCGCACGGCCATCGAGCTTGCCGCCAGGTACCGCCAGGAACAGGTCACCGGCGCGTACATTACGGCTATCCAGCGTCAGCTCACGAATCAGCAGATCGTGGCCGGCATGGGCAAAAATCTTGTTCAGGCTAAGAGACATCAGCCGCGCCCTCCATTGGCTTTAACAGCGGCAGCCGGTGGACCAGCGTTGGCTTGTTGCGTCGGCGGCAGGTTGTCCGGCGTGATATTCATCAAGCGCAGGGTGCCGGACATCACTTTGCTGAACACCGGCGCCGAAACCAGGCCACCGAAGTAGCCGGCTTTACTAGGCTCGTCGATGACCACGACGATGGCATAGCGTGGGTCGCTCATCGGGCCGAAGCCGGCGAACAAAGAACGGTAGGAGTTTTCGGCATAGCCCTTGGTGCCCACCGAGGTCTTACGCGCCGTACCGGACTTGCCAGCAACGTGGTACGCCGGCACCTGGGCGCGGAATACGCCACGCGGTGCCTCGATCACTTGTTGCAGCATGCCTTGCATGGTCTTGGCGACGTTTTCCGGGATCACTTGGGTGGCTTTTGGCGCTTCGTCGACGTGGATCAGGCTCAGCGGAACCATACGGCCGTTATTGGCCAATACCGAGAACGCGTGGGCCAACTGGATGGCGGTCACCGACAGGCCGTAGCCGTAGGACAGCGTGGCAGTCTCGGCTTTTCTCCACTCGCGGTAGTTCGGCAGGTTACCGACCCGCTCGCCCGGGAAGTCGAGGCCGGTGGGTTGCCCCAGGCCGATCTTTTGCGCCAGGTGATAGATGGTCTCGCCGCCGATATCGAAAGCAACCTTGCTCATGCCGACGTTACTGGAGTTGATCAGGATGCCGGTCAGGTCCAGCACTGGCCCCTCGGTGCGGGACACGTCACGAATGGTGTACTTGCCCAACTGCAAGGTGCCTGGGTAAACCTCGACCTTGTCGCTGGGTTTCCAGCGGCCGGTTTCCAGGGCAGCGCTCATGGAGATGGCTTTCATGGTCGAACCGGGTTCGAACACGTCGATCATCGCGCGGTTACGCATCATCGCCGGCTGCAGGTTGCGGCGGTTGTTCGGGTTGTAGGTGGGCTGGTTGACCATGGCGAGGATCTCGCCAGTCTTCACATCCATGATCACCAGGCTGCCGGCCTTGGCGCCGTTCTCGATGATCGCGTTACGCAGTTCGCGGTTGGCCAGATATTGCAGACGCAAATCGATCGACAACGCCAGAGGCTTGCCGGCCTTGGCGTTCTTGGTGACCTGGACGTCCTTGATCAGTCTGCCGCGCCGATCCTTGATGACCTGACGCTTGCCCGGAACCCCGGCCAGCCATTCGTCATAGGCCAGTTCGACCCCTTCGCGGCCGTGGTCATCGATGTCGGTGAACCCCACCATGTGCGCGGTGGTTTCACCGGCCGGGTAGAAACGCCGAAATTCCTCGATGCCGTAGACGCCGGGAATTTTGAGATCGAGCACTTGCTGGCCTTGCTCAGGGGTAAGCCCACGAACCAGGTAGATGAATTCTTTATTGGCCTGGGCTTCCAGGCGTTCGGTCAGGGCCTTGCGGTCCTGCCCGAGGGCAGCGGCCAGTTCAGGCCACTTGTCCTTGGCAACTTGCAGCTCTTTGGCGTTGGCCCACAGGGTGGTCACCGGGGTACTGACGGCCAGAGGCTCGCCGTTACGGTCGGTGATCAGGCCACGGTGTGCAGGAATCGGGATGTGCCGCAGGCTGCGAGCGTCACCCTGGCCGATCAGGAAGTCGCGGTCGACGACCTGAAGATCGAAGATGCGCCAGACGATCGCGCCCACCATCAATGCCAGCAAGCCGAGCATCAGGCGAAAGCGCCATGGGTAGAGTGCCCCTTCGAGTTTCATCATGGCGCCACCATGCGAACTTCAGCCGCGCCTGGGATGTGCATCTTCAACTGTTCGGTAGCCAGCACTTCGATACGGCTGTGGGCCGTCCAGGTGCTTTGCTCAAGAATCAACCGGCCCCATTCTGCCTGGGCTTTGTCGCGCACGCTCAATTCCCCGTAAAGGGTATTGAGCAACTGACGGTTCCAGTGGGCGCTGTAGGACACCGCTATCGCGGACACCAGCACGCCGACAAACAGCAGCAACATAAAGAAGCTGCCGCCCGGGAGGGGCTTGGCGAAAAGCTTGCTCACCGCAATTTCTCCGCAACACGCATGACGGCGCTACGGGAACGTGGGTTGGCCTTGAGTTCGGCTTCGGAAGCGAACTGCGCTTTGCCATGGATTTTGATTTTCGGCACGAAGGCTTCGAAACGCACCGGCAGGTTACGCGGCAGGTTATCGGACTCACCCTTTACCAGACGACGCATGAAGAGTTTGACGATGCGGTCTTCCAGGGAGTGGAAGCTGATCACCACCAGGCGACCGCCCACTTCCAAAGCATCCAGAGCGGCTTCGAGGCCGGCTTCCAGATCGCCCAATTCGTTATTGACGTGAATGCGCAACCCTTGGAATGCGCGGGTGGCCGGGTTCTTGCCCTTTTCCCAGGCAGGGTTGGCGACCTTGAGCACTTCGGCCAGGTCAGCGGTGCGTTCGAACGGCTGGATTTCGCGGCGCTCGACCACGGCACGCGCCATTCGACCGGCGAAGCGCTCTTCACCGTATTCCTTGAACACACGGGCGATTTCTTCTACCGGCGCGGTGGCGATGAACTGTGCGGCACTGACCCCACGAGTGGGGTCCATACGCATATCGAGGGGGCCGTCGTTCATGAAGCTGAAGCCGCGCTCCGGGTCGTCGAGCTGTGGCGAAGACACGCCCAGGTCGAGCAGAACCCCGGCCACCTTGCCCGCCATACCGCGCTCGGCAACTTCGGCACCCAGCTCGGCAAAGCTGCGCTGCACAACGACAAAGCGGCCGTCTTCGGCCGCTAGCGCTTGCCCGGTGGCAATCGCTTGAGGGTCTTTGTCGAACCCGAGGAGTTTGCCGTCGGACCCGAGCTGGCTGAGTATCAACCGGCTATGCCCGCCCCTGCCGAATGTGCCATCGACATAGCAGCCATCGGCACGTACGGCGAGAGCCTCAACGGCTTCGTCAAGCAGTACGGTGATGTGGTTAAAGCCGCTATCAATAGTCACAGGATCAAATCACGCAGTTCATCAGGCATGGCGCCCGGTTGTTGAATAGCAGCCAGGTCCGCTGCAGACACAGCATCCCAGGCATCTTCGTCCCACAATTGGAACTTGTTCAGTTGGCCTACCAGCATTGCGCGCTTGTCGAGCCTGGCATACTCGCGCAGTCGCGGCGGCACCAAGAAACGACCGCTGCCATCGAGTTCAAGGTCAACGGCATTACCGATCAGCAAACGCTGGAGGCGGCGGTTTTCTTCACGCAATGAAGGCAGCGCGCGCAACTTGGTTTCAATTAACTCCCACTCATCGAGAGGGTAAACACATAAACAGGGGTCAACGGCGTCAATCGTGATGATTAACTGCCCTGAACTTCGCGAAATGAGCTCGTCACGATACCGGCTCGGCATGGCGAGACGGCCTTTTGCATCGAGACTGATAGCGTTAGCTCCGCGAAACACAGATGCGTTTCTCCAAATTTTAGCGTTTTACGTTCAAAAAACCCACTTTGTGCCACTTTCCGCCACTTGCGCACACTATAGGAATGCGCCCACCACACCGTCAAGGCGCGTATTCAAGGAAAAGCCTTACAGAACGGAGATTTAGGAGTGCAAAAGGAGGAGAAACGAGAGTTTGGCGATGTTTTTGACTCAACAACGGCAAATAGCTCAGAGAGCTAGAGGCTAAAGTTAAAGTAATTTATTAAGAGTAAGATTTTTTTGGTATTACGAAGATGCATCTGCCAATGATTTGGCAGGGAGGGATTCTTGCGTTACTACCGGGTTTGCGCACGAGATTCGAACGCAAGGAAAAAAAGGTGGAGAGTCGATCTGTAAGCCGGGTTCTGTCTTGAACAGTCATTCGTCTACGATGGCCATCACTGGACATCTTTAGCAACCTACCCGGTCCCAGCGCGGGCCACGCCTTGGGACCCTATTTGGTCTTGCTCCAAGTGGGGTTTACCTAGCCACGAACTGTTGCCAGTCGTGCGGTGCGCTCTTACCGCACCTTTTCACCCTTACCGGCACCGAAGTGCTTAGGCGGTTATTTTCTGTGGCACTTTCCGTAGGCTCACGCCTCCCAGGCATTACCTGGCACTTCGCCCTATGGAGCCCGGACTTTCCTCCCCCCCCTAATTTTCATAGAAGGCAGCGACTGTCCAATCGACTCTCCGCCGCGCAGGTTAACGGCACGGCGGCTTGAGGACAAGTATTAAAAGTGCGGCATTGCCATCACGTTCAGACGAAATACAGATTTGCCCCTGGAACTATTCGGCCTTCTGCTTATCGAGCGCGACCTGATACAACACATTCTTGCGCACGCCGGTAATTTCCGCTGCCAGGGCGGCGGCGCGCTTGAGTGGCATTTCCTTGAGCAACAAATCGAGGACGCGCATCGCCTCGCTGCCCACCGCATCTTCATTCTCCGGCGCGGTCCAGCCTGCTACCAACACCACGCATTCGCCACGTTGCTGATTGCTGTCGCCCTCGACAAACGCTCGCAGCTCCTCCAGCGGCAACCCCTTGAGGGTTTCGAAGGTCTTGGTCAACTCTCGGGCCAGCAAGGCCAGACGCTCACCGCCGAACTCCAGCTCCATGTCTTGCAGGCATTCAAGGATACGATGCGGAGCCTCATAGAAGATCAAGGTGCGCGGTTCTTCTTTAAGTGCCTGCAGACGCGCCCGACGCCCTACAGCCTTGGCGGGCAGGAAGCCTTCGAAGATAAAGCGGTCCGAGGGCAACCCGGCGGCCGATAATGCAGCAATCAGCGCGCAGGCTCCCGGAACAGGCACTACATTGATACCTGCGGCACGGGCCTGGCGGACCAGGTGGTAACCAGGATCGGAAATCAGGGGCGTGCCCGCGTCGGAAATCAGCGCGACGTCATCACCCGCCAAAAGACGTGTGATAAAGCGGCTACCCTCTTCACGTTCGTTGTGTTCGTGGCAGGCCGCTAATGGCGTGCTGATACCAAAATGCTGCATCAACCGTTGGGAGTGCCGCGTGTCTTCTGCCGCGATCAATTTCACCTCGCGCAACACTTTCAGCGCCCGGGCACTGATGTCGTCCAGGTTGCCAATGGGCGTCGCCACCACAAAAAGCGAGCCAGCAGTGGAATTCAAAGGACCTGGAGCAGTCAAAGCGCACACCTCGATGGTTGGCAAAAGCCACATTGTAGCGCGTAGACGCCTTGAAAATATGCCATCACGGCCGATGCCGTTTCAGCCACCATTAGCTAAACACAACATTTGCACGACCTAAATCCACGGTTTAACGCCATGAACATCGCGCCTGGGCCAGTGCTTGGGTACACTTCCACGCTAATTTGATCGGTATCAGGAACACTTACATGATCGCTTGCCTGCGGCTGCTCTCCGCCCTCTGCCTCGCTGCCTTGCTGGCTGCTTGCGCCAGTTCGCCCTCCTCCAGTCTTGGCGAACTGCCACGCACGCCCGACGCCAGTATCGAGCAACTGCTCGAACAGGCGACGAACGCCAAGACGCCAGAAAAAGCCGCGTTGCTGCGCCTGAGCGCGGCAGACCTGGCTTACCAGCAGAACAACCCCGGCCGCTCCTCGCAGATCCTTGCGCAAGTGCCCCTGGACGCCCTGAAGCCAGCCGCGCAAGTATTTGCCAGCACCCTGGCCGCAGAACTGGCCATGGGGCGCAACCAGCCCAAGGCGGCCTTGGCAGCGCTGAACCACCCCAGCCTGCAAAGCCTGAAGGAGTTGCCGACCGACCAGCAGATCCGCACCGGTACCGTACATGCACGTGCCTATGAAGCCGATGGGCAGACCCTCGCCGCCGCTCGCGAGCGGGTGTCCATGGCGCCCCTGCTGACGGGTGAGGCTGCCAACAACAACCACGAGGCCATCTGGGTATTGATTGCCGCGCTGCCAGCCGAACAGCTGCAAGCCACTGGCAACCCGACACTCGATGGCTGGATCACCCTGGCCCAGGCGGTCAAGGGCGCCGGTACGCTGGAGCAACAACAAGCCGCCATCGACACCTGGCGCGCACAGAACCCGGGCCACCCGGCTGCAGTGCAACTGCCAGCGCCGCTGACCAAGCTCAAGGAACTGGCCAGCCAGCCCCTGAACAAGATCGCCCTGCTGCTGCCGCAGGAAGGGCCGCTGGCGGCTGTGGGCAAAGCGCTGCGCGAAGGCTTCATGGCGGCTCACTACCAGGCTGAGCAAGCCGGGCAGAAGCCACCGGTCATCGAGTTCTATGACAGCTCGCGCCTGGGCTCCCTCGACGACTTCTACGCCAAGGCCCAGGCCGCCGGCGTGCAACTGGTCGTCGGCCCGCTGGAAAAACCGCTGGTCAAGCAACTCAGCGCACGCCCGCAGTTGCCGATCACCACCCTCGCCCTGAACTACAGCGAGACCGATCAGGGCCCGGCGCAGTTGTTCCAGTTCGGCTTGGCCGCTGAAGACGAAGCCCGCGAAGTGTCGCGCCGTGCCCGTGCCGACGGCCTGCACCGCGCCGCCGCCATGGTGCCCCGTGGCGAATGGGGTGAGCGTGTCTATAAAGCGTTCCGCCAGGATTGGGAAGCCAATGGCGGCACCGTCATGGGCGTTGAATATGTCGATCAGCCTGTTGCCTTGGCCCAGCAGATCGCCGATCTGTTCCAACTGCGCAAGAGCGAAGGCCGCGCCAAGAGCCTGCAAAGCACAGTAGGCACCGACGTAGCCGCCCAGCCTTCGCGTCGCCAGGACATCGAGTTCATCTTCCTGGCCGTCACGCCACAATTGGCCCAGCAGATCAAGCCGACCCTGAACTTCCAATACGCCGGCGATGTGCCGGTGTACGCAACCTCCCACGTGTTCAGTGCCAGCGGTGACCGTAACCAGTACCTGGACATGACCAACGTGATGTTCTGCGAAACCCCTTGGTTGCTCAACACCACCGACCCACTGCGCAACCAGGTTGCGGCGCAATGGCCGCAAGCCAATGGCAGCCTGGGCCGCCTTTACGCAATGGGCGTCGATGCCTATCGCCTGGCACCACGCCTGGGCCAGCTCAAGGCACTGCCTGACACCCGTGTCGACGGCCTCTCGGGCAACCTGGGCATCAGCGCCAACCAGCGCGTGGACCGCCAGATGCCTTGGGCGAAGTTCGTCGGCGGCGAAATACAGCGCCTGCCCGATACCCCGCGCTGATGCCCCAGCGGTCCAGCGCACAAAGCGGCAAGGATGCCGAACTGCATGCTCTCGATTACCTGCAACAACAGGGTCTGCGCCTTCTGGCGCAGAACTGGTTATGTAGACGCGGCGAGCTTGATCTGGTCATGCTTGACGGCGATACAGTAGTATTCGTCGAAGTCCGCTACAGAAAACACGCACAATGGGGTGGCGCGCTCGCCAGTATCGACGAGCGCAAGCGTCAAAAGCTGATACTCGCTGCGCAGTTTTTCCTGCAAAAAGAGCATCGCTGGGCTGACCGCCCCTGCCGTTTCGATGTGGTTGCAATGGAAAGCACCCCGTCAGGCACAGCTGATCTGACCTGGCTTAAAAATGCCTTCGACAGCTGATTCGCCGGGCACCCTCACCACTCACTTTTGCTCTTTGCATTGCGGGCTGCACACTACCTGTGCCAAACAGCCGCGCTACTTAAGGTCACACAGATGGACATGCAATCCCGAATTCGCCAGCTTTTCCAGGCCAGCATCGACACCAAGCAACAGGCGATGGACGTACTTGCACCGCACATCGAGCAAGCCAGTCAGGTCATGGTCAATGCCTTGCTCAACGAAGGCAAAATGCTTTCGTGCGGCAACGGTGGTTCGGCCGGCGATGCCCAGCATTTTTCCTCCGAGCTGCTCAACCGTTTCGAACGCGAGCGCCCGAGCCTGCCGGCCATTGCATTGACCACCGACTCGTCGACGATCACTTCGATCGCCAACGACTACAGCTACAACGAAATCTTCTCCAAGCAGATCCGCGCCCTAGGCCAGCCGGGCGATGTATTGCTGGCGATTTCCACCAGCGGCAACTCGGCAAATATTATTCAAGCGATCCAGGCCGCACATGATCGCGAAATGATTGTCGTAGCCTTGACCGGTCGCGACGGCGGCGGCATGGCTTCGCTGCTGCTGCCCGAGGACGTGGAGATTCGCGTCCCGGCCAATGTCACTGCACGTATCCAAGAAGTTCATCTGCTGGCGATCCACTGCCTGTGCGATCTGATCGACAGCCAACTGTTCGGGAGTGAAGAATGACCGTTAATCGCCTCAGTCTTTTGGCCATTACGCTGTGCGTCGCCATCAGCGGCTGCAGCTCGGCTATCACCGCTACACGGGACACCCCTATTCAGGACGACCGGGGCACGCGCACCTTCGGCAGCACCATTGATGATTCGCTGATCGAAACCAAGGTTAAGGTCAACGTCGCCAAGGCTGCTACCGACCTGGGCAACGGTGCCTCGCGCATCGTGGTGACCAGCTTCAACGGCGTGGTCCTGCTGGCAGGCCAAACACCCCGCGCCGATCTCAAGGCCCAGGCCGAGCAAGCCGCTGCCGGCGTGCAACGCGTCAAGAAGGTCCACAACGAACTACAAGTCATGGACCCGATCACTCTGCTGGCCATCAGCAACGATGCCTTGCTGACCACCAAGATCAAGGCCCAGATGCTGACCGACAGTGCAGTGCCAGGCTCGCGAATCAAGATCGTCACCGATAACGGCATCGTCTACATGATGGGCCTGCTGACCCAGGCAGAAGCCACCCGCGCCGCCAACCTGGTGCAAGGCGTGTCGGGCGTACAGAAGATCGTCAAGGTATTCGAATACATCGACTGATGTAGATCGAAGCTGCCTGATCGTTCCCACGCTCTGCGTGGGAACGGATCCCGTGACGCTCCGCGTCACCGCACAAGCTTCAGCTTTTGCGCCAAGAGTGGGACGCGGAGCGTCCGAGCGGGCATTCCCACGCAGAGCGTGGGAACGATCAAAAAAGGGTTTACTGGTATTGCTGGTACGGATTGCCCTGGAACTGGTTGTTCTGCTGTGGTGCCTGCTGCTGACCAGGCTGGCCGTATTGCTGGCCAGGGATCGGGCCGAGGTTGACTTCGACGCGACGGTTCTGCGCACGGCCATTCACGTCGGCGTTGCTGGCAAGGATCGTTCCCGCGCTCTGCGTGGGAACGCATCCCGTGACGCTCCGCGTCACCGCACAAGCTTCAGCTTTTGCGCCAAGAGTGGGACGCGGAGCGTCCGAGCGGGCATTCCCAGGCAGAGCGTGGGAACGATCAAAAAAGGGCGCCGTGCATTGACTGCACGGCGCCCTTTTTAGTGCCCAGGGTTTACTGGTATTGCTGGTACGGGTTGCCCTGGAACTGGTTGTTCTGCTGTGGCGCCTGCTGCTGGCCAGGCTGGCCGTATTGCTGGCCAGGGATCGGGCCGAGGTTGACTTCGACGCGACGGTTCTGGGCACGGCCATTCACGTCGGCGTTGCTGGCAATCGGGTTATCCGGGCCGGCACCGCGTGCGCTCAGGTTGGCCCCGTTGACGCCTTGGGAGGTCAGGTAGTTGGCCACGCTCTGCGCACGGCGCTGGGACAGGTCCATATTCAGTTGGCGGCTACCGGTGCTGTCGGTGTAGCCAACGATCTGGATGGTGTTCTGGTTGAACTGCTTGAGAGAGTTGGCCAGGTTGTTCAGCGGCTGGTAGAAGCTGCTGGAGATCGCGTCCGAGTTGGTGGCGAAGGTAATGTTGCCCGGCATGATCAGCTTGATCTGGTCACCCTGGCGCTGCACCTCGACGCCGGTGTTCGCCATGCTTTCACGCAGCTTTTTCTCTTGCTGGTCGGCGTAGTAGCCATAGCCCGCCGCACCGGCACCCGCAACCACTGCGCCAATCAGCGCGCCCTTGCCACGGTTGTTATGGTCGATGGCCGCACCGGCCAATGCACCAGCCAGCGCACCGAGGCCGCCGTACTTGGCGGTTTTGCTCATGCCGCTTTCGGAACCATTGCTGGCCTGTCCCTGGCTGCCGTCATAAGGGTTAGGTGAGGCGCAGCCAGACAACAGGGCTACGGCGGTAGCGACAACAAGCAGACGACGCGGAGTGAACATGAAGGAAGCTCCTACTTTTGCATTCTGTGATGCAGAGGACATTGGCAATGGACCTGTGCCGAGTTTGGAACGCGACAAACGGCAAAAATTCCGTGGAGGGGTGCGTAAAGCATAGCTGTCTTTGGCTCGGGCCTGTGTCTGTGTGTCTGTACCGGCTTGTATCAGAGCCGACAACCCATCACGCACGCACGAAAGGATTCTCCCGCATCTCATCGCCCAGCAACGTATCCGGCCCATGCCCAGTGACCACCGTCGCGCCCTCGTCCAGCGTATACAAGCGCTGCTTGATCGACCGCACGATCGTCGCCTGGTCGCCACCCCATAAGTCCGTGCGCCCTACGCCGCGACGAAACAAGGTATCGCCGGCGATCAACAGCTTGGCGTCGGCGAACCAGAAACTCATCGAGCCCGGCGTATGCCCTGGGGTGTGCAAGGCTACGCCACAGCCGCAGGCCAGTTCTTCGTCATGCTCCAGCCAGCGATCCGGCGACGGTACCGGGACGTAGGGCACGCGAAACATCTGGCATTGCATTTCCAGGTTGTCCCATAGAAATTGATCATCTTTGTGCAGATGCAGCGTGGCGCCGGTCTTTTCTTTCAATTGACCGGAGGCGAGGAAATGATCGAGGTGAGCATGGGTGTGGATAATGCTCACCACCTTCAGTCCCAGCGCATCAAGGCGCGCCAGGATCAACTCGTGATTGCCACCGGGGTCGACTACGATGGCTTTTTTAGTGATCGGGTCGCCAATGATGGTGCAGTTGCACTGCAACGGGCCGACGGGAAAGGTTTCGCGAATCAACGGTTGTTTTTCAATAGTCATGAGTGTCCTGCAAGCTCTCTGGCGCGTTCCAAGTGCAGTATGGTGTAGCTTGGCCCTGCTCTGGAAGGAGTCGATTACGCGGTCCATCCGCTGCTAAGCTACGCAAGCGCCATTGAAATCCCCTGCTGCAGTCAGTCGCATTTGGAGCAACACCCATGGCGAATCAACAGATCATCTGCGAACACTGCGACTGCGTGTACGAGAAAGTCACGCTCGCCAAACATCAAAAAGCCCTGTGTGTGCGTTGTTTTGGCGTGCTGCAGCGCTATAACGGCCTGTCGGTGCAGCAACGCCTCGCCCTGACGGTGACCGCCGCAGTGCTGTGGACCTTTGCGAACTTTTATCCGGTGATGAGCATCAGCCTGCAGGGCTTGAAAAACAGCGCGACGCTCTGGGATTCAGTCGTTGCATTGAGCCTGGGGCCGATTACGTTCATTGCTTTGGTCGCGGCGATTTCCATCATTATCGCGCCGGTGTTTCAGCTGCTGTTGCTGATCTGGGTGCTGAGTTTCGCGTTGGCCGGTAAGCGCTCGCCGGCATTCAAGCTGTGCATGCGCTGGCTCGAAGCACTCCGGCCCTGGAGCATGCTGGAGGTGTGCCTGCTGGGCGCGATGGTCGCGGTCTTCAAGCTGGCCGGCATGCTGGATGTGATCCCTGGCACCGGCCTGTTCGCCTTGGCCGCCCTGAGCCTGTTGCTGATCCGCATTGCCGGGCGCGATGTACGCGACCTGTGGGACACCGTATGAATTCACCGCCCACCGCCCGCGAGCTGAACCTGTGCCTGTGCCATACCTGCGGCCAGCCCTGCGACATGCGCCTTGAGCCCACCGAGTGCGATCGCTGTGGCGCCGCACTGCATCGGCGCAAGGTGCAGTCCCTGACCCGAACCTGGGCCTACATGCTCACCGCCCTCGCCTTTTATGTCCCGGCCAACTTACTGCCGGTGATGAACACCACCATGCTCGGCTCGGGCGCAGACAGCACCATCATGAGTGGCGTGCTGGAGTTCTGGCAGCATGGCGCCTGGGACATTGCGCTGATCATTTTCATCGCCAGCATTGCCGTGCCGGGTATCAAGTTCCTGTCGCTGGGGCTGCTGCTGGTCACCGTGCAGCGCAATAGCCAGTGGGCGCGCAAGGAGCGTTCAAAGCTGTTTCGGTTTATCGAACTGATCGGCTACTGGTCGATGCTCGATGTCATCGTGGTTGCCCTGGTGGCCGCGCTGGTGAAGTTTCAAGCCCTGGGCACGATCGAACCGCGCCTGGGCATTCTGTTTTTTGGCCTGGTGGTCGTGTTTACGATGCTGGCGGCCATGAGTTTTGATCCCCGGCTAATCTGGGAAAACCCACATAACGAGGAGACCTCGGATGAGCTCATCCAAGGCTGACACCCCTGCGGGGCAACCCGTGATCAAGACGCGTCGTTTCAGTGTCTCGCTGGTCTGGATCGTGCCGATTGTCGCCGTACTGGTGGGGATCTCGCTGGTGATTCACAGCGTCATGCAACAAGGGCCGACCATCGTCCTCAACTTCAAGACCGGCAGCGGGCTGGTTGCCAACAAAACCGAGGTCAAATACCGCAACGTGGTGATCGGCCAAGTAACCGCCGTAGCTCTGAGTGATGACCAGAAAAGCGTCAATGCCACCGTCGAGCTGGTCAAACAGGCCGAAAGCTTCACCCGCGAAGATTCGAAATTCTGGGTGGTGCGCCCGCGCATTGGCGCAGGCGGCGTGTCGGGCATCGACACGTTGTTGTCCGGCGACTATATCGGCGCGGACATCGGTCAATCCGAGACCCGCGCCAAGCACTTCACCGGCTTGGAAAACCCGCCGCCCATCACCTACGGCGAGCCGGGCAAGCGCTTCACCCTGCACACCCAGGCCCTGGGTTCCCTGGACATCGGCTCCCCCGTCTATTACCGCAAGATCCCGGTGGGCCAGGTGGTGGGCTATGAGCTGGACAACGAGGGCAAGGGCGTGAATGTCGAAATCTTCGTGCATGCGCCCAATGATGTGTACATCACCGAGAACACGCGGTTCTGGAATGCCAGCGGCGTCGACTTGAGCGTCGGTGCCAATGGCTTCGCGCTGAAAACCGAATCCTTGTCCTCCATGTTGATGGGCGGGATCGCCTTCCAGGCGCCGCCCTACAACCCCAATGACAAACCGGCCGAAGAAAGTCGCAGCTTTGAATTGTTCGAAGACCAGCAAAGCGCCCTCGCCCCGCCCAACGGCAAGGGGCAATACATGGTCCTGCGCTTCGATCAGGCCCTGCGTGGGCTGAAAGTCGACGCGCCGGTGGAGTTCCTCGGCGTCGAGTTCGGCAGGGTTGTATCGATCAACCTGGATTTCGATGCGAAGAAACGCACCTTCCCGGTCAATGTCGGCATCGTGATCTACCCGCAACTGCTCGGCGAGGCCCACACCAAGTTGCTCAAGGCCATGAACAATAACCCTGACGATGAGGCAGCCGGCGTACGCCTGATCGGCACCTTCATCGAAAACGGCCTGCGCGCCCAGGCCCGCAGCGGTAACTTGCTGACCGGCCAGCTGTACATCGCCCTGGACTTCTACCCCAAGGCCGAGAAAGTCGCGTTCGACCCGAACCAGCGCCCCGTGGGCATCCCCACGATCCCGGGCAACCTGGAACAACTGCAAGAGAAGTTCGAAGGCATCGTCAACAAGATCAGCCAACTGCCTGTCGAGCGCATTGCCGGCAACCTCGACGCCAGCCTGGTCGAACTGCGCAAGGGCCTGGCGCAATTCAACGCCAAGACGCTGCCGGGTGTGCAGACGACCTTGGCCGACGTGAGCAAGACCCTGCAATCGGCCAGTTCAACCCTGGCCGAAGACTCGCCGCAGCGTGAACAACTGACCCAGACCCTCGACGAGTTGGGGCGCATGTCGCGCTCCCTGCGCGAGCTTTCGGATTACCTGGGCCGGCATCCGGAGTCGCTGATTCGCGGCCGCCCCGATAACGCCGCACCGACGGACCTGCAAGGGCCACCCCGCAAATGACCATTGGAGCCGCCATGACATTGCCGTTGAAGATCACGTTGCTGAGCACCCTGCTGCTGCTCGGTGCCTGCCGCAGTGAACCCATCGCTTTTCATACCCTGACCCCGGCGCACTTGAGCCCGAGTACGCGAGCAGAGGCCGGCGGTGTGCGCATTGAGAGCATCAGCGTGCCGCCTCAGGTCGACCGCGCGCAGATCGTTATCCGCCAGGGCGACAGCGGCCTGGCGATTCTTGAAACCCAGTGGTGGGCCGCCACCCTCGCCGATGAACTGAGGAGCGCCTTGGTGGATCAATTAGCCAACAGCAAAGCCCGGCAAGCCGTGGCTTTGCGCGTAGACGTGCAGCGGTTTGACTCGGTACCGGGGCAGTACGCATTGCTCGATGTGCGCTGGCGCGTGAGGCAAGTCAATGGCGATCGCCCGGCCTTGACCTGCCGCACCACCTTGCAATCACCTGCCGGGCCGAGCATCGACGAGTTGGTGGTGGCGCATCAGAACAACCTCAAGCGTTTCGCGGCGCTGATCAATCAGACCGTCGACACCTCACTCAAAGGCTGCCCGACCACGCCATGAACCCAGGGCTCAGGCCAACAACCCCATGGCCTTGGCCCGCGCCACCGCCTGGGTACGACGCTCCACGCCGAGCTTGCTGTTGATATGGCTGGCGTGGGTCTTCACCGTGTGCAGGGAGATGAACAGCTGGTTGCTGATTTCCTGGTTTGAACAGCCTTGGGCAATCAGTTGCAGCACCGCCAGCTCTCGGGTGCTGAGGGTTTCCTGTTGAGGTGTGGCTTCAACTGCGCTGGCTTGGGGCAGCAACGCCAGCAAGCTCTGATTGAGCAGCCCATGGGAATCCTTGCCCAACTGATCGCGCATCCACTGCGGATAACCCTCCAACAACCGTTGAAACGGCTGCAACGCACCGCCCGAACCGGCTTCCAGGGCACGGGCGAATACCGGCCGGGCCTTGGCTTCCAGGCTATTATCCAGAAGTAACTGCACCTGCTGGACCAGCGCCATCAGGGCAATCATCTGGCGCCCACTGTCATGGGCCTGTTGGGCCAACGCTTCCAGGCGTTGCAGCGCGCTGTCGGGCTGATGGCGCGTGGCATCGAGCGCAGCTTGTTGCAGCTCGATATGTTGCGGCAGGTGCGGATGAAACTCGGGGGCCGCCGCGGCGTGCTCGCCGTTGTAGGTCTGCCCCAGGCGCGCCAGCCAGGCGTCGGCCAGGTCAGTGCGCCCCTGGGCCAGCCACAACTCGCATTTGATCAGGGTGATCATCGCCAGGTAATAGATCGGCGGCACATCCCAGATGTGCATCAAGCGCTCGGCCTCGGCCAGTTCGGCAAAAGCATTGGCAAACTCCCTACGCCGCCCTTCGAAGCTGGCGATGACGCAGTGCCCGATCAGCACGCTGATATCGCGGCAGGCACGGGCCTCGGCCAGGCCGGCGCGCAAACGCGCCAGGCCGGCCTCGGGCTGGTAACGCACCAGCAGCAGGTAGCCTTCGTACAGCGACAGGCGCGCGCGCACGGCATATAGGCGTTGGGAGGCGAGCCCATGCAAGCGCTCCAGGCCCTGACGGACTTCATCCAGGGAACGCAGGATCTCCCCCCGCGCCTGCAGTACCCGGGCCCGGTCGTAATGGGCCAAGGCTTCAAACAAGGGGTTACCGACGCGCTGCGCCAGTTCCAACGATTCGCGGTTCAGGCCACGGGCGCGCCACAGGTCGGCATCGACGATCGCCAGGTTGGACAGGGTCGAAAGGCACATCAGGCGCTGGCCGTAACGCTTTTGCGGCAGGCTTTCCAACGCCTCTTGGCAATAGCGCTGGGTCAGCTCACGGTCCCCACGCCCACGGGCAATAATCCCACTCAGCGCCAACCACTGGGCCAACATGGATTTTTGCGCGGTGGCCGACGGGGCAGGCAGGAAGCGGCTGAGGTAACTGGACAGCTCCTGTGCCGCATCCAATTGGCACGCCAGCCCCAACGCCCAGCTATACAGCACGATCAAACGTGGCGTGCTGATCAGCAGGCTGTCGGGCAAATCCATCTTCCAACGCAACAGCATGCCCACATTCTGCTCTGCCAGCAGTTGCTCTTCGGACAGGTTCTGCACCAGGTTCGCCGCCACATCCAGATGCCCGGCCCGCAGCGCCTGCTCCACCGCCTCGTCGATCAAGCCCTGGGCGTTAAACCAGCGACAGGCGCGCAAGTGCAAACTGGCCGGCGGCAAGGTGGCGCTTTTCTCGCGGCGGGTGCGCAGCAGGTCGGAGAACAAGTGGTGGTAGCGGTACCAATGGCCTTGCTCATCCAACGGCACCAGGAACACTTGATGAGCCTGCAAATAGCGCAGGATTTCTGCGCTGTCATGGGCCTCGCGGACGGCGTCGCATAGTTCGCTGCAAAAGCGCTCCTGAGGTGCGGTGTCGTACAGGAACGCTTGTACCTCCGCAGGCAGGCAGTCGATGACTTCTTCGAGCAGGTAATCGCGAATCAGACCCTCGCCACCGTGCAGGCTTTGCGGCAAGGCGCTCTCACTGCCGGCTTCGGAGGCCGCCAACAGCCAAAAGCGCAGGCCGGCGACCCAGCCCTCGCTACGGCGGATCAGGTTTTCCAACGCCTCGCCGCGCAATGCATTGCCGTGTCCATCCAGCACCGCCAGGGACTCGTCATGGGTCAGGCGCAGATCTTGCTCATGCAGTTCCAACAGGTGCCGCGACAGGCGCAGGCGTGCCAGGTGCCAGTCCGGACGCTGCCGGCTGGTGACCAGCACCACCAGGCCATCAGGCAAATGATTGAGAAAAAACTGCAGGCAGCGATCCAGCACCGGGCCTTGGGCCAGGTGATAGTCATCCAGCACCAGCAATAACGGCGAACGTGCAGACAGGTGCACTGCCAGTTCGTCGAGCAGGCCATCGAGCCATTCTTCGAAGGCAAAGGGTTGGTGACGCTGGCGCATTTTCAGCAACCCCAGGGATTGGGCGCCGAGTTGCGGGAAATACTGTTGCAAGCCGTCGAGCAGCCGCTCCAGGAAACGGCCGGGGTCGCTGTCCCGAGGGCTCAGGCCCAACCACAGGCTTTGCCACTGGGCAGGCAAGCCCTGGCAGAACTCCACCGCCAACGAACTCTTGCCAAACCCCGCGGGCGCGCTGACCAGCAGCAGTCGCCCATCAAGGCCCGCATTCAGCCGTTCGCACAGGCGCGGGCGCAGCACGTAGCCGTCAGGCAGCGGGGGCCGGTAGAAGCGGCCTTCCAGGGTCGGCATCACCACACTGGCAGGCCCATGGGTTCGGGACAGATCAGTCATCGCCGGGCTCTTGTAGAAGGCTGTTGTCGGCATTGCAGATGTCCGCAGACTAGCGGTAAAAGCGGCGGGATTGTAGATCTTTGCAACAAATGGCTGAAAAAGAACTGCGACAAGAAATATCCCGTCCAGCCTCCTGGAAAGAAGTAGGAGCGAGCTTGCTCGCGAAGCGCTCAAAAACAACGCGCCCATCCAGGAATGATCGTTCCCACGCTCTGCGTAGGAATACAGACTTCGACGCTGCGCGTCGACTTTTGAGGCGTGACGCAGAGCGTCACGGGAAGCGCTCCCACGCAGAGCGTGGGAGCGATCAGTTAGCGAACGCCGTCCTGGCGCAGGGCCGCTGGGGTGAAGTCGCTGGTGCTGGCGGTGAAGCCGAAGTCATAGGCCTGCTTCTCTTCGTTCTTCATGCCCAGGGCCAGGTAGCGGCCGGACTGCAGGTCGTAGAGGGTTTCCAGGGCGTACCACGGCACTTGCTTGTCGTAGTAGTTCTCGGCATGTGCTTCGGCAACGCGCCACAGTTGGCCGCGACCGTCGTAGTGGTCGATCACCGCTGCTTGCCAGGTGTCTTCGTCGATGTAGAAGTCACGCTTGGCGTAGATGTGGCGCTGGCCTTCCTTCAAGGTGGCGACCACGTGCCAGACCCGGCGCAGCTCGTAGCGAGCCAGGTCCTGGTTGATGTGGCCAGCCTTGATGATGTCGGCGTACTTGAGCTTGGGATCGTCGACCTTGTAGCTGTTGGAGGCGATGTACATCTCTTTCTTGCCTTCCAGCTTCCAGTCGTAGCGGTCCGGCGCACCGTTGTACATGTCGAGGTTATCGGAGGTGCGCAGGCCATCGGCGGCAGTACCCGGCCCGTCATAGGACACTTGCGGCGCCCGACGCACACGGCGCTGCCCGGCGTTGTAGACCCAGGCCGAACGCGGCTCTTTGACCTGGTCCAGGGTTTCGTGCACCAGCAGTACACCACCGGCCAGGCGCGCTGGCGCAGTCACTTGCTGCTTGAAGTAGAACAGCACGTTGCCTGGGTTCTTCGGATCGAAGTCCTTCATCTTGTCGCGGAACACGAACTGGTCGCGGAAGTACACCAGGCTATAGGAACCGTTGGTTTGCGGGGTGGCCTGGGTAACCAGGCGGGTCACGCTGCCGCCGCGGTAACGGGTGATGTGGTTCCAGATAACCTCGACGCCGCTCTTGGGAATCGGGAACGGGACGGCGGTTTCGAAGTTTTCCAGGCCGTTACCGCCGGACACCAGGTTGGTGGTGGTGGCGTTTTTCTTGATCGAGGCAAACACCTCCGCCGGCACGGTGGCGCCGCGATGGGTCGGGTACACCGGCATCTTGAAGCTGTCCGGGTAACGCTTGAACATCGCATATTGCCCGGGGGCCAGCTTGTCTTTGTACTGCTCGACGTTCTGCGCGGTGATGGTGAACTGCGGTTGCTCGCTGGCATACGGGTTGGCGAGGAAACCACGGGCGTCCACCGCGCCGGCATTGGTCGGCAATGGCGACCATTTAGGAATGGTGCCGGCCGCGTTACCGGCCATCTCGGCGCCCATCGGGGTCAGGGTCGTGCCGAGCTTGGCGGCTTCATCTGCCGAGACTGCCGCCATGACGTTACTCGCCAGGATCGACAGCCCAAGCACACCCACGTGCAACAGACTTTTTGTTATTTTCATGCTCTGGTCTTCCTGAATACATGCCACTTGGAAAGAGTGTGCTTAGAAGTTGGCGCCGAAGCTCAAGGCGACAAAGTCGCGGTCATCCACGGTGCTGAACTTGCCACCAAAGAAGTTGGTGTACGCCAGGCTCGCGGTGTAGGTGTTCTGGTATTCGGCATCCAGGCCCAGGCTGACCGCCTTGCGACCTTCTTCAAAGTTGCCGCCAGGGCCTGGCGAGTAACCCTTGACGTCATGGGACCAGGCCACGTTGGGCTTGAGGTTCACGCCCGCGAACACGTCCGGGTATTCCCAGATGGCACGGGCGCGGTAGCCCCATGACGTTGCGGTGGTATAGCCGTCGTTATTGCAATTGGTGTTCAGGCCAGCAGCGTTGGGCAAGCCGGCGCCGTTGGCGGTGGAGTTGTTGAGGGCGTTGCAGAACCCACCTGGCAGCGTGCCTGGGCCGAACACCGGATCGCGGCCGTAACGAGCCTGGGATTTGCTTTCCAGGCCACCCACGTGGGTCACGCCGATTTCACCGACGGTGGTGAGGCGGCTGGCGCCCATGACCTGGTCGAAGAAGTGCGTGAAAGTGGTCTGGAACTGGGTGACTTCCTTGCGGTTGTAGCCGTGCAGGTCCTGGCCTGGCGTGCCCTTGAGCACGGACGCATTGCCAAAGCCGGGGATCGGCGTGACGCCGGCGAACAGAATGTCAGTGGTGCTCAACTGCACCGGCGCATTCGGACGGTAGCTCAACTCACCGCTCCAGGCGGTGCCGGTAGGCAAGGTGGTGGAGAAGCTCAGGCCGTAGAGGCGAATATCTTCCGGGTACTCGACGAAGTAGTTCGAACTACCCGCCACGATCAACGGCCGCAAGGCCCCCAGTGGCCCCAGCGGACGCGTGTAGGCCGCCGATGGCGCGCCCTGCGCGCTGAAGATCGGCGCACGGCTGTGGTAGTTCATGAAGTAGGCGCCGAATTCGGTATCCAGCGGTTCGAAGTTGTAGCGCATAGCGACGCCGAACTGGCCGCTGTCGCGTGCATCACGGTCCGGACCACGACGCACCAGTACGCCTTCGCTGTTCACGTCCACACCCAAGGCACCCAGGGTCGGCAGGGCGGCAGCAGGAATGGTGGAACGCTTGTTCAGTACCCGCAGGTTGTTGCTGCAACCATCGGAGATCACGTCCGGCTGCGAGAAGAACGTGCCGCAGTTATCGGTCACGGTCTGGTCCCACTCCAGTTGGTAAAACGCCTCGGCCGACAGGTTGTCGGTGAGCGACTGGGACACGTAGAACATGTTCACCGGGATCAAGCCTTCCTTGATCTCGGCCCCCGGACGACGAAACGCCGACACGTCGATCGGGTTGATGGAGTTGATGCCGCCGCCGATGAAGGTACTTTCGCCCCAGCTCACGACCTGCTTACCAAAACGCACGGAACCCGGCGCATCGGCAATCGAGTAGTTGTGGTAGACGAATGCATCGAGAATCTGCCCGCCCGAAGACTTGGCGCCTTCCTTGCGGTTGTTGTCGCTGATGTCCTTGAACGGACGGCTTTCGTCCTTGAGTTCGAAGTCGTACCAGTACTTGCCCCGCACAAACACACCGGTGTCGCCGTACTTCAGTTCCAGGTCGTGGATGCCCTTGAAGATCTTCGAGAACGTTTCGCCGCGCTTGAAGTTCAAGTGCCCGTCATCGGAGGTCTGGGACAGGCCCTTGCCGCCGTTGTTGGCACCGATCAGGTCACGATTGGGCTTGGCCGTGGACCAGCTCGCCCCCACGGAAAGCGACGAGTCAAAGCTCCCTTCGATTTCACCAATGTTGAAACTGACGCCGAATGCCGGCCCGGCGAGCGTAGAAGCGAGGCTGACGGCCAGGGGCAGTCTTGCCCGGCGCCAGAACTGGTTTACTGAGGTCATCGACGCTACTCCATGTGCATATTTTATTGTTATGGCAGTGAGCCCTTTCTTCAGATGTAACGGCCGGGATACAACGATTCCAATGCCGCATCGCCACCGAGCCTCCATGGCTCGAAGCGCAACATCCGCGAAAAACTCTGAAAGGGACTATAGCCAGAGGGGGGTAGTGCTTGATCCCTCTAAAGTGTGATTTGCATCACCAACCTGTCTGCCACAACCCTTTCGCCACGCCGACGAAGGTCGACGCGGGAAGGATGGCTGAAATTCGGCAAATCACAAGTAAAGGCTTGATATAGAGCATTGCCGCGCCCGAACGGGCGCGGCGAGAGGGTTTAAAGCGTGGACAGGAACGTGCTGTTGTTGGCCTGCCATTCGATGATGTCGACACGGATACGTTTCTTGTCGAGCTTGCCGACACTGGTCTTGGGAATTTCAGTAACAACGGCGATCTGGCTCGGGATCGCCCACTTGCTCAAATGGCCCAGTTCGACAAAAGGCTTGAGGTGTTCCTTGAGCTCTCGCGCATCGATCACATGCCCTTCACGCACCACCAACAAAGCGAAGGGGCGCTCGCCCCATTGCGGATCGGCGATGCCTACCACCGCCACTTCCCGTACGGCGGGGTGACGGCTGACCAGGTCTTCGAGGGCCAGGGAGGAGATCCATTCGCCGCCGGTCTTGATCACATCCTTGATGCGGTCACGAATATCAATCACGCCAAAGGCATCCAGCGTAGCCACATCACCGGTGTGCAACCAGCCACCGGACCATAGCTCGGCGCCCTTGTGCGGCTCGTTGTAGTAACCCTCGGTCAGCCACGGCGCGCGCAGCACCAGTTCGCCCTGGGTTTCGCCATCGGCGGGCAGAAAACGACCGTCGGTGTCCATGATTGCCGCTTCGACCAACGGCCCCGGCACACCGGCCTTGATGCGGTAGGTGGTGCGCTCATCTTCGCTGCCAGCCATCAACTCATCATTGAGGTGAGCGCAGGATACCAGCGGCCCGGTCTCGGACATGCCATATGCAGCGGTCAGTTGAATGCCTCGGGCCTTGGCGGCTTCGTACAGCGAACGGTTCAGGGCGCTGCCGCCGATGACGATTTTCCAACCGCCGAAATCCACGTTCTGCGCAGCCTTGGCGTTGAGCACCATTTGCAGGATGGTCGGCACACAGTGGGAGAACGTCACCTTCTCCTTGCGCCACAGTTCCACCAGGTATTCCGGGTCGTAGCGGCCGGGGTACACCTGTTTGAGCCCAAGCATGGTCGCCACATACGGCAAGCCCCAGGCGTGTACGTGGAACATCGGCGTGATCGGCATGTACACGTCGTTGGTGCCCAGCAGCCGCACGCTGTCGACGCTGCCCATGATGGTCGCTACGCCAATGGTGTGCAGCACCAGTTGCCGATGGGTGAAGTACACGCCCTTGGGGTTGCCGGTGGTGCCGGTGGTGTAGAAGGTGGTGGCGACCGAGTTTTCGTCGAAGTCCTTGAAGTCATAGGTGGGGCTGGCGGCGGCCAGCAGGGTTTCGTACTCACCTACCAGGTTGGGCAGCTCGGCGGTGTGGGTGTCACCATCGGTAATCAATAAGGTCTTGTCGACGGTAGTGAGCTGCCCGGCAATCGCCTGGTAGAGCCCCACGAACTCACTGTTGACCAGCACAAAGCGGTCTTCGGCGTGGTTCATGGTGTACAGAATCTGTTCTGGCGACAGGCGCACGTTGATAGTGTGAATCACCGCGCCGATCATCGGGATGGCGAACATACACTCCAGGTAACGGTGGCTGTCCCAGTCCATCACCGCCACCGTGTCACCGGCCTTGACCCCGGCTTCGGTCAGCACATTGGCCAGGCGAGCGACGCGCTCGATCAGCGTCGGGTAGCTGTAGCGCAGCTTGTCGCGATAGATAATTTCCCGGGTTTTCTCGTAGCGAGTCCCGGACATCAACAGGCGTTTGATCAACAGCGGGTATTGGTACGCACCTTCGGCGGGCGGGATAACACGGGTCTGCAACATAAGAATCCCTTTAATGACTGCACGGTCTTGGCTTGAAGACCTGCACTGTAGAGCGCTTATGTTTCAGCCAAATCAGCCAAAGGAATGATTTGCAGGGGCCAGTAAATGCTAGCGTTACGCCATTACCAAGGACCTAATGAAACCCAATGTGGGAGCGGGCTTGCTCGGGAATGCGGAGTGTCAGCCGGTATATCTTTGACTGAAGCACCGCATTCGCGAGCAAGCCCGCTCCCACATCTGGATTGTGCTCACTTGAGAAAAATGATTATTTCATGCTGGTAAAGGCCAGTTTCACCCCGATGGCAATCAACACCGCGCCCATCGTCCGATCAAACCAATGACCCATCTTTGCAAACCCGGCGCGCACGCGCTGCTGGCTGAACAACATGGCCACCAGGCAAAACCACAACGCAGTAGCCACCGCCAGGTACACCCCATAACCGGCCTGCACTGCCAGCGGCGTGTGCGGGTTGATCACTACGGTGAACAGCGACAGAAAGAACAGCGTGGCCTTGGGGTTCAAGCCATTGGTCACAAAACCTGCGGTAAACGCGCCGCGTGGGGTGCGCTCGCCCGCTTCACGGTGCAACTCGCCCTCGGCCGCAGGCTTGGCCGGCTGGGCGCGCAGGGCCTTGAAGCCAATGTAAAGCAGGTACGCGGCTGCGGCCCACTTCAACGCATTGAACAACACAATGGACTGGGACACGATCAAGCCGATACCCAGCAACGAGTAACCCACATGCAGGAAAATCGCCGAACCGACGCCCAAGGCCGTCCATGTGCCAGCACGGCGGCCGTGGGTCACGCTTTCACGCACCACCACGGCGAAATCCGGGCCGGGGCTCGCCACTGCCAACAAGTGAATCAAGGCTACGGTCAAAAACTCGGCGACGTACATGCTCACTCCATTAAGTAACTGATTATTTCATCTGATAGGCTCGGCAGATTACGCCTTCGAACCTCGTCGCAAAAGGTACAGTTGATCATGAACAATCGCCGCGCCGTCTTCCTCGACCACCCTTCGCTGGACTTGGGCGACCTCGACCTCAGCGGTTTGCATGGCTGCTTCAGCCAGTTGCAGTTGTTTGAACAGACCACGCCCGAGAATGTGCTGGAGCGCTTGCAGGGCGCCCAAGTCGCCATCAGCAACAAAATCCCGCTCACAGCCCAAACCCTGGCGGCCTGCCCCGAGCTCAAGCTGATCCTGGTGTCGGCCACCGGCACCAACAATATCGACCTTGAAGCGGCCCGCGCCAAGGGGATTACCGTGAGCAACTGCCAGGGTTACGGCACGCCGTCGGTGGCGCAACATACGATCATGCTGTTGCTCAACCTCGCCACGCGCTTGAAGGATTACCAACAGGATGTGGCCGCTGGCAAATGGCAGCATGCCAAACAGTTTTGCCTGCTGGACCATCCGATCGTCGAACTGGAAGGCAAAACCCTCGGCCTGCTCGGCCATGGTGAATTGGGCAGTGCCGTGGCACGCCTGGCCGAAGCGTTCGGCATGCGCGTGATGCTCGGCGCGATACCTGGGCGCCCTGCCCGCGCCGACCGTGTGCCGCTGGACGAATTGCTGACCCAGGTCGATGCGCTGACCCTGCATTGCCCACTCAATGAACACACCCGCGACTTTATCGGCGCCCGTGAACTGGCCTTGCTCAAGCCCGGCGCATTTGTGGTCAATACTGCGCGCGGTGGTTTGATCAATGAACAGGCCCTGGCCGACGCGCTGCGAAGTGGTCACCTTGGCGGCGCAGCGACTGATGTGCTGAGTGTCGAGCCGCCAGTCAATGGCAACCCGCTGCTGGCGGGAGACATTCCACGCTTGATCGTCACGCCCCACAACGCCTGGGGCAGTCGCGAAGCACGGCAGCGTATCGTTGGCCAGCTCACGGAAAACGCCCAGGGCTTTTTCAACGGCGCCCCGCTGCGCGTCGTCAGTTGATAAACTGCGCCCCTTTTCAAGGAGCAGACTATGGATCCGCGCAGTGAAGTACTGCTTCGACAGGCCGAACTTTTTCAAGGCAACCTGCTGCTCGTAGGTTTGCCTGCCGACGATTTGCTTGGGCGCCTGCCCAATGCCCACGGCTGGTGCTGGCATGCCGGTGACCAGGCGGCGCTCGATGCGCGCTTCGCCGAACGCAGCCAGTTTGGCGTGACAGTGCCCGAGCGCGCCTTTGATGCGGCGGTGATTTTCCTGCCCAAGTCCAAAGACCTCACCGACTACCTGCTCAACGCCGTGGCCGCGCGCCTGCCTGGCGCCGAGCTGTTTCTGGTGGGCGAGAAAAAGGGGGGTATCGAAAGTGCCGCCAAGCAGATGGTTCCGTTCGGCAAACCGCGCAAGCTCGATAGCGCACGGCATTGCCAACTATGGCAGGTCACTGTCGCTAACGCGCCGCAAGCCGTGGAGCTTGAGAGCCTGGCGCAGGTCTTCGACGTACCTCTGGCCGAAGGTCCGCTGAAGGTGGTGAGCTTGCCAGGGGTGTTCAGCCATGGCCGCCTGGACCGCGGCACCGAGTTGTTGCTGGAGCACTTGGACAAGCTGCCCAGCGGCAACCTGCTCGATTTCGGTTGCGGCGCTGGCGTACTGGGGGCTGCGGTCAAACGCCGCTACCCGCATAACACCGTGACGATGCTGGATGTGGATGCCTTCGCCGCTGCCAGCAGTCGCCTGACACTGGCAGCGAACGGCCTGGAAGCCGACGTGTTGACCGGCGACGGAATCGACGCGGCGCCCATGGGTTTGAACGCGATTTTGAGCAACCCACCGTTCCATGTCGGCGTGCACACCGATTATTTCGCCACGGAGAACCTGCTGCGAAAAGCAGCGAAACACCTGGCAAAAGGTGGCGAACTTCGCCTGGTTGCCAATAGCTTCCTGAAGTACCAGCCACTGATCGAAGAGCATTTGGGCATCTGCGCAATCAAGGCCGAAGGCAATGGTTTTCGCATTTACCGCGCCAAGCGCCCCTGACGGACGTTTGAAAAAGAACGCTTGCCGAATGGGTTTTGCCTAGGCAGAATCCGCAGCGTCCTAGGGGAGTAGTCTCCCACGAGCCCATGCTCGTCCGGCATACGTCAACATACTTGGTCAGCAGACCATGGCGTATGCGACCCAGGAGTCCGCACAGACGGACCGGGGTTTGACAAGACCTATGACACGCACACCTTACCCGGGGCGGGAAGGCTGTACGTGTCATAGCCGTGTCGACCCGCCCCTGGAAACTACCTGATGCTGGATTCACTACTCGTTCCTACCGCAATCGTTGCCTTGGCCGAAATCGGCGACAAGACGCAACTGCTCGCACTCATCCTTGCTGCTCGCTTTCGCAAGCCCTGGCCGATCATCGCCGGCATCGTTGCCGCGACCCTGGCCAACCATGCGGCGGCCGGTGCCGTGGGCGCCTGGTTCGGGAGTTTCTTCTCGGATGCGGTGCTGCACTGGATCCTCGCCGCGAGCTTCTGCGCCACGGCGCTGTGGACCCTGGTGCCGGACAAACTCGATGATGACGAAGCCAGTACCACCCGTAAGTTCGGGCCCTTCCTGACCACCTTGATTGCGTTCTTCCTCGCCGAAATCGGTGACAAGACCCAGATCGCCACGGTGATGCTGGCGGCGCAATACCCGGAACTGTGGCTGGTGATTATCGGTACCACCCTGGGCATGTTGATTGCCAACGTGCCGGTGGTGCTGGCGGGGAATTTTGCCGCGGAGAAACTGCCGCTGACCTTGATTCGTCGCTTGGCGGCTACGGCGTTCTTCGTGCTGGCGATTATTGCGGTGTACAAGGCCATGCAAAGCAGCGGCTGGCTGTAAACCGATCACTGCTCGCGAAAAACGTCAACGATAACGCGTGCTGCCTGAATAAACGCGGTGCCGGTGAGTTTTTCGCGAGCAAGCTCGCTCCTACAGGGTCAGGACTTCTTGGCCTGCTGGTAGAGCGGCATCACCTTCGGAATCGCCGCCTGCAAGGACGCGATGCGGCTGTCCGAAGCCGGGTGCGTGCTCATGAATTCCGGCGGTGCGCCTTCCGAAGCCTTGGCCATCTTGTTCCACAACGTGATGGCCGCGTTCGGGTTGTAGCCAGCGCGGGCGGCCAGCTCCAGGCCGATCAGGTCGGCTTCGTTTTCGTTGCTGCGGCTGTTGGGCAAGGTCATGCCGTAGTTGGCGACGGTATCGGCCAGTGCCAGGCTGTCCTGGCCGAGACCGAATATTGCCCCGGCGCCCTGCTTGGCCATCTGGATACCGTAGGCCTTGGACATGGCTTCGCGGCCGTGTTCACGCAGGGCGTGGGCGATTTCATGACCCATCACGGCAGCCAGCTCGTCATCGGTGAGCTTGAGGTTGTCGATCAAGCCGCTGTACACCAGGATCTTGCCGCCAGGCCCGCAGTTGGCGTTCATCTCATCGCTTTTGATCAGGTTCACGTCCCAGTTCCACTGGGCCGCATCCGCGCGGAAAGTCGGAGCCTGGGCGATCAGGCGCTTGGCAATGGCCTGCACGCGCTTGGCGTTGGCGCTGGTCTTGTCCAGCACCCCTTTGCTGCTGGCTTCACCCAGGGTCTGCTGATAAGACTGGGCATACATCTGGTCGACTTCCTGACTCGACAGCATGCTGAACATGTACTGCTTGCGCTCTACCCCAACGGCGCCGCCGCTGGTGGTATTGACCGACTGGCAACCCGCCAGCAGCATTGCTGCAACCAAACCACTTACCACCAATGACTTCTTCATGAACACGCTCCCTGAAAACATGGCGCGTATCGTAGGCGGTCATTTGTATCTGCGCCAGATACCCTGGACGTTTAACCGCTGAATTTAAGATACATCCGAACGCGGCCCGACGGGCAAAGCTCATGCTGGGGTCAGGCATTCCGGCCCATTGAGCTTCGGATCGTTGACCATATTGGCCAGCACCCGCTCGCGCAGCACGGCAGGCTCAGCCGCCAGCAGGCCCTGTAGCACCTGCAGCGGAGTCTCGGGATCGAGCCAGGCGGCCTGCCCTGCCGCGTCCAGGATCAATGGCCGCCGCTGACTTTGCGCCGCTTGGGTAACCACCGCCGTGCTCAGCCACACCTGCTCCTGCACCGGATACGCTTCCCACACTGCGGCAAAGAACAACGTGGAGCCCTCCCCCGGCGTGAGCCAGTACGGGCGCTTGCGCTGGGTGCCGCGCCACTCATAAAAGCCATTGGCGGGCAGCAGGCAACGGCGCAAGCGGAAGGCTTCACGAAACATCGGTTGTTCGGCCAGGGTTTCTGCGCGAGCGTGGGCCGGGGTGCGCGACAGGTCTGTCAGCCAGGGCGGTGTGAGGCCCCAACGGGCACGCGCCAGGGTGAGTTGGCCCTCGCTCAGGCGCTGGATCAGCACCGAATCATTCGGGGAGATGTTCCACTGGGCCTGCTGGTCGGCGGGGAAGCCGGGCAAGGCAGCAAAGGCAGGGTTCCAGCGAAACAGGGCATAACGTCCACACATGGGGCAACACGACTCTTGGGTAAACCGACCGACAGCCTAACAGACCAACACGTCAGGGAAGCTGTCGGGTTCGTCGCCGGGCAAGGGTTGGGCGCCGATATAGGCGGTGATCAGCTCACGGGCGCAGGCGGCCTGGTCGTTGTCGACCTCCAGCCCCAGCAAGCCGAATATCGGCAACTCGCCCGTGCCGCCGAGCAAATGGCGCCCCACCAGGTGCGCCTCGATACCTTCACTGGCAAGCATCTGCTGCAACAACTCGCCCTCCATCAGATTTTCCGGTTCGTAGATTCGCTGCATGGGCGTACCTTTTTATTCGTTCTCGCTGCGCATTATTCATTTTCGCTGCGGGTTTCAAGCATCCACTCTTCACCATGAACTTGCAGGTCGAACGTGATCGGCCGGCAACACACTTGGCAGTCTTCTATATAGGTCTGGTCCCCGCCAGACAAATCCACCGTCGTCTCGACCGCTTCGCCACAATAAGGACAATCGTACAGCGCAGTTTCGAGCATCGCAGTCTCCTAGGTGACTTGTGCGTATAATCGCCGGTCTATTTACAGGGCTATTCTTGGCCGGCCCCTTATTCGGACCGCACCCTGACATTTCCTTTTACTTACCCTAGCCGTTTCTAACAAGAGAGCATGATGGGCGAATTCGATACCATCCGACCTTACAACGACAGCGAAGTCCCGGCAGTGCTGGCGCGCCTGTTCAGTGACAAGGCCTTTCTGGACATCCTGACCCACTTTCGCTTCCCGCGCTTTGCAGGCGCCCTGGGCTGGCTGCTCAAGCCAATGATTGCGCGCAAACTGCGCCGCGAGTTCGCTGGCGTCACCACCGTGGCCACGCTGCAGGACAAGGTCGAGTACTACGTTGACCACACCATTGACCGGGCGACCGACGGCGTGACCTATACCGGCGTCGAGCAACTGAAATCCGGCACCGCCTATCTGTTTCTGGCCAACCACCGCGACATCGTGATGGACCCGGCCTTCGTCAACTACGCCGTGTACCACGCCGGCCTGCCGACGCCGCGCATCGCCATCGGCGACAACCTGCTGCAAAAGCCGTTTGTCAGCGACCTGATGCGCCTGAACAAGAGCTTCATCGTGCACCGTTCGATTACCGGGCGAAAGGAGAAGATGGCGGCCTACCACCTGCTGTCGGCCTACATCAACCATTCGATCCGCAACGACTGCCAGTCGATCTGGATTGCCCAGGCTGAAGGCCGGGCCAAGGATGGCGATGACCGTACCGAATCGGCGATCCTCAAGATGTTCCACGTCAGCCGCAAGGACGAGCCATTTGCCGAGGTCATCCAGTCGTTGAACCTGACGCCGGTGTCCATCAGCTACGAGTACGACCCCTGCGATGCCGCCAAGGCCCGCGAGCTGTATATCCGCGCCACCACCGGCACCTACACCAAGGCACCGGGAGAGGATGATGTGAGCATTGCCTTGGGCATTACCGGCTATAAAGGCCGAGTGCACGTGAACTTTGCGCCGCCGATCACCGAGCGTTTCGAAGACACCAAGCTGCTGGCCGCGGAAATGGACCGGCAGATCCTCGGTGGCTACCGCTTGTTTCCGGTGCACTACCTGGCGTACGCGCAGTGGAGTGATGCCGACCCGCAATTGCAGGTGCCCAAGGCGGCGGACGTGTTCCCGGCCGATGAGCTGGCCAAGGCGAAGGCGGAATGGGAGCGGCGCTTGAACGAGTGCCCGGCGGAGCACCGGCCTTATCTGGTGGTGCAGTATGCGACGCCGGTACGCAACCAATACCGAGTCAAGGCCGGTATCCCACTGTAATAGTGAGCCCACAGGGGATATGTGGCAGGCGCTGACTCAGCGGGCAGTACATGGCCAGTGTGGGAGCTGGCTTGCCTGCGATAGCGTTGGTTCAGTTAAAGATTCAGTGGCTGATACACCGCCTTCGCGGGCAAGCCCGCTCCCACATTTGGTTTCGCAGTGGAATTATAAGCGGGTGCTGAGCCAGGAGATGGCCAGGGCCAAGCCAAGGCAGGCGAACCCGACGCGGTACGCCAGGCGATGCGCCCGCTCGGTGCGTGTATCCAGAAACAGCATCGGTTGGTCGATAGCGCGCTCTTCGCTGCGCAGGGCCAGGTCAGCTATCGCACGCTGTGCATGCAGACGGGTGATGAACAACACCCAGGCGCCCGAGCAGGCAACCAACAGGGCAACAATATTAATGAGCAGTGCGGGCAGCGCCATCGCAAACCTCGGTAAATCAGTCTTCGGGTATCAGTCCAGGTACACACCTGAACGACAGTCGCCTCCTGCGCATTTAATGCTCCTTCCCCATTGACGGCTAATGTATCCAGTAATTTACGCCGTCACCTGAACGTCACCTTAACAAGCCACTCTGTTGCCCTTCGACGCTTGAGGAGCTTGTCATGTTGCATGCGCAAAACCAGGATCGGCTGTATTTGATCGCCCAGAGCGAGGAACAGGAGGCGCTGATCGGCAGTCTCGCGTTCAACGTTCAGGACCGCCATTGGCTGGTGTATTGCGCCCTCGGCGGGCACCAGCATGCCGATCTGCCGGAGCTGGATCTGCTCACCGGTGTGAGCATGCTGGACTTTTATGTCGATACGGCCGCATGACAAAAACCACGGGCACAAAAAAACCGGGCTCAGCGATGAGCCCGGTTTTTTGTGAGCGGCTTATTGCGCGCTGAGCAGTTGACCGATGCTTGGGTCCTTGAACAGGCGGGTCAAGGCATCACTGAGCACGTCGCTGACCAGCTTGGTGTTGGTTTCCTGGTTGGGCGACATGCCGAACCGCTGGTTGAGCGAGGCTGCGTAGCGGCCACTGTAGCGGCGGGTACCGGCACTGACGTCAGACTTGAAGGTAGCGCCGATGGAAGCCTCGGTCACATACAGGCCGTCTTTGGGCGACTGGTATTTCAGCTCGGCCAGGGTCACGGTCAGTTGCGGCACGCCTGGCGAGTTGGTCGGCGTAAAGCCCAGCAAACGCACAGCGGCTTCAGCCTGGGCCTGCAACTTGGGCAGCACATCCTGGCCGTTCACCGAAATCAACGCGGTCTCAGGATACAGGCCGCCACGCGAACCCAGGGTTGGCGACGGGCGACCGTCAACCACGCGTACCGAAACCGGCTGGCCGTGGCCTACCGCCGCCAACTGCGCGGTGACTTTAGGTTGCGGGCTGAGTTGTTGCGGGCTGTTGGCGCAGCCGACAAGGGTCAAACTGGTCACAGTGATCAAACCGAACAACAGGCGTTGCAACATACGCATTTCTCCAGGACTAGGTGCAGACAGGACGCCAGTATAACGGTGCACGCGCACCACTCACCAGCGATCCTGAACGGTGGCTGAAGCCCCTGCGCAAATTACAAATTCGCATAAATTCGTCACCCCAGTGTCATGCCACACTGGCAACCTTCAAGCATGTAACACACCAGGTACACAGCCATGCGCCTTCTCAAGACCCTGTTCATGTCCCACGCTCGTCATCGCCACTTTGCCCTGCTTGATGCCCACGGACATTGCCTGGCCTTCAAGCAGTGCAGCCTGCCGCCCGTCGGTGAAGGCTGGGTGGAAGTGACCGAGACTCACCTGGGCTGGATGCACCGCCCACTGCCGGCCAGCGCCCGGGTCAGCCCAAAGGTTTTTCGCCCACGACACCGACAAGCGTTGGCCTCCTGACCAGGCCCCTAATAAAAGTCATAAAACACGCCCATTTCACTGACGTTCTTCGCTACAATCTCCCCCCGATTATAAGGACGTCTCCTGATCGGGCCTCGCAGCATCGTTAATGCCCAGGCATTAGCCCCAAAATCGCCCACAGAGAGCCGCCCACACAGATCGAGTGAAGCTGGCGTGCTTGCTGTTTCCTTTGCAAACCACCCCGTCTTTTATCGAATCTGCCAGAGCTGCCATTGCGCTCGGCCACTTGAGTTGTTTGCCCGTTTCGCCGCGTGTCGGCAGAGGTTTACGGGCCAGGTGCCAGGCTGGGGCAGCCCTTTTTTGAGGTTCACGTCTTCAAAAGAGCGTGAAAAAACGGGTTTTCACAACTTCACAAGAGTGTGGCGAGCAAATGAATAGTTTGGCGTTTGTACAAGCACCATCAGCGTCTGGGTCAGCCCAATTACACAGGATCGAGCCTTCCTCAAAAACCGGAGCTTGAGCCTGTCCGCTACGGATTGGTTGCACGAATCGCACGCTTTGACCATAAGTCGAATTGCCACAGGCGCCCATGAATGCGTTCATAGGCAGATTAGCCCGGCAGGAAGCGTGTGCTGAAGTTGCAAAGAATTGCGAATCGGACATGGCGATCCTGGCCATGGGTAACCTGGGGCAACACGTGAACCGCCCCATCACTCCTGGCAGCCATGCCGTCAATTTGGTGCTGCAGATTTTGGAGACGCGTTAAATGGCGCATAACGAAGCAGTCGACGTAGTACTGGTAGGGGCCGGCATCATGAGTGCCACCCTGGCCGTACTGCTCAAAGAGCTCGACCCCGGCCTCACGCTGGAAGTCGTTGAGCTGATGGATTCGGGTGCCGCGGAGAGTTCCAACCCGTGGAACAACGCCGGTACCGGCCACGCCGGGCTGTGTGAGCTGAACTACACGCCGCAGGCCGCCGATGGCTCCATCGACATCAAGAAAGCCGTGCACATCAACACCCAGTTCGAGGTGTCGAAGCAGTTCTGGGCTTACCTGACCAAGAAGGGCACCTTTGGCTCGTCCAGGTCGTTCATCAGCCCGGTGCCGCACCTGAGCTTCGTGCAGGGCGACAAAGGCGTGTCCTTCCTCAAGAAGCGCTTTGAGACCCTCAGCCAGCACCACGCGTTTTCGGACATGCACTACACCGAAGACCGCAGCGAAATGGCCGAGTGGATGCCGCTGATGATGCCGGGCCGCCCGCTCGATGAAAAAATCGCCGCCACCCTTGTGATGAACGGCACAGACGTCAACTTTGGCGCCCTGACCAATCAGTTGCTCAGCCACCTGACCAGCTCGCCGGACGCCCAGGTCAAGTACTGCAAACGCGTGACCGGCCTCAAGCGCAACGGCGCGGGCTGGACCGTGAGCATCAAGGACGTGAACAGCGGTAACAGCCGCGACGTCGATGCCAAGTTCGTATTCCTCGGCGCTGGCGGTGCGGCGCTGCCGTTGCTGCAGGCCTCGGGCATCGAAGAGAGCAAAGGCTTCGGCGGCTTCCCGGTGAGCGGCCAGTGGCTGCGTTGCGACAACCCGGAAGTGGTCAAGCAGCACCAGGCCAAGGTCTACAGCCAGGCTGCCGTGGGCTCGCCGCCGATGTCCGTGCCGCACCTGGACACCCGCGTAGTGGATGGCAAGAAATCCCTGCTGTTCGGGCCATACGCCGGTTTCACCACCAAGTTCCTCAAACACGGCTCGTTCCTTGACCTGCCGATGTCGATTCGCGCCGGCAACATCGGCCCGATGCTGGCCGTGGCCCGCGACAACATGGACCTGACCAAGTACCTGGTCAGCGAAGTGCGCCAGTCCATGGAACAGCGCCTGGAATCCCTGCGTCGCTTCTACCCCGAGGCGAAAGCCGAAGACTGGCGCCTGGAAGTGGCCGGCCAGCGCGTGCAAATCATCAAGAAAGATCCGAAGAAAGGCGGCGTGCTGCAGTTCGGCACCGAACTGGTTGCAGCCAAGGACGGTTCGCTTGCGGCGCTGCTGGGCGCGTCTCCTGGTGCTTCGGTCACCGTCTCGATCATGCTGGAGCTGATCGAGCGCTGCTTCCCGCAGAAAGCCGCCGGTGAATGGGCCACCAAGCTGCACGAGATCTTCCCGGCGCGCGAGAAAGTGCTGGAGACGGACGCCGAGCTGTATCGCAAGATCAACACGCAGAACAACATCAGCCTGGAGCTGGTGGAACCTGTAGGAGCGAGCTCGCTCGCGAAAAACGTCAACGATAACGCGGCGCAAGTGGATTAAGGCGCCGCTCTCAGGTTCTTCGCGAGCAAGCTCGCTCCTACCGTTAAAAGCAAAACGCCCCGGACTCTGAAGCCGGGGCGTTTTTTTTGCTCGGACAATCAGCCGCGGGCGTTGTCGATCAGTTCGATGTACTCGGCGGCGTTGCGCTGGTCCTTGATCAGGTCGACGAAGGTCTGGCCATGCTCGTCCTTGCCGTCCAGGTCCAGGCCTGCTTCTTTGAAAAAGCCCAAGAAACGCTCGAAGTCGTCGATACGCAGGCCGCGATAGGCCTTGATCAGTTTGTGCAGGGACGGCGATGTCGCATCAACCGGCTCGAAGTCCAGGAACAACTTGATCTGGTCGTCACCGATTTCGTCGCCAATCACCTGTTTCTTATCTTTACGCATTACCGACTCCAGCCTGCAGACATTTACACGGGGTTTGAAGTCTACCTGCGCGACGCCGGATGTGGGAGGGGGCTCGCCCTAATACCTGTAGGAGCGAGCGAATAGCTCAAAGGCGCCGCGTTTATTCAGGAAGCACGCGTTATGGTTGACGTTTTTCGCGAGCAAGCTCGCTCCTACAGACGCCCACATTTGGATGTCAGTGTTCAGTCGAACTGAGCAAGCATCCAGCGCTGGTAGTCAGCCACACCTGCATCACCTTCTCGCGGTGCCCAATCAGCCAGTTCGCCCTCACCCACCGGTCGATAAGGCCCGGCCTTGCATTCGAACATCACCGTGTCTGGCTCCAGCACCACCAGGCCATGAAACACTCCCGGTGGCAGATCGACGCCTGCGCACTCGCCACCCGCCTGCATCACGCGTTTGGCGATCACTTCACCCGCATCGGTGAATATCAGCAGACCGAGGCGCCCCTGAAGCACCAGCAAAGTCTCGGCCTTGTCGGCGCTCAAGTGCCGATGAGGCGGCACATAGGTACTCGGCTGCAGCGCCACCGCGAGGCGATGACACGGCTCCTCCATCTGGTGGAAATTATGGTGGTATCGGCCACGGGGGCTATCGCCCGCTTTCTCGGCCAACTCTGCAAATAAGGTCTGATCAAGAAAGCGGGCCATCGATTACATCCCTTTAACGGCGTAGATGCCATTGGCGTTACGCCAGTAGCCCTTGTAGTCCATGCCATACCCGAAGATATAACGGTCAACGCACGGCAATCCGACGAAATCGGCTTTGAGCTCAGGACGAGCCTTGCGGTCGTGGTCTTTGTCGATCAGTACGGCGGTATGCACTTTGCGTGCGCCGGCATGTTTGCAGAAGTCGATGATCGCACCCAGGGTGTGACCCTCATCGAGAATGTCATCGATGATCAGCACATCACGGTCGATGAAAGACACTTCCGGCTTGGCCTTCCAGAACAAGTCGCCGCCGCTGGTTTCATTGCGATAGCGGGTGGCATGCAGGTAAGAGGCTTCCAATGGGAACTGCAGGTGAGTCAGCAATTTGCCGGCGAAGATCAGGCCACCGTTCATCACGCAGAAGACCACCGGGTTGGTGTCGGCCATTTCGCGAGTGATGTGCGCGCCGACCTTGGCGATCGCTGCTTCGACTTGCGCTTCGGTGTACAGGCAGTCAGCCTCGTGCATGATTTGACGGATATGCTCGAGATCAGCAGACATGGCGCTCTCCAAGGGGGTGCTGTGGCAAGAAAAGCGGGCGAAGGTACGCTTCTCGTGCGCTCCAATCAAGCCTTTATGGACTAACGTACTTGATGTCTATAGGACAACACCCTCGGATAGATTAATCTAGGCCGGTTTTTTTGCCCGCCGCCGGAGCCTTTCCTATGCCCACTCGCGAGATCCGCCACCCGCTGATCCGACACAAACTCGGCCTTATGCGCCGTGCCGACATTAGCACGAAGAACTTCCGTGAGCTTGCTCAGGAAGTCGGAGCGTTGCTCACTTACGAAGCCACCAAGGATTTGCCCCTGGAAACCTACGAGATCCCCGGTTGGGCCGGTCCCGTACAAGTGGAGAAAATCGCCGGTAAGAAAATTACCGTGGTACCGATCCTGCGCGCCGGTATCGGCATGCTTGAAGGTGTGCTCAGCCTGATTCCGGGCGCCAAGGTCAGCGCCGTGGGCGTGGCCCGCAATGAAGAAACGCTGCAGGCCCACACCTACCTGGAAAAACTCGTCCCGGAAATCAACGAGCGCCTGGCCATGATCATCGACCCGATGCTCGCCACCGGCAGCTCCATGGTAGCCACCATCGACCTGCTGAAAAAAGCCGGTTGCCGGGACATCCGTGCCATGGTGCTGGTGGCCGCGCCCGAAGGCATCGCCGCCGTCGAGAAGGCCCATCCGGATGTACAGATCTACACCGCATCCATCGATGAGCGCCTGAATGAACACGGCTACATTATCCCGGGCCTGGGCGATGCCGGTGACAAGATCTTCGGCACCAAGCAGAAGGACGCGTGAACATGCAGGATGAATTCAACGACCCGCTTTGGCGCCAGATCCTGTCTGGCGCACAAATGCTCTTCGTAGCATTTGGCGCGTTGGTGTTGATGCCGCTGATCACAGGTCTTGATCCAAACGTCGCGCTGTTTACCGCAGGCCTTGGCACGTTGCTATTCCAGGTGGTGACAGGGCGGCAGGTGCCGGTATTTTTGGCATCGAGCTTCGCGTTCATCACCCCGATCATTCTCGCCAAGGGCCAGTTCGGCCTCGCAGCGACCATGGGCGGGGTGATGGCAGCAGGTTTCGTCTATACGTTCCTGGGCCTGGCCGTGAAGGTCAAGGGCACCGGTTTTATCGACCGGCTGCTGCCGCCCGTGGTGATCGGCCCGGTGATCATCTCGATCGGCCTGGCCATGGCGCCGATTGCCGCCAACATGGCCATGGGCAAGTCCGGCGACGGTGCAGAGCTGATCCACTACCAGACGGCGATGCTGATTTCGATGCCAGCGCTGCTCACCACCTTGATCGTGGCAGTGTTCGGCAAGGGCATTTTCCGCCTGGTGCCGATCATTTCCGGCGTGCTGGTGGGTTTTGCCATGTCGTTCTACTTTGGTGTGGTCGACACGGCGAAAATCGCCGCTGCGCCGTGGTTCGCCCTGCCCCACTTCACCGCGCCGGAGTTCAACTGGCAGGCCATCCTGTTTATCGTCCCGGTAGCACTGGCCCCGGCGATCGAGCATATCGGTGGTGTGATTGCGGTAGGCAGCGTGACCGGCCGCGATTACCTGAAAAAGCCTGGCCTGCATCGCACGCTGCTGGGTGACGGTATCGCCACCACGGCTGCCGGCATGTTTGGCGGCCCGCCAAACACCACCTACGCCGAAGTGACCGGCGCCGTGATGCTGACCAAGAACTACAACCCGAAAATCATGACCTGGGCGGCAGTGTTTGCCATCAGCCTGGCATTCATCGGCAAGTTCGGCGCACTGCTGCAGAGTATCCCGGTGCCGGTGATGGGCGGGATTCTGTGCCTGCTGTTCGGCTCGATTGCCGCGGTGGGGATGAACACGCTGATTCGCCACAAGATCGACCTGGGCGAGGCGCGCAACCTGGTGATTGTGTCGGTAACGCTGGTGTTCGGGATTGGCGGTGTGCTGGTCGGTACCGGCACCGGCCCGGATGATTTCGGCCTCAAGGGCATCGCCCTGTGTGCGGTGGTGGCGATTGGTTTGAATTTGTTGCTGCCGGGCAATGATGGCTGGAAGAACAAGAAGCCGGATGAGCCGCTGCTGTAACTGACTAAACGCAAATCAGTGTGGGAGCTGGCTTGCCTGCGATGACGGTGTATCAAACGACAGATAGGTCGACTGTTACACCGTCATCGCAGGCAAGCCAGCTCCCACATTTGATTTTCAGCGTCTGTCAGAGCTCGCCGAGCCCATCGATCAGCGCCTGGTTCTGCTCCGGTGTCCCGATGCTGATGCGCAGGAACTGAGCAATCCGCTCCTGCTTGAAGTGCCGCACGATCACCCCTTGCTCACGCAACTTGGCGGCCAGCCCTGCAGCGTCATGCCGCGGGTGACGCGCAAAGATGAAGTTCGCTGCCGACGGCAATACCTCAAACCCCTTGCCCTGCAATTGCGCGACGACCTGGTTGCGGCTGTCGATCACCCACTGGCAGGTCTTCTCGAAGTATTCACGGTCGTCAAACGCGGCCGCCGCGCCAACAATCGCCAACCGATCCAACGGGTAGGAGTTGAAGCTGTTCTTGACCCGCTCCAGCGCTTCGATCAGGTCTGGGTGACCCACGGCCAGGCCCACACGCAAACCGGCCAGTGAGCGTGATTTGGACAGGGTCTGTGTCACCAGCAGGTTCGGGTAACGGTCGACCAGGCTGATGGCAGTTTCGCCACCGAAGTCGATATAGGCTTCATCGACCACCACCACCGAATCCGGGCTGGCCTTGAGGATCTGCTCCACCGCGTCCAGCCCCAGTACGCACCCGGTGGGCGCGTTAGGGTTGGGGAAGATGATCCCGCCGTTGGGCCTGGCATAGTCAGTGGCCCGAATCTGGAACTGTTCGTCCAGTGGCACCGAGTCGAACGTAATGCCGTACAGGCCGCAGTACACCGGGTAGAAGCTGTAGCTGATGTCCGGGAACAGCAGCGGCAGATCGTGCTGGAACAGACCATGGAAGATGTGCGCCAAGACTTCGTCGGAACCGTTGCCGAGGAACACCTTGCCGGCATCGATCCCGTAATACCTGGCCACGGCCTGCTTGAGCAGGTCGCTGTTGGGGTCCGGGTACAGGCGCAAGTTGTCGTTCAACTCGGCCTGCATTGCCGCCAGCGCCTTGGGCGATGGGCCGTAGGGGTTTTCGTTGGTGTTGAGCTTGACCAGCTTGGTCAGCTTCGGTTGCTCACCGGGTACGTAAGGCACCAGGTCTTTGACGAAAGGGCTCCAGAATTTGCTCATGCCTTACTCTCCCTTGACGATGCGGTATTCAGCGCTGCGTGCGTGCGCGCTGAGGGATTCACCACGGGCCAGCACCGAGGCGGTCTTGCCCAGTTCGGAAGCGCCTTGTGGCGAGCAGAAGATAATCGACGAGCGCTTCTGGAAGTCGTACACCCCCAGCGGCGACGAGAAACGCGCAGTACCGGAGGTTGGCAACACGTGATTGGGGCCGGCGCAATAGTCACCCAGGGCTTCGCTGGTGTGACGGCCCATGAAGATCGCCCCAGCGTGACGGATCGATGGCAACCAGGCCTGTGGGTCCGCTACGGACAGCTCAAGGTGCTCCGGTGCGATGCGATTGGCCACTTCAATGGCCTGCTCCATGTCACTCACCAGAATCAGCGCACCACGGCCGTTGATCGACTTCTCGATGATCTCGGCACGCTCCATGGTCGGCAGCAGCTTATTGATGCTGGCGGCGACCTTGTCGAGGAACTCGGCATCGGGGCTGACCAGGATCGCCTGGGCGTCTTCATCGTGCTCCGCCTGGGAGAACAGGTCCATGGCGATCCAGTCCGGGTCGGTCTGGCCGTCACACACCACGAGGATTTCGGAAGGACCGGCAATCATGTCGATACCGACCTGGCCGAACACATGGCGTTTGGCGGTGGCGACGTAGATATTGCCGGGGCCGACCACTTTGTCGACCTTCGGCACGCTTTCGGTGCCATAGGCCAGCGCTGCAACGGCTTGGGCGCCACCGATGGTGAACACACGGTCCACACCGGCGATGCAGGCGGCAGCCAGCACCAACTCGTTGATTTCGCCTCGCGGGGTCGGCACCACCATGACCACTTCGGTCACACCTGCGACTTTGGCCGGGATCGCATTCATCAACACCGAGGATGGATACGACGCCTTACCGCCCGGCACGTACAGACCGGCGCGGTCCAGTGGCGTGACCTTCTGGCCCAGCACAGTGCCGTCGGCCTCGGTGTAGCTCCAGGAGTCCTGCTTCTGCTTTTCGTGATAGCTGCGTACCCGCGCCGCAGCGACTTCGAGGGCTTCGCGCTGCGGTGCGGTGATGCGCGTCAGCGCCAGCTCCAGGCGTTCACGCGGCAGGATCAGGTCAGCCATGGACTGCACGTCCAGGCCGTCGAACTGGCGGGTGAAGTCCACCAGCGCTGCATCACCGCGCTCACGCACGGCCTTGATGATGTCGAGCACCCGCTGGTTGACCGAGTCGTCAGACACGCTTTCCCAGCTCAGCAGATGATCCAGATGATGGGCGAAATCCGGGTCGGCAGCGTTGAGTCGGGCAATTGCAGTGGACGTGGTCATAGCGAGGGCCTCAATAGAATTGGCAAAAACTCAGGCGCCCTAAACTAGCAGTCGTTTCCGCTTGGGCACCTGAGAATTCTGGCTATGAGGCGGATAGACGGGCGTAGCTCTTCAGCTACGCGGGTGAGTCAACCGCGGTGTCGAGACTCCACTGCCTTGCGCAGGGTGTCGATCAACGCCTGGATACGGGCGTGCTGCATCTTCATCGATGCTTTGTTGACGATCAGGCGGGAGCTGATGTCAGCGATAAAATCCTGGGGCTCCAAACCGTTGGCGCGCAGGGTGTTGCCGGTGTCGACCACGTCGATGATCTTGTCCGCCAGGCCGATCAGCGGTGCCAGCTCCATGGAGCCGTAGAGCTTGATGATATCGACCTGACGGCCCTGTTCGGCGTAATAGCGCTTGGCAACGTTGACGAACTTGGTGGCGACCCGCAGGCGGCCCTTGGGTTCGACATCACCGACGCGGCCGGCGGTCATCAGCTTGCACAGTGCGATGCGCAGGTCCAGGGGCTCGTACAGGCCCTGGCCGCCGTATTCCATCAGCACGTCCTTGCCGGCAACACCCAGGTCGGCGGCGCCATGTTCAACGTAGGTCGGCACGTCGGTAGCCCGCACGATCAGCAGGCGCACGTCGTCCTGGGTCGTGGGGATGATCAGCTTGCGGCTCTTGTCCGGATTCTCGGTCGGCACGATGCCCGCTTCAGCCAGAAGCGGCAACGTGTCGTCAAGGATGCGGCCCTTGGACAGTGCGATGGTCAACATGGGAAATGTCAGTCCTTCATCAGGCTATTGCTGTCCGGTCGCAAACGGCGCCAGACACAGATCGAGGCCATGACAGCCTCGATTTGAAACAAACCAGTCAACAACAAACTGTGGCGAGGGAGCTTGCTCCCGCTGAGACGCGAAGCGGCCCTCGAAGAGCGGGACTGCTACGCAGTCCAGCGGGAGCAAGCTCCCTCGCCACAAGCAGGGACTAGCCCGGTACGCGGCGAATCTTCGCGCCGAGCATCTGCAGTTTCTCTTCGATGCACTCGTAACCACGGTCTATGTGGTAGATGCGGTCGATCAGGGTGTCACCTTCGGCGCACAGTGCCGAGATTACCAGGCTGGCCGAGGCACGCAGGTCGGTTGCCATTACTGGCGCGCCCTTGAGCTTGTCGATCCCGGTGACGATGGCGGTGTTGCCTTCGACCTGGATCTTGGCGCCCATGCGGTGCAGTTCATACACGTGCATGAAGCGGTTTTCGAAGATGGTCTCGATCACGGCACCGGTGCCTTCGGCAATCGCGTTCAAGGAGATGAACTGCGCTTGCATGTCGGTCGGGAACGCCGGGTACGGAGCGGTACGCACGTTGACGGCTTTTGGCCGCTTGCCGTGCATGTTCAGCTCGATCCAGTCTTCGCCGGTGGTGATCTCTGCGCCGGCTTCCTTGAGTTTTTCCAGGACAGCTTCCAGGATGGTCGGATCGGTGTCCTTGACCTTCACACGGCCACCGGTCACGGCAGCGGCAACCAGGTAGGTACCGGTCTCGATGCGGTCAGGCATGACTTTGTAGGTGGCGGTGTGCAGACGCTCTACACCATCAATAGTGATGGTGTCGGTGCCAGCACCGGAAACCTTCGCGCCCATGGCGTTGAGGAAGTTGGCCAGGTCGACCACTTCCGGCTCGCGTGCGGCGTTCTGCAACACGCTGCGACCGTTGGCCAGAGCAGCGGCCATCATGATGTTCTCGGTACCGGTGACGCTGACGGTATCAAAGAAGAAGTTCGCGCCGCGCAGGCCGCCTTCCGGCGCCTTGGCCTTGATGTAGCCGCCTTCGACGTCGATGACTGCGCCCATGGCCTCAAGGCCACGGATGTGCAGGTCGACCGGACGCGAACCAATGGCGCAACCGCCAGGCAAGGCTACTTCGGCTTCGCCGAAACGGGCAACCATAGGGCCCAGCACCAGGATCGACGCACGCATGGTTTTCACCAGTTCGTACGGAGCGACCAGGGTCTTGATGGTGCGTGGGTCGATTTCGACGGCCAGCTTCTCGTCGATCACCGGCTCAATGCCCATGCGACCGAACAACTCGATCATGGTGGTGATGTCGTGCAGGTGCGGCAGGTTGGCCACAGTCACCGGGCCATCGCACAGCAGGGTCGCTGCCAGGATCGGCAAGGCGGAGTTTTTCGCACCGGAAATGCGAATCTCGCCGTCAAGGCGGGCACCGCCGGTAATAATCAATTTATCCATAAGAATCTCGACGCCTTGGGGGCTCAGGTGCGCTCGGCCCAGGCCGCGCGGCTGAAAAATTTCATAGTGACCGCATGGATGCTGCCATCGGTGATCCATGGGTTCAAATGGGCATAGATCTGCTGCTGACGCTTGACCGGGCTCAATGCCGCCAGTTCATCGCTAATCACGTTCAGCTGGAAATTGCAGCCTTCGCCTTCGACTTCTACAGTCGTTTCAGGCAGCTTTCCTTCAAGGAAGCTCTTAACTTCTAGGGCCTGCATGCTCAACCTCTATCGGCGCCCAGTGCGCACGGGTCGCACATCATACAAAAAAGCCCCGCGCCTGCGAACCCCGCATAGCAGGACTCTGACGGGGGGCTTCTTTAATAATGTGTATCAGGGATGCGCCAGCAGCTCGGTCAAACCGGAAACTTCGGCAATTTCGCGCATGTCTTCTGGTAACGCACGGATGCTTACCGGCTTTTTCGCCGCCTCGGCATCACGCATGAAGCACAGCAACAACGACAGGCCGACGCTGCTGGACTTGGTCACCGCCGAGCAATCAAGCACCAGCTCTGGCGCCTTGCTGGCCTTGATCAGCGCCTGGCCCTGCTTGCGCAGGTCAGGCCCGGTGCGGTAATCCAGCACGCCGCTGAGGAACAGCTCGCCGGCGTCGCCGATACGAACAGCCGACTCGGTCATTGCGCAGGCTTCCCGGCAGCTTTATCGGTTTCTTCCTTGGCCTTGGCCACTTCACCGGCCCAACCATTGATGGTCTTGTCCAGATCGTTGCCATTGCGCTGCATCGCGTCGGCGAACTGATCACGGAACAGCTTGCCGATGTTGATACCGTTGATGATCACGTTACGCAGTTTCCACTCACCGTTGATCTTCGTCAGGGTGTAGGACACAGGGTACACGGCGCCATTGCTGCCGGAGACTTTCATTCCGACTTCGGCACGGTCGCCCGACTCGTCCTTGGGCGCATCAACGATAATGCCCTGGTTGTTGTATTCCAGCAGAGCGTTACCGTAGAACTGGAACAGCCCCTTCTTGAAGTTTTCCTGGAACGTCTGCATTTGCGCAGGCGTAGCTTTGCGCGAATATTTGACCGTCATGATGCTTTTGGAGATGCCTTCAGCATCGACCACAGGGCCAACGATCGTGTTGAGCGCGTTATAGAACTTGGAAGGGTCTTGCTTGTACTGTTCTTTATTAGCCTTGAGGTCAGCCAGCATTTTGCTGGTGGTGTCCTGCACCAAATCGTGGGCAGAACCTGCCGCGTTGGCCATCATCGGCAATGCTGCAAGCAGTACCAGCAGGCCACGTCGCAAGGTAGAGATCATGAACAGATTCCTCATTTAGCGTCTTTATTGACCGTATTGAGCAAAAATTTCCCGATCAGGTCTTCAAGCACCAGCGACGACTGTGTGTCGTGGATGGTCGAACCATCCTTGAGCAGGGCTGTTTCCCCCCCCACGCTGACCCCGATGTACTTCTCGCCCAGCAAACCCGCAGTGAGGATAGATGCCGTGGAGTCAGTTGGCAGATTATCTACCTTCTTGTCCAGTTGCATCGTCACCCGACCGGTAAAGCTGTCGCGATCCAGATCGATTGCCGTGACCTTGCCGATGGTGACACCGGCCATGGTCACTTTGGATCTGACCGTCAAACCGGCGATATTGTCGAAGTACGCGTAAAGTTTATAGGTATCGGCGGTAGGGCTGGCCGAAAGGCCACTGACTCGCAGGGCCAGCAACAGTAAAGCCAGGATGCCAGCCAGCAAGAAAAGGCCGACACCGATTTCCACAGTGCGGTTTTGCATCAGAAATCTCCAAACATCAAGGCGGTCAAAATGAAGTCAAGGCCCAGTACCGCCAACGAAGCGTATACAACGGTCTTGGTAGTGGCACGGCTGATCCCCTCTGAAGTGGGCTCACAGTCATAGCCTTGGAATACGGCAATCCAGGTCACCACAAAGGCAAAGACAATGCTCTTTATGATGCCGTTGAGCACGTCACCGGTGAAGGTCACGCTGTTTTGCATGTTGGCCCAGTAGGAGCCGTCGTAGACCCCCAGCCAGTCAACCGCCACCCACGAACCACCCCAGATACCCACCACGCTGAAGATCATTGCCAGCAGTGGCAGGGAAATGAAGCCGGCCCACAGGCGCGGGGCAACAATGTACTTGAGCGGGTCCACGCCGATCATTTCCAGGCTGGACAGCTGCTCAGTGGATTTCATATTGCCGATTTCAGCGGTCAGCGCCGAACCTGCACGCCCCGCGAACAACAAGGCGGTAACCACCGGGCCAAGCTCACGCAACAGGGTCAGGGCCACCATCTGCCCTACCGCCTGCTCCGAGCCGTAGCTGGACAGGATATTGAAACCCTGCAGCGCCAGCACCATGCCGATGAATACGCCGGAGACCACGATGATCACCAGGGACATCACCCCCACCGAGTGCAGCTGCTTGACCAGCAGGCCAAAGCCGCCGCCGATACCGCCGCGCCCCAGCAAGGCGTGAAACAGGAAAATGGTCGAACGCCCCAGCACTTCGACGATGTCGATGCCCGAGCGACCGAAAAGGCGAACCTTCTCGATAAGAGATGTCTTGCGCATCAGCGCTTCCCCAGAAGATCTGAGCGGTAGTCCGCTGCCGGAAAGTGAAAAGGCACCGGGCCATCGGGGTTGCCGGTCATGAATTGGCGAATGCGCGGGTTATCGGCGTTCATCAACTCTTCAGGCGTACCCTGCCCCAGCACCTGACCATCACCCACTACATACAGGTAGTCGGCGATGCTCGCGGTTTCGGCCAGGTCGTGGGACACCACGATACTGGTGATCCCCAATGCATCGTTGAGCAGGCGGATCAGGCGCACCAACACGCCCATGGCGATCGGATCCTGACCTACGAATGGCTCGTCATACATGAGGATCTGTGGGTCGAGGGCAATCGCCCGCGCCAAGGCAACACGGCGCTTCATGCCGCCGGACAATTCGTCCGGCATCAGGTCGATGGCGCCGCGAAGCCCTACGGCCTGCAGTTTCAACAACACGATGTCACGAATCATTTCATCGGACAGCTGGGTGTGCACCCGCAGCGGAAAGGCTACGTTTTCGAACACATCGAGGTCGGTGAACAGCGCGCCGCTCTGAAATAGCACGCCCATATGCTTGCGCGCATCGAACAGATCGCTACGCGACAGCGTTGGCAGGTTCTGGCCGTTGACCCACACTTCCCCGGCACTGGGGCGCAATTGCATGCCCATCAGGCGCAACAGGGTGGTCTTGCCGCAACCGGAAGGCCCCATGATGCCCGTGACCTTGCCGCGAGGAATGCGAATATCGACGTTATTGAAGATGCTGCGCGTACCGCGCTTGAAGGTAAGACCCTTCAGCTCGACCGCGTAGGCGTTATCGGCACTCATCTAATCTCCTTGGGATGCAGCCTTTCACTCAGACACCATGTGTGCGACTTTGGTTTTCAACAGATGCGCAATAGTTGAGCACATGGGTTGGGCGGACCGAACTGGCGGCGAACTATATCACTGCTGGTACAGAGCCCCCAAGGCCGGAACAGCGCTGGTTCAGATTTGAGACAGGGAAAAAACGTTGCTTGCTATGTTACCGACGATGGTTTTCAGTTATTCCGCGCACAAAGCCTGACGAACTTGCGTGAGGGAATTGATCATTACCGCTATAATCGCCGACTTTTCGTCAGGCTATACGATTTCAGACATGAGCCAATCCAGCGACCTTATTCAATCCGCACAACGCACCATACGCCTTGAGCTTGAAGCCGTAGAGGGCTTGCTGGCGCATATCGACGCGGATTTCGTGCGCGCCTGCGAGATGATTCTGGCCAGCAAGGGCCGCGTGGTGGTGGTCGGCATGGGCAAGTCCGGCCACATTGGCAACAAGATCGCAGCGACCCTGGCGAGCACTGGGACCACCGCGTTTTTCGTGCACCCGGCCGAAGCCAGCCACGGCGACATGGGCATGATCACCAAGGACGACGTGATCCTCGCCCTGTCCAACTCCGGTACTACCAACGAAATCGTGACCCTGCTGCCGCTGATCAAGCGCCTGGGCATCCAGATGATCAGCCTCACTGGCAACCCTGAGTCAACGCTGGCCAAGGCCGCCGATGTCAATCTGAACGTGCACGTAGCCCATGAGGCCTGCCCGCTGAACCTGGCGCCCACCTCCTCCACTACCGCCGCGCTGGTAATGGGCGATGCCCTGGCGGTGGCACTGCTGGAGGCCCGCGGGTTTACGGCCGAGGACTTCGCATTTTCCCATCCGGGTGGCGCACTGGGCCGTCGCCTGCTACTGAAAGTGGAAAATGTCATGCATCGCGGCGCCGAGCTGCCGAGCGTTCCACGCGGCACCCTGCTCAGGGATGCGCTGATGGAAATGACCCGCAAGGGCTTGGGCATGACTGCCATCGTCGAAACCGATGGCCGACTGGCAGGGATATTCACCGACGGTGACCTGCGTCGCACCCTTGACCGCACCATTGATATCCATACCGCGACCATCGACGCAGTGATGACCCCTCACGGCAAGACCGCGCGCGCCGAAATGCTTGCGGCCGAAGCGTTGAAAATCATGGAAGATCACCGCATAGGTGCTCTTATCGTGGTCGACGACGATGACCGGCCGATCGGGGCCCTTAACCTTGGCGACTTGCTGCGCGCAGGAGTGATGTAAATGAACAGCGACCTGTTGCAACGCGGTAAAGAAATCAAGCTGGCGATTTTCGACGTTGACGGCGTGCTGACCGATGGCCGCCTGTACTTCCTCGAAGACGGCAGCGAATTCAAGACCTTCAACACCCTCGACGGCCAAGGCATCAAGATGCTGATGGCAGCGGGCGTGCAAACCGCAATTATCAGCGGTCGAAAAACACCGGTTGTGGAACGCCGTGCACAAAACCTCGGTATTCCTCACCTGTATCAGGGCCGCGAGGATAAACTGGTGGTGCTGGACGAGCTTCTTGGCCAACTCAACCTAAGCTATGAACAAGTCGCCTATCTGGGCGACGACCTGCCAGACCTGCCGGTGATTCGCCGGGTGGGCCTGGGCATGGCCGTCGCAAATGCCGCGGCGTTTGTCCGCGAACACGCCCATGGCATAACCACCGCCCGTGGCGGCGAAGGTGCCGCCCGCGAGTTCTGCGAGTTGATCCTGCGTGCCCAGGGCAGTCTTGAAGCGGCCCACGCCGCCTACCTATAGAGCGTTATATGCTGAGTAAAAAGATTCGCAACTTCCTGTTATTCGGGGTCATCGCCGCGCTGCTCCTGGCGGTGGGCTACTGGAATATCAGCCCGGAGCGCTTTCTCGACAAGCCTGTTGCACAGGTTGACGAAGGCCTTATCGACTATTACGCCACCAATGCCTACAGCATTCAGTATCTGCCCGACGGCAAGGTGCAGTATGAGATGACATCGGACAAGGTCGAGCACTTGAAGGCTTCCGAAGTCAGCCTGCTGACCAATCCGGACCTGAACCTGTATCGCGGCACCGAATTTCCCTGGCACGTGACCAGCAAGCGTGGCGAAGTCAACCCTGACGGCACCGAAGTTGAACTGATCGACTCGGTTCGCGTCGCACGTACAGACGCGCAGAACCGCGACACCATCATTACCAGCAGTCGCATGACCGTATTCCCACAGAAGCAATATGCGCAGACCGAGCAAGACGTTAGAATCGACGGCGCTGGCGGTGTATCGACTGGCAAGGGAATGAAAGCGTATTTGAAAGAAAGCAGGATACACCTGCTATCGAACGTAAGAGGACAGTATGAGGCTCGTTAAAACTCTCCCTATTTTGCTCGGTCTGGGCGCAGCACTGGGAAGCGTGAGCGCCTGGGCTCTGCCGAACGATAGCCAGCAACCGATCCACATCTCGGCTGACGATGCGCAGCTCGATGACAAGCAAGGTGTCGCCACCTACACCGGCGGCGTGATCATCACCCAAGGCTCGATGAAGATCACCGGCAACACGGTGACCCTGACTCGTACCAAGACCGGCGATATCGATGTGGTGACTTCGGTCGGCAACCTGGCTTATTTCGAGCAGAAGCAGTCCGCTACCGATACAGGCCCCATGAAAGGCTACGGCAAGACTATCCAGTATCACGCCCAGCAGAACCGCATCGTACTGATTGACCAGGCCAAGGTGCTGAGCCCGGACGGCAACTCCACGGAAGGTGAAAAAATCACCTATGACACCGTGAAGCAGATCGCTAACGCCGGTCGCGCCAACGGCAACAAGGTCACCGCACCCCGCCCACGCATCGACATGGTTATCCAGCCGAAGAAGAAGGCCGAGTAATGGCAACCCTGAAAGCCCAGCATCTGGCCAAGGCCTATAAAAGCCGCCAGGTGGTACGCGACGTCAGCCTGTCGATCGACAGCGGCCAGATCGTCGGCCTGCTCGGCCCTAACGGTGCCGGCAAAACCACTTGCTTCTATATGATCGTCGGGCTGGTCCAGGCGGACCAGGGTCGCGTATTGATCGATGACCTGGACGTCAGCCACCAACCCATGCACGGTCGTGCACGGGCAGGTATCGGCTATCTTCCGCAGGAGGCGTCGATCTTCCGTAAACTGTCGGTAGCCGACAACATCATGGCGATCCTCGAGACCCGCAAGGAACTCGATCGCGATGGCCGCCGCCAGGAGCTGGAAAGCCTGCTGCAGGAATTCCACATCAACCATATTCGCGACAACCTCGGCATGAGCTTGTCCGGTGGTGAACGTCGTCGCGTGGAAATCGCCCGCGCCCTGGCGACCGCGCCGAAATTCATCCTGCTGGATGAGCCCTTCGCAGGTGTCGACCCGATTTCGGTGGGCGACATCAAGCAGATCATCCATCACCTCAAGGCCAAGGGCATTGGCGTGCTGATCACCGATCACAACGTGCGCGAAACCCTCGATATCTGCGAAACCGCGTATATCGTCAACGATGGTCAGCTGATTGCCGAAGGCGATGCCGAAACCATCCTGGCCAACGAGCTGGTGAAGGAAGTGTACCTGGGTCACGAGTTCCGCCTGTAAACACAGGGGTATCGCGCTCTTACCTGGAGCGTGCGGGAGTCAATGGAAACCTCGGTTTTTTTATTGTTACCGCGCTCTAGGCAAAGGCCCCGAGATCAGGCATATAATTTGCTTATGTTTGGCGCTCACGCGCCCTGTCGTGGATGGCGCATTGCGCCGGCGAATAAGGTGTTAAGCCCCTGCCATGAAACCATCGCTAGTCCTGAGAATGGGCCAGCAGCTGACGATGACACCGCAGCTGCAACAGGCCATCCGCCTGCTCCAATTGTCGACCCTGGACCTGCAACAGGAGATCCAGGAGGCCCTGGAGTCCAATCCGATGCTCGAACGCCAGGAAGAAGGCGACGACTTCGATAACGCAGATCCTCTGGCCGATAACATCGAGCAAAAACCCAATTCCGACGTGCAGGAACCCTCCTATCAGGAAACCGCCCCGACGGTGGACAACCTGGAGGAAGGCGACTGGAACGAACGCATTCCCAACGAGCTTCCCGTGGACACCGCCTGGGAAGACGTGTACCAGACCAGCGCCAGCAGCCTGCCAAGCAGCGATGATGACGAGTGGGACTTCACTACCCGCACGTCGGCGGGCGAGAGCCTTCAGAGCCACTTGCTGTGGCAACTGAACCTGGCGCCGATGTCCGATACCGATCGCCTGATCGCGGTCACCCTGATCGATTGCATCAATAACCAGGGTTACCTGGACGAAACCCTCGACGAGATCCTCGAGGCCTTCGACCCGGAACTGGATATCGAACTGGACGAAATCGAAGCCGTCCTGCACCGCATCCAGCAATTCGAGCCCGCAGGCATCGGCGCACGCACACTCAGCGAGTGCCTGTTACTGCAACTGCGCCAATTACCGGCCAAGACGCCATGGCTCACCGAAGCGCAACGCTTGGTCAGTGACTACATCGACCTGTTGGGCAGTCGCGACTACAGCCAACTGATGCGCCGTATGAAGCTCAAGGAAGATGACTTGCGCCAGGTCATCGAGCTGGTGCAAAGCCTCAACCCGCGTCCAGGCTCGCAGATCGAATCCAGCGAAGCCGAATATGTGGTGCCCGACGTCATTGTGCGCAAGGACAACGAACGCTGGCTGGTGGAGCTGAACCAGGAGTCAGTACCGCGCCTGCGGGTCAACCCGCAATACGCAGGTTTTGTGCGCCGCGCCGACACCAGCGCCGATAACACCTTCATGCGCAACCAGTTGCAGGAAGCGCGGTGGTTCATCAAGAGCCTGCAAAGCCGCAACGAAACCCTGATGAAAGTCGCAACCCAGATCGTCGAACACCAGCGCGGTTTCCTGGAGTACGGCGACGAGGCCATGAAGCCTCTGGTGCTGCACGACATCGCCGAAGCCGTCGGCATGCATGAATCGACGATTTCCCGAGTTACCACGCAGAAATTCATGCATACCCCACGGGGTATTTATGAGCTGAAATACTTTTTCTCCAGCCACGTCAGCACCTCTGAAGGCGGTGAATGCTCGTCCACGGCGATCCGCGCGATCATCAAAAAACTGGTTGCCGCTGAAAATCAGAAAAAGCCGTTGAGTGACAGCAAGATCGCTGGTTTACTGGAGGCACAAGGCATTCAGGTCGCCCGTCGAACCGTCGCCAAGTACCGCGAGTCCCTAGGGATCGCGCCTTCCAGCGAGCGTAAGCGTTTGATGTGACGGGCGGGCCACAGCGTTCCAGTGGTGGGTATTCCTGCCCACCGCTTTATGCACTGGCAACGAAGGAGAAGCTGTATGCAAGTCAACATCAGTGGACACCAGCTGGAAGTCACCAAGCCCCTGCGTGAATACACCGAGAGCAAACTGAACAAGCTTGCGGGGCATTTTGACAAGATCACAAACGTGCAGGTCATCATGGAGGTCGATAAGCTCAAGCAGAAAATCGAGGCCACCCTGCACGTACCGAATGCCAAGCTCGTTGCCAATGCAGAACATGAAGACATGTATGCGGCAATTGACTCGCTCTACGACAAGCTCGACCGCCAACTCATAAAGCATAAGGAAAAGAATCTGCACCTGATGCAAGGTACAGGTCGTTAACTCTCCCCCCATGATCCGACTTGAAAACATCCTGACCCCCGGCCGTTCCCTCGTGAACGTGCCGGGCGGCAGTAAAAAGCGCGCCCTCGAACAAATTGCCAACCTGATCGCCCGGGAAATTCCGGATCTGGAGATGCAAGATGTCTTCGAAGCTCTGATTGCCCGTGAAAAACTCGGCTCCACCGGTTTTGGCAACGGCATCGCGATCCCTCACTGCCGCCTCAAAGGTTGTGATAAACCTGTGAGCGCGCTGATGCACCTGGACGCTCCGATTGATTTCGACGCCATCGACGGCGCCCCGGTCGACCTGCTGTTTGTGCTGCTGGTCCCGGAAGCCGCCACCGATGCGCACCTGGAACTGCTACGGCAGATCGCCAGCATGCTGGACCGCAAGGATGTACGCGACAAACTGCGCAGCGCCTCCAGCAATGAAGCGTTGTACCAAGTTGTCCTGGATGAACAAAACGGGCAGTAATCATGCGTTTGATCATCGTCAGCGGTCGCTCCGGCTCGGGTAAGAGCACCGCCCTCAATGTGCTTGAGGACAACGGCTTCTATTGCATCGACAACCTGCCCGCCGGCCTGCTGCCAGAGCTGGCGGAACGCGCACTGATCCATACCGAATTGGCGCAGCCGCTGGTAGCGGTCTCGATTGATGCGCGCAACCTGCCTAGCCACCTCTCGCGGTTCCCGGAACTGTTGGAAGAAGTGCGTGCCAAGCACATTCATTGCGATGTGCTGTACCTGGATGCCGACGAAGAGACCTTGCTCAAGCGGTTCTCCGAAACCCGTCGACGCCACCCCCTCAGCAGCGCCAACCGCTCCCTGGCCGAAGCCATCGAGGACGAGACCAAGCTGCTCGGGCCGATCATTGACCTGGCCGACCTGAAGATCAACACCACCAATCTGAACCTGTATCAGTTGCGCGACGCGATCAAGCTGCGCCTGCTGAACCAGCCTGAGCCGGGGACGGCGTTTCTGGTCGAGTCATTTGGCTTCAAGCGCGGCATGCCGGTAGATGCCGACCTTGTGTTCGATGTGCGCTGCCTGCCCAACCCTTACTGGAAACCGGAGTTGCGCGATCAGTCCGGGCTGGATCAGCCTGTGATCGACTACCTGGCCGCACAACCGGATGTGGAAGAGATGTTCCTGGATATCTCCAGCTACCTGCTCAAATGGTTGCCGCGCTTTGCCGCCAGCAATCGAGCCTATGTCACCATTGCCATTGGCTGCACCGGCGGCCACCACCGCTCGGTCTATTTGACTGAACGGCTGGGCCAGGTGCTGCAACAAACCCTCAAGAACGTCCAGGTTCGCCACCGCGACCTGAGTTGATAGGAACACCTGCGCGATGCCTGCTCTGGAAATTGAAATCATCAACAAGCTGGGCCTGCACGCACGGGCGTCGGCTAAATTCGTCGGCGTGGCCGGGCAGTTCCCCTGCCAGATCCGGGCTGGGCGTACGCCAGAGTCCATGGTCGATGGCAAAAGCATCATGGCGATGATGATGTTGGCGGCCGGCAAAGGCACAAAAATTCATCTGAGCACCGAGGGCGAGCAAGAAGACGAAGCAATGGCCGCACTGGTCGAGTTGATCAACAACTACTTCGACGAAGGCGAATAACCCCCTTATGTAGGAGCGAGCTTGCTGGCGAAACGTCAACGATAACGCGGGCATCCTGGTTTAACGCAGTGTTCTCAGGTTTTTCGCGAGCAAGCTCGCTCCTACAGCCCCCCTCAACCCAACGCCGTATCCATCACCATCATTAGGCAAAACCCGATGCACAGCCCAAGGCTGGCGAGCTTTTCATGGCCATTGCGGCGCGACTCGGGGATGACTTCATGAGTCACTACCAGCAACATTGCCCCGGCGGCCAGCGCCAAACCCAGCGGCAACAACACTTCGGCAAGGCTCACCAGCCATGCGCAGAGCACCGCAAATACCGGTTCAACCAAGCCCGATGCAGCGCCAATCAGGAAGGCTTTGATCCGCGACATTCCCGCCCCAGCCAATACCAACGCAATCACTAGCCCTTCAGGTACATCCTGCAAGGCAATGCCCATGGCGAGGCTGTCGGCATCCGCCATGCCTCCGCCCGCAGAAACACCTACAGCCATGCCTTCCGGGATGTTGTGCGCAATGATGGCAAACACGAATAACCAAATACGCGGCGGGATAACCGGTTTATCCGGTGTACCCACCAGCATTTCCGGGCTGGCGCCAGAAACCTTGCGGTCTACGAGGTACAGGCCGAACGCCCCGAGCATGATGCCGAAGCTGATCAAGCCACCGGCACCCCAAGGTGAAAGCCCCAGGCTTTCAGCGGCGGCGATACCCGGCACGACCAGGGAAAAAGCGGTCGCCGCCAGCATCACACCGGCACCAAAGCCCAGCAGGGTATCGCTCAGCGCCATCGGCATGCGCCGAATCACCAACACCGGCACCGCGCCCAGCGCCGTGCCCAGCGCGCAGATCGCTCCACCCTGCAAAGCGCGCAGGATGCGCGCCTCCAGGTTCAACCAGTCCAGCCCATGGGCCACCAATAACGCAGTACCTGCCAATAGCAGCAGCGTGCCAAACGCATAACGAAACATTCGTACGCTACCGATCGCCAGTGTTTGAGTGCCCATAGTCGGCCTTAGATCTTGTTATGGAGTGAGTGTCAGGCCAAGGCCGCCTGATACCGCGCGGCAACTTCCGGCCCAGAGTGTGTAAAAACACTTTCTTATCGTGTGTGCCTCAGCCCATTGCTCTTGGGCGTGGTGATTTCCCGATTACTTACCACGATCAGCGCTGGTAACGCCTCAGAGCGCGTATGAAGCGCTGCGGCACCTCCTGGAGCAGCAAAAAAAGGGGCTTTTACGCCGTCATCGCCTTCAACAAGCCTTCGGTGCCGATGATTTTCATCACCCGCTTCAAGTTATAGGCGAGCACATTCAAGCTCATTTCTGCACTCACCCCGTTCAGTTTTCGAGTCAGGAAGTGCATTGCCCCCATCCATTGTTTGAGCGTCCCGAAGGGATGCTCAACAGTCCGCTTTCGAACCCGCATCATCTCCGGTGCTTGGTTCAGCCGGCGTTGCATTTCCTCCAGCACAGCTTCATGTTCCCAGCGCCGTACTCGACGATTTGTGCTTGGCGTGCACTGGGTTTTCAGCGTGCAGCTCTGGCACTTTGAACTCCAGTAGCAGTGCATATTCATGCCTTTCTCAACGCTGGAGAATCGCCAGATCAGTGCCTCTCCCGCCGGACAGGTGTATTCGTTTTTCGTCGGGTCATACACGAAGGCATCTTTGTTGAATCGGCCATCAGCCTTGGCGCTTGAAGTCATTGGCTTAGGCACGTAGGCCATGATGTTTGCGTCGTGACAGGCAAGGATTTCTTCACCCTTGAAGTAGCCTCGGTCAGCCACCACGGACAGCGTTTCTTCGCCGATGGCTTCACGAGCCTGCTTCGCCATTGAACTGAGTTGGTCACGGTCGGAACCGCTGTTGGTGACCTCGTGAGCAACTATTAAATGGTGCTGCGTATCGACAGCCGTCTGCACGTTGTAGCCGACGATACCGCTGCCGCGCGTCATCATCGAACGGGCATCCGGGTCGGTCAGCGAAACCTGTTTGTCAGGGGAATTGTTGAGCTGAGTTTCGATCCCCTGAAGCTCTTTCATCTGCGCTTTGAGCTTGGCGATTTTATCTTCCAGGCTGGCCGTGTCTGGCGCGGAGGCGCTAGGAATCTGTCGATCAGCCGCATCGAGCGCAGCCAAATAACGGCTGATGCTCGCCTCGATTTCTTCCATGCGCCGCTTCAGTTTGGCGCTAGTGAAATTGCGGTCACGGTTGTTCACTGCCTTGAATTTGCTGCCGTCGATGGCAACCAAGTTTTCGCCAAACAACCCCAACTGCTGGCAGAGCAAAACGAACTGTCGGCAGGCGCCGCGAATGGCCTTGCTGTTGTCTTTTCGGAAGTTGGCGATGGTCTTGAAGTCGGGCATCAAACGCCCGGTTAGCCACATGAGTTCGACGTTGCGCTGGGCTTCTCGCTCAAGACGTCGGCTCGATTGAATGCGGTTTAGGTAACCGTAGATGTAGATCTTCAGCAGGATCGCCGGGTGGTAGGCAGGTCTGCCGGTTTCGGCTGGAATGACGCCATCAAAACCTAGCTTGGCCAAATCGAGTTCATCGACGAAAACGTCAACCACCCGAACCGGATTGGTATCGCTGACGTAATCGTCGAGGCTTTCGGGAAGTAAGGTGCTTTGGCCTCGATGTTCACCTTGGATAAACCGTTTCATGGGCGCCCCTTGCGGTGAGATTCTCCGAAATCATAGCAAAGGTTTACCGGGGCGTTTTTACACACTCTGGGCCAGTTGATGACGCTGTAAAATGCATTGATGTACTCAGGTCGTCGGTTTTGATATTGCAAGTAGTAGGCGTGCTCCCAAACGTCCAGGCCCAGGACCGGTGTATTGCCGCTCATCAGCGGGCTGTCCTGGTTGCCGCTGCTTTCCACCACCAGCGTTTTCTGTGGCGTGACACTCAACCAGGCCCAGCCGCTACCGAAACGCGTCAACGCCGCCTTGGTGAAGGCCTCCTTGAAGCTGTCGAAACCACCCAATTGCTCGTCGATAGCCTTGCCCAGCGCGCCCTCGGGTTTGCCGCCCCCTGTCGGTGACATGACCGCCCAGAACAACGAGTGGTTCGCATGCCCGCCTCCTTGGTTGACCACGGCAGCGCGTAATTTCTCCGGCAATGTTTCGACGCTGGACACCAGCTTCTCCACGGGCCAGCCGGCGAACTCAGTGCCCTCGACCGCGGCATTGAGGTTATTGATGTAGGTCTGGTGGTGTTTGGTGTAGTGAATTTCCATGGTTTGCGCGTCGATATGCGGCTCGAGGGCATCGTAGGCGTAAGGCAAGGCCGGCAAGGTATAGGTCATATCAATGTGCTCCATAATGGGACGTGGACGGTGGCGTCGCAGCACTTCCCAGCAGCCGATGAGTGCGTGGGTATTCGCCGTGATCGCTGATGAAATTCAGCAGCTCGACGTAGGTCTTGCTGCTCTGGCGCAACGCGGCCTCGCGCAGTGACGGGCTGAGGCGTGGGTCCTGCATGGTCTGCAAGAGGCGCTGATGGATAGCGCAGAGATATTCGGCGCTTTCCTCAGGCTGGTTCAGGCGCAAGTGCAGGTCCGCCAGGTTGTGATGGGAAATGACACAGGCCGCCACTGCTTCGTCAGCATCCGCCCAGCGTTCGAACAACACTTGGGCCAGGGCCAGGGCTTGCAGATAGGCCTCGCGAGCGTCAACCAACTCGCCTGCCATAAAGCAGCGATTGGCCCGTTCGATCGTGCGTTTCCAGTGCTCCATGGTGAGCCTCCAAAGCAGGGTCGTTGATTACACGCCGCCGGCGGTGAGCTTTTCCGGGTCCAGCAGGACTTCCAGTTGGCTGCGAGGCAGGTCGGTGTGTTCGAGGGCGACATCGATCACCGGGCGGCCTTGCTGATACGCCTTCTTGGCGATTTCAGCGGCTTTCTGGTAGCCGATGATCGGGTTAAGTGCGGTGACCAGGATCGGATTGCGCGACAGCGCTTCCTTGAGCTTGGGTTCGTTGACCTTGAAGCTGGCAATGGCCTTGTCCGCCAGCAACCGGCTGGCATTGGCCAGCAGCTCCAGGCTGCTGAGCAGGTTTTGGGCAATGATCGGGAGCATCACATTCAGCTCGAAGTTGCCCGATTGGCCGGCCACCGTGATCACTGTGTCATTGCCAATGACCTGGGCGGCCACCATGGCGGTCGCTTCCGGAATGACCGGGTTGACCTTGCCCGGCATGATCGAAGAGCCTGGCTGCAGCGCCTCCAGTTCGATTTCACCCAGGCCGGCCAATGGCCCGGAGTTCATCCAGCGCAGGTCATTGGCGATCTTCATCAGCGACACCGCCGAGGCTTTCAACTGGCCAGAGACTGCAACGGCGGTGTCCTGGGAGCCAATCAGCGCAAACAGGTTCTTGCCGGGTGTGAACTTCACTCCGGTCAACAGGCTCAGTTGCTGGCTGAAACGCCCGGCAAACTCGGGGTGTGCGTTAATCCCGGTACCGACCGCCGTGCCGCCCTGAGCCAATGCTTGCAGCGCCGGAAGCAGGTCCTGCAAGTGGCCGATATTGGCCTTGAGCTGCTGCGCCCAGCCGTTCAGCACCTGACTCATGCGCACCGGCATGGCGTCCATCAAATGCGTGCGGCCGGTCTTGATGAACGGGTGAACCGCCTCGGCTTTTTGCTCGATGACCTGCACCAGATGCAGCAGGGCCGGCAACGTTTGCTCGTGCAGCACCAACGCAGCACTGACGTGAATGGTGGTGGGGATGATGTCGTTGCTGCTCTGGCCGCAATTCACATGATCGTTGGGGTTGACCGCCTCGCCCAGCAAACGGCTGGCAAGGGTCGCGATCACTTCATTGGCGTTCATGTTGGAGCTGGTGCCGGAGCCGGTCTGGAAGATATCCACGGGGAAGTGCTGCATGTAGTCGCCTTCCAGCAAGCCTTGGGCAGCATCGACAATAGCCTTGCCCTGCCCTTCGCTGATTTGCTTGAGGTCGACGTTGACCTTGGCCGCGGCTGTCTTGGCCAGGATCAGCGCGCGGATGAATTGCGCCGGCATGGGTTGATGACTGATCGGAAAGTTGTTCACCGCACGCTGTGTTTGTGCGCCATACAAAGCTTCTTGCGGCACATGCAGTTCGCCCATGCTGTCGCGTTCGATACGGGTGTTACTCATCATTAGATCCTTGCACCAAATCAGAAACGGAAATCGAAGGCAGTAATTCGCAGCTCGCCAATTGCCAGGCAAAGGTCTGCCAGCGCTTGAGGCGGCAGGCACAGTGGGAGAGTTTTTCCAGGTCGCGCAGTGGTCGCCAGGCCTGGTCCAGGCACAGGGAGCGCCAATGCCAGGGCAAGGCGACATCAGCGGCGGTGTCGATCAACAAACGAAATGAGGTTTCAGCGATGGTCCACGGATGGGTTGCGGTGCAACACGCCAGGTATCGACCTTCGTTCAGGTAATGCTCAATCAGGCGGGGTTCATTGGGATCCAGGCCACAGCGAATCTGGCGGCTCATCCAACGCCAGCTTTCCAGATAGGGATCCTCATGCAAGACAGAACTCATGAGACACACTCATTCGGTAATGATATTTATTATTAAATGATATTGAGAATCAAAACAAGAGAAGCCTATTAATCCTGCCGTGACAAGGCAATAAAAAAGGCGCGCCATCTTCGCGATGGCGCGCCTTTCAGGACGTGCGGGAGGAATTAGCTGCCAGCGACCGTCATGCGTTCGATAAGCACCGAACCCGTGCGAATATTGCTGCGCAGTTCCAGGTCGTTACCCACGGCAACGATCTGCTTGAACATATCGCGCATATTGCCGGCGATGGTCACTTCCTGGACGGCGAACTGAATCTCGCTATTCTCCACCCAGAAGCCCGCCGCACCCCGCGAGTAGTCACCGGTGACCATGTTCAGGCCATGGCCCATCAATTCAGTCACCAGCAACCCGCGCCCCATCCGCCGCAACAACGCCGCCTGGTCTTCATCACCGTGGGTCACGAACAGGTTATGCACACCGCCTGCGTTAGCGGTGCTTGGCAGGCCCAGCTTGCGGCCGGCATAAGTACCCAGCACATAGGACACCAGCTCACCCTTCTCGACAAACGGCTTGGCATAGGTCGCCAGGCCATCGCCGTCGAACGACGAACTGCCCATCGCGCGCATCAGATGCGGGCGCTCGTCGATGGTCAGCCACTCAGGGAACAGCTTCTGGCCGATGGCGCCTTCAAGGAACGAAGACTTGCGATACAGGTTGCCACCGGAAATCGCGCCCAGAAAGCTACCGAATAAACCACCGGCCAGTTCTGCGGAAAACAGCACAGGCACTTCGCAAGTCGGCACCGGGCGCGCGCCCAGGCGGCTCGCAGCCCGTTGCGCCGCACGCTGGCCAATGCTTGCAGGGTCGGCCAGTAAATCGCCTTGGCGGTTTACGTCGTACCAGTAATCACGCTGCATCTGCCCGTTGGCTTCGGCAATCATCACGCAACTGAGGCTGTGGCGCGTGGAGGCATAACCACCGATAAAGCCATGGCTGTTGCCGTAGACGCGGCAACCCTGATGGGTGCTCAAGGTGGTGCCATCCGCATTCTTGATGCGGGCATCGGCATCGAAGGCTGCCGCTTCGCAGGTCAGCGCCAGCTCGATGGCTTGCTCAGGGGTGATATCCCAGGCATGGAACAGGTCGAAATCCTGCACATCCTTGGCCATCAGCGCCTTGTCGGCCAGGCCCGAGCTTTCATCCTCGGACGTGTGCTTGGCAATCGCCAGTGCTGCGGCGACGGTCTCGCGAATCGCCTCCGGACCACTGGCCGAGGTGCTGGCCGAGCCTTTGCGCTGGCCCGCATACAAGGTGATGCCAAACCCTTGGTCGCGATTGAATTCAACCGTTTCCACTTCACGCTGGCGCACCGAAGTCGACAACCCTTGCTCCAGCGACACCGCCACTTCACAGGCGCTGGCCCCCTGGCGCTTGGCTTCGGCAAGGATCTGCTCGACTTGTTCCTGCAGTGCCGGTAACGCTTGTGGACCGACGCTTTGGGCTGCACTCATGGTTTTCTCCACTCAAATTCTGCTTTCGGTAATGGCCATCGAGCGACCGGGCCGGACAAGCGGCCCCCGACTGGTTATCATGGCGGCGTTTCTTTGCGGACTGCCACCATGGTTGATTCTTACGACGACTCCCTCGATGGGGAGAAAAGCAAAACCCAGGTCAAACGTGAGCTGCATGCTCTGGTTGACCTTGGCGAGCGCCTTACAACGCTCAAAAAGGATTTGGTTGCCAAACTGCCACTGACCGACGAAATGCGTCGGGCCCTGGCCGATGCGCCCAAGCACACCGCGAATATCGCGCGTAAACGGCACATCTCGTTTATCGGCAAACTGATGCGCGACCAAGACATTGACGCCATTCTGACTTTGCTCGATCAAACCGATGCCTCCACTCGCCAGTACAACGAACGCTTCCACAACCTGGAACGTTGGCGTGACCGCCTGATCTCGGGCGATGACGCGGTGCTGGAGAAATTCGTACTGGACTATCCGGACGCGGACCGCCAGCAATTGCGCTCCCTGATCCGTCAGGCCCAGCACGAGCTGGCGCATAACAAGGCGCCGGCCACCAGCCGTAAAATCTTCAAGTACATCCGTGAGCTGGACGAGACTCAACGCGGTCTGCGCTGATCCTCTTCCCCGGGTGGCGGTCTTCGCCACCCGAAGCTCCGGCTCCTACGATCCCGTGCCACCCACGGTAATCGCATCAATTTTCAAAGTTGGCTGGCCGACACCTACCGGCACCGACTGCCCATCCTTGCCGCACGTGCCCACGCCGCTGTCCAGCGACAGGTCGTTACCGACCATCGACACCTTGCTCATGGCTTCCGGCCCGTTACCAATCAGCGTCGCCCCTTTGACCGGCGCGGTAATCTTGCCGTCTTCGATCAGGTACGCCTCGCTGGTGGAGAACACGAACTTGCCGCTGGTGATATCCACCTGGCCGCCGCCGAGGTTGGCGCAGTAGATACCGCGTTTTACCGAGGCAATGATTTCTGCCGGATCGCTTTGACCACCGAGCATGTAGGTGTTGGTCATGCGCGGCATCGGTAGATGCGCATAGGACTCACGACGGCCGTTACCGGTGCGCGCCACGCCCATCAGGCGGGCGTTGAGCTTGTCTTGCATGTAGCCCTTGAGCACGCCGTTCTCGATCAGGGTGGTGCATTCGGTCGGCGTGCCTTCGTCATCGACGCTCAGCGAACCACGGCGGCCGGCCAGGGTGCCGTCATCGACAATGGTGCACAGCTTGGACGCAACCATTTCGCCCATGCGCCCGCTGTAGGCGGAACTGCCCTTGCGGTTGAAATCGCCTTCCAGGCCATGGCCCACGGCTTCGTGGAGCAACACGCCAGACCAACCCGAACCCAGCACCACCGGCAAGGTGCCGGCCGGCGCGGGAATCGCTTCCAGGTTGACCAATGCCTGGCGCAGCGCCTCACGGGCATAGCCCATGGCACGGTCGTCAGCAAGGAAATAACGGTAGTCGGTGCGTCCGCCGCCGCCATGACCACCGCGCTCGCGGCGCCCGTTCTGTTCGACGATCACACTCACATTGAAACGCACCAGCGGCCGTACATCCGCCGCCAGCCCACCGTCGGTGGACGCCACGAGGATGCGCTCCCACACGCCAGCCATGCTCACGGTCACTTGCTGGATACGCGGGTCCAAGGCACGGGTAGCAGCGTCGATACGCTTGAGCAGCTCTACCTTTTCCGCACGACTGATCACTTCCAAGGGGTTATCCGGCGCATACAACTGCGCCACGTCCTGGGTACTGAACGCCTGCACCGTGCCATTCTGCCCGGCACGGGAGATCGAACGGGCGGCACGCGCCGCCAGGCCCAGGGCCTCCAGGGTGATCGCATTACTGTAGGCAAAGCCGGTCTTCTCACCCGATTGCGCGCGGACGCCTACGCCCTGGTCAAGGTTGAAACTGCCTTCCTTGACGATCCCATCTTCCAACGCCCAGGACTCGGAAATCTGCCCCTGGAAATACAGGTCAGCCGCATCGATACCCGGCCCGGCCAGATCGCCGAGCACGGCTTGCAGGCTTTCGATGGTCACGCCACCGGGTGCCAGGAGGTGATCACTGACTGAGGACAACAACTCGCTCATAGGTTTGGCCTTAAATTCATCGTTCTGAAGCAGGCCGCTGCGCGCCCTGCGAGAAAAAGCGCCGGTGATTGGCCACCGGCATGCGCGTCCGTATCGACGCCTGTTCACTGCTATCGCGTTCGGCCAGTAACACCGCTTCGCCTTGATCCTGTTGCGCCAGCACTCGGCCCCAAGGGTCGACAATCGCCGCATGGCCAAACGTTTCCCGTGGGCCTGGGTGCACACCGCCCTGGGCGGCTGCCAGCAGGTAGCACTGGGTTTCGATGGCACGTGCGCGAATCAGCACATCCCAGTGTGCAGCCCCGGTCACCGCCGTGAAGGCCGAGGGCGCGGTAATCAGTTCAGCCCCCGCCGCACGTAACTCGCTGTACAGCTCGGGGAAACGCAGGTCGTAACACACCGTCAACCCCACACGGCCCACCGGCGTATCCGCCACCACCACATGGTTACCGAAAGCATAGTCGTCAGATTCGCGATAACGACCGCGAGCATCCGCCACGTCCACATCAAACAGATGGAGTTTGTCGTAGCGAGCGACGATTTCACCCTGATCATTGATCAGCAGCGAGCAAGCATTGGGTTTGGCGTGGGGCTGGTCCTTGGGCGGCAGCGGCAATGTGCCGGCCACTATCCATAAGGTGAGGTCGCGGGCGGCCTGTTTCAACCAGGGCAGCACAGGCCCTTGGCCCAACGCCTCGGCGCGGCCAATGTCGGCCAAGTCGCGGCGGCCCATGGCGGCGAAATTCTCTGGCAGCACCGCGAGTTTCGCACCATCGGCCGCCGCCTGCTCCAGCAGGCGACGCGCCTGGGCGAGGTTGGCCAGCACGTCACTCTGGCTGACCATTTGAATTACCGCAAAGGACATGGGCCGACACTCCAGACAGGGCATGGGGCCATGCTACTCCACAGGCTCTCAGTTTGGCTTTTCAAATGGCTTGTCGAAGGTGATTTTTGGATCCTTCCAGGGGCCTTGCACCTTGTATTGCACACTGGCGAAGCGCGAAACCCGGTCACCGATCAGCTTGTCGATCAAAAACAGCGCACCACCAATGGCCGGCGCACCGACAATCAGCGCCGCAATCGGCAGGTTGTTGGTCACAGGCAAGGTGACCAGCAATTTGGCGTCGACGCGATCGGCCACCAGATCCAGGGCGCCGTTAAGCTCCAGGTTGGTGGAAGGCCCGGTCATGGTGATGGGCTCGCGGGTCACGAACACGCCATTACTGGCGGCCAACAAGCCTTTGACCCGGTCGTAGCTCAAGCCCTTGCCGAACAAGTCGGAAAAGTCCAAACGCAAACGCCGGCCAATGGAGTTGAAGTTAAGCAGGCCAAACACTCGCAATGCCTGGGCACCGCCCTCCACTTCGACGAACTGACCTTTACGGAACGCGGCATCCAGACTGCCGGAAAACCGCTTGGGCCCGACCCAGGCCGGCGACCCCGGCCAGCGGCCATCCACGTCCAGATGAAAGTCTTCGCTGGTCACCGTAGGCGCAAAACCCCAGCCCTTGAGCACGTCGGCAATGTTGCGCCCATCGAGGCGGCCCTTGTACCAACTGCTGCTGGCGCCTGGCGCACCTTCCCAACCCCCGGCGCCCTTGAGCAGCATGCCCTTGAGGCCAAGGTCGAGGTTATTGAAGGCCAGCCCTTTGGCGGTGGGGCGGATCCTCAGCGACCAGGCCCCGATCAGGTCCGAGCCCTGGAACAGCTGGTCGACGGCAATATCCAGCGCCGGAATGCTTTTTGGGTCGATATCGGCCAGCGGGTCCGGCGCGTTTTCGTCCGCCTGCGCGGTCGGGTCTGGCGCAGGCAATTTCACATACTTGAGGTTGACCGCAATCGGCGCGCCTTTGGCGTCCGGCAGGTTCACCGCGCCCTTGGCTTGCTGGCTATCGAGTTGCAGGCCCCAGGCCGCTGGTTTGCGATCGAGCTGCAAGCTGACCTGATCAAACTGGGTACCAAACCCGGTCAGTTTGCCCACCTTGAAGTCCGCACCGCTGAGCAGTTGCTTGGCATTGCCACCTGGATCATTGCCCGCGTAGCGATCAGCAAGCTTCTTCCAGGGATCGATATCCAGTTCCGACAGCACGCCACGAATGCGCAGGCCCTTGGCACCGGGCAACACGGCATCGCCGTCGCCGAGGAACAGTTCGCCGCGGCCATCATTGAACTTGTCCGGCGGCGCGGCAAAAGTGAAATTCGCCAACTCGCCGTAATCAAACCAGTAACGGCGCTCAGCACCCTGCAAGGTCATGCGAAAGGTGCTGTCACGCCCCTGGCTGGCGGGCATGCCGAACGGTGCCGGCAGGTCCACCGCGACACCCTTGAGGTTGGAGTTGACCATCAACTGGCTGTCCGCGCCGTCGAGGATCACTTGCAACTGGTACGGAATATCGCCGGAGACCGGCAACGGCTGGCTGATTTTCAACCAGTCCGTAAGGCGCTTGACGGTGACCTGGCCATTGGCAGTCACCCGCGTGCTGATATTGCCCGGTTTGCCTTCGGCAAAGATCTGCGCCGTGATGGGGCGGTCGAACGCCTGGGCCGAGATCTTCTGCCCGCTCAGGCCCTTGGCGCTGTCGAAGCGAAAATCACCCTTGAGCTGGGTCAGGTCCAGCGGCGGCTCGGCCAATTGCAGACGCGCCTTGTCGGTCTTGAAGTCCACCAAGATCTTGGGCTCAGTGCCTTTGGCCAGCGGTACGTCCAGGTCCAGGCTACCTTGCAGGTCGCCCTCGCCTTTCCAGCCGGCGAACGTAGACGCCGTGCCGATAGGGGCTTCTTGAAGGATCTTCAGGCCGTCGCCCAAACCGCCGGAGAACCCGCCCGTGAGCAGCAGATGACTGTCCCCGCCCGCTGGGGCGTGGGGGATATTGACGTAGACATCCTTGACCTGGGTGTCGAGCAACTGGCCCTTGCTCGCCAGAATGCGTACGCCGCTCTCCTCGACAAACACTTCGCCATTGACCTTGTTCACATGAGGCCAGCCCGGCTGGAAGGCGAGTTCGGCATCATGCACCTTGAAGAACAGGCTGATATTGCGCGATGCGGGCAGCGCATTGTGGCTGAGCGAGCCCTGGTACTGGAAGAAGCCTTCGTCCACCGCGCCCTTGAGGATCGCCGTGCGCAGCCATTCATCCAGCGCCGGGCTCAACACGGCCGGTAGGTACTTGGGGGTGAAACGGCCATCGCCATCGACCATGCCGACCCGCAGGTCCATGTAGTCTTCCTGGCTGTGGTCGAAATGCAGGCGAATCAGGAAGTCCGCCGCCACCTTGCCTTCCTCGCCCAGTACCTTGATATACGGGGCGATCAGGGTGAAGCCTTGCTTGTCCAACTTCCAGGTCAGGCGCGCATTGGCCTGGATGTACTGCCACGGCTTGGCGAAGATCGGATACAGATGCAAGGAAAAGTCCTTGCTGTCCATGCGCAACTCACCTTGGCCCAGGTCGCCACTGATGCTGCCGGACACATTGCGTGCGGCCGGCGCGCCAAAGTAGGCATCGAAGCCGACACGCTCCAGGTTGGCGGCAAAACTGAGTTTGCGATCGGTGATGTCTTGCGGTCGGAAGTCCACCAGCACATTGCGTAACAGGCCAGTGGCTTTGAGGTGTTCGACGGCCTTGGCGAAACCGTCCGGTAGCGGCGCCAAGGCGTTGAGCAACGGGGTAATGGGGGTCAGGTCGAGGCGGTCGGCCTGCAATTTCCACACTTCCTGTTCCTTGTCGGTCGCCAGGCTTTGCTGCAATTGCAGGCGCGACTCCCAGCGGGTTTCGCCAATGTTCATCGCCAGGGAATCAAACAGCACCTTAAGGCCAGCGTCACTGCGCTGCAGGTAGGCGGTCAGGGCCAGGTTTTCAAGGTGCACCGGCTTACGGTCGGCGTAACTGCCCTTCACTTGGGGCGAATTGAGGCGTACCGCCGCGCTTTGCACCGTGCCTTTGGCCCAACTGAGCCAAAACTCGCCGCCAGCCTTCAATTGCGTCAGCTTCCATTGCTGGGTCAGTTTGGCGGGAATCCACTTGGCCCAGTCGCTTTGCGGCAGGCTCAGGTAGGCATCGACCTCAGCGTCTTGCCACTGGCTGGCACGAATGCGGCTACGCAGGCTGACCGCCAACGGTTGGCCATCGGGCAATGTCAGGCGAGCGTCCAGACGCTGCTGGCTCATGCCGGTATGCAGGCTCAGGCCCACATAGGTCACGGTCACTGGTGCCTGGTCGAAGGGTTGCAGGGTCACCTGGCTGTCCAGCACCGACACGCGCTTGACCATTTGCATGCGCGTCAGCAGTTGTTGCGGGTCCAACGGCTGGTCGTCCTGCACCGGCAAGCCTTGCAGGGTCCAGCGGCCGTCCTGGTCTTCCTTGACACTCAGTTGCAAGCCACTGACTTGCAGATGGGCGATACGCACTTCGCGGGCCAACAGGCTGGCCCACATATCCGGCACCACTTCCACCTGGTCCAGGCGCAAGGCACTGCTGCCCTCGCCGACCATGACGTCGTGAGCCAGCAATACCGGGGCAAACCCGCTCCAGCGGCCTTCAAGGCTGCCGATATGCAGCGGCGTATCCAGCGCAGCCTGGGCCTTGGCCTCCACTTCGGCGCGGTATTCGGCCACCAGCGGGGTGAGTTCGCGCCCCAGGCTCACGTACACCGCCGCCAATACCAGCAACAACGCGCACAGGCCCAGGCCCCAACGGGTCAAAGCGGCAAAAAAGCGTATCAGACGCTCCATGTCAGGCGACCCTCAAAAACGGTTAGCGGACCGCAGATCAAGGTCTGCCGGTCTCGAAGAAAATGCACAGTTGGGGATCAGAGCAACACCACGTCGTATTGTTCCTGGGAATACATGGTTTCGACCTGGAAGCGAATCGTGCGACCGATAAAACTTTCCAGCTCGGCGACGTTACCGGACTCTTCGTCCAGAAGGCGATCCACCACCTTCTGATTGGCAAGCACTCTATAACCTTCGGCCTGATAGGCGCGCGCCTCGCGCAGGATCTCGCGGAAAATCTCGTAGCAAACCGTTTCCGGGGTCTTCAGTTTGCCGCGCCCCTGGCAACTGCTGCACGGCTCGCACAGTACCTGTTCCAGGCTTTCACGCGTGCGCTTGCGGGTCATCTGCACCAGGCCCAACTCGGTGATGCCGATGATGTTGGTCTTGGCGTGATCGCGCTCCAGTTGTTTTTCAAGCGTACGCAGCACCTGGCGCTGGTGCTCTTCATCTTCCATGTCGATAAAGTCGATGATGATGATGCCGCCCAGGTTACGCAGGCGCAGTTGACGAGCGATGGCCGTGGCCGCTTCGAGGTTGGTCTTGAAGATCGTCTCTTCAAGGTTGCGATGGCCCACGAAGGCACCGGTGTTGACGTCGATGGTGGTCATGGCTTCTGCCGGGTCCACCACCAGGTAGCCGCCGGACTTGAGTGGCACCTTGCGCTCCAGGGCTTTCTGGATTTCGTCTTCGACGCCATACAGGTCGAATATCGGCCGCTCGCCGGGGTAGTGTTCCAGGCGATCGGCGATTTCTGGCATCAACTCAGCGACAAATTGCGTGGTGCGCTGGAAGGTTTCCCGCGAGTCGATGCGAATTTTCTCGATCTTCGGGCTGACCAGATCGCGCAACGTGCGCAACGCCAGGCCAAGGTCTTCATAAATGACGCTGGGCGCGCCAATGGTCTTGATCTGCGCGTCGATTTGGTCCCACAAGCGCCGCAGGTAGCGAATATCCATGAGGATCTCGTCAGCGCCAGCGCCTTCTGCGGCGGTGCGCAGGATAAACCCGCCCGCTTCCTTGATGCCCTCGGCGGCGACGCAGTCGCTGACCACCTTCTTCAGGCGCTCGCGCTCGGCTTCATCTTCGATCTTCAAGGAAATGCCCACATGGGCGGTGCGCGGCATGTACACCAGATAGCGCGAGGGAATCGACAGCTGGGTGGTCAAGCGGGCGCCCTTGGAACCGATGGGGTCCTTGGTGACTTGCACCACCAGGCTCTGGCCCTCGTGCACCAGAGCGCTGATGCTTTCCACCGCAGGGCCCTCGCGCAAGGAAATTTCCGAGGCATGGATAAACGCTGCACGGTCCAGGCCGATGTCGACGAAGGCCGCCTGCATGCCCGGCAATACGCGCACCACCTTGCCTTTGTAGATATTGCCGACGATCCCGCGCTTCTGGGTGCGCTCGACATGCACTTCTTGCAGAACACCGTTCTCTACCACCGCCACGCGCGATTCCATCGGCGTGATATTGATCAGAATCTCTTCACTCATGGCTGGGTCTCGTTCAGGCGTTTTCACAATAGTGACCGTTCGCTTAAGGCTTGGCGCTGGAATACGGCGTTCAGCACACGGTAAGGTTTTGCCAACAGGGTATGCCGAATTGGGCGAGCAGTTGCGCGGTTTCGCAGACTGGCAGGCCCACCACGGCGGAATAACTGCCATTCAGCCCGGCCACAAACACCGAGCCCAGCCCTTGGATAGCATAGCCGCCGGCCTTGTCCTGCGGTTCGCCACTGTGCCAGTAGGCGGTAGCCTCCCGCACAGAAACCTCGCGGAAACGTACACGGCTGCTGACACATCGGGTTTCACATTGCTGGCCGTCGGTCAGGGCGATGGCGGTGAGCACTTCATGCTCGCGGCCGGAAAGGGCCATCAGCATGGCCAGTGCATCAGCCTGGTCCACCGGCTTGCCCAGGATCCGCCCATCGACAATCACCGCCGTGTCGGCCCCCAGTACGCAGGTGCTCGAGGTGTGGCCAAGCGCGACAAAACCTGCCGTCGCCTTGCCCCGCGCAAGGCGCTCGACATAGGCAACGGCAGGTTCGTCGTTCAGGGGAGTTTCATCAATAGCGGCGCTGACCAGGGTGAAGGGCACACCGATCTGGGCCAGCAGTTCACGTCGCCGCGGGGAGCCCGAGGCCAGATAAAGCGAATTCATTGCAGACTCTCCCTGTGGGGTTCGATAACCAGGCAGAGCCTCGCAATCCATTCAATTGATTTTATAGCGACGACGCAGCCCACGCAGGCCAAAACTGATCCAGGGCCATAACAAGGCGCTGACCAGCGCCGGCAGAACCAAGGCCAGGGTCGGCTGGCGGTTGCCGGTCAACGCGCTGAGCCATAGTTGCACCAACTGCGCCAGGCCGAATATCACCAGGATCACCAGGCACTGCTGCCACATCGGGAACATGCGCAAGCGCTGCTGCAGCGACAGCACCAGAAAGGTAATCAGGGTCAGGATCAACGCGTTCTGGCCTAGCAAGGTGCCATACAGCACATCTTCGGCCAACCCCAGGCACATGGCCGTGAGCATGCCCACCTTGTGCGGCAGGTTCAATGACCAGAACGCCAGCAACAAGGCCAGCCAGAGCGGGCGCAGGATTTCCATGAACTGCGGCAGCGGCGAGACGCTGAGCAGCAAGCCGATGGCGAAGGTCAGCCAGACGATCCAGCCATTGCGTGAATGAGTACCCGCCATTAGTCCCCCCTCTGCGGTGTGGTGGCCGGAGCGGCGGTCGGTTTAGCCGGGCGCGCGTTATGCGCGGCAGGTTTGGCCGGCGTTGCCACAGGTGCTGCAGCTGCCGGTGCAGGTGACGTGGCTGGGGCGGGTGCAGGTGGGCCAACAAAAGCAGGTTTTGGCACCGTGGCCGGCACGATAGGCGCGGTGCCATTCTGCTGGTCCTCCGCTTCCTGGGCCTGGGCAGCGTCGTTAGCGCGCTCTTCCGGGGTGCGGTTGTCGCTGAACACCAGCAGCAGGTAACGGCTGCGGTTCAGCGCGGCAGTCGGTACCGCCCGAACGATAGCGAACGGCTGGCCGGAATCGTGGATCACCTCTTTGACCGTCGCCACCGGATAACCCGCCGGGAAGCGCTGGCCCAGGCCAGAGCTGACCAACAGGTCGCCTTCCTTGATGTCAGCGGTATCCGCCACATGGCGCAGCTCCAGGCGTTCCGGGTTACCGGTGCCGCTGGCGATTGCGCGCAAGCCGTTACGGTTGACCTGCACCGGAATGCTGTGGGTCGTATCCGTCAGCAACAGTACCCGCGAGGTGTAGGGCATCAACTCCACCACCTGGCCCATCAGGCCACGGGCATCGAGCACCGGCTGGCCAAGCACCACACCGTCGCGCTCACCCTTGTTGATGATGATGCGGTGGGTAAAGGGGTTGGGGTCCATGCCGATCAGCTCGGCCACTTCGACCTTTTCGTTGACCAGCGCGGAAGAATTGAGCAACTCGCGCAGCCGAACGTTCTGCTCGGTGAGGGCCGCCAGCTTTTGCATGCGCCCCTGCAACAGCAGGTTTTCAGTCTTGAGTTTTTCGTTCTCGGCGACCAGTTCGGTGCGGCTGCCAAATTGGCTGGACACGCCCTGGAAGAGACGTTGCGGCAGGTCGGTGATCCAGTAGGTCTGCATCAACACCAGCGACATCTGGCTGCGCACCGGCTTGAGCAGTGCAAAGCGGGCATCGACCACCATCAGCGCGACCGAAAGCACGGTCAGCACCAATAAGCGCACACCCAATGAGGGGCCTTTGGCGAAAAGCGGTTTAATAAGCCGCTCCTCCCAGGCAAATGTTCTCTTTATTCATACGGCATCAAACCGGCCTGGATGCAGATTGAAGAAGATAAACGCCAACAGGCAGCACTGCAAAGTGCTGCCTGCCGACGAAGCATGAACCATCCAGGCAATCTTATTCGCTGGAGAGCAGGTCCATGGTGTGTTTATCCATCATTTCCAGCGCACGACCACCGCCACGGGCAACGCAGGTCAGCGGGTCTTCGGCGACGATCACTGGCAGGCCGGTTTCCTGGGCCAGCAACTTGTCGAGGTCGCGCAGCAAGGCGCCACCACCGGTCAGTACCAGGCCACGCTCGGCAATATCGGAAGCCAGCTCCGGCGGCGATTGTTCCAGGGCACTTTTCACCGCCTGAACGATGGTGGCCAGGGACTCTTGCAGAGCTTCCAGCACTTCATTGGAGTTCAGGGTGAAGGCACGTGGAACGCCTTCGGCCAGGTTGCGACCGCGCACATCGACTTCGCGCACTTCACCGCCTGGGTAAGCGGTGCCGATTTCCTGCTTGATGCGCTCGGCGGTGGATTCGCCGATCAGGCTGCCGTAGTTACGACGCACATAAGTGATGATCGCTTCGTCGAAGCGGTCGCCGCCCACGCGCACGGATTCGGCATACACCACACCGTTCAGGGAAATCAGGGCGATTTCGGTAGTACCACCACCGATATCCACCACCATCGAACCGCGCGCTTCTTCCACCGGCAGGCCGGCACCGATCGCAGCCGCCATTGGCTCTTCGATCAGGAATACTTCACGGGCACCGGCGCCAAGGGCCGATTCACGGATGGCGCGACGCTCCACCTGGGTGGACTTGCACGGAACGCAGATCAGCACGCGAGGGCTGGGCTGCAGGAAACTGTTTTCGTGAACTTTGTTGATGAAGTACTGCAGCATCTTTTCACAGACGCTGAAATCGGCGATCACGCCATCCTTCATCGGACGAATGGCAGCAATATTGCCTGGTGTACGGCCGAGCATGCGCTTGGCCTCGGTGCCAACGGCAACGACACTTTTCTGATTACCATGGGTCCGAATGGCCACAACCGATGGCTCATTCAGAACGATACCGCGCTCGCGCACGTAAATAAGGGTGTTGGCAGTGCCCAGGTCAATGGAGAGATCGCTGGAAAACATGCCACGCAGTTTCTTGAACATGGGGAAAGGACCCTAGGCAACGCGTGGGTAAAAAAGTGCGGCAAACTCTAACAACGACAGGGATTTTGGGCAAGGCGCCAATGTGCTAAATTGGCCGACTTTCTGTGCACCAACCCCCACAATCGCGGCCTTATGACCGTAGAAATGCGGTAGTGTTCCGACAATCTAACACACGGACGCCCTCCGTTCTGTTTTCCACTGGAGAATCCCATGGCGCTTGAACGCTCCGACGTGGAAAAAATCGCACATTTGGCCTCGCTTGGCCTTAATGATGCCGATCTTCCACAGACCACCGCAGCCCTGAACAGCATTCTCGGGCTGGTCGACCAAATGCAGGCCGTGAATACCGACGGCATCGAGCCCCTGGCTCACCCACTGGAAGCCAGCCAGCGCCTGCGCGCAGACGTCGTGACCGAACGCAATAATCGCGAGGCCTACCAGTCCATCGCGCCAGCGGTCGAAAACGGCCTGTACCTGGTTCCGAAAGTCATCGACTAAAGGGAAAGAGCCTTTCATGCATCACATGACTCTGGCCGAGATCGCCCGCGGTCTCGCCGACAAATCGTTTTCTTCCGAAGAGCTGACCCAGACCTTGCTGGCGCGTATCGCCGCGCTCGATCCGAAGGTCAACAGCTTCATCAGCCTCACCGAGGAGCTGGCCCTGAGCCAGGCCAAGGCCGCCGACGCCCGTCGCGCCAACGGTGAGAACGGCGCGCTGCTCGGCGCACCGATCGCCCACAAGGACCTGTTCTGCACCCAGGGCATTCGCACCAGCTGCGGCTCGAAGATGCTCGACAACTTCAAGGCACCCTACGACGCCACTGTGGTCGCCAAGCTGGCCGCCGCCGGCGCCGTGACCCTGGGCAAGACCAACATGGACGAATTCGCCATGGGTTCGGCCAACGAGTCCAGCTACTACGGCGCGGTGAAAAACCCGTGGAACCTGGAACACGTCCCGGGTGGTTCGTCCGGTGGTTCGGCGGCGGCCGTGGCCGCGCGCTTCCTGCCGGCCGCTACCGCCACCGATACCGGCGGTTCGATCCGCCAGCCAGCCGCCTTCACCAACCTCACCGGCCTGAAGCCGACCTACGGTCGCGTTTCCCGCTGGGGCATGATCGCCTACGCCTCAAGTCTCGATCAGGGCGGCCCCCTGGCACGCACGGCTGAAGACTGCGCAATATTGTTACAAGGCATGGCAGGCTTCGATAAACAGGACTCCACCAGCATCGACGAGCCAGTGCCGGACTACAGCGCCAGCCTGAACACCTCGATCAAGGGCCTGCGCATCGGCGTGCCGAAGGAATACTTCAGCGCCGGCCTCGACCCGCGTATCGCCGAACTGGTGCAAAACAGCATCAAAGAGCTCGAAAAGCTTGGCGCCGTGATCAAGGAAATCAGCCTGCCGAACAACCAGCACGCGATTCCCGCCTACTACGTGATCGCGCCAGCAGAGGCCTCTTCCAACCTGTCGCGTTTCGACGGCGTGCGCTTCGGCTACCGCTGCGAGAACCCGAAAGACCTCACCGACCTGTACAAACGCTCCCGCGGCGAAGGCTTCGGCAGTGAAGTGCAGCGCCGGATCATGGTCGGGGCCTACGCCCTGTCCGCCGGCTACTACGACGCGTACTACCTCAAGGCGCAAAAAATCCGTCGCCTGATCAAGAACGATTTCATGGCCGCCTTTGAAGAAGTCGATGTGATCCTCGGCCCGACCGCGCCAAACCTGGCGTGGAAGATCGGCGCCAAGACCGGCGACCCGATCGCCGAGTACCTGGAAGACCTCTACACCATCACCGCCAATCTCGCGGGCTTGCCGGGCTTGTCCATGCCCGCAGGTTTCGTCGATGGCCTGCCGGTGGGCGTGCAATTGCTCGCCCCATATTTCCAGGAAGGCCGCCTGCTCAATGTGGCGCACCAGTACCAGTTGAACACCGACTGGCACACCCGCACCCCTACCGGCTTCTGAGGAGAACACTATGCAATGGGAAGTTGTGATCGGGCTGGAGATTCATACCCAACTCGCCACCCAATCGAAGATTTTCTCCGGTAGCGCCACCACGTTCGGCTCCGAGCCCAATACCCAGGCCAGCCTGGTCGACCTGGGCATGCCCGGCGTGCTGCCGGTGCTGAACCAGGAAGCAGTGCGCATGGCCGTGATGTTCGGCTTGGCGATTGACGCCGAAATCGGCCAGCACAACGTGTTTGCGCGCAAGAACTACTTCTACCCGGACCTGCCCAAGGGCTACCAGATCAGCCAGATGGAACTGCCGATTGTCGGCAAGGGCCACCTGGACATTCCCCTGGAAGACGGCACCATCAAGCGCGTCGGCGTCACCCGTGCGCACCTGGAAGAAGACGCCGGCAAAAGCCTGCACGAAGAATTCCCGGGCGCTACCGGTATCGACCTGAACCGTGCTGGCACGCCGCTGCTGGAGATCGTGTCCGAGCCGGACATGCGCAGCGCCAAGGAAGCCGTGGCCTACGTCAAGACCATCCACGCGCTGGTGCGCTACCTGGGCATCTGCGACGGCAACATGGCCGAAGGCTCGCTGCGTTGCGACTGCAACGTGTCGATCCGCCCCAAGGGCCAGGTCGAGTTCGGCACCCGCTGCGAGATCAAGAACGTCAACTCGTTCCGCTTCATCGAGAAGGCGATCAACAGCGAAGTACGTCGCCAGATCGAGCTGATCGAAGACGGCGGCAAGGTGATCCAGCAAACGCGCCTGTACGATCCGAACAAAGACGAAACCCGCGCCATGCGCAGCAAAGAGGAAGCCAACGACTACCGTTACTTCCCCGACCCTGACCTGTTGCCAGTGGTGCTGGAGGATTCCTTCCTCAATGACATCCGCGCCACCCTGCCGGAACTGCCGCAGCAAAAACGCGAGCGCTTCCAGGAGCAGTTCGGCCTGTCGGTCTACGATGCCAGCGTCCTGGCCTCCAGCCGTGAACAAGCCAACTACTTCGAAAAAGTCGTGAGCATTGCCGGCGACGCCAAGCTGGCGGCCAACTGGGTGATGGTCGAGCTGGGCAGCCTGTTGAACAAACAGGGCCTGGAAATCGACGAAGCGCCGGTCACCGCCGAACAACTAGGTGGCATGCTGCTGCGCATCAAGGACAACACCATCTCCGGCAAAATTGCCAAGACCGTGTTCGAAGCGATGGCCGCCGGTGAAGGCAATGCCGACGAGATCATCGAGAAGCGTGGCCTCAAGCAAGTCACCGACAGCGGCGCCATCTCGGCCGTGCTCGATGAAATGCTCGCGGCCAATGCCGAACAGGTCGAGCAATACCGCGCCGCAGACGAAGCCAAGCGCGGCAAGATGTTCGGCTTCTTTGTCGGCCAGGCGATGAAAGCCTCCAAGGGCAAAGCCAACCCGCAACAGGTGAACGAACTGCTCAAAAGCAAGCTCGAAGGCTGATCCATGATCGTTCCCACGCTCTGCGTGGGAACGCCTCACGGGACGCTCCGCGTCCGCTTTTGTGACGCGTAGCGTCACCAGCTGCATTCCCACGCAGAGCGTGGGAACGATCCAACGGGGACATCTTGAAATGAAGCGTCTACTCGGCCTCCTGGCCCTGTCCTCCCTGCTGGCCGGTTGCGCCAGCGGCCTCATCGACCCCAACGGCTACGACGAAACCGGCACCGCGTCCTATTACGGCGCCAAGCACCATGGCAAGAAAACCGCCAGCGGTGAACCTTTCAACCAGAACGCCTTGACCGCCGCCCATCGGCGCCTGCCCTTCGGTACGCAGGTCAAGGTGACCAACCTCGACAACAACCGTTCTGTCGTGGTGCGTATCACTGATCGCGGCCCGCATACCCGTGGCCGCCTGATCGACGTTTCACGCAAAGCTGCCGAGCAGTTGCGCATGCTGCGCAGCGGTACCGCACGGGTACGCGTGCAAGCCCTGAACAACTGATCGAGGCAGCCTTGAGCATTTTCGGATTGAACGCCCTCTCACCCTGGAGCCTGCTCGAACTGGTGGGCGGCCTGATCTTGCTGATCATCGGCGCTGAAATCCTGGTACGCGCCGCAGTACGCCTGGCGGCGAGCCTCAAGGTGCGGCCACTGATCATCGGCTTGAGCATCGTCGCCTTCGGCAGCAGTGCGCCGCAGATGACCGTCAGCCTTCAGGCCACGCTGGCCGGCAACACGGATATCGCTGTGGGCAGTGTCATCGGCAGCAGTATCTTCAACATCCTCGTGACCCTGGGCTTGTCCGCACTGATCATTCCGTTGCGGGTCTCGCGGCAACTGGTGCGCGTAGATATCCCGGTGATGATCGTCGCCGGCCTGCTGGTATTTATCCTGGCGGCTAACGAAATGCTGACGCCCTTCGATGGCGCCGTGCTGCTGGTGGCGCTGGTGGCCTACGTTGGCGTATTGCATTACCAGACGCGTCATTCCCGCCGCCCGCGCACTCTGGACACCGTGGCGAAGGCGCCATGGCTGAGCAGTGTGCTGCTGATGCTCGGCGGTTTGCTGGTGCTGGTGCTGGCCGGGCATTTGTTGCTCGGCGCAGCGGTGGATGTAGCGGGCGATCTCGGATTGTCGGAGCGCGTCATCGGCCTCACGTTGATCGGCGTCGGCACCTCGCTGCCGTGCCTTGCCACGTCGCTGATCGCCGCGTTGCGTGGCGAACGGGAGATCGCCGTGGGCAACGTGATCGGCAGCAACGTGTTCAACCTGCTCGGCGTGCTGGGCTTCACCGCACTGGTGGCGCCGACGCCGCTGTCGGTCTCGCCCAACGCCCTGGACTTCGATTTACCGGTGATGCTCGGCGCCATCATCCTGTGCCTGCCGGTGTTCTATACCGGCTATCGGGTAACACGTATCGAAGGGCTGGTGCTGCTGGGGCTGTACCTGGCGTACGGTCTGCATGTCATGGCCTTCACCACTGGCATGCCGCTGGCCAACAAGCTTGAACAATTGATGCTGTATTACGTCCTGCCAGCGTTAGGGGCTCTGCTGTTGTTCACCTCACTGCGCGCCTGGCACCGCCAACACAAGAGGGAATCGCAATGACCGAACAGAAAAAACCCGGGGTTGAAGTACGTCGCCAGGTCATGGGCGATGCGTTCGTCGACCGCGCCCTGGGTAATGCCACGGCGTTCACCCAACCGCTGCAGGACTTCGTCAATGAGCACGCGTGGGGCAGCGTCTGGAACCGCGAAGGGTTACCGCTCAAGACCCGCAGCCTGATCACCCTCGCCGCCCTCACCGCCCTCAAGTGCCCGCAGGAACTCAAGGGCCATGTGCGCGGTGCGCTGAATAATGGCTGTACGGTGGAGGAGATCCGCGAAGCGCTGCTGCATTGCGCGGTGTATGCAGGGGTGCCGGCGGCGATTGATGCGTTTCGGGCGGCGCAGGAAGTGATTGAGGCGTATCAGGCCGATCAGCAGTGACTGTCCTGTAGCTATCGCAGGCAAGCCAGCCCCCACACTTGAGGGTATTCACACGTCCACATGTGGGAGCTGGCTTGTCGGGTCGCCGCATCGCTGCGATGGGGCCTCAAGCTGCCCGCCGATTTCAGATCCAACCACCCGCCTGCAACACAAAAATCCCGATATTCGTGGTCACCGCCGCCATCAGCGTGGTGATCACGATAATCGCGGCCGCCAGCTCATGATTACCCTGCGCCGCCCGGGCCATCACAAAGCTTGCGGCGGCGGTCGGCGCGCCGAAATACAGAAACAGAATCCCCAACTCCGGCCCTCGGAACCCCAGCAACCACGCGCCCAGGGTGGCGATCACCGGTAGCCAGATCATCTTCATCAGGCTCGCGCTCAACGCCATGTTGCCGCTCTTGCGCAGCGCGGCCATGGACAAGGTGCCACCGATGCAAATCAACGCCAGTGGCAGCGTGGTATCGGACAGGTACTGCAAGGATTTCTCAAGCCAACCGGGCACGCCGATCTGGAAGTACGCGAACGGCGTAGCGACGATCACGCTGATAATCAGCGGGTTGGCCAATACGCTTTTGAAGATGCTCCACGGGTCGGACTTGATCACCGGGCTATAGACCGCCAGCACAATGGTCGACAGCGTGTTGTAAAAGAGGATCACCAGCGCGGCGAGGATCGCGCCCAGGGATATGCCGTAATCGCCGTACATACTGGCCGCCAGTGCCAGGCCGATGACCCCGTTATTGCCACGAAACGCGCCTTGGGCGTAGATGCCTCGGTCTTCGCGCTTGCAGCGAAAGATCGCCCAACCCCAGGCCACGGCAAAGCTCACCAGGGTGGCGACGCAGAAGTAGATGAGCAGGCCCGGCTTGAGCGCCGAGTGCAGGTCGGCATGCAGAATGCCAAGGAACAGCAGCGCCGGCATGGCGACGTTGAACACCAGGGACGATGCGGTGTGGATAAAGTTGTCATTGATCCAGTTGATGCGCTTTAGAAACACGCCCAGGAACAGCATGGCAAACACCGGCGCGGTGATGGTGAGGGTGGTGAGGAAGATTGCCAGCATGCCGGGGAGAACCTTGGTGGGCGTCGTTAGTTGGCTAATGATAAGCCAGTCCGAGCGGGTTCGTGTGGGCAACGCCATTCAAATGTGGGAGCTGGCTTGCCGTCGTAGGAGCGAGCTTGCTCGCGAGAAACTCCCAGGCGCCGCGTTCATTCAGTTAACACGCGTTATCGTTGGCGTCTTTCGCGAGCAAGCTCGCTCCTACAGGGTTAGCGCCTGGTTTCAGGTAATCGGCGCCGGGTTGAACAGCGTGATGTCGTTATGCAGCTTATGCCGCTCTGCCCAGGTCTGCTTCTTGCCGCTGGCCACATCCAGATAGAAGTGGAACAGCTCCCAACCCAGCTCCTCGATACTCGCCCGCCCCGTCGCAATGCGCCCGGCGTCGATATCGATCAGGTCCGGCCAACGCTGGGCCAGTTCGGTGCGGGTCGAAACCTTCACCACCGGCGCCATCGCCAGCCCATACGGCGTGCCGCGCCCGGTGGTGAACACGTGCAGGTTCATCCCCGCTGCCAGTTGCAAGGTGCCGCAGACAAAATCACTGGCCGGTGTGGCGCAGAAGATCAGGCCCTTTTCCTTGAAGCGCTCGCCAGGGCCAAGTACGCCGTTGATGGCACTGCTGCCGGATTTGACGATGGAACCCAACGACTTCTCGACAATATTCGACAGCCCGCCCTTCTTGTTACCCGGCGTGGTATTGGCGCTGCGGTCTGCCTCGCCCTTGGCCAGGTAACGGTCATACCAGTCCATTTCCCGGACCAGCTCGCGGGCAACGTCCGGGTTCTTCGCGCGTGAGGTCAGCAGGTAAATCGCATCGCGCACTTCAGTCACTTCGGAAAACATCACCGTCGCGCCGGCGCGCAGTAACAGGTCCGAGGCATACCCCAGCGCCGGGTTGGCTGTGATGCCGGAGAACGCATCGCTGCCGCCGCACTGCATGCCCAGGATCAACTCGGAGGCCGGCACGGTTTCGCGGCGACGCTGGTTGAGTTTTTTCAAGCGCACGTCGGCCAGGGCCATGATCTGCTCGATCATTTCGGTAAAACCATGGCTGGAATCCTGCAAGCGATACAGCCACGGCTCGCTCAGGTCCACGGAGCTGTCGTTGTCGTGCATCACCTGGCCGGCCTGGAGCTTTTCACAGCCCAGGCTGATCACCAAGGCTTCGCCGCCCAGGTTGGGGTTGCGCGCCAGGTTGCGCACGGTGCGGATGGGGATGTAGGCATCCGTCGCCGTAATCGCCACGCCGCAGCCGTAGCTGTGGGTCAGCGCCACCACGTCATCGACATGCGGGTACTGGGGCAGCAACTCGTCCTTGATGCGCTTGACCGCATGGTCCAGCACGCCGGTAACGCATTGCACGGTGGTGGTAATGCCGAGGATGTTGCGCGTTCCCACGGTGCCGTCCGCATTGCGATAGCCCTCGAAGGTAAACCCCTCCAGGGGCGCCTGGGTTTCAGGCACCTCGGTGGACAGCGGCAAGCTGTCCAGCGGCGGTGCGGTGGGCATGCGCAACTGGTCCTCCTGCACCCAACTGCCACGCGGAATCGGCGCCAGGGCATAACCGATGGTCTGGCCGTAGCGAATAATCTGGCCGCCCTCGGGGATGTCTTCCAGCGTCACCTTGTGGCTCTGCGGGATGAAATCCACGGTGACCAGCCCGTCGGGAAACTCGGTACCGGCGGGTACCCCTTGATCGTTCACCACGATCACCACATTGTCGCGCTCGTGCAAACGGATCGAGCGCGGCGAGTCGGCATGTTCAATCAACTGCATCACACGAACCTCAGGAATGCGCTTGAGAAAGGTTGGTCAACTCAGGGCCCTGGGTAGGCGGCTCCTTGAGCACCACGCGCTTGATCGGGCCGACAATCACCAGGTAACTGAACACCGCCACCAGCGCGTTGGCGCCCACGAACACCAGCGCCCATTTGAACGAGCCGGTGGTGCTGATGATGTAGCCAATCACAATCGGCGTGGTGATCGAGGCCAGGTTACCGAAGGTGTTGAACAAGCCGCCACTGAGGCCTGCGATTTGTTTCGGTGAGGTGTCGGACACCACCGCCCAACCCAGTGCGCCAACGCCTTTGCCGAAGAAGGCCAAGGCCATGAAGCCCACCACCATCCATTCGATGTCCACGTAATTGCACGCCACGATGCTGCTGGAAATCAGCAGGCCACCGATGATCGGCGCCTTGCGTGCGAAGGTCAGCGAATGGCCTTTGCGCAGCAGGTAGTCGGAAATCACCCCGCCGAGCACTCCGCCGATAAAGCCGCAGATCGCCGGTAACGAGGCAATGAAGCCGGCCTTGAGGATGGTCATGCCACGCTCCTGCACCAAGTACACCGGAAACCAGGTCAGGAAGAAGTAGGTGATGCCGTTGATGCAGTACTGGCCCAGGTAGACGCCGAGCATCATGCGGTTGGTCAGGAGCTGGCGGATGTAATCCCACTTCGGCCCGTCGGTTTTTTTACCCTTGTCCTTGTCCTGATCCATATCGACCATCGCGCCATTGGCAGCGATGTGATTGAACTCGGCCTCGTTGATCATCGGGTGCTGGCGCGGGCTGTGGATAACTTTCAGCCAGATCAGCGAGAAAACAATGCCGATCACGCCCATCACGATAAACACGTGCTGCCAGCCGAAGCGATAGACGATCCAGCCCATCAACGGCGCGAACAGCACCGTGGCGAAGTACTGGGCCGAGTTGAAGATCGCCGACGCAGTGCCGCGTTCAGCCGTAGGAAACCACGCCGCAACAATACGGGCATTTCCAGGAAACGACGGCGCCTCGGCCAAGCCCACCATGAAGCGCAGCATAAACAGCGCGACCACCGCAGTGGAGACGCCAAACTCACCGACATAGCCTTGCAGCACGGTGAACAGCGACCAGGTGAAAATGCTCAGGGCATAGACTTTTTTCGAGCCGAAACGGTCGAGCAGCCAGCCACCGGGAATTTGCCCGGCCACGTAGGCCCAACCGAATGCAGAGAAGATATAACCGAGGGTGACCGCGTCGATACCGAGGTCTTTTTGCAGGCTGGAGCCGGCGATAGCGATGGTGGCCCGGTCGGCGTAGTTGATCGTGGTCACCAGGAACAGCATGAGCAGGATCAAATAGCGGACGTGGGTCGGCTTGGTCGCTTGCATGTAGAAGTACTCCCACTAATTATTTTTTTTGCGGGTAATGATTTTGTATTGCCTGGTTGCGCCTCCCTGTAGGAGCGAGCTTGCTCGCGAAGAACTTCAACGATCACGCGGGCATTCAGGATGCACGCGGTGAATTTGAGTTTTTCGCGAGCAAGCTCGCTCCTACAGAGAGGATGCTGCGTGTTACGAACCGATGTAGCTGGTTTTCACCACGGTGTAGAACTCTTGCGCATAGCGACCCTGCTCACGCGAACCGTAGGATGAGCCCTTACGGCCACCAAATGGAACGTGGTAATCCACCCCCGCCGTCGGCAGGTTGACCATCACCATCCCAGCCTGGGAGTGGCGCTTGAAGTGGTTGGCATATTTGAGCGAGGTGGTGGCAATACCGGCCGACAAGCCGAACTCGGTGTCATTGGCCATGGCCAGCGCCGCCTCGTAGTCCGCCACGCGCACCACGTTGGCCACCGGGCCGAAGATCTCTTCACGGCTGATGCGCATCGCCGCTTCACTGTCGGCAAACAGTGTGGGCGCCAGGTAATAGCCTTCGGTGTCGCAGGTCACCAGGCCGCCCCCACTCACCAGCCGGGCACCTTCGCTCTGGCCGATGTCGATGTATTTCAGGTCCTGATCCAACTGGGCCTGGGATACCACCGGGCCAATGTCGGTGCCGCTATTCAAAGCGTGGCCCACCTTGATCGACTTCATGCGCTCGGCCATGGCGGCGACAAACTGGTCGTGGATCCCCGCGGTGACAATCAAGCGGCTCGAGGCCGTGCAACGCTGGCCGGTAGAGTAGAACGCACTCTGTACCGACAGCTCGACAGCCTGCTTGAGGTCGGCATCGTCGAGAATGATTTGCGGGTTCTTGCCACCCATCTCCAACTGCACCTTGGCCTGGCGCGATACACAACTGACCGCGATCTGACGCCCAACGCCCACCGACCCGGTGAAACTGATGCCATCGACTTTCGGGCTGTTGACCAACACGTCGCCGACCACACGGCCACTGCCCATCACCAGGTTGAACACACCGGCGGGGAAACCGGCGCGGGAGATGATTTCGGCCAAGGCCCAGGCGCAGCCCGGCACCAGCTCGGCAGGCTTGATCACCACGCAGTTGCCGTAGGCCAGGGCCGGGGCGATTTTCCACGCGGGGATGGCGATCGGGAAGTTCCACGGGGTGATCAGACCCACCACACCGAGGGCTTCGCGGGTCACTTCAACGTTGACGCCCGGGCGCACCGACGGCACGTAATCGCCCGACAGGCGCAAGCATTCACCGGCGAAGAATTTGAAGATACTGCCGGCGCGGGTCACCTCGCCAATGGCTTCGGGCAGGGTCTTGCCCTCTTCGCGGGCCAGTAGGGTGCCGAGTTCTTCACGACGGGCGAGAATCTCGCTGCCGACTTTATCCAGCGCATCGTGACGCGCCTGGATACCGGAGGTGGACCACGCCGGGAACGCGGCGCGGGCAGCGTCGATGGCCGCGTTGACTTGGGCCACGTCGGCTTTGGCATATTCGCCAATGGCGTCGGACACATCCGAGGGGTTGATGTTGGTGCAGTAGTCGGCGCCGGTTACCCATTCACCATTGATGTAGTTCTCAAAACGCTTTGCTTGGGACACGAATCTTCTCCTGACGCAAAAGGCCGCTGATTGCTCAGCGGCCTTGTGGATAATTTATTGCGCGCCTTGCTTGTCGATCAGCGCGGCGAGGGCTTCGTACTCTTCCGGCAGCAGGTCGGTCAGTGGCGTGCGCACGGGGCCGGCGTCATAACCGACGATTTTCGCACCGGCCTTGACGATGCTCACCGCGTAACCGGCCTTGCGATTACGGATATCCAGGTACGGCAGGAAGAAGTCGTCGATGATCTTGCCGACGGTGGCGTGATCTTCGCGGGCAATGGCATGGTAGAAATCCATCGCCGTCTTGGGGATGAAGTTGAACACCGCCGAGGAGTACACCGGCACGCCCAGGGCCTTGTAGGCTGCGGCGTAAACCTCTGCGGTCGGCAAACCACCGAGGTAGCTGAAACGGTCGCCCAGGCGACGGCGGATCGACACCATCAACTCGATATCACCCAGGCCATCCTTGTAGCCGATCAGGTTCGGGCAACGCTCGGCCAGGCGCTCCAACAGCGGTGCGGTCAGGCGGCAGACGTTGCGGTTGTACACCACCACGCCGATCTTGACCGACTTGCACACGGCTTCAACGTGGGCGGCAACCCCGTCCTGGCTGGCTTCGGTGAGGTAGTGCGGCAGCAGCAGCAAACCTTTGGCGCCGAGGCGTTCGGCCTCTTGGGCGTACTCGATGGCTTGGCGGGTAGCACCGCCCACACCGGCCAGGATCGGCACGCTGGACGCGCAGGTATCCACGGCGGTTTTCACCACCTGGGAATATTCGCTGGCCGCCAGGGAGAAAAACTCACCTGTGCCGCCTGCGGCGAACAAGGCGCTGGCGCCATAAGGGGCCAGCCATTCCAGGCGCTTGATGTAACCCGCCTGGTGGAAATCACCCTGGGCGTTGAAATCGGTCACCGGGAAAGACAGCAGACCGTGGGAGAGGATGGACTTCAGTTCTTGTGGATTCATTATTCGAACACCCTGGGCGAAGACTTTCTAACGAAAGGTTGTTGTTGGTTTTGATGATGTCGTACGTCATCGTACAACTATAAATAAATTCGTCAACTGCAATTCATCCGGCGTACTCCTGCGAAGGCTTAAGACGCGGCTCTTGACGTAGGAATTTTCTCACCTATGATTCAGATAACTGTATGCATATACAGTTATCACGGAAGATTCCTACGACATAGCAAGGAGCTAACATGTCAGGTCTTGAACTCGCAGCACCCGAAAAAACACCACCTACCCTGCGCTTCGAAGGCGGTGAACACACCGCCATCGGCGATGACACCCTGCTTCGCTTCGTCAAGGACGCCCCGGCCATTCCTGCGCGCCAAGTCGAACTGCACCTGCCCAACGGGCTTGCGCTGACCTATGGCCAAGTGATCGCCCTGGGCGGCGACTTCTATGGCATCCCCGGCCAACCGATCAGCGATGGCAACTCTCCGGCCGAGCGCGTGCAACGCTTCACCGCGGCCTTCAATTCTCTTGCCGTGTTGCCTGCTTCACGGGAAGAAGCGCAGAAGATCCTGGCGGTGATGCAAAAGGAGATCAACGCCGTCAACCAGGCGATCAAGGACGGCAAACAGCCGCACGAAGCCTACGACGCCCTGGGTGATACGTTGTCCGAGGAGTGGAACCGCATCACCGGCGGCGGCAGCGCTGTTTCGGCCCTCGTGCCACTCGGCCGCTACCTGAAACTGGCAGCGGACAACGCCGACCACTTCGGTGAATGGGCCCTGTCCGCCTACTTGGCCGGCCATACGGCAGCACTGCAACAGGCAGTGGTGGCCCATCAGACCGGCACCGACCAGGCGCTGGAATTGGCCTATGCCATGAACAGCTTTGCCGATCACTTTTTGACCGACCTGTTTTCCGCCGGCCACCTGCGGGTACCGCGTAAACAACTGGCGGCAGTGGTGACGCCAGGAGAACTCGGCTCGCTGATCAGCCGCTTCATGCACGATGAAGACAGTAAATTCGGGCTCAAGGTGCGCAATGCCATGGGCGCTCAGTGGCATGCCTACGGCGACAAGCGCTACTTCGACAGCATTGACGCCGACAATCGCGTGCAGGTCAAACGGGCAGTACAGGCCTCGGCAGATGAAATCTTCGAAACCTTCATCAGCGGCATCGCGCCCTCCCCGGCTGAATTCAAGGCACCGCTGTATGTGCCCGACCTGAACGCCGCGCAAAACCCGGCGAATAACTTCTCGCCGCTGTTCAAGATGGAGGGGGACAAGGTGCTGCGGCGCAAGGACGTCAACGATTTGAACGACAAGCACTGGACCAATGATTGGTGGGGGTGGAGTACGTATTTGCTGCTTAAAGACTACAAGCCAAACCAACCCGCCAACTAACGGCTGGCATGATCGTTCCCACGCTCTGCGTGGGAATACAGCCTATGACGCTCCGCGTCACCCTGCGAGGGATTGAGAAATTCACGCGCATCGGGACGCGGAGCGTCCATAGAGGCGTTACCACGCAGAGCGTGGGAACGATCAGACCCGCTGCGCCTCTGCCTCTTCATGGGCATGGCGCAGTCGTTCGCGACTGTTGGTCAAATGCAAGCGCATCGCAGCCCGCGCCGCATCCGAATCCTGGCGGGCTATCGCCTCATAGATCTCTTCGTGTTCGCGGCTCAAGCGGCTCATGTAGTGCTGTTGATCATCATGGGCCAGGCGCGCCGAATTCAGGCGGGTACGCGGAATGATGCTGGTGCCCAGGTGGGTCATGATGTCGGTGAAGTAGCGGTTGCCGGTAGACAGTGCAATTTCCAGGTGGAAGGCAAAGTCTGACGCCACCGCATCGCCGGCGTGGGCGGCACTTTCATTCAAGGCATCGAGGGCCGCACGCATGGCCGCCAGTTGCTCATCGCTGCGACGCAGCGCCGCGAGCCCCGCAGACTCCACTTCCAGGCTGATACGCAGCTCCAGAATCGCCAGCACATCGCGCAAGGTCACCACGGTGGCCGGGTCTATGCGAAAACCGCTGGGGCTTGGCGTGTCCAGCACGAAGGTGCCGATACCGTGGCGAGTCTCGACCTGCCCCGCCGCTTGCAGGCGCGAGATGGCTTCACGGACCACCGTCCGGCTGACGCCATGGGCGTCCATGATCGCCGACTCGGTCGGCAGCTTGTCGCCGCGTTTGAGCTGGCCATCGCGGATCTGCTCGGACAACACCGTGACCAATTCCTGGGCAAGGCTGCGGCGCTTGCGGGGAAGACGTGGGGCGGCGCTGGCGTTTTCCATGATGAACCATCTTTCTCGACGAACTAAAGACCGCATCATAGCCCATGGTGGTTGTACGATCACCGTTCTGGCGCGACTTTCATCCATATCCTTCACGCAAAAAAAATGCCCCGACCGACGTCGGGGCATTTTTCAGACGGGTGTGTAAGCGAAATCCGCCTACTTCACCACTTTCAAGCTTGGCCGACCGCTAGGGCGCGGCGGCTCGGTATCCGGTGGCGGTACATCATCACCGTCTTCGCCTTCGATCGTTTCGTCATCCTCCAAAGGCGACTCCAGATCGAACACCATGCCCTGGCCATTTTCCCGGGCGTAGATCCCGAGGATGGCACCGATGGGCACGAACAGCGTATGGGGCACACCGCCGAAACGCCCTTCGAAGCTCACCGCTTCGTTGTCCATGTGCAGGTGGCGCACGGCACTGGGCGATACGTTCAGCACAATCTGTCCGTCACTGGCAAAACCCTGGGGTACCTGAACCGCAGGAAATTCGGAATTGACCAGCATGTGCGGGGTGCAATCGTTGTCCACAATCCACTCATAGAGCGCGCGGACCAGGTAAGGTCGACTGGAGTTCATCAACGGCTCCTTAAGCCTTAGCGCATATCACGTTCGGCACCAGACAGACTTGCCTGGAAAGCCTCACGCGCAAACTGGCGCTCCATGTAATCAAGCAACGGCTTGGCCGGCCGTGGCAGTTCAATGCCCAGAATCGGCAAGCGCCAGAGTATGGGTAATAGGCAGCAATCCACCAAGCTTTGTTCCTCACTGAGGAAAAAAGGTTTATCGGCGAACAACGGCGAAACGCCGGTGAGGCTCTCGCGCAATTCCTTGCGCGCCTGCACACGAGCGGCTTCTTTGGAACGCGAATCCAGGATCACATCCACCAACCCGCACCAGTCACGCTGGATCCGATGGATCAGCAGGCGGCTGTTGGCACGCGCCACCGGGTACACCGGCAGCAAAGGCGGATGAGGGTAACGCTCATCCAAGTATTCCATCACCACGGTCGACTCCCACAACGCCAGGTCACGATCGACCAGGGTGGGCAAGCTGCCGTAAGGGTTCACTTCGATCAGCTTCGGCGGCTGACGGCCCGCCTCCACACTGATGATCTCGGCGCTGACACCCTTCTCTGCGAGCACGATGCGTACTCGGTGGGAATAGTGGTCGGCGGGGTCGGAGTAACAGGCCAACCGGTTGGTCACGCCCATGGCGGTCCTCCTCGCTTGTTGAAATTATCGAAAGCTCAAAAACGAGCGCGCCCAGAAAGCATCCCTGTAACGTCCGGTTCAAACCGACGCTACGTGTTCAGAGATGCCGCTGGGCGCGCAAGATTAACAGCAATTGCTTACGGTTGGATCAATGCACATCCTTCCAGTATTCACGCTTGAGCAAATAAGCGAATACAAAGAAGAAAGCCAGGTACAGCAAGACGTAGGTACCGATGCGCTGATGCTGCAGTTTGACCGGGTTGGCCGAGTAGGCCAGGAAGGTCACCAGGTTCTTGACCTTCTCGTCGAACTGCTCTTCGTTCAGCGTACCGGTCTTGGGCACGATGGTCAGTTGATCGCACGCTTCATGGGTCAGCGGCGTGCCGGTCAACGGATCATATTGCTTCTTGCCGTCTTCAACGACCTGAACCTGTTTGCATCCTACCACCTGGCGCCCCTGCAGGCCGACCAGAACGTTCGGCATGCCGACGTTCGGGAAGACTTTGTTGTTCACGCCATAGGGGCGTGCAGGGTCTTCGTAGAAGGATTTGAGGTAACCGTAGAGCCAGTCGGTACCGCGTACACGAGCCACCAGGGTGAGGTCGGGCGGCGCGGCGCCGAACCAGGTCTTGGCGTCGGCCGGCTGCATGCCGATGTTCATGTGGTCGCCGATCTTGGCGCCTGTGAACACCGCATGGCTGAGCATCACCTCATGGGGAATTCCCAGGTCATCGGCAACGCGCTCGTACCGTTGGAACTTGGCGCTGTGGCACCCCATGCAGTAGTTGGTGAATGTACGCAGCCCATCCTGCATGGCGGCTTTGTCAGACACATCGATATCGACTTTTTCCAGCTGCGCACCATGTTCGGCAGCGAAGGATAGTAGCGGCAGCGCCGCAAGCACGAATGCAACGAGTAATTTTTTCATCAGCCAGTCACCCTTTCCGGAACCGGTTTGGTCTTCTCGAGCCGGGTATAGAACGGCATCAGAATAAAGTAGGCGAAGTACAGGAAGGTGCAGACCTGCGACAGCAAGGTCCGTTCAGGGGTGGGCGCCAATACACCCAACACACCCAGGATCACGAACGAAATGCAGAACACCCACAGCCAGATCTTGCTCAGCCAGCCTTTGTAGCGCATTGACTTGACCGGGCTACGGTCGAGCCACGGCAGCACGAACAACACCGCGATGGCCGCGCCCATGGCGATCACGCCCATGAGTTTGTCGGGGATCGCACGCAAGATCGCGTAGAAAGGCGTGAAGTACCAGACCGGGGCAATGTGCTCAGGTGTCTTGAAGGCGTTGGCCTGTTCGAAGTTAGGCTTCTCCAGGAAATAACCACCCATCTCCGGGAAAAAGAACACGATCGAGCAGAACACAAACAGGAACACGACCACGCCGACAATGTCTTTCACGGTGTAGTACGGGTGGAACGGAATGCCATCCAGCGGGATGCCGTTTTCGTCCTTGTGCTTCTTGATGTCCACGCCATCCGGGTTGTTGGAACCCACTTCGTGCAGCGCCAGGATATGCAATACCACCAGGCCCAGGATCACGATCGGCAAGGCCACCACGTGCAAGGCGAAGAAGCGGTTCAGGGTGATGCCGGAGATCAGGTAGTCACCACGAATCCACTGGGTCAGGTCGTTGCCGATCACCGGGATTGCGCCGAATAGCGAGATGATCACCTGGGCGCCCCAGTAAGACATCTGGCCCCAAGGTAGCAGGTAGCCCATGAAGGCTTCGGCCATCAGCGCCAGATAGATCAACATGCCGAAGACCCACACCAGCTCACGGGGCTTCTGGTACGAGCCGTAGAGCAGGCCGCGGAACATGTGCAGGTAGACGACGATAAAAAACGCCGACGCGCCGGTGGAGTGCAGCAGGCGCAGGATCGAGCCGTACTCGACATCACGCATGATGTATTCGACAGAGGCAAACGCCTCTTCCGCCGACGGCGTGTAGCTCATCGTCAACCACACGCCGGTGACGATCTGGTTGACCAGCACCAACAGGGCCAGGGAGCCGAAGAAGTAGAAGAAGTTGAAGTTTTTCGGCGCGTAATATTTGCTGAGATGGTCTTCCCACATTTTAGTGGCGGGGAAGCGCGCATCCACCCAATCCATGAACTTGCTCATCACGCGTTCTCCTTGTCGAGGCCAATGACAATGATGTCGTCAGATTCGTAATTGTGAGGAGGAACCGGCAGGTTCAGGGGGGCGGGCTGGGATTTGTAGACGCGGCCCGCAAGGTCATAGTGGGAACCGTGGCACGGGCAGAAATAACCGCCGACCCAGTCTTTGCCCAAATCGACAGGCGCCACTTCCGGGCGGAAGGTAGGTGAGCAACCCAGATGGGTACAAAGACCAACCAGCAGCAGAATCTCTGGCTTGATCGAACGTGCTTCGTTCTTGGCGTAGGCGGGCTGGTCGGACTTTTCGGATGTCGGGTCAGACAGCTGGCCTTCGATCTTCTTCAGATTCCCCAGGATTTCCTCGGTACGACGAACAATGAAAACCGGCTGGCCGCGCCACTCAGCAATCATCTGCTGGCCTGGCTCGATCTTGCTGACATTCACCTTCACCGGTGCACCTGCGGCTTTCGCCTTGGCACTGGGAAACCATGACCCCACGAACGGGACCGCAGCCCCCACCGCTCCTGCAGCACCCACCACGGATGTGGCTGCTACCAAGAAGCGACGCCGGCCTGCATTCACGCCGTCATTGCTCATTCAGTCCTCTCCCATCAGCTTTTTGGCCTGTTAAATCAGGCGTCTACTAAGTGTTGAATCTTTACTTATAAAAATTTTGACGGATGGTAATGAAAAGCCCCACGTATGACAAGGGAATTGCCCGGGGCTCCGTCTCCAGGCCTTGTAGTATAGGGGGTCTACGGATGTGGCAAGTTGTCACGGCGAAAAATGTGCATAAATCACAGGCAATAAAAAACGCCCAGCTCCGTGAGGAGGCTGGGCGTTTTTGTGGAACGTAAAGCGAATTAACGCTTCGAGTACTGCGGACGCTTACGCGCTTTACGCAGACCGACTTTCTTACGTTCAACTTCACGAGCATCGCGAGTCACGAAGCCAGCTTTGCGCAGAGCGCCACGCAGGGTTTCGTCGTACTGCATCAGAGCGCGAGTGATACCGTGGCGGATTGCGCCAGCTTGACCACTTACACCGCCACCGATAACGGTGACGTAGATGTCGAACTTTTCAACGGTCTCGGTCAATTCCAGCGGCTGACGAACTACCATGCGGGCAGTTTCGCGACCGAAGAAGTTGTCCAGGGAGCGGTTGTTGATCGAGATGTTACCAGTGCCCGGACGCAGGAAAACGCGTGCGGTTGCGGTTTTGCGACGGCCAGTGCCGTAATTTTGAGTCGCCGACATAATGAACTATTCCGTTAAAACTTCAGTTCTTGGGGCTGCTGAGCAGCATGAGGGTGTACAGCGCCCGCATAGACTTTCAGCTTGCGAAACATATCGCGACCCAGTGGGCCCTTAGGCAGCATGCCTTTGACCGCGATTTCGATCGGGGCTTCAGGCTTCTTGGCAATCAGGCCTTCGAAGTTGGAAGACTTGATACCGCCTGGGAAACCGGAGTGACGGTAGTACATTTTGTCGCTTGCTTTGTTGCCGGTTACACGAACCTGCTCAGCGTTGATGATGACGATGTAGTCGCCGGTATCAACGTGCGGGGTGTATTCAGGCTTGTGCTTGCCACGCAGACGGCTGGCGACTTCAGTGGCCAGACGACCCAGGGTCTGACCAGCGGCGTCGACGACAAACCAGTCGCGCTGAACTGTTTCCGGTTTTGCAGTAAAAGTTGTCATTCTTTAATAGCCTCAGGGGCCGCCTGTAAATTTAGACGGCGGATCTTACTGAATAGTGCGTACTTTGACAAGGTCAAAGGCAGCCGGATACAGACGCTATCGGGGGCTCGGGTCGGCGCGTCCGTTCAACGGCAAGATTCTTCGGCAGGCGGCGCATCACTTCCACTGCAGAAAGAGGTGGGCAATTATGCAGATTGCGAAAAAAAATTCAACCTGCTTTTATGATTGTTTTCCCCCGAAGGAGTACCCGATGGATTACCGACAGCTGGGCCGCACCGATCTGAATGTCAGCGCGATCGCGTTGGGCACCATGACCTGGGGCGAGCAGAACAGCGAGGCAGAGGCCTTCGCGCAGATCGAACGGGCCAAGGCCGCGGGGATCAACTTCCTCGACACTGCAGAAATGTACCCGGTGCCGCCCAAGGCCGACACCTACGCCACCACCGAGCGCTACATCGGCAACTACTTCAAAAGCCGTGGTGACCGCGCCGACTGGATCCTTGCCAGCAAAATCGCCGGCCCCGGCAACACCATCGACTACATCCGCGATGGCCACCTGCGCCACAACCGCAAGCACATCGGCGCAGCCCTCGACGCCAGCCTCAAGCGCCTGCAGACCGACTGGATCGACCTCTACCAACTGCATTGGCCGGAGCGCAGCACCAACTTCTTCGGCCAGTTGAGCTACAAGCACAAGGACGAAGACGACCTCACGCCACTGGAGGAAACGCTCGAAGCCCTGGACGAACAGGTGAAGGCCGGCAAGATCCGCCACATTGGCCTGTCCAACGAAACGCCGTGGGGCACCATGAAGTTCCTCGCCCTGGCCGAAGCCCGCGGCTGGCCACGTGCAGTGTCAATCCAGAACCCCTACAACCTGCTCAACCGCAGCTTTGAAGTGGGCCTGGCGGAGGTTGCCATTCGTGAGCAGTGCGGCTTGCTGGCTTATTCGCCCCTGGCGTTCGGCATGCTCAGTGGCAAGTACGAAAATGGCGCACGCCCAGCCAAGGCACGCCTGACCGAGTACAGCCGCTTCAGCCGTTATTTCAACCCACAGTCGGAGGCCGCGTGCAGCCGCTATGTGGCGTTGGCGCGCGAGCATGGCCTGGACCCGGCGCAGATGGCGCTGGCGTTTGTGACACAGCAGCCGTTTGTGACCAGCAATATTATTGGAGCCACATCGCTGGAACAGCTGGAAAGCAACATCGCCAGTGCCGATCTGAAATTGTCGAAAGAGGTGCTGGAAGGGATTGAGGCGATTCAGAAGGATCATCCGAATCCAGCGCCTTGATTGATCCGCACTGATCGTTCCCACGCTCTGCGTGGGAATGCCGCCTTGGACGCTCTGCGTCCGCTTTCAGAGTCGTGACGCGGAGCGTCACATGAGGCGTTCCCACGCGGAGTGGGAACGATCAATCAAGAGCACCTAACAATCAAAGCGCCCGCGCAATGATCTCCTTCATGATCTCATTGGTCCCCGCATAAATGCGCTGCACCCGCCCATCCGCCCAGGCCCGGGCAATCGGGTATTCCCACATGAAGCCGTAGCCGCCATGCAACTGCACGCACTCATCGAGCACCTTGCACTGCAGGTCGGTGGCCCAGTACTTGGCCATCGCCGCCGTGGGCACGTCCAGCTTGCCTTCCAGATGCAAGGCCATGCACTGATCGACAAACACGCGGCCAATCTGAATCTCGGTGGCCATCTCCGCCAGCTTGAACCGGGTGTTCTGGAAATCGGCAATCGCCTTGCCGAACGCCTTGCGCTCTCGCGTGTACTCAAGGGTCCATTGCAACGCCGCTTCGGCTGAAGACAGCGCGCCAATCGCCACAGTCAGGCGTTCTTGTGGCAGTTCCTGCATCAGGTAGGCAAAGCCCATGCCCGCCTGGCCAAGCAGGTTTTCCTTGGGCACGCGCACATCCTGGAAGAACAGTTCCGAGGTGTCCTGGGCCTTCATGCCGACTTTCTCCAGGCGCTTGCCCTTGTCGAAGCCCGCCGTGTCGGCTTCCACCAGGAACAGACTGGTGCCCTTGGCGCCGGCCTTGGGGTCGGTCTTGGCGACGACAATCACCAGATCGGCCAGGTAGCCGTTGGTGATAAAGGTCTTGGAGCCGTTGATCACGTACTCATCACCCTCCAAAACCGCTGTGGTCTTGACGCCCTGCAGGTCGGAACCAGCGCCCGGCTCGGTCATGGCAATGGCCGTGACTATCTCCCCGGAGATCAACTTGGGCAGGTACTTGTGCTTCAGTGCTTCACTGCCGTAATGCAGGATGTAAGGCGCGACGATATCCGAGTGCAGGGAAAAGCCGATGCCGGTCAAACCCAGGCGGCTGACTTCTTCGATCACCACCGCGCTGTAGAGAAAATCCGCGCCCAGCCCGCCATATTCCTCTGGCAGGTGGGAACACAACATGCCCGCCTCCCCCGCCTGGTTCCACAGGTTACGTTCGATATAGCCCTGCTTTTCCCATTGCCCATGGAAGGGCACGGCGTGCTTTTCGAGAAAGGTGCGCACGCTCTCACGGAAGAGTTCGTGCTCCGAGCTGAACAAGGTTCTGGGGATCATGGGTCACCTGCGTGGATTGTCGGACAAGGACGAGCCCACAGAGCCTATGCCCCGAAGGCGTCACGGGACACTGGACACATGCGACAAAAAATAAGACGATCCAGCCGTCTGGTGACCACTTTCCCCTATAAGAATAAATGAAATTATGTCTAACCAAATCTCCACGCCGTTGCGGCGCGTCAGCATTTTGGCCATTGATCGGGTATTCGCTTCAACCCTCATGCAAGCCAAGGATTTCTTCCATCTCGCCAGCCTGCGCCATGGCAAACAGCAAGGCCTGGGCCTGACCCCAGGGTTCGAAACGCGCCTGGTCAGCCCCGACGGCCAGTCCGTGCGCAGCTTCAGCGATGTGATCATGCCGGTGGACGGCGGCCTCGAAGACGCCGACATCATTGTGCTGCCAGCTTTCTGGGACGACTTCGATGCCCTGTGCTCGCGCTACCCGCAAGTGCTGCCGTGGCTGCGCGAACAGCACGCCCGCGGCGCCGTACTCTGCGGCGAGGCCACCGGGGTGTTCTGGCTGGCCGAAGCCGGGCTGCTCGATGGCAAGGAGGCGACCACCTACTGGCGCTTCTTCAATGCCTTCAGCGAGCGTTTCCCCAAGGTGCAGCTCAATCAGGACAAGCACCTCACGGATGCCGATAACCTGTATTGCGCCGGTGGCACCACGTCGGCCTGCGACCTTTATATCTACCTGATCGAACGCTTCTGCGGCGCCAACATCGCCCAGGCGGTGGCCCGCGACATTCTCTATGAGGTGCAGCGCAACTATTCACCGGGGCGGATCGGGTTTGGCGGGCAGAAGCTGCATCAGGACGTGATCATCCTGCAGATCCAGCATTGGCTTGAAGAGCACTTTGCCGACAAATTCCGCTTTGAAGACGTCGCCCGGGAACACGGCATGAGCATCCGCAACTTCATGCGCCGCTTCCAGACCGCGACCGGTGACAAGCCGCTGCATTACCTGCAACGCCTGCGCATCGAGACCGCCAAGGGCCTGCTCTCGGGCAGCCGCAAGAGCATCAAGACCATCAGCTACGAGGTGGGTTACGACGATGCGAGTTTCTTTGCGCGGTTGTTCAGGCAGCACACGGAGTTGTCGCCCAACCAGTATCGCCAGCAATTTCAGCAGGCCGCCTGACTCCAGGCCAACACAAACCATTGTGGGAGCTGGCTTGCCTGCGATGACGGTGTATCAGCCAGCCTATAGTTGACTGATACACCCCCATCGCGGGCAAGCCCGGCTCCCACATTAGATCTCCATTGAGCCGGAGATTGATTAAGGCTTGTGGCCGCGCGACAGGAACTCGTGGGACTGCATTTCCAGCAGGCGACTCAAGGTGCGCTGGAATTCGAAGTTCAAGCGACCACCGGTATAGAGATCCTTGAGTTCGACTTCCGCCGAGATGATCAGCTTGACGTTACGGTCGTAGAACTCATCGACCATGTTGATGAACCGTCGGGCGATATCGTCGGTGGTCACGCCCATCTGTTCCACACCACTCAAGATCACGGCGTGGAAGATCTTGCCCAGCTCGATGTAATCGTTCTGGCTGCGTGGCCCATCGCACAGTTGGCGGAACTCGAACCAGGCCACGTCATCGCAGGTGCGCAGCGCGATGATTTCGCGGTTCTCGATCATCAGCTTGTCGTTTTCCACCGCCTGGGTGCATTCCGGCGTCAGCGCACGGAAGCTTTTCTTCAGGCTTTCGTGCGCCGCTTCGTTGAGCGGGAAGTGGAACAGCTCGGCTTGCTCCAGGTGACGCAAGCGGTAGTCGACGCCGCTGTCGACGTTGACGATATCGGTGTTCTGCTTGATCAGCGCAATGGCCGGCAGGAAGCGCGCACGTTGCAAGCCATCCTTGTACAGGCCATCGGGCACGATGTTCGACGTGGCCACCAGGGTCACACCGTTCTTGAACAGTTCTTCCATCAGCGTGCCAAGGATCATGGCGTCGGTGATGTCGGAGACGAAGAATTCATCGAAGCAGATCACCCGGGCCTCTTGGGAGAAACGCTTGGCGATGATGGTCAGCGGGTTTTTCTCGCCCGGCAGGGTCTTCATCTCTTCGTGCACGCGCTTCATGAAGCGGTGGAAGTGCGTACGCACCTTTTCCTTGAACGGCAGCGCTTCAAAGAAGGTGTCTACCAGGTAAGTCTTGCCACGGCCCACGCCGCCCCAGAAATACAGGCCCTTGACCGGCGTGTGGTCTTTCTTGCCAAACAGCTTGCTGAACATCCCTGGCTTGCTTTGCGACGCGGCCACGAGGTCCTCGTACAGGCGCTGCAAATGACGCACGGCATTTTCCTGGGCCGCGTCGTGGAAGAACTCGGGGCGTTTCAGATCAGCTTGATATCGTTCTAGGGGCGTCATAATTTCGTTAGCAAGGCAACAAAAACGGGCCGACACTGTAACGACGGCCCTGGATAATGGCAATCAACCCTTGGTCGGGTTAATCCTCGATTGGGGCTAACGCAGCGCGCAAGGCTTCGATGGCCGCGTCACGCGATGCTTCATTGGCGTACTCGGCACTGTCAGCTACTGCGGCGCCGTCCAGCCATACGCTGAAGCCCAAAGCCTCGGCGCGTACGTCCAGCGCATCGCCACTTTGCAGTTGCTTGGTCACCGCGCCGGCTGCTTTGCCATCGGTAAAGTTGCGCGACAACAGCAATTGCTCGCCGTCGGCGGCCAACAGGCGGAAGCGGAAGCTGCCATCGTCTTCACGGAAGCTCACAAACCGTGCAGCCTTCGCTGCTTTTTTCTTGGTGGCGACCGGCGCCGCCGCCTGGTTGACGAACGAACGCAGGCCCACCGCTTCACGCAGCTCGGCCAGGAACGGTGCCGCCACAGCGCGGGCCTTCTTGGCGCCGACCTGCAGCAGGTCCTCCATGTCCGATGGGCGCGCCATCAGTTGATGGTAACGCTCGCGCGCTTCGCCGAGCTGGCCGTCGAGCAGTTGGAACAGACGGTTCTTCGCCTCGCCCCAGCCCAGGCCTTCTAGCAGCTCACCACGGAATTGGGCTTCCTGGGCCTTGGTCGCGAACGCCTGGTACAGGGTGAACAGGTGCGAATTGTCCGGATCCTTGGCTTCGCCTGGCGCGCGCGAGTCGGTGACGATCCGCGAGATCGCGTCCTTCATGTCCTTGGCGCTGGTGAACAACGGGATGGTGTTGTCGTAGCTCTTGGACATCTTGCGACCATCCAGGCCCGGCAAGGTGGCGACGCTTTCTTCGATCAGCGCCTCGGGCATGGTGAAGAATTCTTTACCGTTGCCGAACAGGTGGTTGAAGCGCTGGCCGATGTCGCGGGCCATTTCCACGTGCTGGATCTGGTCGCGGCCCACCGGCACCTTGTGCGCGTTGAACATCAGGATGTCCGCTGCCATCAGCACCGGGTAGCTGTACAGGCCCATGCTGATGCCCGCATCCGGGTCTTCACCGTTTTCCACGTTCTTGTCCACCGAGGCCTTGTAGGCATGGGCGCGGTTGAGCAGGCCCTTGGCGGCAACGCAGGTCAGCAGCCAGGTCAGCTCGGGGATTTCCGGGATGTCCGACTGGCGGTAGAAGGTCACCCGGTTCACATCCAGGCCACCGGCCAGCCAGGTCGCGGCGATTTCCATACGCGAGCGCTGGATGCGCTGCGGGTCATCGCATTTGATCAGGGCATGGTAGTCGGCCAGGAAGTAGAAGGAATCGGCATTCGCGTCTTCGCTGGCGAGGATCGCCGGGCGAATCGCACCGGCGTAGTTGCCCAGGTGCGGCGTGCCGGTGGTGGTGATGCCGGTGAGGATACGGGTACGGGTCGTCATGGGTGATCGCTTGTCATCAATTCGAAAGGCGTGGCAGCACCAGATCCTTGAGATCGGTCAGCTTGCCGTGAAAAAAGTGTCCGCATTCTGCCACTTTCAGCAACTCATGGGGGCGTTTGAGGGCGGCGGACCAGTCGTAGACCAGCTGCGGGTCAACCACTTCGTCGCTTTCCGGTTGGATCAGGGTCAACGGGCAGCCCAGCGGTAACGCGTCGGTATCGCGCAGGCGCATCACCGCAGCCGCAATCATGAACAGGTGTGCGAGCTTTTCACCTTTGGCTTCCAGGCGGCCGCCAAGGCTGGCGGCCACATATCCACCGAAAGAAAAACCGAGCAAGGTGATTGGCAGGTCCGGGTGCTTTTCACGCAGCCAGGCGGCGGCCGCTTCAGCATCGTCGACCTCACCGGTGGCCATATCGTGAGTACCGGCACTGGCACCCACGCCACGGTAATTGAAGCGCAAAGTAATCAAACCCGCATCGCGGGCAGTGCGTTGCAGGGTCGAGACGACCTTATTGAGCATGGTCCCCCCCTGCACCGGGTTAGGGTGGCAAACCAGCGCCAGGCCACGTGGTTCGGGGTGATCCAGGTACAAGGCTTCCAATTGGCCTACCGGGCCATCGATCAAAACGGGGGTTTCACGCATGAGCAAGGATGAACTCCGTGACCTCTCAAGGGGTCGACTCGTCTAGCTAAAAGTCTGTGCATGGCATCATTGCGAGCTTAATCGCGGTATACAGCGCAGGTTTGAGCCGTTAACGTAAAGCAAAGCCGTTTATAGAGGAAGGACTCGTGGAACACTCGCTCTTAGTTTGGTTGTTGCCGACTCTTGCCCTGGTTGCCGGTGTCGCCATTGGTTTCCTGGTTGCCCGCCTGCTGCCGAATGCCGCGCCTAACCGCACGCAGCGTCAGTTGGATGACATTCAGGAACGTTTTGACAGTTATCAGAACGAGGTTGTTACCCACTTCAACAGCACCGCGACCCTGGTCAAGAAGCTCACCCAGAGCTACCAGGAAGTACAGGATCACCTCGCCGATGGCGCTAACCGCCTGGCCCTCGACGACATCACCCGCCAGCGCCTGCTGGCCGCGCTGCATTCCGATGCACCGCAAACCCCACGGGAACGCCTGACCCCGCCTCGGGAAAACCAGGAGCCACCACGGGACTACGCGCCAAAGACGCCGAACGCTCCAGGCATGTTGGATGAGCATTACGGCTTGAAGAAGTAAGTCATCTTCGAGCAACAAAAAGCCCGGCTGATCGATGATCTGCCGGGCTTTTTGTTGGGTGCCTGAACCATCAGACAACACCATGCCCCTGTGGGAGCTGGCTTGCCTGCGATAGCGGTGTGCCCGTTGACACACCTGCCTCAGGCACTCCGCCATCGCGGGCAAGCCCGGCTCCCACATTGAGCGAGCAGGCACTCAAGTGAGTTGTTGTTCCTGCAACCGCCCACCGTCGATGCGCACATGCCGCCCATGGAAACGCTTGAGGCTGCTGCGGTGGCCGACGCTGACGATGCTCAACCCCGGCAACTCATCGATCAACGCCTGGTACAAGGTTGCTTCGTCTTCTTCATCCATGGCCGAGGTTGCCTCATCCATGTACAGCCATCGCGGTGCAAACAACAGCGCACGGGCAAAGGCCAGGCGCTGTTGCTCGCCGGGCGAGAGCATGCGTTGCCAGTGGTTGGCTTCATCCAGGCGGCTGACCAAATGGGGCAGGCGACAGGTTTCCAGCACCTGTGCATAACGTTCTGGTGAATAGACGCTGTCGTCCTGTGGATAACTCAACACGGCCTTGAGTGTACCAATCGGCAGGTAAGGCTTTTGCGGCAGGAACAGGTAGCGCGTCGCCGGCAAGCGAATGCTGCCATGACCGGCGGGCCACAGATGCCCCATCGCCCGCAGCAAAGTGCTCTTGCCGCTGCCGGAACGCCCGCTGAGCATGACGCGCTGGCCAGGCTCCACGGTCATGTCGGCGTCGGTGAGCAAATGGCGGCCGTCGGCCAGGTCCATGCCCAGGTCCTTGATCACCAGGCGCTCGCCTTCAGGGCGCACGTCGATCGCCGGCGTGCGTTGCTCGTTGTCGCTCATGGCCTGCTGGAAACTCAGCAGACGGTCGCTGGTGGCGCGCCATGTCGCCAGTTCCGAATAGGCGTTGATAAACCAACTGAAGTTCTCTTGCACGTTGCCGAACGCCGAGTTGATTTGCATCAGCTCCCCCAGCTCGATCTTGCCAGTGAAGTAGCGCGGCGCGGCGACGATAAAGGGGAAGATGATCGCGATCTGGCTGTAGCCAGCGGTGAAAAAGGTCAGGCGCTTGGACACTTTCATGATGTCCCAGAAGTTCTGCCAGACTTTGCCGAAGCGCGAACTCAGGCGTTGCCTTTCATTCGGCTCGCCGTTGTACAGGGCAATACTTTCGGCATTCTCACGCACCCGCACCATGGAAAAACGCAGGTCCGCTTCGAAGCGTTGCTGTTGGTTGCTCAGGCCGATCAAGCGCCGGCCGATCAAGTGCGTCAGCCAACTGCCCACAGCGGCGTACAGCAGTGCACACCAGAACATGTAACCGGGGATGGTGACGCCGAACACTTCGATGCTACCCGAGACGCCCCACAGGATGATCGAGAATGACACCAGGCTGACCACGTTACGCAGCAACCCAAGGCCCAGGCTCAAGGTACCGGAGGTGAAGTTGTTAAGGTCTTCGGAAATCCGCTGGTCCGGGTTATCGGTGTAGCCGCCCTGCTCCAGCTGGTAATAATTCTTGTGGGCCAGCCATCGGCTGAAGTGTTTTTCGGTGAGCCAGGCGCGCCAGCGGATTGTCAGCATCTGGGTCAGGTAAAGGCGGTACACCGCGCCGAGTATCGCCACCGCCGCGATCCCGCCGAAATAGCCGATCAGTTGCCAGAAGGCCGCGGTGTCTTTCTTCTCCAGGGCGTTGTAGAAGTCTTTGTACCAGTGGTTGATCCACACGGAAATCGCCACGCTGAACAGCGACAGGCCAATCACTGCGGCCAGCAGCAGCCAGGCCCTGCCCTTCTCTTCACTGCGCCAATAGGGTGTGATCATCGCCCAGGTTCGGCGGAAGAATTGCCCACGCACCGCGTCGTTGACCGCGCGATATTCAGCATTCTGATTCATCGTTCAGGCTCGGTAGGAAAAAGTCACAGGCGTTTGAACCGATCATAGGTGATCGGTTCGTGCGTCCGTGCAGCCTGAAGCGAGTTGTTCAGTCGCCGTTCAGCGTCGTACCGGGCGCTTCTGCAACTTGCGTTGCAGCGTGCGGCGGTGCATGCCCAGGGCGCGGGCGGTGGCGGAGATGTTGCCTTCGTGTTCGGTCAACACGCGCTGGATGTGTTCCCACTGCAGGCGGTCCACCGACATCGGATTTTCCGGCACCAGGGTGTCGAGGTCGGCATGCTCGGACAGCAAGGCGGCCAGCACATCGTCGGCATCCGCGGGTTTGCACAGGTAATTGCAGGCGCCGCGCTTGATCGCCTCGACGGCGGTGGCGATGCTGGAGTAACCGGTGAGGATCACCACGCGCATTTCCGGGTCGAGTTCCAGCAGCTTGGGCAGCAGCACCAGGCCAGAGTCGCCGTCCATTTTAAGGTCGAGGGCGGCGTAGTCCGGCAGGTCGGCCTGGGCGATGGTCAGGCCCTCTTCGGCGGAACCTGCGGTGCTGACGCGAAAACCGCGCCGGCTCATGGCGCGCGCCATCACGCGGGTAAAGGTCGCGTCGTCATCTACCAGCAACAGGTGCGGCAGTTCTTCGCCTTCGACTTGGATCTCGTCACTCATCGATATCTCCTCGTGCGACACGGGGCAGGCGCAGCTCGGTGAGCGTGCCACCTTCCTCATGACTATAGAGCTTCACTGAGCCGCCCGCGCGGGTCACGCTGGCCTTGCTCAAAAACAGGCCCAGGCCGAAGCCTTTGCCCTTGGTGGTAAAGAAGGGTTTGCCGATTTGCTCGGCAATGGCCAGCGGCACGCCCGCGCCGTGGTCACGAATGCTGATGGTGACGTTTTCCGCGTCCCAGTCCAACTGCACCCCGAGGCCTTCAGGGCAGGCGTCGGCTGCATTGTTCAGCAAGTTGAGCAGCGCCTGGGTCAGGTCCGGCGGTGGCGCCATGCGCGGTACGCTGCCTTGGCCCAACAGGTTGAAACGGTAACTGGCTTCGGGGCGCATCAGGTGCCAGCGGTTGAGCGCCTCATCGAGCCACTGGGTGACATCTTGCATTTCGACCGCCAGACGGCGGTTGGCTTCGGCGGCGCGCACCAGTTGCTGGAGTGTCAACTTGCACTGTTTGACCTGCTCCTGCAGTACGCTCAAATCATCCTGCAGGGCCGGATCGTGATGGTCCTGGGTCATTTCCTTGAGCAGCACGCTCATGGTCGCCAGCGGCGTGCCCAACTCATGGGCGGCGCCAGCGGCCTGGGTGGCAACGGCCAGCAGTTGCTGGTCACGCAGGCCCTCTTCACGGCGAATGGCGCGCAGTTCTTCCTGGCGGCGCAATTCTTCGGCCATGCGCGCGGCAAAGAAGGTAATGACTGCCGCAGACAAGGCAAAGCTCAACCACATCCCGTAGATCTGCAGGTTTTCCCGGGCGATCGGGAATGTCTGCAAGGGGTAGAACTGCGCCAACAGCAGGGTGTACAGCGTCAGCGCAATGCCCGACAGCACCACCGAATAGCGCCACGGCAGGGTGACGGCAGCGATGGTCAAAGGCACCAGGTAGTAGGAGACGAAGGGGTTGGTAGAACCACCGGAGAAGTACAGCAACACGCTGTGGATAAACAGGTCACAGGCCAGTTGCAGGGCGTATTCCAGCTCGGTCACAGGCCAAGTGGTGCGCAGTCGAATGGCGGTGAACACACACAATACGGTGGAGAACCCCAGGGTCACGGCCAATTGCAGCCAGGGCAGCGGCAGCAGGTCGAACCAATAGGCAAGCCCGACGGAACCGGCCTGTGCGGCCAATACCAGGGTGCGAATGAACGTCAGGCGCCAAAGGTTCTGGCGGGTGGCGGAAGTCAGTTTTACGGCGGCGAGCATGAGCTCTCCTGATGAGCGCTGCAGGTATATCGCACCGAGTATAACCAAGACACGAGGACGGCAGGGCTTATGCGGCAAACCGCCACAGCGCGGCCTTCTCCTGCCCACATAATTTGGCGCATTACTTACAGGAACCAAGGTGAGCATCGGACCACCCAGAGGCCTACCGCCCACCGATGGGCATCATCATGCCTCGCCACTCAGGAACGATTTCATGCAGATGAATAACGCACTCCCCACTCAAAGGCCCTACACCGCTGAACCGCCATCTGGTGCCACTCTTAGCCGCCAGCGACGTGCAATAGACCAGAGCCCAAACAACGAGCAATACCTCGTGGAAAGCGTGCGCAGGGATTTATCCAATAACGGTGGTGACGGTTACGAACTCGTCAGCGTGAACCACGATCCCGGCAAGACGGTGGGAGCCCATGACAAAACAATTGTACCCGTGGATGTGGGGATCAATATCGACAGCGCCAGCAATGCCGAGAACCTGGCCTTGGCCTTCAAGTCGGTAACGCAAGATGCCGCGCAGACGGTCAAGCAACTGTTCAAAGACAAGTGGAACCTGGACATCGACCCGGACAGAACGTATCTGACGACGTTCAACTACAACACTACCGGCAAGCCGCCCTACCCGGCCAAGCTGGTCGAACAGATTACGCTGACGGACGCCCTGGTAAAAAACAGCCAGACCACGCCCGAAGGAAGAGGGGCGCTGGTTCCTCATTATGTCGGCGGCCCAGCAGTGAGGCTGGTCGATGACCTGCCCCATATTGCACCAGGCGTATTCGACGTCGCCGACCGATTCAACCCCAATCGCGAGTCGGCCCACATTACCCACACCTACCAAGGCATTTATACCGCCTCCACGCCCGGCACCCCGCAGGTCTATGCGCCTTCAACCCAGCTGTCAGTATCGCCAAAGGACTTCAAGGAGCAAATCTGGGCCACCGACTTCCAGCGCCCCTACATCGAGTTCCTTAACGACTTCTGGGACAAGCACGACCGTCAATACCCTATTGTGGCCAAGGCAGCACTCGTCAAAGCTGCACACTCGCAACATCAGGAGGGCAGCCTGACGCAGGAAGACAAACAACTGGTCCTGCGCGCAGCGGGGCTGCCTGGCAACACCCTGGCCTGGGCCGATACGCAGTTCAACGACCTCACACGCCCGACGCCGCCTGATCCTGGACTAGACGTAGGCCTGTTGAGCGTAGGGCAATACAAATCCACCGACCTGATGGTGATCACCGACAAAAACACCCGCCAGGGTGCCGATGGCAAACCGATCAACCGCACACTGCTGGTCATCCCGGGCAACTCTTCGCCAATCCACGCTTTTGACAGCGTAGAGCAAATGAAGCAGTGGTTGGCGAGCCAAGCCGCAGACCCGGAAAAACTCAAGGCACTGGAAGGACACTTCACCTTCAAGGACTTGAACAGCGGCCCGTTCAAAAGCGGCGTGCGTGAAATGCTCAAAGGGATGGCCGTGTGGCCCAAATATGCGCACCACCGTACCTGGCCTCCTGCAACGACCTTGAGCCTCCAGCGCTTCAACGCCACCGGGCGTTCAAACACCGGGCCTGATATCGACGCCACCGCCGATGTCTTTCAACAGATCGGCCAACGCCAATACGATCGGTCGTTCGACGACGCCAAGTCGCAGATCACCTCCGATGCCGACGTCACCAAAGCCAATATCCTGTCGGGCCTCAGCAAGGCAGCCATGATCGCGATGCTCTTTGCCCCGGTGGCCATCGCCGTGCCCGAAGTGGCTTTGGCGTTGGATGGGCTGTACATCGCCTCGGGTATCACCGAAGCAGGCATTGGCGCCGACGATTTGGCCAAGGGCAAACCCGGCGGCGTCGGGCATTTGATTTTTGGCGTGCTCAATGCCGCGCTGCCTGTAGCCACACGCCTGGTGTCCCAGGCCGGTACAGTGGTGGAAGAAGGGGCCTCGGCCAGTTCGCAACGCCCTGTTGGGCAGCCAGTGACTGATGCCCATCTGGGCAAGCCCTCGGTCGACCTTAACGTCGACAATAACTTTGCCTCCTTACTCCCCGAATCGAAACCTGTGGCGCCAGTCTCCGAAACACTGTCGACGGACGGTAAGTTGGTCACCCTCACGGGCACCAAGGATAACCTGGTCAAAGTCGAGGACAACCTGCACATTTTCACCGACATGAATAAAAATGGTCTGGAGCATCGCCTCAACATCATTGGCCACGGCGATGGCACCCATATTTATTACAAAGGCGGCAAACACACCCCGCAGGGGTTGTACAACACGCTCAAGCGCAATGGCATCTTCCCGGAGAGCTATGACAATATTCGCATTCTGAGCTGTTACTCCGGGGCGCAGGGCGAGAACTCCTTCGCCGCTCAATTTCAGCGACTCACCGGACGCCCAGTGAAAGGCTATGTAGGTGAACTGACTGCCAGGTACTCGCCCGAAGAGATCCTGGGAGATAACCAGACAATCTACGAAAGTGGCAAACCCCCTGTAACCTTCGATCATCCCAGTCCCGACGATGGCGTTTCGGGTAAAGAATTCAAGCCGGTGAAGACCAACCCATATTCGATTTTCGATCACCCGTTCAAATGGTGGAATTTCAGCTACAAGCCTGTGACGTTTACTCCAAAAGGGGCCACCCTGTAACAGGGTCCTCGCGTGGCGTGAGGGTAGCGCACGCCACGCTGAAATTTATTTGTATTGGGTAAACCCGACGAACCCCAAGGCTACGTCTACAGTCTTACCGAACACGAATATCCCCAGGAGCTTCCATGTCTCGTTTCACTCGCAGTGCAGTTGTTCTCACCCTCAGCGCCAGCGCCCTGGCCAGCCTGCCGGCCATGGCCGCCGATGCACTGAATTACAACCAGATCTCCCTGCGCGCCGAAGTCAGCCAGGAAGTGGCCCGCGACAAGATGATCGTCACCCTTTACACCGAATCGCAAAACGCCGACCCGGCCAAGCTCGCGGCCGAAATCACCACCACCCTGAACCAGGCGCTGGGCCAGGCTCGCGAAGTCAAAGGCGTGACCTTGCGCCAGGGCAGCCGCAACAGCTACCCGATCTACGACAGCAAGAACCAGAAGATCACTGGCTGGCGTGAACGTGCAGAACTGCGTATGGAAAGCGCGGACTTCCCGGCACTGTCCAAACTTACCGGCGAGCTGCTCAACACTCTGAAGATGGACAGCATGGACTTCGCCATCGCCGATGCCACGCGCAAGGCCAGCGAAGATGCGCTGCTCAAAGATGCCGTGGCTGCATTCAAGGCGCGTGCGCAACTGGCTACCGATGCACTCGGTGGCAAGGGCTACAAGATCGTCAACCTGAACTTCAACACTAATGGCTACCCGATGCCCTACGCCCGCAATGGCGGCATGATGATGAAAGCCGCCATGGCCGATTCAGCACCGACGCCTGAAGTGGAAGCCGGCACCAGCCAGGTCAACATGAGCGCCGACGGCGTGATCGAAGTTTTACAGTAACTTTTTTAGACAGGACAACGGCGCAACCCCACGGGGCTTGCGCCTTTTTTTTGCGCGTTAGCGCCACGTCATATCCAGCAGTACATCTCGCAGGAATCAAGTGCCCGGCTTCCACGACTCATTACTGCCATAGCTACCAGGGAGGGATGTGCTGGCATTTATTCATACAATGAGAGCCGAATTTATGTCCCTGTCACTCAACTCAACCCACAGGTTATCGCTGCCACTCGTAGTCGCCAAACCGACGTCGGCCATTCAAGCGCAGGCGACACCGCCCACTGCAAAAACCGCCCAACCCGACGAAACAGCACTGCTCAAGGCCTATCTCGAGGCCGCACAACGTAAGGTGTTACACGGCAATGCCGGGCTTATAACCGTGCCGCCCCAGAGCACTCTGGGCCAGTGGCTTGGGCTGTATCGCATGCATTTGGAAAACGCCGTGGTACAAGGCTGGCTGCAGGAACAACACTTCGCCCCGGACACCTTGCTTTCAATCAACCCGTCTACAGGTACCTTGTCCGCCAAGGTCGAGGGCAAAACTAAAACCTTCCATCTCTCGGATTCATCAGGCTGGGGACAAATTTCAGGACCATTGCTGGACGCCGCAAAGATTATCGCCCCTGGAAATAACGGTGATTTACGTGTGAGGCTGGGCAAGGACTCCATCAAGGTCAGCGCAAAAGTGGTGGCCAACTTTGAAGGTGTGCCCCTTCCCCAAAAGCTGTCACAGGCTCGAACACAAATAAGGCACCTGGAACACAAAGACACCTTCGATCCTATCCCCGCCGATGACCGCCTGCGCCCTGCCAGCAGCCGCTCGCCACAGGCGCTGCAGGTGCAAAAACACAACGCCGCCAACTACTACAGCACCGCACCACAAGCCTTGGCTTACAAGCGCCTGGCCGTTGACGTCGCAGACAACCTGCCCAATACGCGGGCAGAGGCCAAAAAGTGGGCGGATGACCTGCTGCTCAAACTCACGGGCAAACCTATCGACTCCGACACCGTGTACTTGAACCGTTTCAAAGGTGGCGAAAGCGCAGACACGGCGACCGGCTGGGAACACACCTTTCAAGAACCCTGGTCTTCGCTGCGCTTGCCCGACGCCTTGCTGAAGAACTTCTCCGAGCACGACTGGGTGCCCGGCAACCTGGACCTGGAAGCGGGGCTGTATACCCAGCCTGCTGGGCAAAGCGAAAAAGGCGGCTACGGCAAACACAATCAAATCGACCTCAAGCCGTCCCAAGTGATGCATGAAAGCTGGAAAACCGACTTTCAGACCCAAATGACCCAGAAGATTGACCACTTCTGGAGCACGCATAACGACGAGTATGAGACGACGATCAAAGGTGAATTCATCTTCCAGGCCCGCAAGCAATTGAAAAGCGCCGAGAGCAGACCCCCTCTTGAACGTTCCTTGCAAGCGCCCGAGCACCAGTTCACCCGTGACGACTACCGTTTGGTGATGGGTGCTGTGTCCAACCTTACGCTCGATGAAAACGCCCCGATCACCGTGGAACAACTCAAGGCCAAAGCACCGGCAAACGGCAACGTTCAAGCGCATGCCCTGAGCCTCCACGGGGTTACGTCCAGCGATATAGTGAGATTCAGCGCTGCGGACGGTGGCCGGCAAGTGCTCTATATACCGGGCGCCGAACCCGCATTCTTGCGCTTTGATTCTATTGAGAAGCTGGATCAGTGGCTGCTCGAGCAAGCCAAGGACCCTGCAAAACGCGAAGCACTGGCGGCTCACTTCCCGATGATCTATCGCCAGGACCAGACCAAGAGCTTTGCTGAACGCGCGGCAAAAGTACTGATGCCCATTCTGTGGTTCACCCATGTGGGCGAAAAGAAGGATGGCCTGGACACCCTCTTGGCGAAAATGGCCAGTGGTGAGTTGAAGGGGTCAGCGATTGACCGCAGCCACGCTGCCATTAAAGACGACGTTTTTTCCACATTGGCGACGGCCGCCAAAGAGCGGATGAACAGTGATGCCGATGTAGTCATCAAGTCCGACAGCGAGGTGATTCGCGATACGTGGCTGAACGACATCACCGTAGCCGCCGGCCTGCTGGTCAAACTCGCGCCCATCGCCGCGCCCGTAGCCGCCGCAGCGGTGGCGGCCGGGTTGACCGAGGTGGTGCTAGGGGCAGAAAAAACCTCGTCTGGCGACACCGTGACAGAGCGGGATGAGGGCGCCTCCAAAGCGTTCGATGGCTTACTCAATACAGTGTTTTCCTACGGTGCCAGTGCTGTGCCGGAAGACCCTTTTGCACTGCCCGCAGAAAAAGAACTGCCGCGCCTTAAGCCCCAGTCTCTCCCCAGGGCAAACGCTCGCGAACCACAACCTGGGACGTCCACAGGCACCCCTGTGGTTAGCGACTCCGTTAACGCCCCACTCCCCAGATCCCGTTCACTCATTCCAATGGCGCAATATGCCGTCCCGGAGGGTGAACAGCTGATAAAGAACGCGCCTCGCGACGCGTTGGGTGTTTATCGAGTAACCGACAGTCAGGGAGTGCTGCGCCAGTTAGTGCGCCTTACCGACGAGACGGGGGCGAGCAAGGTATTTGAGATATCGGGGCGTTACCGGACCGGTGATGCATTTGCCAGAGTCATCAACCCCGATAACGGCGCGGGGCTGATGGTCATCACACCCGGGCGTAACGGAGAGTGGGCGCGGGCACCGGGTGATGGCGGGATAAAATGGCCGTGGCCGTGGCAACGTCCTGTGTCCCCGACACCCAGTAACGATTTAAAAACGCCCGCACATGTATCGGATAATTTTATTGAGTTAGACGGCACCAAAATGAAAGGCGCTGACCTATTCGACAAGTATTTCAACGTTGAAGAGCAAGCGAACTATAAATATGGCGTCACTTTCAGGGAAAATAACGGTATTTTAGAAAATCGTCCTGTCTTTTCCTGGACAGCAGACAGCGCGGATTTCACCGTACTTGAATCGGAAACAGCCTCCCCCTCCTCGTTTGGTAGCAGCAATTACTCCGAATACTTTATCAAAGACATCGACCGAGACCCTTACACAATAAGACGCCCTGGCCTGGAGAACGTTGAGATCAACATACCCCGGCAGCTAGCAGGAATGACCATCCCAGATAACTTAGAAGGGTCAATTCGTGAGGGTCTGGTAAGGGACGGGATCGATACATTTGAGCGCACCGTGCCCAATCCTGACATGCGAGCGGCAATTTCAGAGGTTGCTCATCAAGGTTCTTCCGCTCCTGCGTGGTTTGAATTGCAACCTCCGCGAGTGAAAGACGGCTATAGCAGCAGCGTTGGCGACCGGCAGTACTTCATCGACTACAACCCTCTAAAAAATGAGACCGAGGTCACAATAGTCACCCAATGGCACCTGAAATATGATGTTAGAGGTGAGTCCACCCTCGTCGATGACGTGAACATAACAGCCACTCGGACTTTCACCCTTCGTGAAAGTAATGAAATAGACGGCCCGCCCGTTACAATCGATAAATCGGCTCCCACCCGTATAGAGGTATCCCCCGCATAAAGGTATCCCCTACCTAAGCCAGCTGAACGGCGGTAACCTCGGTGACCGCCGTTTTTGTTTGGGCTGCTTTAAGATGCCCGCCGCCTCAGGGGTCTCCATGGAAAAAATCGCCGTAAAGCCACTGCTCCTCGCCGCAAGCCTTCTGGCCTTTATACCAATGACCCAGGCAGCCACCACCCTGGTCTACTGCTCCGAAGCCAGCCCCGCCGGCTTCGACCCCAGCCAATACACCAGCGGCACCGATTTCGATGCGTCCGCCGAAACCGTGTTCAACCGCCTGACCCAGTTCAAGCGCGGCGGTACCGAAGTCGAACCTGGCCTGGCCACCAGTTGGGATGTTTCCAAGGATGGCCTGACCTACACCTTTCACCTGCGTGAAGGCGTCAAGTTCCATACCACCGACTTCTTCACCCCGACTCGTGACTTCAACGCCGATGACGTGCTGTTCACTTTTAATCGCCTGCTCGATGCCGACAGCCCGTTTCGCAAGGCCTACCCCTCAGAGTCGCCCTACTTCACCGACATGGGCTTGAACACCACGATCAAGAACGTCGAAAAACTCGACGAGCGCAGCGTGCGGTTCAACCTGAACACGGTCGATGCTTCGTTCGTGCAAAACCTGGCCATGAGCTTCGCCTCTGTGCAATCGGCTGAATACGCCACCCAGTTGTTGAAAGAAGGCAAGGCGGAGCAGATCAACCAGCAACCGGTCGGCACCGGGCCGTTTGTGTTCAAGCGCTACCAGAAAGACTCGCAGATCCGTTATGTGGCCAATAAACAGTATTGGAAGCCCGAGGACGTGAAGCTCGATAACCTGGTGTTCGCCATCACCCCGGACGCCGCCGCGCGCCTGCAGAAACTCAAGGCGGGCGAATGCCAGGTCAGCGGTTACCCACGCCCCGCCGATATCGAGGTGATGAAGCAAGACCCCAACCTGCGCGTACTGCAACAAGCGGGCTTCAACCTGGGCTTCCTGGCCTATAACGTGACTCACCCGCCGCTGGATCAACTCAAGGTTCGCCAGGCACTGGACATGGCCATCGACAAGCCCGCAATCATCAAGGCCGTGTACCAGGGCGCCGGGCAATTGGCGCAGAACGCACTACCTCCCGCGCAGTGGTCTTATGACCCGAAAATCCAGGACGCCCCCTACGACCCGACCAAGGCAAGGTTGCTACTAAAAGAAGCAGGGGTTGCACCAGGTACCACCATCAACCTGTGGGCAATGACCGTACAACGCGCCTCAAATCCGAATGCGCGGATGTCTGCACAAATGATTCAACAGGATTGGGCCAAGGTCGGCATCAAGGCCAACATCGTCAGCTATGAGTGGGGCGAATACATCAAGCGCGCCAAAAATGGCGAACACGATGCAATGATTTATGGCTGGACCGGCGACAATGGCGACCCCGATAACTGGCTGGGCGTGCTCTACAGTTGTGCTGCGGTCAAGGGCAGCAACTACGCCAAATGGTGTAACCCGGCCTATGACAAGCTGGTGCAGCAAGCCAAGGTCAGCAGTGACCGCGAGCAGCGCATCAAGTGGTATCAGCAGGCACAGAAAATCCTTAAGGAACAAGTACCTATAACGCCTATTGCGAACTCGACGGTTTTCCAGCCTATGCGCAAGCAAGTGCGTGACTTCAAGATCAGCCCGTTTGGGCTAACGCCGTTCTACGGTGTGGGTCTAGATAAGTAACAGCCGCGCCCCAACCGAGTGCGCTAGACGCCTCGGCTGGGCTTTTTTGGTGCGCCATTTGCACCGAAAAAACCCTCCAAACAGGCACTTTTGTGTCGAAACTTTCATAATTGCGACATTCCTGTACGTTCGTACCACAGTTTTCCCTTTGCAACCGCTCTGCATCTTGCATTGGGTATGGCGCCTGCATAAGTATCCGCAGGCCGACTCACGAGGTCGCCCTCACCACCAAAAATGACAACAAATCATGAGGCCAACATGCTTAAACACGCAGTCCTTCCGTTATTAGTGAGCGCTGGCCTTATGGCCGCAGCCCCCGTAGCCCTTGCGGCAACTAACCTGGTGTTCTGCTCCGAAGGGAGCCCGGCCGGTTTTGATCCAGGCCAGTACACCACCGGAACAGACTTCGATGCCTCGGCCGAAACCATGTTCAACCGCCTGAGCCAGTTCGAACGTGGCGGCACCGCCGTCGTTCCTGGCCTGGCCACTAGCTGGGACGTGTCCCCGGATGGCCTGACGTACACCTTCCACCTTCGCGAAGGCGTCAAGTTCCATACCACCCCGTACTTCAAGCCAACTCGTGAATTTTCGGCTGACGACGTACTGTTCACCTTCAACCGGATGATCAATAAAGACGATCCATTCCGTAAGGCCTACCCCACCGAGTTCCCGTACTTCACGGACATGGGGATGGACACCAACATCAAGAACATCGAAAAAATCGATGACCACACCGTCAAGTTCACCCTTGGCACCGTGGACGCCGCGTTCATCCAGAACCTGGCCATGAGCTTCGCCTCGATCCAGTCCGCCGAATACGCTGCGCAGTTGTTGAAGGAAGGCAAGCCTGCCGACATCAACCAGAAGCCGGTCGGTACTGGTCCGTTCGTGTTCAAGAGCTACCAGAAAGACTCGAACATTCGCTACACCGGCAACAAGGACTACTGGAAACCTGAAGACGTGAAGATCGATAACCTGATCTTCGCTATCACCACCGACCCGTCGGTGCGTATCCAGAAGCTCAAGAAAAACGAATGCCAGATCACCCTGTTCCCACGTCCGGCCGACCTCAAGGCGCTGGGTGAGGACAAGGACCTGAAACTGCCGCACCAGGCCGGTTTCAACCTGGGCTACATCGCCTATAACGTCATGCCAGTACTCAAGGGCCAGACCGCCGCGAACCCGCTGGCTGACCTGCGCGTCCGTGAAGCCCTGGACATGTCGGTGAACAAGCAGCAGATCATCGACTCCGTGTACCAGGGTGCCGGCCAACTGGCAGTCAACGCCATGCCGCCGACCCAGTGGTCCTATGACACCACCATCAAGGATGCCAAGTACGATCCTGCCAAGGCCAAGGAATTGCTCAAGGCCGCTGGCGTCAAGGAAGGCACCGAGATCACCCTGTGGGCCATGCCGGTCCAGCGCCCCTACAACCCCAACGCCAAATTGATGGCCGAGATGCTGCAGAACGACTGGAAACAGATCGGCCTGAAGGTCAACATCGTCAGCTACGAGTGGGGCGAGTACATCAAGCGCTCCAAAGGCGGCGAGAACCAGGCCATGATCATTGGCTGGAGCGGCGACAATGGTGACCCGGACAACTGGCTGAACGTGCTGTTCGGCTGCGACTCGCTGTCGGGCAACAACTTCTCCAAATGGTGCGACAAGAAATTCGACGGCATCGTTAAAGAAGCCAAGGCCACATCGGATGTCGCCAAACGCACCGAGCTGTATAAGCAGGCGCAACATATCCTCAAAGATGCAGTCCCGATGACACCTATCGCGCACTCGACGGTGTATCAACCCATGCGTAATACCGTGCAGGATTTCAAGATCAGCCCGTTTGGCTTGAACTCCTTCTACGGCGTTAGCGTCAGCGGCAAGTAAGGTTCAATAACGGCGACGTTTCCTAACGTCGCCGTTATTCCATCCGCCTGGACCTTAGGAAACAGACTACGTTTGCAAGCGTTGCCGTCTTACAGCAATGAACTGCGACCCGTGCCTCCGTTGCCTACAAGGTCAGTCAGAATTGACGCATTTACTGCAAGGTCAGCGCCCCATAAGGTCGTAGGACAGCAGAGGCATCACTCTGGGAAGGGCACTTGCTGTGTGTGGGATCAGTGATGTCTGCCTGGCTGTAAGCCAGCAGGAAGGCTCGCTGTTGATAACTACAAACAAGGACCGGGATCGTCATGCGCCATACCACCGTTGTATCCGCTCTGTTTGCCACCAGCCTGCTGGCCATGGCCACCATGGGCCAAGCCGCCGAGAAAAAGAGCCTGGTGTTCTGCTCCGAAGGCAGCCCGGCAGGGTTTGACACTGCGCAATACACCACCGCGACCGACAACGATGCGGCGGAGCCTTTGTATAACCGTTTGGTGGAGTTCGAAAAAGGCGCGACCGACGTCGTCCCTGGGCTGGCAACCAAGTGGGATATTTCCCCGGATGGCCTGACCTACACCTTCCACCTACGTGAAGGGGTGAAGTTCCACAGCAACAAGGAATTCAAGCCGACACGGGACTTCAACGCCGACGACGTGCTGTTCACCTTCAACCGCATGCTTGACCCCGAACACCCGTTCCGCAAGGCCTACCCCACCGAGTTTCCGTACTTCAACGGGATGAGCCTGAACAAGAACATCGCCAAGGTCGAGAAAACCGACCCGTACACCGTGGTGATGACGCTGAACACGGTCGACGCCGCGTTCGTGCAGAACATCGCCATGAGCTTTGCCGCGATCCTTTCGGCGGAATACGCCGAGCAGTTGCTCAAGCAAGGCCGGCCCAGCGACATCAACCAGAAGCCGATCGGCACTGGCCCGTTTGTGTTCCAGCGCTATCAGAAAGACTCGCAGATCCGCTACGTGGGCAACAAGCAGTACTGGGACCCGAGCCGCGTCAAGCTGGACCAACTGATCTTCGCCATCAACACCGACGCCTCGGTACGCGTACAGAAGCTCAAGGCCGGCGAATGCCAGGTGACCTTGCATCCACGCCCTGCCGATGTCGAGGCCCTAAAGGCCGACCCGAACCTGCAACTGCTGACCAAGCCGGGCTTTAACCTGGGCTATATCTCCTACAACGTGCGCCACAAGCCATTCGATCAGCTTGAAGTACGCCAGGCGCTGGACATGGCGGTGAACAAGCAGAGCATCCTCAATGCTGTGTACCAGGGCGCCGGGCAACTGGCGGTCAACGCCATGCCGCCGACGCAGTGGTCCTACGACGACAGCATCAAGGACGCCACCTACGACCCGGAAAAAGCCAAGCAGTTGCTCAAGGCCGCCGGGGTCAAGGAAGGCACCGAGATCACCCTGTGGGCCATGCCAGTGCAACGTCCGTACAACCCCAACGCCAAGCTGATGGCGGAAATGCTGCAGAACGACTGGGCCAAGATCGGCCTCAAGGTCAAGATCGTCAGCTATGAATGGGGTGAGTACATCAAGCGCACCAAGAACGGTGAGCACGATGTCAGCCTGATCGGTTGGACTGGCGACAACGGTGACCCGGACAACTGGCTCGGCACCCTCTACAGCTGCGACGCCATCGGCGGGAACAACTACTCCATGTGGTGCGACCCGGCGTACGACAAGCTGATCAAGCAAGCCAAGGTCGTGACCGACCGCGAACAAAGGACTGTTCTGTACAAACAGGCGCAGCAACTGCTCAAGCAGCAGGTGCCGATCACGCCCATCGCCCACTCGACGGTCAACCAGCCGTTAAGCGCCAAAGTCGAAGGCTTCAAGGTAAGCCCCTTCGGCCGCAACGTGTTCTCGGGCGTCAGCATCAACCCATAAGAAAATAACCGGATGGCGGGGAGCGAAATACGCTCCCCGGCAAACGTGCAGGCTTTTGTTGGGAAATTTCCTACGCCAAACGTTTGCAATAGCTTGAACGAGTTCCACACCCAATAGCCGGATCACCCAAAAAGACCGGCATTAAAAAAGAGAACCAAAGGAGCTTCACCCATGAAACTGAGCAGCAAAGCGCTTCTGGCCTTGGCCATCAGCAGCATCACGGCCACCGCCTACGCTGAAACGCAAAGCCAGGACTTCGTTCCTACCACCCTGGCCGGCACCAGCGCCCAAAGCGAGGCCAAAGGCTTTATCGAAGATTTCAGCCTGGGCGGCACCACACGTAACTGGTACTCCCATGAAAGCAAATACCGTGGGGGCACCTTCTCGTACCAGAAGCACGGCCAGACCCTGACCGATCGCAACCGTACCAACTGGGTGCAGGGCACCATCCTCAACGCCAGCTCGGGTTTCACCCAGGGCACCGTAGGGGTCAAGACTGAAGTGGCGGTGTACAACGCCCTGGTGCTGGATCGCAGCAAGCGTGATATCAAAGGCGGCTCCAACCGTACCCTGGCCGACTCCAACGGTGACGCCGTAGACCAGTGGAGCAAACTGGGCCTGGCCAACGTGCAATTCCGCGTGTCCAACACCACACTGACCGCCGGTCGCCAGAACTTCAGCAGCGGCATCGTCGACACCATCGGCAACCGTGCTCTGCCTTCGAGCTTCCAGGGTGTGAGCTTCAACAGCGAAGAGTTCAGCAACCTGTCGTTCCAGGGCGGCGTGTTCGACCGCGTTTCGCCACGTAGCGAGCAGAGCCTGTCGAAATTCCGTAGCGAATACGGCAATGGCGCAGAAACCGACAAAGTGTCGACCCTGGGTGTGAACTACCAGCCGCTGAAAAGCCTGAAAACCAGCTTCTTCGCCGCCAACGTGAAGGACTTCTGGAACCAGTACTACTTCGGCGCCACCCACGAGCTGGGCGACGCGCAGCAGTTGGGCCTGACCACCGGCTTCAACTACTACAAGACTGTCGATGAAGGCAAAAAAGAGATGGGGGAAATCGACAACGATACCTTCTCCCTCTCCCTGGGCCTGACTCACCAGGCACACAGCCTGACCTTCGGCTACCAGCAAGTGAACGGTAACGAGTACTTCGACTACCTGCACGAAACCAACGGTATCTACCTGGCCAACTCCCTGACGTCTGACTTCAACGGCCCGAACGAGAAATCCTTCCAGATCGCCTATGCCATCAACATGGCTGAATACGGCGTACCCGGCCTGAAGTTCAACGCTTACTCGGCACGCGGCTGGGGCATCGACGGTACCCACTACACCGGCAACAATGGCCGGGCCAAGTTTGCTTATGACGGCATCCAGTCCCAGGACGGCGAGAAGCACCAGGAATACGGTGTAGGCGCCTCTTACGCGCTGCAGAGCGGCCCACTCAAAGCCACCACCGTGCGCGCAACCTATGTTGAGCACCGTGGCAGCGAGTTCCAGTCCGACGGCAGCATCAAAGAGTTCCGTCTGGTTACCACCATCCCGTTCAACATCCTTTAATTAGCGCCAGGCAGGCGGCGAGCTCAGGACGAGCCCGCCGCCTACGCTTTTCTGGCTCCATCGATTGCAGAGGGCTCTGAATGAAAATGCTCCCACTACAAGCCGCCATGGCCGCTGCGCTGTTGAGCGTGGCGATCGGCGTTTCGGCCAAACCGCTGGTGGTCTGCACCGAAGCCAGCCCGGAAGGTTTCGACCCGGTCCTGTACACCACTGCTGTGACTGCTGACGCCGCCGCTGAAACCATGTTCAACCGCCTGGTGGACTTCAAGCCCGGCACCACTGAAGTGGTCCCTGCCCTGGCCAAAGACCTGCCGGAAATCAGCGCCGATGGCCTGACCTACACCTTCCATCTGCGTGACGACATCAAGTTCCACACCACCGACTATTTCAAACCCACGCGCAACCTGAATGCCGATGATGTGCTTTGGAGCTTCCAGCGCCAGCTGGACCCGAATCACCCGTGGCATAACAAGTCCCTCGTGGGCTACCCGTACTTCGAAAGCATGGGGTTCAAGGAACTGCTCAAGAGCGTAGAAAAGACCGACGATCACACCGTCGTCTTTACCTTGACCCGTCCGGAAGCTCCGTTTCTGGCCGACCTGGGTATGGCATTCTCTTCAATCCACTCGAAGGAATACGCCGACCAGTTGCTCAAGTCCGGTAAAACTGAAGACCTCAACGCCAAGCCTATCGGCACTGGCCCATTCGTCTTCAATCGTTATCAGAAAGATGCCCAGGCGCGCTTCAAGGCCAACCCGGACTACTTCCGCGGCAAGCCGGCGGTCGACCCGCTGATTCTGGCGATCACCACCGATAACAACGTGCGCCTGCAAAAGCTCAAGGCCAACGAATGTCAGATCGCGTTGTTCCCCAAGCCGGATGACATTCCAAGCATCAAGAAAGACCCGAACCTGAAGGTCGATGAACTGGCGGCGATGACCACCAGCTACACCGCATTGAACACCACTCGCAAATACATGAGCGATGCCCGAGTACGTCACGCGATCAACATCGCGTTCGACAAGGCCGGTTATACCGAAGCGCTGTTCGGCAAAGGCAATGCAGTCGTGGGCACCGGCCCGTATCCGCCGACCTTGCTGGGTTTCAGTGAAAAGCTGAAAAACCCACCGCGCGACCTGGATAAGGCGCGCGCCCTGCTCAAGGAAGCCGGCGTGCCGGAAGGCACCGAGTTCACGCTGTTCACCCGTAACGGCGGCGGCCCGACAAACCCTAACCCGATGCTCGGCGCCCAGCGTATGCAGGCGGATCTGGCGCAGGTTGGCCTGAAGGTCAATATCAAAGTCATGGAATGGGGCGAAATGCTCAAACGCGCTAAAAACGGCGAGCACGACATGGTGTCGGCAGGCTGGGTCGGTGATAACGGCGACCCGGATAACTTCCTCACCCCGAACCTGAGTTGCGATGCGGCAAAAAACGGCGAAAACTACGCCCGCTGGTGTAACAAAGAGTTTCAGGACTTGATCGACAAAGCTCGTGCGGAAAAGGAACCGGCCTTACGGGCCGCGCTCTATGAACAAGCACAGGATGTCTTCGAAAAAGACCAACCATGGCTTCCCATGGCTTACCCGAAACTATTCACCGCCATGCGCAAGAACGTAGAAGGCTTCATCCAAAGCCCTCTGGGTACGAATAACTTCGCCACCACCCAGGTGAAGTAATAAGAAAAACGCTCGGCACCGTCGACACTGACGGTGCCGGACCTGCCTAACCGGCTGATTGAGGTACACACCAAGATGTTTAGTTTTATTGCCCGCCGACTGGGGTTATTGATCCCCACGTTCTTCGGCATCACGTTGCTGACCTTTGCGTTGATTCGCATGATTCCAGGCGACCCCGTAGAAGTCATGATGGGCGAGCGACGGGTTGACCCCGAAATGCACGCACAGGCAATGGAGCGCCTTGGCCTTAACAAGCCGCTGTATGCGCAATACCTGGACTATGTCGGCAAGCTCGCCCAGGGCGACCTTGGCGAATCGCTGCGCACACGCACCAGCGTGTGGACCGAATTCACCGCTCTCTTCCCCGCGACCCTGGAGCTGTCCATGGCCGCGCTGTTGTTCGCCGGTATCCTGGGCCTGTTGGCCGGGGTGATCGCGGCACTCAAGCGAGGATCCCTGTTCGACCATGGGGTGATGGGCATCTCCCTGGCGGGGTATTCGATGCCGATCTTCTGGTGGGGCCTGATCCTGATCATGTTCTTCTCGGTAAGCCTGGGCTGGACCCCGGTATCCGGGCGTATCGACCTGCTCTATGACATCGAGCCGCGCACCGGCTTCATGCTGATCGACACCCTGCTGGCCGACGAGCCGGACGCGTTCTGGGATGCATTGCACCACCTAATCCTGCCGGCCATCGTGCTCGGCACCATCCCGCTGGCGGTGATCGCGCGCATGACCCGTTCGTCGATGCTCGAAGTGCTGCGTGAGGACTACATCCGTACCGCCAAGGCCAAGGGCCTGTCGCCAGCCCGCGTGGTGTTCGTGCACGGCCTGCGTAACGCACTGATCCCGGTGCTCACCGTGGTCGGCCTGCAAGTCGGCACGCTGCTGGCCGGTGCGGTACTGACCGAAACCATCTTCTCGTGGCCCGGCATCGGCAAATGGCTGATCGAAGCCATTGGCGCGCGGGACTACCCGGTGGTGCAGAACGGCATTCTGCTGATCGCCTGCCTGGTGATCCTGGTGAACTTCGTGGTGGATATCCTCTACGGCTTCGCCAACCCACGCATCCGTCACCAGCGCTGAGATCATGACCATGACCACACCTACTCAAGTGTCAGCAGTCGATCAGAGCCTGCTGTACCCGTCCCCGTACAAAGAATTCTGGCAAGCCTTCTCCAAGAACAAAGGCGCGGTCGCCGGCCTGCTGTTCATGTTGCTGATCGTGTTCTGCGCGATCTTCGCCCCGTGGGTTGCACCGCATAACCCCAGCGAGCAATACCGTGACTTCCTGCTCACACCACCGGCGTGGTTGGAGGGCGGGCAAATGCAATTTCTGCTGGGCACCGACGAACTGGGCCGTGACTTGCTCTCACGCCTGATCCAGGGCTCGCGTCTATCGTTGCTGATCGGTTTGTCGTCGGTGGTGATGTCGCTGATCCCGGGTATCCTGCTGGGCCTGTTCGCCGGGTTCTTCCCGCGCTTGCTCGGCCCAACCATCATGCGTCTGATGGACATCATGCTGGCCCTGCCATCGCTGCTGCTGGCCGTGGCGATTGTCGCCATCCTCGGCCCTGGCCTGATCAACACCGTGATCGCCATCGCCATCGTGTCGTTGCCATCCTATGTGCGCCTGACCCGCGCCGCCGTGATGGGCGAACTGAACCGCGACTACGTGACTGCCGCCCGCCTCGCTGGCGCCGGCCTGCCACGCCTGATGTTCATCACCGTGCTGCCTAACTGCATGGCGCCGCTGATCGTACAAGCGACCTTGAGCTTTTCCTCGGCGATTCTCGATGCCGCGGCCCTGGGCTTCCTCGGCCTTGGCGTACAACCGCCAACCCCTGAGTGGGGCACCATGCTGGCTTCGGCCCGAGACTACATCGAACGCGCCTGGTGGGTCGTGAGCCTGCCTGGCTTGACCATTTTGCTCAGCGTGCTGGCAATCAACTTGATGGGTGACGGCCTGCGCGATGCGCTGGACCCGAAACTCAAGAACGCCGCCTGAGGAGATTCCCATGTCACTGTTAGAAATCAAGAATCTCAACGTGCGCTTCGGCGACAAGACCGCCGTGCCGGTGGTCGATGGCCTCGACATTTCCGTCGACAAAGGCGAAGTCCTGGCGATCGTTGGCGAGTCGGGTTCGGGTAAATCCGTGACCATGATGGCGCTGATGGGCCTGATCGAGCATCCCGGCATCGTCACCGCCGATGCGCTGAACTTCGACGGCAAGGACATGCTCAAGTTGAGCAACCGCCAGCGCCGCCAGATTGTCGGCAAAGACCTGGCGATGGTGTTCCAGGACCCGATGACCGCGTTGAACCCCAGCTACACCGTGGGTTTCCAGATCGAGGAAGTGCTGCGCCTGCATTTGAAAATGTCCGGCAAACAAGCACGCAAACGCGCCATCGAGCTGCTGGAAAAGGTCGAGATCCCAGGCGCTGCCAGCCGAATGGATGCCTACCCGCATCAATTGTCCGGTGGTATGAGCCAACGCGTGGCAATCGCCATGGCGATTGCCGGTGAGCCCAAGTTGCTGATCGCCGATGAACCGACCACTGCGTTGGACGTGACCATCCAGGCGCAGATCATGGAACTGCTGCTGGCCCTGCAAAAAGAGCAGAACATGGGCCTGGTGCTGATCACTCACGACCTCGCGGTGGTTGCCGAAACCGCCCAGCGCGTGTGCGTGATGTACGCAGGCCAGGCGGTGGAAGTCGGCCAGGTGCCGCAGCTGTTCGACATTCCGGCACACCCGTACAGCGAAGCGTTGCTCAAGGCCATTCCCGAGCACAGCCTCGGCGCAACGCGCCTGGCCACGTTGCCGGGCATCGTGCCCGGCCGCTACGACCGTCCGCAGGGTTGCCTGCTGTCGCCGCGCTGCCCGTACGTGCAGGACTCCTGCCGCGCCCAGCGGCCGGGCCTTGATCCTAAAAGCCACAGCCTTGCCCGCTGCTTCTACCCGCTGAACCAGGAGGTGGCGTAATGGCCGTCGTACTTACCGCCCGCGACCTCACCCGTCACTACGAAGTGTCCCGCGGCCTGTTCAAGGGTCATGCCACCGTGCGTGCCCTCAATGGTGTGTCTTTTGAGCTGGAAGCCGGCAAAACCCTCGCCGTGGTAGGCGAGTCGGGCTGTGGCAAATCCACCCTGGCCCGCGCCCTCACGCTGATTGAAGAGCCCTCGTCGGGCTCGTTGAAAATCGCCGGGCAAGAAGTGGCCGGCGCCGACAAGGCCCAGCGCAAGCAATTGCGCAAAGACGTGCAGATGGTGTTCCAGAGCCCCTATGCCTCGCTGAACCCACGCCAGAAAGTCGGTGATCAACTGGCCGAACCGCTGCTGATCAACACCAACCTGTCCGCCGCCGAACGCCGCGAGAAAGTGCAGGCGATGATGAAGCAAGTGGGTCTGCGCCCTGAGCATTATCAGCGCTACCCGCACATGTTCTCCGGCGGCCAGCGCCAGCGCATCGCGTTGGCCCGCGCCATGATGCTGCAACCCAAAGTGCTGGTGGCGGACGAACCGACCTCGGCGCTGGACGTGTCGATCCAGGCGCAGGTGCTCAACCTGTTCATGGATTTGCAGCAGGAATTCAACACCGCCTACGTATTCATCTCCCACAACCTGGCGGTGGTGCAGCACGTGGCTGACGATGTGATGGTGATGTACCTCGGCCGCCCGGTTGAGGTGGGGCCCAAGGAAGACATCTACGCACGTCCGCTGCACCCTTACACCCAGGCGCTGCTGTCGGCCACGCCGACCATTCACCCGGACCCGAGCAAGCCAAAGATCAAGATCGTCGGCGAACTGCCCAACCCACTGAACCCGCCGCCTGGCTGCGCGTTCCACAAGCGTTGCCCGTATGCGACGGCGCGTTGCAGCAGTGAAGAGCCGCTGTTGCGTCCTTTGGATAACCGGCAGGTGGCTTGCCACTACGCGGAGCAATTCGTGGCCTGAAGCAACACAACCTCCTCCTGTAGGAGCGAGCTTGCTCGCGAAAGACGTCAACGATAACGCGGGTAGTCTGGTTTAACGCGGTGTTCATACGTTCTTCGCGAGCAAGCTCGCTCCTACAGGGGCCGCGGTTTCAATGAGTTCCATCGCCCTTCCCGCCAGATTGCGCATCAGTCTGGCCGGAGGGGCTTTTTTTTGCGCGTTTGTAACAAAGAACATACCGATTAAACCGCGCCCTTCACTGTCGACAGCCTTGAAAACATTGAGCCAGAGCCTTAAGGAAAGTGTATAGATTGTAAATGCAATTTACTTCTGTTTGAGAATCAATACCATTACGGCGCATGGAGAGCGCTGGATGCAGGAAAAAATTCAGACGACTCTCGTTCAATCGCCCCTCCTAAAGGACTTTGTGGACATGTCGTCTCAATTCAGGCTCAGCCATCTATCGCTGGCGTTTATCGCTACCCTTTCGTCCCCCGCGCTGCTGGCGCAGAGTGTGGAAAAAGAACGCGACAAGGTGCCGATCGAAGCGACAGACCTGCCATTGGACGGCACGCCCCAAGCTCTGGTGCTGGGCGAGACGCACGTGCTGGGCACCGCCGCCGAAGAACTCAAGCAAGCGCCCGGCGTGTCGATCATCACTGCCGAAGACATCAAGAAGCGCCCGCCCACCAACGACCTGTCGGAGATCATCCGTCGCGAGCCGGGCGTGAACCTGACCGGCAACAGTTCCAGCGGCAGCCGTGGCAATAACCGTCAGATCGACCTGCGGGGCATGGGCCCGGAAAACACCCTGATTCTGATCGATGGCAAACCGTCGACCTCGCGCAACGCCGTGCGTTATGGCTGGAGTGGCGACCGTGATACCCGTGGCGAAACCAACTGGGTACCGGCCGAAGAAGTCGAACGCATTGAAATCCTGCGCGGCCCGGCTGCTGCCCGTTATGGCTCCGGCGCCATGGGCGGGGTGATCAACATCATCACCAAACGCCCCACCGACCAACTGCACGGCTCGCTGACCGCCTACACCGCCTTCCCCGAAAACGATGCCGAAGGCGCGAGCAAACGCACCAACTTCAACCTCAGCGGCCCGTTGACCGACACCCTGGCGTTCCGCGTCTATGGCGGCCTGAACAAGACCGATGCCGATGACGCCGACATCAACCGCGCAGCGCAGGCGACCCCGGACTCGCTGGTGGCCGGCCGCGAAGGCGTGCGCAATAAAGATGTGAATGGTTTGCTGAGCTGGCAGTTCACTCCTGAGCAAACCCTCGACCTGGAGGCCAGCTACAGCCGCCAGGGCAATATTTTCGCCGGTGACACCATGCTCAACGGCGGTGGCGCATTCGTGGAAAGCCTGGTGGGCAAGGAAACCAGTGTGATTCAGCGCAGCAGCTTTTCAGCCACGCACCGCGGCGAGTTCGATTGGGGTTCGACCCTGGCCTCGTTGACCCACGACCTGACTCGCAACGAACGTCTCAACGAAGGCCTGGCTGGTTCCGGCGAAGGCGCGCCCTCCGCCAGCGCTGGTCGTTTCGAGTCGCGATTGCGCAACACCCGGGCCACTGCCGAGGTCAACCTGCCCCTGAGCGTCGGTGCCGAACAGGTGCTAACCCTGGGCAGCGAATACCTCTACGAGTCGATGAACGACCCAGGCTCGTTGCGCCCGCAAAGCTATGACCCGGGCACCGGCGGCGTACCCGCCATCCCGGGCGTCAGCCGCAACAGCACCAAGACCACCGCCTCGAGCTACGCCTTGTTTGCCGAGAACAACATCGAGTTGGGCAGCAAAACCGTCATCACGCCTGGCATGCGCTTCGACGATCATGAGGAATACGGCGGCAACTGGAGCCCCAGCTTCAATGCCTCGCACCAGTTGACCGACGAACTGAGCATCAAGGGCGGCATTGCCCGCGCCTACAAAACCCCCAACCTGTACCAGTCCAACCCGAACTATTTGCTCTACAGCCGTGGTAATGGCTGCAACGCCAGCGAAGCCAACATGGGCGGTTGCTATCTGGTGGGCAACCGGGACCTGAAGCCGGAAATCAGTGTCAACAAGGAAATCGGCCTGGCTTTCGACAAGGGCACCTGGCGCACCAGTGCGACGTATTTCCGTAATGACTACAAGAACAAGATCAACGCCAGTAACGAGGCGGCGTTCCGTCTGGGCAACGGCCGACGTGTATTGGAGTGGGAAAACAGCGGCCCAGCCTTGGTACAGGGCGTTGAAGGCAACCTGTTCGTCAGCCTGCGCGATGATTTGGACTTGAACACCAACCTGACCTATATGATCGACTCCAAGGACAAAGACACAGGCGAGCCCTTGAGCATCATCCCCAAGTACACCGTTAACACCACGCTGGACTGGCAAGCCACTGACAAGCTGTCATTCCAGGTCAGCGGCACCTATTACGGCAAACAAGAAGCACCGACGCTCAACTCACGCAGCGCCAGCCGTTACGATCGCAGCGCCCAGCAGGACGTCGACCCGTACGGGTTGATGGGCCTGAGCAGCGGCTATGAGTTCAGCAAAAACCTTAGCGTGCGGGTGGGTATCAACAACCTGCTGGACAAGCGCCTGTCGCGCAAAGGCAACGCCGAGGATGCGGGCGCGCAGACTTACAACGAGCCGGGCCGTGCTTACTTCGCGTCGGTGACCACTTCGTTCTGAAGAAAAGGGCGGCCAATAAAAATGCCTTGGGGGTCCCTTCCAAGGCACTGATTGTTTGAAACGCTCCCCCTTGGCGAGCCTACGTCTGGCTATCGCCTTCGTCTGCGTCGTCGCTGTCAGGCTCGTCGGTGGTCGAGTCGTCATCGTCTTCGCTGCCACCCTGGCCTTTATCGCCTGGCTCCGCTTCGGACTTGGCCAACTGCAAGTCCGAAATCTGGCTACTCGCCACCATCTCTGGGCCATGCACCGGGGCGTGCGCCCAGGCCGTCGACATCCCCAACCACAACAGCACCAGCACCTTCATCAATAGCACTACGCGTTGAACAATACCCATGGTCGATTCCGTCCAGTCAATAGATGAACTCTGCCGGCAATAACTTGCCGCCACCCGCGTTGACGCTAGTCGCGATTCTGGATTTACGCCAGGCTTCAGGTCTCGCCGTCGTCATAGGTATCGCTGGCTTCCCCTTCGTTATAGGGGTTCTCCTGATCCTCCTTGGGCGCCGGTTGGACCTGGGGCTGCCAACTGCCGGAGTTGACCTCGTTGGCCTTTTTTTTGCTGACCGGACCGGTGTCTTTCCATTGGGGCGTGCCGGTATCGGCAAAAGTCGGAAAGGTCGTCGCTCCCAGGCTTGCCAGCAACACCAGATGGATGGCGAATCGAACATTTCGCACGGTGCTCTCCTTCACAGTCACTGTGTGAAAGCTAGACCCAATGCAGGGTTATCGCCAATTTCCAACCTTATAGAGACCAGACCCAGGGTAGTTGAAGCCAATAAAAAGGGGCGAAGCCATCACAGCTTCGCCCCTCTTTCACCCGCCCAGGCCTTAGTGGTGTTCGCGGGTCGCGCGGAATTTCACATCCGGCCAACGCTCTTCCATCAGCGCCAGGTTGACCCGGGTCGGGGCCAGGTAGGTCAGGTGACCACCGCCGTCGATCGCCAGGTTTTCCACGGCCTTGTTGGAGAACTCTTCCAACTTCTTCTTATCGCTGCAATCAATCCAGCGCGCCGAATACACGGTGATCGGCTCGTAGGAGCACTCCACCTTGTATTCCTCTTTCAAGCGGCTGGCGACCACGTCGAACTGCAGCACACCCACCGCGCCGAGGATGATGTCGTTGCTGCGCTCGGGGAAGAACACCTGGGTGGCGCCCTCTTCGGCCAATTGCTGCAAGCCCTGGCGCAGTTGCTTGGATTTGAGCGGATCACGCAGGCGCACGCGGCGGAACAGTTCCGGGGCGAAGTGCGGGATACCGGTGAAGCCCAGCGCTTCGCCTTCGGTGAAGGTGTCGCCGATCTGGATGGTGCCGTGGTTATGCAAACCGATGATGTCGCCGGCGTAGGCTTCTTCGAGCTGTTCACGCTCGGAGGAGAAGAACGTCAGGGCGTCGCCGATGCGTACGTCCTTGCCGGTGCGCACGTGGCGCATCTTCATGCCTTTTTCGTAGCGGCCGGAGCAGATACGCATGAAGGCGATACGGTCGCGGTGCTTGGGGTCCATGTTCGCCTGGATCTTGAACACGAAGCCGGTGAATTTCTCTTCCACCGGCTCCACGGTGCGCTCGTTGGCGACGCGGGCCAGCGGGCGCGGGGCCCAGTCCACGACGGCGTCGAGTACGTGGTCGACGCCGAAGTTGCCCAGGGCGGTACCGAAGAACACCGGGGTCAACTGGCCGTCGAGGAACTCCTGCTGGTTGAACTCATGGCAGGCGCCCTGCACCAGTTCCAGTTGGTCGACGAAACGGTCGTACTCGTCACCCAAGTGGGCGCGGGCTTCGTCGGAGTCGAGTTTTTCAATGATCTTGGTTTCGGTGCGTTCATGGCCGTGGCCGGCGGTGTAGACAATGATGTAGTCGTCGGCCAGGTGGTACACGCCCTTGAAGTCGCGGTAGCAACCAATCGGCCAGGTGATCGGCGCGGCCTTGATCTTCAGGACGGCTTCGATTTCATCCAGCAGCTCGATGGGGTCGCGGATATCGCGGTCGAGTTTGTTGATGAAACTGACAATCGGCGTGTCACGCAGACGGCACACGTCCATCAGCGCGATGGTACGTGGCTCGACGCCTTTACCGCCGTCGAGGACCATCAGCGCCGAGTCCACCGCGGTGAGGGTGCGGTAGGTATCTTCGGAGAAGTCTTCGTGCCCTGGGGTGTCGAGCAGGTTGATCATGTGCTCGCGATAGGGGAACTGCATGACCGACGTGGTAATGGAAATACCCCGTTGCTTTTCCATTTCCATCCAGTCGGAGGTGGCATGGCGGTCGGATTTGCGCGATTTCACCGTGCCGGCTACCGCGATCGCCTTGCCCATCAGCAACAGCTTTTCGGTGATGGTGGTTTTACCGGCATCGGGGTGGGAAATAATGGCGAAAGTGCGGCGTTTCGCGACTTCGGCGGCCTGGTGGGTCATGGGAAATCGCCTGGCAGGTGAGTCAAAAAAGGGCGGCGAGTATAGCGCAAACGCGAGGGTACGGACCACCGTTGAGCCCATTGGGGGTGGCTAAATGCGCCCAAGTGTGGAACCTTTTAAAAGGTCGAGACGTCCACTCCCCTGCTACCGCACTCGGAACAGGGGCTGAAAAATCAGCAAGTTAGCCTGACGAGGCTGCGCTTATGGCTCGATCGCATACTGCATTGCCAGTATCGGCGAGCTGCTTTTCGCGAACTCATCAGAGGCAGCCAGGAATGGCATTGCCGCTCGGAAATGTGTTCGCCGACAAAAGAAAAAAAGGAGTCCGCCTGTGGCTATTCGCTATGGCAAAGGGCTGATAGGAGCAGTGGTTGTCGTCGCTCTCCTGGCCCTGCTGGTCCACTGGATCGGCATCAACACGATCGAACTGTACCGCGACGATTTGTTGTTTTACCTGCAAGCTCATCTGATTCTGGTTTTAGTCTCCATGCTGGCGGCCCTGATTGTGGGCATCCCCGCCGGTATCCTGCTCAGCCGACCCAACATGGTCGGACGCGCAGAACGTTTCATGCAGATCTTCAACATCGGCAACACCGTCCCTCCCCTGGCCGTACTGGCCATCGCCCTCGGCGTCCTCGGCATCGGCAGCGGCCCGGCCATCTTCGCGCTATTCCTCGCCTCGCTCCTGCCCATCGTGCGTAACACCTACGAAGGCCTGAAAAACGTTCAGGGCTCCCTCAAGGAAGCCGCCACCGGCATCGGCATGACCCCGCGCCAGGTGCTGTTTCGCGTGGAGCTGCCCAACGCCGTGCCGATCATCATCGGCGGTGTACGCGTGGCCCTGGCGATCAACGTCGGTACCGCACCGCTGGCGTTCCTGATTGGCGCCAACAGCCTGGGCAGCCTGATTTTCCCTGGCATCGCCCTGAACAACCAGCCGCAACTGTTGCTCGGCGCCGCGTGTACCGCGCTGCTGGCATTGCTGCTTGATGGCCTGGTGACCATGGCCAGCCGCCTCTGGCTGGAACGCGGGTTGCGCCCGTCTTAAGGCCCGGTAAAGGAAATCACATGAAAAAGCTGAGCTTGATATTAGGCTGCGCCCTGCTGTTTGCAGGTATTGCGCAAGCCGCTGAAAAACCCGTGATCCGCATTGGCGCCCGGGTGTTCACCGAGCAAACCCTGCTCGCCGAAATCACCTCCCAGTACCTGCGCACCAAGGGCTACGACGCCCGTGTAACCGGCGGCCTGGGCAGCAACCTGGCGCGCAGTGCCCAGGAAAGCGGGCAACTGGATCTGATCTGGGAATACACCGGCGTGTCGCTGGTGGCCTACAACCATATCGACGAGAAACTCGACAGCGAACAGTCCTACGCTCGGGTCAAAGAACTCGATGCGAAAAAAGGCTTGGTCTGGCTGTCGCCGTCGCGTTTCAGCAACACCTACGCACTGGCGCTGCCGGAGAAAGTTGCCGAGGAACATCCCGAGATCAACAGCATCAGCGATCTCACCAAAGCCATGGCCGAAGACACCAAAGAGCACCGCCTGGTCGCCCTGGACACCGAGTTCGCCAACCGCTCCGACGGCCTGGCGGGCATGGTCAAGCTGTACGACATGAACCTGACGCGCAACAACACCCGGCAGATGGACGCGGGCCTGGTCTACACCGCCCTGCGTAATGGCCAGGTGTTTGCCGGACTGGTCTATACCACCGACGGCCGCCTGAACGCGTTCAAGTTGAAGCTGCTCGAAGACGACAAGCACTACTTCCCCGACTACACCGCAGCCCCGGTGATCCGCCAGGAATACCTCGACAAACACCCGCAGCTGGCCGCCGAACTCAAGCCTTTGGCCAACCTGTTCGACGATGAAACCATGCGTCAGCTCAATGCACGGGTCGACGTCGACCATGAAAGCCCGTCCGCCGTTGCCGCCGATTTCCTGCGCCAACATCCAATCAACTAAAAAGGAGAAGACATGGAATTTTTGAACGCCTTTTCCCATCTTGATTGGGCCCAGGTCCTGCACCTGACCTGGCAGCACATTACCCTGGTCGGCATCGCCGTGATCCTCGCGATCTTCATCGGCGTGCCCCTGGGCATTCTGATGACGCGCTTCCCGACCCTGGCCGGCCCGTTGCAAGCCAGCGCCACAGTGTTGCTGACCGTGCCATCCATCGCGCTGTTCGGCCTGCTGCTGCCGTTCTACTCCAAGTTTGGCCAGGGCCTGGGGCCAATGCCGGCGATCACCGCCGTGTTCCTTTACTCCCTGCTGCCAATCATGCGTAACACCTACCTGGCCCTCACCGGCGTTGAGCCAGGCATTCGCGAAGCCGCACTCGGCATCGGCATGACCTTCGGCCAGCGCCTGCGCATGGTCGAACTGCCGATTGCGGTGCCGGTGATTCTCGCTGGCGTGCGTACCGCCGTGGTGATGAATATCGGTGTGATGACCATCGCCGCCACCATCGGTGCCGGCGGCCTGGGTGTACTTATTCTGGCTTCCATCAGCCGCAGCGATATGTCGATGCTGATCGTCGGCGCCGTGCTGGTCAGTCTCTTGGCCATCTTCGCCGACTTGCTTCTGCAATGGCTGCAACGCTCGCTGACTCCAAAAGGATTGCTCAAATGATCGAACTTCAAAACCTGTCCAAGACTTTTCAAAGCAACGGCAAGACCGTCACCGCCGTCAACGATGTGAGCCTGACCGTCAACGAAGGCGAGATTTGCGTGTTCCTGGGGCCCTCGGGCTGCGGTAAGAGCACTACGCTGAAAATGATCAACCGACTGATCAAGCCCTCCTCGGGCAAGATTTTGATCAACGGCGAAGACACCACCGACCTCGACGAGGTGACCCTGCGTCGCAACATCGGCTACGTGATCCAGCAGATCGGCCTGTTCCCCAACATGACCATCGAAGAGAACATCGTGGTGGTGCCCAAGCTGCTCGGCTGGGACAAGCAGAAATGCCACGACCGCGCCCGCGAGTTGATGAGCATGATCAAGCTGGAGCCCAAGCAGTACCTGCATCGCTACCCGCGTGAATTGTCCGGTGGCCAGCAACAGCGCATCGGTGTGATCCGCGCCCTGGCGGCGGATGCGCCGCTGCTACTGATGGACGAGCCGTTCGGCGCGGTTGACCCGATCAACCGCGAGATGATCCAGAACGAATTCTTCGAGATGCAGCGCGCGCTGAACAAGACCGTGATCATGGTCAGCCACGACATCGACGAAGCCATCAAGCTGGGTGACAAGATCGCCATCTTCCGCGCCGGCAAGCTGCTGCAGATCGACCACCCGGACACGCTGCTGGCGCACCCGGCCGACGAGTTCGTCAGCAATTTCGTGGGCCAGGACAGCACCCTCAAGCGCCTGCTGCTGGTAAAAGCAGAAGACGCGGCGGACAACGCCCCGTCGGTGAGCCCGGAAACACCCGTGGCCGATGCGCTGGAATTGATGGACGAGCACGACCGCCGCTATGTGGTGGTCACCTGTTCGGAGAACAAGGCGCTGGGCTACGTACGCCGTCGCGACCTGCACCGCCAGGCCGGCACCTGCGGCCAGTACCTGCGCGAGTTCAACGCCACGGCAGCGTATGACGAGCATTTGCGCATCCTGCTGTCGCGCATGTACGAGTTCAACCGTTCGTGGCTGCCGGTGATGGATGCGGAGCGGGTGTTCTTGGGTGAGGTGACCCAGGAGTCGATTGCCGAGTACCTGAGCTCTGGCAAATCGCGTGGGGGCAAGACCAGTATCGTGTCTCCAGCCGAGACCGCGCTGGTCTGATCCGCCGCTATCGCAGGCAAGCCAGCTCCCACATTTGAACTGCATTCTTATGTTGGAATGCATTCCCCTGTGGGAGCTGGCTTGCCTGCGATGAATACACCGCAAATCCACCTGATTGGCCCCATCCGGGGAACATCAATCCGTCACACCGGTCGGTTACATAAGTAGCTGCACGCGGCCGCGCGACGAACGCGTGCAAAAACGCGACATTTTTAGTTGATCCCACGCCCGCCAAGCCCTAAAGTTCGCGCCGAACGTCCATGCTGGAAACGATCCATCCGGCTCAAGTACTGACGACGAGACAGCAAGGCCAAGGGAAGCGGTTGATCCCATGGCCTTTTTGCTTTCGGCGACATGCCTTGGGAAGTAGGCGAACCAAAGTGGGGATACGGAGGACGTTCATTTGCACCCATTGATTACTACTGTTTGCCCCTAGGAGTCCCCAGCATGTCGATCAACGTCGAAGATTATTTCGCGCGCGCCACTTTTGACAAAATGAAGGCGTTCGCCGACAAGCAAGAAACCCCGTTCGTGGTGATCGACACCGCGATGATCAGCCAGGCCTACGATGACCTGCGCGCCGGTTTCGAATTCGCCAAGGTGTATTACGCGGTCAAGGCCAACCCGGCCGTCGAGATCATCGACCTGTTGAAAGACAAGGGTTCGAGCTTCGACATCGCTTCGATCTACGAGCTGGACAAGGTCATGGACCGCGGCGTCAGCGCCGACCGTATCAGCTACGGCAACACCATCAAGAAATCCAAGGACATCCGCTACTTCTATGAGAAGGGCGTGCGCCTGTTCTCTACCGACTCCGAAGCCGACCTGCGCAACATCGCCAAGGCCGCGCCGGGTTCGAAAGTGTATGTGCGTATCCTCACCGAAGGCTCGACCACTGCTGACTGGCCGTTGTCGCGCAAATTCGGCTGCCAGACCGACATGGCCATGGACCTGCTGATCCTCGCCCGCGACCTGGGCCTGGTGCCTTACGGCATCTCGTTCCACGTCGGCTCGCAACAGCGCGACATCAGCGTGTGGGACGCGGCCATCGCCAAGGTCAAGGTGATCTTCGAACGCCTCAAAGAAGAAGACGGCATCCACCTGAAGCTGATCAACATGGGCGGCGGCTTCCCGGCCAACTACATCACCCGCACCAACAGCCTGGAAACCTACGCTGAAGAAATCATCCGCTTCCTCAAGGAAGACTTCGGGGACGACCTGCCGGAAATCATCCTGGAACCAGGCCGTTCGTTGATCGCCAACGCCGGTATCCTGGTCAGCGAAGTGGTGCTGGTGGCGCGCAAGTCCCGTACCGCCGTCGAGCGCTGGGTGTACACGGATGTGGGCAAGTTCTCCGGCCTGATCGAAACCATGGACGAAGCCATCAAGTTCCCGATCTGGACCGAGAAGAAAGGCGAGATGGAAGAAGTGGTCATCGCTGGCCCGACCTGCGACAGCGCCGACATCATGTACGAAAACTACAAGTACGGCCTGCCATTGAACCTGGCCATTGGTGATCGTCTGTACTGGTTGTCGACCGGTGCCTACACCACCAGCTACAGCGCGGTTGAGTTCAATGGGTTTCCGCCGCTGAAATCCTTCTACGTTTAACCCCTCCCCCGCTCGTTCCCACGCTCTGCGGGGGAACGCCTCCTGTGACGCTCTGCGTTATGCGCTCAAGTGCGGACGCGGAGCGTCCAGGGCGGCATTCCCACGCGGAGCGTGGGGGTACGATCAGCTCGTAGCTCGTTGCCGGTACAACTTGGCCATGGCGCGAATTCGCGGGTCATCCGCCCGTGCCAGCGCCTTGTGTGCCGTTTGCAGAAACTTGAGATTCCCGCCTGCCAGCGCCTTGCGCAACCATTCCAGCGCCGCGTCGATCTGGCCGCTGTCGGCCAGCACCGCCGCATGGCTGAACTGCCCACGAAAATCACCTGCCTCGGCTGAGCGGCGGTACCACTCAACGGCCGCCTCAACATCCTTGGGGCAATGCTGCCCGTCTTCCAGGTAACGCCCGAGCAGGTTCATCGACTTGGCATGGCCCTGTTCGGCAGCCTGGCGATACAGCGCCAGTGCTTGCGCCTGGTCTTCAACAACGCCACGGCCGGTAGCCAAGAGGTTGGCGTAGTTGTACTGCCCCCAATCCAACCCGGCGTGTGCCGCCAGGCGATATTCCCGTGCTGCGGCGGCCTCATCGACAGCGCAGCCCCAGCCATGCTCCCGGCAACGCCCGATCATATTGCGCGCCATCAGGTGCCCGCCCTGCGCCGCAATCTGGAACCAGCGCAGCGCCAGGGCCTCATCGCGGGCAATACCGCGCCCTTCCAGCAAGATTTGCCCGAGCAGGGCCTGGGCCTCGGCCACACCTGCCTTGGCGGCGATCAGGATGGCCTGGGCGGCGCGCACCGGGGAGTCATCGAGCATGCTCTGCAATTGTGCAACGTTGAGCACTTCTTCGCGGCGCAATAAAAAACCCATGCTCAGACCTCGACCCAGCGGCGCAACAGGTTGTGGTAGGTGCCGGTGAGCTGGATCAACGCAGGGTGGTCGGGGACGTCGCGGGTCAGTTGCTGGATCGCGCCGTCCATCTCGAACAGCAGGGTGCGCTGGCTGTCTTCGCGCACCAGGCTTTGGGTCCAGAAGAACGAGGCATAACGCGCGCCACGGGTCACCGCGTTGACTTTGTGCAGGCTGGAGCCGGGGTACAGCACCATGTCGCCGGCGGGTAGCTTGACCCGCTGCAGGCCGAAGGTGTCCTGGATCTCCAGTTCGCCGCCGTCGTACTCGTCGGGATCGCTGAAGAACAGCGTGGACGACAGGTCGGTGCGCACGCGCTCGTGGCTGCCTTTGGGCTGGCGCACCGCATTGTCGATATGAAAGTCAAAACTGCCGCCAGCGGTGTAGCAGTTGAGCAGTGGCGGGAAGACTTTATGCGGCAGCGCGGCCGACATGAACAGCGGGTTGCTCCACAACCGCTCCAGCATGGCTGCGCCAATTTCCTTGGCCAACGGGTGACCTTCAGGCAATTGCAGGTTGTGCTTGGCCTTGGCCGACTGGTGACCGGCGGTGATTTTGCCGTCAGCCCATTCGGTCTCTTCCAGGGCCTGGCGAATGCGCAGCACCTCCTCGCGAGAGAACAGGCCGGGAATGTGCAGCAACATGGGGCAATACCTGGGATCAGAGAGGCGTCAATGGTATTGATTCTTATCCTCTCTGTAAAACACAGGGACGAACGAGAGCGCAAAATCCGTAACAAAAAAGTGTAAAGAATGTAAATTTGATGCGAATAGCAATATCTCGCAATTGATACAAAGTCTTGTTGGCCCTATATTCCGCGGCCTCACATCCTTGGGGAAGGGACACGTCATGTCGCGCACTATTCTAAAAATACCGGCCAGTTCGCCACGCATGCTGGCCTCCGCCATTGGCGTTGCCCTGAGTGCCGGCTCCGCCGCCCACCTGGCACAGGCCGCTGAAAATACCGAGCCAACAGGCGAGCGCAACCCTATCTCCCTCGGCGCCACCAACATCACCGGCCAAGAGCAGGACAACACCTCCTACCAGGTAGAGAAAGCCTCATCGCAGAAGTACACCGCGCCGCTGGTGGACACGCCGCGCTCGGTCACTGTGGTGCCGCAACAAGTACTCAAGGACACCGCCGCCACCTCGCTGCAGGACGCCTTGCGCACCGTACCGGGTATCACCTTCGGCGCCGGTGAAGGTGGCAACCCTCAGGGCGACCGCCCGTTCATCCGTGGTTTCGACGCCCAGGGCGATACCTACCTCGATGGCGTACGCGATACCGGTGGCCAGAGCCGCGAGATCTTCGACATCGAATCCATCGAAGTCAGCAAAGGCCCGAACTCCTCGTTCGGCGGCCGTGGCTCGGCCGGTGGCAGCCTCAACCTGGTGAGCAAGACCCCGCAAGCGCGGGACTTCACCAACGGTGGCTTTACCTACGGCTCCGACCAGACCCGCCGCTACGTGCTCGACGTGAACCGCCAGTTCCTGGACGACAGCGCGGCATTCCGCCTGAACCTGATGAGCCATGAACAAAACGTGGCCGGCCGCGACGCGGTGAATTACGACCGTTGGGGCGTGGCGCCGTCGCTGACTTTCGGCTTGGGCACACCGACCCGTGTCAACCTCAGCTACTACCATATGGAAAGTGATGACCTGCCGGATTCGGGGATTCCCTACGGCTACGGTTCGTCGACCGCCACAGCCCACGTGCATGACAAACCCAACGACGGCGGCGACAGCAACAACTTCTACGGTTTGAAAAGCCGTGACTTCCGCAAGACCCGTGCGGACATCAGCACGTTCTCCATCGAACACGACTTGAACGACAACATGACGCTCAAGAACACCCTGCGCCACGGCAGCACCGGCCAGGACTATGTGCTCACTCAGCCGGATGACAGCAAGTTCAACGTCAACCGCTACGGCACTGTCTGGCGTCGCGCCAACAGCCGTGTCTCCACCACGACCACAACCACCAACCAGACCGATCTGTTTGGCAGCTTTCAGGCCTTGGGCTTCAAGCACACTTACTCCACCGGCCTGGAATTTACCGGCGAAGAAACCCGTGTCAGCGGCTACACCGTCAGCCCTAACGCCAACCCGGTGTGCACAACGGCCAAGGGCAGCCTGGGCGGCCAGTGCACCTCACTGAGCAACCCGAACCCCGACGACGCCTGGAACGGCAGCATCGCGCGCAACTACAACGGTACCAACACCAAGGCCACCAGCCGCGCCGCGTACGTGTTCGACACCATCGAGCTCGATCCTAAATGGCTGCTGAACGTGGGGTTGCGCTACGACACCTTTGACACCGAAGCCAACACCAACGCCGTCGCCGGGCGCACCAAGATCAAGGACGACAGCCAGTTCTTCAACTGGCAGGCCGGCCTGGTGTGGAAGCCGGTGGAGAACGCCAGCATCTACGCCTCTTACGCCACATCGGCCACGCCAGCCGGTGGCCTGGTAGGCGAAGGATCCGACGGCAACCCGCTGTCTGCCGGTGCCGCCACCAGCGACTTGCAGCCAGAAGAAACCGTCAACTACGAACTGGGCACCAAGTGGGACCTGTTCCACGACCGCCTGTCCCTGACCGCAGCCGTGTTCCGCACCGAGAAGAAAAACACCCGCATCCTGGTGGATGCGCTCACCTACCAGAACGCCGGGGAATCTCAGGTCGACGGCATCGAGTTGTCCGCCAGCGGCAAAATCACCGATCAATGGCAGGTGTTTGCGGGATACAGCTATCTGGACAGCGAACTGGTCAAATCCGGCCTCAACGGGCGTAACGGCGTAGTCAGTGCCGGCTCCAACAAAGGCAACCAAATGCCCAACACGCCGAAGAACTCCTTCAGCCTGTGGACCACCTACGACATCACGCCCAAGCTGACCGTCGGCGGCGGCGCCTTCTACGTCGATGAGGTTTACGGTGATGTCGGCAACACGGTGTATGTACCCTCCTACACCCGCTATGACGCCATGGCCAGCTACAAGCTGACCAAGAACGTCGACCTGCAACTGAACGTGCAGAACCTGACCGACAAGACCTACTACGACAAGGCCTTCTCCACGCATTTCGCCAACCAGGCGGCCGGTCGTACGGCATTGTTGACCACCAGCTTCCACTTCTAAAAGCGGTCAAGGTTCAGCCAGGAGCCCCACACATCGGATGCGTGGGGCTTTTGCGTGTTTCCCGGCAACTCACGGCATAATGCGCGCCGTGATCAGATATCCAGCTAAGCGAGGCGCTCCGACGTGTTGAAGAAAACCCTGTTCCAGTTGCATTGGTTCTTCGGCATCACGGCCGGGCTGGTGCTGGCCTTGATGGGGGTCACCGGGGCCGCGTACTCGTTCCAGGACGAGATCCTGCGGGCGCTCAACCCCACCGTGTTGAGCGTGCAGAAACGCGAGGCCGGTGTACTGCCGCCCGCCGAGCTGGTACGCAAATTGGAAGCGGCCGAAGGCAAGACCGTGGCCATGCTGTGGGTAGAAAGCGAGAGCGGCAACGCCGGCCGCGTGTCCTTCACCCCGCCGCCTGGCGAGCGCCGTGGCCAGATGCGCTACTTTGACCCGTACACCGGCGACTACATGGGCGACGCGGTCGGCCAGGACCTGTTCGGTTTTATCCTGCAACTGCACCGCTTCCTCGCCATCGGCGACACCGGGCGCAACATCACCGGCGCCTGCACCCTGATCCTGCTGTTCTTCTGCCTCTCCGGCCTGTACCTGCGCTGGCCGCGCCAGGTGAAAAGCTGGCGTGTCTGGCTGACCCTGGACTGGCGCAAAAAGGGCCGCAGCTTCAATTGGGACCTGCACTCGGTATTCGGCACCTGGTGCCTGCTGTTTTATCTGTTGGCGGCGCTGACCGGGCTGTATTGGTCGTACGACTGGTACAACCGTGGCGTGACCAAACTGCTGTCCGACGCGCCGCAGAACGAGCGCATGCGCAAGCGCGGCCCAGCCCCCGCAGGCCCGGCTCCGGTGGCCAACTACGACGCGATCTGGAGCAGCATCTACAGCAACGCCGGCCCCGACTTGAGCGCCTACAACATTCGGATGCCCGCGGTCGCCGGGCAACCGGCCACCGTGTATTACCTGCTCACTTCATCGCCTCATGACCGTGCGCTGAACCAGATCAACCTGGACCCGGCCACTGGCGAGGTCAAATCTCACGAGCGCTACGCCAGCAAAAGCCTCAAGGCGCAGTTGCTGACGAGCGTGTATGCGCTGCACACCGGCAGCTATTTCGGCCTGGTCGGGCGCATCGTCCTCACCGTCAGCTCACTGCTTATGCCGCTGTTTTTCATCACGGGCTGGCTGCTGTACCTCGACCGACGCCGCAAAAAGCGCCAGGTCCGCGATGCCCGCAAAGGTCTGACAGATAACCACAGCGATGCCCCGGCCTGGCTGATCGGCTTCGCCAGCCAGAGCGGCTTTGCCGAACAACTGGCCTGGCAAACGGCCGGGCAACTGCAGGCTGCGGGCCTGGCGGTGAAGGTGCAGCCCCTGGGCAGTGTCAGCCGCGACGACCTCAGCCAATCGCAGAACGCGCTGTTCGTGGTCAGTACTTTTGGCGACGGCGAAGCGCCCGACAGCGCCCGAGGTTTCGAGCGTAGCGTGCTCGGCCAGGCGCTATCCCTCAAAGGCTTGAACTACTCGGTGCTGGCCCTGGGTGACCGGCAGTACGAACATTTTTGCGGCTTTGCCCGGCGCCTGCATTTCTGGCTGACCAACCAGGGCGGCACCCCGCTGTTTGCCCCGGTGGAAGTCGACAGCGGCGATACACTGGCGCTGCAGACCTGGCAACAGCAACTGGGCCAGCTCACCGGGCATGCGCCGGCAGCGGCCTGGCCGACGGCCCAGTACGAAAACTGGACCCTGAGCCAACGCACCCTGCTCAACCCCGACAGTGTCGGCTCGCCCGTCTACCTGCTGGGCCTCACATCCACGTCTGCGCACAGCTGGCTGGCCGGCGACCTGGTGGAAGTCCTGCCGCGCAATTGCCCCTGGGCCATCGAACACTTCCTGGCCGGCCTGGGCTTGGTCGGCAGCGACGGTGTGGTGATCGACGGCGTCGCCCACACCCTTGATCAGGCCCTGGCCACGCGCCAACTGCCGGAAAACCGCACGCACCTGGTCGGCCTGCACGCCCAGGCATTGGTGGATGCGCTGGTCCCCCTGGGCATGCGCGAATACTCCATCGCCTCGATTGCCAGCGACGGCGTGCTGGAGCTGATTGTGCGCCAGGAGCGCCACCCCGACGGCAGCCTGGGGCTTGGCTCCGGCTGGCTGACTGAACACGCCGCCCTCGGCTCGGCCATCAGCCTGCGTCTGCGGCGCAACAGCGGCTTCCATTTGCCCGACGCGCCTGTGCCGCTGATTCTGCTGGGCAACGGCACCGGGCTTGCGGGCCTGCGCAGCTTGCTCAAAGCACGCATTGCCGACGGCCAGCAGCGAAACTGGCTGCTGTTCGGCGAGCGCAATATCGCCCACGACTACCTGTGCCAGGACGAACTGCAAGGCTGGCTCGCCAGTGGAGACCTGGCCCTGCTGGACCTGGCATTTTCCCGCGATCAAGAGGATAAGATCTACGTACAGGATCGCCTGCGCGAGTCAGCGGATGTGCTGCGCAAATGGCTCGCGGACGGCGCAGCGATTTATGTGTGTGGCAGCTTGCAGGGGATGGCGACGGGGGTGGATCAGGCACTGAAAGACATCTTGGGCAATGAGGCGCTGGAGCGCCTGATCGAACAGGGTCGCTATCGCAGGGATGTCTATTGATATTTGATCGTTCCCACGCTCCGCGTAGGAATGCCTCCCTGGACGCTCCGCGTCCGCTCTTGACGGCGTGACGCGGAGCGTCACAGGATGCGCTCCCACGCAGAGCGTGGGAACGATCAGGCCGGTTGCAGCTTTTGCTCGAACACCGAGACTCCATCGCGATCGCGCAGCATCACCGTCAACTCCGCCGTCTGCCCATCAATCTGCACTTCACCAAAAAACTGAAAGCCCGCAAACGGCGAGGTGTTCTGTGCCGGTGGCGCCTTCTGGAATACCACGTGCGGGCCAAAGGTTTTATCCAGTGGGTTGGGCCCGAAACTCCCGGCATTCAACGGCCCCGCCACAAACTCCCAGAACGGCTCGAAATCCTGGAACGCCGCGCCGTCAGGATGATAGTGATGCGCCGCACAGTAATGCACATCGGCCGTCAGCCACAGGTGGTTGCGCACCTTGTGCTCATGCAGGAACCCTAGCAGTTATTTGATCGTTCCCACGCTCCGCGTGGGAATGCCGCCCTGGACGCTCCGCGTCCGCTCTTGACGGCGTGACGCGGAGCGTCACAGGATGCGTTCCCACGCAGAGCGTGGGAACGATCAGGCCGGTTGCAGCTTTTGCTCGAACACCGAGATTCCATCGAGATCGCGCAGCGTCACCGTCAACTCCGCCGTCTGCCCATCAATCTGCACTTCACCAAAAAACTGAAAACCCGCAAACGGCGAGGTGTTCTGTGCCGGTGGCGCCTTTTGGAATACCACCTGCGGGCCAAAGGTTTTATCCAGTGGGTTGGGCCCGAAACTCCCGGCATTCAACGGCCCCGCCACAAACTCCCAGAACGGCTCGAAATCCTGGAACGCCGCGCGGTCAGGGTGATAGTGATGCGCCGCACAGTAATGCACATCGGCCGTCAGCCACAGGTGGTTGCGCACCTTGTGCTCATGCAGGAACCCTAGCAGTTCGGCGATCTCCAGCTCACGCCCTTGCGCCGGGCCAGGGTCGCCATTGGCGATCGCTTCCCAACGCGCCACGCCGGGGCTGACCTCACCGTCGGGCACGCCCAGGCCGATAGGCATGTCGGCGGCTACCACCTTCCACTGCGCTTGCGATGCCTTGAGCCCGCGCTTGAGCCAGTCCAACTGTTCACGACCAAGGAAGGGTTTTTCAGCGCCCAGGTTGTCGTCATTCGGCCCGCGATAGCTGCGCATATCCAACACAAACACATCCAGCAGCGGCCCATAACTGAGCTTGCGATAAATGCGCCCGCCACCGTCGGCGCTCTGTCGGCGCATGGGTGAATATTCCAGCCAGGCCTGGCGGGCACGGCCCACCAAGGTATTGATGTCGCGGGTCTGGTAACGCTCATCCAACTGCTTGCTCGATGACCAGTTGTTGATCACCTCGTGATCGTCCCACTGCCAGATCTGCGGTACCTCGGCATTGAAGCGGCGCACGTTTTCATCCAGCAGGTTGTAGCGGTAATTACCGCGATATTCATCGAGGGTTTCCGCGACTTTGCTTTTGGCTTCAGTGGTAATGTTGCGCCAGATGCGCCCGCCTTCAGTGGTGAGCTGCGCGGGGACCGGGCCGTCGGCATAGATGGTGTCGCCGCTGTGGATAAAAAAGTCTGGCAGGCGCAGGCGCATGGCTTCATAGATGCGCATGCCACCGATGTCCGGGTTGATGCCGAAGCCTTGGCCGACGGTGTCGCCGCTCCACACAAAACGGATATCACGCCGCTGTTGCGGCACGCTACGCAGGTGCCCGAACCAGGGTTCACTGGCAATGCCGGTCTGGGCGTCTTCGAAATGCACGCGGTAGAAAATCGCCTGATCAACCGGCAGCCCGGTGAGCTCGACACGGGCGGTAAAGTCGGTGCGGCTGTCGGCCAGGGGCGAGACGAATCGGCGCGGGTTGCTGAACACGCTGCGGGTATCCCACTCCACTACCATCTTCGCCGGGCGGTCACTGCGGCTCCAGATCATTGCGCGATCGCCCTGCAGGTCGCCCGATTGCACGCCGTCAGTGAGTTGCGGTCGGTCCTTCACCGAAGCGATCACCGCAGGCGCCAGGCCCGGCAACAGCAGGCCAGCGCCCACAGCTTGCATCACGCGGCGGCGACCGAGATCGAAATGGCTCATGGAGGTGCCCTCTTGAGTATCAAAAGGGCCACTAAAGCATGATGGGATGAAGCGCAGATGACAGGCTACAACTGTAGGAGCGAGCTTGCTCGCGAAAAACGTCAACGATCACGCGGGCTTGCTGAATGAACGCGGCGCCTGCGAGTTCTTCGCGAGCAAGCTCGCTCCTACAGGGTATTTGGGCTTGCCCCCACACTTTTACTGGTCAGGCAGTCACGGCCAGCTCGGCCGCTTCCGGTCGCTTGAGCACGGCATACACCAAGCCGGTCAACACACTGCCCGCCACAATCGCCAACAAATACAACAACGCATGGTTCATCGCATTCGGAATCACCAACACAAACAACCCGCCATGGGGCGCGGCGAGTTTGCAGCCGAAGTACATCGACAGCGCACCGGTCAACGCGCCACCGGCGATGCTGGCGGGGATGACGCGCAGCGGGTCTTTGGCGGCGAAGGGAATCGCGCCTTCGGAGATAAAGCACAGCCCCAGGATCATCGCCGCCTTGCCGGCCTCGCGCTCGGTCTGGGCGAACTTGCGCCGGGCCAGCAACGTGGCGATGCCCATGCCAATCGGCGGCACCATGCCGGCGGCCATGGTCGCGGCCATCGGCGCGCCGCTCGACGCGGCCAGCAGGCCAACCGAGAACGCATAGGCCGCCTTGTTGATCGGCCCGCCCAAGTCCACGCACATCATGCCGCCGAGCAGAATGCCCAGCAGCACCGCGTTGGTGGTGCCCATGGTGCTGAGGAAATCCGTCAGGCCCGTGAGCAAGCGGGCGACCGGTGGGCCCACCAGGTAGATCATCACAAGCCCGGTAAACAGGCTCGCCAGTAACGGGATGATCAGGATCGGCTTGAGCGCTTCCAGGCTCTGGGGCAGTTGCACTGCGCGGCTGATCAGCTTGACGCAATACCCGGCGACGAAGCCGGCCAGGATGCCGCCGATAAACCCAGCCCCCAGCGTCCCCGCCAGCAGCCCGCCGATCATGCCGGGCGCAAGGCCAGGACGGTCGGCAATCGAGTAGGCGATGTAGCCCGCCAGCAACGGCACCATCAACAGGAACGCCTGGTCACCCACGGATTTGAGCGCCGCAGCCAAGGTGCCGGGCTGCTCGAAAGCATGGATGCCGAACACAAACGACAAGGCGATCAGCAACCCCCCCGCCACCACCATCGGCAACATATACGACACGCCGGTGAGCAGGTGTTTGTAGACGCCGGTTTTCTCCGCCTTGGCCGGTGCACCGCCGGCCGCGCTTTCCACCGCGCCTTCGGCCAGGGCTTTGTTGAGGATGGCTTCGGATTGCTTGAGGGCAATGCCGGTGCCACAGCGGTAAATCTTCTTGCCGGCGAAACGCTCGGTGGCCACCTCGATATCGGCCGCCAGCAACACCACATCGGCATCGGCAATCGCTTGCGGGCTCAACGGCGTGCGGGCGCCCACCGAACCTTGGGTCTCGACCTGCAGGTCATAACCCAGGCGCTGAGCAGTCTGCTGCAAGGCTTCGGCGGCCATGAACGTGTGGGCCACACCGGTGGGGCACGCGGTAATCGCGACGATACGCGGCGCAGCCTTGGCCGCCACCGGGGCGGCGTCGGCGACATACATCTGGGCTTCTTCGGCGCCCCGGCGCAGCACGCCTTCGACATCCGCCAACGCCTGGGCCGGTGTGCTCTGGAACACACGCTTGCCGACAAACCGCTGCATCTCCACCGGGGTACTGCTGACCAGCAGCACCCACTCGGCATCATCAATCGTCGCCTGGGACAACTGGCGCTCCGGGCGCTGCGCATCGACGACTTCAACACTGGTGTGCAAGCCCATGCGCTGGGCGGCGGCGTCCAACAAGCGGGCGCACAGCACACTGGTGACCATGCCGTTCGGGCAGGCGGTAACAATGGCTAACTTCATCAAAAACCCTCTTATTGTTCTGTCAGCGTGCGCACATCGACGCCGCTTTCGAGATGCGCCAACTGCGCGTCATCGCTGATGCCAAAACCGATCTGTGTCACCGCCATCGCGGCAATCGCCGTGGCCCGGCGCAAGGTGTGCTCCGGCGTATCGCCACTGAGCAAACCGTTGAGCATCCCGGCCAGCAGCGAGTCGCCGGCGCCCACGGTACTGGCCACTGCCACCTTGGGCGGCGTGGCGTGCAGCGCCGCACCCGGGCGGTACCAGGTCACGCCTGCGGCCCCATCGGAGACCACCACATGTTCGACGCCTTGCTGATGCAGGCGGCTGATGGCATCGGTGGCGTTACCCAAGGCCTCGGCCAACTCTTCGGTATTGGGTTTGACCAGCCACGGGCCAACCTCCAACCCCAGGCGCAGCGCTTCGCCGCTGGTGTCCAGGGCGACTTTCAAACCGAGGTCCTTCAACGCCTCCAGCAGACCTTTAAACCACTGCGGGCTGACGCCGCGCGGCAAGCTTCCGGCCACCACGACCGCATCGAACTCCGGGCCAATGATCGCGACCATCTTGAGCAGCGCTTTTAGCGCCTCTTCAGTCACCAGCGGCCCCGGTGCATTGATGTCGGTGACACGCCCATCCTGTTCGGCAATCTTGATGTTGCTCCGGGTTTCGCCGGGAACCCGGATGAAGGCATCGCCAAACCCACGGCGCTTGATCAGCGCATTGAAAGCCTGGGGGTTGGCGCTGCCGAGGAACCCGCCCACGCTGACGTAATGGCCCAGGTCCGCCAGCACTTGCGCCACATTCACGCCCTTGCCGGCCGCGTGGGTGAGCATCGCTTCACTGCGATTGACCTCACCGGGTTGCAGGTGCGCCAGACGTACCGTGAGGTCCAACGCCGGGTTCAGCGTCAGGGTCAGAATATTCGCCATCTACACGGCCTCCACTAGGGCACGCACTTCAGCGGGCGAACCCACCGCCAGTGCTTGTTGCGCCAGGCCCTGGGCCTCGCTCAGACTGAATTCACGCACCCGCGCCTTCACTTCAGGAATGCTGCGGGCCGACACGCTCAACTCATCCACGCCCAGGCCGACCAGCACCGGCACCGCCAGCGGGTCCGCCGCCAACTCGCCGCACACGCCTACCCATTTGCCGTGGGCATGGGCGGCGCGCACGGTGATGTCGATCAGTTGCAGAACTGCCGGGTGCAAGCCATCGGCCTGGGCCGACAGGGTCGGGTGGCCGCGGTCGATGGCCAGGGTGTATTGGGTCAGGTCGTTGGTGCCGACGCTGAAGAAGTCGACTTCCTTGGCGAGGACCGGCGCCAGCAGCGCGGCTGAGGGCACTTCGATCATGATCCCCAGTTGCAGGTCTGCCACTGGGATCTCCAGGCGCAGGCGCTCGGTCATGTCCCGGGCGGCGCGCCACTCATCCACGCTGCCGACCATGGGGAACATGATGCGCAGCGGGCGGTTGTCTGCTGCACGCAGCAATGCGCGCAGTTGCGCTTCCATGATCTGCGGGCGTTGCAACGTCAGGCGAATGCCGCGCACACCCAGAAAGGGGTTTTCCTCTTCGGCGATCGGCCAATAGGGCAAAGGCTTGTCGCCGCCCACATCTAGGGTGCGCACCACCAACGGGCGACCATTGAGGCCGTCGAGTACGCGACGGTATTCGGCCTCCTGAGTGGCCTCGTCCGGCGCCTGGGGGTGGGCCATGAAAATCAGTTCGGTGCGCAGCAGGCCAATGCCTTCGGCGCCCTGCTCCACTGCGCTGGCCACCCCGGCGCTTTCGCCAATGTTGGCGAACACTTCCACGGCATGGCCGTCACGGGTCAGCGCCGCTTCATGGCGCTGGGCCGATGCGGCTTGCAAGCGCTGTTCGCGGCTGTCGCGCTCCACGGTGGCCCGTTGCAGAATAGCGGCGTCGGGGTCCACATGCAGGCGACCACGCTGGCCATCGAGCAACAGTGGCGTGCCGGCGTTGAGCAATAACACCGCAGCGCCAGCGCCGACCAAGGCCGGAATGCCCAGGGCGCGGGCAACAATGGCGCTGTGAGCGGTGGCGCCGCCCCGGGCGGTGAGAATGCCGGCAACGCGGGCCGGGTCCAGGCGCGCCACGTCCGAAGGGCCGACCTCTTCCATCACCAGGATGTAGGGCTCGCTCGGTTCCTGCACGCCCTGGACGCCGCACAACTGGGCCAGCACGCGCCGGCCGATGTCACGCAAGTCGGCAGCACGCTCGGCCAGCAAGGCATCCTGCAAGGCTTCCTGTTGCTTGGCGGCGGCTTCGATCACGCTCATCCAGGCGGCTTCGGCGCTTTCGCCCTGCTTGAGGCGGGTGTCGACTTCGTCGGTCAGTTCCGGGTCGTCGAGCATTTCCTGGTGGGTAATGAAAATCTCGCGGATGGCCTTGGCCTGGCTACGCTCGATCAAGCCCTGGATATCCGTGCGCACGTCGCTCAAAGCGGTGTGCAGGCGCTGGCGTTCGGCGGCGGCGGATTCACCCCGTAGCGGGTAATCGAACACCTGCGGCACCTGGATATGAGCCGGGCCGATCGCGATACCCGGCGCGGCGGCAATGGCCTGGAGTTGGCTACCGCTCAGTGGCGCGCTGAGCACCGGTTCGATATCGACCTGTGCGGGCTGTGCGCTCACCGTGGGCAAGGGCTCGACCTCTTCGCCAAGGCCCTCTTGCACGGCGGCCAAGAGGGCGGGCAGCGCATCGCCGGCCACCGTCGGCTCGGCCACAAACTCCAGCACCTGGCCACGACGTGCGCCGAGGCTGAGCAACTTGCTCAGGCTTTTGACCGACACGGCGCCCACCGCGCCATCGACGATGCGTACGCGGATATCGCCGTCAAAACTTTTCGCCAATTGCGCCAGGATCTTGGCCGGGCGCGCGTGCAGGCCGTGGGCGTTGGCCAGGGTAATACGGGCGCTGGGCCAGTCCGGCGGCAGTTCACCGCCCAGCACTTCCAGCACCGCGCGGCTGCTGGTGGCGCGTCCCAACTCGTGGCCGCGCCCTTCAATCAGCAAGGCACACAGGCGTTCAAGCAGGGTCTGGTGCGCTTCACCGAGGCTCGCCAGGCAGAACAGGCCGTGCAAGGGCTGGCCGAGGTAACGCATAGGTTTGTCCGGCGTCACAAAGGCCAGGCCCGGGCGCTTGACCGTCTGCTCGCTGTGCAACCACCACAGGCCATCGCCCAGGGGCAGCGCGTCGACTTGCTGCAATACGGCGGCAAAGCCATTGCTCACGCAGTCGGCCTGGCGCAGCAGGCGCGCACCGCGCCACACCAACTCTTCAAAATCATCGGCCGACACGCCCAGGCTGATCATCTGCGCATCCAGCGCCAGTTCCTGGGGCGCGCCTTGCAACAGTTTCAACAGCGCTTCGGCACTGCCGGCACGGCGCAACGCCTGGCCCAGGTCGGTTTCACCGAGGGCACGGGTGAGCAGTTGCAACAGGCGCAGGTGTTCATCGGATTTAGCCGCGATGCCAATCGCCAGATAGACGATCTGGCCATCGCCCCAGTCCACCCCTTCGGGGAACTGCAGCAGGCGCACACCGGTGGAAAACACTTGGTCGCGGGTTTCTGGCGTGCCATGGGGGATAGCAATGCCTTGGCCGAGAAAGGTCGAACCTTGGGCTTCACGGGCTTGCAAGCCACTGAGATAACCTTCGGCAACCAGGCCATCGGCCACTAATTTGTCAGCGAGCAGGTGCAAGGCAGCAGATTTATCCACAGCCACCTGGCCCATGGATATCTGCTCTACAGTGAGCTCAAGCATGCCGTTCTCCTAGTTAGTGCGACAGGCGCACTAGGTATTGTTGTAGGTAAATATGATCAAAATTAACTGACTGAGCGGTCAATTGGCAGTGGTCACTCAGTAGCGAACATCGTAAAAATACGCTTGCTGAAACGTTTAATCTAGAATTTATGGCAGATTACGCGTTAATTACGCAAGCTTGAAGGGCCACTCGGCGCTTGCTGTGGGACATTGGTCGAATGCTGGAATCGGTTACGATTGGACAAAATGTCGGGGCGAGCGCCAAAAAACAAGGAAATCCCGGTTTGAAACTCAGTGATATCGCACGTCTGGCCGGTGTGTCCGTTACCACCGCCAGCTATGTCATCAATGGCAAGGCCGAACAGCAGCGCATCAGCAACGCCACCGTTGAGCGTGTGCGTGCCGTGGTCCAAGCCCATGGCTTTACCCCCAACCCTCAAGCCGCGGGGCTGCGCAGCCGGCATACGCGGACCTTGGGGTTCATCCTGCCAGACCTGGAAAACCCCAGCTACGCACGCATCGCCAAACTGCTGGAACAAGGTGCGCGGGCGCGCGGCTATCAGTTACTGATCGCCAGCTCCGATGACGAAGCGGACAGCGAGCGCCAACTGCTGCAACTGTTCCGGGCGCGGCGTTGCGATGCGTTGTTCGTCGCCAGTTGCCTGCCGGCCAGCGATGACAGCTATCGCGAGCTGCAGGCCAAGGGGCTGCCGGTGATTGCCATCGACCGGGAGATGGAGCCGAACCAGTTCTGCTCCGTGGTCAGCGACGACCACCAGGCCTGCCAGCAACTCACTAGCAGCCTGCTGCAACCGTTGCCCAAGCAGATCGCGCTGATCGGCGCACGGCCCGAGCTGAGCATCAGCCAGGCGCGTACCGCCGGTTTCCGCGATGCGCTGCAAGGCTTTACGGGCGAAGTGATCATCGAACAGGGCGAAGCCTTCAGTCGTGACTGCGGCCGAGAGCTGATGGAGCAATTGCTGCAACGCCTGGGGCATCTGCCGGACGCGCTGGTAACCACCTCCTACGTACTGCTCCAAGGGGTGTTTGATGCGCTGCATGACTTCCCTCTCAAGTCACGCCCCCTGCGCCTGGGCACCTTCGGCGATACCCAGTTGCTGGATTTCCTCCCGCTGCCGGTCAACGCCATGGCCCAACAACATCAGTTGATTGCCGAGACCGCCCTGCGCCTGGCCCTGGCCGCCGTTGAAGAAGAACAGTACCAACCCGGCGTGCATGCGATTGGCCGGACCTTCAAGCAGCGTATCCTCGAGGCCTGAGCGTGGAGCTGATCGACACCCACACGCACCTGGACTTCGAGGACTTCGACCAGGATCGCACGCACGTCCTCGCCCACAGCCGTGACCTCGGCGTGCGGCGCCTGGTGGTGCTGGGGGTGTACCAGAAAAATTGGCAGCGGCTATGGGACTTGGTGCAACAGGACGAAGGCTTGTTCGCCGCCTTCGGCTTGCACCCGGTGTATCTCGATGAGCATCGCCCCGCCGACCTGCTGGAGCTGGGCGACTGGTTGACGCGCCTGCATGGCCACCGGCAACTGTGCGCCGTGGGCGAAATTGGCCTGGATTACTTTCTTGAACAGTTGGACCACGAGCGCCAGCAACCGCTATTTGAAACCCAGCTGAAACTCGCGGTGGATTTCCAGCTGCCGGCCCTGCTCCACGTTCGCCGCAGCCACGCCGCGGTAATTGCCACCTTAAAGCGTATCCGCCTGCCCAGAGGCGGCATCATCCATGCGTTCGCCGGCAGCGTTGAAGAGGCACGCGAGTACATCAAACTCGGGTTCAAACTGGGCCTGGGTGGCGCTGCCACCTGGCCCCAGGCCCTGCGCATGCACCGGGTACTGGCCCAATTGCCCCTCGACGCCGTGGTGCTGGAGACCGACTCGCCGGATATGGCCCCGGCCATGTACCCCAACCAGCGCAATAGCCCGCAGCACCTGCCAGACATCTGCACGGCCCTGGCCGAGCGCATGGGTATCAGCCCTCTATTGCTGGCTGAGGCGAGCACACGCAATGCGTGCGAGCTGTTCAACTGGTAGCGCACTGATGGCCTGCAAGTTCAAGGTCATTGTCTGGCGATGACGGGCGTAGCGCACCACCCGCAAATGGATCAACACCGCGACCAGTGAAATGTTGAACTGCGCGATGACACTGAGCAGCCCCAGCCACTCGGCGACCAAGGCCACCAGCAAGGTCGCGCACGTCAGCATGATCATGCTCGGCCGCACCAGCGCCCATTGGTCCAGGGCCCTGAATTGGCGCAACTGCTTGACGCAGCCCAACTGCAACCCGCAGTGGCAATACATACAGTCAAATGGCACATCGATTGCGATGGCGTTCAGTTGCCAAGGCTTGAGTTCAAACGTCATGTTGCACTGGGCGCAATGCCCCCTGATACCGATTGCGGCGGCCATCGTTTTGTCCCCTCGTGACCGTGACGGATGAAATAAATTTTCACCTATTCACGCCCCGATAAAACACGCATCGGTAAATCAAGACATGGGCCACAGGGCCCGTGGCTCCGCCCTTCAGAACCTCCCTACACCCGAAACGCACCAATCAATTGCTTCAACTCAACCACCTGGGTTGCCAGTTGTCGACTGGCCGCTTCCGTGTGCTGGGCGCCTTGCGCTGCATGCTCGCCAGCACGGTTGATTTCGACAATGTTCTGGTCGATGTCGTGGGCGACCGCCGTTTGCTGCTCCACGGCGGCGGCGATTTGCTGGTTCTGATCGACGATCATCCCAACTGCCCCCAGGATATTTTCCAAGGCTTGCTGGACTTTTTCCGACTGCCCCACCGTGCCATTCGCCATTTCATGGCTGCTGCCCATGGCCTTCACCGCCGCGCCCACGCCGCTGTGCAAGCGGCTGATCATCTGCTCGATTTCCTCGGTGGAGTGCTGGGTGCGCCGAGCCAGGGTGCGCACCTCGTCAGCCACCACCGCAAAACCACGCCCTTGGTCACCGGCGCGCGCGGCTTCGATGGCCGCGTTGAGCGCCAGCAGGTTGGTCTGCTCGGCAATGCTCTTGATCACTTCCAGGACGCTGCTGATGGACTGGCTGTCGGCAGCCAGTTGGTTGATCACCCGCACCGATTCGTCAATCTCCGCCGCCAGGCGGGCGATGCCGCCTTGCTGGGATTGCACCAGCGCACGCCCGGTGACCGTTTCATCATTGACGCTCTGGGCACTACTGACCGCCGCCGCCGCGCTGCGCGCCACCTCTTGGGCAGTGGCGGACATCTGGTTCATCGCGGTCGCCACTTGTTCGATCTGGCTGCGCTGGCCGGACACCGCCTGGTTACTCTGTGCCGACACCGCCTGCACCTGGCCGGCCTGCAACTCCACCTGGCTGACCGTATGCCCAACACGTTCGATCAGGTCATGAATCTTGGCCACGGTGCCATTGAACACCTGGCCCAAGTCGCCCAGCTCGTCGCGGCTTTGAGCAACGAAGGTAACCGTCATGTCACCTGCCGCCACTTTGTCCATCATCGCCCCCAGGCGGCGCAAGGTGGTACGAGTGGAGACAAAGAAACCGGCATAGAGATAGAAAATCAACGCAAACACCGCCGCCAGGGCCGTGACCAGCAACACCATGTGCAGGCGGTTTTGCGCCAGGCGTTGCTGCAACTGCTGCCCGAGGAACGCCAGGGTGGCGTCATCCAATTGATAGGTCTTGGCCATCAACTGGCTGACGCCGTCATAAAAACCCTGCCAAGACGTATCGAGGGTCTCGGCCATCACCACCTGCTCTTCAAAAAACTCGCTGCCTTGCTTGAGGCTGGCCCGGCTGGCTTGCGCCGAAACGTCGAGGGCTGCATGCGCGGCCTGGCTGGCGCCCAACGCGTCCTGCAGCTTCAAGCCATATTCCCCGTGGAGTTTTTCCAGCTGCTGCAGCAGTTCGTCAAAACGGGTGCTGGAGGATGAATTGATGAAGCCCTGCCCCAGGGAGTACGCGCCCATCGCACGGCCTTCGCCCAAGGCCTGGGTGACTTGAGGGGTGACGGTGGTGACCAGGTCGCTGAGCTGGCGCAGATCACTTTGCGGATCACGGCTCAAGCCGGCTTGGCTGGCAATGATCTGGCTGAACATCTGGGCCTGGTTGAGTAACTTGCCGATCAACGCCGCTTTGTTGAGCAACGAGGTTTCCTGTTGCTGGGCCTTGAACGCAGCGATCAGCTCATCGCGCTTACTGTCGAAGACGGCAACTTGCTCGGGCTGGGTCGCGATGGCGCGCAAGCCTTGCAAGCGCTCCACCACACTGGCTTCCAAGGCGCTGATCCTGGTCTCCAGGTCTGCTGCTTTGCCGGACTGGCCGAGGGTGGCATTGATCTCTACCTGGTTGTTGAGGGTTTCCAGATCGCGGCGCAACGCCAGGCTGCTGCCGAGCAGGTCGAGACTCTGCAGTTCGACCCGGGTGCCCTGGTATTCGCGCCACGAATCGCGCACCAGGTAATAGTTGGTCGCCAGCATCGGCAGCAGGAACAGCACGCTGATCAGGCTGAACTTCATGCCGAAGCTCAGGCGGTTCATCAGCACGACGGCGGGATAGAGCAAGCTCTTCACAGGTGACCTCCCCTTCTTTTATTTTTATTGAGGCGCAGGGCGGCGGCAGATAGCCACTATTGGGCGCGCTATCTGTATAGCTCAATTCGAAAGGGAGTTTTGTAACGTAAGGTTAACGGCGTGTCTGGAGGCCAAATGTGGCAAGGAGAAAGCCCTAACGCCATGTAGGAGCGAGCTTGCTCGCGAAAGACTCACAGACGCCGCGTTTATTCAGGAAGCACGCGTTATCTTTGACGTTTTTCGCGAGCAAGCTCGCTCCTACCATCAGGGCAACACCGTCCAGATCGCAAACCCGGCATACCACAGCACCGCCGCACGCAGCAGCAGTTCCCACAGGCGATCCAGGCTGTTGATGCCATCGGCCCCCACCACTGGCGCAGGAATTTCCGCGGCGGCCAGGCCGACTCTTTCCACCAACTGTGCCGCGCTGATGTCCCAGCTCAACAGTTCGTGAAGCATCACACGGCTGACCCCGACGAAATTGCCCACCAAGGCAAAGCTGGCCGCCAGCAGGCGTACCGGCAACCAGTCAAACGCGTGGCGCAATTGCGTGGCGCGCTCGGCCACCAACGGGTTCTGGCTGTTTTCGCTGGCCAGTGCCAACAGGCGGTAGGCCAGGGCGGCCACCGGGCCCAGCAGGAAATACCAGAAAATCACCGCGAAAAAGCTTTGATACGCCTGCCACAGCAGGTAGCCCTGGACGCGCTCCAACAATTGCTCGCCACTGTCGGCGCCAAGTTTGAGGTCGCGTTCGGCCACATGCTCGGCCGCTTGCAGGTCACCGCGCCGCCAGGCATCGCGAAACGGCCCCAGCCCCGCCAATAGATCGCCACGGCCCAGGCTGTAGATCACCACCAGCAAGTGCACCGGCAATGCCAACAGGCCATAGGCCACCGGCTCCAGGACCAGCAACAACAATGCCAGCAATGCCACCGGCAGCAGCACCAATATCAGCAGGATCAACCAAGGGCGCTTGCCCATGCGCGGGCTCGATTCCAGCTTGGCCAGCTCACGCAGCCATCCACCGTCGCGCTGCAACCGCAGGCGCAGGGCCGAGAACTTCTCGATCCACACGGCCAGCACCAACACCAGGAAACTCATCGTTCGTGTCCTCCATCCTGCAGGGCGCTGCGAAAGCGCGCCCAATCAAAAGCGGGGCCCGGGTCGGTCTTGCGCCCCGGAGCGATGTCGCTGTGACCACAAATACGTTGGCGGGTGATATCTGGGTATGCGGCCAGCAGTTGGCGTGTCAGGTCGATCAGCGCCGCATACTGGGCATTGGTAAACGGTAGGTCATCCGTGCCTTCCAGCTCGATTCCCAGAGAAAAATCGTTGCAGACCTCGCGCCCTTCAAAGACGGAAATACCGGCATGCCAGGCGCGGTCGCGGCACGAAACAAATTGCGTCACAGTGCCGTCACGTTCAATCAGAAAATGCGCAGACACTCGTAGGCTCGCAATCCCTTCAAAATAGGGATGCTCTGAGACATCCAGGCGGTTTTGGAAAAATTCCTGCACCTTGCCGGTGTTGAACTGCGCCGGGGGCAAACTGATGTTATGCACCACCAACAGCGAGATTTCGCCTTCAGGGCGCTCGTTGAAGTTGGGCGAAGGGCAATGACGAATGCCCTGGCACCAACCGCTGGCGGGGTCCAACTGCATACAGGCTCCTTGAATGATAAGAGGTGTGACCAGTATGCCGCGTTCCACCCTGCGGTTGCGATCACTTGCCGCGATTGAGTTGCCGCAGGTTGTCCACCACCGCTGCCAGCGCACGCTCGAACAGCGGGCCATCATCCAAGGCGTGCAGGACGCCCTGCTTGAACGCCAGCGCTAACTGGCCCGCGCTTTTCTCCAACACCTTGAGGCCGGCGCGGCTGACAAAAACATAGGTATCGGCGGGCGGCATGATGGCGGTCAATTTGCAGCGCAGGGTACCGGCTTCATTTTGCTGCAGCGCTACCCAGGTACCGGCTCGCAACTGCTTGGCTTTGAGCAGGTCGGGGTCATCATGGGGCAGTGGTTCGTCGGCACCCGGCGGGCCAGCCCCCAGGATAAAAGGCTCACGGACTTCAACCAGCACCTCGTCGTCGAGCGGCTGAACATGCATGGCCTGCAACCGCAGGAAGAACTCGCGGGTACTGAAAGGATCGAAGGCCGCACCGGCCAACCCGTCACGCAAGGCCTTGAGCAGCCCGGGTAATTGCTCGAGCAAACGCCGGCCCGCTTCGGTGTCTTCACGCAGGCCGACGCTCCAGATCAATTCATCCACGGTGCGCAGTGCCGCCTGCCACTGCAGCGATTGTTCACCGTGCTTGAGAACGGCCACTAACAGCACCTGGCTCCAGGCCTGCTGCACAAATTGCAGCACCGATGGCGGCAAGGTTTTGCCCACGAGCCGCCGATTGAGCACGTGCGCCACACGCTGGCGCGCCACCTCGACCTGCAGGCGCTCTTGCTCGGCGTCACGGGTGTGTCGCTCAAGTCGCTCGCTGCGCTTGCGCTCCTGGGCTATGAATGCGCTGAACGTGGTGAGCAACTGGGAGAAAATCGCCGGGTCTTCGACGAACTCATTCAGCACACGCTGTACGAGTTGCTCGATACACAGATAGAGGTTGTCCCGTGGGTGGTCATGGGGCGGGCTCCAGCCGATGACGGCGCTCGCCATGTCATTGAGCAAGCGCCGCGCCGGATGCTCTGCGCAACTGAACAGGCTCTTGTCCAGCACCGCCACTTTCAGCAGCGGGATCTGCAAGCGAGCGATCAGCGCCTTGAAAGCGTCCGGCACACCGCTGTCATCGAACATGAACTCAAACAGCATGGCGACCAGATTGGTCACATCTTCGTCTGCCTCTTCTAACACCCTCGACTTGCCGCTTTTGACGCTGCGCCGGGTCAGCAACTGTTCCAGCTGGTTGCGCAGGTCGAAATCGTCCTCGCCACCGGGCTCCGGGACATATTGCTGCAAATGCGACAACAGCCGTAGCAGATCGCGGGTGGCAATCGGCTGCGGCTCGGCACTGGCTTCAAGGGTCGGGGCCACGCTGCCACGCACGGCTACCAGTAACTTTTGCAAGGCACTGAACGCTTGCTGGCCGCTTTTATCCAGCGGCGGGTCGGCCATCGTTTGGCTGGTGTAATGCTGGTGCTCCCGGGCCTCGCGCCCGCCAGCTCGACGGGACGGGACCGTCTTGAGTTGCGGCAATACGCCGGTGGCGATCAGCAATTGGTTGGCCTCGCCATACAACAGGTCGGCATCACTGAGCACGTATTTCTCAAACAGCTTGAGCATGACCAGCTTGACGCGAATCTCCACCCCCAGGCTGCGCCCTGCTTGCAGGAAAAACTCACAAAGCCGCGCAGGGCCCAAGGGGTTTTCAGGGTCCTCCAGGCGCCTGCCGAGCAGTTCACTCAAGCGTGCGTCCAACTGCCCCAGGGCCAAGCCATCACGATGCCGCACCCGACCGAGCATCGCCTCCAGAGCCACGGCTTTTTCCACATCATCCGCGCTGGTGCCGGGTGCCGCCTCATAAGACACCAGCGGCACCAGGTGTGCACCGCTGCACCGGGCCTGGCCCAGGTTGGCGAACGCCACAAACAGCTGCTCCATGAACACGCGCTCGAAGTTCTTGCGCTTGAGGCGCAGGTCGCGCATGGCCTCGAGAAAAATATGATGGTCGACGGTGCTACGGGCCTTTTCGGCCATTTCGAACAGGGTGTCGTCGGCGTTATCGAACAGCTCCTGCAAGCCTTGCTGCAGCTGTTGCGCAGCCTTGTCACGCACCTGCAGCAACACCACCGGCAGGCGCGCGAGCGGCGATGGCGTGGCCTGTGCCCTGTTGATAGGCACCACCTTCCCGTCATTGTGCATCCTGGCCTCCTGAAACGGCGGTTTTGAGCGGTGGAGAGACGGAGCGCAGGCCTGGCAGGCACTGCAAACACCCGATCACCACCAGGACGTCAAAGCTATGACGCCAATTGCAAGGCGCGAGATTATCTTGCAAACGAGGGCAGTTGCGCCAGCACACTCTGACTTTGTGCGGTAAATGAGTGGCGAGCCTGGGTTAGAACGCACGCTGGCCCTATAATCGAGGCACTTTGTTTGTGGAGCCTGTTATGCCGAACCTCCGTCTTGCCGACCTCACCGCCGAAATCGAAGCCAACGTGCGCCGCGCACTGCTGGAAGACATCGGCAGTGGCGACATCACCGCGCAGTTGATCCCGGCCGAACGGCTGGCCAAGGCCACGATCATTACCCGTGAGGCGGCTGTTATCGCCGGCACGGCGTGGGTGGATGCGGTGTTTCGTCAACTGGACCCACGGGTCGCTGTGCACTGGCAGGTGGCTGATGGTGAACGAGTGAGCCCCAACCAGGCGTTGTTCCACCTTGAGGGCCCGGCCCGCTCGCTGCTCAGTGGTGAACGTAGCGCGTTGAATTTTCTGCAATTGCTGTCAGGGGTTGCCACCCGTGCGCAATTTTTGGCGGACTTTGTCGCCAGCACCCAGGTCAAGCTGCTGGACACCCGCAAGACATTGCCCGGCCTGCGTTTAGCGCAGAAATATGCGGTGACCTGCGGCGGTTGCCACAACCACCGTATCGGGCTGTATGACGCGTTCCTGATCAAGGAAAACCACATCGCCGCCTGCGGTGGTATTGCCCAAGCGATCACCGCCGCCCACAAGATCGCCCCGGGCAAGCCGGTGGAAATCGAAGTGGAAAGCCTGGAGGAATTACGCGAGGCCCTGGCGGCGGGTGCCGACATCATCATGCTGGATGAACTGAGCCTGGAAGACATGCGCGAAGCCGTGCGCCTGAACGCAGGCAAGGCCAAACTGGAAGCCAGCGGCGGGATCAATGAAACCACCTTGCTGCCTATCGCTGAAACCGGCGTGGACTACATCTCCATCGGCGCGATGACCAAGGATGTGAAGGCGGTGGATCTGTCGATGCGCCTCAGTATCTGAGAAGTTGCGAGCGGTAAGCTTCAAGCTGCAAGAAGGCTGCGGGACAACTTGCAGCTTGAAGCTCGCGGCTGCTTTTAAACTACAAGATTATTCATCTCGCAGTACTCGTCCCAATCGACACCCAGCACCTCGGCTGCCTCTTTGTGCAAGGCCAACCGCGCGGCTTCGAACTCTTCCGGCGTCGAGGTGTACTTGAGGGTCAACTCCCAAGGCTGGTAGCCCTGACTCTCGGCCTCATCTTCGAATGCCCACTGAATCTGGTCGCGCTGATCGTCGGCACTCAGGTCCTTGATCTCTTCTTTAAGCTGCGGCGTCGCTTCAAGGTAATGCTTGAGCGCTTGTTCGTGCCGTGCTTCCTGGGTCATCTCAGTCGTGGTCATGTCGTTCTCTTAGATCGAGGAATGGGAATGCATCTGGGTCTTCAAGGTTGCGCAGATACAAAAGAGCGGGGGCAAATGCCCGGCTCACCTGGCCTTCAGAACCATTCTGGGATCATCTGAAAACATTGCCGTTGAAACAGTGGTGCCTGTGGTGCCCGAGACAGGAATCGAACCTGCGACCTTCGCGTTACGAGTGCGCTGCTCTACCGGCTGAGCTACACGGGCGGTGGGCTAAAGCTAGCACTGCATTGGGCATGCAGCAACCAACTCGCTCACCGCCCAGCGACTGTCACGCGCCGTTGGCGCCGCAGCCCTTGGCAGCATACTGAGCCTCTACCGTGGTGGCACAGCTCCAGCCGGTGGTGGCGCTGCGGGTCAAGGTGATGGTCTTGCCCAGCACGGGCGCGGGTGCATCAAGGATTTCACAACGCAAGGTACCTGCGCCCGAGGCCACATCGCCTGTCACTTCGATGGTGCAGTTGGCGGTAGGGCTTGTGCCCCCGATGAGGGCCAGGGTTGGCACGGTGCCCTGGTTGATGGCGTCCTCGTAGCCGGCCTTTAGCGCGCTGATTTCAGCCAACCCCGCCGTGAACTTGGCCTTGGCCTGGTGCTTGGTGTACATGGGCAGACCGATGGTGGCCAAAATGCCGATGATTGCCACGACGATCAATAATTCGATCAAGGTAAAACCTTTTTGACGCATCTCTTTCACTCTCCAGAATAGAACCATGACAAGGCGCATCCTGCGCCCCGTAGTGTGCAACGGCGCCAGTGTACTCATCCCCACGCAGCCGTTCGCCTGCAAGACGCACAATCTGACATTTTATCGCCCAGCGCCAGCCTGCCCGAATTCGCCACCTGACTAAGCTATAAATTCTTCACGACCTGGGTGCGCCAACCTCACATGAACGACACGTCGACAATCTATGCCTGGGAAGGCATCAACCGCAAAGGCCGCCGGGTTTCCGGGCAAATCGCCGGGCATAACCTTGCGCTGATCAAGGTACAACTGCGCCAGCAAGGGATCTGCCCTGAGCGTGTGCGCAAGAAATCTTACGGTTTACACATCTTCAAGACGCGAATAACGCCCGCAGATATTGCCCTGTTCACCCGCCAGTTAGCCACCTTGCTCAAAGCCGGCATCCCGCTGCTGCAAGCCTTCGACATCATCAGCGAAGGCGTCGAAAACCTACAGCTGCGCGAACTGGTGAAGGCGTTGAAACAGCACATTGCCAGCGGCCACCCCTTGGCCACTGCCCTGCGTCAATATCCCCGCTACTTCGATGAGTTGTATTGCAATCTGGTAGCAGCTGGCGAAATAGCCGGCGCCCTGGAAACCTTGCTCGAGCGCGTGGCGATTCATCTGGAAAAAAGCCAACGGCTCAAAACCAGGATCAAGAAAGCCATGACCTACCCTGTCGTGGTACTGGTAATTGCCACAGGGGTGAGCACAGTGCTGTTGATTCACGTTGTGCCGCAGTTCCAGAACCTGTTCGCCGGGGTCAACGGCCAATTGCCGGGGTTTACCCTGGCGGTCATTGCGCTCTCGGAACTGCTGCAGCAGGCGTGGTGGATGCTGGGGCTGGGCGTGGGCGCCATAATGGTCGCTGGGCATCACGCCTATCGAACTTACCCGGGCTTTCGCCATTGGTTGGCGGCGGGTTTGTTGAAAGTGCCCGTGGCAGGCAAACTGCTGCACAAATCTGCGGTTGCTCGCTACGCTCGCACACTTTCCACCACCTTTGCGGCGGGCGTCCCTCTGGTACAGGCATTGGGTTCGGTGGCCGGCGCCGTCGGCAATGGCCCCTTCAAACAGGCAATCGAACGTATGCGCCACGATGTATCCACAGGCATGCAGCTGAATCAATCGATGCATAACAGCGGCCTGTTCCCAGGCATGGCGATCCAGATGACCGCAATCGGGGAGGAGTCCGGCACCCTGGACCGCATGCTGGAAAAAGTCGCGAACCACTACGAGTCAGACGTGGATACCTTGGTCGACAACCTCACCAGCCTGATGGAGCCGCTGATCATGGTCGTATTGGGAGGGGTTGTCGGCGCGCTGGTAGTCGCCATGTACCTGCCGGTGTTCCAATTGGGGACGGCGTTTTGAGCCTGCTGCTGAGCGAACATCCCTGGGCGTTTGTTGGCCTGGCGCTGGTGTTGGGCCTGATCGTCGGCAGCTTCCTCAATGTGCTGGCGTGGCGCCTGCCCAAAATGCTCGAGCGGGAATGGCGTGCCCAGGCCCACGAGATTCTCGACTTGCCAGCCGAGCCCGGTGGGCCGACCTATAACCTGATGCACCCGAACTCCTGCTGCCCGTACTGCAATCAACCGATTCGGCCTTGGGAAAATATCCCGGTGCTCAGCTACCTGCTGCTCCGGGGGCGTTGTGCCCACTGCCGCGAGCCCATCGGCCTGCGTTACCCCCTCACCGAACTCGCGTGCGCGCTGATCTCAACCGCTGTCGCCTGGCACTTCGGCTTCGGCTGGCAAGCCGGCGCGGTGATGCTGTTGAGTTGGGGCTTGCTGGGCATGAGCCTGATTGATCTGGATCACCACCTGCTGCCGGATGTGCTGGTGCTGCCGCTGCTATGGCTGGGGCTGATCCTCAACAGTGCTGACCTGCTGGCGCCACTGCCCGATGCACTGTGGGGCGCGGTCATCGGCTACATGAGCTTGTGGTGCCTGTTCTGGCTGTTCAAGCTGGCCACCGGCAAAGACGGCATGGGCCATGGCGACTTCAAGTTGTTGGCCTTGCTGGGAGCCTGGGGCGGCTGGCAGATTCTGCCGATGACCCTGCTGATGGCCTCGCTGCTGGGCGTATTTGCCGGGCTGATCCTGCTGCGTTTGCGTAAGGCCCAGGTGTCAGCGCCAATGCCGTTTGGCCCCTGCCTGGCAATTGCCGGCTGGATTGCATTGCTCTGGGGTGGTCAAATAACCGACTTCTATTTGCAGTCTGTCGGTTTCAGATGACCACTTCTGTTGCAACACCCTGGATTCTTGGGCTCACGGGCGGCATTGGCAGCGGCAAAAGCGCTGCGGCCGAGCACTTTATCAAGCTGGGCATCGACCTGGTGGATGCCGATCATGCCGCGCGCTGGGTGGTCGAGCCTGGCCGCCCTGCCCTGGCACGCATCGCCGAACATTTCGGCGCCAGCGTGCTGCAACCCGACGCCCAGCTGGACCGTGCCGCGCTGCGCAAACTGATCTTTGAGATCCCAAAAGAGCGTCTGTGGCTGGAAGCCTTGCTGCACCCGCTGATCGCCGAGGAAATTCGCAGCCACCTGGCACGCGCCCAATCGCCCTACGCGATCCTGGTGTCGCCGCTGCTGATCGAGTCCGGACAGTACAGCATGACCCAGCGCATCCTGGTGATCGACGTGCCGCAATCGCTGCAGATTCAGCGTACCCTGCAGCGCGACGGCATCAGCGAACAACAGGTGCAGGCGATTCTCAAGGCCCAGTCCAGCCGCGAAGACCGCCTGAACCATGCCGATGACGTGCTGGTCAACGATAAGGACCTCGCCTGGCTGCACGGCGAGGTCGAGCGACTGCACCACTTTTACCTTACTTTGCGTGGAGGCCGATCATGAGCCAACCCTTGACCGTCGACTGCCCAACCTGCGGTGCACCCGTGGAATGGAAAGCGACCAACCTCAACCGACCGTTCTGCTCGGACCGTTGCAAGCTTATCGACCTGGGCGCCTGGGCCGCTGAAGAACACAAGATTCCCGTGGCCCCTGACGCCGAAGATGAACTGTTTTCCGAAGACCTGCCGCCGCGCCACTAAGGCCGCATAAAGGCATAATCCTGCTGGTCGTCGAGGTTTTCTGCAAGGTATTGCAACTCGTCGGCCAGGTCTTCAAAACTGCGTACCCCCTTGCTTTGCTGCACCACCGCACTGAGCATGGCGCGCAAGGTCAAGCCGGGGTCAAAACCGATTTCCTGCGCTGCATCCTGGCTTCTGCGCAACTCCTGCCGTGCCCACTCGTACACACTCATGATCCGTGCTCCTGAAAATTTTGCAGAGCATGGACCCGCGCCGCTGCCTGGCATTTGACCTGGATCAACGCCGCGAATCGTCGTCCTTCCACGGCGCCGAGAGGTAGCGGGTACGGTTGAACGTCTCCAGCCATTCCGGGCAAAACACCACCAGCGCGCTGATGACCATGCCGTTGATGAAAGCTTCGGGAAAGATGATCAGCCATAGGTAACCGACAAAATCTTCCAACCACTCAGGCATCGCAAAAAGACCGTCTAACCACAACAGGCCCAGGCCGGCCAACAGGCACAGCAATGCCGACAGTGCGGCAGCAAAAAAGCCCGAACAGAAGATATACACAAAGGGGTTTCTCGGCTGCGCCCGCTCTACCAGCAGCGCGCACCCTTCGGTGACCAGCACTGGCAGCACGATCAGCAGCAGGCCATTGATGCCAAGCGCGGCCAGGTCCTGGCGCCCCAGCAATATCAAGCCAAGCTGGGCGGCAAAGCCTCCGACGATTGCCAGCGGCCAATCCAGCAGCAAGGTCACGGCGGTCATGCCGATAAAGTGGTAGGACACGCCGGTATCGAAATCCCGTCGCACCAGCCACAGCATGAACAGCGCAAACACCGTACCGAACAGCAAATGCTGGCGCCGACGGTCGGCAAACAACTCCACCCATGGCGAGCGCAGGATCGCCCACATCATCACGGGCGCATATACCAGCCAGCCGAAGCCGAGAGTCTGGGGTGCCAGAACCGCTGCACTGATCACGGATGCTCTGCCTTCACCAAAAACCTCATCACACACCTCGTCCCTGGGCCTGTTTCACGCAAGCATTCTACACCCGGGTTTTAAGGCAAGACTTCCTGTGGTCATCATTTGAACGCTAAGCTGCGACTATGGATGACTCAGATTATTTGCGCCTGCTCACCGTAGCAGCCGAACAAGCCAATGCGTTTCTGTCCAATGCCCGCAAGTGGGAGCGTGAGCGTTGGGTCTGCCAGCGCCTGTTGCAAGGCTTGAATGTGCCCTACCGTGTCGAAGAATTCCACGCAGCGGGCCAGGAGCCGCCCGACGTGTTGTTTCGCGACGCCAGCTTCGAGGTCTTTTTTGTGTTGGATGAGGGCCGCCGCCTGAATGACGAGTGGCGCGATGAGTTGCTGCGCAGGCGCAGTGCTTTCTCCTTGAGTCAACTGGTACGGCGCGAAGCCAAGCCACGGCGAATCCCCGCCCATGAATTCCTGCTGCGCCTGGCCCCCACACTGCGTAAAAAAGCCCACAACTATAAAGAGCGCGGGATGGACCTGGGGGAGTTGGACCTCATTGCGTTTACCAGCCTCAAGCGCGAAGTACTGGACCTCAACAGCCATTTTCCGCCGCCGACCGAATACCTGCGCCAGGGCTGGCGCTCGCTGTCACTGGTGGGTCCAACCTTCGCCCGGGTGTTGTTCGCGCACCCGGACGCACCGGACTTCTTGCGCAACAACCTGGGCCGCAGCATAGTGTTTGATGTCGGCATCAGCCTTTGATGCCCCTGGCTGTAACGTGGCGCCCCTTTGCAACGTCTACCTGACGAGGCCTTTATGACCAGCCGCCTGAAACCCGATGACCAAGAGCGTGTCGAAGAGTACCTGCGACTTTCCCAGCACAGAGTCGAGCGCAAGCCTTTCCGGCCGTGGCTGCTCCTCTGCGTGGTGCTGGTCGTGGTAATCGGGCTCGGTGCGCTGAGCCGCCTATTGAGTTACCTGACGCTATGAGCCGCATGGCGCTCGCGAGGGTAACTGCTCCGATTTCTTTTAGCCTTGCGAGATATCCCCATGACCCATCGTATTATTATCGTCGGCGGCGGTGCCGGCGGCCTGGAGTTGGCTACCCGCCTGGGTAAGACTCTGGGCAAGCGTGGCAAGGCCAGCATCACGCTGGTCGACACCAACCTGACCCACATCTGGAAGCCGTTACTGCACGAAGTCGCTGCCGGCTCGCTGAATTCCTCGGAAGACGAACTCAACTATGTCGCCCAAGCCAAATGGAACCACTTCGAGTTCCAGCTGGGCCGTATGAGCGGGCTTGATCGTGAGCAGAAGAAAATCCAGCTGGCCGCCACCCTCGACGAAGAAGGCCGCGAACTGGTGCCTGCCCGCGTGCTGGGCTATGACAGCCTGGTGATTGCGGTAGGCAGCACTACCAACGACTTCGGCACTGAGGGCGCAGCGCAACACTGCCTGTTCCTCGATACCCGCAAGCAGGCCGAGCGCTTCCATCAACAACTGCTCAACCACTACCTGCGCGCCCATGCCGGGCAAACCGACGCCGTTGAACAGATCAGCGTCGCCATCGTGGGTGCCGGTGCCACCGGGGTCGAGCTGGCCGCCGAGCTGCATAACGCCGCCCATGAACTGGCCGCCTATGGCCTGGATCGTATCAAGCCGGAAAACATGCACATCACTCTGATCGAAGCCGGCCCGCGGGTATTGCCTGCACTGCCGGAGCGGATCGGTGGGCCAGTGCACAAGACCCTGGAAAAACTAGGGGTGACGGTACTGACCAACTCGGCGGTCAGTGAAGTAACTGCCGATGCCTTGATCACCAGCAGCGGCCAGGTGATTCCGGCCAGCCTCAAGGTCTGGGCGGCCGGTATCCGCGCACCCGGTTTCCTCAAGGACATCGACGGTCTGGAAACCAACCGCATCAACCAACTGCAAGTCCTGCAAACTCTGCAAACCACCCGCGACGAAAATATCTTCGCCTTTGGTGATTGCGCCGCCTGCCCGCAACCGGGCACCGACCGCAATGTGCCGCCACGTGCCCAAGCGGCTCATCAACAGGCCTCATTGCTCGCCAAGTCGCTGAAGCTACGAATCGAAGGCAAGGAGCTGCCGACCTACACGTACACCGACTACGGCTCGCTGATCTCGCTGTCGCGCTTTTCCGCGGTGGGTAACCTGATGGGCAATTTGACGGGCAGTGTGATGCTGGAAGGCTGGCTGGCGCGGATGTTCTACGTGTCGCTGTACCGCATGCACCAGATGGCGCTGTATGGGTTCTTCCGCACGGCGATGCGGATGCTGGGCAGCAAGATCGGCCGCGGCACCGAGCCACGCCTTAAATTGCACTAACAACCTGGTCTCGAAGGAGGCCTGGCAAATGTGGGAGCGGGCTTGCTCGCGAATGCGCTGTGTCAGTCAGTACATCTGTGACTGAACCACCGCATTCGCGAGCAAGTCGAATCGTCGCACCGCCGCTCCCACTTTATTTTGCGGTGAATTCAGAATTTGCGAGCACAAAAAAAATCCCCGTATCTTTCGATACGAGGATTTTTAATATGGTCGGGGTAGGGGGATTCGAACTCCCGACATCCTGCTCCCAAAGCAGGCGCGCTACCGGACTGCGCTATACCCCGGTAATAAAAAGGCGACCTTTCAGTCGCCTTCTTCGATCAGCGCTTTTGGCCTCTGATCTTAAGATTCGATTCCAGCGTTAACTGGTCTCAAAAATGGTGGGTCGTGTGGGATTCGAACCTACGACCAATTGGTTAAAAGACAATTGGTTTTAGTGCTTCATAGCCCAGGATCGTGTTCGCTACACATAGCTGTTTCCGTGGCCTCGCAGCCTCTAATGAACCCACATTAGAGGCTCCAAACCATGAAAATCTCTGCGGTCGTTTCGACCAAAGGCGGCGTAGGCAAAACTACCATCGAGGCCAACCTCGGCGCTTTTTGTGCGGATGCAGGCCTGCGCGTGCTCATGATCGACCTAGATCCTGCACAGCCTTCGCTCTCCTCGTATTACCAATTGGTCGATGAAGCTCAAGGAGGCATCTACGACCTGCTGGCATTCAATATCACCGAATCAGCCAAGATCATATCCAGCACCACGATACCAAACCTGTCGCTTGTCATTTCCAACGACATCAACAACCAACTGAACAGCCTGATCCTGCAAGCACCTGACGGACGGTTGCGACTCGCCAACCTGATGCCGGGCTTCAAAGATCATTTCGACCTGGTACTGATTGACACCCAAGGCGCCAGGTCGGCAATGCTCGAAATGGTGGTCCTAGCCTCTGATTTGGTCATATCCCCACTTCCGCCCAATATGCTCGCTGCACGGGAGTTCAGCCGGGGATCCATGCAGATGCTGGACGGCCTGCGCGCCTATGGGCGCCTGGGCATGAAAATCCCTCCTGTGCGGATCGTCGTCAACAATCTCGACCAAACCACCGACGCGCAAATGATCGAGCAGTCGGTACGGGAAATTTTCCAGGACAATGACGAAATCAACGTTCTGGAATGCGTCGTCCCCTCCGCAGTGGTGTTTCGTAACAGTTCATCCCTGGGCGTCCCAGTACACCGCTTGGAATACAGACAGCCTTCCAACCGCATATCCCCTGCAGCCCTTGTCGTGATCCGCCAATTGGCCATTGAGCTTTTTCCAGAATGGCGTGACCGCTTCGAGGCCATGACCGAGGAAAAGGTAGCTAACTTGGTGAGGGAGGGTCGTTGAAATGGCGAAGCCCTCCATTACCGACGCCCGCAGTATTACTGCAAACCTCATCCTAGAGGTTGGCAAGTACTACAGCGCTCAGCAATTGCGCAGCTTGCAAGCCAAGCTCAGTGGAACCGCACGAGAAATCCGAGCCCTGACAAGCGGTTACCAATTACCCGGTCGGATTGGCGCTCAGTTGAGCGTTGACCAGCTTCAGCTTTTGCAGGACGCCGCGAAGCTTATCGAGTCAGTGAACTCGAACATTAAGCACGCGAAGGAAAAGCGCGGCCGCGACGAAAACCAAGCCAAACGCCGTCAGCAAAGTCGATATGCCGAAGCCAAACGCCTGGTAGCTGAAACATATTTAGAACCCTTTGCTCCTGAGCCAACGGCTTTGGACCCTCTTCTAGATATTCTTAAAACAGCGCTGACGCTTAATCGAGCAGACGTTTTCAGGAATGGTTATTCCCCTAGGGAGTTCAATCTCAGGCTCCGTGATTACCTGTCGCCTGCCAGAACTCGAAAGCTCATTGGCTGGACCAGCCCAAGTGCTTTTTGGATAAGCACGGTTCTCTCTCTTCGTAATGACGTTGTGCAAGCTGTTGAGCAAGAGATTGCTTACGACGATGGGTCAAGTGTTCAAGACCGCCTTGATGCCCTGAAACAGAAGGTTGCGGACTGCCTTGCCCGGACTCACCTCTCTGCTGATGAGGAAGAAACACTTCGCCTGTGGTCAGAGGCGCTCTCCCCCCGCCTCCAACAGGAAGGGGGTGAATGATGGACAAGCAAAAAGTCCTCAGCAAGGTCGCCAAACTCATGGCGCTGGCCAAGTCACAAGGCGCTGCCCCAAACGAAGTGGAAATTGCACTTCGTCAAGCTCGCCATTTGATGAATCAGTACAACTTGGAACACACCGAAGTCGCTGCCCATACAATCGAAGAATCCATTGTGGGTACCAAAACCCGTCGGGCACCGCAGGATTGGCTGCACAACCTGGCCTCAATCTGTTCCCAAGCCTTCGATTGCAGCCACTTGGCGTATTTCAATCCGCTACTTGGCTGGTCCTTCAAGTTCTTGGGGAAAGGTATTTCACCCGATCTGGCAGCTCACACCTATTCAACGCTGCATCACCAGCTTGTCGCAGCCCGACGAGCTCATGTTGCCCAGCAGAAGCGCTGCCAACTGAAAACCAAACGTCACCGCGGCCAACTGTTTGCCGAGGGCTGGCTCAATGCCGTCGCCTCTAAGGTGAACCAGTTTGCAGGTGGGATAGACGAAAACACTGCGCTGGAGATCCAAGCCTACCTGGAATGGCATCATCCAAAACTAACGCTAGCCATTATCAAGCCCATCGAAGCCAAAGGTCATGACACCCGCTCTTTGCAAGCGGGATGGGACCAGGGCAAGCATGCCAGGCTGCATCGTGGTGTCGGACAGCAGTCACAAGGAGCCCTTGGGCATGGAGGGAGCCAATGAGAACTCATTCGCTTTCACCTTTGGCCATGGCGGCGCTGGAACAAGCCAGATCCCAACTTGGGCTTGCCCCGGTTCACAAACACCATGTTTGGAGTGAGGCAGAAGAGCGCTCGCTCATTGCCCGCTATCCCAATGAACCGACTCAGGTCCTAGCCGCCGAATTGGGGCTCAGCGTCTATCAGGTCTATGCCAAAGCCAAACGGCTGGGCTTGAGCAAAAGCGCCGAGTTTCTTCGCAGTAGTCTCTGTGGCCGGCTTGACGGCAAGTTGGGCGCAGAATTCCGCTTTCCCAAGGGATCCGTCCCATGGAATAAGGGCCTTAAGGGGCTCCCCTCCTCTGGCCGTATGACTCAGACGCAGTTTAAGGCCGGCAATAAACCGGGGAACTGGCTGCCTATTGGCAGCCTGCGCACAACTCCTGACGGTTATCAGCAGAAGAAAATCACCGATACCGGTTACCCACCCGTTGACTGGAAAGCCGTGCATGTACTGCTTTGGGAGGAGCATCACGGACCAGTCCCTATAAACATGTGCGTGTGCTTCAAGGACGGCAACAAGGCCCATATAGCCCTGAATAACCTGGAGTTGCTGACGAGAGCAGAACGTATGCGTCGGAACACCATTCATCGGTATCCGGAAGAGCTGAAATCCGCAATACGCGCTATCGGCAAACTCAAACGCACCATCCGGGAGGTTGAACATGAAGAACAAGATTGAAGATCTACGTAATCACCTGTTCGTCGCGATCGAGAGCCTCCTGGACCCAGAAAGACCAATGGAAATCGAACGGGCCAAAGCGGTTGCCGAGGTTGCTCAGGTCATGATCAATTCAGCGAAGGTTGAAGTCGACATGGTCAAAGCCCTAGGGGCACGCAACGGGAGTGGTTTTCTTCAGATAGGCCAGGAGTCTGGGAAATGAATCACCTTGACCTCTCACCTCCCTACTCCGTAGAGGCTGAACAAGGTGTGTTAGGTGGGCTACTGCTCGACAACAACACCTGGGATCTCGTCGCAGACAAACTGGATGCCTCTGATTTTTTCCGACACGACCATCGGTTGCTGTTCCGGACAATGGCAAGCCTTGCTGACAAGTCCATTCCGTTCGACATCGTCACCGTCCACAACGCGTTGGAGGAGCCAGACGAAGCCGGAGGGCTGAGCTATCTGGGCGAGCTGGCCAAAAACACGCCGTCTGTAGCCAACATCGAGCATTACGCATCCATCGTGCGTAATCGCTCTCGGCTCAGACAGCTCATGTCCCTTGGATACCAATGCTCTCGCGAGGCGACAGACCCGTTGGCAAGTGCGGAGGATGTTCAAGAATCAATTGAACAGCAACTGTTCGCTCTGGGTGAAGGCAAGAGCGCAACGGAATTCGTCAATATCAACCAATGCCTGACGAACGTCGTCGAACAAATAGACGAACATTTCAACGGCAATATCACCGTGACCGGCCTGCCTTCAGGCCTGGAGGACCTGGACGAGCTGACGTCGGGTTTTCAAGAAGCCGACCTGATCATCCTCGGCGCGCGCCCGTCTATGGGGAAGACCTCTCTGGCCTTGAACTTCATAGATACGGCTCTGCAGGCAAAGCTTGATCGTACAGTTCAGGTTTTCAGCATGGAAATGCCGGCCAAAGCACTGATGTATCGATTGATGGGCATCCTAGGCCATATCGATCTGGGCAGGCTATTGAAGGGCAAGCTCGATGATGATGATTGGCCGAAGCTGACTGCAGCGGTTTCTCGTATTAATGGCTATGGAGAGCGGCTGGTCATCGACGACTCATCAGCGCTCACGCCTGCAGTAATCAGAGCTAAATCTCGTCGAGCAGCTCGTCGCTTCGGACACCCGAGCTTGATCCTGATCGATTACCTGCAGCTCATGCGCTGCCCAGGTCAGGAAAACAGGGCCAACGAGATCAGCGCTATATCCCAGTCCCTCAAGGCCCTAGCGAAAGAGATGAATTGCCCGGTGGTTGCGCTTTCCCAGCTCAACCGAGAACTGGAGCGACGGCCAAATAAGCGTCCGATCAACGCAGACCTGCGTGATAGCGGTGCGATTGAACAGGACGCGGACCTGATTATGTTCGTCTACCGGGACGAGGTGTACCACCCTCAGAGCGAACACAAAGGCATTGCAGAAATCATTCTCGGCAAGGCGCGTAACGGCCCAACTGGGACCGTACGAACAGCCTTCATCGCCAATCAGACCCGGTTTGCCAACCTCAGTCCCAACGCCGGCTGGCAAGGGGCTCAACTATGAAAAAGCACACCTCAGCGATGAATACTCTCGTACGCATCACTCACTGGTGCCTTCAATGCGATAGCCACCACCCGAAACATCAAGTGAGTGGCGCTCCAGCCTTACCCGGCGGTGAAGTGGACGAGCTTATTTGCCCTACTTGCAATAGCTATGACATCGAGGAGCTTCAGGAGGTGTCGGATGCACAGTAGCGCCGAGCTATTTCCTAGTATCCATGCCGGTGCCGTGTTCGAAGCCTCTGCTGTGGCTCATGCCCATAAATCTGGGATCAACCCGGTGGAGCTCGACGCATTAGCTCAAGCGATCGGCCGCCTTGCTCGTGACCACAGCACCGTGGTCCCAATGAGCATGCGTGAGGATCTGTTGGAGTTTGAGAAGCTCGGCTACGTCGAGCTGACCAACACGCCCAGCGCAACAATTACCGTTGAACTGCTCTGTGCGGGCGCCTTGCTATCCAGCTACTTCTGGTCGGTTTGGGTGCCCCGCTACCTCCAGTGCTGCTCGCTGAAAGTGGCCGTCATGTCTCACCTGCAACACCCCGCGGAAGTTCAGCACTGCAGCGTGGTGTTCCGCGTGCCTGGAGCACGTGAGGCTACGCGTCACTTTTTGCATGAGCTCGGTACCAAGTTTCCTGGCGATCAGGCTGAAATCATCGCGATCCAGACCGGTAACGTTCTGGCAGACAGGGATGCAGAGCTATGACCACCAATCTCCTACGCGGAAAAAGCGAGAGCCTTCGTGTACTCGTGAAGTTTGCTGAAGCGAATGGCTGGACGGTGTCTCGCACTCAAGGTGGCCATATCAAGTTCACGAAATCTGGCCTTGGATCGATTTACACCTCATCAACCGCAAGCGATTACCGCTCAGGCCTCAACGCCAAAGCCCGTATTCGTCGTGCTGATCGAGCTCAAACCCTACACTCGCAGGAGGCAATCTAATGCCTATCCGTCATTGCATCGTCCACCTGATCGACAAAAAACCCGATGGCACACCTGCTGTTCTCCAGGCACGCGATTCGGAGCTATCCGAATCGGTCGCCATCGAGAACATGCTTGCCGACCTCAACGAGAGCTATAACGCCAAACAAGGCAAGGCCTGGGGTTTCTTCCATGCCGAGTCCGGCGCGCACCCGTTTAGCGGCTGGTTAAAGCAGTACTTTGAAGGTGACCAGGACTTCACCGCCTTCAGCCACACGGCGGTCGAGCATCTGCAAAAGCTGATGGAAGAGTCCAACCTCTCCACCGGTGGCCACGTACTGTTTGCCCATTACCAGCAAGGCATGACCGACTACCTAACTGTCGCCCTGCTCCACCACAGTGAAGGCGTGGTGGTTACTGACGATCTGGACGTCACTCCTTCACGCCACCTGGACGTTGGCCAGTTGCACCTGGCAGCGCGTATCAACTTGTCCGAGTGGCAGAACAACAAGCAATCCAAGCAGTACATCTCGTACATCAAAGGCAAAAACGGTAAGAAGATCTCGGGGTATTTCAGCGACTTCATTGGCTGCATGGAAGGCGTCGACGGCCCGGGCGAAACCCGCGCCCTCCTCAAGGCGTTCAGCGACTTCGTTGAAAACGAAGACCTGCCAGACGAATCGGCCCGCGAGAAAACCAAGGCCCTGGTGGACTACGCCACCAGCCAGGCCAAGCTCGGTGAACCCATGGGCCTGGAGGAACTGTCAGGCTTGATCGATGAAGATCGCCCCAAGGCGTTCTACGACCATATCCGCAATAAGGACTACGGCCTGTCGCCGGAAATCCCCCTGGATAAACGCACTCTCAACCAATTCCGTCGGTTCACCGGCCGTGCCGAAGGCTTGTCCATCAGTTTTGAAGCGCATCTGCTAGGGGACAAGATCGAGTACGACGAGGCGTCCAATTCATTAGTCATCAAGGGGTTACCTACCCAACTCACTGATCAGTTGAAACGTCGCTGAACACACTTTCTACCCTAGGCATCGGAGCCCACCATGAGTAACAAACCACAGCGTCTGCATGAAGAAAAATTCGTTATTCGCCTGCCCGACGGGATGCGCGAACGCATCGCGTTGGAAGCACGTGAAAACGCCAGGTCGATGAACTCAGAAATTGTTTATCGGCTGGAGACAACTGCCGAACTTGAAGCTGCTCTGGATCGTGCTTTGAAAATCATTGACCAGCTTTTGGCGGCAAGCCCGGCTTATGAGCAGCCAGGAGCCAGAGTATGAAAGCGTCTTTGGCCCAAACCATGAAAGATAAGCTGTTGCTGCCGGCGTTTGAATCGAAGTCGCCGGTGGCAGCGCGAATGAGCGACCCCATCGTCGATACCCCCATGCTGTTGACTCTCGACGAAACGCTGCCGTATGACGAAAACCCAAGGACGACTCGTAACCCGAAGTACGATGAAATTAAAGAGTCGATACGAAATCGGGGACTCGATACGCCACCTCCCGTCACTCGTAAACCTGGGGAAGATAAGTACCGGATCCGCAACGGCGGCAACACTCGCCTGGCAATTTTAAACGAGTTGTATCGTGAGACCGGCGACGAGAAGTACTTCAAGTTTCACTGCCTATTTCGACCCTGGGACGCCGTTCGGGGCGAAATCATCTCGCTCACCGGCCACTTGGCTGAAAACGACCTCCAAGGCCAGCTCCTGTTCATTGAGCGGGCTATTGGGGTCGACAAAGCGAGAGCGCTGTATGAAACAGAGGCAGGGGAGTCTATCTCATTACGTGAGCTTTCACGGCGGCTGTCAGCGGATGGCTACCCGGTCTCCGCGTCTCACTTGAGTCGTATGCACGACACCATTCGGTACTTACTGCCAGCAATTCCAGGCGCGCTGTACTCTGGACTGGGAGTAGACAGAATCATAAAGCTTCTGTCTTTGCGCAAAACAGCTCTTCAGTGCTGGGATCGCAATTATCAAGAGCAGGAGCAGCACCTTGATTTCGATACGCTTTTCCAAGATGTACTGTCCCAGTTTGAGGGCGACGCTGAAGAATTTCTATTCCAGCGATTTCAGGACGAACTGATAGATCACCTTAAAAAGCCGCTGAACCTCGGCTACGAGCAAATACTGTTGGAAATCACTCAGAACCAGGACCAATTGCGCCGGTCTACGCCGGTTCTTGAGCTGCCACAGTACCCTGCATCGCAATTTGAGGGGGGGACTCAACTTAACGTTTCGAACAATGGCATTGAGGCTAATCAGAACCCTCTACAACTACCCCCTACTACTTCGGGGGGCAGCACACATAAGACGACGCCCTCCAAAGAGAGTCCTTCACCTCAAGGGGTGCAACAGCAACTGGCCCCAACTCCGCAGGAGCAAATGAGCCCACAAGAGCGCCAAGCACGTATCGATGGGCACGTTGCGAGCCCTGTGAAGACTTCTCCCAGAGTCGACAAGATGAAACGGGAGCTCGCTGCGCTTGACGGTGAGGTCTTGCCCGACTTCGCCTCCAATGCCTTGGTGGCCATCCCTGTTCAAGCTGGCGGACTCAATCCCATTTCTGACCTTTGGTACATCGAACGCGAAATAGACAATACCGCGACCCTGCGTCAGCACATCGCTCAATTGGCTCGCGAAATAGCCAGCTCGGTCAAAGCCCCAGGTCAATTTATCGATATCGATGGTGGCGTCGGGTTCAGCTACCGACACCCCGAAGCGGAAGTCGAAATTACTGCCACAGCCCAACATACCTTGACGCTGCTCCAGTCTTTGAGCGGCTCGATGGCCATCGTACTGAAAATGATTCAGCAGCAACCCAAGCTTCAAATCGACGCGTTGGCTGACTTTGAGTTCGCAGCCGGACTGGGCCAGATCTTACTGGGCCAGCCTCACACAAAAGATCAGCCCCCTGAAAGTGAATGCCGTCTCAGCGACGGCGCTCTAGTGAAGCTGTTCCGCATTATTCGTCTCGCAAGACGTTTGATTGACCTGGAAATCCAGTCAGTCGCCAACAACGGTCCGAATTCAGCCAGTTAACACACGGACTCTACAAGGGGGAGTCGTCATGTCCAAGACACCAATAAATGAAGCAATCCTGTCACAGGTGCTTCATCACATGCGTAATGGCCAACTTCGGCGCTGCATCGAAATGGGCCTGGAGCCAGAGATATTGGCTCAGCTCCAACAACCTTCAGTACTGAGCTTGCTGCTTAACACTCCCGTGTCTTGGTGCAACGTCACCATTGATGGGGACATGGTAAAAAAACTACTGTCAGGCGCGCAGCGTTCTGATGAAGAAGTGCGCATGATTGAACGTGCGCTGCGACTTGGCGCGACCACTCAAATGCTGCAACAGTTCTTCGGGCTGTCTCCGCAGGATGTGGCCCTTCAACGCCTAATGATCGGCGTGACGGCACGTCGTGGCCGTTGGCGCGAATTCAGTGAGGAGATGGACGCTCAGCTTTGGTACCGATGGACGCACCTAATGCAAGAGCATCAGGTAGAGCTTGGCGACAGTCTCGCGTTGCTGGACATCGCCATGTTGGTCGCCGAGGAACTCAATGCTCCACAGGATACTAGCCCAGATGAGACCCACGAAAACCTCAGCCTGGCCATCATCTGGCATCGCATTCAGTCCTGGATAAAGGAAGGGCTTTACCCTCCTGCAAACCCTGGCCTTCCGAGAAGGCTACAGCTTGTGTCTTCTCAACGACTTGCACAGCCTGCAGCGACATCGGTGGAAGGTGACTCTGTATTATGAGGTTGTCTCGGCTTCCCTTGTCGACGCTTTTAGACTCGGCCTCGGGTCACCTTGAAGCTCATTTGCTTCAGAAAAAAGAGTCGGCGCCTCCGGGGATTGAAGGGTCTTCCCCCTACTCCGGAATTATTTTCAGCGGGAACCCACACGAAACGGTTCCTCGCCGATTGCTTTTGGATGATCGCTTAACCCCGCTTGAAAGAAACACCTGGCAGGTATTTCGCCTACTGATCAATGACGACGGCCTTACGGCGTTCCCTACCTATGACCAACTGCGGCCATATTTGGGTATGCAACCCGGTAGGCCTGCCTCGCGTGAAACTGTATCAAAAGCATTAGTGACCTTACGTCTCACCCGTTGGCTTAGCCTGGGGCGACGGGTGCGCAATGATCTGAGTGGACAAGTGCAAGGCAACGTCTACCTGCTTCACGACGAACCGGTCACACCGGCCGAAGCTATAGAGTTCGACAAGGACTACTTGCAGCTACTCGCGCAGTCAATGCAGCACCAGACCAAGGTGATTCGCGAAGTGGCAGAAATTGCCTGGAAGGAATTTGCAGCTGATCCTGATGTTGGCCAACGCTTACCTAGCAGGCTGGACATCATCGAATCCCGCATGAATAGCCAGGCCTGGACCAAAGCGCAGGCTCCAGTCGTTCTTAAAGCGACTGAGTTCGGAATCCGAACTCAGCAAAATATAGCTCTATCTCCACTGAGTTCGGATACCGAACTCAGTGAAAAAGGCGAAGAGCGAATCGCTTTGGAGCAGAGTTCGGATGCCGAACTCAGCCGTAAATCACTGAGTTCGGACTTAGTTCGGCATCCGAACTCATATAGTACGTATACAGATACACACAAAGATGTTTGTAAAAGCTCTGTACATGTACCGCCCACACCAAACGACATCGCTGCCGATTTGCTCGGTGCACTGCATCGACTACCGGTCGAGCAAAAACAGAACGCGGTCCTGGCGCTGCAAAAGGTTCCAGCAGAGTTGAAAACCGCGCTCATCAAACAATGGGTCCACCGCTGTGACTCGGGAGGGGTCCGAAACCCGCTTGGATACTTAATGACGCTCGTCGGCATGGCCGTTCGCGGCGATTTCAACAGCCAATGGAACCCTGACGACAAGGCAAAAGCGAGCCCCGAGCGTCAAGACGCTTCAGCCCCGCCAGAGGGCGCAGAGCAGCCGACGAAGACGCTAACGCAGACGCGTAGCCCTGAGTCGATACAAACCGCAAAACACACACTCAGCGGAATGCTGCATCTGCTGAAGCCTAATCGGGGTACACATCCATGATGTCAGGTGGACAACCAGAATATCGTGGTAACGCGGCCCAGAGCGAAGCGGTCGTGACCGGAATCTGTGCCAGCTACACAGCAAGTGTTGCGGCCCGCAACACCCTGACAGGAACCGAAATACGCCGCGGCCGCCACGCAAGTGACTCGGCCCAAATCACTTGCCCAGGATCCGGCATTCGTGCCAGCGACACGGCAAGTGTTGTGGCCCACAACACCCTGACAGCATCCGGCACCGGAGGTGGCCGCCATATAAGTGGTGCGGCCCGCACCACCTTGGCAGGATCCGGCATCCGTGCCGGCGACATGGCAAGTGTTGTGGCCCACAACACCCTGACAGCATCCGGCACCGGAGGTGGCCGCCATATAAGTGGTGCGGCCCGCACCACCTTGGCAGGATCCGGCATCCGTGCCGGCGACACGGCAAGTGTTGTGGCCCACAACACCCTGACAGCATCCGGCACCGGAGGTGGCAGCCATATAAGTGGTGCGGCCCGCACCACCTTGGCAGGATCCGGCATCCGTGCCGGCGACATGGCAAGTGTTGTGGCCCACAACACCCTGACAGCATCCGGCACCGGAGGTGGCCGCCACGCAAGGGATTCGGTCCGCACCGGCGAGTTTCAGCTCTTCCTATATAGAAGCCTCAACAAATCCCCTTCCATCGGGCTACGTATTTAATGCTGCGTCCCCTATAGCCAAATTGCAGCATGGGTACGTCAATCCTCTTCCCAAGGAAACACTGCACCATGGCTGATAACTTCCGGCTCAACATCGGTTCACTGCGCAGCGATGTGAAGCTCACCCTTCACACTCACCACGCCGCTCGTATATGGATGGGGCGCCCTAAAAATGACCTCAAAGCCGGCATCATTGGTCTGTCAGGGTTCTGCACTGTCGTCAATCGAATGTCTCGAGGCGCCCAACAGGATGATCCCTACTCTGACTGGTGGATGATCCTCCTCGAGGAAAAGATCAACGATTCCAAGGAAGCGTTAAAGACCATCGAAGATCGCCTGGACACAGCCATGGCCTCTCTTCCACCGGCCATCAGCATTAGCGAAAACCTCTCGATCCAGCCTGTCAGCCTCCCGCTGTACATCTCCAATCCCCTGGGATTTCAGGCTGTGTACCTGCTGACGAACTACGACGAAATTGTCAGACGCATTCTGTTGGCCCAGCACGTTGGCCTTGTCGGGCGCCACGATATGGAAACCTGGATCGACGAAGGCGCAGCGGTACTGCGGAGACTGTTTGGTCTGGCCCAGATCTATAAGTACTCAGGCGCTGCCCGCGACGACTTCGCTGCAAACAATGCCAAGGCTGAAGCAGCCCGCAAAATGTACGAGCGGTACGGTGAGCTGCCACAAGACATCCTGGAAGGCACCCGCCGTTCGAATTTCGCGCCACCGATCATCCGCGGTCAGCAGCAAACCGAGACGGATGATCATCTCGATGACCCCGTTGAGGGTTAAAGAGCATGGGCCAGATTCCCTCCAATGATGGGTCGCTGCAACAGACCGCCTTCCGGCCACTGCAACAGGAAGCCTTTCAGCGACTGCAACAGGCTGCCTCACTAAAGGGCCTTTTAAAGCCTTTTAAAGGTAAGGGGGAGCTGACCCAATTTGCCGATCTTTGCCGAGCTCAAGAATCGGACTTAAAAGCTCTTGCCCAGGAAGTGCTGAGCCAGGCCCGCCGATATCCATTCACCCTAGTTCCAGTGCGGTTGACTGAGCAGAACACCCAAGCCGGCACCCAGTTTTTGAGATGGCAGCAGGTGACAGATCGGCGGATGGGCGTAGGGGTTTGGGCAGAAATGATGGGCTCACCCAGAACACCGGAATCCATGCTGCAGGATCTTTACGTGATGGAGCTGCAGCGCATCACCTTGAATATGCAAATGAGTTTGCTGCACTCGATCACCAAACAGGCCGCCGAGTGCGCAGAAAAAATGGGCCAGGCAGAGGCCGTGTATACCGCTCGCCTGCAGCAGCTCAACAACCCAACGCAACACCAATAACCTCGGAGAATACTCATGGGCACGCCCGTACAAGGCTGGGAAGGCAATATCGGTTCTGCACCGGAATTCAAAGAATTCCCCAACGGCAATAAAGACCCACGTCGACTCATGCGAGCCAACGTTTACTTCGACAATTCGATTCCGGATGGCAAAGGCGGCTACGAAGATCGTGGCGGTTTTTGGGCGAATGTGGAGTGGTGGCACAAGGACGCCGAGCATTATTCGCAACTGTTCCAGAAAGGTATGCGAGTGCTGGTTTCCGGTCGCGCCGTTATGGACCGTTGGAAGAACGACGATGACGAATTCGAAGCTTTGAAAATCCAGGCCAGCCGGGTCGGCATGCTGCCACACCGCGTGACCATGGTGAATCTGGCGCCTTCGCAAAACCAGAATTCGCAACAGTCCAACAGACCCGAATCGCGGCCGCAGCCAGCTCCAGGCCCGGATGAATATCCAGATACCGATCCACCGCAATTCTGAAAACAGGGGCTTAATTTTTCGGCCCATTCGTGTAGCTGTCGGTGTTGGGGGAAACAGCTCATCGTTTCCCCCGACCTCATTAGAGAACCACTACAAATTAGGACGTGCCGATGGATGAAGTTTTGAGGGACCCAACAGGGTACGTTGTCATTGGCGCAGAGCACCCAGCTTTAGGCCGTGTTTACTGGGCTTACTTTGATGAAAGCGAGGTGAATGCTCCGGACTACTACGGGCTCACCCTGGACATAAACCGAGCATCATGGGCTCCAGTTGGGTGGCGAACGGGAGAGTATCTGATGGGGGGCCGTGGAGAGACAGACCTTGATACCTGGCAAGCCCGCCGATTTATCAACACCTTGCTCGATGAATACCGCTTAGATACTGAATACCGCGTCGACTTTGACGACGACGACGAAATGACTGAACACTTATACGGCAAGCTGGAACAACTACGTGTTCAAAGCGGACAATCCACTCAGGACTTCATCGCGTGGATCAGAGTTGCGAACTGGACGGACGAGCCAGCTTCGAATTGACATCAAACCGCCAATTGGTTGGCAAAAAATCGCGCCATTCGTTAACTTTCAGGTTGAGTCACACTTCCATTCGGCTATCTCAAGCACAGAAGTTTAAAACTTCCGTTTTTGATGCAAAAAAATGCGCTATTCGTGATGTTACTGTCTGATAGATCTGTTCTTCGGGGACCGATAGCCAATGGCGCAATCTCGAACTTCTTTGAAACCAGCAGATAGGCGGCAATTCAATAACCCCCATACTGCCGTTCAAATAGCCGGTGCTGACGCCGCCCGAAAAGGGCTACGGGTGTATGACTGCCCTTACCACCATCCTGCGATGCGCGCGTCGTGGCTAAAGGGCTTTGCCCAGGAACAGCAGCTGACGCTGGACCTCTAGCCGCTAAAAGCCTCCCGTTGTGCATTGACCATTTCCCATTGAAGCCTTACCTGCCATGACGTGACAGTCCCGCTCTGCATAATTGAGAAGGGGCACACCGTGAAGCTATTGATCATCGAGGCACCTGGGAAGCTGAAAAAGCTTCAGCCAATGATGAAGAAACTGCGCCCAGGCGAACACTGGTTGGTTGTCGCCAGTGGTGGGCACATACGTGACTTGCCCGCCAGAGGGCAGGACGACAGCATGATCACCACAGGCGTCCGCAAAAATTACACACCGGTGTACGAGATCCTGGATAAGAGCGCCAAGGCCGTGCGGACCATCAAGGCCGCAGCTAAACAGGCCGATGAAATCTACCTCGCAACCGATCCGGATCGCGAAGGTGAAAGCATCAGCTGGCACATCCAGCAGGTACTGGCGGTCAAATCCTACAAACGCATCACCTTCAATGAAATCACCCTGAAGCGTGTCGCAGAGGCTCTAGCCAATCCTCGCCAAATCGATTTGAACAGAGTCGCGTCACAAGAATGCCGGCGTGTACTTGATCGTTTGGTGGGTTACCTGGTGACTCAGGAGCTACGCCGACTGATGGGCAAGCCCACCTCTGCAGGCCGCGTGCAATCGCCTGCCGTATACCTGGTGGTTTTGCGCGAGCGCGAGATCCGCAACTTTCAGGTAATCAACCACTTCGGTGTGCGTCTGAACTTTGTGGATATGAATCAGGGCACCACCTGGTATGCAGACTGGCAACCGGTACCGGATTTCGCGAGCAAAGACTTTCCTTACGTTCAAGATGCCAACCTGGCCCGACTCGTCGCCGGCACACGTAATGTCGTCGTCGAGTCCTGTGAAGACCGCAAGGCCGAGCGCCACCCACCCGCGCCCTTCATCTCTTCCACCCTTCAACAAGCAGCCAGCAACGCCTTGAAATGGGACCCGGACAAGACCATGCAAGTCGCCCAGCGATTGTATGAACAAGGCGTGATCACCTACCACAGGACGGATAATCCCAACGTACCAGACGAGGCCATGGAGGATATTAGAACCGTAGCTAGATCTATCGGATTGAAGACCGTCGACGAGCGACGTACATTCAAGGCCGCCGAAGGCGCGCAGGAAGGCCACCCCGCTATTACCCCGACGCATTGGGCTGATACAAAAGCTGGTGAGAACGACGAGGAACTCGCCCTGTACAAGTTGATTTGGGTCCGGGCGCTGGCCAGCCAGATCGAAGCGGCGGTATTCGACGTGCGTGCTGTAAAACTGCTCGCGGTTGGCCCAAATGGTAAGGCTTTGCGATTCAATGCAACTGGTGAAACCCTTTTTCATCCTGGGTGGCGGAAACTGCTCAAGGGCGATGACACAGACGATGAGGAAGATGGAGCAGCGAGCAACCCAGTTCCTGCACTCACACCAAAACAGATCATCTCTGTGCACAACGGAGAACTGCTGAAGAAGAAAACTCAGCCGCCATCCCGCTACACCAAGGCCAGTCTAATCAAAGAAATGGAGCGCCGCGGTATTGGTCGTCCCAGCACGTTCGCCTCGATCTTGAAGAACATCACCAGCAAAGGAATGATTGAGGAAAAAAGCCGCAAGCTGGTACCGGCGCCGCTGGGGGAGGAAACAATCGCGAAGCTGGAAGGGTTCTACAGTTTCGTGGAGCTCGATTTTACGAGGGAGCTGGAGCGGGATTTGGACAAAGTCGCCCAGGGCCAAGACACCTATGGAGCTGTCGTTGCGCGTCTGCATAGACGCCTGGAAGAGGAACTGTCTCAGCAACGTGGAATGCCGAGTGTGCCGATGGCGTCCGCTCCACGCCCAGCCACAGCAGGTGGCGCTTTCAACTGTCCCAAGTGCAATCAACCCCTCGCAAGGCGACAAAAAAAAGGGGGCGGTGGCTATGACTTTTGGGGTTGCACAGGCTTCAAATCGAATGGATGCAAGGTGAGTTTTCCAAACTTGAATGGCAAACCAGATCTCAATAAACCCAGAGGGGTGTGACTTCTGCCATTGCCGATATAAATCACCGACAACGCCGTTACGCATTAACCCTAGAAGCCCACCATTCCTATACCTGACAGTCCTCTGCGAAATTGCAGAGGAGGTCATGGGTGAGCGTACAGAAGAGACAATCGGTGGTGGGGCTGCGCATCTTAGCGCCGAAGCTGGAGAAGTTCTCAGACCGGCAAATTGAAGTCGCCCAGACCTGGGCTTTACAATTTAACGTACCGCCCTCCCAGCTGACCTCCTTCATCGATACCTATCTGAGTTCCACTGTCCATACTCGTTGCTGGTGCGTAGCCCTGCCCTCTACAGATGATCAAACACGGCGGCTCCTGGCCAGAATCGGCGATCACCTCCAGTACTTCGATGGTCATCAGGTTAAGGCCTGCAAAATCTTCAGCAAGGACCGCGTGCATAAGAGAAAACCCACCGCAATGGTGGCCCAGCAGCTACTGCTCAGGTTTGAAAAACGCTGGTATGCAGACGTCCTACTGACCTCCTTCTGCAAGTCTGCTGGAGAGAGGGCGAAAGCCCTTTCGATTGAAGATCTAGGAAGCTTTAATCGCCGCGGCTTCGATTGGACGGCGAGCAACAATCGGTACTTCAATCCCCGCACCCGATTTTACCTGAAGCAGATTGGCAGCACGCTGAAGCAGTTTTGCCAGTGTCTGGACCAAGAGCTTTTATTCGCCATTCGTTCAGCGCAATGTCCCTCACCCAAGCTCTATAACTGGCTGGCTCAAGGTGACCGAAAACGCCGCCTTCAGGCCCTAAAAGCCCAGCCAGTACTGATTCCACTTCTGGTACTAGCAGATCAATGGCCGTGGCCGTGGGATGGGCAGCAGCAGGTATACATGAACTGCCCATGGGATGAACTTCAGGCGTGGCGCCCATACTGGAGTGAGGACCGTTATTTGATTTCCGCTGAAGAGTGCCTGGTAGGTCGCATAGCCGACGCGGGCCTCCCCCTTTCCGACACACTGGCTTGGCTGCTACAGGCGCCGCGCGCTGCAGTGCGCTACCTGGGTCAACAGCGGGTATTCGATACCGGCAGTGCATTGACCCGTATCAGCCGCGAGGGGCCACAAGGACCCTGGCATCGACTGCTGCTGGGAGCCTCACTGGGCAATCGCCGTCCTCTTAAAAAAGCGCACTGGATCACTCTCTTCGCGCTGCTGGATAAAATCCCGTATCAACTGCTGGATCAAACGCAGGACTGGAACAGGCTGCTGTCAGGGTGTCCAACTGATTGGTCGGACGACAATTGGTCCAAAATCGCCGACGACTTTCGAGACCTGAACGAGCTCTTTAACAACGTTGATGAGAGCGACGGACCAGCTTCTGGTGAAGCACTGCAGAAACTCAAAAGCTTCATTGCTACTGCTTCCTATCACCAGATCGCCAGCTTGGTGAATGGCTTTCACCTCGCGTTGATAGACATCCGTGAGGCTTTAGATGCAGTAGATCCACAAACAAGAACAGACTCTTTAACGCCCTGGAAGCCGCTGCTTTATTCAACCAGCACACCCCTCGTGAGTCCAAATGGGCTGCAAATTATCGAACTGAAGTGCCCCGCCGATCTTGATGCGGAACATCGAGCGCTGGGCCATTGCATTGATGGTTACGACTACAGTGCTTATCGGGGCATCTGCCGTCTTTTTTCGGTTCGCGAAAACGGGAAATCGTTGGCCTCTGCAGAAATCCAAATGGATGAAAGTGCCTGGGGCGAAACGTTAGCAAAATTGACTCCCAAACACCTGGTGACGATACAACTGAGAGGGCTCCGCAATCGCACACCTAAGTCGGGCTCCAGGGTTGACCGGGCCTATCAATGGTTTTGGGCAAAGATCAAATCGGGTGAGCTCGCCATTAACCTGGAATGGCCCGACCAAACACTATCCATGTCGCGCTATACAAATCGAAACCGGAAAAAAATGCATGCCCAGGCCTGTGCGGAATGGATCAACCAGCGATTGAGCAGGACATGAGTCGTCCACGTCTGATGAACCGCCGGCAGGACCTGGTCGAAAAAGTCATTTTTGACGGCTATGACTTCGGGGTCTTAATGCAATACGTTGAGGGTGCGAACCGGCTGTTTCTCGAACGTAATGGTTTCTATATTCGGCGTGCCGAGCATCCTCAACATCGCTATTGGCGATTACCAAAAGGCAAGTTGCTGGATGACCTGGATGTGCTCTTCCACCGTTTGATGGAGTTGTCCGAGGACCGTTTCAATGAAAGTTGGGAGACGTTTTCACATAAAATCACAGCCGCACAAAACGACCCAGATCGGCAGGCATTCACGTGGGGGCTGACCTTTCGGATAGCTCCACTCGTTCAGGGCGGGATCCTGCTGTCAGGTGACTACCATCCTGGCGCGGTCGCCGTTTCAAGGCGCATGCACGGCGTGTTTCTCGGGCATTCCAAGTCCTGGCGCATTGACGCTGGTGCGGAAGTGGTGCGAAGCAACTTGATCCTGGAGCTTGGATTGTCGGAGGATCAGTTCGAAATCCTCGACACCGTGCAAGAGCTGCTGACCGACGGATCCGTTGTTCCAGCTGATGAAATCACCCGCATCAGTCTTGGTGGACCGCCACAAGAGCGCGCAGCAAAAGCGGCTGACGATAGCACCTCAACCGATGTGTATTTAGCCGCGGTGCCCTCAATCGAGCGCACCGGGTCCACTACCGAACAGATTAACCAGGCATTGGCTGGTTATTCTTTACTGGACCATCAACCGGCAGGCATCCGGCACTTGCTACAGCGCACAAGCGCCTTGCTTGCGGATGACATGGGGCTTGGTAAAACTCGCCAAGCAATCATTGCCGCTGCAATCCGAGCAGCTAATAGACCCATCTTGGTTATCACCCTGTCGACGTTGATCATCAACTGGCAACGCGAAATCCAGATGGTGTATCCCAAGGCCACTATCGGCCAACAGGTCTTTGATCCCTCTTCGCAATGGATTATCACCAACTACGAACGCCTTGGCGATTTTGTTCTGCATGCAGGACACTTTGAAGTGATGATCATCGACGAGGCGCACCGCCTGAAAGAGCCGACCGCCGCGTGGACACGTCACGGCTTCGACATTGCCGCCAAGATACCCAACCGTTACCTGCTGACGGGTACGCCAGTCCTCAACCGAGAATCTGAGCTGCACACGCTGCTACGGCTATCCGGCCACCCCGTTGGGAAACTGCCCTTGAAAGAATTCTGCGAACAGTTCGCCGGCAGTCAGGATTTCCGCATGAATCTGCGGGGCGCAATCGGCGATTGGATGCTCCGTCGACGCAAGGATGTCTTGCCCGGTCTCAAGGGCAAACAGCGCCAAACTTTACCCATCGAACTCACTGCTGAAGAGCGCAAGCAATACGATCAAATTCGGCTCGAAGACAGGCCTAGCCTCGCCAGGTTGGGATCACTGCGTCAGTTGCTTGAGCAGGTAAAGATTCGTGTCGTAATGGATCTGCTGTGCGAACTGGACGCGGAGGACAAAGTAATCTTGTTCTGTGAGTTCAAGGATACGGTAGGAACACTTCGCACTCGGTGCAAGCAAGCTGAGTACGGGTGCGTCACGGTTGTCGGCAGTGACTCTGTAGGCAAACGGCAGAAGGCGATCGATCAATTCCAAAGTGATCCAGAAACCCGCGTCTTTGCCGCCACTACCTCCGCTGCCGGCACCGGCAACAACCTCACTGCGGCCAACTATGTGATGTTCCTGGGCCTCCCCTGGACGCCTGGACTGCAGGACCAGGCTGAGGACAGGGCCTACCGCAATGGGCAATTGCGCATGGTCGTGGTGAAAATCCCGCTGGTGGAAAACACAATCGACCAGATGCTTTGGCAAATGCTGCAGGATAAGCGTCAGTTGGCAAGTGACCTCATTGAGCCCGACGCGGCCGGCAACGCGAGACAAGCATTGGCGACCAATTTGTAGATCTGCGGTATATCACTGCTTCTTAGTGGCTGAGACCTTGTAAACGTACTTGGAACCATTACTTTTGTTTTCTGGAATCTAATAGGCCTCCCCATCGGCAACAATAGTTTCGTTCGATATCTGCAAACTTCCGAAAGTGGCAAATCTATTTCGATTTTACCCACTTTGCTCGTATTCATTTCGAGGAGTCGAACATAATTGACTTTGTTACGTATTAGAATCTTCCCATCGCTCATAATGGCCGTCGAGACCCATTCAGAAGAGACTGATCTCACTGAAAGGCACGGACAGTTTTGGCGGACTCGTTGAATCCAGCGCGATACGCCAATATCCAACATCATGCCAAGCGCCATGCTTGAATCCTACTTCTGGATACGTACCGATGTGAGCGAAGCCTAGTGCTTCATGCAGCCCCACGCTGCCATCGTTTGGCAGCGCGATCCCGGCAAAGGCTGCGTGAAACCCTTGCCTTTTCAATGTCGGCAGCAACACGCCATACAGTGCCCGGCCGACCCCGCTACGGTGCGCTTCTGGCGATATATAAACGGTGACGTCGACCGACCAGCGATAGGCCTCACGAGCCCGGTGCTGACTGGCATATGCATAGCCGATGAGCTGGCCGTCTCGCTCCGCTACCAGATACGGGTAAGTCGGCAAAGTCGACCCAATCCGCTTGGCCATCTCTTCGACTGTGGGCGGCTCAAGCTCAAACGAAATCGCCGTATGCTCAACCATCGGTGCGTAAATTGCCTGGATGGCTTGAGCGTCCGAAATCTGCGCAATCCTTACTGTGGTGTTGCTCATCCTCTATCCCCTTGGTCGCTCAAATCGATCTTTGATTGACTCGTTTCGAGAGTGCTTCGGCGCTTTCCTTGCGCTCCGAATAGCGGTCTACCAAATACGTTTCCCGGCCCCGAACCATCAGCGTGAACTTCATCAGTTCCTCCATCACGTCCACAACACGGTCGTAGTAGGCGGATGGCTTCATACGCCCTGCGTCGTCGAACTCCAGAAAGGCTTTGGGTACTGACGACTGGTTTGGGATGGTGATCATCCGCATCCAGCGCCCGAGGATCCTAAGCTGGTTTACCGTGTTGAAGGACTGTGATCCACCGCAGACCTGCATGACGGCCAACGTCTTGCCCTGGCTGGGGCGGACAGCGCCCAACGTGAGAGGTATCCAGTCTATTTGGGCTTTGAATACAGCAGACATTGCACCGTGACGCTCTGGCGAACACCACACCTGTCCCTCTGACCACAGAACCAGATCCCGCAGCTCTTTAACCTTTGGATGGTCTTCCGGAGCGTCATCAGGGAGAGGCAGACCCGAGGGATCAAAGATGACGGTCTCGGCTCCCATTAGGGTCAGGATGCGCGCGGCCTCTTGGGTCAGCAGCCTGCTGAAAGAGCGCTCACGGGTTGAGCCATACAGCAACAAGATGCGTGGTTTGTGAGTCGGTTGCTCGTTGCCTTGCAGGCGATCCAGTGTGACGAAGTCGATTAGCGACTGATCCAGATTAGGTAGATCCAGGCTGCTTTCCGAGGAAAATTCGTCCATTACAGTTCACCTATTTGATCTAGCTCGCGCTTCAGTTCCTGCGGTGTGAGCGCCGAATGATCCAAGCTGAAGAATGCCTCGAAACGCTTTTTAATCTGGACGACGGTCGCGTCAAATGCGGCTTGGATGTCGCTGTCTGTGCCTTCTACATCGGAAGGGTCGGCGAGGCCCCAGTGGCTTTTGACAGCAGGCCCGAAATAGACCGGGCAGGGTTCGCCTCCAGCCTTATCACACACGGTGATCACCACATCCGGTGGTGAGTCCGAAAACACCTCTGAGCCTTTGCTGTAGAGATCTGTGGTGTCGATACCAAGCGCTTGCAACGTACTCACGGCGCGTGGATTCAGTTGTCCGCTTGGGAAGCTGCCCGAACTGACGGCGTTAAAACCGCTCGGGGCCAGGTGGTTGAACAACCCCTCCGAGAGAACGCTCCGGCAGCTGTTTGCCGTACACATAAATAGCACTTTCATGGGTTTCTCCTAGACAGGGATGCTCAGCCGCGACGCCAGTGCCACCAGCGTTACCAGCAAGATAGGGAGGGTGAGGATGCTGCCGACTTTGAAGTAGTAACCCCAGGTGATGCGGATATTTTTCTGCGCTAGCACATGCAGCCACAGCAACGTGGCCAGGCTTCCGATGGGCGTGATCTTGGGGCCAAGATCGCAACCGATGACGTTGGCGTAGATCATGGCCTCACGTACCAGTCCTGTAGCGTCGCTGCCCTGAATGGACAGAGCGCCGATAAGCACACTCGGCATGTTGTTCATGATCGAGGACAACAGCGCAGCGGTGATACCGGTGCCCAAGGTAGCGGCCCATAGGCCATGCTCGGCAAATATGTTCAGCAGCCCCGAGAGCGAGTCGGTTAGGCCAGCATTACGCAGGCCATAGACCACCAGATACATGCCCAGCGAAAACACGACAATTTGCCAGGGCGCGTCCTTGATGACCCTTCTCGTGGAGATGATTTGGCCTTTACCTGCGATGACCAGCAGGATCATTGCACACGCAGCAGCAACAGCGCTGATGGGGATACCTAACGGCTCCAGTGCGAACAGACCAACCAGCAGCAGGCCAAGTACCCACCAGCCAGCAATAAAGGTCGCCCGATCTCGAATCACCGACTCCGGGGCCTCAAGCTGATCCGCGTCGTACTGGGCGGGAATGTCCTTGCGATAGAACATCCAGAGCATGAACAGTGTCGCGGCCACGGCCACTAGGTTCACTGGCCACATGACAGAAGCGTATTCACCGAAACCCACGCCAAAAAAGTCTGCCGAAACGATGTTCACCAGGTTGGACACCACCATCGGCAGACTGGCGGTATCAGCGATGAAGCCTGCGGCCATCACGAATGCCAAGGTGGATGCCGGGCTGAAGCGAAGCGCCGTCAGCATCGCGATGACGATTGGGGTCAGAATCAGTGCGGCTCCATCATTGGCGAACAGTGCCGAAACGGCTGCACCGAGCAGGATCATCAGCGCAAACAGACGTCCGCCTTTGCCCCGACCCCAGCGAGCGACATGAAGCGCCGCCCATTTGAAGAATCCCGCTTCATCGAGCAACAAACTGATGATGATCACAGCAATGAAGGTCGCGGTAGCGTTCCAGACGATGTGCCACACAACCGGCACATCCCCTAGACTTACGGCGCCAGTCAGTAGTGCCAGAACGGCACCCGCTGCCGCGCTCCAGCCGACACCTAACCCCTTGGGTTGCCAGATAACAAAGACGAGCGTAACTACGAAAATCGATGCTGCGATGAGCATGAGTATGTTCCAGATCAGGATGTCAGCAGCAGGAGGCTTGGCGCACGGGTCTGTCTTCCATGGAAGCCAGCCGTCCTTGATGGTCGTTAACCCAGGACTGGTGTGCCTGCGTAGTGACGTTCAGAACATCCAGTGCCCACTGTTCAAGCTCGGGATGCAGCCGGTAGTAAACCCACTGACCCTGCCTCCGATCTGCGAGTAACCCGCAAGCACGCAGTTGGGCAAGATGCCTGGAGACCTTCGACTGGTTATCGTCCAGTGCCCAGATTAACTCGCACACGCACAACTCACCCTCAGCCGAAAGCATGAGCATGATCCGGGCGCGAGTTTCATCACCCAAGCACTTGAAGAATGTGTGTGGTGTAAGGCTCATAAGCAATCGCCCTGCATATGTGGATAATCGAATATGCAGATTTAACCACGTTCAGCCTGCTTGCACAAATGCCTGTGGCGGGAGTTAACGATGGGGATCAATGCTCACCGGTCGACCACAGGGTAACGACCAGGAGGGATTAACAATCGCCTCAGCACGCGGACGGAGATTTGATGTTCGAATGGATGTTCGCTGAACGCGATTTTGGATTCATTACTCTAGGCGTAATGGCAGGATAGCTGGTCAGGTCGAATGCAATTGAGTGGTCAGCGTGAATGCAAATGAATGCTCAGCGTGAATGGAAATGGGTGATCAGATACTAGGTAATTTTCCACCTCGGTCGCGTCATCTTTGTATAGCCTATAAATACCTATAGACGTAGTTTTCTATTTCCTACTGCGCAGCTGGTACCAGCCTGTCACCGTTCCCCTATCATTACAGGGGGCCTCTCGGCACATGATCAGGCACGTCACCACGCTCTCGCTTCTAGCGTTAATCGCCAGTTGCACGACCCAAACGGCGCAGACACCCAAGCCCGCTTTCGACAGCAGTCGCAATCCGGACATGTTGACGCCAGACCTCTATCCTGGCGGCGCCGTTCCTGAAAAAGAACCAGTAGTGCGCTATGGCCGCTACACCCTCGTCAGCACGCTGCCAGATTCTGGCCAACGTGACCTGATGGCTCAGATTATCGACATCAGCATTCCAGCCAACATGCACCCAAATGTGCATGAGGCCATGCAGTACGTGGTGGACCGTTCAGGTTATACGCTTTGCTCGGCAGACTCTGGCCACGTCAACATCCTTTACACCCGACCACTCCCAGCAGCCCAATATAAACTTGGCCCTATGACCCTGCGTAACACCCTGCAGGTGCTCGCAGGTCCGGCCTGGCAGGTGAAGGTCGACGAGGTCAACCGTCAGGTGTGCTACGTCCTGCGCCCTGGCTACCAGCTCCCGGACTCTCCACGTCCTGCATCAACTCAGATTGCTCAACTCAACACATCGACAGCTGCACAGCCTATCGCAGCGAAGAGCAATAACAATGATGCGGGCAGCCAAGTAGTAGTCGCCGCCGTTCCCCAAACAGCGCCTTTCACAACAACGGCATCAGCCGCTACCCCTGTGGCGAACGCTGCACCAGCCAAAACCGTGGCCCCTCCTACGGTGATTACCAAGGATGGCTCTACAAAACAAACGTCTGCCTTGCCGACTCAGAGTCCGGCCTCGACTTCGTCCAGCAACCCAGATGCCAAGGCCGCTTCAACTCCGAAACTGGTCACCGCGCCGTCCGCAGTTTCTGCAGCGCCAAAGCCGGTTGCGACGGACATTGCAGCGCCGAAGCCGCTGGCCCAGACATGGACGGCTTCAACTGGCTCAACCCTTCGTCAAACCGTCGAAGGCTGGGCTGAAAAAGCGGGCTGGAAACTGATGTGGCAGGTCGATGATTTGGATTACTCAATTGACGCTCCACTTCGATTTGAGGGCAGTTTCCAAGAAGCCATTGGGTCGATTTTCCCTCTCTACGACTCGGCTCCACGGTCCTTTCTGGTCGATGTGGTCGACAGTAACTCCTCACAGCGGCTGATTTTTATTACAGAGAGGAACAAATGATGACTGCTCGTCTCTGGATCAAAAGCACAGCCTTGTCACTTATCGTCGCACTGGTGAGTTCCTGTTCGCTGCAGCGTGTGAATGAATCGGCCAGCCGAGCTGAAAATGACGCTGCGACAGCCTCTCAATACAGCCGATTTCTGAGAAATCAGCAGCAAGAGTCCGCGCGCGCTACGGTGGTGTTCAGCGACAAACCATGGGTGTCCAAAAAACCGCTGGTCGCCAAGCGTGGTTTACCGCTGACCATGGATTGCGACATCACCTATCGCCCCTCATATAACGTTGGGATCGCTGAGATCGCGCAGTACATCACTAGTGAATGTGGTGTACCGGTCATCGTAGCCCCTGACGCAATCGACCCAAGTGTCCTTTCCAGTTCGACGCAGGGCAACTCAGGACCTGCAGTTCCACCTGGTTTGGGCTCTGCCGACAACCTGACCAACTTCATGCCCGCCGGCGTCATCGGCAATGTTCCGAGCAACGCCCGCTCAATGAATTCGATTGGGCTGACTGCACCCAACACATTCCCCATTAAGTACAGCGGCAAGCTGTCAGGGTTGTTGAATCAAGCGACCTCCCAGTTGGGCTTAGCGTGGAATTATTCCTCCGATGATCGAAGCGTGCATGTCACTTACTTCGACACCAAGACGTTCGACGTCTGGGCATTTGGTGATGACCAGGTCATTGAAAGCACAGTGAAGTCGGGCTTGCTGACCGCTACAGGCAGCGGGAGCAGTTCCGGTGGTGGTGGCGGCGGATCTTCGTCGACAGGTGCATCGGGTGAATCAGGCAGCAACCAGAGCACCACCGTTACCATCAAGACCTCGCTGATCGGAGACATTGAAAAAAACGTCAAGGCGATGCTGAGCCAACAGCCCCAAGGTCGGATGTTCCTCTCGCGTTCCACTGGCACCCTGACGGTAAGTGATCGACCAGAAGTACTCTCAAACGTTGCTAAATACCTGAATTCGATCAACAGCAGTATCACCCGTCAGGTGTTGTTCAACGTCAAAGTTTTCGAGGTAACTCTCACCGACACAGACCAGACCGGCCTGGACTGGACGGCTGTCTATACGTCCTTGAGCAACAAATGGGGCTTTTCGCTGAAGAATGCCACCACCGGCATAAGCACGGGCGCGGTGTCGGGCTCGTTGAGTATTTTGGACACGTCGAAGTCTCCTTGGGCTGGCTCCAACTTAATCATCAAAGCACTTTCCGAACAGGGCCGAATCTCGAACGTTCGCTCGCCGTCGGTCACCACGCTGAATCTGCAGCCGGCACCCATCCAGATCGGCAACGTAAAGAGCTATGTCGCATCAAGCTCGACAACCACTACGGCTTCCGTTGGATCGTCTACTTCGCTCACCCCCGCGACTATCACCAGCGGCTTCAACATGATGTTGCTCCCTCGAATCATCGACCAGGACAACATGTTGCTGATGATCACCCTGAGCATGAGTAGCAAACCGACCTTCACCACTTTTACGAGCAACGGCTCCAGTGTCCAGACAGCGGATTACGACACCAAGAATCTGTCGCCCAAGGTCAAATTGCGCAGCGGTCAAACCCTCGTACTGACTGGTTTTGAGGAGAACAGCGAAAACGCAACCAAGTCTGGCGTAGGGGATCCTGGATTCTTCGGTTTGGGCGGCAGCCGTGTCCGCACCACAGGGCACAGCGTACTCGTAGTGCTGATTACTCCTGTTGTTGATAGCGACACAGGCAGCCCCAGCGCGGTGATTTCACCTGCTGCCAACGAGCCTTGGGGCTCTTGCCCTACCCCACTGCTGCATTGCACAGGTTCCAAGGGGTAAGCCATGGTTGCGGAAACCTCAAAAAATGCACGCTCTGCTCGAGTCCAGGTACTCCAGTATCGTGGAAAATCATTTGTCACCGGTCTGCGCTGGCATCCGCTGGGTAGTGTCACCGGGCACATGAAGGAAGCGCGCCAGTACGGTCGTGAGCACCACCTCGACATTGTCGCCATTAGAAGAACACCAGCCATTATTCAGGCAGGTTTTGTAGCGCGCAGCGAGGAGGTCATCAAAGGGATGTACTCGCTCGCGGCCACCCTGGCTGGACAGCTGGGGGACTCATGGATCGCGGCCTGGAAAACTGAAAGCGAGATTGACCAATATGCCCTCGTTGCTGTGTATCAAGGTGGCGTGATCTCTGGCTGCGACATGATCGGCACTGGTGCTGAGGTCCGCCGCCGAGTCGCGCAACAACGCAGTCGTGGGATCAACTTCGACAACGAGTACCTGCCCCCAGAGTTCGATATGGGCGGTCAACCACTGGACGTGGCAGAGCTGCTTCAGCCGTCGCATCTAAAACGCGAGTACCGGCTACGGCCACTCGTCTTTGGGCTATCCAAACCAGAACTTGTACAGCTGGCGGTTCTTGGCGTGCTGATCGCTGCCGGCATCATCGGATGGGCTCAATGGCAGAACCATCAGGACCAGATAGCCAAAGAGGCGGCTTTCCAGGCTGAACAGCAACGCCTGGCAGAGTTGGCCAGACTGCAAAAAGAATCCGGTATGGAACAGACGCCCCAAGCGCTTGAACACCCTTGGGCCAAACGTCCATCTGTTGCAGATTTCCTGGAGGGTTGCAGCAACGTCATTTATCAGTTGCCTCTGTCCATTCAGGGATGGCAGTTCACGAGTGCCGTCTGCGACGGCGCACAGGTTTTGTCCTCCTATAAGCGCTCGGGCAATAGCACGGCCGACAAACTGATACAGGCGACGCAGGGCCACTTTTCTGATCGGCCGGCCTTCTTTGACGAGGGCAACTCGGCCACGTTGAAATTCGACATCTCTCTACCCGCAGCCGGTGATGAGCCTCTAAAAGACGCCATCGTGATGTTGGCGAACCTGTCGTCTTGGCTGCACAGCTTCACTCAAACCCCAGTGCTGAAAGAAGTGCCGGTCGTTGTGCCCATTCAACCAGCGATACCGGGCCAACCTGCGCCACCGCCGCCCCCACCGCCTCAATGGAAGCAATTCGAGCTGAGCTATGCCACTGGCATTACGCCGCTGGACTCATTATCCGGCGCACCCAGTCAGGGCTTACGGCTGCGCGAAATCACAACCAAATATGAGACCGGCCACCTTGTCTGGTCAGTAATAGGTGACCTATATGCGAAATAAAGCGCTGTGCTTTTTGTGCTCCATCCTTGCGTTAGGGGCACCATCGAGCTGGGCAGATGAGAACACCCTATCTGGGGTGAACGTCGGCGAGCTGGCCCAGATTCAAAGCCAGACGATCTTGTTGAATGCCAAAGCCGAGAAGGCCAAGGCCGAAAGATCGATCAAGGGCGAAGACCAAAGTGCGACGACGCAGCCGTCAACTGTGTTTTTTTCTCAAGGAAACCTCACACAGCCGGCTGCAGCCTCGGCGCACAGCAGTGATACACAGTCTGACTTGCCTGTCGTGAAAGCGGTATTCGGCTCAGCAAAACGGCTGCGTGCGACTCTGCTCTACAGCAGCGGATTTGAAGTAGACGCAGATGCCTCATCTCGGGAGTTACCCGGTGGCTATCGCATGGCCATCCTCTCCGTCGAAAACGTGACCCTCGAGCGTGGCGGTAAGCGCTACCCCCTCGGCTTTTCCAGTACGCCCCCGGCCAGCTTGAGCAACGTTAACAATTCAGCCCCCAGCATTACCCCATCAGCACCTATGCCGCCTGGGCTGATCCCTGGCCAACGTTGATTGAGAAGTTCGATGACGATCCTGACTGAAAAACCAGATGTCATAGAGCCTGACAGTGATGAGTCTGCTGCAGTCCTACTGACGTCGCACCAAATACTGCTGACGGCCCCTGGTGGACCGTTTGAGCTGAAACCCGAGCTGCGTCAACTATGTGCGTTGACCAGCGATGGGATTTTGTATGTGTCAGCCCAACACCAAACGGATGCCTATGTCATGGCATTCGAGGACCAGCTGGAACACGAAAATCACCACTTTGAGGTCAAGGTCTGCTCGATGAGCACAATCAAGGCACTCTACCGCGCCAATGATGATGCAAATGGTAAAGCACTATCGGCGACTGAGACGAAGCGCCAGGCCCAGGTGGTGCAGCTTTTAGGAGAAGCCCACCGGCGCAATGCCAGCGACGTCCACTTTGTCGTAGGTCACGATATCACTCGAATCTTCTTTCGCATCCACGGGCTCTTGTGGGAGGCAGAACAGCACCAGAGCCAGGTGGGCATGGAGCTCTGCTCGTCCCTCTACAACAGCATGTGCGATGTCGCGAAAGACCACTACCAGCCGCAGGTGAGCCAGGACGCCAGGGTAAAACGCGCCTATGTCGACCAACTCGGTTTGTTCGGTGCCCGAGTCGCCACTCGGCCGCTCGTAGATGGCCCTCTGATGGTTTTGCGTCTGCTGTATGACGACAAAACCAAAATGACGCTTAGTGATCTCGGTTTCCTGACGCAGCAAATTGATGCATTCAGCCGCATCCGCAGCTTGCCTTATGGGGTGAACCTGATCACTGGACCCACCGGTTCCGGCAAATCGAAGTCGCTGCAGGTAAACCTGAACCTCTTGCACGAAGAGTGCGGTGGAACAAAACACATTCTGACGATGGAAGATCCACCTGAATATCCACTTCTCGCCAATCAGTCACCGCTGGGCGCCGGTGAAACCTGGAATGACGGGATCACCAATTCCATGCGACTCGACCCTGACATTCTCATGTATGGGGAGATCCGGGACCTTGCATCAGCACAAGCGGCTTTCCGCGGCGGTATGACTGGTCACCTGGTGCTGACGACACTGCACACCAACAACGCTGTAGCAGCTCTTCAACGACTGATCGACATGGGTGTAGACCGACACCTGGTTACTGATCCTGCACTGATGACAAGCGTGGTCAATCAATCCCTCTTGCCCGTGCTGTGTTCCCACTGCCGCGTCCCCGCACGCGAGCATCTCGGGCAGCTCAACAGTGCGCTGGTGCAGCACTTGCGCGATTTGGAAGCGATTGATGAGACCTACCTCAAAGGACCGGGATGCCCGCATTGCAAAGGCTTGGGCATCACCGGTCGCACGGTGGTTGCGGAAACTTTGCTCACCGACCTTGAATTCATGCGCGTTTTCAATGGGCAGGGTGCAAGTGCGGCACGTCGCCACTGGGTCAAGGAAATGGGCGGTATTACCAAGACCGCACACACGATCATCAAACTGAAACAAGGATTAGTAGACCCCCGCCACGCCGAAATGACGGTGGGGCCGTTGGACTTTGACCGGCAAATCCTGGAGCTCGCTCATGCTGAGTGACGTCAGAGCGATGCTGAATCGTTGGGCAGAGACCTTCTATGCCAAGCAGTTTGGCAAAAACGAAAGAATCCAGTTCTACGAGAGCCTGATGGGCATCCTTGAGGATGGTGTGTCGCTTGAAGACGCACTGCACACGGTGGCCAGAGCATTCAGCGATAACGGGCAGAAGCTCCATCCAGTGTCCCTTGCCTGCAGGGATATCGCGCAATCGGTAAAAGGTGGGAAATCGCTGAGCATTTCCTGCGAAGGCTGGGTTCCCTATGACGAGAACTCTTTGATCGCTTCCGGGGAAGACACCGGCAACCTGGTGCAGGCATTTCGGGACTGCGTGAGGATCATCGAAGTACGTCAGCGGATCAGCAAACTCGTAGCGTCCGCCACCGTTTTCCCCTCCATGGTGTGGAGCGTCATGGCGGCGTTGCTGTATGTGATTGCAGTGTGGATGGTGCCCTCCATGACACGACGCTCCAACCCCGAGGCGTGGACCGGCGTGCCGGCCTTCCTCTATGCCCTATCGAATTTCGTGACCCACTACGGGCTAGTGACGCTGATAGCTGTAATCGTCTTTATCCTCATATCGATCATCACTCTACCCGTGTTTTGCGGCCTTCAGATTACGGCCGCCAGCCCTTCGTGGAAGCTGCAGTTGAACAAGCTGCTCCAGGTCCTGCGAGTCCGAGCAGAGAGGCTCCCGCCTTGGTCAGTCTACAAGGCGCTCCACGGATCGATCTTTCTGCTCAACATGGCTGTGATGCTGCGCTCCGGCATCAACCAACTAGATGCGCTGACCTCTCTTCAACGCAATGCCTCTCCATGGTTGAAAGAGCGCCTGAGCGCCATTCATTACGGAGTGAGCGCCGGCAAAAACTTCGGTACCGCATTGAAGCTTGCGGGTCATCAATTCCCAGACCCCATGGCGATGCATTTTCTGGAAGTGCTCGCCACCCGCAAAGGCTTCGCTGAGTCGATGGAACGGTTTTCCAACCGGTGGCTGGAGCAAACGCTTCAGCGCGTCGAAGCCATCGCCAAATCTCTTATCGGCATGTCCTCCATGGCCATGGGGGTCATGATGATTCTGGTAGTGGTCGGGATCTTCCAGTTGGCCGGCAATGTGACTGCAACGCTTTAAATCAAACCTAAATGAGGTACTGGAAATGCCAACAAACACTCAAAACAACCAACGCGGATTTCTCTCCCTGGACGGGATGTTCTGGTTGATGCTGATCGCGGTGGCACTTGGTTTCATCGTGTTCATGGGCTACAGAACGTTCGGCAGCTCGGACGTCACCATTGAACAGAGCAATCTCGGCACGTTGCTGAGCAATACCAAACGACTGAAAAGCACCACGGGCTACGCCACGGCAGGCACCAACTTGGCGCCTTCTTTGATCAACCTCGAGGCAACTGGCGGCATGAGCATCAACGGTAATGCCCTGTCCAACCGCTGGAACGGCGCAGTGACCGTAATGAGCAACGGCATGACCTTCACCATCACAGAATCCAACCTTCCGAAAAATGCCTGCATCACCCTTGCCTCGAACATGGCCAAGGACAAACAGACAACGACGGCGATCAATGGCGGCACTGCAATTGCCGGCGAAATCACTGCGGTGGCAGCTGCGACCAGCTGCTCCTCGGACGCCAATACCATCGCTTGGACTTCGTACTAAGGAACTCAGTGTGAGCGTGATCTCTGATGCTGAATTCGTCGACCTGTACCTCGGCGATGGATTTGCCGACGCCAAAGGTCTCCCTGGGCAGGCACGAAGGGTTGAAGCGCCCGCCGAATGGCGGGCAGACCTTGAGCGCTTACGGGCGCAGTGCGAGGAAAAGCACAAGGCAACCCAGGATCCAGAGTTCGCCCTAATTGAAGATGGCGTCGTCCTTCGTGTAACCCAGTTGCTGGATTTGAATGGCAAGCCTGTGTTTGTCGTAAGCAAATCCTCAGTCCAGATCCGTCCATTGGACATGCTGGGTCTGCCCGACTATCTGCAGGACGCGCTGATGAGCGACACGGTACGCGGCCTGATATTTATTTGTGGGGAAATGGGCACAGGGAAAACCTCAAGTGCTGCATCACTGGTGAAAGCACGTCTCGAGGCCTGGGGAGGCATTTGTGTGGCTGTAGAGGATCCTCCAGAACCATTTTTGAATGGCAGGCATGGGAGTGGGCGCTGCATTCAAGTTCCGGTCTCTCGCCGGATGGGGGGATACGAGGAAGCTTTGATCCTAGCGCTGCGCACAAGAGCCGATTTCCTGTTCGTGGGAGAAATTCGCGACAGCTCGACAGCAGCACAAGTAATTCAAGCCTCGATCAATGGCCATCTCATTATCAGCACAGGTCATGCCGGCAGCGTTACTCAAGGCATTGAACGTATATCAGCCCTGGCTCAGCCGTTACTCAATAACGCCCGAGAGCTGCTCTCCAAGGGGTTGGTGGCTGTTCCTCACCAGTCCTTATCAAGTGGCAACGAAGGAAGTCGTCGATTAACCCTGCAGAGCCTGCTTTTCACAGGCGATGACGGACCGGGCATCCGAGAGAAAGTCCATGCAGGAAAGATCACGATGCTCGATCACGACATCGCTCACCAATCATCAAGGAGTCTCTGGAATGACCAGTAGGATCAAGCAGCGGGGGTTCTTGAGCTTGGACATGGCGATCGGATTGGCCGTTTTCTCCGTTGTCGTCACTTTGGCGATCGCATGGCAAATCAAGCAGATGGATTCTCAGGACTATCGAATTGCGGCTGATCAACAGAGAACCATTTCAGAGGCATTGGCCAAATATCTGAAGGATAACTACAGCGTGGTGCTGGCCAACGCGGCAGCAACCGTACCGGTGCAAATAACCGTTCCGATGCTCGTCAACACCAACTACCTTCCTGCAGGTTATAGCCCCACTAACGCCTTTGGGCAGACCATTGTCGGCCTCGCCCGGAAACCCAACGCCAATCAACTGGAAGTGATTGTGGTTACTACAGGTGGGCAGACGATTCCTGAAATGGGTATTCGAACCATCGCTGAAAATCTCGGAGGACCTGGTGGGTTCATCTCTTCTGCCAATCCGAACATCGTCCAGGGCGTGCGGGGTGGATGGCAGGTAGCACTAAGTAACTATGCTATAGCTCCTGGCCCAGGACATACAGCTAGCGCACTTTTTCTTATGGATGGAGCGTTGGCTAATGACTATCTATATCGAAACGCAGTGCCCAATCATCCAGAATTCAACACGATGAATACTGATATCACGATGGGCAACCACAATATTAACAACGCAGGAAGTATCACAGCGTCAGGCAACATAACAGCTAACGCCGACATTACAGCTCGAAACGTTATCGCCACAGCCAATGTTAATGCCGCTACTGCAACCATTACCGGTGATACCAGCACAGGTGGTTGGTTCAGAACACGTGGTGACACAGGCTGGTACAGCGAAAAATGGGGAGGCGGGATTTATCAAAATAGCCCCAACTGGGTCCAAGTTTATAACGACAAAAACTTTTCAACCGGAGGTGAACTATGGGGTGGAAAGATAACCTCGACGGGCAAGATAACGGCCTATGATCGCATTCAGACAAATGAATATTTGTCCCTGGGAGGCATAGCTACCGAGGGGCAACAGTGCAGTGACCGAACCCTTCTTGCAAAAAGCGCCGCGGGAATAACGTTGTCCTGCGAACAAGGCTTATGGAAAAGACCAGGTGGGTGGGAATTCCAGCTGATCCAGGGCACCTGCCAGGCGCCTGCCAGAGGAAGTGTGACCTGCTCCCTTGGCGACACTACATGGAAGTCATGCTCTTTAACTGGCGCTTTTGGCATCGGGGATAGTGAGACTGGGTACATCTTCAGAAATGCAAGTGGATGGTTTCTCTCCACATCTCGACTTTCCTGGCCAGGTCTTTTCTATTGGAGCTGCTTCAAATAAAGCATCCATTTATAAAATTTCAAAAACGTTTTATAGTATGTTTATGGGGATTATTGCAGTGCAGACGCTTGAGAATAACGTTGAGTATAGTGCTGGAGAATTACAGACCTGGCTAAGCACCCGAAGCAGGATATGCTCAACTGTGCTATGGCGTCGCGCACTAGAAGAAAAAGAGGCATTCGAGGTCGGCGAGTTCACTTACAAGTTACAACCAACGGCCTCTGGTCGTTATTTAGTAAAAAAGATCGCCACTATGGAATTAATCAATCCACAACGCAAACCAATGAGCATCAAGCGAGCCGCAAAGTGGACTGTCATTGCGCTTGGCCTAGTAGGAATTTGCTTAACATTGATTATCCTCACGAAATAGTTTTGTTATTGACGCGTAGGTGGTAACAACCACCATTTTGTGGATGGAGCTCATATCATGACAATGCAATGGCTCGTTTTGATGATTGTGCTCATTGCCTCCAGCATTTTCATGGAGAACCAACATCAGGACCAACGTACATCCGACTACGCTACCCTCGACTCACTGGGTCGCGGCTTTCTGGTGTACCGATCTGCCGCTACCGAATATGCCCAGGCCAACCCGGGCTTCAGCGGAGTACCGAGCGATTCTGCGCTCAACCTACCTGGGTGGTTTGTGAAACCTGTGGGCGTAGGTTCTTACATCTCATCAGGAACGGCCTATACTTATTTTGATGGGGTTGCACCGTCAGGCTTGCCTTCTGTGCTGGTAGACCTGACAAAGACAACTACCGTTGGTTTAAAGCGTTCAGGAATGCTGATTTCACAGATAACTGGGGCGACCGGTATAGCAATTCCGTCCCCTGTTCCCGAAGGTGCGGTCGTCGCAGTCAATTAGTCTGAGTCGACCGACTTTGAAAGGCGCCGGGTTGCATAAGCTCCGGCCTATCAACATAATGATCACAACAACGTTTCCACCCCGTTGGCTACTGGCGGTCATCAGTAGCGCCCGGTGATGCGGCTTGCCTCATCACCAACCCCAAAGCACGCATAGCTCCGGGAAGGGCGTGCGGACCTGGTTCAGAGCTCTCCCTGTGTCTCCCTGTTCAAGCCAGACACGCAGCCGTCTAACTCGTGAATTGCGAGTTCAAAGGCACATAGGGCTCTGTTGAGGTTCGAAGCACCGTAGTCTAAGGGCCACACTGGTGTTGTGGCCCACACTTTTTAAAGCTCACACAATAGGTAGCCTGATCATCTTGCAAAGGATGATCAGGCTACCTATTGGTAGCTGCTTTTCCTTGCCGGTGGCCCGCCGGCGAAACGCAGGGCTCCCTTTGTGCGCGGATGCGTGCCTTATGCTAGCTGGCCTCAGCCACGATAATCGGCCAGGTGTTGGAAGTAAGACGTTCAGATCACAGCCCAGGGATCAACAACGCCTTCATCCCGCACAGGTGGTATTTTTTTCTGAAAGACGCTACTTACTACATCCGAGAGTGACTGTTGACCCAGCTACTCTCGGTAGCTTCTCCTGTCGACCTGAACCTTCTTTGCCCTCCGCGAAATATCCCTCTCCGCTTGACACATCACCATCCCCCCTTCGATGATATGGACGTGCTTTGCTGACGTCGTCAGCATCATGCCCAGGCAGTCAGGATCTTGAAGACTGCGACACGATGTTCGTGTCAGATCCGCCCAAGACCGCTGAGCTTCTGGTAGCGCGGTCGGTCGACAATCGTCGATGGAAGCACCTTATGCAACTCACCTCGCGGGGAATCACTTCCCCAACGGGGTCAGTGGGTTCTCCGCATTCAACCTGCAGGAGAATCACCATGTCCAAACTTGCTTATGGCTTCGGTTTCGCGCTTGGCACCATCACGCGACAGTTTCTGCGTGCGGTAAAGAAAACCAGCGCTGCGCCCACAGCTATCCATACCAAAGCAGCTCCGTTGCTTCCACCGCCCTGCGTACCTGAGCGTCTCGTACGTGAGATGGATCATGTACCGGCAATAACTCGTAAAGGTGTCGACCTGAACCTTTGGTACGCGGCTAACACTCGAGTGGTCGAAAAGCCAGCTCGGAAACCGCGTAAGAAGCCAGCTGCACGCTCGTTGGTGCCAGCAACTTGCTAAGTCTGCGTCCTTCGCCTCTGTAGGGAGCCTTCCCAAAGGGAAGGTTTCCTCAGAGTTTTCACGGTAGGGGCTTGACAAGCGACAATCGTATTTCCATGATCTGCACATGTATCGCTGACGTCGTCAGCAACATGCCCAAGTAGTCTGGATCCGCAAGACTACGATGCGGTTTTCTGCATTGATCCACTCCCAAGATCGCCATAGCTTCCGGTAGCGCGATCAGTCGACTTAGTCGATGGAAGCACCTTTCCCACCCATGACGGGCCTACCCCGTCAGGGCAGGCCTCTCACTTTTGGAGGTCTGATGAAAACTGAACTGGCTCTCTACCAGGCGTTGATTTCGATTAACGTCCCGGAACAGAAGGCAAATGCTGTTATTGAAGCTTTGGAGACCGACATGCTTTCACGTTTGGCTACCAAGGCAGATTTAACTGCTCTTGCTGCAGAGTTCAAATCTGAGATTTCACAGCTTGAAGTCAAGCTCACCATTCGCATGGGCGTCATGTTGTCTGCAGCTGTCGGTGTAATGATTGCTGCAATGAAGCTGATGCATTAAACAACCTTAAGCTCCACCCACCCTCGCGGGGAATACTTTCCCCCTAGGGCGAAGTGTTTCTCCGCTTTCTGTTATTTCGAAACTGGAGAATCACCATGAGCACTAATCAATCCAACGAAGCAAAATTCTTCGACCTTCACACCACTGGTATCGGTTATCTCAACCGTATCCGTGAAGTGAAACCTCGCGGCAAAGGTAAGCCATTCATGGCAGTTACCGTTGCGGCTCTGCGCGGCTCGATGGATGATGCCGAGTATTCCTATATCGACTGCAACGTGGTCGGCGCTGAAGCTGAAAAGCTGATTCGTCGCAGCCAAGCAGCCGTTGAAGCCGGAAAGAAGGTCCTTGTGAGCTTCCGCATCGGTGATATCTGGACCGACGCATTTACCTACGAGAAAGGCGATAAAAAAGGTCAACCTGGAGCAAGCCTCAAGGGACGCCTGTTGTTTATCGGCTGGATCAAGGTGGATGGCCAAACCGTCTATGAAGCAAAGCCTCGTGAAGTAGAACCAGTTGTTGAAGACGGCGAAGCGGAACCTGAAGCACAGCTCGCAAGCGAAGAAGCATCCGAGCCAGTAGCAGAGGAACAATCCAAGCCAACGCCCGCTAAACAGCAGCGTACGGCATCTTGATTCACTTTGTTGAAAGGCACCCTTCGGGTGCCTTCATTATTATCAAAGTCCGCAGGGAACACCTCCCTTCCGGGCACGGTGATTCTCGTCCGTTGGAGACTCACCTTTATGAACACGTTATTTACGCAATCTCTCGATATACGCGTTGCTTATGCAAAAGCGGAAATCTATGGCGACGAGATTACCCAATATGAGGCTGAGATCGAGGCTCATATTCTGGGTGCCGACGCGTACCGCGCCGGCCAGCCGATCGTACCCGAGCTGTTCAAAACCGTTCCTGCGCTCAGTCGAGCTTGGGGCGAAGGAGTGAACGCGGCCATTAATGGTGGCGGTTGGTCACGCTTTACTGAAGAAGACCAGCAGCAGCTAATAACACCGGAACCATACATTGTGTCGGATTTTGCATACGGGAAACTTGCATTCGCCGAGTGCGGTATCGAGTACCCCCTCCAAATACTGAAGAGCGCTGCGGGCTATTACATTGGTACCGCTGATGAGTTTGAACCGGTATCAAGGGAGTCCGAAGAATACTACCGCAGCGAATATGCCGCGAAACAAGCTTTTGACCTCAACCTCTGGACACAACGCCACGTGTGCTGGTCCTGACATAACCAAAACATACCTAACCGGGAAACCACTTCCCGGACGGGCCGGGTGGTTTCTCACACCTGGAGATAAACATGCAAAGCACCACTAACCTCGTGTCGTCTGACCTGCTCAAGCTCCCGGTCGTTTTAACACCCCGGGCCTGGCAGGAAGCGGTGCATATTGAAAACCCTCAGGATGCAAGTGTTGTCAGTGAGCGACTGGGCGAAGTTGTCCTGGAGGCCTACCGAGAACTGCACTTGCAACCTGACAGCACACAGATCCATTTCGGCCTCTATCGTTTATTGCCTGCCGGCAATAGCACTGATCGAGTCTGGCTGGACCTAAAACTTGACCGTATAGAATCACCGCCAGGCGTTTTCTATCTGTACATCTCACTCAAGGAAGAAACTCATACTTCTTGCCCGTAATCCTTCGACAATCACAGCACTGCCCAAAGCCCGACACCTGTCGGGCTTTTTTCATTCGTAGCAGTGTGGAGCTGCCCATGATCAACATCCCCGGCCAACTGGCCATCCGTACCATCAGCGGCCGTAATGGCGAATTCAACGTCGGACGGCTTTCGACCTCTATCGGTGAGTTCGTGATCAAAGACGCACTCCTCGATCAGTACGATGAAGGCAAATACCGAGGCGACTTTCTGATAACGGAGATCCGTCCTTCGTATTACTCCACAGCAGGCCGCCTGATCGTTGAGATCCGTGCAAGGCTGGAAAGCATGAGCCTCGACGACGTCGACAATCTGACACCAGAAGACGCCGCCAGGCTCTCGCCAAACGAGCCTGACCCTATGGATGAAGAGTCTTCTTCCAACCTCTCCAAGCCTGTGCAGCGTAATAATCCGCCCGCCCTACCGGCCACCAATAAACAGGTATCAAAAGAGGATGCCCCGTTCGGGATGACCCCGACCGGCGCAACCAACGACCTCGAGGCAGATGCCGAGTTGTTCGGCACAATCTGGCCTCTAAGCTATACAGTCAGGCTGGACACAACTGTTGATCGTCAGCAACTACGCCAACAGTGCAGTCGGCTCTCGGAGCTCGGCTATTTACACAACTTCAAACTGCAGGTATGGAATATCTCCAATACCTAACGATGCCGGCGATACGCCAAGCCAATCGGCACATTCATGAGAGGCTCCCTCCTGGGCGCTCCTCGACTCAACAGGAGCAGCACATGAATCTAATCTTCAATAACCTGACCCAACAAATCCTTGAAAACATCGAAGATCAGCTCGCCAATAACGAGGTATCGACGAATGAGGAGCTTTGGGACTTCTTCGTAGAGGAGCTCGAAATGACGGCAGAACAAGCCGATGGCGCCGTTGCCCTTCGCCCCAAATACCTGGGGCAAATCTTTCTCACTGGGCACAGCCCACTATTTCAAAACGAGACGGTCTAGTTTGGCGCGGGGAGTCAGATCGATCTGGAGGGCATCACCATCAGGCTTTGTGTTAACGACAGAAAAGCCCTCCCAAAAAGGAAGAAAAGTATAATATCGCACATAAGAACGCCGGTTTGTTAGATGTGTTTGCTCGCACGAACATCATCAATCAAATCGGCGTTCTTGTTTCTGTGTTGCCCGGAATTCCTTGAAGGTAAGCGTCCGGTAAACACGCCTTCCTGACGCCAACGCCTTAATAGTTGAGATCGGTAGTAGACCACGCCGCACGCTTGCGACGCTTTAGCTGGCGCTGAGATTGAGCGGATGCTTGAACAACGTGACGTGGCCTAGGCCGCGATACAGGACAGGTTAGGAAATTCGCGGCCTCATCCAGACGCTGAGTTAGGCACGCGTCTGCAGTGCCCTGTTTACGTAAAGAGATGAGTTTAGCGACTAGATCAATTAGGCGAAATTCTAGCAAAGAATCCCGCCTAATCCGGTAGTCAGGCCGTCCTAGCGCGATTTGTGGCAACAATTTGCTCATCTGTAAACTGACTGCCGGGAACCATAAATTTTGCGATAAGTGCGTCTCGGTTTTGAGGTGCCCGTACCTTGTCTGCCGCCTCCAGCGCCATCTTCAGCTCCGGCAATGTTAGCTCGGTGCAGTAGGCTGGTGTTCCTGGTTGCTGACGCCACGAATCTTCAAGGCTACCAGCGGCAAGCGCGATAAAGCCCGTATCCTCAACGAGATCCTGCGCGACGGCCTCTGCATGAGTGTCATCCCCTGCTACATGTAAGCCAATGCGTGTCGAAGATCCAGTTGGTTGCCGATTGTCGGCAAGAGTCGCTGCAAGGACGGCGTTCCAAGCCTTAATGACCGGGCGGCTAAACTGCTCGCTTACCCAAACGTTCACGGGCTTGCCGTCGTCAACTTCTATGATTGCCCCGTCGCGTCCCGGATAGTAATTGGACGTGTCAATGACAACGACTTTCTCGGGGACATTCTTTAACGTCTGTTTGAGATCTGGATATTTTGGGAAGGGTATCGAGAGGATCACAACGCCTACCTCGGACACTGCCTCTTCCTTGGTCACAGCGTGTGCGCCGATTTCACTGACCAGGTTTTGAAGGCTTTCGGGGCCTTTCGAATTTGCCAGCTTAACTTCATGGCCGCACGCGACGAGCTTGCGGGCAAGGGTAGCCCCAATATTGCCGGCGCCGCTAACTCCGATTTTCACTTCAATAACCTCCTCACCCACAACCAATATTCAAGTTGCTACCTGGCTAGGTGTGCGAATGAATCAAGCGTGTCGCAAAGCCGCTGCGATCTGGGGTGAGCACGCATGTCGCTTGACTCAGGTAAATACGACTCTTCAAGAATGAAAGGTTACGCTGTCGGTAATCGGCACACGATGCCAGCGTCTAGCGGCATCCAAATTACCGCCATTCGCCCCTTTTGGGTCGGTAGCGACGACCACTTTCGACAATCGGTGTTAATGGTTAAGCCTCAGTCCGTTCCGCATCTCAACGGTGTCATCGACCTAACCCCTCACATCGAACGGCACTCTCGAGCTCCGTATCGCCGAGCATCATTTCAAAACCCGCGGTTTCTTCCTTACGAGATAGTTCAGTGATTAAGGAATCAGAATTTGCGATGAAAATATTGACCGCGGCCGGCGTTAAAAAACTAGGTAATTATGTTACTCAGCAGCGTTGCGAGGAGTTTGAGGTAATTTCGTGTCTGTGCTTAGCGACACCGCTACGTAGCGTAAATTTTTAGCTAGCCGTATTATTTTTGACGACGGATAACGAGATAGCTACAGCAGAATTACAATTCTGACACAATCCCAGCGGAACCTTCTTTTTTTGAGCCGTGTCAAAGTAGGCTGTTGACTAGCACCGTATCGCCGGCTAGAGGAGACGCAGGTCTGCAAAAAATCGCATACCAACAACATACTTTCATCCTAAACTACAATTAGTTTAAATGAGTTTTATTAGCCGTTCTGAAAGGTAGGATCCATATTTGTGTTTTTGTTTGTAGCGATGAGAATCTAGATTGAAGCCAACCACTACATTAGGCAAGGAGAAGCATGTGGGATCCAATCACGCTCATGGCGGTGCCGCTCTACGTGAAGGACACCAGAAAAAACTACTCATGGCGCTTGCCCTGACTGGTATTTTTATGATTGCGGAGGTTATCGGAGCATGCGTTACCGGCAGCCTAGCCCTGCTGTCTGATGCATCACATATGCTCACAGATACTGCTGCTCTGGCAATTTCACTGATTGCTCTCCAAATAGCCAAGCGGCCAGCGGACCAGAAACGGACTTTTGGATATGCTCGCATAGAGATCCTAGCCTCAACGTTCAATGCCTTATTACTCTTTATGGTCGCTGCCTACATTTTGTACGAGGCGTATCAGCGCTTGCTAGTACCGTCGGAGATTGCTACCGGTGCGATGATGTGGATCGCAATTGGGGGTCTTTTTGTGAACCTGATATCGATGCGTCTGCTCTCCTCTGCCAGCAGTGAAAGTCTGAATCTCAAGGGAGCCTATCTTGAAGTCTGGAGCGACATGCTTGGTTCATTGGGCGTGATCATAGCGGCACTTGTCATCCGATTTACAGGTTGGAGCTGGGTCGATACGATTGTCGCCGTAGCAATCGGTATATGGGTGTTTCCACGTACTTGGCAGTTGTTGCGCGAAAGCTTGGGGGGTACTTATGGAAGGGGTACCCGACAATCTCAATATTGCGGAAATAGAGTCCCTGATACTTGGAGTAGATGGGGTCATGGAGGTCCATGATCTGCATGTTTGGGCTCTAAGTAGTGGCCGCAATATCCTGACGTCGCACGTAGTCGTGCGAGATTCATTAAATCGAGATGTTATTCTCGCATCAGTCATTGACGCGGTGAGTAAATCGTTCGAAATTCATCACTGCACGATTCAAATGGAGCAAGCAGCCTTTCATGATAATGCTCCGAAGCCTTCACACTAGTCGTTTTTTTGATGACGCTAATTGTTGTATTTGCAGGCAGAAGCCCTAAGAAAAATCGACTTAAGATGCGTTCCCCAAGACTATACGCGCTTTTAAATATGCATTACTGCCACCTCTAAATTTAACGACTAATCGAGTTGACCGGCGGCCAATATTAAAGGAGCCTTCAGGCAGATTCGCCTGCTACGCGCACTGAAGGCATCCGCCAGCTTTGGCCTTAAAAACCTTACCATTGACAGATTCTCGATTATTCCAAACAATCAATTTATCATAACTATCAATAATATTGCGCAAAAATTACAAATTTGCAAAGCTTACGCGCATTTAGCCAATTCGCGCTAGGATCAGTTATTATTGAGTTAATGTAATGCGCATGAAAATAAATAATGAAATTAAACACCAAGCACACAGCAGTACTACCAATCAGCGTATAACCACACTGGCGGCCGATTGGACTATTATTTTACTCACATCCTGAGATAAGTTATGCGCGTTCTAGTTGTGGAAGACGAAACCAAAAACGTAGAATACCTTCAGCAGGGCCTTTCTGAAAGCGGGTACATCGTAAATATAGCAAACAATGGTGTTGATGCCGCTCACTTATTCAATACTAATATTTATTCGTTTCTGCTTCTCGATGTGAACCTCCCTGACATCAATGGCTTGGACCTTTTGGAAGTCATTAGAGAAACCAGCCGGGTCCGCGTCATTATGCTGACTGCCTGGGGACGAACCAACGACAAGCTCAAGGGTTTGGACGGTGGCGCAGATGACTACCTCGTCAAGCCCTTCGAGTTTCCCGAGCTGCTTGCTCGCATGCGCTCGCTGCAAAGACGTGGCGACGAGCTTTTTGAGAAAAACGCGCTGAGAATTTCGGATGTAGAGCTCGACTCTGTGCGCCATCGGGTGTTCCGTGGATCTACACGCATAGACCTCAACACCAAGAAATTTGCTCTCCTGCACCTTCTCATTAGTCGAGCTGGCAAAGCACTTACACGCTCTCAGAGCATCTGGCTGATATGGGACATGAACTTTGACTGCGATAATAACGTTATTGACGTCTCTATCCGGCGATTACGCTCGAAGATCGATGATCCATTTGAGACCAAGCTCATACATAAACTTCGAGGCATAGGGTACGTTCTGGAGGAGCGCGCATGAGGCCGTTCAGTCTGGCTGTGAAGCTGGGATTCAAAGTCGGTTTGATGAGCGCAGCGCTGCTCCTCCTTTTCGCCACCTTTGGGTATGTGATGGTGAGCCAAGCTCTCGAGAGAAACTCCCGAATGGACCTCGAAGTGAAAATGGCGGGTATGACTCACAACCTATCCGCTATCACTAGTATCGCTGATGTCAATCCAGACGCGCACCAGCTAGTTGACTTGGTCATGGGGCACAATAATCTGTACGTCAGCATCTTTGAGTCAGGACAAACGCAAACTCCACTGCTCTCAATAGGTTCGAAGGCAGTCAACCTGGAAGTGCACAAGTTCAAGCCAACCGAGCAGGTTAAACAGCACGAGTGGCGTGACTCCACGGGTCGCCCGCTACTTAGCGCTTCGCGAGTAATGAATCTAGGCGATGGAACCGAAGTTAGTGTGTTCATGACCATGGACCAGTCAGCCAACCAAGCCCTGCTCGATGCATTGCTAACCTGGGCGCTGATGGTCTCGCCTCTTATTCTCTTGCTGATCTTGGCCATTGGATGGTGGACTGTGCGCAGAGGACTACTGCCTCTGACCAAGTTCTTGAGGATTGCCTCGAAAATTTCCACCGAGAGCCTTGATCATCGCCTACCAACGAAGGGGATGCCGGCAGAACTGAAGAAGCTCGGCGATGGAATCAATATCATGCTGATGCGTCTAGATGATGGGGTTCAGCAGCTATCGCAGTTCTCGGACGATCTTGCTCACGAACTGCGTGCACCTTTGTCCAATCTCATGGGTAAGGCTCAGGTTGCGCTGACCCGGGAAAGGTCTCTTCCTGAGTACCGAGAAGTCTTGGAGTCGTGCACGGAAGAGTTGGACCGCATGAGTCGAATGGTTTCCGACATGCTATTTCTAGCCCAGGTCAGCCACCCCGCGTCAATGGTAGAATTCGAAAATGTCTGTTTGCTCGACGAAATTCAGCGGGTCTGCGACCTCTTCAGCATTACGGCCGAAGAAGGCGAAATACAACTCCAGCTCACAGGAAATGGCGTGGTGCGTGGCAATCAGATAATGATTCAACGAGCCATCTCGAACCTTGTCTCGAACGCGATTCGCTACTGCCCAAGAGGCCGGACGGTTTACGTGAAAGTTCAACGCGGTGCTAACGGAACTACCTTGAGTGTTGGTAACCCGGGGCGCGGAATCGCCAAGGAACACCAGGTGCATTTGTTCGAGCGGTTCTACCGTGTAGACAAAAGCCGAGCACGAAATGAAGGTGGTACGGGTCTGGGCCTAGCTATAGTACAGTCAATTATGGGATTGCATCAGGGTTCTGCGAGCGTAGAAGTGACTGATCAGAATTTTACCTGGTTTCACCTCAACTTTCCCGACACCCAAATGAAGCAAACGCAAATGGGCGCAGCCTAGGTCCCGTATATGGAGGGGGCCGATTTTAGAAGAGCTCTCTTTTTTACTTGAAAGCTTTAATGCCTGAGGGCTGCCGTATTGTTTTGGTCTTTAGCTCGACGTCTAGAGGGGAAGGCAGCCCTACCCGAAAATATGGCGAGCAGCCACATATAACGCGACCTTATCGGCACGCCCCCCCCCCCCCCCCCCTAAACTCTTTCACGCCCCTCGGAATGAACCACAGACGGAGTCAAAAAAATTCACACAACCATCCATGACACAA